>NZ_JBAGKF010000001.1:0-1474209 GCF_037034185.1 Amycolatopsis sp. VC5-11 | reverse complement strand
GTGGGACGCACCCAATGTGGCGTTCGGTGCGTGCCGCGCACCCAATGTGGCTTTCGATGCGTCAGATGCACCCAACGCCACATTGGGGCGATCAGGCCGAGCTGCGGGCTCGTCAGGGGCGAGCGAGAGCTGCGGTTTGCGGCGGGTTCCCGGTAGCGCTCGCCGGGCCGCGGCGGAGCACCGGCTGGCGAGGCTGGCCGCGTGGCTTCGCTTCCCCGAAAGGCCGTGAAGGGCTCCTTGAGGGAATCTGGTTCCCTCAAGGAGCCCTTCACGGACCGCAGCAGCGCGCCGGACCTATGGCGGCAGGACCGGCCACGGAGGAACCGCTGGGCAAAGCCGGGTTGCTCAGGGGCGGACGAGAGCCTGCGGTTTGCCCAGCACGGTCTTGCCCTCGAACTTCACCGTCAGGTCGATCCGGGCCAGTCCCTCGTCGGTCAGGGCGCCGACCTTGGCGGTCACCTCGACCAGTGCGCCCTCGTCGTTGTCCGGCACCACGACCGGGCGGGTGAAGCGCGTGCTGAAGTCCACGAGGCGGGCCGGGTCGCCGAGCCAGTCGGTGACGATGCGGCCGGACAGGGCCATCGTGAGCATGCCGTGCGCGATCACGTCCGGGAGGCCGACCTTGGTCGCGAAGTTCTCGTTCCAGTGGATCGGGTTGAAATCGAGCGAGGCACCGGCGTAGCGGACCAGCTGCGCGCGGGTGATGCGGACCTCCAGCGGAGGCAGTTCGTCGCCGACGTTCACGCTTCCGCCCCCCGAACCACGAGCTGCGCCCGCGTCGTGCACACGAGTTTGCCGTCCGCGTCGGTGATTTCCGCGCGGAGGTTGATGAAGTCGTTGCCCGCCCGCGCCATGATCGACTCGATCGTGGCCGAGATTTCGAGCTCGTCGCCCGCGTGGACCGGGCGTTCGTAGCGGAAGCCCTGGTCGCCGTGGACCATCCGGGAGTAGTCGAGGCCGAGCGCGGGGTCGGTCACGATGCCGTTGATCTTCGGCAGGTTCAGGATGGTGAGGAAGGTGGGCGGCGCGAGCACGTCCGGGTGGCCGGCCGCGCGGGCCGCCTCCGGGTCCCGGTACACCGGGTTCGGGTCGTCGATCGCGTCGGCGAACTCGCGGATCTTCTCCCGGCTCACGAAGTACTTGCTGTCCGACGGGTACTCCCGCCCGGTGAACGACTGGTCCAAAGGCACGCGAAGAAGGCTAACCGAACCCGGCGGCCGTCCCGCGCGGGTGCCTAAACCCGTCGGTAACAGCGAAAAGCCGCCCCGGCGAGTGCCGGGACGGCTTTTGCGAAGCTGGTAAAAGACCGCCTGCGTCAGCGGGTCTCTTTGTGAGTCCGGTGCGTACCGCAGTTCGGGCAGAACTTCTTCATCTCCAGGCGATCCGGGTTGTTGCGCCGGTTCTTCTTGGTGATGTAGTTGCGGTGCTTGCACTCCTCGCACGCCAGCGTGATCTTGGGTCGCACGTCGGTGGCAGCCACAGCGTTTCCTTCTCTCTCAGATCCGGGGGCCAGCCCCGTCGTTACCGCGTAGCGGTGGCCGGACTTGAACCGGCGACACAGCGATTATGAGCCGCTTGCTCTGCCAACTGAGCTACACCGCCCTACGTGACACCCACCCCGCCCGAGCTGCCAAGTCAAGGTGACCCGGCCCGGGGGTCCAGGGGGCAAGCCCCCTGGCGGGGGTCTGGGGGTTCGACCCCCAGATGGACGCCGCGAAGCGAGCCACGTCTGCGTTTTCCGCAGACATAGCTCGCCTACTCGCGAGCCCCTTTACGGAATCGAACCGTAGACCTTCTCCTTACCATGGAGACGCTCTGCCGACTGAGCTAAAGGGGCCTGCCTCTCGCGAGGACTTGGAAAGATTAGCAAGCCCCTTCACCCGCACGTGCAACCGGGGTCGGTTAACCGCAAAACCTCAGGTCAGCAGGGTCAGCACGGTCTCCGAGTGCCGTCCCGGCGAGCGTGCCGTGCGGGCCTGCAGCCACGCCTCGAGGCGGTCCTCCGGCAGCGGCCGCGAGATCAGATAGCCCTGGGCGACGTCACATCCCATCGCCTCGAGCTGATCGCGCGCCACGTCCTCCTCGACGCCTTCCGCCACGACCGTCAGGCCCAGCGAGTGCCCGAGCTCGACAATCGACCGCACCACCGCGAGGTCGCCGAGATCCGTGCCCATGCCGAGCACGAAGCTCTTGTCGATCTTGACCTGGTCCACCGGCAGCTGGCGCAGGTACGCGAGCGACGAGTAGCCGGTGCCGAAGTCGTCCACCGCCAGCACGATGCCCAGCGAATGCAGCTCGCGCAGGATCGGCAGCGCCTTCTGCGGGTCGGACATCACGCCGGACTCGGTCAGCTCGAACGTCAGCAGTTCCGGCGGCACGTCGAAGCGTTCCAGTTCGCGCTGGACCTTCGCCGGGAAGTCGTCGTCGGACAGGTTCCGCACCGACAGGTTCACCGCCGCGGAGATCCGCAGGCCCTCGTCGAGCCACTTGCGCACGCGCTTCAGCGATTGCTCCAGCACGAACGACGTCAGCACCCCGATCAGGCCAGCCGCCTCGATCGCGGGCACGAACTCGTCCGGGCCGAGCCTGCCGAACTCCGGGTGCACCCAGCGCACGAGCGCCTCGACGCCTTGCACCTGCCGGTTCGGCAGCGTCACCTTCGGCTGGTAGTGCACGGAGACGTGGCCGTCTTCGAGCGACTGCCGGAACTGCGTGACCATCTGGAACCGGCGCAGGAAGATCTGTCCCATGCTCGGCACGTAGCCGCGTACTTCCTCGCCGCCGCGAGTGGCGCGGACGGCGACGTCGGCACGCTGCAGCAAGCCGTCGACGTCAACCTCGCCGGCGTCGTCCACGGAGCTGGCGTAGCCGATCATCGCGTTGGCCTCGACCGAAAGCCGGTCCACCGGGTACGGCTCGGACAGCTGCACGCGAAGCCGTTCCGCGGCGCGGTGTGCGTCTTCGATCGTGCAGTCCACGAGCAGTGCGGCGAAGGACGCGCCTTCGAGCCGGGCGAGCGGGACGTCCGGGCCGAGTGCGCCGCGGATGCGGGTGCCCGCGGCGACGACCATCCGGTCCGCCCACGAGTAGCCGAGCGCGTCGCTGACTGTGGAGAAGACGTCGAGGTCGATCCGCAGCACCACGACCTCCGCCGATTCGCGCAGCGGATCCCGCGAGACCTGCTGGAATCCGGGCCGGTTCAGGTGCCCGGTGAGCGGGTCGTGGTAGGCGTCGTGGCGGAGCGTGGCGAGCAGCCGCCGGTTGTCGAGCGACGTCGCGAGGTGGCTGGCCATCGTGCCGAGCAACTGGACGTCGTACTTGCCGAAACCGCGCCAGCGCGAGAGCCGGTCGTGCGCTTCGACGACGCCGAGCAGCCGGTTCGCGCTGCGCAGCGGCACCACGAGCGCTTCCTGCGCACTGCGTTCCAGCAGCGCCGCGCGGACGTCCGGGTTGGCCTCGGTGATCCGGAAGTGCCGCACGTGCGCGCCGGGCAGGCGCAGCAGCGGGTCGTCGCTGGCCGGGTCCGAGGCCGGGAGTTCGTTGCCCGCGACCACGACGCGCATCGGGTCTTCGGGCTCGAGCCGCAGCCGGAGCACGACGCGTCCGGCGGCGAGCTGGTCCTTGATCCGCTCGGCGATCGTGGCCCATTCGCGCACGTCGACGCCGCCCACCAGTTCCTCGCCGCGGCTCGCCGGACGGGCGGCGGCCTGCTGTCCGGACCGCGCGACCATCAGGCTGACGTCGGACAGCGCTTCCATGTCCCGCTGTTCGCGAAGCAGATCGGAGTAAGCCCAGTACAGCGCGGTCAGGCCGAGGAACACCGCCAACACCAGCGGCCAGGCCTGCGGGGTGCTCGCGATGACGAGGTAGCCGGTGAGGCCGACCGAGGCGTTGACGAAGCCGACCACGAGGATGCGGCCGGTCAGCCGGATCGCGGTGCTCACGCGCATCCGGCGGCGCAGCACGCGCACGGCGGCCAGCGCGAGCAGCGTGCTGACCAGCGGCGCGGTGAGCGTTCCGGCGAGCGCGGCGACCCACGGCATGGTCGGCCCGCCGCCCATGGCCAGGTGCACGAGCCCGGCGACGGCGAACGCGCCGGTGATTTCGAGCAGGAACGCGCCCGCGTTGTAGAGGACGCGGCCGGCGACCTTGCGGGCCAGCAGCGTGCCGATGCCCGCCACGAGATGCGCGGCGAGCACCACTTCGAACGGGGCGACGAAGAAACCGATTACCAGCGGAATCTCGGTGAACGAGATGGTCCACGAAATGCCGCTGCGGACGTCGACGTTGATGCCGAGCTGTTCGGCGAGCAGGAACGCGACCGCGAGCACCGGGCCGATCCACCAGAGCTTCGCCGAACCGTGGAACGGCAGCCAGGCGCCGACGGCGAAGGCCGCGAGCAGGCCGAGACCCAGCACGAAGAAGGTGTAAACGCGGAAGCGGCTCTCGTCCGTGCGGCCTTCGGCCGGTGCGGAGCCAGCACCTCCCGAGCCCATCGCCTCCGGCGCGGTACCGGGATGGGCGTTGCTGTCCGGCATCCGACCTTCCTTCCCGGCTGCCCGGTCGCGCTCGTCCGTGACGTCAGGTGTGGGCGAGGGCGCCACCTTACCCCGTAGGGCGTACCGGCGTCCCTTTCGAGACAGTAGGAGATCACCCCAGGGTTAACAATGGGCGTTCTTCTCTGACCTGCGTGGACCAAGGAGTGAAACTCCCGGTTCGCCCCGGAACCCCCGGGCCGGGGAGTGTTCTGGGGGTCTTTTCCGGCCCGGTCGGCGGACAATGGCGGCATGCACAACGACGTGACAGCCACCGGGCATGCGGCGCGCATCGCCACGGTGGACGCGCTGCTTCCCGCGCCACTCCCCTTCGAGGTCGGAGGGGATTCCGTCCTGCTTTCCGCCGAGGTCGGCGACACCACCGCGGCCGGTCTGACCACCTGCACCGGGCTCGGCCCGGACAGCCCGCGGTCGATGTGGCGGGCGCTCGTCGAGCACCGGCTGGAGGTTCAGCTCGCCGGTCCCGATCCGGCAGCCGGACTCGACGCTCTGCTCACTCGATGGGATGAACACCTGCGGTCCCTCGCCCGAGTGGGGGATACGGAGTGCGCCGCGGTGCTCTCCCGGCCCAGCCGCGACACCGCCGGGGCCACCGAACTCCTCCGGCACGGCTTCGCCCCGGTCGGCGTGCTGGCGGTGCGCCCGGCGCAGCGGATGGCCGCCGGACCCGACGCGACGCCGGGCGTCTGCATCCGGCACGCGACGCCGGACGACCTCTCCACCGCGGTCGCGTTGCAGCTCGAACTGCAGCGGTACGACGCGCAGTTCGGCCGGATCACGCTGCGCCCCGGCGTCGAGGAGCTGATCGCCAAGGAACTGCTGCACCACCTCGAACGGCCTGAGCCGCAGGTCTGGATCGCGGAGCTGTACGGCCAGCCGCTCGGCATGGTCGTGCTGCAGATGCCCGACGAGACCGGGTGGATCCGGCACCGGGTGGCCGCCTCCCGCGTGGGTTACCTGTCGTCGCTGGCGGTTTCCGAGGCCGCTCGGTCGTCCGGTGTCGGCACCGCGCTGGCCGCGCACGCGCACCAGGTCTTCGACGAGGCGGGCGCGGATGTCGTGCTGCTGCACCACGCCGTGGCGAACCCGCGGTCGACGCCGTTCTGGTACGCGCAGGGCTACCGGCCGCTGTGGACCGGCTGGCAACGCCGGCCCGCCGTGCGTTCTCGCTAGTCTGGCGCGGTACGGCCTGTTCGAGGGGAGTCCCAGTGACCGAAAAGCCCGACGCTGCACCGAAAGCGCCGGAAGGCGTCGATGTCGAGAAACCTTCGGCCGCGCGGGTCTACGACTGGTATCTGGGCGGCAAGCAGAACTGGGCGGTGGACCGGGAATTCGGCCGCAAGGTCGAGAAGATGTGGTCGCTCGCCCGGCCCGGCGCGAAGCAGAACCGCGAGTTCATGAACCGCGTGGTGCGCGCCGCGCTGGACGCGGGCATCCGGCAGTTCCTCGACCTCGGCTCCGGCGTGCCGACCGCGGGCAACGTGCACGAGGTGGTCGAGGCCGCGCTGGGCGACGACGACGAGGCCACTGTGGTCTACGTCGACTACGAGCCGGTGGCCGTGGCGCACGCGACGCTGATCCTCGAGGACGAGGCGGCCACCGACTGGGCCGGCATCGTGCAGGCGGACATGCGCGATCCCCGGGCGGTGCTGAACCACCCGCGCACCCGCGAGCTGATCGACTTCGACAAGCCGGTGTGCGTGATGCTGATGGCGGTGCTGCACTTCGTCGGCCCGGACGACGATCCGGACGCCGTCGTGCGCGCCTACCGGGACAAGCTCGTGTCCGGCAGCTGGCTGGCGATCTCGCAGATGAGCGAGGGCGACGGCAGCGGTCCCGCGCTGGAGGGGCTGCGCTGGTTCGTGGAGCAGTACCGCAAGACGAGCAACCCGATGTGGCTGCGCGACCGCGAAGAGATCGAGCCGTTCTTCGGCGGCTGGCCGCTGCTGGAGCCGGGGATCACGCATCTGCCGGACTGGCGGCCGGAGCGCGAGCTGAACGCGGTCGAGGCGGAGGCCCGTCCGTTCGCCTGGTGCGCGGTGGCGCGCAAGCCATGACCGCGCCGGACGCACCGCGGGGCGTGGACGTCGACAAACCGTCCGCCGCCCGGATCTACGACTGGTACCTCGGCGGCACCCAGAACTGGGCGGTGGACCGGGAATTCGGCCGCCGCGTCGAGAAGGTGTGGCCGCTGATCCGGCCGATGTCGCGGGAGAACCGGGCGTTCATGAACCGGGTCGTGCGCGCCGCGCTCGACGCGGGGATCCGGCAGTTCGTGGACCTCGGCTCGGGCGTGCCGACGGCGGGCAACGTGCACGAGATCGTCCGCGATCGGCTGCCGGCGAGGGTCGTGTACGTCGACTACGAACCGGTCGCGGCGGCGCATTCGCGGGTGATCCTCGAAGGCGAGGACGCGACCGACTGGGCCGGGATCGTCGAACGCGACATCCGCGATCCGGAAGCGATCTTCGCCGACGAGATCACCGAGGAGCTGATCGACTGGTCACAGCCGGTGTGCCTGCTGATGATCACCGTGCTGCACTTCCTCGGCCCCGGCGACCGGCCGGAAGAGCTGGTCGCCGCCTACCGCAACCAGCTCGCGCCCGGGTCGTGGCTGGCCGTCACGCACGGCACCTGCCGGGACGACGCGCCGCCGGAACGGGCCGCCGAGGTCCGCGCGTTCGTCGACGCGTACCGGGACACGTCGAACCCGGCGTACCTGCGCTCGGACGAGGAGATCCTGCCGTTCTTCGGCGGCTGGCCGCTGCTGGAGCCGGGGATGAGCGCGCTGCCGGACTGGCGGCCGGACGAGCCGGTGTCGGAGTTCGCCGCGGAGGTCCGGCCGTTCGCCTGGGGCGCCGTCGCGGTCAAGCCCTGACTTCTCTCCCAGCGAACACTCCCTGGGAAACAAACCCGCCCTTCGGAGAGTTGAGCACTGCAGACTCAACTTATTCGAGGAGTGCACATGTCCGACCCCCGCCTCCTGCCCGTCCTCCCGCTCGATGACGATGTCGTGCTGCCGGGCATGGTGGTCCCGCTCGACCTCGGCGACGCAGAGACCCGGGCCGCAGTGGAGTCCGCTCAAGCCAAGACCCCCGCGACCGCGTCGTTCCCCGGGATCCGCTCGGGCGCGGCGAGCAAGGCCGAAGTCCTGATCGTCCCGCGCGTGCACGGCGAGTACGCCGAACTGGGCACCGTCGCGACCGTCGAACGGATCGGCCGCGTTCCCGGCGGCAAGACCGCCGTGCTGCTCCGCGGCACCTCGCGCGCTTCCGTCGGCCGGATCGCCGACGGCCCCGGCGCGGCCCGCTGGGTGCACGCCGACGCCGCGGACGAAACCTCCGACGACCGCACCGCGCAGCTCGCCGCGGAGTACAAGGCCGTGGTCATCTCGGTGCTGCAGCAACGCGGCGGCTGGCAGATGATCGACGCCGTCCAGCAGGTCGAGGATCCGTCCGCGATCGCCGACCTGGCAGGCAACGCGCCGTACCTGTCCACCGACCAGAAGCTGGAGCTGCTGAGCGCGCTCGACGTCAGCGTCCGGCTGGAGAAGGCCCTCGAGTGGAGCCGGGAGTACCTGGCCGAGCTGGAGGTCACCGAGACCATCCGCAAGGACGTCGCGGACGGGATGGAGAAGCAGCAGAAGGAATTCCTGCTGCGCCGCCAGCTCGAAGCGATCCGCAAGGAACTGGGCGAACTCGACGGCACCGCGGCCGACGACGACTACCGGGCCCGCGTCGAGGCCGCCGACCTGCCGGACGAGGTGCGCAAGGCCGCGCTGGCCGAGGTCGACAAGCTGGAGCGGACGTCCGAGCAGTCGCCCGAGGGCGGCTGGATCCGGACCTGGCTCGACACGGTGCTGGAGCTGCCGTGGAACGAGCGGACGGAAGACGTCTACGACATCGCCGCCGCGCGCGCCGTGCTCGACGCGGACCACGCGGGCCTGGACGACGTCAAGGAACGGATCACCGAGTACTTGGCCGTGCGCAAGCGTCGTGCGGAATCGGGCCTCGGCCCAGTCGGCGGACGGCGTTCCGGCGCGGTGCTGGCGCTCGCCGGCCCTCCCGGGGTCGGCAAGACGTCGCTGGGCGAATCGGTCGCGAAGGCGATGGGGCGCAAGTTCGTGCGCGTCGCTTTGGGCGGCATCCGGGACGAGGCGGAGATCCGCGGCCACCGGCGCACGTACGTCGGCGCGCTGCCGGGCCGGATCGTGCGGGCCATCAAGGAAGCCGGCTCGATGAACCCGGTCGTGCTGCTCGACGAGATCGACAAGGTCGGCGCCGATTACCGCGGCGACCCGACGGCCGCGCTGCTCGAAGTGCTGGACCCGGAACAGAACCACACGTTCCGCGACCACTACCTCGAGGTGGAGCTGGATCTGTCCGATGTGGTCTTCCTGGCGACGGCCAACGCGCTGGAAACCATCCCCGGCCCGCTGCTGGACCGGATGGAACTGGTGACGCTGGACGGTTACACCGAGCACGAAAAGGTCACCATCGCGCGGGATCACCTGCTCCCCCGCGAACTCGAGCGAGCCGGTCTGGCGTCCGGTGACGTGGTGCTGACTGACGACGCGTTCAGCCGGATCGCCGCGGAGTACACCCGCGAGGCCGGAGTGCGCGACGCGAACCGGACGATCGCGAAGGTGCTGCGGAAGATCGCGACGAAGGTGGCTTTGGGTTCGGTCTCGCTGCCACTGTCGATTGCGGCGGCGGACCTGGAGACCTACCTCGGCCGCCCACGGCACGTACCGGAATCGTCGCTGCCGACGGCGACCCAGCGGACATCTTTGCCAGGCGTGGCAACGGGTTTGGCCGTCACCGGCGCTGGCGGGGACGTGCTGTACATCGAGGCGTCGCTGGCCGATCCGGAGAGCGGGGCTTCTGGCCTGCAGCTGACCGGGCAGCTGGGTGACGTGATGAAGGAGTCGGTGCAGATCGCGCTGTCGTACCTGCGCTCGCACGGTGCGGAGCTGGAACTGCCGGTGGGAGACCTGCGAGAGCGGGGAATCCACGTACACGTCCCGGCAGGCGCGGTGCCGAAGGACGGACCTTCGGCGGGCATCACGATGACGACCGCGCTGGCGTCACTGCTGTCGGGCCGGGTGGTCCGGGCCGATGTGGCGATGACCGGCGAGGTTTCGCTGACCGGACGGGTGCTGCCGATCGGCGGGGTCAAGCAGAAACTGCTGGCCGCGCACCGGGCGGGGATGAAGACGGTGATCATCCCGCAGCGGAACGAGCCGGATCTGGATGACGTGCCCGCGGAGGTGCTGTCGCAGTTGGAGGTGCACGCGGTGGCGAACGTGCGGGAGGTGCTGGAGTTGGCTTTGACACCAGCGTCTTCGGAGGTTCGACAGGCGGCTTGACCGTAGGTCCGTGAAGGGCTCCTTGAAGGAATCTGATTCCCTCCAGGAGCCCTTCACGGCACGTCAGGAGAAGTCGACCTTCTCCCATTCGAAGCCTTCCACCCAAGACGAGTCCTGCGCGGCAAAGCCGGCGAACGCCGTCACCACCTCCGCCAGGCTCCCGACCTCCGTGCGGTAATGCCGCTCCGGCGACCCGTCCCGGCGCTCCAGCGCGAACTTCCCCCGCGGAGCCGCCGCGAACTTGCCCTGTCCTATTTGGACATAATGGTCGCCGCGTTCCAAGACGGCATACCAATTCTTCGCCGACAACCGGCCCAGCGCCGTCTTGATCCCTGCTGCGTCAGGGTTTTCCACGCGGGAACCGTCGCACATGGTCAGGTCCAGCACGCTCGGCCGGTGCACCTCGCCGGTCTGCGGATTGAACACCGTCAAGCCGTGTTTTCGAGCCAGGTCAAGGACAACACGCGTCACCGCAACCGCGCGCGAGTGTTGGATCGCCAGTACCGCGCCGTCGCCGGAGCGCTCGATAGCCGCGTTCCACGGGGATTCTTCGGGATCCTCGGCCTCGTACAGTTCCGGGTATTTCGCGGTCAGGTCGCGGTAGAACCCGTCCAGCTCCGGAGCAGCCGAGCCAGAGCTGTCGCAAAGGCTGGCGTAGCGGGCTTGCGGATCCTCGGCGTCCCCAGCCCATACCCCCAGGTCGTAACTCACAAATTCCCCTCCGGGTCAGCCCTGCGCCCCCGCGAGCAAGGCCACGTTCATCACGTATTCGCCATATCCGGACTTCGCCAGTTTGGTGCCCAACGCGTGGCATTCTTCCGCGCTGATGAAGCCCATCTTCAGCGCGACTTCTTCCAGGCACGCGATCCGCACCCCGGTCCGGTGTTCCAGCACCTGCACGAACTGTCCGGCTTCCAGCAGCGAATCGTGCGTGCCGGTGTCGAGCCAGGCGAAACCGCGGCTCAGCTCGATCAGCTTCGCGCGGTCGCGGCGCAGGTAGGAGAGGTTGACGTCGGTGATCTCCAGCTCGCCGCGTGCGGAAGGCTTCAGGTTGCGGGAGATGTCGACGACCTCGTTGTCGTAGAAGTACAGCCCGGTGATCGCGTTGTTCGACCGCGGCTTCTCGGGCTTTTCCTCAATGGACAGCAGGGTGCCGTTCTCGTCGACCTCGCCGACGCCGTAGCGCTCGGGGTCCTTCACCTGGTAGCCGAACAGGACGCAACCGTCCAGGTCGGTCGCGGCGGTGCGCAGCGTCGTGGAGAAGCCTTGGCCGTAGAAGATGTTGTCGCCCAGCACCAGCGCGACCGAATCGTCGCCGACGAAGTCCGCGCCGATCACGAACGCCTCGGCGAGACCGTTCGGGCTCGGCTGTTCCGCGAACGAGAAGGAGAGCCCGAACTGGCTGCCGTCGCCGAGCAGGCGGCGGAAGTTCGGCAGGTCGGCCGGGGTGGAGATGATCAGGATCTCGCGGATCCCGGCAAGCATGAGCACCGAGATCGGGTAGTAGATCATCGGTTTGTCGTAGACCGGCAGCAGCTGCTTCGACACGGCCTGCGTGATCGGATGCAGACGGGTTCCGCTGCCCCCGGCGAGCACGATGCCCTTCACAGCCCCTCCTCAATGCGGTGGTGGTGTTCACCGTACCGAGTGAGCATGGAGGCCGTCCTGGGCTTCGCACAACTCAGAAAGCCGGACCTTTCCCGAAGAACGCCTGGCAGCCGTGCGCGTACTCGGTGGCGATTTCCAGCACGTTCTTCCCGCCGTCGACCGGCAGCACGGTGGACGAATAGTTGGGGCAGTAGTTGTTGTAGATGCCGCTGATGTGGACCGGCGCGGGCAGTTCGTACCAGTTGCCGGCGCCGAAGTTGTCGTTGGCCAGCAGCGTCTGCCCGTTTCCGGCCACCGGGGCGCCGTCGGCGGTCGTGTAGATCTGGCCGACCATCACCAGCCGCACGCCGTTGGGGCCGCCGGGGAACAGCGTGGTGGTCTGGGCGTGCTGGAAGTAGTTGCCGCTCGCGGTGTTCACCCTGGTGCCGGGATCGGCCGGATCGCCCCAGTTCGCGCCGTCCGCGGAGATTTTGTAATACGGATCGCAGTAGCGGTCGCGATAGTTGCAGATCTCGTAGCCGAACCAGTACCGGCCGTCGGGCAGCCTGCGGATGATCGGCATGCCCGGACGCACCCGGGACGGCCCGATGGCCATCGTGAGCTGCTTGGTGCCCCAGTTGATCCCGTCGGTCGAGGCGACGCGGTTGAGCACCTGGCCGTACTTCGGGGCCTGCGTCTCGTCGGCGTAGTGCAGCCAGAGCGTGCCGCCGGCGTCCACAGTGAACTCTGGTTCCCAGACGCCGTCGTGGTTGTGCGAGAGCGCGGCCTCGGACAGGTACCGCCAGTTGTGTCCGCCGTCGCGGCTGGCCCACACCTTGATCCCCATCCGGCGCTGCGGTCCCGCGTCCTGCCGGTAGGTCGCCGCCCACAGCAGCGTGCCCGCCCGCATGCGGCCGACCCGCTGCGGCAGTTCGTAGAGGGTTCCGCAGCATTGACCGGACCTGGCGTCGGGGTCGCGGATCTCGCCGATCTGGTGGAAGCTCGCGCCCTCGTCGGTGCTCTCGAGGATCGGCGCGAACCGGCCGTTGCCGTCCTCGCTGGTCAGCGACGCGATGATGTTCCCGCGCCCGAACGGCGAGTGTTCCAGCCGGATCAGCCGCGGGTACGAGCCGAAGCCGGGGACGAGCAGCTTCCGGTCGGCGGCTTCCGCGACCGGCGCGATCGCGGTCACGAGGACCGCCAGCGAGGTGAGGAAAGCAAGCACGGGAGTCCAACGGCGCATCCAGAAACTCCTCTCACGACCAGCCGGGCGATTACACCACGTGGTCGCGTCGCCACCATCGATTTCGCCTGGTCACCCGCGTGAGTCCACCCCTTCGAGGAGATCACTGGGCTGTTCAGGGCGCCCGTTTCGTAACGACTGGGCGGAGCGTGACGAAAGATCATCCGGAGGCCCCGTCGGGGCAAGCGAGGGGGAATCATGCGCCGCACCGCAGTGCGTCTGGCCGCCGTCTGCGCGGCGGTAGCGCTCACCGCGTCGTGCTCACTGCAGCCGAGCGGCATTGGGGCGATCGCGTACCCGATGGAAGACGAACCCAGCGACTCCCCCGCGCCGGTTCTGCCTCCGCCGCCGCGTCCGGAGAAGCCGCGCCTCGCCGAGAACCCGACGGAGACCCACCAGGGCAAGAACAACGCGACCGTGCCGTTGACCTGGCCGTCCGAGGTGGCGGGATTCCTCACCTTCGACTGTCCGAAGTGCACCGGCCACATCGCGGTGACGACCGACGGCACCGAAAGCCTGCTGGTCAACGACGGCGACGCCTACCACGGGACGGCCTGGTTCAACGTCTCCCCCGGCGGCAAATCCGTCCACACGCTGACGGTCGAGGCGAAGGGTGCGTGGACCGCGACGATCACCGATTACCGCGGAGTGCCGCCTGTCGAACCGGGCAAGCCGTACAACGGCCACGGAGACGCGGTCCTCGCGGTGCCGCCAGGGATGGTGACGGGGAAGTTCTTCACGGGCTCGAAGGGCTCGAACGGAGTCTGGGTGCTGGCGGACGGCTACCCGCACCTGGCGGTGAACCACATCGGCCAGACCACCGAGGAGTTCCCTCTCGAAGGACCCACGTATGTGGCAGTGGAGACGTTCGAGGCGGATTGGACCTTCACCGCCTGGTGAGGTGCTGCGGACGTGTTGGCGTCCGCAGCACCTGTAGGTCACCGGTAGTTGGTGAACTGCAGCGCGATCTCGAAGTCCTTGCCCTTCAGCAACGAGATCACCTCCTGCAGCTGGTCCTTCTTCTTGCCCGACACCCGCAGCTGGTCGCCCTGGATCTGGGCCTGGACGCCCTTCGGGCCCTCGTCGCGGATGAACTTCGCGATCTGCTTCGCCTTGTCCGACGCGATGCCCTGCAGGATCTTGCCGCTGATCTTGTAAATCTTGCCGGAGATCGCGGGCTCGCCTGCCTCGAAGGCCTTCAGCGAGATGTTCCGCTTGATCAGCTTCTCCTTGAAGACCTCCACCGCCGCGAGGGCGCGCTCTTCGGTCTCCGACTCGATCGCGATGGCTTCCTCGCCGGACCAGCTGATGCCGGTTCCGGTGCCGCGGAAGTCGAACCGCGTGCCCAGTTCCTTGCTGGCCTGGTTGAGCGCGTTGTCCACCTCCTGGCGGTCGACCTTGCTCACCACGTCGAAAGAGGGATCCGCCACGTGTCCTCACACCTTGTCTCAGCTCGTCAGGGACCCCCAGCGTAGCGCCGGGGGATCCCGGTTGACCGGCCGTCCGGACCGTTGGGTATCCTTCTTCCCGGCCGGTTCGCCCGGCCATGGCAGGTTACCCAAGCGGCCAAAGGGATCTGACTGTAAATCAGACGGCTCAGCCTTCGGGGGTTCGAATCCCTCACCTGCCACACCAGCCAAATCACCCCCGTGACCAGCACGAACCGGTCACGGGGGTGATTTCGTGCTGCATGGTCGAGCGCATCTGATTCCGGTTGGGCGTGCATTGGCCGCGGCGCACGGCGGCGCGGAAGTCACCGCGAGCCTTCGCGACGCGTACGGCTTCCGCTCAATGGCCCCGCTGGGCCGTGTGCATCAAATCCCAGTGCCCGACGCCGCGACGGTGCAGGACGGGCTCTGTACCGGGCACACGAACGCGTCGTAGGGCGCGGTGCATGAGTCAAGCAACTGCCGATGATCGGACCAGTCATGGCGACACCATCGCGCGACGCACAGCGCGGTCACCTGGCTCGCACCTGCATCATGCAGCGCAACCGCAGCCGATTGGACGGTTACTCCGGTCGTCCAGGTATCGTCGACCAGGAGGATTCTCTTGCCCGCAACCCTGTCAAGGGCAGATTCAGGAACTGAAAACCTGTCTGGCACGATCGTGCGCTTAGGCGCATCAATACCCACGCCTAGATGCAGCCTGAACCTGTTCTTGGATCCATTGCACAAGGCGACGTTGCGAGCAAGTTCCGCGACCGGATGCTCCGGACCCGGCCGACTTTTCGACGGGACGAAAGTGACCGAATCCCAGGCCTCCCCGGAACCCTGCCCCGCAATACACCGCCAATGTATGTAAGTCGCGGCAAGAATCATCATCGCGAGGTCTTCGGCACATTTTTCCGCTGGCGGAATCGATTTGTACTCTCGCACATGGTGAGCCGATTGATGTAATCCAGGCGCATAGCCTCGCGCGTACGCAAGGATCGCCACCTGATTGGCGAGCCTGTCGCCGAACTCATCTCGATGCCCCGCACATTTACCGCAGACTACCTCCGTGGCCGGTCCGGCACAGACCTGACATGCGACGCCCGGATCCTTGCGAACGTTATGAAAGAAGCCGCCCACGCGACGCGTGAGGGCCGCGCGAAGCCTCTCCGCAACAGGATCAGCCGGACTCATCGAACGATGAGCTCCCTAAACTGACTAAGCTCATCGCCCGCAGATGCGGCATCCATCGCCATACTGACCGCTTCATGCTCACTTGTCGCATGAAATACACCAGGCTGGTCAAGCAAGGCGATTCCCCACTTAGTCGCATCGAGCACAGAACTAGTCAGGATAACCGGACGACCGTGAGCCACCGCAACCCGAGCTTGAATGCGCGCCCCACTGTGCTCTCCAGCTTCGACGACGATAGTGGCCATTCCATACGCGCTCATTGTTGCGTTACGCATGGGGAATGTTTGCTTACTGGGCGGAGCATCCGGCCAAAACTGCGATAGAATCAGGCCGTCGCTGTCAATAATTCTCTGCCGAAGCTCAGCGTTCTCCGCCGGATAGACTTTCCGGATCCCGGTGCCCACGACCGCGACCGTGCGCCCGCCAGCTTCCAGGGTCGATTCGTGCGCGGCAGAGTCGATGCCCCTGGCCAGGCCGCTCAGGACCGATACTCCTCGCCGCGACAGCTCGGCGGCAACGTTCCGCGCAAACGCAAGCCCCCGAACAGACGCGTTTCGCGAGCCTACGACCGATATGCCACGGTCGTAGGCTCGGAGCGCACCCTGCGCGAACAGGACCGGCGGAAGCTGGTGAACCTCTCGAAGCTGGGCGGGGTACCGCTCATCCTTGAAGGTCATGAACTCGAAGTCGGCGTTCCGCCATCGCCGGACGTCCGCGCGAGCGGCATCCAACAGCTCCTCGGGACTTGACCCCCGTCCGGCCATGCTAAACAGACCGGCGGGGTAGAACTCGTCCCAGAGCCGCATGGCACTCCCGCACTCAGCAACTCGCGCCGTGATATGCGACCAGCTCAGACCATCCGGGCGCGCGCGAAGCAACGCAACCAGGGCGCTCCGCTCCTCGTCGTCCCACTCGTCCATGGCGGCCAGCTTAAAGCCATGCGCTCCGTTCACCTCGCCCCTCGCTCCCCTGATGCGTCACCCTGAGACTGAAATCTCGATTCTATCGAACATATGAGCGAAGAGAGTATCGGGAGAGCGGCAATTACACGGTCGGGGGCCAAGTCCGCCTGATCCTGACAAAGTAACCGCCCCATCGCTCCGCGGCCGCACACTCAACAACCCCACAGGTCAAAGCAAGCTTTCCGCTGGCCAACAGAGCAGACAACTCAGCCGTCCCGGGTTCGGATCCCGCACTGCCACACCGCCAGAACGGCCCCGGTGCCGAGTCACGCGGCTGTTCTCGACTGCTCGTCAATTTACGACCCTGCCACAAGCCCGGACTTGACCCTCCTGCGACAGGAGGCTCCACGCTCTCCCCATGAACGAATTTCGCGGCCCGGTTCCCACCCCCGCCTACGACGCGGTGTCTCCGGGCAACTATCTCGGCTTCTACGGGATGCCGATGTTCCCCAACGTGCCCACCGCCGACCTCGATGCCTCCACGGACTTCTGGCTTCGCGGGCTCGGCTTCGACAACCTGTTCACCTTGCCCGGCCAGATCGTGCATCTGCGGCGCTGGGCGTTTCAGGACGTCCTGCTCAAGCCCGGGACCCCAGCGACCCCGAGTGAAGTCAGCATCAGTTTCTCCTGCGTGCTCAGCGAACTCGACGAAATCGCCAAGCGGTGTGAGGAAATTACGCCGGGGTGCACTAGCGGGCCGGAGTTGATGCCGTGGAACTCGCGGGAGTTGACGGTCGTCACGCCGGAGGGCATGAGGGTCGTGATGACCGCGGCGGAGCCGATCGATCCGGACGGGCCCGTCGCGGAGGGGATGCGTGCTGTGGGGATCGACGTGCCACGCTCGTGAGCTGCGACACTGAGGTCGTGACCGAGCAAGACGGCCTCACTGTCGGACGCACGGCGACGCTGGTCGGCGTGAGTGTCAAAACCCTGCATCACTGGGACGCCGTCGCCCTGGTGCGTCCGAGTGGGCGCACCAGGGCTGGCTACCGGGTGTATTCCGCCGAGGACATCGCGCGGTTGCATCGGGTGCTCGTGTACCGCGAGCTCGGCTTTCCGCTGTCCGAGATCGGGCGGCTGCTGGACGATCCGACCGCCGACGCGCACGCGCATCTGACTCGGCAGCGGCGCGAGCTGCGCGACCGGATCGCGCGGTTGGAGCACATGGCGTCCGCGGTGGACCGGATGGCGGCGGCGACCCGGGGCGGGATGCAGTTGACGGCGGAGCAGCAGGTCGAGATCTTCGGGTCCGAGTGGGATCCGGAGTGGGTCGACGAGGCCGCGGAGCGCTGGGGCGACACGCGGCAGTGGGCGGAGTACCGCGAGCGGACCACCGAACTGACCCCGCAGGACTGGCAGGAGGCCGCGGCCGAGCACGAGACGCTCCACGCGGACCTGGCGGCGGCGCGGCGGGCGGGGGTAGAGCCTGGGTCGGCGGAGGCGAACACGCTCGCGGAGCGGCATCGGGCGACCTTGTCGCGGTACTTCGACTGCACGCATTCGATGCAGGTGTGTCTCGGGCGGAAGTTCGTGGAGGAAGCCGGATACACGGAGTACTACGACGCGTTGGCGCCTGGTCTCGCGGGCTGGCTGCGCGACGTGATCTTCGCCAACGCGATCGTGCACGGGGTGGATCCGGCTACCGCGGAATGGGAGTAACGCGGGTCAGCGGCCGCGGGCCATCTCCTCGAGCCGCCGGATCCGGTCCTCGATCGGCGGGTGCGTCGAGAACATCTTGCTCAGCCCGGCCCCGGGCCGGAACGGGTTCGCGATCATCAGATGCGACTGCGAAACCACCGCCGGTTCGGGGGCGAGCGGCGCGGCCCGGGTCCCCCGCTCCAGCTTCCGCAACGCCGAGGCCAGCGCCAGCGGATCACCGGTCAGCTCAGCCCCGGAAGCATCCGCCTGGTACTCCCGCGACCGGCTCACCGCCATCTTCACCACCCCGGCCGCGATCGGGCCGATCAAGACCAGCAGCAGCGACATGAACGGGTTGCCCTCGCGGTCGTTCCCGCCGAAGAAGAACGCGATGTTCGCCAGCACGCTGACCACACTCGCCAGCGCCCCGGCGACGCACGAGATCAGGATGTCCCGGTTGTACACATGCGACAACTCGTGCCCGAGCACCGCACGCAACTCACGCTCGTCGAGCAGCTCCAGGATCCCAGTGGTGCAGCACACAGCCGCGTGCTGCGGGTTGCGCCCGGTCGCGAAGGCGTTGGGCGCCGCGGTGGGGCTCACGTACAGCGAGGGCATCGGCTGCCGCGCGGACGTCGCCAGCTCCCGCGCGATCCGGTACATCGCGGGCTGCTCGACCTCCGACACCGGCCGCGCGTGCATCGCGCGCAGGGCCATTTTCTCGGAGTTGAAGTAGGCGTAGGCGTTCATCCCCAGCGCCACGACCAGGCCGATCACCAGGGCTCCGCGGCCGAACAATCCGCTGATCCCGACGATGATCGCGGAGAGCAGACCGAGCAGCATCGCCGTCTTCAGTCCGTTGTGGTGCTTGTGCACGCGCGCTTGCCTCCGTCCGCTCTGGCAGGTGCCGCAAGGTGGGTTACTCACTGGAAACAACGCGATCGGGGGACGCGAAGTTCCTTCAGCCGATCCTCGTCCGGGTTAGGGTCGGCGGGCAACCCAACCGACCGGGGCAGGTGAGCGATGCGCGGTTCCCAGTGGTCCCGGAGAGGGCTGTTCGGCCTGGTCAGCGCGGGTGCGGCGGCGCTCCTCGGCGGTACCGCGGGGGCGTCCGGGCGGGTCACCAGCGTGCAGGTCGGCGGGACGCTTGCGGCGCTCGCGGTGAGTCCGGTCACCGGGCTGGTGTACGCCGCCGACCAGGCGTCCGGCATGGTCGTCGTCCTCGATCCGGACGCGGCACGGGTCGTGGCCGCGCTCGCGGTGGGCGGGGAACCGAGCGATGTGGCGGTGGACACCGAGCGGATCTACGTCACCAATCCGGCCGGCGGCACAGTGCTCGCCTTCGACAGCCAGACGCACCGGTTCCTGAGCGCCGTCAGCGCGGGGGCGGGTGCGTCGGCGCTCGCGATCGATCCGCAGGCCAACCTCGTGTACGCGGTGAGCGGCAAGACCGGCACGTTCGCGGTGCTCGACAGCATCAGTCTCACTCAGCAGGACCTGCTGCCAGCGCCGAAGCCGGGCCTCGCCGGGATCGCGCTCGACCGCGGCCGACGGCGCGCCTACTGCACCAGCCCGAACACGAACTCGGTCGAAATCTGCGACCTGGACGCGGGCACGTTCACCGCGAGCGTTCCGGTGGGTGCTTCTCCTACCGGGATCGACGTCCACGAACTGAGCGGATCGGTGTTCGTGGCGAACTCGGCGATCCACCATATGTCCATTGTGGACGGCTCGGCGCGGGCGCAGGTGAAGACGGTGCTGCTGCGCAGTGAAGCTTCGTCGCTCGCGGTGCATCAGGCCAGCGATGTCGTGTACACCAACGGCGGGCAAAATGGACTGTCCCGCGTGGACGGACAAACCGGGACCCTGAACGGCGAACTGAGTCTCGGGGTGAACCCGGGCGCCGTGGCGGTGGATCAGCGCACGCACACGGTGTACGTGACCGATCCGCTGCACGGCACGGTCAACGTGGTGCGCGATTTCTGACTGCGCACATGAAGTTACTCCAGGTATACGGTGTCGGGTATGGAACTTGGCCTCCAGGTGCCCGACTTCACGCTGCCGGGAGGGACCGCCGCGCTCGGCGGCGAACTCGCCGAGGCGGTGCGGGCGGCGGACGACGCCGGGTTCGCGTATCTCGCGGTGATGGACCACTTCTTCCAGATTCCCAGCGTTGGTCCGAGCGATCACCCCATGCTTGAGGCGTACACGACGCTCGGCTACTTCGCCGCGCACACCCGGCGCGCGAAACTGTTCACCTACGTCACTGGCGCGATTTACCGGCATCCCGGCCTGCTCGCGAAGGCGGTCACCACGCTCGACGTGCTGTCCGGCGGGCGGGCCATGCTCGGCATCGGGGCCGGGTGGAACGAGGAAGAAGCCCGGGGTCTCGGCTTCCCGTTTCCGTCCACCTCGGAACGGTTCGAGCTGCTCGAAGAGAACCTGCAGTATGTCCGGCAAATGTGGGATGCGGACGAAAAACCGTTCTCCAGCAAGCATTTCACCGCCGAACGACTGCTCAGCAGTCCGCAGCCGCCGCACCGGCCGCCGATCATGGTCGGCGGCGGGGGCGAGAAGAAGACGCTGCGGCTCGTCGCGAAGTACGGCGACTTCTGCAACATCGGCAACGGCCCGGATCTCGAACGGAAGCTCGACGTGCTCAAGCGGCACTGCGAAACCGAGGGCCGCGACTACGCCGAGATCGCCAAGACCGTTTACCACTACCTGGACATCGGTCCGTCCGGGGAGAAAACCGGCGAATTTCTCGCCGAGGCGCAGCGGCTGCACCGGCTCGGCGTGCACGCCGTGATCGGCCCGCTGCCCGGCGGCCTGGGTCGGGACCGGATCGAGATTTTCGCGCAAGACATCATTCCGGCGGTTAAGGAGTTGGCATGAAACTCGGGTTGCACCTGGCTCAGCAGACCTGGCCGAACGGCCCGGCGGCGCTCGGCGCGGACCTGGCGCGGGTGGCCCGGACGGCGGACGAGGCCGGGTTCGAATACCTGTCGGTGATGGACCATTTCTTCCAGATTTCGAGCTACGGCCCGCCCGAGCACGAAATGCTGGAAGCCTGGACCACGCTCGGCTTCCTGGCCGCGCACACCGAGCGCGTCAAGCTGCTCACGCTCGTCACCGGCGTCATCTACCGCCACCCCGGGCTGCTCGCGAAGGCGGCGACGACGCTCGACGTGCTGTCCGGCGGGCGGGCGATCCTCGGCATCGGGGCAGGCTGGAACGAGGAGGAATCCCGCGCGCTCGGGTTCCGATTCCCGCCGATGAAGGAGCGGTTCGAACAGCTCGAGGACGCGCTCCGGTACGTCCACCAGATGTGGTCGGACAGCGACGAACCGTTCACCGGAACGCATTTCAGCGGTGAGCGGCTGCTCAACAGCCCGCAGCCGATCCAGCGTCCGCATCCGCCGATCATGATCGGGGGCAGCGGCGAGAAGAAGACCCTGCGGTTCGTCGCGCAATACGGCGACATCTGCAATCTGCTGCCCAACGCGGACCTTCCGCGCAAACTGGAAGTCCTGAAGCAGCATTGCGAGGACGTCGGCCGCGACTACTCCGAGATCACGAAAACCGCTTCGCTGCGGCTCGACACCGGCGAAAACGGCGAGAAAACCGGGGAACTGCTGGACGAACTCGGCCGGCTGTCGGAGCTCGGGTTCACCGTCGCGACCGGCTGGGCGCACGGCGTGCCGGACCCGGCGGTGCTCGAACGGTTCGCCACCGAAGTGATCCCGGCGGCGGAAAAACTGTGATCCGGCGGTGCCGGGTGGCCGTCGCGTCGCCCGGCACCCGCTCCGCCGGACAGCCGGAAAACTGATAACCGTAACGAAATCAGGGCGCAGCAACGACATCTCGGACGACCGCTCGGCGCATCCAGGGAGAAACCAATGCCCGCCAGCAGACCGTCCCGTCCTGTTCTGCACACCGGAGAGCGTGTGCGAGTGCGCAGTGCCGAGGAAATCCTCGCGACCCTGGACCAGAACGGCACGATCGACGGACTTCCGCTGATGCCGGAAACACTGCGGTTCGCCGGGCGGGAGCTGCCAGTGCACCTGAGCGCGCACAAAACCTGCGACACCATCAACCACAAGGGCACCAGCCGTCGCATGGACCGTGCGGTGCACCTCGCGGGTGCGCGGTGCGACGGCCAAGCGCACGGCGGCTGCCAGGCCGGATGCCAGCTGTTCTTCAAGGAAGAGTGGCTCGAACGGCTCGACGGCAGCCCCATCCGTCCGGAACGGCCCCGCACCGGAACCATTCCGCTGCCGCTCGAGGTCGTCGAATCCGGCACCCGGGCCGGCACTGACGCCGACGGCGAACCGCTCTACCGCTGCCAGGCCACCGAACTCGTGCGTGCGACGTCGTACCTGCCCGTGCAGGATTGGCGACAGTACGTCGACGACGTGCGGACCGGGAACGTGCCGCTCGGCTCGACTCTCCGAAGCCTGGCGATCTCCGCGTTCAACAACTTCCAGAAACTGTGCCGCAAACTCCCGCCGCGGCTGCGGATCCGCGGCGGCTCGTACTACCCGTTCTACCGCGGCACCGGGGCGGCGAAACAGGCACCCGCCGACCTCGACCTCCAGCCGGGCGAACTGGTCGAGGTCAAGAGCAAGGACGAAATCATGGCGGCCCTCGGCCCGAACAACCGCAACCGCGGCCTGTGGTTCGACGCGGAGATGCTGCCGTACGCGGGCCGCCGAGGCAGAGTGCTCGGGAAGGTCGAGAAGATCGTCGACGAGGTCACCGGCAAGATGCTGAAGCTGCGCGATTGCGTGGTCATCGACCAGGTCAACTGCGCCGGGCAGTTCAACCGGTACTGCCCGCGCTCGGACTACATCTACTGGCGCGAGGCGTGGCTGCGGCGAGTGCCGGAAAAGAGCCGGACAGCTGACAGCTCGGACAGCGCGAAGGTGTGACCGCCCGACCGGTCCCTGCTAGTTGACCGGGAGCCGCGACGAGTTCGGCGGCGCGGAGTCGAGCAACCGGCGAACCGCCCTCCTGCGATGTGCGTACCACCAGGCACCCAGCCAGCTGACCACGACCAGCAATCCGATCACGGCGCGAAAACGGTTGACGTGGTGCGGGTCGTAGAGCACGCCTGCGAGATAGGTCTCTACGAAGCCTTGGGTGTAGGGCAGCAGGCCGCCGGCCTGGCGCAGCCCGTTTTCCGCTTCGGTAAGCGGGCAGGCGAGCGGAAAAATCGAACTGACAATCGCCCACGCCACCAGCGGAATGTGCGCGAACAACGCACCCGGCCATTTCCACGCCGCGAATCCACCGAAAATCAGGTAGCCGAGCACTAAGAAGTGCACGCCCAGCAGGATGTAAGCCAGCAGCTGTGCGGCCAAGGGTTTCCTCCCTCCGCTCACCGGGTTGCCCCCGGTTCTCCACTCCATTGCCGAGACTCGGCAACGGGCAGGCGACATTCGGGAAATCGCACCGGGGACACGGATCGTTTCCGCATTCCCCCGATCGTGACCTCGGATCAGCTGTTTTTCAGCAGTTTTCCAGTCGACAGCATGCGCGCCGCGAACAGGCCCTCGCGGAATGCCCCAGGGAAGAACAGCCGCAGGAACCCGAGGTAACCGGCCAGCACCACGGCCAGTCCGGCGACGAGCGTCACGATCGCCGGAACCCCGTGCTGGCGCAAGACGATGTGCACCACCCACGCGGCCGCGACCGCGGGCATCGAGGAGATGAACGCGGGAAGGATGGTCAGGATCCAGGTGCCCAGCCCGAAGCCGGCGAGTTTGCCGATCGCACGCACGAGGAACGGCGTGATCACGACCGTCGCGATGGTGTAAGCCGTCGCCACCCCGGTCACGCCCCACGGGAGCCCCAGGAAGAACGCGGGCACCATCAGAGTGAGCGGAATCCAGGCCCAGCGGAGCGAGACGTCCGCACGGCCCAGCCCCATGAATACCGACCCTCCGGGCGTGGTGAGCGACTGCAGCACACCGGTGACCGCGAGCGCCGTCACCACCGGAGCCGAAGGCAGCCACTGTGCACCGAACACCGTCTCCACGAAGTCCGGGGCGAGCACGGCCACCCCGAGCATGCTGGGCAGTGCCACGAGCGCGATCACCCCGGTGATCCGGAGGAACACCGACCGCACCCGGGCTACGTCGTCCTGCACCTTCGCGAACACCGGGAACGCCACGCGGTTCGCCACGTTCCCCAGCAGGCTCACCGGAATCAGCATGATCCGGTACGGCACCGTGTAGTACGACAGCGCGGTCTGCCCGAGGAACCGGCTCACCACGACATTGTCGACGTTGCGCGCGGCGTAGCCGATCAGCTGCGCACCCACGAGCGGCAGGCCGAACACTCGCAGGTACTTCCACGCTTCCTTGTCCACCGCGATCTTCGGCAGGCCCGCGGCGGCGAACCAGAAAACCAGCACGATGAGGTCGGTGCCGACCTGCTGCACGACCAGTGCCCAATACCGCATGCCGAACTCGGCCGCGACCACGCCGATCGCTCCGCCGAGCAGGGTGCCCGCGATCTCGGTGACCGCCATCGCGCGGAACCTCAGGTTCCGCTGCAGTTTCGCGGCGGCCACATTGGACACACCCTTGAGGACCGGGCTGGCGGCGAGCGCGATCAGCACCGGGCCGAGGTCCGGCACGTCGAGAAAGCCCGCGATTTCGTCTGAGAACAGCACTGTTGCCCCGGCCATCGCGAGCCCGATCGCGGCCAGCGTCCAGAACGTGACCCCTTCGTCCTGTGGCCGCAGATCCGGCTTCTGCACGATGCTCGACGACAGACCGGCTTCGAGCAGCACCGCGGTAAGCGAGATGTACACCGTCGCGGCCGCCGCGACGCCGAAGTCCGTGGGACCCAGCAGCCGAGCCAGCACCACCGCGAAGCCGAGCCGCCCGAATTGGCGCACGATCATCGCCACGACAGTCCAGCGAGTGCCATTCGCCGCGGCTGCCGCCGTCGAGCGCGGCGGTGCGGGGGCGGGCTGCTCCGCGTGCGTCGTCACCGGCGGTTCCCCGCGCGTACCGCGAGCTTCGCGTACTCGTACCCGCCGCGAGCGACGGTGCGCAAGATCCGCCTCCAGTTCGTGCGCAGCCATCCGCGCATCTGCAGCAGGCAGCGGACCTTGTCGCGCGGGCTGATCCGGGACCGCAGCACCGCGAGCGCGTACTGGCGGCCGATGTTGAGCACTGGAAACGGGATCCGGCCGCGCCACTCTGGGTCGAGAATCAGGTATCGCGACCGTGCGGTGGGCGCCTGCCGCATGATGCGGCCGGGGTGTTCGCGGTGCAGGAACAGCTCTTCGTCGACCAACCGGATCGGCCCGTGCAAGGCGAGTTCGACGATCTCCAGGCGGTCGGCCGAATCGAACGACGCGTGCAGCGACGTCAGTGCGAGCAGATCCCGGTTCACGACGCCGAACCATGCGAAGCACATGTGGTCGCGCTGGGTCAGGTCGCGGAACCGCACCGCGACGTCCGGGTGTTCGGCTCGCAAGTTTTCGTCCCAGCGGTGCGTGCGGTTGCCGTCGACGTCGATGTCCACCGCGACGGTGTGCGCGCACGACGCCTCCGGGTGCGCGCGCAGTTCCTCCAGACACCGGCTGAAGTAGGTGGGCAGGTAGACGTTGTCGCCATGCACCCACGCGAAATAGTCGCCGTCGGTGTGGTGAAAACCGTAGTTGTGATTGCGCGCCGCGCCGAGGTTGCGATCGTGCCGGACGTACGAAATGCGCGAATCGAGCGCGCAGTACTCCTTCGCGATCGCTTCGGTGCCGTCGGACGAAGCGTTGTCGCAGATCAACAACTGCCAGTCGGCGAGATCCTGGGCACAAATGCTGTCGAGCGCCTGGGCGAGGAACCGTTCGCCGTTGTAGATCGGCATCGCCAGCGACAACAACGGTCTGCGTCCTCCGACTGCGCTTGCTCCGTACGCCATGCCTGCCCCTCCGCCGTTCTGACGCCGGGCGGCGGGTCCGGCCCGCGCACCTCATCGCCAACGGAATCGGAAACCGCCGATCGACGTTACGCGTACGGCACCGGTTGCGATGTACTGAGGACGGCATTGTTATTTCTCCGGCCCCGGTGTCACCGGGACAACGGAACCGGCTGCGGGGAGTTAGCGACATGACCGGCACCGAACCGGAGAAGACCGCGCGCGCCCGGCTCTCCGGGCTGGACGGCCTCCGCGGGATCGCCGCGCTGTTCGTCGTGCTGCACCACTGCCGGCTCTTCGCCTACCCCGGCTTCCCCGCCGACAACGGCCCGCCGTGGCTGTCGCCTCTGCTGTACGGGCATCTCGCGGTGGTCTTGTTCATTGTGCTGTCCGGGTTTTCCCTCGCTGCGGCTCCGGCACAGAGAGACTGGCGGCTGGGGCGCGTCCGTACCTTCCTCCGCCGGCGGGCATGGCGCATTTTGCCCGCATACTGGGCCGCGCTGCTGCTGAGCTTCCTGGTCGCGCGGTTCCTGGTGACCGAGACGCCGGATGTGGTTCCGACCGGAAAATCCTTGCTGGTTTTCGGTTTCCTGGTCCAGGACGCGGTGTCCGCGCCGAGCCCGAACAGTGCGTTCTGGTCGATCGCGGTGGAAGCTCAGCTTTACCTGGTTTTCCCGCTGCTGCTTGTGCTGCGGCGGCACGTCGGTGCGATCACGCTGATGGTGTGCGTGTGCACCGGCGTCATACTCATCCGGCTGCTGTCGGGACAAGTACCGGTTTTCGCCTCGCTGCTCCACGCGACTCCGGAGTTCGCCGTGCTTTTCACGCTCGGTGCGGTCGCGGCCGGAGTTCTCGCTCCGGGAGCGCGGCACCGAGTCCCGTGGCCATGGCTGGCCCTCGGCGGCGGAGTGGGGATTGCCGGGCTGATCGCGGTGCTGGGCTCCGTGCGCACGGTCAGCAACTATTTCTGGATCGACTTGCTCGCCGCGTTCCCGACGGCGGCGCTGCTCGCCGGACTCGCACAAGGGCGTCCCAGGGGTCTGGTGCGGCTCCTCGACACCGCACCGCTGCGGGCACTCGGGTCCTGTTCTTACAGCCTGTATCTGGTGCATGTGCCGATCGTTGCGGTGGTCAGCAGGCTGCTCATCGGACCGCATGTGCCGGCCGGGCTGCCTGCGTTCCTGCTCACGACTGTGATCGTCCTTCCCGTGGCGCTCGTCTTCGCCCGCGGTTTCGCGGCCGTGTTCGAACTGCCGTTCCAGCGGCACCGGTCCGCCGCGGCACTGCTCGCCGCAGTACGCGCGAGCCTGTCTCAGCGCGGCAGCGGCACCGGCGCGCCTCCCGCGAACACGTTGCCCGACGCGATGCGGACGTCGAATTCCGAAGGGTAGATCGGCCCGTATTTCGCGCCGGGCAGGAAAGTGTTGCCGGTGAAGACGACGTCCTTCAGCCGAGCGCCCTGCTGGCCTCCGACCGAATAGAACGTGTAGCCGCCACCGCCGAGAGTGTTGCCGGAGATGACGACAGGGCCCGCGTCGGGATGGTCGGGTCCGATGTCCGGGGAAAGGAACACCGCGGAGTTGGCCCCCTCGCCGGTGCCGATCTCGATACGGTTGTTCTTCACCACTACGTCGCCGACGTCTTCGGTGAGCTGCAGCCCGTCCGAGTGCGCGCCCGGCGAGGGGGCGAAGTCGTGGATCCACGAGTCGGTGATCGACGTGTGCGCGCCGAGTTTCGCGCCGTCGTTGGACATTCCCGTAATCTCGACCCGGATCGCCGACCAGTTTCCGTACGCGATCCCGGCGTCGGTGTAATCCCCGGTGATCAAGGTGTCCTCGATCCGGACCGAACCTTCGTTGCTGGTGCGGATTCCCCACGGCGTGCTGCCGTCACCGGTGAATTTACTGTTCCGCACCACCACTCCCGGCGCCGTGACGGTGAGCATGCCGCGCACATCGAGACCGCTCAGCACCATTCCCGGCCGGTCCGCGGTCAGCGAACCGGTCTGGGCCGGGCAGGGAGACGACCGGGCATCGGAGTCGGCGGAGGGTTCGCAGCGCTGAGCGGACACGGCCACGACGACGGCGGCTGCGGCCGCGGCAACCACCACCGCCGCGACCACAAGCAGTTTCGCCGGTCGCACTATCGCGACGATACCCGGAACACGGTCCGGCCCGATGCTGCCGAGAGAGTGGTACCGGGCCGGACCGCCGATCAGGACGGCATCTGCAGCGCGCTGCCGTCCGCGTACGTGTTGCCGGAGACCGTTTTCGCGACGAACTCGCTGGAGTACACCGGGCCGTACACTGCGTCCTTGACGAACTTGTTGTTCGTCACCGAAACGTTCTGCAACGTCGCTCCCTCGCGGCCGTTCACGCTGTAAAGCGTGTAACCGCCGCCGCCGAGCGTATTGCCGTCGATCGTGATCGGGCCGGCCGACGGGTTCTCGGCGCCGATGTCCGGGGACAGGAAAATCGCCGCGTTGCCGACCCGGGAGCCAAGGTCGATCTTGTTGTTCTTGATCACGATGTTGCCCACGTCCTCGACCAACTGCACGCCGTCGCTGTGCGCACCGGCGGCGGGCTTGAAATCGTGGATCCAGGAATCGGTGAGCGACACGTTGTTGCCCAGTTTCGCTCCGTCGTTGCTCATTCCGGACAGGTCGATCCGGGTGGCGCTCCAGTTGTGGTAGCTGATCGCTTCGCTCTGGTAGTCGCCGGAGAACGTGGAGTCCTCGATCCGCACCGAACCCTTGCCGGTGGTGCGCACCGCCCAGTCCTGGCCGCTGCCGGTGAACTTGCTGCGCTTGATCGTCACGTCGGGAGCCGACACGGTGATCGTGCCGCTCACGTTCAGCGCGTCGAGGACCTGACCGGCCTGGTCGGCGGTCACGTCCTGGACGCTCTTCAGCGTGACGCCGGCCGGCACGCCGTACCCGCCGGCGGGTGCGGGCTGCGCGGACGTGGACTGAGCCGCGCTGGTGGCGGACGCCGACAGAGCGGCGGACGCGGCCGGAGGCGCGGGCTGTTCGGGGGACGAGGTTTGCGTGGGGACGGAAGACGGGGTGGCCGGGCGGAAGTGCCGGTCGGCCCCGTGGTGGCGGGTGTGCCACGACGCGTCGGCCACCGCCGCCGGGGACTGGCTGGCGAACCCTCCGCCGAGCTGGATCACCACGAAGGCGGCCGTGAGGACGGCGGCCATGAGACCCGCGGAAACAAGGATGCGGCGCAAGAGCGCCTCACCTCCAAGGTAAAGATCACAGAAATGCAATCGAGATCGTTTTGTGATGGAACGAGAGGGACTATGCACGGTTGCCCTCGGCAGTGCAAGGCATCGCCCGGTGACAGCCCGTGAAAACCGGCGCCGACCAGGGTGATTATTTACCAGAAATGACATCCGACACGGCCCGGAAATCGATCTTCCACTCTTTCCAGTGAAATAATCACCGAAATTTCCCGGGACGATCTTCTTCCGCCGCGGCGGTGACATTCCGTAAACTGCACCAGTGGACGTGGTCATCCCTGCGCACAATGAAGAGGCGTCGGTCGGCGCGGTGGTCCGAAAGCTGTGCCGGGAACCGCGTCGGCTGCGCTGCGTGGTCGTCGCGAACGGATCTTCCGACCGCACAGCGGAAATCGCCCGGGCAGCCGGTGGCGACCTCGTACTGGAGACCTCGCGCCCCGGCAAGGCACACGCGCTGAACCTCGGCGACGCGAGGTGCGTCACCTTTCCCCGCGCGTACGTGGACGCGGACATCGGCATCGACGCGGACGGATTGCTCCGGCTCGGCTCCGCTCTGGCGAAAACCGGTGCACTGCTTGCGGTCCCGGGTGTTCGCCTGCGCACCGAGGACGCGTCGTGGCTAGTCCGCCGGTACCTCGCGGCGTGGCAGCAACTGCCGGCGGTCCGGACGAACGGCGCGGGCCGCGGCGTCTACGTGCTCTCGGAGGAGGGCCACACCCGGACGTTCCCGCTACCGGAGAATCTCATCGCCGACGACGGTTACGTAGAGCGCCGGATCGGCCCGGCGCAGCGGGTGGTGGTCGGGGAGGTCGAGGTGACGGTGACGCCGGTGCGCACCATCGCGGCCATGGTCCGCAGGCGGATCCGCGTCGTCGCGGGAAATCGGCAGCTCGCCGAACTGGGCCTGCCCGCAGCCAGCGGTGCCGCCGGAGTGGGCGCGCTGACCCGCCTGGTGCGCGAGCGGAAGGTGCGGCTGCTCGACGCGGCGGTGTTCGCCGGGGTGAGTCTCGTCGTGCGCGGGCTGGACGCGATCCGCCGCGCCCGCCGCCAGCGGGTCGCGTGGGGAACCACTCGCTGAGAGCCTCAGACCGGATGCCAGGTCTGGTTCGCCAGCCTGCTGATCCACGAGGGCGGCTGCCGCTGCGCGTCCGGCACGTCGCGAACCGACACCCGCCACAGCGCCGCGGCGCATCCGATCAGCAGGTGCGTCGTGATGAACATGATCGCGAAACCGAACGCGTCGAAGGTGAACGCCGCGACCGCGGCGGCGGCGATCGAACCGGCCAGCGCCTGGCCCATGCCTCGCGCGTCGGCGCTCGGCGCGCTTCGATGCACCCGCCGCGCGAGCGAGTAGCCCGTCCCGAACAGAGCCAAGCCCACGGCCAGTCCCACGACGCCGACCGTGACGAGTTCGTACAGATACTCGTTGTCCAGCACGCGGTACAGCTTCGGCACGTAGGTGCCGGGTCCGATGCCGAAGAACGGGTGGTGCTGCCACAGCCCGAACACCGCGGCGTAGTCGTCGGTCCTGCCCTGGATGCTCGGATCGGTGCCCGCGTTCGTGAACAGGCCCTTGATGCTCGTCAGCAGACCCGGCGCGCCCGCCTGTACCGCGACGAATCCGGCGATCGCGAACGGCAGCAGGTTCAGCAACGCCCGCAGCCGCACGGACCCCAGGTAGACGAGCAGCGCCACCCCGGTGGCGAGGATCGCCGACCGGCCGATGGACAGCGGGATCCCGCCGGCGATCATCGCCACGATCGTCCAGCGCGCGGGTTTGTGGCGTTGCGCGGTCAGCGCGAGGTGCAGCGCGAGCGGCAGCGCCATGCTCAGCACCACGCCGTATTCGATCGGGTGGGTGGCGAGCCCGGCGACCCGGTTGAAGCCGTCGCGGCTTTGGACGAAGTCCGCCGTCGATTCGTGCACGGTGAGTCCCGGCACGCGGATCATCTTCGACAGATCGACGATGTCGAAGAACTGCAGTGCCGCGACGAAGGCGAGCACCGCCGCCCCCATGGTGACCCGCGTCAGCACCCGGCGCACCGCGCGGATGTCTCGCAGCGTGTCCGCGGTGTACAAAAGCACGCCGATGGCACTCAACTCGCCGAGCAGTCCGGAGTTCGCTCCGGACGCTTCGAGCGCGCTGAGCCCTCGGATCTGCCCAGCCGCATAGCTCGCCAACTGGCTCACCACCGCCAACAGCACCAGGACCCGCAACGGCTGGAAGCGGCGGTCGGTGCCGAGGTCCGGCGCGAGCCGCAGGAAGAACCAGATCAGGAACAGCCCGGTCGCCAGCAGCCCGCTCGGCACGCCAGCCTGGCCGAGCGGGGCGATCACCAGGTTCGCCGGCAGCAAAAACGTCAGCGAGAGGAGGAGGGTCAGCCCAGTCACCTCGTCCTTGGGCGAGAACGCGTACCCGATCAGCAGTGCCGTGACGGCGAGGGCCAGAAACGTCAAGTCCGGCACGAATACCTCGGCGACCGTCGCCAGCGCTCCGCCGCCGAGCGCGGCGGTGGCCAGCCACGGGTGCTTGTCGATGCGCCGTTCGATCGGGATGAACTCGCCGAGGCCCAGCCGGGCGCGCAGGCCGGAGCGCGGAAGGCCGCTCACTGTGCCCGTTCGGCTTCGGGAACGTCACCGCGCGCCCCCGACCGGGCGACCGTGCCGTTCACCCCGACCGGGCGGAACTTGCGGGTCGGCTGGTCGGACAGCGGTGTCGCGGTGCGTTCCGGCCTGGACGCGCTTTTCTCCTCCGGCCATTCGATCCGCCGGTCGTCGACGCCCGCGGCGTCGTCCGGCGGAGGACCGGCGGCGGGGTCAGCCGTCGCGGCGGTGGCGGACGCGGCGGCACGGACCGAGCGCCGGCGCAGCAGGTAGTCCACATACACCGACGATCCGAGCGCCAGCACCACACCGATGGCGAGCGCGGCGAGCAGCACCTTGGTACGGCTGCCACTCGAGATCGCGGCTTCCTTGGGCTGCAGCGCGTCGTCGACGGTCACCCGGAACTGGGCAGGGATCTGCTTGACGTCCTGCAGCGCCTGCATCCGCCGATCGAGTTCCTTCCACAGCAGGCTGTAGGTGCTGAGCGAGCTTTGCGCGGTCTTCCCGGTGATGGTGATCAGCAGCAGCGGACGGCCACTGTCCACATTGATCACGTAGTCCGGGCTGCCACCCGCCTTCCCGACCACGTCGCGCACGTCCGGCGAATCCGCGATCGACCCCATCACCGACGCGGCGGTCCGGGTGTCGAAGTACGGGTTGCCCGCCAGCCGCGCGGCCGCGGCTTCGTCTTGCGCGTACGGGATGTTCACGACAAGGACGCCGTTGACCGAATAACTCGGCGCGACCTGGCTCGCGGCGAGGAACCCCAGTAGGCCCGTCGCGACCAGAGCGGCGGCAAGGACGTACCACCGCCGGAACGCGATCCGGAAAATCCCGAAGAGGTCCATTGACCCGCCCTTCGCCTGGCCGTCAGGATGGGTCTCCCCCGGCCCCTCGAGTAGTGAATCGACAAAGGCGGTCCGAACGTGACAGATCAAGGGTCACCGTCTGGTGTCGCGTCTCCACAACGAGGACAATCCGGCCGGATCTCACTCGGGTTCGCCTGCGCGTGGGACGACCCGCCACAGCCGACCTGGTCTTACACGCCTTGGTATTTGCGAGCCGCGTTGCGCGAGCGGGCCGACGTGCGCGACGTCGGCCTCACCTGGGCGCGCCCGGCGCGGACGGCGCTGAAAGTACTCGCCACGCACCGCCACGAGGGACGCTGGGCAAGCGGCTGGAAACACCATCCGCTCACCCAAGGGCTCGCCGGACGGCGGTTGCGGCGGTCGGCCGCGGACTGTGACGCGGTACTGCAGATCGGCGACCTCGCGCGGCTGCGCACGCCGTACCTCGTCTACCAGGACCTGAGTTTCGATCTGCTGCGCGAAGAACGCCGGCTGCGGCATTTTCCGCACTTGAACGCGCGCCGGCTCGCACAGCTGCGCGAGCGGCAACTGGAGATCTACGCGGAGGCGGCCGGGGTGCTGGCGATGAGCGAATGGCTCGCCGGGCACCTGATCCGGGTGACCGGTCTGCCCGCGGAGCGGGTCCACGTCGTCAATCCGGGCTGCAACGCTCTCCCCGAGTCCGCGCCGACGGTTCCCGAGCGCGCTGGCCCGCCGCGGCTGTTGTTCGTCGGAAAGGACTTCACCAGCAAAGCGGGACCGGAAGTGCTGGCAGCGTGGGAAATTCTCCGACGCGAGTCGGATCCGCGGATCGAATTGACGATCGTCGGGCCCGTCGCGTGGCCGCTGCCGGGGCCGGTCCCAGACGGTGTGCGGTTCCTCGGCAGGATCCCGCTCGACCAGGTGGCGGCGCTCTACCACCAGCACGACCTTTTCGTGATGCCAAGCCACTTCGAGGGGTACGGGATCGCGTTCGTCGAGGCGTTGGCGCACGGTATCCCGTGCGTTGGCCGCGACCGGTGTGCGATGCCGGAGATCATCCGCCCCGGAGACAACGGCGGTCTCGTGTCGACCGACGACCCGGCGGAACTCGCCGCCCTGATCGCCGACCTGCTGGCAGACGAAAGCGTCCGCGCGCGCACGGTGCAGCAGGCTCCCGAAGTGCTGGCACACGCCACCTGGGGGCGCGCGGCGGAGGAAATCCTCGCTGTGACAGCCAAAATCCTCAGCTGAGCACCTCACCGCCGAAACCACGCCCACCGCTCCGCGGTGCCCGTTCGCATCGCCGCCTCCAGCGAAACCCCCCGCAGTCCGCGCTCCGCCAGCGCGTCAAGCACGGCGGACGCCAACGCTCCGCGGTCGAACGTCGGCGCCGGAGCACCGGAAGGATCGCCGGGGTCGTCACCGTAACCATCGTGCGCGAGAAGGATCGCTCCGCGCTTCATGCCTTCCATCGCGCGTGCGGCCAGAACCGGCACTGGTTCGTCGAGCCAGTCCCACGCGGTCGGACCCCAGAGGACCGGCTCCAGACCAGTGCGCCGGACAGCCCGCCATGTCGTCGGGGTTTGCGCGCCGTACGGTGGACGAAACCAGCGCACCGGTGTGCCGAGGGCGTCCTCCAGCACCCGGCGGGCAGTCGCGACCCGCGTCCCGACCTCGCGCGCACCGAACCGCGTCAGCCGGGAATGATCGAGACCGTGCAACGCGATCTCGTGGCCCTCCGCGACTGTTTCCGCGAGTAGCGTGCGGTATTTCCCGACCCGCTCCGTCAGTACGAAAAACGTCGCGCTCGCACCCCTCGCCGCCAAGGCGGAAAGAACGCGCTCGGTACCGACCGGATCCGGCCCGTCGTCGAAGGTCAGGACCGCGTGTGCTTCCTCGGTCCGGACCGCGCGCACCGAACCCGCCCAGGTGGTGCCTGCGCGCACCGCCGCCCGGAGCACGGATCTCACGACGACACCCGGGTGCCCGGCCACCCGGACTCCCACTGGGCTCGCCGCTGCCACACCAGAGCCCAGCGCGAACGCCGACGCAGCACCCGTTCCGCGAGCGCTCGCACGGCGACGCCGAACCGCAGCATGAAGAGACCGTACCGTCGCCAACGGCCGAGATGCCGCTGGACGACGCCGGCCCGCCCGGCCAGAACGAGCACGTCACGGCTGGCGACATCGCCGGCCGAAGAAGCGCCGACGTCGTGCACGACCTCGCAGCTCGGCGTGATCGACGGCCGGCAGCCCAGATCGCGGGCGCGTCGGCACAGATCCTGATCCTCGCCGTAGATGTGGAACGCCTCGTCGAGGCCGTCGAGCCGGTCCCACAGCTCCCGGCTGAGCAGCATCAGTCCGCCGGAGACGACGTCGACGTGCCGCACGGAATTCCGTGCCCAGCCGCCGAGCGATTCCGGGTCGAAAATCCGGGACCCGCGCAAGAGCACGGCAAGCCCGAGCGCCGAGCAGGTCAAGCTCCACGGGGTGATCCGGCCGAAGCAGCTGCGCGGTTCCAGCCGCCCGGTCACGTCCAGCGTGCGCCCGCCGGCGATCCCGTCGGCGGGATTCGCCCGCAAGTGCGCGACCAGCGCGTCGATGGCCCCCGGCTTCGGCTCGGCGTCCGGATTGAGCAGCAGCAGATAGCGGCCGGACGCGCGTTCCGCGGCCCGATTCACGCCGTAAGCGAATCCGGTGTTGCGGCCCAGCCGCTTGACCGTGCCCGATCCGGCCACGTCGTCGACGATGTCCGCCACCCCGTCGGTCGACCCGTTGTCGCTCACCAGGATCTCGAACGGCATCGACGGAGCCGCCGGCCCGGTCAGCGCCCGCAGCGTGCGTTCAGCGTGTGCCGCGGCGTTGTAGGTAACCATCAGCACCGACAGTTCGACCCCGCTCATGCGCGTCCCGCCAGCACGTCGTCCACGCGGACCCACCTTCCGCCGCACTCCTCGACCTCCGGCACGCTGTGCCGGACCTCGTCCAGGAGATGCGGCAGCAGAAGCAGCACATCAGCGGGTTGGCCCCGGCGAAGGTAAGCGGGGGCGATCACCGGAATCCGCGTGCCCGGCATTCGCCTCCCCTGTTTGCCCGGCGACGCGTCCGCGACCGCGAGCAGCAGGTCGTCGTCAATCCCGGCGTGGCACAGCAGCGGCACCGCCCGGGAAGCCGCGCCGTAGCCGATCACCCGGCGGCGGGCGTGCTTCCGGCCGACGAGCCACTCGCGCAACCGGGCCGCTTCGGTGTCGGCCCGTTTCTGCAGAGCACGCACCTCACCAGCGGACACCACCGCACGCTCGGCTTCGATCAGCACACGCGTGTCGCGGTCCGGCTCCGGAGTTCGATTCGCGAGCGCTACCAGCGTGCCGCCCGCGAGCGGGCAGTTCCACGCCCGGTGCACGCCGAGGCCGTAGTGGCCCAGCGCCTCGTCCAACGCGGGCAGCGACCAATACGCGTGGTGCCCGTGCCGCAGTTCGTCCCACTGTCCCAGTCGCATTACGCTGCCCAGGCTGAACATCTGGAACACCAGCAGCCCGCCCGGCGCCAACCGGGCCGAGCGGCTGAGCAGCGCGTCGCTCTGGTTCGGTTCGTGCAGCATGCCGTAAATGTCGAAAACGAGATCGGCGCGTCCGTCCTCGGGGACAAGACCCCGGCGCCGCAATCTCGGCAGCCACGCACTGCCGTGCGGACTGCCGAATTCGGCCACCGTCTGCCCGGCGCGCAGCCGGCCTTCCGCGGCCAGCCGGTCGAGCACGTGCTCGGCCTGCTGCCGCATCGAGCGCGGCTCCAGGCCGAGCACGGTTTCGGGCAGTCCGGGGTCTTCCGCCAGCTGGGCAAGACCGCACGCCGCGCACAGCCACATGCGCAGCGGATATCGCGGGTCAGGCCCGTCGTCGTCCGGCTCGGCGAACTGCTCGCAACCCGGCTGCAGGCCGAGATCGAGCACCACCTCGCCACGCGCGCCGCGGCAGTACCGGCACCGGACAGATTCCGCCGGGCCCGCGGTCAGCGGGTCCGCCACCGGGCTGGCCACCGCCTCAGCCCACCGCGACCGGGCGAAGGCCGGCGTCGACGCTGCCGGTCGCCCCGCGGTCGCGCAGCCGGGCAAGCCGGGTGAACCGGCGGTCGAACGCCTCCTGGGTCAGCCCGAAGGCGCGGTACTTGCCGGCCAGTTCCCGTGCGCCGGCGGGCACTGTCCATACGCACGCGAAGCCGGGCAATGCGGCCCGAGCGCGGGAAAAGTCCACACGGTAGGAACGCGGGTCGTTGCCGGCTTCCCCGGTGATCAGCAGCTCGGAACCCGGCACCGCCTTCGCCACCGCCTCCGCGATCTCCGCCACCCGCAGGTTGTTCTCCTCGGTCCCGACGTTGAACGCCCTCGCGCGCACCGCTTCCGCCGGCGCGGTGAGCGCCGCGGCGAACGCGCTGGCGATGTCCGCGGCGTGCACCAGGGGCCGCCATGGGGTTCCGTCGGACAGCACCCGGACCACCCCGGTGAGAATCGCGTGGCCGACGAGGTTGTTCAGCACGATGTCGGCGCGCAACCGCGGCGAAAAGCCGAATGCGGTGGCATTGCGCAGGAAAACCGGCGTGAAGTCGCTGTCGGCGAGATTGACGAGATCGTCCTCCACCCGCACTTTGGACTCGGCGTACGGCGTGACTGGACGCAGCGGTGCGTCCTCGTCTACCAAGTCGTCGCCGCCCGCGCCGTATACCGAACACGTCGAGGCGTAGAGAAAGCGCCGCACGCCGGCTTCCTTCGCGAGCATCGCCAGCCTCGTCGACGCGCGGTGGTTGACGGCGTAGGTGAGGTCCGGGTCCAGCGAACCGAGCGGATCGTTCGACAGTGCGGCCAGGTGGATCACCGCCTCGAAACCGGCGAGCTGATCGACCGTGACGTCGCGCAGGTCCACTGCGAGCGCGGGCGGATCATTCGGCTGCGGGCCCAGCACGCAGTCGGCGAAGAGGCCGGAATCGAGCCCGGTCACCTCGTGTCCGGACTGGGCGAGCACCGGTGCCATCACGCTGCCGAGGTACCCCTGGTGTCCGGTGAGCAAGACGCGCATCGATCAGCCTCCCGCGAGGTCGAGGGTGAGTTTGCCGGTATGGAAGGCCTCCGCGTACCGCGCCTGACATTCGATGCCGCGGATCCGGGCCAGCCCCAGGAACGCCTCCCGGTCGTACCAGGGCCGGTGCCGCTGCGACGCGTAATACTCCTGCAACAGCGTCACTTTCCGCTCCGCGATCTCTGGCGTGAGCGGCTGGTAAGCGGATGGACGGCCGAGGTCGCCATCCCATTTGACGATCTCGTACCCGAGCGCCGGCTGGCCCCGGAACGCCGTCGGGATCAGCTTCGCCAGCCCCCGGTGGTCCTGGTGCGCGTCCCTCGGCTGCGGCCCGATGACGAGGTCCGGATCGATCTTCGAACGCAGGTCCTCCACTGCTTCCTTGGCCTCTTCCCACTGCGCGGGGAGCCGGCCGTCGCGCAGTTTCAGTACCGTCACCGAAAGCCGGGCGCCTGGGCAGAACGCGGCCAGCGCGGCTCGTTCCTCTTCCTCGCGCACGGTCCCGCCGCCCGACAGCACGAGCGCCTGGATCTCGAGCCCGGGTCGTGCTTCGCACAGGGTGAGCAGGGTCCCACCGGCACCGATCGCGAGATCGTCACAGTGCGCGGCGAGCAGGGCGACCTTCGCCAGCCCGGGCAGCCTGGCGCCGATCATCCGACCGGTACCCGGTCGTTTTCCCAAAGCGCCCAAGGCTTTTCTCCCCGTGCATACGCCTCGTTCAACGCCGCCCGCTCCTTGATCGTGTCCGTGGGCCGCCAGTAACCGCGGTGCGGATACGCGAGCAGCCTGCCGCGCTTGGCGAGTTCGGCGCAGCCGTCGGCGACCAGGTCGCCGTTCTCCGGGATGTGGTCGAACACTTCCTGTCGCAGCGCGAAATACCCGCCGTTGGCCCACAGCGGCATCTCGCTCACCGGCGTGATTCCCGAGACGAAACCTGCCTCCGATACCTCCACGCAGTGGAATGTCGCCGGCGGCGGGACGATCATCATCGAAGCGCCCGCGTCGGACGCGGAGAACCGGTCGATGAGGTCCGGCAGGGGCGCGTCGGTGAGCACGTCGGCGTAGTTCGCGAGGAACATCTCCTCGGCTTCGACATACGGCCGCACCCGGCGCAGACGTTCGCCGATCGGCGAGTTGATCCCGGTCTGCACGAACGTGATCCGCCAGTCGGAGATATCGGCGGAGAGCAGGTCCACCCGTCCGCCCTGCAGCACGAAGTCGTTCGACGCGCTTTCCTCGTAGTGCAGGAAGAAATCCTTGATGTGGTGCGCGCCGTAACCGAGGCACAGCACGAAGTCCTTGTGCCCGAAGTACGCGTAATACCGCATCACGTGCCACAGCAGCGGCCGCGGCCCGACGAGTTGCATCGGCTTGGGCGCGTCGCCCGGACCGGACTGCATCCGCGTGCCGTACCCGCCGCAGAACAGGACTACCTTCATCTCGCCACCTCGCTCCGCGCCGGGTCGACGACTTCCAGCCGAGGAATGGGGAACACCAGCTTGCCGCCCCACTCCCCGACGTAGGACAGTTGCTCGGTGAGTTCCTCGCGCAGATTCCACGGCAGCACCAGCACGTAGTCGGGGCGATCCTCCGCCATCCGTTCCGGGGCCAGGACCGGGATGCGCGTGCCGGGAGTGAACCGGCCGTGCTTGTACGGATTCCGATCGACGGTATAGGCCAGCAAGTCCGGCCGGATCCCGCAATGGTTCAGCAGTGTGTTGCCCTTGCCCGGCGCTCCGTATCCGACCACGGTCGCGCCTTCGCGGGCGGCTTCGACCAGGAACCCGAGCAACTCCCGGCGCACGGTCGCCACCTGCCTGCCGAACTCCGTGTATCCCGCGAGTTCGTGCAGTCCCGCGGTTTTCTCCTGAGCCAGCACCTCCAGCACGCGCGCGCTCGGCTCGCCGGCCGCCTCGTCCGGTCGCGCCCACAGCCGGAGCGAACCGCCGTGCGTCGGCAGCAGTTCGACATCCACCAGGGTGAGCCCGCCGGTCGCGAGAGCTCGCTGCGCCGACGCGACGGTGTAGTACTGGAAATGCTCGTGGTAGATCGTGTCGTACTGAGTGAGCTCGATGAGCGTCAACAGGTGCTGCACCTCGATCGAAACCCAGCCGTCGTCCGCGACGAGGGCCCGCAGCGCACGCGTGAACCCGATCAGATCCGGAATGTGCGCGTAGACGTTGTTGGCCACCACCAGGTTCGCCGGGCCGTTGCTTTCCCGGACCTCGGCGGCCGTCGCCTCGTCGAGAAAAGTGGTCAGCGTGGGCACGCCCCGGTCTCGTGCCGCCTGGCCGACGTTTGCCGACGGTTCGATTCCCAGACACCGGATCCACCGTTTGACCACATGTTGAAGGAGATATCCGTCGTTGCTCGCGACTTCCACCACAAATCCGTCTTTTTCCAACCCGAGCCGCTCGACCGCGTCGGCGACGAACCGTTCCGCGTGCTCGACCCACGACGCGGAGTACGAGGAAAAATAGGCGTACTCGGTGAAAGTGTCCTCCGGCGTGATCAACGGAGGCAGCTGGGCGAGCCAGCATTCGGTGCACACGCGCAGGTGCAGCGGGTAGGTGATCTCGGGCTCGGCGAGTTGCTCAGCAGTGAGGAAGCGCTCGCACGGCGGAGTCGCGCCGAGATCGGCCACGTCCGCCAAGCTCGTGGAGCCACAGAGTCGGCAGGTCAACATGGGGCGCCCTCTCCGGGGTGACCGCGGCTCCGCGGGTCGCGTACCGCTTACGACCCGGTATTCGCTCCGCACTGGGTGCCGCGTTACAGCGGTCCGGAATGCCTAGCCACCCGAAAAATGGCCACGGCCACGCCGTGCGGTGCGTTTTCGACACACCGCGACGCGGCCGGAAACCATTGCAGCGCAAGCGATCATTGCAACACGGTCACTTTCGCCGGCACCGTAACAGAGCCGAGCGGCGCAGCGAACTATGAACGTCGACCGTCTGCAGGAGAGGCCGCCATGACGCGTCCGCACATCCTCGTCATAGTCCAGAATCTCCCGGTGCCCCTCGATCGACGGGTCTGGCTCGAATGCCGTGCGCTCACCGAGGCGGGCTACGAGGTTTCGGTTATCTGCCCGAAGGGCGACGGAGATCCAGGCTACGAGGTCTTCGAAGGCGTGCACCTGTACAAGTACGCGCCCGCCCCGGAGGCGGGCGGGGTGTTCGGCTACGCGCTCGAGTTCGGCTACTCGTGGCTGCGCACCGCGTGGTTGAGCCGGAAAGCATGGCGGCGCAAGCCGTTCTCCGCGCTCCAAGCTTGCAATCCGCCGGACACCTATTGGGCACTCGCGCGGTTGTGGCGGCGCCGGGGCGTCCGGTTCGTGTTCGACCACCACGACCTCAATCCGGAGGTCTTCCGGTCGCGCTTCGGCGAACCGTCCGGCCGCGCCGCCCGCGCGCAGCTCGCCGGTCTGTACTGGTTGGAGCGGATGACCTTCCGCACCGCCGACCACGTCATTTCCACCAACGCCTCCTATCAGCGGATCGCGGCCGACCGCGGCGGCGTGCCGGAAGAGAACACGAGCATCGTGCGGTCCGGGCCGGACACCTCGGTAATGCGGGCCGGCAGGCCAGTGCCGGAGCTTCGCCGCGGCCGCCGGCACCTCGCCGTGTGGCTGGGCATCATGGGCCCGCAGGACGGCGTCGACGTGGTGCTGGACATCGCCCGGCGGACGGTGTTCGAACACGGCCGCGACGACGTGCAGTTCGCCGTCCTCGGCTTCGGCGACTGTCTCGAGGACCTGCGCCGCCAGTGCTCCGAACTCGGTCTCGACGACTACGTCGATCTGCCGGGACGGGTCGGGCCCGCTCAGATCTCCGAGTACTTTTCGACCGCCTCGGCCGGGCTCTCGCCGGATCCGCTGAACCCGCTCAACGACGTCTCCACGATGAACAAAACGATGGAGTATCTGGCCTACGGACTGCCGGTGGTCGCCTACCGGCTCGCCGAGAACGCTATCTCCGCCGGCGACTGCGCGGTGTACGTCGAACCCGGCGACGCGGCCGGTTTCACAGAACAGCTCGTCTCCCTGCTCGACGACCCGGATCGCCGGGAGGAGCTGGGCAAGCGGGGCAGGTTGCGCGCCGAACGCGAACTCGACTGGGCCCCGCAGGCACGAACCTACGTCTCCGTCTACGACCGGCTGCTGCGCCGCGACAACGCCACCGAGGGGATCTGACCCATGTTCGTCCGGAGCATCGCTGTAGTCGGCACCGGCTATGTCGGCCTGACCACAGGCGTCTGCCTCGCCTCTCTCGGCCACCGCGTGGTCTGCGCCGATGTCGACCAGGACAAGATCGCGCGGTTGTCCCGCGGCGAAGTCGACATCCTGGAGCCCCGGCTTGCCGAACTGGTGGCCGAGGGACTCGCCGCAGGCAGGTTGAGCTTCGTCCTCGGCGCCCGAGCCGCCGTCGCGCCGGAATCGGGTACCGCCGCCGAAATCGTGTTCCTGTGCGTGCCGACCCCGATGGGCGTGGGCGGCGTCGCGGACCTGGGCTCGGTGGAAGCGGTGCTGCGCGAGATCACCGAAGTACTGGCACCGGATTCGGTCGTGGTCAACAAGTCGACTGTGCCCGTCGGGACCGCAGACCGCACGCAGGAGCTGCTGGGCCGCGACGACGTCGCCGTGGTCAGCAACCCCGAGTTCTTGCGCGAGGGGTCGGCGGTCGAGGACTTCCTGAAGCCGGACCGGATCGTCGTCGGCAGCCGGTCGCAGGACGCGGCGGAACGCGTCGCCGCCCTGTATTCGCGGCTCGGCGCGCCGACGGTCCTCACCGACGCGGCAAGCGCAGAGCTGGTGAAGTATTCGGCGAACTGTTTCCTCGCCATGAAGTTGTCGTATGTCAATGCGATGGCCGAACTGTGCGAGCGACTGGGTGCGGACATCGGCGACGTCACCGAGGGCATGGGCTACGACCGCCGGATCGGCCAGTCGTTCCTCAGGCCCGGCCCGGGTTGGGGCGGCTCGTGCCTGCCGAAGGACACCAGGGCGATGTTGCAGATCGCGGACTCCGCCGACTTTGAGTTCCGCCTGCTGCGCGCGGCAATCGACACGAACGAACGGCAGCGGCAGCGCATCGTGGACAAAGTGCGGCAATCGGTCACCGGGCGGCGTTCCGGCACGCTCTCGCATGCGCGCGTCGGCCTCCTCGGCCTCACGTTCAAGGCCAACACTGACGACCTGCGTGATTCGCCCGCGATCGCGGTCGCCGCGATGCTCCGCCAGGACGGTGCCGATCTCGTCGCGTACGACCCGGCGGTGCCGGCCGGCACCACGCATCCGGCACTGGCGTCGATCAACGTGGTCGAGGATCCGGAGCTGGCCGCCAAGGACGTCGACGCGCTCGTCGTGCTCACCGAATGGCCGCAGTTCCGTACGCTCGATTGGCCGCGCCTGGCCGAGCTGACGCGGTGTCCGGTCGTCGTGGACACCCGCAATTTGATCGACCCGGACGTGCTCGCCCGCGCCGGATTTCGGTGGTACGGCCTCGGGAGGCGGTGAATACCGGCGCTGAGCCCGCGAGAACCGCCGGCCGTGCGCCGGGTGCGGACCAACGCCGTTCAGTCCGGAAGCGCGGTCAGCCGGCGCGAAGGGCGCATCAACGCCCCGAGCGCGGCTCTCGCGGTGCGTCGTCCGCCGAGCGAACGGAAGAACTCGCCGAACGCCACCGCGGCGAAGTAGGCCGCCGACGCCAGGCTCCCGCTGCGCCGGCGAAAAAGCTCGACCCGGTTGACGGTGAGCAGCGCCCGCAACTCCGGGTTGGCACGGGACTCGCCGCCGAGGTGATCGACCACCGCGGTCGGCTCGTACCACGGCTGCCAGCCGAAATCCTTTGCCCGCAAGCAGAACTCCGCCTCTTCGCCGTAAAGCAGGAACGATTCGTCCCACGGGCCGATATCGTGCAACGCCTCAGCGCTGATCAGCATCGCCGCTCCGGTGCCCCAGGCGACCGGACGGGGGTACTCGTATTGCACTGGATCAGTGATCAGCTCGCCCATCGTTCCCCATCGGCCCGCGCACGCGCTTCCCACGATCGCTTCGGCCAGCGCGCGGCGCACCGTGGGATCGCGGCGGATCGAAGGCTGGAGCGAACCGTCCACGTTGAGCAGCCGTGGATAGACGATGCCTCTGCGCGGGTAATCGAGCGCCTTTCCGAGCACGGCCAGTGAGCCCGCACGGGGGCGTGCGTCCGGATTCAGGACGAAGACCGCGTCCACGTCGACGTTCTGGACTTCTTTGATCGCCACGTTGAGGGCCGCGGCGCGACCGCCGCCGTGCCCGGTGCTCACCAGCCGAACGGGAAAGTCCCAGCCGCGGCTCGCGATCTCCGGGGTGTCGTCGCTGGACATGGTGTCGGCCACGACCACCTCGACGAGTTCTGTGCCGTGGCACGCAGCGGGAAGCGAAGCGAGGCATCCGGGCAGCACTTCGGCGCTTTTGTAGGTCACGACCACGACCGACACTCGGAACTGCTGCTCGCTCACATCCGAAAGGTCGGTCCGGAGCATGCCCTTGTTACGGCGAACTTCGTTGGGCACCAACGTATATCAGGCCGCCATCAGCACTGCTTGGCAGAGTTCGCGGCAGCTCTCGCGCCGAGCATTCTCCTCAGTTCTCTGAAAAACTCAGTTTCCGCCCACGAACTCCGACGCCAGCTTTTCGCCCGTGCTCGTCGCCGCGGCGTGGTCCTCGATCGGGTTCACCGCCGAGTCCTTGAAGCACACGTACGTCACGCCGGAGTCGACGCCGCCGTTCTTCGGGTCCGGGTTGATGCCGAGGTCCTTGGCCGTCGCGTACGACGCTTCGCCGATGATCTTGTTCGGCCCGGTGTCCCCGATGACCGCGTATTCGACCTTGCCTTTGTAGATCACCGCGCAGGAACCGCCTCCGTTGAGGCCGGAGTTTTCGTAGTTCCAGATGCTGCTCGAACTGGGGACGACGATGTACGGCAGCTTGGCGGCGTTGAGCGGTTTCCCGTCGGATTGCGGGAAAGCGGTGTCGGGCAGGAAGCAGCAGTCGGTGTTCTCGTTGCACTCGGTGGTGCGCTGGCCGTCGCAGTCGATGTCCATGTCGGCTTTCCAGAAGACCGCTTTGCCCGCGTCGCAGACCGGGACGGACGCGCTGCCGGAGTCTTCGTCGGTTTGGTATTTGCCGTTGGAGATCTGATTGCAGGACGCCACCTTGGCGAGGATCTGATCCGCGGTCGGGCCCGCCTGGACCGCTTCCGGAGCGGGGGTCGCCGCGGAGGCGAGCGCGGTGGGCAGGACGGCGGCGGCTATCGCCAGAATCGCGAGCAGGACGAGTTTCCGCATCGACGCTCCCTGTTTATTAGGAAACTTTCCTTACGGCGGCGCGCGCTCAGGATGCCGCCGAACGGATGCGGTCACAACCCGCCAAAAGAGGGTGTTTTTTCCCGCCGAAGCGAGCAGTCCGTGAAGACTCGTCTCGAATGGAGGACCGGTTACCGACCGGGCCTCGACGCCCAGCGGCCGGTGAATCGGCGCGGACGGCGGCTCACTGCCTCGGCCCACCGCGGGCTCAGGTCCGAGCGGATCTCCGTCCGCGACCGCACCAGTGCCGCCCCGCGCACTCCGCCGACATTCGCGTACACGCGCGTCGCTCCGGCGTCGCGCAGATGCGTCAGCACCCGACGGTCGAACCGGCCCTCCGGCAGCGAAAACCGCCGCACCGGCGTACCGCTCAACTGCTCCAGCAACCTCGGCGCGTCGTCCAGTTCCCGGCGCACCGCGAACGAACCGTCGAACCGCCGCCAGTCCAGCCGGTCCCAGCCGTGCGATCCGACGTGCATCCCCGCGTCCACCAGCTGCCGCAGCCCGGCGCGGTCGACGTACCCGCGCTCGCCGACCCGGCCGGCCAACGGGAAGAACTCGGCGTAAAGCCCGCGCTCGACCAGCCGCGGCAAGGCGATCTCGACGTCCGACGAGTTCCCGTCGTCGAAGGTGAGCTGCGCACCCGTCCCCGAGACGACGTCCAGCAGCGCGTCGAACTGCTGCACGGTGATCCACCGCTCGTCCTCACCGGGATCGAGGGCCCGCTGGGGCTTCCCGATGCCGTGCACCGCAAAGGTGATCATCGCGCCTCCCGTCCGTCGTACCGTACCCGATTAATCGGATTAGCAAACGGAGTAGTTACCGACGCCGATCCCATGGTCAACAGTGCATTTCCAGCCCAGACTAAACACTCCCGCAGGAAAATCGGAATATGTCCACACTTGTAGACAGCCCCCATCTTCACACGTTTGGGTGAAGATTCAATGATTGCGTTGATAGTGCCGCCGCGCCTTCTCCCGGTTGCCGCAGGCCGCCATCGAGCACCAGCGGGCGCGATTGGCGCGGCTGCGATCGAGCAGGAACAGCTGGCACTCGTCATTCGCGCAGGCCCGCAGCCGCCCAGGAAGATCCTTTTCGAGCGCCGCCCAATCCAGAATCGCTTCGACGGCCAGCCGAGCATGCGGCGGCGTTTCCACTGACCACTGCAGCCCGTCCGCGGAGACCTCCGGAACCTGCCGCACCCTGTCGAGAAGCGGACGCAACACAGTCGGCGAGCTGTCCCCGCGCACGACGTCGCGCAGGAGATCTCGCGCCTGACGCAGCAGCTCCAGCTCCGCGGCGCTTCCGTCTCCGCCGTGCTCCCGCGCCCACTGCTGCCCCAGCGCGTCCTGTTCCTCGCCGTTGACCAGCGGCCTGCTGTTGAGCAGGTCGAGCACGTCCATCGCAGCCCCTAACCAGATTGAACCCTTTGACAGGTTAGCCCGGCCATGCTTCCATGGCGAGCACCTAACCAGATTAAAACCTCAAAGGGGTTAGCCATGATCCAGCACCGGACGGCGACCGTCGACGGCCACGAGCTCTTTTACCGCGAGGCCGGTCCCGCCGACGCGCCCGCGATCGTCCTGCTGCACGGGTATCCGACCAGCTCGTTCATGTTCCGGAACCTCATCCCGCTGCTGGCCGGCCGCTACCGCGTGATCGCGCCGGACCACCTCGGCTTCGGGCACTCCGCCGCTCCCTCAGCCGACGAGTTCGACTACACCTTCGACGCACTCGCCGACCTCACGTCCGGCCTGCTCGACCAGCTCGGCCTGGACCGCTATGCGGTGTACGTCCAGGACTACGGTGCCCCGATCGCCTGGCGGCTCGCTCTCAAGCACCCCGACCGGATCTCCGCCATCGTCACGCAGAACGGCAACGGATACGAGGAAGGCTTCGTCGACTCGTTCTGGACCGGCCTCTGGGCCTACGGCGCGAACCCCGGCCCGGATACCGAACCGGCTGTCCGCGCCGCGCTGAGCTACGACGCCATCCGCTGGCAGTACCTGCACGGCGTCCCCGACCCGAGCCTGGTCAGCCCGGACACCTGGGAACACGACCACGCCCGGGTGTCCCGCCCCGGCAACGACGAAATCCAGCTCGCGCTGTTCCGCGACTACCAGAACAACCGCCCGCTTTACCCGCTGCTGCACGAATTCCTGCGCACGCACGACGTCCCGGTGCTCGCCGTGTGGGGCCGCAACGACGAGATCTTCGGCCCGGCCGGCGCCGAAGCCTTCGCCCGCGACGCGCGAGACGCCGAAGTGCATCTGATCGACGGCGGCCACTTCCTGCTGGAAAGCCATCTCGACGTCGTCGCGGGCTACCTGCACGGCTTCCTCGGCCGGGTCCTCAGGTAACCGGGCTCGGCGAAACCGGCGTCCTACTTGCGGATCTCCAGCGTGCAGCACTTCGGCCCGCCGCCAGCCTTCCGCAGCTCCGAAATGTCCACATACACCGGCTCGTAACCCCGCTCAGCGAGCCGCGCGCCAAGGTCGGTCGCCTCGACCGGCAACACGACGTTGCGCCCGTCGGACACCCCGTTCAGCCCGAAGCATTCGGCGTCGGCTGCGGTGGCAAGCACTGCGTCCGGGAACATCCGGCGCAGCACCCGCTGCGAGCCCGGCGAGAACGCGTCCGGGTAGTAGACGACCTGCGCGGTCGTCGTGTCCGTCGCCTCGGCCAGCACGAACAGCGCGGTGTCGAGGTGGTAGTAGCGCGGGTCGATCAGCTGCAGCGACACGACCGGGACGCCGAGGACCTCCTGCGCCTCGGCGTGCGCGGCCGGGTCGGTGCGGAAGCCGGTGCCGGCCAGCAGCACCCGGCCGGTCCAGGCGAAATCGCCCTCGGCCTCGTTGATCTTCTCCGGCATGGTCAGGTCGCGGTAGCCGTGTTCGAGGAACCAGCGGCGGAAGTGCTCCGCCTCGGCGGCGCGCTGCGGGGCGCGGAACCGCGAGCCGAGCACGCGCCCGTCCACGACGGTGCCCGAGTTGGCCGCGAACACCATGTCCGGAAGGCCAGGTTGCGGGTCGATTTCCTCGACCGTGTGGCCGAGGCGGCGGTAGGTGTCGCGCAGCTCGGTCCACTGCGCGACGGCGACGTCCGCGCTGACCGGCTTCGAGGGGTCCATCCAGGGGTTGATCGCGTAGTCGACGGCGAAATAACGCGGCGGGCACATCAGGTAACGGCGGGGCGTGGGCACCCGCGGCGGCACAACCTCTCCCTGCATGCAACAAGGCTAAGGTCGACCTAATCTCGCAATCAATCGCTGTTCACTGCGCACCTGCGTGCTAAACATTGCGTGTGAACACCATCGACCAGCGAATCGTTTCCTGCCTGGTGGCCAACGCCCGCTCCAGCTACGCGGAGATCGGCAAGGTGGTCGGGCTGTCCGCCCCGGCGGTGAAACGACGCGTGGACCGGCTGTTGGAAACGGGCGTGCTGCGCGGCTTCACCGCGGTCGTCGACCCGGAGGCGCTCGGCTGGGGCACCGAGGCGTTCGTCGAGGTGCACTGCCAGGGCAACGTCACGCCCGGCCGGATCCGGGCCCGGCTCGAACCGTTGACCGAGGTCGTCGCCGCGTACACGGTGTCCGGCGCGGCGGACGCGATCGTCCACCTGCGCGCCGCCGACATCCACCACCTCGAGACCGCGTTGGAACGGCTGCGCGGGTTGGAAATCATCGACCGGACAGTGTCGACAGTCGTGCTGTCCCGGCTGTTGGAGCGGCCGCCGACGCCGTCCTGAATGACGGTTCTAACCGGCAGCGGCACCCACGACCCTGCGATGCTGAGCGCCATGACCGACCGCATTCACAGCGAGCACGACCAGGGCATCGCGCTGCTCACCGTCGACGCCCCGAAAAGCCGCAACGCGCTCACCCTCGACCTCTCCGCCGAACTGGCCGCCGCGGTCGCGCGCGCCGAGGCCGACGAGAGTGTGCACGCCGTGATCGTCACGGGCGCCCCGCCGGCGTTCTGCGCGGGCGCGGACCTCACCGCGCTGGGCAAGGCAGACGCCGAAGGATTGCGTTCGGTGTACGCGGGCTTCCTCGCTGTCGCGGGATGCAGCCTGCCGACGATCGCCGCGGTCGGCGGGGCCGCCGTCGGCGCTGGTCTGAACCTCGCACTGGCCGCCGACGTCCGGCTCGTGGGTCCGCACGCCAAGTTCATCCCACGGTTTCTCGAACTCGGCTTGCACCCCGGCGGCGGCATGACCTGGATGTCGCAACGAATCCTCGGTCCGCAGCAGGCGTCCGCGATGGCGTTGTTCGGCGAAACCCTTACCGCGGAATCCGCGGTAAGGGTGGGGTTCGCCCTGCGCTTGGTGGACGGCGACCACGACGCATTGGTCCAGGCCGCCCGCGACCTCGCCGCCCCGGCGGTCGCCGCTCCGCGCGAGGTGGTGCTGTCCACCAAGCGGACTATGCGGCAGACGAGCGGCCTGACCGAACACGCCGCCGCGGTCGACGCCGAACTCGCTCCGCAGCTGGAATCGCTGGCCGCACCGGCATTCGCGGAGCGATTGGCGGCGATGAAAGCGCGCATCAGCGGCCGCTGAGCACCGCCGCGCACAAATTCTCACATTCCGAGAACCCTCAACCTGGAGCAAACTGCTGGTCAGTGCCGTACCGGCGGCGAGAGACGCGCGTCACTCCGGACGCCGGGCCGATTCGCCCTACGATCGAAGACACCCCGGTGGGCACTCGGCCTGGCGACCCCACACTTGACCGCTCTGCGACCGCGGCCACAGGTGTGGCGAGTAACCTCGGAAGCAGGCCTCGGCGGGCTCCCCGGGGAGCCGACCCTGGCCCGCAGCACGCCGGGAGAGAGGGATTCCCTGACCCATGAGCACCAGTGCGAACGGCAGCGCGGCCGGGAACGGGCACGGCGCGCTGGCCGCGTCCCGGACCACCGAGGTGAACAAGCTGGACCGGGTGGTCATCCGGTTTGCCGGCGACTCGGGCGACGGGATGCAGCTGACCGGCGACCGGTTCACCTCGGAGGCGGCTGCCTTCGGGAACGACCTGTCGACCATGCCCAACTTCCCCGCCGAGATCCGGGCGCCGCAGGGCACCATCCCCGGCGTCTCGTCCTTCCAGGTGCATTTCGCCGACTACGACATCCTCACGCCGGGCGACCGGCCGGACGTGCTCGTCGCGATGAACCCCGCCGCGCTCAAGGCGAACGTGCGCGACGTCCCGCACGGCGGGACGATCATCCTCAACACCGACGAGTTCTCCAAGCGGAACCTGGTGAAGGTCGGCTACGAGACCGACCCGCTCGACGACGATTCGCTGTCGCCGTTCCAGGTGCACCGGGTCGCTATGTCGACGCTGACCCAGGGCGCGCTCGCCGACACCGGCCTCGGCAAGAAGGACGCCGAACGCTGCAAGAACATGTTCGCGCTCGGCCTGTTGTCGTGGATGTACCACCGGCCGACCGAGGGCACCGAGCGGTTCCTGCGCGAGAAGTTCGCGAAGAAGCCGGACATCGCCGAGGCGAACATCCTCGCCTTCCGGGCGGGCTGGAACTACGGCGAGACCACCGAATCGTTCGCGACCACCTTCGAGGTCGCGCCCGCGAAGCTGAACAAGGGCACCTATCGGCAGATCACCGGGAACACCGCGCTGGCGTACGGGATCGTGGCCGCCGGACAGCAGTCCGGGCTGCAGATCCTGCTCGGCACGTACCCGATCACGCCGGCCTCGGACGTGCTGCACGAACTGTCCAAGCACAAGAACTACGGCATCATCACCTTCCAGGCCGAGGACGAGATCGCGGGCATCGGGGCCGCGCTCGGCGCGTCCTACGGCGGGGCGCTGGGCATCACGTCCACGTCCGGCCCCGGCGTCGCGCTCAAGTCGGAGACCATCGGCCTCGGCGTGATGACCGAACTGCCGCTGGTGATCATCGACGTGCAGCGCGGCGGGCCGTCCACCGGCCTGCCGACCAAGACCGAGCAGGCCGACCTGCTGCAGGCGATGTTCGGCCGCAACGGCGAATCGCCGGTGCCGATCGTCGCGCCGCTCTCGCCCGCCGACTGTTTCGACGCGGCGATCGAGGCCACCCGGATCGCGCTGAAGTACCGCACGCCGGTGCTGCTGCTGTCCGACGGCGCGATCGCCAACGGGTCCGAACCGTGGCTGGTCCCGAATGTCGAGGACCTGCCGGATCTGCGCGTGGAATTCGCGTCAGAACCCAACTCCGACAACGGATCCGGCGAGTTCTGGCCGTACGTGCGCGATCCGGAGACGCTCGCGCGGGCGTGGGCGATCCCGGGCACTCCCGGGCTGCAGCACCGCATCGGCGGGCTGGAGAAGGCCGACGGCACCGGGCACATCTCCTACGACCCGGACAACCACGACAAGATGGTGCGGCTGCGCCAGGCGAAGGTCGACGGCATCGACGTGCCGGACCTCGAGGTCGACGACCCGTCCGGCGAGGCGCGCGTGCTGGCGCTGGGCTGGGGTTCGTCCTACGGCCCGATCGGCGCGGCCTGCCGCCGGGTGCGCAAGCTCGGGATGCCGATCGCGCAGGCGCACCTGCGCCACCTCAACCCGTTGCCGCACAACCTCGGCGAGGTGCTGGCCCGCTACGACCGGGTCGTCGTCCCGGAGATGAACCTCGGCCAGCTCGCGCTGCTGCTGCGGGCGAAGTACCTGGTGGACGTGCACTCCTACACCAAGGTCGCCGGCCTGCCGTTCAAGGCCGAGGAACTGCAGAACGTGTTCGCCGACATCATCGCCAACCTCGTTCCGGAGGGCGTCAAGTGACCGCCATCGATCTCGGGCTGCCGCAGTTGGGCGGCATCGACCTGGTGCCGACCACCGACGAACCGCAGAAGGCCAAGGACTACAAGTCCGACCAGGAAGTGCGCTGGTGCCCCGGGTGCGGCGACTACGTGGTGCTCAACGCCGTGCAGTCGTTCCTGCCGACGCTCGGGCTGAAGCGCGAGAACATCGTCTTCATCTCCGGCATCGGCTGCTCGTCGCGGTTCCCGTACTACCTCAACACCTACGGCATGCACTCGATCCACGGCCGCGCGCCGTCGATCGCGACCGGGCTCGCCACCACGCGTCCCGACCTGTCGGCGTGGGTCGTCACCGGCGACGGCGACGCGCTGTCCATCGGCGGCAACCACCTGATCCACGCGTTGCGGCGCAACGTGAACATCAAGATCCTGCTGTTCAACAACCGGATCTACGGGCTGACCAAGGGCCAGTACTCGCCGACGTCCGGCCAGGGCATGGTCACCAAGTCGACCCCGATGGGTTCGCTGGACACGCCGTTCAACCCGCTGTCGCTGGCGATCGGCGCGGAAGCGTCGTTCGTGGGCCGCGCGATGGACTCCGACCGCAAGGGCCTCACCGAAGTCCTTGAAGCGGCGGCGAAACACCGCGGTTCGGCGCTGGTGGAGATCTACCAGAACTGCCCGATCTTCAACGACGGCGCGTTCGATGTGCTGAAGGACAAGGACGAGGCCGCGTCCCGGCTGATCCCGCTGCGCGCGGGCGAACCGATCCGCTTCGGCCCGGAAGCCGAATTCGGCGTCCGCCGCGGCGACTGGGGCGGCCTGGACGTCGGCAAGGTCGCCGAGATCGGCGAGGAAAACCTGGTGGTGCACGACCCGTCGATCGCGGACACGTCGTACGCCTTCGCGCTTTCCCGCCTCGGCGACCAGAACCTGAACCACGTCCCGACGGGCATCCTGCGCCAGGTCGAACGCCCCACCTACGACGACGCCGCACGGGCCCAGGTCGAGCAGGCGCGCGAAGCGCGGAAGCCGGACCTGCAGGGATTGTTGCGAGGCAAGGACACCTGGACCGTCGCATAGTCCACATAAGACAGAGGCCGCCACTCCCGATCTCGGGAATGGCGGCCTTTGTCTTATGTGGACTCAGTGCAGCGGACGGAACCCGACCCGCTCAGCATCGGCGGCGCTGCGGAACCACACCTCAGCCACCATCTTCGGGAACTGCGGCGAATCCTCCCCGCAATACCGCAACGCCGTCACGCTCGCCTTCACCGTGAATCCCTCCGCCGGACGACCGCCGCCCGGACGCGGCATCGCCGAACCGGGTCCGAACGGTCCCGGCGGCACCGCGTCGTCCGCGGTCTGCCGTGCGGGCGGCGGTTCCGGAGCGGCCATCGCGGCCTGATTCGGTTGCACGGACGGCTCGAACAGCGAACCGCTGTGTCCGCCCGCGAGATCCGGTTCGCGGCGCTCCACCGGGCGCATCGACGGCTGGATCGGCCGCGGCGGGTCGAAACCGCCACGCGGGGATTCGCGGCGCTGTCGCTTCGGCAGGCCCTGGCTGCCTTCCGGAGTGTCCTCTGTGGACTCGGCGGCGACAGGCTCGACGCTCGGGATCAGGTGATCGGTCGACGAATCCTCTTCGAGGTGGCCGACGGCTGACTCCACCGGTTCGGCGGGTTCCTCGAACGGCGACCGCTGCGCCGCTTCCGGCTGGTTGAACCAGTCCGGTTCCGGTTCGGGCGCGCGGCCCGGGCCCGGACGGAACAGCGAGACCGGCTCGGACTCCGAAGCCGTGCTGTCCAACGGAGTCGGGTCGAGCCGTCGCTCCAAAGAGGACAGACCGTCCGCCGGTTCGGCGAGGTGCCGGCTCGGCTCCTCTTCGGCGGGACTCTCCGAGTGATCCGCTGCGGGAACGTCGGCCGGTTCCGGAATCCGGTGGTAACCGCTGTCGTGCTCGTCCGCCGACTCCGCGCCGCGGTGGTAGCCGCTTTCGTGCTCGTCGGCGGGTTCTGCGACGCGGTGGTAGCCGCTGTCGTGGTCCGCGGCCGGTTCCGCGATGCGGTGCGAACCGGTGTCGACCGGCTGCAGGTACTCGGTGGCCGCGGCGCGGTAGGCCGAACCGGAGTCCTCCGGAGCGCTCTCGGCCGGGGCGCTGTCGAAAAGCCCGTTCGCCGCTTGGTGTTCGCGAGCCTCGGCCTGTGCGAACGCCTCGTCGAGGTCGTCCTCCGGCGCTTCCGCGGTGTCCGCGGCAGAAGCAGCGGCCGGTTCCGGCGCCGTGCGGTATTCCGCGTCGTACTCGGCTTCCGGCTCGAAGGCGCTCGTCGCCTGGATGACTTCCGTCGGAGCGTGCTCGCGGCGGTCTCTGGTCCAGTCCTCCGCGGGCGGCAGCACCGCGGTGCGCGCGGGCGTGCTGGCCGCGGCGCGGGCCGTGTCGGCGTGTGCGCTCGCCAGTTCCGTTTCCAGTTCGCGCACCCGTTTGCGCGCCGGACGCGCCAGCACCAGCCAGGCGATGACCGCGCCGACAATGAAGGCCAGCAGGCTCCAGAGCCACACCTGCCCGAAAATGGACATTTCTCGCCCCTTTTAGAACGTTCGCGCGACCAGGTAGTCGGCGACCGACTCGCAAGCGTCGCGCGCAGGGGAAGCGGGCAGCGAGGCGAGCTCGGCACGTGCTCGGGAAGCGTAGTCGGAAAGGGTTTCACGCGCGCGTTCGAGGCCACTGGAACGGCGCAGCAGCTCGAGCGCCTCGGCCACCAGGTCGTCGTCGGTGATGGGGCCGGCGAGCAGCTCGACGAGCCGCGGGTCGGTGCCCGGATCGGCCAGCGCGTACAGCATCGGCAGCGTGCGAACGCCTTCCCGCAGGTCAGTGCCCTGCGCCTTGCCCAGCTCGACCGAGGGCGACGCGATGTCGATGACGTCGTCGGAGATCTGGAAGGCCGCGCCGATGATGTCGCCGAAGCGGCGCAGTGCCTGGATGTGCTCCTCGGCCGCACCGGACATCATGCCGCCGAAGCGCCCGGACGTCGCGATCAGCGACCCGGTCTTCTGCGCGATGACGGTGAGGTAGTGCTCGACCGGATCGTCGCCAGGGCCGGGACCGACGGTCTCCCGCATCTGCCCGCTGACCAGCTCGCCGAACGTCTCGGCGATGATCCGCGCGGCGTCCGTCCCCAGGTCGGCAACGAGCCGGGAGGCGTGCGCGAAGAGGTAGTCACCGGTGAGGATCGCGACCGTGTTGTCCCAGCGCGAGTTGACGCTCTCCGCGCCGCGCCGCATGGTCGCCTCGTCCATGACATCGTCGTGATACAGCGTCGCGAGGTGCACCAACTCGACGGCGGCAGCAGCGATCAGCACCTGCTCGCCCTGCTTCGGCCCGAACTGCGCCGACAGCAGCGTGAACAGCGGACGAAAACGTTTGCCCCCCGCCTCGACCAGGTGCAACGCCGCGTCGTGCACAGCGGGCACGTCACTCTTCACGACGTCCCGCAGCATCGTCTCGACGTCCGCCAGCCCGCCCGCGATGGCGCGCAGCAACGGCTCGTCCTGGATCTGCAGCCCGACGGTCGCGCGCAGGTCCTCTACAGCGCCATCCCGGGCCGCCCCCGGAGGTGGTGAAGACACAGACACGTCGGCTCCGCTCTCTCATGGCGCTCTTCGCCAGTCGGTTACCCCCTTCAGGGTAGTGGTTGCCCCGCGGCCTGCCTTTACCCGCTGTCCTGCGGAAACGGTGACGAACGCGACACTGCCGCCCCTGATGCCCGCCACGCCACGAACGGGTTGATCCGCGATCCCGGACGGGTGATCGCCGCCCGAGGACGCAACGGGCGATTCGGACCTGCGGATAGTCGGGAGAGGGAGCAACACAGCCGAGGAGACCCGACATGATCATCAAGCGCACCGCACTGGCCGGAGCAGCCCTGGCCACCGCCGGCTTGCTCGCCACCGCCGGCACCGCCGTCGCGGACAGCCCGGCCGGAATCGCCGACATCGGCAACGCGAACTTCACGAAATCCGGAACCACCATCTCCATCCCGACGCAAGCCCCGTGCGCCGTAGAAGGCCCGACAAGCGCCTCCGCAGCAGCGGTGTCGCAACCAGGCGTCCGCTTCGGCGGCGGCACGTCCTCCTGCACAACGGAGGTCACCGACCCGGCGAACGACGTCACCACCACCACGTCGACGGCGACCGGAAACAACTTCGAACTGTCCGCCCTGGTGAGCTCCGGCGGCAAACGAATCCGCATCTCGTCGTACACCGTGACCTGCAAGGCAACCCAGAGCGGCACAAACGCGAACTGGACCCTGAGCGGCCTGACCGGAATCAGCGGCCTGCCCTCGCCACTCCCCGCGAACTACACGAAGCCGCTGACGAAATCGGACGGCACGCTGCTGGCGAACGCAGTCTTCAACATCCAAACGCTGCCCGGCGACGGAAGCATGACCCTGACCATGCTGCGCATCGACTTCGCCCCCGCCTCGGGCGCCTCGGGATCGGTCACCGTCGGCCACACCGCCTGCGCTCCCACTCCCTGAAGCGAATGAGGGGAACCCTCACGGAATCAGATTCCCCCAGGGTTCCCTTCACGACCAGCGACCGGCCGTGAAGGGCTCCTTCACGGACCTAGATTCCCTCAAGGAGCCCTTCACGGCCCGCCCGCACCGCACCGCGATGCACCCAATGTGGCATTCGTTGCGTCACACGCACCCAATGCCACATTGGGGCGCTAACCCCACCACGGTGCAGCGAGCGAAAGAGGCTCCGCCGCCGCACCCACGCACGCTCCGCGTGCGAGCCCCCGCGCGCCACCACAACCGCAGCCAACGCACCCAACCCCACATTGGGACGCAAGCTCACCCCGCCCCAAACCGCGCCCAATGCCACGTTGGGGCGCTAGCCCCCACGGCGCAGCGAGCGAAAGAGGCTCCGCCGCCGCACCCACGCACGCTCCGCGTGCGAACCCCCGCGCGCGCCACCACAAACCGCAGCCAACGCACCCAGCCCCGACTTGGGACGCATGCCGCCCCACCCCAAACCTCAGCCAACGCCACATCGGGACGCAAGCCCGACCCCCACAAACCGCAGCAGATGCACCCAAAGCAAGGCACCCACACCTCCCCCACCCCCGATACGACGCCAAAAACACGGCGCGGGGGTGCTTGTCAAGGCATCTTTCCCGCCTTGACAAGCACCCCCGCGCCGTAGTGACAATCAAAAATCGGGGTGCCCACGCAACCACTCAGGGCGCAATGTCGCCGCCAGGCGACGAGCCGCCCAACCCAGCCCTAAGAAGCAAACCCCCCAGCCCCAGCCCAGTCCAACGCAAAGGCCGGAAGAACCCCAAGCACCAACGTAACCACAACACCCAACGCAATAGCCGCAGTAGTAAACCCACCCGGCACAGTCACCGTAGGCCCATCAGCAGCAGGCTCGGAGAAATACATCAAAACAATAACCCGCAAATAGAAGAACGCAGCCACCGCACTAAACACCAGCGCGACAACCACCAACGGCGCCATCCCATCCGACAACGCCGCCGAGAACACCACGAACTTCCCGACAAACCCACTGGTCAACGGAATCCCAGCCAACGCCAGCAAGAGGAACGTAAACACCCCAGCCAACAACGGCGACCGCTTAGCCAACCCAGCCCAAGCGGAGAGATGCGTAGCCTCCCCACTGGAATCCCGCACCAGGGAAACAACCCCAAACGCAGCCAACGTAGTAAACCCATACGCCAGCAGATAGAACAACGTACTGGACAACCCGTCCTCAGTCATCGCAATAGCACCGACAAGCAAGAACCCAGCATGCGCCACCGACGAGTAAGCGATCATCCGCTTAACATCCGTCTGCGTCAGCCCGAGAATCGCCCCGAGCGCCATCGAAATAATGGCCACCGCCCACATAACCCCGCGCCATTCCCAGCTAGTCGAGGAAAACCCGACACTGAGCACGCGCAGGATGGCACCAAACGCAGCGACCTTCGTACAGGCAGCCATAAACCCGGTAACCGGCGTAGGCGCACCCTGGTAGACGTCCGGCGTCCATGTGTGGAACGGCCCGACAGAACCCTTGAACAACAGGCCCACCACAAGCAAGCCAAGACCAGCGAACAACAACGTGTCCGACCGATCCGACCCAGCAGCCGCGTGCGCGATGTCAGCCAGCTTCACCGAGTCCGCATACCCGTACAGCAACGCCAGCCCGTAAAGGAAGAACGCCGACGAGAACGCCCCCAGCAGGAAGTACTTGACCGCGGCTTCCTGCGAGATCAGCCGACGCCGCCGGGCGAGCCCGCACATCAGGTACAGCGGCAGCGAAAGCACTTCCAACGCGATGAACATCGTCAGCAGATCATTCGCCGCGCAGAACGTCATCATCCCGCCGAGCGCGAAGAGCGTCAGCGGAAAGACCTCGGTCTGCGACGTCGTAGCAGACTGCGCGCGGTCCTGGACCGTGCCGGGCCGGATCGCCGCCTGAGCCACGAACGCGCCGCCCGCCTCGACCTTCCGGTCCGCGATCAGGAAGACCGCGCCGAGGCCGAGCAGCAGCAGCGTGCCCCACAGGAACAGCGACGGCCGGTCCACCGAGATCGAGCCGGAGAACGTCGTCGTACCGGCCTTCGAGGAAGAAGAACCGGTCGCGTACAGGATCAGCGAAACCCCCGCGGCGAGGATCGCGACGAGGGAGATCGTCACCTGGATCCCCCACCGCGTGGCCTTCGGCGCGAACGCTTCCACCAGCACGCCGATGCACGCGACGCCGAAGACGATCAGCATCGGCAGCACGGCCGCGTAATCGACCGAAGGCACTTCCAGCGGCGCTGCCGGCGCTTGCGCCAGGAACATGTCGAGCACGGTTTACTTGCCTCCCTGCACGGCAGACAGCGTCGCCTGCACCGACGGGGTGATCGTGTCGAGCATCGGCTTGGGGTAGAAACCCAGTCCGATGATCAGGATGACCAGGGGCGCGAGGATCGCGATCTCGCGTTTGCCCAGGTCGGTAATGGCTTTGCGAGCGCCGAGTTCCGGCGCGATCGCGGTGCCCGGTCCCCCGCCGACGCCCACGAGAGCGTCGCCGCGGACCGGGCCTTGCATGATCCGCTGGTACAGCCACAGCACGTACGCCGCGGCGAGCACCATGCCCACGGTCGCGAGGATCGTGTACACCGGCTGGTCCACAAAGGACCCCAGCAGCACGAGGAACTCGCTGACGAACGAGTTGGTTCCCGGCAGCGACAGCGCGGAAAGACCGGCCAGCAACAACATTCCGCCGAGCAGCGGGGTCACCTTCGCCATGCCGCCGTAGTCCGAGATCTTGCTCGACCCGCCGCGCATCACGATCAGGCCGATCACCACGATCAGCATCCCGGTCGACAGGCTGTGGTTCAGCATGTACGACACCGAGCCGACCATCGCCTGCTCGTTGAAGGTGAAGATGCCCAGCGCGATGAACCCGAAGTGGGCGATCGACACGTAGGCGATGAACCGCTTCATGTCGCGCTGTCCCGCCGCGAGGATCGAGCCGTACAGCACGCCGATCACCGACAGGATCAGCACCAGCGGCGCGAGCGCCTTGCTGCCCTCCGGGAACATCGGCAGGCAGTACCGCAGGAACCCGAACGTGCCGACCTTGTCCAGCACGCCGACGAGCAGCACCGCGACGCCGATCGGGGCCTGGCCCGCGGCGTCCGGCAGCCAGGTGTGGAACGGGACCAGCGGGGCCTTGATCGCGAACGCGAGGAAGAAGCCGAGGAACAGCCAGATCTGCGTGCCGGTCGGCGCGTCGCGCACCACCGTCACCAGCGTGGCCCAGTCGAACGTGCCCTTGCCGAGCTTGTCCGAGGCCAGCGAGTACGCCCCGATCGCCGACGCCAGCATGATCAGGCCGCCGAGGAACGAGTACAGGAAGAACTTCACCGCCGCGTACTGCCGGTTCGCGCCGCCGTAGCCGCCGATCAGGAAGTACATCGGGATCAGCATGATCTCGAACAGCACGTAGAAGAGGAACACGTCGGTCGCCGCGAAGACGCCGATCGTGATCGCCTCCTGCAGCAGGATCAGCGACAGGAACCCGCCCGCGCTGCGGCCCGCGGGCAGTTTGTCGGTGAGCCCGAGCGCGCCGACGACGATCGGCACCAGGAGCGCGATCACCGCGATCATGATGAGCGAGATGCCGTCGGTGCCGAACGAGATGTGGATGCCGAAGTTCGGGATCCAGTCCATCGTGGTGGCCTGCTGGATGCGCTCGCCCGAGGGCGAGTAGCTCGCCCAGAACGGGATGATCAGCAGGAACTCCACAATGGACACGGCGAGCGCCGTGGCGACCGCGGCCCGGTCGTTCCCCTTGAGGAACGCCAGCACCAGCGAGCCGGCCAGCGGCAGCAGGATGAGCGCCAGAAGCCAAGTCATGTCAGGAGAACCTCACCAGCAGAAGGGCCGCGAGAAGCAGGAACGTGCCGCCGAGCATGGACAGTGCGTAGGAGCGCACGAATCCGGTCTGCGTCCGGCGCAGCCGCCCGGACCCGCCGCCGAGTGCCGCGGCGAGGCCGTTCACCGCGCCGTCGACGCCGCGGTTGTCCACGTACACCAGCGCCCGCGCCAGCCAGGTGCCCGGACGGGCGACCAGGGTTTCGTTGAGCGCGTTGCCGTACAGGTCCTTGCGTGCCGCGCGGACCGGCCAGGACACCCGCTCGGGCTTCTCGAGCGGAACGTCGCGCGAGGGGCGGAACAGCCAGACCGCCAGCAGCACGCCGAGCGCGGCCAGCACCAGCGTCGCCGCCGGGACCGTCCACGACGGGATCGGGGTGTGCTCGGCCTCCTCGAACTTGCCGACCACCGGGGCCAGCCAGTCGACGAACCGGTCGCCGATCGCGAAGAACGCGCCCGCGCCGACCGAACCGACCGCCAGGATCGCCATCGGGATCCACATGACCGGCTTGGACTCGTGCGGGTGGAAGTCGCGTCCGTCCGAGGACTTGATGTCCTTCCAGCGTTCCTTGCCGAAGAAGGTCATCATCATCAGCCGCGTCATGTAGAACGCGGTGAGCCCGGCGCCGATCACCGTCGCGAGGCCGAAAGCCCAGCCGCGCCAGCCTTCCTGGCCGAACGCCGCCTCGATGATCGCGTCCTTCGTGTAGTACCCGGTGAGGAACGGGAAGCCGATGATCGCCAGGTAGCCGAGGCCGAAGGTGACGAAGGTGATCGGCATCCGCTTGGCGAGGCCGCCGAACTTGCGCATGTCGACCTCGTCGTTCATGCCGTGCATGACCGAACCGGCCCCGAGGAACAGCCCGGCCTTGAAGAAGCCGTGCGCCACCAGGTGCATGATGCCGAGCGCGTAAATGCCCGGCCCGAGGCCGACCGCCAGCATCATGTAGCCGATCTGGCTGACCGTCGAGTACGCGAGCACCTTCTTGATGTCGTCGTAGGCACAGCCGACGACGCATCCGAGCAGCAGCGTGACCGCACCGACCAGGGTGACGACCAGCCGTCCGTCCGGCGTCGCGGTGAAGATGACGTTGGAGCGGGCCACCAGGTACACGCCCGCGGTGACCATCGTCGCCGCGTGGATGAGCGCCGACACCGGGGTCGGGCCCTCCATCGCGTCCGGAAGCCAGGCCTGCAGCGGGAACTGGCCCGACTTACCGCAGGCGCCCAGCAGCAGCAGGATCGCGATGGCGGTGATCGCGCCCGGCGGGATCTTGCCCTGCGCGACGCCCTCGAAGACCTGCGCGTAGCCGGTCGACCCGACGTACTTGAACATCAGGAAGATCGCCAGCGCGAGCCCGACGTCGCCGACGCGGTTCATCAGGAACGCCTTCTTCGCCGCGGTCGCCGCGGACGGGCGGTTCTGATACCAGCCGATCAGCAGGTACGAGGCGAGACCCACGCCCTCCCAGCCGAGGTACAGCGTCACGAAGCTGTTGCCCAGCACCAGGATCAGCATCGAGGCGACGAACAGGTTCAGGTACGCGAAGAAGCGGTACCGGCCCTCGTCGTCGGCCATGTAGCCGATCGAATAGAAGTGGATCAGCATGCCGACGCCGGTGATCAGCAGCACGAACGTCAGCGACAGCGCGTCGATGCGCAGCCCGAAGTCCACTTGCAACTGGGTCACCGGGATCCAGGAGTAGACCTTGGTGTCGGTGACCGAGCCGCTGTCGGTGGAGAAGAACAGGATCACGGCGTACACGAAGGCGAGCGTGACGGTGGCACAGCCGAGCAGGTGCCCCCACGCTTTCGCGCGTTTGCCGGATAGCAGCAGAACCAGGGCGCCGAGGGCGGGAAGGGCCACCAGCAGCCACGATGATGCGGTCACTCGGTCTCTCCCCTAGTACTTCAGCAGGTTGGTGTCGTCGACCGAGGCCGAGCGGCGGGTGCGGAAGATCGCCATGATGATCGCCAGCCCCACCACGACTTCGGCGGCCGCGACCACCATCACGAAGAACGCCATGACCTGGCCGTGCAGCCCGCCGTTGATGCGGGCGAAGGTGACCAGGGTCAGGTTCACCGCGTTCAGCATCAGCTCGATGCACATGAACACGACGATCGCGTTGCGGCGGACCAGCACGCCCACCGCGCCGATGCAGAACAGCAGCGCGGACAGCAGCAGGTAATAGCTCGGGGTCACTTTCCTTCCCCTTCTTCTTCCTCGGCGGGCTCGGCCTTGTCGGCGCCGCCGACCAGTGCGTGCGCGTCGGGCTTGGGGCCCTCGTCCGCGATGAGCTTGCGCTCGCGCATGAGCCGGATCGCCGAGGTGGATTCGATGATCTCCGACAGCGACTCCGGCGCGACCGAACCGTCCGGCAGCAGCGCCGGGGTCGACACCGAACTGGCGGTGGCGAAGACGCCGGGGCCGGGCAGCGGCGACGGGCGGTCGTGCTCGCCGCGGAAGCGCAGCTTGACCAGTTCGCGCTGGGAGAGCTTGCTCTTGCCGCTGCGGCCGGTGAAGGCCAGCACCATCGCGCCGAGCGCGGCGGTGATCAGCAGCGCCGAGGTGAGCTCGAACGGGAACAGGTACTGGGTGAAGATCAGCCTGCCGAGACCGCCGGGGCCGCCGCCGGTCTGCTGGTACGGGTCGAGCGGCTTCGCCGGGGTCACGTTCACCATCGCGCGGAACACGCCCGCGGCGATCAAGGCGGCGAGCCCGATGCCGAGCACCCCGGCGGCGAGCCGTTGCCCGCGAAGGACTTCGACCACCGAGTCCGAGCTGTCCCGGCCGACCAGCATCAGCACGAACAGGAACAGCATCATGATCGCGCCGGTGTAGACGATGATCTGGGTGAACCCGAGGAACGGCGCGGACTGCGTCATGTACAGCGCGCCGAGCGTCAGCATCGTGAGCACCAGCCACAGCGCCGAGTGCACGGCGTTGCGGGAGAAGATCATCCCGAGCGCGCCCAGCAGCGAGAGCGGGCCGAGGATCCAGAACGCGATGGCCTCGCCGGTCGTCACGGACGCGTCGACGCCGGACGCCGGCGCCTGCGCGAGAAGGGCGGCGATCACTTCTTCGCCTCCTGCTGCTGCGCGTTCGCGGCCAGCTCGGGGCCGTTCACGTAGTAGTCCTGCTCGTTGTCGCCGAGCCGCATCGGGTGCGGCGGCTGCTCCATGCCCGGCAGCAGCGGGGCGAGCAGGTCTTCCTTGGTGTAGATGAGCCGCTGCCGGTCGTCGTCGGCCAGCTCGTAGAAGTTGGTCATGGTCAGCGACCGGGTCGGGCACGCCTCGATGCACAGGCCGCAGCCGATGCAGCGCAGGTAGTTGATCTGGTAGTCCGCGCCGTACCGCTCGCCGGGCGAGTACCGCGCCTCTTCGGTGTTGTTGCCGCCCTCGACGAAGATCGCGTCCGCCGGGCACGCCCACGCGCACAGCTCGCAGCCGACGCACTTCTCCAGCCCGTCCGGATGCCGGTTGAGCTGGTGGCGGCCGTGGTAGCGGGGTGCGGCCGGGGCGCCTGCCTCGGGGTACTCCTCGGTCGCGACCTTCTTGAACATCATCCCGAAGGTGACGCCGAATCCCTTGATGGGATTGAGGAAGTCAGTTGCCGCCATCTTCTGTTCCTTCCTGTGCGGCCGCCGCGGTGACGCCGGCCGGCTTGCGCCGCGCGGCCTTCGCCTCCGCCTTGGCCAGCGCCTTCTGCCGCGGCGTCGCGTCCGGGACCCGCAGGTCGAGCGGCGGCAGCGGGTAGCCGCTTCCGGCCAGGTCCACGTAATCCGATTCGGGCAGCTTCTTGTCCGGCAGCGCGAGGCTCAGCAGCACGAGCACCACCAGCACGATGCCGACGCCGACGAGGATCTGCGGCCAGCTCCACTGGACCGTCTTGATCGCGACCACGACCACGATCCACACCAGGTTGACCGGGACCAGGACCTTCCAGCCCAGCCGCATGAACTGGTCGTACCGCAGCCGAGGCAGCGTGCCGCGCAGCCAGATGAAGCCGAACAGCAGGATGAACGTCTTGGCGAAGAACCAGAGGACCGGCCACCAGTTCTGGTTCAGCGCCGAATCGTCGCCGACGAACGGGAACCGCCAGCCGCCGAGGAACAGCGTGGTGCAGAACGCGGAGACGATCACCATGTTGACGTACTCGGCGAGGAAGAACATCGCGAACTTCATCGAGCTGTACTCGGTGTGGAAGCCGCCGACCAGCTCGGATTCGGCCTCCGGGAGGTCGAACGGCGCGCGGTTCGTCTCGCCGACCATCGAGATCACGTAGATCACGAAGCTCGGGATGAGCATGTAGAAGTACCAGCCGTGCGACTGCGCCTGCACGATTTCCGACGTCTGCAGCGAACCGGAGTACAGGATCACCGCGACGATCGAGAGGCCCATCGCGATCTCGTAGGAGATCACCTGCGCCGCCGAGCGCATGCCGCCGAACAGCGGGTACGGCGAGCCGGAAGCCCAGCCCGCCAGCACGATGCCGTACACGCCGACCGACGAGCAGGCGAGGATCACCAGCACGCCGACCGGGAGGTCCATCAGCTGCAGCACCGTCCGGTGCCCGAAGATCGAGACGACCGGGCCGAACGGGATGGCCGACAGCGCGATCAGCGCGGGGACCGCGGACAGCACCGGCGCGAGGAAGTACACCTTGCGGTCGGCGGTGTCCGGGATGATCTGCTCCTTGAACGGGAGCTTGATCGCGTCGGCGAGCGACTGCAGGTAGCCGCCGGGGCCGACCCGGTTGGGGCCGGGCCGGTTCTGCATCCGGCCGATCGCCTTGCGCTCCCACACGATCAGGAAGATCGTCAGGACCGGCCCGATCAACAGGACCACGACCGCCTTGATCAGGACGAGCCACCACGGGTCGTCGGCGATGAGCCGAGCCCGTTCCGCGGCGTCCGGGTACGCGGCGAGGAACTGCGTGAGCTGCGGGCTCACTGGTCACCTCCGGAGATCTGCACGAGCGCGCCGTGTCCGGCGGCGAGTGCGGCGCGGACGGCCGAGCCGTCGGAGTTGCCGGGCAGCCACACGACGCCGTCCGGCAGGTCGGCGACCTCGACCGGCAGGGTGATCGACCCGCGCTCGTTCGACACCCGGACCGTTCCGCCCAGGCCTTCGGCGGTCTTCGCCGAAAGCCGGGCGACCGGCGGCCGCTGGGTGCCCTTGAGGTGCGGTTCGTCGTCCTGCAGCGAGCCGTTGTCGATCAGCTGCCGCCAGGTGGCGAGCACTGCCTTGCCGTTCGGGACCGGGGCCGCCGCGGCGGCGACCGACGGCGCGGGCGCCGAGGCGGCGACCGGCGCGAGCTTCGCGAAGTCGCCCGCGGCGGCGGCCGGGGTCTGGGTGAACAGGTCGGCGTCCATTTCGACGGCCAGGGTGTCGAGCACTCGGCCGTCGGAAAGGGAACCGGTGCCCTCCAGCGTGGTGTCGAAGTCGCGGCGGCGGCCCTCCCAGTTGAGGTAGCTGCCGGACTTCTCGACCGCCGGGGCGATCGGCAGGACCACGTCGGCCCGTTCGGTGACCTCGCTCGCCCGCAGTTCCAGGCTGACCACGAAACCGGCGTTGTCGAGCGCGCGGCGGGCCAGGTCCGGGTCGGGCAGGTCGTTCGGGTCGACGCCGCCGACCACCAGCGCGTCGAGCTGTCCGCCGGAAGCGGCCTGGAGGATGCCGGTGACGTCGCGGCCCGGTTCGGCCGGAAGCTCGGCGCCCCACTGCTTGCCGACCTCGGCGCGGGCCGCCTCGTCGGCGACCGAGCGGCCGCCCGGCAGAAGCGTGGGCACACAACCGGTTTCGAGCGCGCCCCGGTCGCCCGCGCGGCGCGGGATCCACGCCAGCCGGGCTCCGGTGCGGGCAGTCAGCCGCAGCAGCGCGGAGAACAGGCCGGGGATTTCCGCGGCCCGCTCGCCGACCAGGATCACCGCGCCCTCGCCGCTGAGCGCCGCGTCGACGTCGGCCGCGTGCTGCGCGATCCCGTCCACCGCGGCCGCTTCGCCGCCGGGGACGCAGGCCAGCAGTTCGCCGAAGGTCTTGCGCACCGAGGAGGTCGTCCACTGTCCCAAGTGGACGACGCGGGTGCGGTTCTTGCGGGCCGCCTTGCGCAGCCGCAGGAACACGATCGGCGCTTCGTCCTCGGGCTCGAACGCCACGCACAGCACCGTCTTGGCCCGTTCGATCTCGCCGAACGTCACGCCGGTTTCCGGCGTGGTGCCCACGACCGTCGACCCGAGGAACGCGAGCTCCTCGTCCGAGTGCGCGCGGGTGCGGAAGTCGATGTCGTTGGTGCGCAAGGCGATCCGGGCGAACTTCGAGTACGCGTAGGCGTCCTCGACAGTCAGCCTGCCGCCGGTGAGCACCGCGCCGCCCTTGCCCTCGCGGGCCTTCAGCAAGCCTTCCGCGGCGGTCCGGAGCGCGTCGGTCCAGGACGCTTCCTCCAGCTCACCGTCGGCGTTGCGGACGAGCGGACGGCGGATCCGGTCACCGGCCTGCACGTAGCGGAACGCGAACCGGCCCTTGTCGCACAGCCATTCCTCGTTCACCTCCGGGTCGTCGCCCGCCAGCTTGCGCTGGACCTTGCCGCGCCGGAAGTCGGTGCGCTCGGCGCAGCCGGACGAGCAGTGCTCGCACACGCTCGGCGAGGAGACGAGGTCGAACGGCCGCGACCGGAACCGGTACGCCGCGCTGGTGAGCGCGCCGACCGGGCAGATCTGGATCACGTTGCCGGAGAAGTAGCTCTGGAACGGTTCGCCGCCGGTGGTCCGCGACGCCAGATCCAGTACGTCGGCGGTTTCCGCGGTGCCGATCTGCTGGTGCGCGCCGCGTTCGAGCAGCGCGATGAACGGGTCGCCGGCGACCTGGTCGGAGAACCGGGTGCAGCGCTGGCACAGCACGCAGCGTTCCCGGTCCAGCAGCACCTGCGACGAGATCGGCAGCGGCTTCGGGAACGTGCGCTTGGTGTCCACGAACCGCGATTCCGCGCGGCCGTGCGCGAGCGCCTGGTTCTGCAGCGGGCACTCGCCGCCCTTGTCGCAGATCGGGCAGTCCAGCGGGTGGTTGATGAGCAGCAGCTCCATCACGCCCTGCTGCGCCTTGTCCGCGACCGGCGAGGTGAGCTGCGTCTTGACCACCATGCCGTCGGCGACCGTCATCGTGCACGAGGCCTGCGGCTTCGGCATCGGACGGCCGCCCATTTCGACCTCGACCAGGCACTGGCGGCACGCGCCCGCCGGGTCGAGCAGCGGGTGGTCGCAGAAGCGAGGGATGCTGGTGCCGAGCCGTTCGGCGGTGCGGATCAGCAGCTCGCCCTTGGGCGCGATGACCTCTTCGCCGTCGATGGTCAGCTTGACGTAGCCCTCGGGGACCGGCGTTTCCGCCGTTTCGGGCTTGTCGGGGGCGATCGTCATGCCTGCGCTCCCACCAGTTCTCGCTTGTTGCTCTCACACAAGGCCAGGAACTCGTCCCGGAAGTACTTGATGCCGCTCTGGATCGGCGACACCGCGCCGTCGCCGAGCGCGCAGAACGAGCGGCCGAAGATGTTGTCGCACACGTCGAGGAGGGTGTCGATGTCCTCCTCGGTGCCGTGGCCCTCGACCATCCGCTCCAGGATCTGCGCCAGCCAGTACGTGCCCTCGCGGCACGGCGTGCACTTGCCGCAGGACTCGTGCTCGTAGAACTGCGTCCACTTCATGACCGCCCACGGCACCGAAACGGTCTCGTTGAAGACCTGCACCGCGGTGGTGCCGAGCATCGAACCGGCCTCGGCCGCGCCCTCGAAGTCGAGCGGGACGTCGAGGTGCTCGGCGGTGAACATCGGCGTCGACGAACCGCCGGGCGTCCAGAACTTGAGCGGGATGCCGTCCTTCATTCCGCCGGCCAGCTCCAGCAGCTCGCGCAGCGTGGTGCCGAGCGGGCACTCGTACTGGCCGGGCTTCTCGACGTGTCCGGAGATCGAGTAGATCTTCGGACCGGGCGACTTTTCGCGGCCCATCTCGCGGAACCACGACGAACCGGCGTTGATGATGTACGACGCGGACGCGATGGTCTCGACGTTGTTCACCGTCGTCGGCGCGGCGTACAGACCGGCGGCCGCGGGGAACGGCGGCTTGAGCCGGGGCTGCCCGCGACGGCCTTCGAGCGAGTCCAGCAGCGCGGTTTCCTCGCCGCAGATGTACGCGCCGGCCCCGGCGTGCACGGTCAGCTCGAGGTCCCAGCCGCTGCCGAAGATGTTCTTGCCGAGGTAGCCCTTCGCGTACGCCTCGCGCGCGGCCGCGTTGAGCCGGCGGATGCAGTGCAGCGCCTCGCCCCGGACGTAGATGAAGCAGTGGTGCGACCGCATCGCGTACGAGGCGATGATGCAGCCCTCGATCAGCGAGTGCGGGTCCGCCATCATCAGCGGAATGTCCTTGCAGGTACCGGGTTCGCCCTCGTCGGCGTTGATCACCAGGTAGTGCGGCTTGTCCTCGTTGGGCGGCATGAACGACCACTTCACGCCCGCCGGGAAGCCCGCGCCGCCGCGGCCGCGCAGACCGGAGTCCTTGACCACCTGCACGAGCTGCTCGGGCGTGGCGGCCAGCGCCTTGCGCGCCGCGGTGTAGCCCTCGAGCGCCTCGTACGTTTCGATGCGCCAGGATTCCGGGGACAGCCAGCGCTTCGTGAGGACCGGAGTGATGGGATCAGCCATTACTTCTTCTCCACTTCAGGAAGCGGAACATCCTGTGCACCGGGGGCGGACCAGCCGCGGTCGGCTGCGATCTGCGCGCCGCGCAAGGTCTCGACCGCTTGCGACGGACCGTCCACGGCACTGCGGTACGCGGCCTCGTCCTCGGGCCAGAACCCGGCGAGCTGCCGCTCCGCGCCCTTGAAGTCGGTCAGCGCCGCACCGCGCGTCGGGGCGGGCTTTTTGCCTGCCTGCAACGCGTCCACGAGCGCGACCGCCTGCTCCGGCGTCTGGTTGTCGAAGTACTCGTAGTTCACCTGGATGACCGGGCCGAGGTCGCAGGCGGCGAGACATTCCGCGTGCTCCAAGGTGATCGAGCCCTGTTCACCCGGCGTGCCCGCGGTTTCCTCGTGCCCCAGCGGCTTTTCCGCGGAACCGAGGTGCGTCTGGAGCTTCTGGTAGATGTCGTCGCCGCCCAGCGCCGCGCACAGCGTGTTGGTGCAGACGCTCACCAGGTGCTCGCCGCACGGGCGGCGCTTGTACATGGTGTAGAACGTCGCGACCGCGCTTACCTCGGCGTCGGTCAGGTCGAGATGCTGCGCGCAGAAGGCGATGCCTTCCTGGCTCACGTAGCCCTGCACCGACTGCACCAGGTGCAGCATCGGCAGCAGCGCCGAACGCGACATCGGGTACCGGGCGATGATTTCCTTCGCCTCGCGGTGCGTGTCGGCGTCGAAGACGTCCGCGGCCGGCGTGTCGGCGAGGATTCCCTCGGCGACGGACGGGTCGGGCGCGATCGCGGCGACGTCGGTGTCGGCTCCCGCGGCCGCGTAGGTCTTCGTCGCGTCGTGCGGCCCCGGCTCCGGGACTGCGGTCGGGTTCGTCATCGGTCAACTCCCCCCAGAACCGGGTCGATCGAAGCGATCACGACGACGAGGTCGGCCACCAGGCCGCCTTCGGCCATCGCGGGCATCGCCTGCATGTTCACGAAACTCGGCTCCCGCAGGTGCACGCGAAGCGGGCGGGTGCCGCCGTCGGACACCAGGTGCGCGCCGATCTCGCCGCGCGGCGATTCGACCGGCGCGTAGACCTGGCCCGGCGGCACGTGGAAGCCCTCGGTGACGAGCTTGAAGTGGTGGATCAGGGATTCCATCGACTGGCCCATGATCTTCTTGACGTGGCCGAGCGAGTTGCCCATGCCGTCGCTGCCGATGGACAGCTGCGCGGGCCAGGCGATCTTCTTGTCCTCCACCATGACCGGGCCCGGCTCGGCCATCTTCGCGACCTGCTTCATGATCCGCAGGCTCTGGTGGATTTCCTCGAGCCGCAGCAGGTACCGCGCCCAGCTGTCCGCGTCGGTCGAGGTCGGCACGTCGAACTCGATCTCGTCGTAGCGCGAGTACGGCTCGGTCTTGCGCAGGTCCCACGGCAGGCCCGCGGCGCGCAGCACCGGGCCGGTGATGCCGAGTTCGAGGCACGCGTCCAGCGGCAGCACGCCGACGTCCTTGAGCCGGTTCCGCCAGATCGGCTGACCGGTGAACATCTTGTCGTACAGCGGAAGCCGCTTGTCCATGAGCTTGCAGAAGTCGAGGACCTTTTCCGTCCAGTCCTCGGGGAAGTCCTGCGCGAGCCCGCCGGGCCGGATGAACGCGTGGTTCATCCGCAGGCCGGTCAGGTACTCCAGCAGGTGCATGGCTTCTTCGCGCTCGCGGAAGCCGAGCGTCATCGCGGTGGTGGCGCCGAGGTCCATGCCGCCGGTCGCGATGAACACCAGGTGCGAGGTGATCCGGTTGAGCTCGAGGAGAAGCACGCGCAGCAGTTCCGCACGCGGCGGGGCCTTGATGCCCAGCAGTTTCTCGACGCCGAGGCAGTAGCACATCTCGTTGGACAGCGGGGCGAGGTAGTCCGCGCGGGTCACGAAGGTGACGCCCTGGGTCCAGTTGCGGAACTCCGCGCTTTTCTCGATGCCGGTGTGCAGGTAGCCGACGACCGCGCGCAGCTGCGTGACCGTCTCGCCTTCCAGCTCCAGCACGAGCCGGAGCACGCCGTGCGTCGACGGGTGCTGCGGGCCCATGTTGATGACCATGCGGTCGTCGTGCTGGGCGTCGCCGAGAACTTCGTCCCAGTCCCCGCCGGAGACGTGGTAGACGGGGCCTTCGGTGGTGTCCCGGACTTCCGCGTACTCGGCTTCCGTCGTTTCGTTGGTGCTGGTCACGAGTACGACCTCCGCTGGTCTGGCGGCGGGATTTCCGCGCCCTTGTATTCGACCGGGATCCCGCCGAGCGGGTAGTCCTTGCGCTGGGGGTGGCCGTCCCAGTCGTCCGGCATGAAGATGCGGGTGAGCCCGGGGTGGCCGTCGAAGACGATGCCGAACATGTCGTAGGCCTCGCGCTCGTGCCAGTCCGCCGTCGGGTAGACCGGGACGAGGGACGGGACGTGCAGGTTGTCCATGTCCATGGTGACTTCGAGGCGGATCCGGCGGCGGTAGGTCATCGACAGGAAGTCGTAGACCGTGTGCATCCGCTGCGGGACGTCCACGCCGTAGTCGACGCCGGTGACCGCCAGCAGCATTTCGAACCGCAGGCCTGGGTCGTTGCGCAGGACCTTCGCGATGTCGACGAGGTGCTCGCGGCTGACGTAGAAGGTGATCTCGCCGCGGTCCACAGTGGTCTGGAGGATCGCGGTCGGCGGGATCTTGTTGTCCGCCAAGGCGGCCATGAACTCGTCGGCGAACTCGTCGAACCAACTGCCGTACGGGCGCTCCGCGGGCGGCGGGCTGTAGGCGGGCAGCCGCAGGCCGCCGTAACCGGAGGTGTCCCCGCTGCCGCGGACACCGAACATGCCCTTGCGCTCGCGACCGGCGACGACCGGTTCGGCCGCGCCGGGGCCGTGCGCTTCGAGGCCTGCTTCGGGCCGCTCCGCGCTGGACTGCGGGCCGCCGGTTTCGGGAGTCTCTTCGGGGTTCTCAGGCACCGGTGCTCACTTCTTCGCGTACTTGATCGAGGACGGGATCAGCTCGGTACGGGCCCCGCTGGCCGCGCGGATCGCGGCGCGGCGGGCGTTGATCGGCTCGTCCTGGATCTTTGCGTGCAGCTTGAGGATCGCGTCGAGCAGCATTTCCGGCCGCGGCGGGCAGCCGGGCAGGTACATGTCGACCGGCACGATGTGGTCGACGCCCTGCACGACGGCGTAGTTGTTGAACATCCCGCCGGACGACGCGCAGACGCCCATCGAGAGGACCCACTTGGGCTCGGCCATCTGGTCGTAGATCTGGCGAAGCACCGGGGCCATCTTCTGGGTCACCCGGCCGGCCACGATCATCAGGTCGGCCTGGCGCGGCGTGGCGGAGAACCGCTCCATGCCGAACCGCGCGATGTCGTAGCGCGAACCGCCGACCGACATCATCTCGAACGCGCAGCAGGCGAGCCCGAACGTGGCGGGCCACAGCGAGTTCTTGCGTGCCCAGTTGACCAGTCCCTCGAGGCTGGCAAGAAGGATGCCGTTGGGGAGTTTTTCTTCGAGGCCCATGGGTTCAGTTCCAATCCAGGCCGCCGCGCCGCCACACGTAGGCGTACGCGAACCCGACCGTCACGATGAACAGCACGATCTCCACCAGGCCGAAGACACCGAGTGCGTTGGCGTTCACCGCGAACGGGTAGAGGAACACCATCTCGATGTCGAACAGGATGAAGAGCATGGCCGTGATGTAGTAGGCCACCGGCATCCGGCCGCCGCCGACGAGCGGCTGCGGCGACGGTTCGATGCCGCACTCGTAGGCAGCGGTCTTCGCGCGGTTGTACCGCTTCGGTCCGACGAGCGGACCGAGCAGCACGGAGAACACGGCGAACCCCGCCGCGAGCACGAAAAGCAGAACGAGCGGCAGATACACGTTGAGTCCGGGCGCCGCCGGTCCGGGATCGGCCTGCGCCAGCACGGGCACCATCAGCACGGGGTCTTCGCCATCCTTTCCGCGCCGCTGCGGGTTGTTCTCGGGTGGTGGTCCGAGTTCTCGGTTGCGCACCCTAAGGGAGCTGGGTCACACCGCCGAGGGTCAGGGCGCCCTTACGGCCCGTGTCCGACCCACCACCTGCTTGTGAAATAGTTCACAAGCGACGAGTCGCGGTTGTGAAGCGATTCACAAAGCATGGGGGGAGTGTAGGACGTGAGTCACACTCTTGTCCCGAGGGGTTATGGACTAAGGCAGCCCTAACTAGACAGAACGCTTCGCCTGGCCCAAGCCGGGCCACAAAGGCGAGACCAGCGGTAAAGCCCGATTCAAGAACCGCGCCGAGCAGAACCCCCGACTCGATCTTGTGACGCATCACACTGACCGGCCGGACAACCCATTGCTCCACCCGGGTAACTCCGCAGCCGATGCACCCAACCATCGAGGCACCCAGCCCCACCCGCAGCCGATGCACCCAACAATCGAGGCACCCACACCTCCCCCGCACCCCGATACGAAGCGCATCTGCGGTTCGGGGGTGCTTGTCAAGGCATCTTTCCCGCCTTGACAAGCACCCCCGAACCGTCAGCACAATCAAGCTTCGGGGTGCCCCACGCAACCACCATGCGCAATGTCGCCGCAAGGCGACGAGCCGCCCACTACCGAGGACGAGGCGTAACCCGAGCCAACGCAGCGATCAACCGATCCACCCCATCGCCCCCACGAGCGTCGTAACACCCGGAAAGCCCCTTGTACACCAAGGGAAGAATCTTGTTGACCCGCAACCCGTACTTGGTAGCCGCGTGCATGATCTTCGGCTTCCCGATCAACTTCGCGAACACGTTCCCCAGCCGGTAATACCCGCCCATCAGCTCGCCGACAGCCCGCGGATACCCCTCCAACGCCCGCTCCCGAGACGGCCCCTCCGGCCGCGCCAACGCCTGCACCACAGCCTCAGCCGCGAGCTGCGCCGACTCCATCGCCGCCGAAATCCCCTCGCCGTTGAACGGGCTCACCATCCCCCCGGCGTCGCCGAGCAGCAGCAGCCCGTTCCGGTAATGCGGCGTCCGGTTGAACCCCATCGGCAACCCGGCCCCGCCGACCTTGCCGATGGCGTTCTCCTCGCGGTATCCCCATTCCTCAGGAGTCCCGTCAAGCCACTGCCGCAACAACGCGCGATAGTCGGTGTTCCGGAACGACGCCGAGGTGGACAGCATCCCCAGCCCGACGTTGACCGTCCCGTCCCCCAACGGAAACGCCCACCCGTACCCAGGCAGCAGCTTCGGATCCCGCGGATCAGACCGGTCCCACAGCTCAAGATGCCCCTCGATGAACGGGTCATCATGCTTCGGGCTCTTGTAATACCGCCGAACCGCGACCCCCATCGGCCGCTTCTCGTTCTTGTCGATCCCCACGCTCAACGCCAGCCGCGCCGACACCCCGTCGCAAGCCAGCACCAACGGCGCCCGATAACTGACCGGCGTCTTCTCCGGCCCGACCTTCGCCTCAACCCCCACGACCCGGCCGGAAGCATTGGTAATCGCCCCAGTGACCGTGGTCCGCTCGTACAACCGAGCCCCAGCCTTCACCGCGGTCTTCGCCAGCAGGTCATCAAAGTCGTGCCGAGTACGCGAGACGCCGTAAGGCGGGTAATCAGTGAGATCCGGCCAATCGAACTCCAGCGTCAGATCCCCGGTGAGAATCCGCAGCCCCCGGCTCCGCACCCAGCCCGCTTCCTCGCTGGTGTCCAGACCGAGGTCGATCAACTGCTTCACACCCCGCGGCGTGAGCCCGTCCCCGCACACCTTCTCGCGCGGAAAGACGGTCTTCTCCAGCAGCAGCACGTCCACCCCGGCGCGCGCGAGGTAGGTGGCCACGGTCGAACCAGCCGGTCCAGCCCCGACCACGATCACTTCGGCGTCGTGGTCCGGGCTGCGGCGCGAAGTCGTCATGCCGCCGAGTTTAGGCAGGCTTGCGCGCGCGGTGGATCGCGACGACGCCGAATGTGAGGTTCAGCCACTCCACCTCGGTCCATCCGGCGCTCGCGATGATCTCGCCGAGCCCGCGCTGATCGGGCCAGGCGAGCATCGATTCGGCCAGGTAGGAGTAGGCCTCGGGGTTGGTCGAGGACCGGCTGCCGACCCAGGTGAGCAGCTTGAGGACGAACCGCCGGTAGATGAACCGGATGGGGGCGAAGGTGGGCGTCGACACCTCGCAGATCACCAGCCTGCCGCCCGGTTTGACCACCCGCAGGATCTCCGCGAGCGCGCCCTTGGTGTCGACGAAGTTCCGCAGCGCGAGGGAGATGGTGACGGCGTCGAAGCTGTTGTCGGCGAACGGCAGGCACATCGCGTCCGCGGCGACCATCGGCACCTTCCGGTGCAGGCCCGCCTTGAGCATCCCGACGGAGAAGTCGGCGGCGAGGCACCAGGCTCCGCCGCGCGCGTACTCGACGGTGGACACCCCGGTGCCCGCCGCGAGGTCGAGCACCTTCTCCCCCGGCTTGGCGTCCAGCACGCGCGCCGTGGTGGTGCGCCAGCGCCGGTCGAACCCGAACGTCATGAACGAGTTCGCCCGGTCGTAACCGGACGCGACGCCGTCGAACATCGCGGCGACTTCGTGCGGATCCTTGTCCAGGCTCGCTCGGGGCATGGGTCCGAGATTAGTCCGTCCGTGCCGCGCGGTCGCGCGGGAGCAGGACGCTGGCGGCGACCAGCCACGCCAGCCCGCCGAACCGCCCGACCGGGATCAGCGGATACAGCGCCGGGGTCAGCAGCGACAGCGAGGCGAGCACCGCGGCCGCGGCGACCACCATCCCGGCGGCCGACAGCCAGCGCGGCAGCAGGTTCAGGAACAGCGCGGGCACCGCGATCCCGGCGATCAGCAACGCCAGCGGCACCACGAAGCCCGGCCCGCCGGACGCGAACGCGAGGCTGGTCAACGCCCGTGCCACCGCCGGCGTCTCGCTGGACTGCGCGGCGGTCCAGGTGATCAACCCGCTCATCGCGAGCGCGGCCGCGGACAGCACACCGCCGGTCAGTCCGATCACCGCGCCCGGCGCCGCGACGCCGAGTCGCCGCTGTCTGCGATACGCCGTCGCGGCCCAGACCGCCAACGGCACCGACGCGCCGAACACCGCGAACGCGAGCAGCTGCACAACGCCCTCGTTGCCGCCGATATACGCGGCGACTTCAGCCGCGCTGGAATCCGGCCGCGTCCCCGTCGCCCCGAGCACCGCCGATGCGACGGTCAGCACCCCGAACGCCAGCGCCGGTGCCAGCAAGGGCGGACCGCCCTGTCGAGTCATGGTCGTCATGGCAAACCTCCAGGTCAATTAGTTTCACTGCTAGAACGATTACACTGGTGTAATTGATTGTCAAGCGATACGGTTCAGGGCATGCAAGGACCTCCGCAGTTCGGCAGCGCTTTCCTGCTGGCCCAGCTGGGCGCACACGCGACCCAGCGCTTCGCCGAACGCGTCGCGGACCTGGGCCTGACCCCGCCCCAGACCGGCCTGCTCCGGGCGATCGCGCGGCGGCCCGGCGAGAGTCAGCAGGTGCTGGCCGCGGAACTGGGCACGCCGCCGACCCGGCTGGTCGCCCTCGTCGACGGCCTGGAGCAGCAGGGCCTGATCGAACGCCGCCGCAACCCGCAAGACCGCCGCCTCTATGCGGTTTTCCTGAGCGACAAAGGCCAAGAAACGATGGCCGCACTCGCGAAAGCCGCCGCAGCACACGAAGACGAGATGATGGCCGCACTGTCCACAGAGGAACGTTCGGTGCTGCGCGACCTGCTGGCCCGAGTCGCCGCCGACCACGACCTAACCCCCGGCGTCCACCCCGGCTACCGCGGCTAGTTGTCCGTGAAGGGCTCCTTGAGGGAATTAGATTCCCTCAAGGAGCCCTTCACGGACCTTTGTCAGCCCAGCGCGGCGAGCATTCCCCGCACCGAGGTCGGCCAAGCGAACTCCTCCGCCCGCGCCCTCGCGGCTGCCCGCCGGATCTCTTCAGGACTATCCAGCAGGCCGGTCACCGCGTTGGCGAACGCGGGCGCGTAGTCATCCACCGCCGCCCCGCACCCGGGCCGCACGATCTCCCGCAATGCCGAGGACGCCGAAACCACTACCGGCGTACCGGAAGCAAGCGCCTCCAAAGCCGCTAGCCCGAACGTCTCATGCGGTCCCGGAGCCAGCGAAACATCCGCGCTGGCCAGCAATCGAGCCACCTCGCCGCGTCCAGCCAAGAAGCCGAGGAACGTCACCGGCAAGCCCCGGGCCCGCCGTTCCAGCGCCCGCCGCCGAGGCCCGTCGCCCGCGATCACCAACCGCACCCGAGCCCCGGACTCCGTCAGCTCAGCGACCGTATCCACGCTCCGCTCAACATGTTTCTCCGGCGACAACCGACCACAATGGACAATCAACGCGTCGGCACCGCCAGCCAGCGCCGACCGCCACCCGGAGTCCCGCATCGACGGCGCGAACGTCGCCAGATCCACCCCTAGCGGCACCCGCCGGACGTTGGGCGCGGCGATCCGCTCGAACTCCGCGTGCGCGAAGGCAGTCGTGCACACCACCGTGTCGTACGACGCCGCCATCCGCCGGTTGGCGGCATCCGCGACGTGCCGGGCCATCGCTCCGGGCAGCAAAAACTGCTCCAGCAACCGGTCCAGCCGCTCGTGCGAAATGACCATGCTGGGCACGCCGTTCCGCCGCGCCCAGACGCCCATCCCCCGCAGGGTCAACCGGTCGGACACCTCCAGCCGGTCCGGTTCCAGCCGCCGCAGCACCGCACGGACCCGCTGCGGATCGACCGCGCGGTACCCGCCGGTCCCGGGAATTTGCAAGGCAGGCAACGAATACCGGCGCACCCCGGTCGGCAGGCTTTCCACCGCGTACCGCCGCCCCGGCACGACCAGCGTCACCCGGTGCCCGCTGGCGACGTACCCCGCGCCGAGGTGGTTCAGCGCGGTCCGCAGCCCGCCGGACCGCGGTCCGTAGAAGTTCGCCAGCTGGACGATGTGCATGGCTCAAGCCGCACGCGCGACTCGGCCCTGTACCGCTTCGTAGTGCCCGACCAGCTCCCGGCACACCGCGGGCCACGTCCGGCCCAGAACCACTTTCCGCGCCTTCTCGCCGAGCCGGGCCCGCAACGCCGCGTCGCGCAGGTCATTGACCTTGGCAACCAGCGCCGGGCCGAACGCCTCCCGGTCAGCCGGCAGCAAATACCCGGTACGGCCTGGCAAGACGAGATCCTTCGGGCCACCCGCGTCCGGCGCGAGCACCGGCAGTCCGGACGCCATCGCCTCCTGCACCGCCTGACAGAACGTCTCGTGCGGTCCGGTGTGCACGAAAACGTCGAGGCTCGCGTACGCGACCGAAAGCTCGTCACCGTACTTCGCGCCGAGGAAAGCCGCGCCAGGCAACCGTTCCCGCAACGACGGCAGCTCCGGTCCGTCGCCGACGACGACCACGCGCACGCCCGGCATCCCGGCCAGCACGGTCAGCCGGTCGACCTCCTTCTCCGGCGCGAGCCGTCCGACGAACCCCACCAGCAGCTCGCCGTTCGGCGCAAGCTCCGCACGCAGCGCCGGATCCGCGTGCGCTGGGGAAAACCGGCTGATGTCCACGCCGCGCGCCCAGCGGTGCACGCGCGGAACGCCGTGCAGTTTCAGCTGTTCGATCGAGTCCGACGACGGCGCAAGCGTCCGGTCGGCCCGCGAATGCAGGCGGCGCACCCAGCGCCAGGCCGCCCGCGCGCCGATGCCGAAGCCGTACGACGTGGCGAACCCGGCGATGTCGGTCTGGTAGACGGCGATCGACGGCACGCGCAGCCGTCTGGCCGCGGCGAGCCCGCGCGCGCCGACCACGAACGGCGAGGCCAGGTGCACGACGTCCGGGCCGAAATCGGCCAGCGCGGTCAGCACGGTGCGCGTCGGCAGGCCGATCGGCAGCGAGTTCACGCCGGGGAAGTCCAGCGCCGGAATGCGGACGACCGGCGCGCCGCGGTAACTCGCCGGACCCGGTCCGGGCGCGACGACCAGCACGTCGTGCGCGGATTCGACCAGGTGCTCGACGACCCGCAGCACGGAATTCGTCACGCCGTTCACCTGGGGCAGGAAACTTTCGGTGACTATGGCGACTCGCACGGCGTCACTGTCGCAAAACCGCAGGCAGGGCGGGCCAATCCCGCGTAACCGACCGGCCAACGGTGGCGAAACACTCCGCAGCGTCCGCGCCCGGGCGCCGACCGTCGAAGAATTCGCCACGACATGTCATCTTCCGGTCGTGTCCCGGACACCAGGAACGCCCAGACTAAGCAGGCATGACCCTCTTGTCCTCCAGGCCGTCGCGGCCCGTGGAACCCGGGCTGCTCTCCCGAGCACTCGAGGTCGCGGGGCGGCTGGCGAACGACGCCACCGACGTGATCACCGCGACCGCGGGCCGCGGCGCGCACCCGGCGACGCTGGATTCGCCGTTCGACTGGGTCACCGACACCGATCGGATCCTGGAACGGCACACCCGCCGCGTGCTGACCGCGGAGTTCCCCGGAATCCCGGTGGTAGGCCACGAATTCGGCGCCGACCACGGCGCGGACGTCGCGGAGTACCGCTGGGTGGTCGACTCCGTGGACGGCACCGCGAACTACGTCGCCGGAGTGCCGTGGTGCGCCTACAGCCTCGCCCTGGTCGACGCGAGCGGCCCGGTGGTGGGCGTCGTCGCCGACCCGTACCGGGCGCAGATCTACGCCGCCGCCCGCGGCCGGGGAGCCCGCGCGAACGGAAAACCGCTGAAGCTGGTCGACCGCGCGGGCACCGCCGGAGCGATCGTCTGCACCGAACTGGCGCGCAAGGGCCCGTGGCCGGGAATGGGCGAGTTCATCGAACGAGCGGCAGCCGCACACACCGGGGTGCGGGTGCTGGGGTCGGCCGCCCTGTCGATCGCCCAGGTCGCACTGGGGCACGCCGCCGCGGCGGTACTGCACAGCTACCACGAATGGGACGTCGCGGGCTCAGTCGCAATGGCGATCGAGGCGGGCGCGGTGGTGCTGGACAAACACGGCGAGGACGCCGCGCTGCCTACTGACGGACTGCTGGTCGCCGCACCCGGCGTGGCCGACGAAGTACTCGGCTGGTGGCAGGAAACCGCCGGAACCTGATCACACCTTCGCGGCGACCGGCTCCGCCACCGAAGCGGACCGGTCCCGCTTCATCAACCGGCGCAGCCACCACAGCAACGGGCCCGCCACCAGCCACGTGATCAGCACCGTCATGCCCACCGGCAGCAGCGTCAACGTCGCGGTCCGGCCGGCGACCCGGGTCAGCTCGGGGTTGGTCGCGTCGTACTCGATCGCCACCAGCTGGCCGGCCGCGAGGCCCGACGGGTACAGCACCCCGGTCGGCGGGCTGTGCACGATGCCGTCCGGGGTCTGGTACTGGATGATCGTGCGGTCGAAGGCCACCGACTCGACCGTCGCGTTCGCCGTGCCCAGGTGCGATTCGATCGCGCTGTCGTTGCGGAACGCGGCGAAAACCAGGCTCACGCACATCACCGTGAGCAGCACAGCCACGCCCAGCACGGCGAACCACGCGATCCGCCGTGCCTTCACACTCCTGGCTGCCACACCCAGAGTTTAGTCGGGTGCGCCGACCAGCTCGGCACTCGGCAGCCAGTGCGCCCGGTACAGCACGTGCAGGTTGTACGAGTTCACCAGCAGCCGAGACGTCCAATGCAGCTGAAAACACTTGTGCTGCGCCGATTCCTCGCCCGGAGCCGAACCAGGGGCTCCGAACGCGAGGTCGAAGAAGTCCTCGGCGGTGTGCCGGAAGACCGCCGGGCTGCCGGTCAGGAACATCGTGTTCGCGTGGAACCGGTCGAGCAGCCGGTCCCGGGTGGGCCATTCCGGCCAGTCGATCGGCCGCCGATCAGCCGGGACCCGCACGGTATGCGGCCGGGCCGGGCCGAGCGCCGCCCGCAGCCGCGGCCACTGCGAAGGGCGCAGGTGCGCGGTGTGCTGGCTCAGCACGAGATCCAGCGGACGACCGGTGAACTCCGGTTCCTCGGGAATCCGGCCGGTGCGCAACGGCAGGTGGATGATCGTGTGGCGGGACCGCGAGGCTAGCAGCCACAGCACCCCGATCCGGTACGCCGCGCTGCGGTCGACGTACATCTCCACGTGCGACATCTCCGTGCCCGGAGCGACCTCGAACAACAGCGCGGTGTCCAGAACGGGATCAGGGCGCAGCACCCGCCACTCCCGGCCGTCGAGCCGGGCGTGGCGGAGCTGCGCCCGCACTTTCATGGCCACGAAATCCTCCTCCTGGAGCGGAACTCTCCAGGATCCCGCGGCCAGGCAAGCGAATTTCAGTGCCGCTCAGCCGCCGCCAGCGCGCGGTGGTTCGCCTGGATCTGGTCCCACGCCTTCGGCTTCGCCGGAACGGCGGCGAAAGCCTTGGCCGCCGCGACCGTCCCATTAGGACCGACGGCGGGCTTCCCCTTGGTGAACAGCCAGGTCTGGAACAGTTCCTGCAACGGCTTTCCCGACACCTTCTCCGCGAGCGCGATGAAGTCCGGGATCACCGCCGCTTTACCGGCCTTGGCGGTCTGCCACTGCTGGAGGATCGAGAAGAACGCCTGGTCGCCGACCGTGGTGCGCAACGCCTGCACGGCCATCGCGCCCCGGTCGTACACCGCGCGGTCGAACTGGTTCGGCTCGCCCGGATCGCCCGGCAGGACCTGCCAGAACGGGTCGTCGGCCGCGTAGGAGTCGTACGCGTACTGCGCGAGTTCCGCGGTCGTGCCCTCGCCCTGGTGCTCGGACCACAGGTACTCGGCGTAGGACGCGAAGCCCTCGTTCAGCCAGATGTCGCTCCACTTGCCCAGCGAAACGTTGTCGCCGAACCACTGGTGTGCGTTCTCGTGCGCGATCAGCGTGGTGTTGGAGCCAGCGGCGAAGTTGCGCGCGCCGTAGGTCGGCCGGGTCTGGTTTTCCAGCGAGAAGGTGATCCCGCTGGTCACGACGCCGCCCTCGGCCTCGAACGGATACGGCCCGAACTGCGACGCCAGGAACTCGTCAACCTCCGGCGTCCGCTCCACGCTCGCCTTGGCCGCATCGAGCGAATCGCCGAGATCCGAACCGTAGGCGGTGATGAACGGCTTGCCGTCCGGCGTGGTGGACTGGACCACGTCGTACTTGCCGACGATGAACGACGTCAGGTAGGTCGCCTGCGGTTTGGTGCTGCGCCAGTTCCACCGCGTCCAGCCGGCCCGCTTCTTGGTCTTCTTCACGAGCGTGCCGTTCGAGATGGCGGCGAGCCCGTCCGGAGCCTCGATCGACACGTCGTAAGTCGCTTTGTCGGTCGGGTGGTCGTTGGAGGGGAACCACCACTGCGCGCTCTGCGGCTCGTCGATGCCGAGCGCCCCGAACGCGCCCTTCTTCCACGTGTTCAGTCCGCCGACCTTCTCCGTCGACGGGCTGTCGGAGTAGCTCACGACGACCGTCGCGGACTGGCCCTTCAGCAGCGGCTGCGCCGGCGTGATCACCAGCTCGCCGTCGCCGTTCTGGTTCGTGAACTGCGCGGGCCGGTTGTTCACCAGCACCTTCGACGCCTTGAGCGCGAAGTCAAGGTCGAAGCGCGACAGGTCCTGGGTGGCGGTGAGCAGCAGCGTCGTGGTGCCCGACAGGACGTCGGTCTCCGGCTGGTAGCTCACGCGGATGTCGTAGTGCTGCACGTCGGTGCCGCCGTTGCCGGCGTTCGGGTAGTACGGGTCGCCGACCCCCGGCGCGCCCGGTGCCGGCACTGCCGAGGCGGTGCCTGCCAGCAGCACCGTCGCGACTCCAGCCGCAACCGCCCCGATTCCGGCCCGAGTTCTCGATCGCATGGTTCCTCCAAGGTGGCCAATGCGACCGAACGTATCCACGTGAGCACCCCACAGGTACGTCCGAACGACGGGTTCTTACCCACTGGGAAGATCATCCGGATTCGGCGATCCACCACGCGATGGCGATCGGGATGCCGTACAGGATCGGGCCCGCGTACAGCCCCGGCCACGGTCCCCAGCCGCGCCGCACGGCGAGCCCGGCCATCGCGAACGACCCGGCGATCGCCGCGAACCAGCCCACCCACGGCAGCGACGCGACCGCCTGCTGCCCGGCCTCGCTGCAGATCGCCCTGCTGTCCCCGGCGAAGCAGTTGTCGCTGGCCATCACCAGAAACGACGAGAAATACGAGCACACCAGCCCGATCAGCGCCAGCGCCGCCACCGCCGCGCTGAACCAGGCCCACCGGCCTCGCGGGCGCAGGTCCGCCTCGTTCACGAAATCCCCCATATTCACCGGCCCCCGCCGGTTAAACCGTCCCCACCGCTTCCGCGACCGCGGACTTCAGCCGCGCGTGGAGATTCCGGTGCTGCGCCCGGTCGACCCGGACCTCGACGACCCGCAGGCCCGGCGCGGGCCGCAGCGCGGCACGGAACTCTTCGACCGTTTCGGCCAGGACGTGCGGCACCCGGTAGCCCGCGCACAGCGCGCCCAAATCCGCGCCGTGCGGCGTGCCGAAGACGCGCTCGAAGCTCGCCGAGTGTTCCGGCGCGCCCTGCTCCAGCAGCGAGAAAATGCCGCCGCCGTCGTCGTTCAGCACCACGATCGTCAGGTCCGGCAACTGCTCCGCCGGGCCGGTGAGCAGGCCGGACGCGTCGTGCAGGAAGGTCAGATCGCCGAGCAGCGCGTACGACGGCGCGCGGTGCACAGTGGCCGCGCCGATGGCCGTCGACACCGTGCCGTCGATCCCGGCGACGCCGCGGTTGCGGTGCACCAGGACGTCCGGCCGCAGCCGTCCAGCGAGCGCGACATCGCGCGTCGGGTTCGAGGAGCCGACCACCAGCAGCGCGCCTTCCGGCAGCGCGTCGACCAGCTCCGTCGCTACCCGTACGCCGCTCGGCCACGGCTCGGCGGCCAGCGCCGTCGAAACCGCTTGGCTGGCCGCGGCGTCCGCGCGCTGCCAGCTCGCGAGCCACTCCGGATCGGCGGGCTTCGTCGGTTCGGCGAACCACTGCCCGACCTGGCGGACGTTGTGCGCGGGCGCGGGCCAGTCCGAATCCGGACGCACCAGCAGCACCTCGACCTCCGGGTCCGACAGCACCTTCTGGACCTGCCGGAACACCGTCGGACGGCCGAGGCACAGCACCTGCTCGGGCCGGTGCCGCGAGATGAATTCCTCGACGCCCAGCAGCCAGGCTCCGGACGACATCGCGGTCGCGCCGGACAGGCCGAGCCCGCCGGTCTCCGAAACCACCGGCCAGCCGTGCTGTTCGGCCCACTCGCTGGCCGCCTGAGCGCCGGTGTCGCACGCGATCACCAGGCCGTGCCGCGCCGACGGGACCACGAACGAGGGCAGCGCGCCGAAGTCCGGCAGCTCGGTCCAGCGTTCGCCGTCGGGGCGGCCTTCGAGCGATTCGTACCACTCGCCGTCATCGTCGAGGTCCGGCACCAGCGGCTCGCGGAACGGGATGTTCAGGTGCACCGGCCCGCAGCGCCACTCGCCGTACGCGGCGTTCCACGCGCGGCAGATCTGGCTGCGCCAGTAGGAGTTCTGCCCGGCCCGGCGTTCGGCGACGGCCAGCTCGTCGAAGTAGCGGACCGCGTCGCCGTACAGCTCGTACTGGTTGATCACCTGGCTCGCGCCCGCCGAACGCAGCTCCGGCGGACGGTCGGCGGTGAGCACGATCAGCGGCACGCCCGCCCGGTCGGCCTCCAGCACGGCCGGGTGGAAGTTCGCCGCCGCGGTGCCGGAGGTGCAGACCACCGCCGCCGGACGGCCGGTGCGCGCCGCGATGCCGAGCGCGAGGAACGCCGCGCCGCGCTCGTCGATGCGGACGTGCAGCTGCAGCCGTCCCGAAGCGGCGGCGTCGTAGAGCGCGATGGACAGCGGCGCGTTGCGAGATCCTGGACACAACACGACGTGCGACACGGTGTTGCGGACGAGTTCGTCGACGATGACCCTGGCCTGCGCGGTGGACGGGTTCACCGGCAGGCCCCCGTTAAGGAACCGTCCGACGGGCACTCCCCGGGGGCGGCGTCAGGCACAGCGATCATGTCCACAGGTCCTATTCTCCCAAACGTGGATGACGCCCGAGTTTCCGAGCTGTTCGACCCCGCCGCCTGGTCCGAGGTCGAAGGGTTCTCCTTCACCGACATCACCTACCACCGTTCGCGAGATGCCCGCTCCGGCAAACGGGTGGTCCGGATCGCTTTCGACCGTCCGGAGGTCCGCAACGCCTTCCGCCCGCACACCGTCGACGAGCTCTACCGGGCGCTCGACCACGCCCGGATGAGCTCGGACGTCGGCTGCGTCCTGCTCACCGGGAACGGCCCGTCGCCGAAGGACGGCGGCTGGGCGTTCTGTTCCGGCGGTGACCAGCGTATTCGCGGACGGTCCGGGTATCAGTACGCGAGCGGGGAGACCTCGGACACGGTCGACCCGGCGCGGGCGGGGCGGCTGCACATCCTCGAGGTGCAGCGATTGATCCGTTTCATGCCGAAACCCGTGGTCGCCGTGGTGCCCGGCTGGGCCGCGGGCGGCGGGCATTCGCTGCACGTCGTGTGCGATCTCACCCTCGCCTCGGCCGAGCACGCGCGGTTCAAGCAGACCGACGCGGACGTCGGCTCGTTCGACGCGGGCTACGGTTCGGCGGGCCTCGCCCGGCAGGTCGGGCAGAAGTTCGCGCGCGAGATCTTCTTCCTCGGCCGCGACTACACCGCCGAGCAAATGCACCGGATGGGCGCGGTCAACGAGGTCGTGCCGCACGCCGAGCTGGAGCGGGTCGCGCTCGAATGGGGCTGGACGATCATCGGCAAGTCGCCGACCGCGCAGCGGATGCTGAAGTACGCGTTCAACGCGATCGACGACGGGCTCGTCGGACAGCAGCTGTTCGCCGGCGAAACCACCCGGCTGGCGTACATGCAGGACGAGGCCGTCGAGGGTCGCGACGCGTTCCTGGAGAAGCGCGACCCGGACTGGTCCGACTACCCGTACTACTACTGAGAAGGTCGTTCGCCGTGCACGTGGTGTGGCTCGACGGCAGCGCCGACGCGTTGACCGCCCTCGACGCGGCCCTGGCGGCTGCCCTCGACGGCGGTCCGGCGGTGCTGCCGCTGAACTCGGCGGATCCGTCGGCCCCGGCGCTGCTCGAGGCGATGGCCCCGGAGCAGCCGGTCGAGCCGGACACCGCCGTGGTGATCGCCACGTCCGGGTCCACCGGAGCGCCGAAGGGAGTGCTGCTGTCGCCGCGTGCGCTCATCGCGTCCGCGACGGCAACGCACGCCCGGCTCGGCGGCCCCGGGCACTGGCTGCTCGCCACGCCCGCGCACTACATCGGCGGCCTGCAAGTCCTGATCCGAGCGCGGCTGGCAGGCACGAAACCGGCGTTCCTGACCGGCACCGGCTTCCGCCCGGACGAGTTCGCCGCCGCTGCCGCGCCGGTGCTCGCGGAGAACGGCCCGCGCTACACCGCGCTCGTGCCGACCCAGCTAGTCCGCCTGCTCGACGACGGCGGCGCCGGCCTGGCCGCCGCGAAGGCCTTCGACGGCATCATCCTGGGCGCCGCCGCCACCTCGCCCGCCCTGCGAACGCAAGCGGCTGAGGAAGGCGTGCGGATCGTCCCGTCGTACGGCATGAGCGAGACCGCGAGCGGCTGCGTCTACGACGGTGTTCCGCTCGACGGGGTGCGCGTGGAACCCGACGCTGACGAGCGACTGTGGATCTCCGGCCCGGTGCTGTCGCACGGCTACCGTCTCGCCCCGGAACTGACCGCGGAGTCGTTCCGGGACGGCTCTTTCCGCACCTCCGACCGCGGCCGCTTGTTGCCCGACGGCCGGATCGAGGTGCTCGGACGCGCGGACGACGTCATCAACACCGGCGGGGTCAAGGTGTCCGCCGCCGCGATCGAACGGCTGCTCGGCGCGCAGCCCGGGGTGCGGGACGCCTGTGTCGTCGGGATTCCGGATCCGCAGTGGGGCGAGGCGGTCGTGGCGATGGTGGCGGGTTCGACGGACGAGGCCGCGCTGCGAGCCGCGGTCCGGGCTGAGCTGGGTGCGGCCGCGACGCCGAAACGCGTCGAGTTCGTCAGCGAGTTGCCGTTGCGCGGACCGGGAAAGATCGACCGGCAGGCAGTGGTCGCCGCCCTGCGGACGCGCTGAGCGGGTTCACCGAACGGGTGAAGATCGCATGGCGTTGAATGGACCCCATGGCGACAGTCAGTGAGTGGATCGAAGGCGCCCGGCCGAGGACGCTGCCGAACGCGATCGCACCGGTCGTGGCGGGCGTCGGAGCGGCGATCGCGCTCGACGCGTTCTCCTGGTGGCGTTCGCTGCTCGCTCTGCTGGTCGCGTTGTCGCTGATCATCGGCGTGAACTTCGCCAACGACTACTCCGACGGCATCCGCGGCACCGACGAAAACCGCGTCGGCCCGCTGCGTCTCGTCGGCTCCGGCGCGGCGAACCCGAAGGCCGTCCTGCGTGCCGCGCTGACCTCCCTGGGCTTGGCCGGAGTGCTGGGCCTGGCGCTCGTCGCACTGAGCGGATACTGGTGGCTGCTCGCGATGGGCGCGCTGTGCATCCTCGGCGCGTGGTTCTACACCGGCGGCAAAAAGCCTTACGGCTACTACGGTTTGGGCGAGATCGCGGTCTTCGTGTTCTTCGGACTGGCGGGCGTCCTCGGCACGGTTTACGTCCAGGCCGGCCGGGTTAGCTGGGACGCACTGGGCTGCGCGGTAGCGGTCGGCTCGTTCTCGATGGCGGTGCTGGTGGCGAACAACCTGCGCGACATCCCGACCGACCTCGAGTCCGGCAAGCACACCCTCGCGACCCGCATGGGCGACGGCGGCACGCGAAAGCTCTACCTGACCCTGGTGACGGTCCCGTACGCACTCACCGTGCTGATGGGGATCTGGCACCCGCTGCTGTTCATCACCTTCGTGACCGCGCCGCTGCTGCTGAAGCCCATCAAGTCCGTCGGAGGCGGCGGCAAGGGCCGGGAGCTGATCCCGGCCCTGCGCGACACCGGCATGGCGATGTTGGCGTGGGCAGTGCTGAGCGCGGTCGCCCTGGCGCTCTAGCGGCCGACCGCGATCGCCTGCTAATTCGCAAACACCGCCCGGGCCAATCGCGCCCACGGCCCACCCCGCTCCGCCTCGAACCCACCGAACCGAGCCGGGCGATGCAGAGCGCATTCGCCCTCGCGCTCTAACGACCCACCGCAATCGCCTGCCACTCCACGAACTCCGCCAACCCGTGCGAGCCGTACTCACGGCCCACCCCGCTCGCCTTGAACCCGCCGAACGGTGCGTTCCCATGCCGCGGCGCGCCGTTGACGTGGAACGTGCCCGTGCGCACCGCCCGCGCGAGCTCGACGCCGTGTTCCGCGTCGGCCGTCCAGACGCCGCCGCTCAGGCCGTAGTCGGAGTCGTTCGCGAGCCGGATCGCCTCCTCCTCGGTGTCGAACGGGATCACCACGAGCACCGGCCCGAAGATCTCCTCGCGCGCGATCCGCATGTCGTTCGTGACATCGGCAAACACCGTCGGACGCACGTAAAACCCGTCCCTCAGCTCAGGATTCGCGAGCGGCTCGGCACCGCCCGCCGCGATCCGCGCGCCCTCTTCGACGCCTAGCCGCAGGTACGACAGCACGCGCTCGTACTGGTCTTGGCGCACGATCGGCCCGACGAACGTGTCCGGCTTCGCGGGATCGCCGACCACGAGCCCGTCGGCCATTTCCGCGAGCGCGGCCACGACCTCGGCGTACCGCTCGCGCGCCGCGAAGATCCGCGTGTGGGCCACGCACATCTCGCCGTTGTTCGCGAACGTCGCGGTCCGGATCCCCTCGGCGACGGTCTTCGGGTTCGCGTCCGCGAGCACGATCGCCGCGGACTTTCCGCCCAGCTCCAGCCCGACGCGCTTGAACTGCTCTCCCGCCAGCGACGCGATCCGCCGCCCGGCCGCCGTCGAGCCGGTGAACGAGATCTTGTCGACGCCGGGGTGCGTCACCAGGTACTCGCTCACGTCGCGGTCGGCCGCGAACACGCTCACCACGCCCTCGGGGAACCCGGCCTCGGCGAAGATTTCCGCCAGCAGCATCGCGTCGAGCGGGGTTTCCGGCGCGGCCTTCAGCAGCACCGGATTGCCCGCCAGCAGAGCCGGAATCAGCTTCACCAGCGCGGCCGAATGCGGCGAGTTCCACGGGATCACCGCAGCCACCACGCCGACCGGCGCGGCCCGCACGATCGTCCGGTTGCCCGCCTCGTCAGTGAGCGTCTCCTCCCAGCCGAACTCGCGCGCGGTCTTGAGCCACGCCGCCGTGCGCTCCGGGAGGTTGTGCTGCGTCCAGCCGGTGAACCAGCTCGGCGAGCCGTTCTCCGCGGTGATCAGCTCGGCGATTTCGTCGGCCCGGGCGGCGTGCAGTTCGTTGAACCGCTCGACGAGCCGCAGCCGCTCGGCCAGCGGAGTTCTCCCCCACGGTTCGAGCGCCCGCCGGGCCGCCGCCACCGCGCGGTCGACGTCCGCCTTCGAGGCCTTTGGCGCGGTGCCGACCAGCGCCCGGTCGTGCGGCGAACGGATTTCGAAGGTGTCGGTCGTCGCGGGCGCGGTCCAGCGGCCGCCGAGGAAGAGCTGGTCGTAAGTGCGCATCGGGATCTCCTGCCAGAGTTAACGGAACACTGCTCTCTTGTTCTCGAAGTTAACAGGACGCTGTTCTTTTATCAAGAGAGCAGTGTCCTGTTACACTCCGAGGCGTGTCCGACTTCCAGCGCGCCCGCAGTCCCGAGCAGGTGGAAGCCCGCCGCGAGGCGATCCTCGACGTGGCCGAACAGCTGATGACGGAGGCGTCCGTCAGCGAGGTCAGCATGCGCGAGCTGGCCCGCCGGGTAGGCCTGTCGGCGTCGAACGTCGCGCGCTACTTCCCCACGCGGGAGGCCGTCTACCTGGAGGTGCTCGACCGCGCTCGCGGCGCGTGGCTCGACTCGCTCACCCTCGACGGCGATCTGTCAGAGGTCGCCGCGACCCTCGCCCGCTCACTCGCGACGCGACCAGTCCTGTGCGAACTGATCAGCGTGCTGGCGAACGTGCTGGAGCGCAATGTCTCGACGGAAATCGCGCGGGACTACAAGCTGCGCTCGGCGAAGCACAACGCCCGCACCGCCGACCTGCTGCACGCCGCGCTGCCAGGCCTTTCCGCGGAGACCGCACAAGAACTGTCGTCCGCGATCTTCATGTTCACCGCGGGAATGTGGCCGCTGGCGCACCCGAACGAAGCCGTCCAAGAAGCCATCAAGGACCCGCGCCTGACCGGCTCCCGCCTCGACTTCGAGGACCGGTTGCGCCGCCTGATCGTCGTGCTGACGCTGGGCTACCAGGAAGCTAGGCGTCGAATCGGCCAGTGAGCAGGAACTCGTCGAACCGCGCCCGATACGGCGCGAGGTCGATCCCCTGCTCGCCGAGCCATTCGTCCGAGTAGTACGTGTTCGCGTACCGCTCCCCGCCGTCGCACAGCAGCGTCACCACCGAACCCGCCTGGCCGTCCGCCAGCATCCGCGAGATCAGCTGGAACGCGCCGTACAGGTTGGTCCCGGTCGAGCCGCCCGCCCAGTGCCCGGTGCGGTCCCGCAGCAACCGGATCGCCGCCAGCGAACCGGCGTCGGGCACCTGGAACATCTCGTCGATCACGCCGGGCACGAACGACGGTTCGCAACGCGGCCGTCCGATGCCTTCGATCCGCGACGGCATCCCGGTCGCGTAGTCCGGCGCGCCGGTTTCCCACGCGCCGTAGAACGACGAGTTTTCCGGGTCCACCACGCAGATCTTCGTGGTGTGCCGCTTGTACCGGACGTACCGGCCGAACGTCGCGCTCGTCCCGCCGGTGCCCGCGCCGACGACGATCCACGACGGCACCGGATGGCGTTCGGCACGCATCTGCGCGAACACCGATTCGGCGATGTTGTTGTTGCCGCGCCAGTCCGTCGCGCGCTCGGCGTAGGTGAACTGGTCGAGGTAATGCCCGTTGCACTCAGCGGCCAGCCGCTCGGCCTCCGGGTACATCGCCGGCGCGGAGTCGACGTAATGGCACTCGCCGCCGTAGAACTCGATGAGCGCGATCTTTTCCTTGCTCGTCCGCCGCGGCACGACGGTCACGAACCGCAGGCCGAGCATCCGCGCGAAGTACGCCTCGGACACCGCGGTCGAGCCGCTGGACGCCTCGACCAGCACGGTGTCCGGGCCGATGTGCCCGTTGACCAGGCCGTACAGGATCAGCGAGCGCGCGAGGCGGTGCTTGAGCGAGCCGGTCGGATGCACCGACTCGTCCTTCAGGTAAAGGTCGATGCCCCATTCCGGGGGCAGCGGAAAAACGTGCAGGTGAGTGTCGGCGCTGCGGTTGGCGTCGGCCTCGATGATCCGGACTGCTTCGCGGACCCAGGCGCGGCTGTGCGGTTTGCTCATGCCGCGGAATCGTCGGCCGAGGTCTCGCCGCGCAGCTGCGAACGCAGCTGGGCACGAGCACGCGCGCGGGATTCGTTGCGCTTGGCCAGACCGGCCGTCACGCGCTGGTTCAGCCCGCGCAGGAGCAGCAGTCCGAGCGGAAGGCCGACGACGAGCCCGATCAGCAAAGAGACCAGCAGCGGCACGCCGACCAGCGAAAGCACGACCGCGACCACCGCGACGAGCGCGAACCGCGCGATCAAGTACACCGTCAGGTCACGGGGAAGGTGGTCCGGTGTCTCGCTCACACCGAAACAGGCTACGCCCCGCTTGCCGGGTCCTCGTCCAGGCCCGCGTTGTTGGGGCGGCCCTCGAACCGGGTGGAGAGCACCACTGTCGTGTTGGTACGGCCGACGCCGGGGATGCGGCGCAGCCTGCCGAGGGTGAGCTCCAGCTCGTCGACCGTCGAAACCCGCACCTTTACTACGAAGGCCTCGTCGCCCGCGACCGCGTAACAGCTTTCGACCTCGGGCAGCTCGCCGAGTGAAGCGGCGACGTCCTCGTCGGTGGCGGTGTCGGTGGGATGGATGCCGACCAGCGCGGTGACGCCGAGTCCGACCGTGTTCGGGTCGACCATCGCGTGGTACCCGGTGATCACGCCCGCCGCCTCGAGCTTCCCGACGCGTTCGTGCACCGACGACGCGGAGAGCCCCACCGTCCGGCCGAGGTCGGCGTAGGTAGCGCGGCCATTGGCCCGCAGCTCGGCGATGATCTTCCGGTCCAGCTGATCCACCGGCTCATTATGCGGCGCGCCCGCGCGGGAGGCGCATCCCGGTAGGCCCCGGATTGTCTCCTGCGTCACAGCAACCTCGACGCCGGACGCCGCCCAGACGCGGCCTTTGCTCAGTCTTTACCCGAATCTCGGCGCAACTGGTCAGAAAGTGCCTGGTCAGCGGGGCGCGAACGGGCGCTGAGCGATCCTGAGAATCTGCTGAGTTATGTCCCTTTTGCACTTTAAGGGCTCTTTACCCAAGGACAACCGTTCGAGTACCCGACGGGTGAAGTGCCACGATTGCCGCGTTGGCCACCCGGGCGCGACGGGCGAAATCGCCCGATGCCCCCGGTATAGCAAGTTGGGCGTTAAGGAGGCGGAAAATGACCGCAACCATGGGCGGACGGTTGCTCACCCCGGGTGAGGTGGCCGCTCTGTTCCGGGTGGACCCGAAGACCGTGACCCGCTGGGCCACCGCGGGCCGCATCGGCTCGATCCGGACGCCGGGCGGACACCGCAGGTTCCGCGAGTCCGAGGTGAACGACCTTCTGGCCGAGCTCACCACGGACGCGAGCGAGCCGACCCGCAAGATCTGATCCGCGGGTCTCGAACACGCCGAAGGGTCGTGACTGGCAAGGGGTGCCTCCCGCATCGCTTGCCGGTCACGACCCTTCGCCGCGTTCCGGGGCGGGTCCGCGCGCGCACCGTCCCCCCGGTCCGGCCCGATTGCGGCTAATCTGGGGGGCCAGCACGACGGAAGGACCCCGGGCATGATCCCTTTGCTCGCAGCGGTGGGCGCGATCACCATCGCCGTTCTGTTGTGGCGGGCACTCGGCGCGCAGCGGATCAGCGTCCCGCAGCGCCGCCCGGCCGTCGCTCCCGACGACGATCCCGAATTCCTGCGCAAGCTCTCCGAACAGCAGCGCAAACGCCCGGACGAAACCGACTCCTGAGCGTGCTTGATTGCCCCGGCTCCGCCGGGGCGCCGAGATCGCCGGGAAGCGATCTCGGGTTGTGGTTGCGGAGCCCGCACGGTCAATCAAGCGCAGCCGCTTGGTTAAGCCCTGCCGTTAAAACCGTCCGCCACGGTCGCCGCCAGTTCCAGCAGCGCCAGCCGGGTGTCCCCGCCGAGACGCTCCAGTTCGATCTCCGCGCCCTCTTCCAGGTGCGCGTCGAACGGGATCCGGCACACCGAGCGCACCTTCGCGCCGAAGTGCGCGGCCAGCTTGTCCAGGTCGACCGAACTGCCCTTCGGGCGCACCGAGTTGATCACCACGACCGAGCGTTTCACCAGGTCGCCGTAGCCGTGCGCCTCGAGCCAGTCCAGCGTCGCCGAGGCGCTGCGGGCCCCGTCGACCGAACCCGAGGACACCACCACCAGCGAGTCCGCGACGTCTAGGACGCCCTTCATCGCCGAGTGCATCAAACCGGTGCCGCAGTCGGTGAGGACGATGTTGTAGAAGTGCTCGAGCAGGTTCACCGTGCGCCGGTAGTCGTTCTCGGAGAACGCCTCCGACACCGCCGGATCCTGTTCGCTGGCCAGGATTTCCAGCCGGCTCGACCCCTGCGACGTGTACGACCGGACGTCGCTGTAGCGCGTGATCTTGTCCGCGTCGCGCAGCAGGTGCCGCACGGTCGCGGTGGTCTCGATGGCGATCTTCTGCGACAGCGTCCCGCGGTCCGGGTTCGCGTCCACCGCCACCACACGGTCGCCGCGCAGGGACGCGAACGTCGCGCCGAGCGTGGTCGTGGTCGTGGTCTTGCCGACGCCGCCCTTGAGGCTCAGCATCGCGATCTTGTAGCACCCGCGCAGCGGCTGGTTGACCCGCGCGATCAGCTCGCGCCGGCGCGTGTCCGCCGGGCTCTCCCCCGGGTTGAGCAGCTTGCCGCTGCCCAGGTACACCGCCTTGCGCCAGCCGGACTGCGGCGTGCGCTTCTGCTGTTTGACCAGGTGCGCGGTGGCCAGCTCGTCCGCGCTGGACGCCGGTTGCGGCAGCCCCTGCGCCCCGGCCGGAGCGCCCGGCACGGGAGCCACGCCCGGAGGAGCGACGGGCTGCTGCTGGTACCCCGGCGGGGCGGCGTGCTGCGGCTGGTGCTGCTGCGCGGGAGGCTGCAGCGGCGGCAGGTTCTGGTCGTAGTGCGGCTGGTAGCCGCCCGGCTGCGGCAGCGGCTGGTACGCGCCCTGCGGCGGCGGGTCGACGACCTGCGTCGGCTGCGCGTCGTACGGCCCGGTGCCGGGGTGCGGCGTCGAGTCGGTGCGTTCCTCGGAGAACATGGCAGCCGGTTCCTGGGCCTGCTCGGACTGCTGTTCGCCGGCAGTCTCTTCACTGGGTCCGGTCACCGTTGCCAACCTCCCGGGTACGTCGAAGGGCCCCTGGCGACGACGGTAGTCGCCCGAGGCCCGGTCCGGGCGGTGGACCCCCGGCTCAGCTCACTCCGGCGTAGGAATGCAGTCCGGCGGTAACCAGGTTGACGAAGAACAGGTTGAAGATCGTCACCGAGAACCCGACGATGTTGATCACCGCCGCGCGCGTCCCGCGCCAGCCCGCGGTGGCGCGGGAGTGCAGGTATGCCGCGTAAACGACCCACGCGATGAACGCGACAGTCTCCTTCGGGTCCCAGCCCCAGAACCGGCCCCACGCGGCCTCGGCCCACACCGCGCCGCACAGCACGCCGAAAGTGAAGATCGGGAACGCCACGATCGTGGCGCGGTAGGCGATCCGGTCGAGGACGTCGGCGGAGGGCAGCTTCGGGCCGAAACCGGCGAACTTGGCCGGGTTGCGGTCGTGCGCGGTGCGGAAGAGGTACAGGACGCTCGCCACGCCCGGCACCAGGAACACGCCGGAGCCGATGATCGCGGCGGACACGTGGATGTAAAGCCAGTACGACTGCAGCGCGGGCACGACCGGCGCGGCGACCGTGTAGAGCATCGTGCCGTTGATGAACATCAGGATCACGACGGGCAGCAGCAGGAACCCGGTGAGGTGGCGGACCGGGAACTTCTTGATCACCACGAGCCACGCGACGACGGTGATGAAGGTGACCGCCATGCCGTACTCGTACATGTTGCCCCACGGGGCGCGGTGCACCGCGAGTCCGCGCAGCACGATCGCCGACAACTGCAGCAGCGCGCCCAGCACCAGCAGCGCCGCGCCCATCCGGCCGATCCGCTCCGCGCGGCCGACCGCGCGCGGGGCCTCGGGCTCGGCCGGGACGTCGCCGTTTTCGATCGCGGCGTCGTCGGAGTCGGGTCCGCCCGCGCCGACCAGCACGCGTTTGCGGCTGCGCTCGGCGGCGAGACGGCCCTTCGCGCCGAACGCCTGCTCGAAGAGCGTGAACAGCAGCGCCAGCACGTAAATCGCCACTGTCGTCGTGTACAGCAGGTCGCTGTACTGCGAGAGAGTCTCGTTGATTTCCATGCCTCAGCTGCCCTTCCGGCCCGTGACCAGCCGTTCGCTGATCCGCTGGAATTCCTCGCCGTATCCGGCTTGATCCGTGCGCGCGAGCCCCGCGACCTCGATCACGGTACTCGCGCTCTCGTCCTTGCCCGGCCGCACCCGCACCCACACGCGACGCCGCTTGACCAGCAGCGACGCCCCGAGCCCGGCGAACATCACGATCGCGAAGCCGAGCACGTAGCCCTGCGTCGGATCGTGCGAGATCTGCAGGTTGACCCACTTGTTGACGCCGTCGAAGCGCACCTTCGTGCCGTCGTCGAGCGTCAGTTCCTGGCCGACCGCGAGGTTCTTGCGGGCGACCCGCTTGAGCCTGCCGTCCTGGACGCGGGACTGGTCGACCGAGAACACCGACTGGCCGCGGCCCGCGTCGAGACCGAGGTCGCCGCGCAGCACGTCGACGGCGACCATCGGGTTGTTCAGCTGCGGCGCGGTCGAGGTGAGGACGCCGCCGTGGATGAACGAGGACGGCGCGAAGAGGCCGGTGATCGCGAGCTGCTTGGTGCGCCGCTGGACCTCGTCGGTGACGCCGGGCTGGTCGAACTTCGTCGCGCCCTCGGACAGCATCGTCCCCGGGTTGGTGAACATCCACTGGGTGTTCTGGGTGCGCTTCTCGCCGTTCGGGAAGGTCACCGTGAACTGGGGCGAATAACCGTTGCCCAGCAGGTAAACCCGGTCGCCGACGGTGCGCAGCGGCTCGTTGACCTCGAGGTCGTACGGCTTCCACGTGCCGGTCTGCAGGTCCTGACCGGACTGGTACTCGATGTGCGAGTGGTAGTAGTCGGCCTGGTTGGTGGCGGTGTAGCGGGCGGTGAAGTCGTTGACCTTCACGCAGAACGGGTCGAGGTCGGTGCCGTCGACGCGCAGGCCCGCTTCGAACGAGTCGTAGTTGTAGATGCCCGAGTTGCAGAACTGGCCGCCGTTGGCCTGCACGATGACCTGGCCCTCGTAGCTGTAGAGCTTGCCGAGTGCGAAGAAAATGATCAGGCCGAGCATGCCGAAGTGGAAAAGCAGGTTGCCGGTCTCGCGCAGGTAGCCGCGTTCGGCCGAGACGCTGAACCCGCCGCCGTCCTCCTCGCGCTCGACGCGCCGCCAGCCGGACAGCTGCTTGCGCACGTCCTCGCGGATCGTCTCCGGCGTGCGCGCGGTGCGGGCGATCCGGTGGTGCGGCATGCGCGCGAGATTGCGCGGCGTCAGCACCGGCTTCGCGCGCATCTGCTTGAGGTACTCGAAGCTGCGCGGCGTGAGACAGCCGATCAGCGAGATCATCAGCAGGATGTAGATCGCGGAGAACCAGACGCTGGAGTAGACGTCGTAGAACTCCAGCTTGTCGAGCAGCGATCCCCACCAGCCGTGCGCGCTGATGTACTCGTCGACCTTCGGCGCGTTCAGCCGCCGCTGCGGCAGCAACGCGCCGGGCAGCGCGGCGAGCGCCAGCAGGAACAGCAGCACCAGCGCGGTGCGCATGGACGTCAGGCCGCGCCAGGTGTTGCGCAGGAAAGCCAGGAACTGCTTGGCCGCGGACGGCCGGTACGGCTGAGGGTTCTTCGGGGGCGCTTCGGTAGTGGTCACAGCGGCAGCTCGAGATCGGAGGCGACGGAGTTGCGGAGCCAGCCCATGACGTCTCCCCACAGCCCGGTGACCAGCAGGATGCCGACCACCATCAGCAGCACCCCGCCGAAAATCTGCACGCGGCGGCCGTTGCGGCGAAGCCAGTCGGTGGCGCGCACGGCCCAGCGGGCGCCGAGCGCGATCAGCAGGAACGGGACGCCGAGGCCGAGGCAGTAAACGAGCACCAGCACGTACCCGCGAACCGCGGCCCCGCCGGTGGCGCTGGCGAGACTGGTGACGGCCGAGAGCGTCGGTCCGATGCAGGGCGTCCAGCCGAGCCCGAACACCGCGCCGAGCACCGGCGCGCCCCACAGCCCGCCGCCGGGCACGCGGTGCGAGCGGACCTCGCGCTGCAGCCCCGGGATCCAGCCGATGAAGACCAGGCTCATGAGGATGGTCAGGATGCCGCCGATGCGCTGCAGCAGATCCTCGTTGACCAGCAAGGTGTTCGCGAGCCAGACGAGCGTGCCCATGGTCGCGACGAACACCACGGTGAACCCGAGCACGAACAGCCCCGCCGCGCCCAGCACGGCGTAACGGCCTTTCTTGCGCTCCTCGCCGTCGCGCACCGCCGGGGCGTCTGCGCCGACGAGAGCCGCGAGGTAGGCGAGGTACCCAGGCACGAGCGGCACCACGCACGGCGACGCGAACGAGATGGCCCCGGCCACCAGCGCGACACCCGCGGCGAGCAGCAGCGGCCCGGAGAGCGCCAGCTCGGACACGGAGTTCACGCACTTGAGAGTAGGCAGTGAGCTGGACGTGAGGCGGGCGGGGCCCGCTCACAGGACCTACGCCACAACGGGGGTGGGACCTTGGTCCTGTGCTCGTGAGCGGCTAGGCCGGTTAGAACCGGCATGGGCACTCACGAGGAGGCCAGGCCGCAGAAGAACGCGCGACGCCGGGCTGGCAACGGCCTCCTGCACGGCTCGGGCCGGGGACCCCCAATGCCACTTTGGGTGCGTCGGACGCACCGAACGCCACATTGGGTGCGTCACATGCACCCAACGCCACATTGGGTGCGTCACATGCACCCAATGTGGCATTGGGGGCTTCTCTGCAACGCAGTCCGCGCCGCGGCAGAACCGAGAGGTCGTGAGGGTTCCCCTCACGGAATCTGATTCCGTCAGGGTTCCCCTCACGGACCTCCCCGGCGCGGAGCGAGCACCCGGCGGAGCGGAGCGGGCCCGGGCCGAGCGGAGCGCCCTCTCGCGGAGCGTGCGGCGGAGCGAGCGCCGGGCTGAGCGGAGCGCCGGGCTGAGCGGAGCGCCCCCGGCCGAGCAGAGCGCGGGGTTCGGCGAGCGCTACTTCCCCCCGCTACTTCTCCGCACTGAGCCGCTGCACCACGGGAACCAGGTCCGAAGCCAGCACCTGCCGCAGGAACACCGCGGCCACCCGGTGCTGTTTGTCCAGCACCAGCGTCGACGGGATGATGTTGCGCGGATACCCGGCCAGCTGCAGCAGCACGCGGCCGGACGGGTCCCAGATCGACGGGTACGTCAGGCCGCGGTCGCGGACGAAGTCCTGTGCGACGTCGCGGGCCGGGTCGCGGACGTCGAGGCCGATGACCTGGGCGCCGAGCGGGGCGATCTGCTTGCTCGCGGTCTCCAGTTCGGGCGCTTCGGCGCGGCACGGGCCGCACCACTGGCCCCACAGGTTGATCACCAGCGCCTTGCCCGGGAAGTCCTCGATCGAGAGCTGTTTGCCCTCGTGCATGAGGTCGTCGCCGGCCAGCGTCGGGGCCTTCTGCCGTTCGTTCTCCGGGTAGCTGATGTCGACCTTGCCGCCGGGCGAGACGAAGGTGAAGGTGCCGCCCGAGACGACCGCGTCCTTGCCGGTCGAGCAGCCCGTCACGACCAGCGCGGCGGCCATCAGCATCCCGAGCAGCCGCCGTTTCATGCGCCGGTCACCTTGGGGTCGGTAGTGCCCGCGGGTTCGCTGTAAACGATCTCCAGCAGCTCTTCGCCGTCGAAGACGAGGCTGGTGAGCGACGCCAGCGAGCACTGCCGCTGCCGCGGGTCGTGCCACAGTCGCTTCGCTTCCAAGAAGCGGCGAAGCGTCCAGATCGGCAGCTGGTGCGACACGCACAGCGCTTCGCGCCCTTCGGCCTTTACGCGCGCACGGTGCACCGCGCCGAGCATGCGGTGTGCGATCTCGACGTACGGCTCGCCCCATGACGGCTTGAACGGGTTCACCAGGTGCGGCCACGCTTTCGGCTGCCGCAGCGCGCCGTCGCCCACGGCTACGCGCTGGCCCTCGAAGACGTTCGCCGCTTCGATGAGACCTTCGTCAGTGGCGATGTCGAGACGGTGCGCGCCCGCGATGGGCGCCGCGGTCTCCTGCGCGCGCTGAAGGGGCGAAGCGACGACGTACGCGAGGTCGTGCCCGGCCACCGCTTCGGCGACGGTGAGCGCCTGACGCTGCCCGCGCTCCGACAGCCGGAAGTTCGGCAGCCGCCCGTAGAGGATCTTCTCCGGGTTGTGGACTTCACCGTGCCGCAGCATGTGGACGACGGTGGTCATGGGCGAACCGCCTCAGCCGCCGCGCGCGCCGCCGCGGGCAACGCAGCTTCGATCACAGCGAACGCTTCGTCGTCCATCGCGGCGTTCACGAACCACGCCTCGTACGCGCTCGGCGGCGGGTACACGCCCGCTTCGAGGAGCGCGTGGAAGAACGCCGGGAAGCGCCACGTCTCAGTGGCCTGCGCGTCCGCGTAGTTGCGTACGGGCTTGTCGGTGAAGAAGACGCTCACCAGGTTGCCCGCGAACTGCACTGTGTGCGTGACGCCCGCTTCGCTGAGCGCCTTGTCGAAAAGCCCGCCGAGACGCTTCGCGTTGGCGTCGAGCTTCGCGTACACAGCGTCGTCCGCTTCGCGCAGCGCGGTGAGACCGGCGGCGACCGCCACCGGGTTCCCGGACAGCGTGCCTGCCTGATAGACGGGACCGCCGGGGGCGAGCTTCGCCATGATGTCCGCGCGACCGCCGAACGCCGCGGCGGGCAGTCCGCCCGACATCACCTTGCCGAACGTGTACAGGTCGCCAGCCACGCCTTCGAGGCCGAACCAGCCAGCGCGCGAAACGCGGAAGCCGGTCATCACTTCGTCCATGATCAGCAGCGCGCCGTTTTCGTGCGCGATGTCCCGCAACGCGGCGTTGAAGCCAGCGTCCGGCGGCACCGCGCCCATGTTGCCCGCGGCCGCTTCGGTGATCACCGCGGCGATCTGGCCCTCGTTCTCCGCGAAGGACTTCCGCAGCGCGTCAAGATCGTTGTACGGCAAGACAATCGTGTCCGCGGCCTGCGCGCCGGTGACGCCCGGCGAGGTCGGCAGGCCGAGCGTCGCGACGCCGGAACCCGCTTCGGCGAGCAGCGCGTCGACGTGCCCGTGGTAGCAACCGGCGAACTTGACGATCTTGGCGCGGCCGGTGAAACCGCGGGCGAGCCGGATGGCGCTCATCGTGGCTTCGGTGCCGGAGTTGACCAGCCGGACCTGCTCGACCGGGCCGACCCGGCCGATGATCTCCTCGGCGAGTTCGACCTCGCCGATCGTCGGCGTGCCGAAGGACAGCCCGTGCTCCGCGGCCGCGCGGGCGGCGGCCACCACCTTCGGGTGCGCGTGCCCGAGGATCATCGGGCCCCACGAGGAGACGAGGTCGACGTAGCGGTTGCCGTCGGCGTCCCACAGATACGGGCCCTCGCCGCGGACCATGAACCGCGGCGTGCCGCCGACCGAGTTGAAGGCGCGCACCGGCGAGTTCACCCCGCCCGGAACGGCCGCCTTGGCGCGTGCGAACCATGCTTTGGACTGCTCGGTGCCAGTGCTCACCGTCCCAGTCTTGCAAATCCTCCATCCGGGTGTCGGCGGCGCCCAAGCTGCCACCCGATTGCCACCCGGCACACCAGCGCAACCCCTCTTAACTCCACCTTCCTCCCCGCCGCCGCCCTCAAGCGAGTAGCTGCGCTACGCAGTAACATCCCAAGCGCATGGACGGGGCGAGCCATGGAGGAGACGTGACGGCGCCCACACACCGCCGGAACCCGTGGCTGATGCTCGCGGTGTTCTTCGGGCTGGTCGGCGTCATCGCACTGGTCGGCGCGCTGGCGGCGACGACCGCGCCGGACGCCTACAACCGGTACGTGCTGCCGGAGTGGGCCCCGCCCTCGTCGCTGTTCAGTCCGGTGTGGACGGTCCTGTACATCGTGCTCGCCGTCGCGGGCTGGACTTATTGGCGCACCGACGGCGAGAACCAGGGCTTCGCCGCGTACGGCATCGGCCTGCTGTTCAACCTGATGTGGATCTCGCTGTTCTTCGCGGGCGGCTCCACGCAGGTCGCGTGCGTGGACATCGTGCTGCTCGATTTCACCGTGATCGTGACGATCGCGTTGTTCTACCGTCGCTCCCGCGTCGCCGCACTGCTGCTCGTGCCGTATCTGGCGTGGCTGCTGTACACGACGGCGCTGAACGTCGCGATCATCGCGCTCAACGACGTCCCCTAGCGGGCCGGCTGCGCCACGATCGCCTGCGCGGTCACCGAACCGTCCGTTCCGGTGCGCCCCTGGACAGTCACCGTCTGTCCCGGTTTGAGGTCGCTGAGCTTGCCGGGCTGAGTCACCCCGACCGTAGTACTGTCCGAAGTGGACACTGTGACTTCGCTGCCCTGCACGGTCTTCACCGTGACCGTGCTGCCGTCGACCTTCTCCACGGTGCCGACCGTCCCGCGACCTCCTCCCGCGCGTCCGCCGAAGCCGCCGCCCTGCTGCTGTCCGTCCGCCGGAGCGGTACGGGCGCTGGATGAGCCGCTCGACGAGCCGAACGCCGCGTGCGTCCAAGCGCCGCCGGCGAACGCCAGCGCCAGCACGAGCAACCCGGCGAGCACCAGCGTCGGCTTGCCGAACGGCCGGGCGACCTGCTTCAACTCGGCAGTGAGATCGCCCTGGACGGCGGGCTCGGCGATGAGGTCTTCCGGACGCGACGCGGCGGGTTCCTCCGGCGGGGTCGGGATGGGCTGGGTGGTCGACGCGGACATGACGCTCCTACTCGTGCCGGAGGGCGTCGATCGGCCGCAGCCGCGAAGCCCGGTTCGCCGGGAAACTGCCGAAGAAAAGCCCGATCAGGGCGGACACCGCGAACGCGAGCGCGATCGACGACGGCACCACGACCGGCTGGATGCCCGCGACGGCGAACCGGCTGCCGACCACCCCGATCAGCACGCCGAGCAACCCGCCGAAGAGGCTCAGCATGGTCGCCTCGGCGAGGAACTGGCCGAGGATCGCCGAGCGCGGCGCGCCGATCGCCTTGCGGATGCCGATCTCGCGAATCCGCTCGGTGACCGTGACGAGCATGATGTTCGTGACGCCGATCCCGCCGACCAGCAGCGAGATCGCCGCGACCGCGCCGAGCAGCACGGTGAACGTCTGGATCGCCGACGTCCGGGTCTGCAGCAGCTGCGCGGAGTTCTGGATCTGGAAGTCCGGATTGGCCGAGGCCTGGATGCCGTGCCGGGCGTCGAGGATCGCGGTGACCTCGGCCTGCGCCAGCCCGATCGCGTCGGCATTGGTCGCCTGCACGGCGATCTGATTCAGCCCGCCGTAGCCGGCGAGCGAGTTCTGCACCGCGCTGATCGGGGCGATCGCGACGTCGTCGGCGTTCTGCAGCCCGGTGCTGCCCTTCGTTTGCAGCACGCCGATCACGGTGAACTGGATGCTGTTGATCAGCACGTTCTTCCCGACCGGCTCGGCGGTGCCGAAGATCGACTGCGCGGTCGTCGGCCCGAGCACGACGACCTTGCGCGCCTGTGTCACGTCCTCGGCGCTGAACAGCTGACCGTCGGCGATCTGCCGGTTCGTGGTGGTGAAGTAGCTGGGTTCGGTGCCGACGACGCTCGACACGTCGTAGGAGGTCTGCCCGTACGTCGCGGTCGCGCTGGTGTTCACCACCGGAGCCGCCGCCTTGACGTCCGGCGCACCCACCGGGTCGACCAGCGCGTGCGCGTCCTGCACGGTGAGCGGCCGGACCTGGCTGGACTGCCCGCCGCCCCGAAGCGGCGACACGTTGACCACGTCGGTGCCGAGTCCCTGAATGCTCGCGGTGATCGCCGCCGAAGCACCGTTTCCCACTGCCACCAACAAGATCACCGACGCGACCCCGATGGTGATGCCGAGCGTGGTGAGCACCGAACGCAGTTTGTTCGACGCGAGACCGCGCACCGCGAACCGCATGATCTCCACGAAGTTCACGCGACCACCCCGGTGCGGACCTCGTCCGACACGATCCGTCCGTCGCTGACCCGCACGACGCGGTGCGCGTGCCGCGCGACCTCGTCCTCGTGCGTGATCACCACGACCGTGCGGCCGAGCGCGTTGAGCCGGTCGAACACGCCGAGGACGTCGACAGTGCTTGCGTGGTCGAGGTTTCCGGTCGGTTCGTCGGCGAGCAGCAACGCCGGTCCGCCGACCAGCGCCCGTGCCACCGCGACGCGCTGCTGCTGTCCGCCGGACAGTTCGTTCGGCAGATGTTTGGCCCGATCGGTCAGCCCGACCATCTCCAGCGCGGCGAGCGCGCGGCGGCGGCGCTCCCCTCGTTTGAGTCCGCTGTAGACCATCGGCAATTCCACATTGGACAACGCACTGGTGCGCGGCACGAGGTTGAAGGACTGGAAGATGAAGCCGATCTTTCGGTTGCGCAGCAAGGCAAGCTGGCGTTCGTTCAGATCGGCGACGGAGAACCCGTCCAGCAGGTAACGGCCGGAAGTGGGCGTGTCGAGGCAGCCGAGCATGTTCAGCAGCGTCGACTTCCCGGATCCGGACGCGCCCATGATCGCCACGTACTCGCCCGGCCACACCTGCAGATCGACCCCGCGCAACGCGTGCACCGCGGTTTCCCCGCTGCCGTAAGTCTTGCGCAGTCCGGAGACCGCGATCACCGGCTTCATCCCCGGCCCCCGCCGCCGACGCCGCCCTGGCGTCCACCGCCGAATCCGCCCTGCTGACCGCCGCCGAACCCGCCGAGACCGCCCGTCCGCTGCTGGCCGTTGGAGCCGCTCGACGTCGTCGGCGACGCGGCGGTGAGCACCACGCTGTCGCCCTCATTGAGCCCGGACTTGATCTCCACAGTGGACTCTCCGCGCACGCCGACCTCGACCTGACGCGAAACCGGCTGCCCGTTCTGCTCCACGGTGACCACGTTCGTCGTCCCGCTGGTCCGCACCGCCGCGGCCGGGACGCTCAGCACGCCGTCGGCTTCCGCGACCGTGATCACGACGCTCGCCGACTGTCCGGGCCGCAGCCCCGACGGCGGATTCGCCAACGTCAGCTTCGCGCCGTAACTGACGACGTTGCTGCTCGTGGTCGGCGTGAGGTCAATGCTGGAAACGGTCGCCTGCAACGGTTGATCCGGCGTCGCATTCAAAGTCACGGTGGCTTTCTGCCCGGTTTTCACCTTGCTCACGTCAATTTCCGCCACCGAAGTATTGACGACAAGACTGCCCATGTCGGTGATGTCGATAAAGCCCGTGCTGCTGCTGGACGAGGATTGCTGCCCGGACTGCCCGCCAGAGCCGGAACTGGAGCTGGAACTCGACGACGCCGCCGCCGAACTGTTGCTGGAATTGGACCCGCTGCCCGTTTGCTGCCCGACCGTCCCGTTGATCGCGGTCACCGTCCCCGCACCAGGCGCGGTCAAGGTCGTGGCGGCGAGCGCTGATTCCGCGTTGTCGACGTCCAGCTGCGCTTGATCCACTTTGGCCTGCAGCGACGTGGTGCTGCTCTGCGCCTGCGTCGCGGTCTGGTTCGCGGGCGGGTTGTCCTCCGCCGTCGTGAGGTTGTCCTCGGCGACCGCGAGATTGGCCTTAGCGACCTGAAGTTGTTTGCTCGCCTGGGAAGAGTCGATGGTGGCGAGCTTCTGCCCGGCGCTCACGACGTCGCCGACCTTCACGTCGATGCTCGTGACCTTGCCGGACGTCGTGAAGTTCGCGGCACCGGTGTACGTGCTCGCGATCGTGCCCGCCGCCGAAACGGTCTGGGAGACGTTCGCGCGCCGGACCGGCGTGGTCCGGGTTTGTGCCTGCGCGGTCGAACTGGCCGGCGAAAAGGCTTGGTAAATCCCGAAAGCCGCGCCGCCGAGCAGCACGACAAGGACTCCGTTGACCACCCAGGTTCGTGTGCGCAGCCGCGTCATGGCCGCAAGATTGCGGGGCCCGCTTAGCAGTGAGCTGTTGGTTCCCTGTGGGACAGCTGTGTAATCAGTCCTTCTTCTTTTTGTGCCGCGCCCGCACCGCGAGCAGCAATTGGCGGACCGCGTCCACCACCAAGACCGCGGACAGCGTGCCGAGCCCGAGCGCCCCGGCGATATGTCCGCCGAAGTACCGTTCCGAGGCCAATCGCGTGCCGTCGCCCGCCGTGGTGACGACCGTGACGACCCCGGCGTGCCACAGCGCGAACGCCGCCCACAGCGCCAATCCGGCCACCACGACCTCGCCGAGCGCGACGAACGCGCGCCACGGCTGGTTGAGCTTCGCCTGCGGCTGGGTTTCCTCCGGCGGCCAAAGCCCGGCTCCGGTCGGCTGGGGTAGGTCGATCACGGGATCCAGCCTTTCAGGTTCGCCGTCGTCGCGCGTCCCTCGTGCGGGTTCAGTTCCGGGAGTCATCGGCCTGCTCCTCGGGTTGGTTCTTCGCGGCCAGCTCCGCGAGCGCGGTTTTCAGCGCTTCGACGTCGCGGGCCCAGGCGAGCACCACCGTGCCGTCGTCCAGCTCGACCGGCAACTCGTCGTACTTGCGCGGCACCGACCAGCCGCCGCCGAGCACGCGCGTCCCGACCGGCGCGCCGACGTCGGTCACCGAGGCGATCCGCTCGGCGGCCACCGTCTCGCGGCCTTGCCGCAGCCCCTCGGTGGTGACCTCCAGCGAAAGGAACCGGCGCCGCGCGTAAACCCAGGGCAGGGTCAGCGCGACCAGCGCGACGCCGATCAGCACCCAGCCGACGACGTGCGTCGGCCCGCCGGTGGCCAGTTCGGCGAGCGCGCCCAGCAGCGCGAACAGCGGGCCCCAGATCAGCGCCGACCAGCCGACGCCCGGCTCGGAGTACAGCGTCCTGGCCGCCATTACAGCTTCTTGCCGACTTTCGGGAAGTAGTCCGCGACCTTCGGCAGGTACAGCAGGATCAGCATGACGACCAGCGCCAGCGAAGAGACGAGCGCGAAGATGCTGCGGATCACCCCGAGTTCGAACACGATGCCGAGCACGGCCAGCAGCGTCGCGATGCTGCGTGCCGAACGCGTGCCCTCGCGGGCCTTCCAAGCGAACAACACGAGCAGCGCGCCGAAGCACAGCGAGCCGATCAGCATGGCCCAGACGAGCGTGTTGGCGTTGGCCTGTACCTGAGCGACGTCGACCTTCTGGCCGCTCTGCTGAACCTGCTCGATCGCGTGCTCGACCAGCTGCTGCTTGAGAAAGACCGTGACGACCTGCCCGGCCACCACGATCAGCGCACCCACGATGGCGAGCACGAACGCGGCGTGCACCGGCGTCGGCGGCGTTGCCTTCGGCGCGGTCTCCCCCGGCAGCACCGGATCCGGCGCGCGCCCGCGTTTGCGGCGCTCGTCGTCGGTGAGCCCGGAAAGATCGTCCGAGGTCACGCTGGCTGGCTTCGGGGTGTTCTCGTCCTTCTCGGCCACCCGAAAGACCCTACCCGGGCTCAGTCCAGCCAGGTCGCGGCGTCGGCCGCCCAGTAGGTGAGGATCAGGTCCGCGCCCGCGCGGCGGATCGAGGTGAGCACCTCGAGCACCGTGCGCTCGCGCTCGATCCAGCCGTTCGCCGCGGCCGCCTCGACCATCGCGTACTCGCCGGAGATGTTGTACGCCGCGACGGGAACCGGCGAAATGTCGGCGGCCGCCTTGATGATGTCCAAATAGGACAGTGCAGGCTTGACCATGACCATGTCCGCGCCCTCGGCCAGGTCGAGTTCGAGCTCGCGCATCGCCTCGCGGGCGTTGCCGAGGTCCTGCTGGTAGGTCTTGCGGTCGCCCTTGAGCTGGGAGTCGACGGCCTCGCGGAAGGGACCGTAGAACGCGCTGGCGTACTTGATCGAATAGGCGAGAATGGCGGTCTCGCTGTGCCCGACCTCGTCGAGCGCCCGGCGGATCACGCCGACCTGCCCGTCCATCATCCCGCTCGGCCCGAGCACGTGCGCGCCCGCTTCCGCCTGCGCGACCCCCATTTCGGCGTACAGCCGGAGCGTGGCGTCGTTGTCGACCACGCCGTCCGCGTCGAGAACGCCGCAGTGCCCGTGGTCGGTGAACTCGTCCAGGCAGGTGTCGGCCATCAGCACGGTGGAGTCGCCGAGTTCGCTGCGCAGATCCCGCAACGCGACGTTGAGGATGCCGTTCTCGTCGACCGCGCCGGACCCCTGCGCGTCCCGCTTCTCCGGAACGCCGAAGAGCATGATCCCGCCGACGCCGGCGTTGACCGCCTCGACCGCAGCCTTGCGAAGAGTGTCGCGAGTGTGCTGAACGACGCCCGGCATGCTGGCAATCGGCCGCGGTGCGTCAAGACCCTCGGCCACGAACATCGGCAGGATCAACTGCCGTGGCCGCAACGTGGTCTCACTGACCATCCTGCGCATTGCCGGAGTAGTACGAAGCCTGCGGGGTCGCTGCTCAGGGAACACGCATCCAAGGTACTCCCGCACTCATCCCGAAAGCCGTGAAGGGCTCCTTGAGGGAATCTGATTCCCTCAAGGAGCCCTTCACGGACCGAAACCTCAGCTGCGCCGAGTCCGCTTGGCCTTGCGCGGCGGCGGCAGCGCGCCCTCCGCCCGCAACCGAGCCGCGTGCTCGGCCAGCGCGTCCACCAGATGCGGCACATCAGCCTTCTCCGGCTGCACATCCACCCGCAGACCGAACTCCACCGCAGTCTCGGCGGTCTTCGGCCCGATGCACGCCACCAGCGTGCGCGTGTGCGGCTTCCCGGCAATCCCGACCAGGTTCCGCACGGTCGACGACGAGGTGAAACAGACCGCGTCGAACCCGCCGGTCTTGATCATCTCGCGGGTCTCGGCTGGCGGCGGCGCGGCCCGCACGGTCCGGTAAGCCGTGACGTCATCGACTTCCCAGCCCCGCTCGACCAGACCGGCCGACAGGATCTCGGTGGCGATGTCCGCGCGCGGCAGCAGGACGCGGTTGACCGGGTCCAGCACGTCGTCGTACGGCGGGAACTCGGCCAGCAGGCCCTCGGACGACTGCTCGCCGGTCGGGACCAGTTCCGGGATGATGCCGAACGAACGCACCTTCGCCGCGGTCGATTCGCCGACGCAGGCGATCTTCACGCCGGAGAACGCGCGCGCGTCGAGACCGAACTCCTCGAACTTCTCCCACACCGCGCGCACCGCGTTGGTGGAGGTGAAGACGATCCACTGGTAGCGGCCGTCGACCAGGCCCTTGACCGAGCGCTCCATCTGCGCCGGGCTGCGGGGCGGCTCGACCGAAATCGTCGGGACCTCGTGCGAGGTCGCGCCGTGGCCGCGCAGCCGCTCGGCCATCTCGCCAGCCTGCTCCTTGGTGCGCGGCACCAGGACCTTCCAGCCGTACAGCGCCCGCGACTCCCACCAGGACAGCTTCGACCGCTGCCCGGCGGCCTGCCCGACCGTCACGACCAGCGGGCCGACCAGCTCGCCCGCGTCGTTCGCGACCGAGGCCAGCGTGGTGTCCAGCGTGCGCTGGGTGTTGATGGTGCCGTTCGCGGTGACCGCGACCGGGGTGGTCGGGGGCAGCCCCTTCTCGGTGAGCTGGCTCGCCGCCTCGGCCAGGTGCGCCGAGGTCGCGTGCAGCACGATCGGGCCGGGGACCGCGGCCAGCGCGCCCCAGTCGACCTCGCCGCGGACGTCCGCCTCGGTGTAGGTGCCGCCGAGCGCGACCCCCGCGTACGCGGGCACCGCGGTGCCCGGCGCGACGCCCGGGATGACGTCGAACACGGCCGAGGTGCGGGCGACGGCCTGGACCTCGGCCACGACGGCCGGGCTGGTCAGCGGGTCGCCGGAGACCAGCCGCAGCGCGAGCCGGCCTGCCTTGGCCTCGGCGGTCAGGTCCTTCGCGACGTCGGACGGTTCGCCGACGGCGGGGCGGACCTCGGCGCCGGGGGCGGCGAAGGCGAGCACGCTGGCGGGCACGTCCGGGTCGGTCACCACGACCTCGGCCTTGGCCAGGAGTTCCTGGGCGCGGACGGTGAGCAGCCCGGCGTCCCCGGGGCCCGAGCCCACGAAGGCGACGCGCCCGGCGGTCTTGCGAGCAGGGGTCATCGTTGGTGTTCTTCTCCTCTTGGGCGGCCGGTGCTCCGGCCGCTGGTGTCGGGCAGGTCGTGCGGGTCGGTGACGGCTGGCGTCACAGCGCGGGGCCGAGCAGCGCCCCGGCTCCCAGGTCAAGCAGTTCGGCGGCCAGTTCCCGGCCGAGCTTCTCCGCCTCGCCGATCCCGGCGATCGCGGACGCCCGCACCATGTCGACGCCGCCGTTCTCGCCTTCGACGGCAGCGGTGCCGCGCAGCGAGATGCGTTCCACCACCGCGCCCTCGTCGTCGAGGTCCTCGACGATCTCGGCGAGCGCGCCCACCGGCGCGCTGCACCCGGCTTCGAGCGCGGCGAGCAGAGCCCGTTCGGCCGTCACCGCGACCCGCGTGCTCTCGTCGTCCACCGCGGACGCGAGCAGGTGCTCGATGTCCACGTCGGCGGCCCGGCACTCCAGCGCCAGCGCCCCCTGCGCGGGGGCGGGCAGCATCTGGATCGGGTCGAGGGTTTCGGTGATCTCGTCCACCCGGCCGACCCTGGCCAGTCCGGCACGCGCGAGCACCACGGCATCCAGCTCGCCGTCGGTCACCTTGCGCATGCGGGTATCGATATTGCCTCGGATCGGCACGATTTCCAAACCGAGACCCAGCGCGCGCAGCTGCGCCATCCGCCGGGCCGCGCCGGTGCCGACCTTCGCGCCCGGCGGAAGCTCGCCGAGGGTGAGGCCGTCGCGCGCGATCAGCGCGTCGCGCGGGTCCTCGCGCGGCGGCACCGCGGCCAGCACGAGGCCGTCCTCGGGCGCGGTGGGCAGGTCCTTGTACGAGTGCACGGCGACGTCGATCTCGTTGCGCAGCAACGCTTCCCGCAGCGCCGAGGTGAACACGCCGACCCCGATCTGCGAGATCGGGGCGCTGGAGAGGTCGCCGGGGGTGGTGACGGTGACGATCTCCACCTCCGCCCCGGTGGCGCGGATGGTGTCGGCGACGATGCCGGTCTGCGCGAGGGCGAGCTTGCTGCCCCGCGTGCCGATGCGAATGACTCTGGTCACTTACCGCTTCTTCTCGGATTCCGGCGCTGTCGGGCTCGCCACGGCCGCAGGAGCCTGCGGGTCGAGGCAGAACAGTTCCCGCAACGCGTTGGCGTAGTCGGTGTCGGCCGTCTCGGCGGCCAGCTGCTTGACCCGCACCGTCGGCGCGTGCAGCAGCTTGTCGACCACGCGGCGAACCGTGCGGCCGACCTCTTCGCGAACCTGGCTGTCGAGTTCCGGCAGCCGGTTGTCCAGGCGGAGCAGCTCCGCGTCCACGACCTCGGCCGCGCGCCTGCGCAGCGCGGTGACCGTCGGCGTGACCTCGGCACTGCGCTGTCCGGCGAGGTACTCGCGCACCTCGTCGAGCACGATGCCGTTGGCTTTGGCGGTCTGCCGCTCGGTGGTCGGGGCTCCGGCGTCGCGCATGCGGCGCTGGATCGTCTCCAGGTCGACCACGGTGACGTCGGCGAGTTCGGCGACCGCGGGGTCGACGTCCTTGGGCAGCCCGAGGTCGCAGACGACCAGCCGCCGGCCGGCGCGCGCGGGCACGTGCCCGGCGAGGAAGACCGCGTCCTGCGCACCGGTGCACGCCACGACGAGATCGGCCAGTTCGACCGCGTCCGCGAGTTCAGTCAGCGGCACCGAACGAGCCGGGATCCCCTCCGCGACGACCTTCTCGGCCAGCCGGGCGGCGTTGGCTTCGGTGCGGTTGGCCACGGTGATCTCGGCGATCCCGGCCTTGCGCAGCTGGGCGGCGGCGAGCGCGCCCATCGAACCGGCCCCGACGATCAGCGCGTGCTTGCCCGCGATGTCCCCCGCGGCGGCCAGCGCCTCGGACACGACGGACGCGCCGAGCTGGTCGAGCCCGGTCTCGGAGTGCACGCGCTTGCCGACGCGCAGCGTGGTCTGGATCAGCTCGTGCAGTGTGCGGCCGACGGTGCCGGCGTCGCGCGCGGTCGCGTACGAGGACCGGACCTGGCCGAGGATCTGCGTCTCGCCGACCACCATCGAGTCGAGGCCCGAGGCGACGGAGAACAGGTGCTCGACGGCCGCGCCCGCGTAGTGCACGTACAGGCTGTCGTACAGCTCGGCGGGCTCCATCCCGGCCTTGCGGGAGAGCACCTCCGAGACGTCGTTGACGCCGCCGTGGAACGTCTCGACCACGGCGTAGACCTCGATGCGGTTGCACGTCGAGACGAGCATGACCTCGCTGATGTGCTCCGCCTGCTGCAGGTCGTGCAGGACCTTGGTCAGCTCGTCCGCGGGGATCGCCGCGCGCTCGAGCGTGCCGAGATCCGCACTGCGATGGGAGAGCCCGACCGCCAACACGCTCATTCAGCGCACCACCATTCCGAGACCGCCGTCCGTACCGGCGCCGTTTCGTCCGCTCCCATTGTCGGCGGGCCCGCCGGCGCCGGGTAACCCGGTATTCCCCCGGTTTTCCCCGGCGGATGCCGCGCTGTCGGCGCGCCGAGCCACGTGGAACGAGAGGATCTGCAGCTCGACGGCCAGGTCGACCTTGCGGACCTCGACGTGTGCCGGCACCTGGAGCACTACCGGCGCGAAGTTGAGGATGCACTGGACGCCGCCTGCTACCAGCCTGTCGCACACCGACTGCGCGGCGGTAGGAGGTGTGGCGATGATCCCCACGGAAATCTCCCTTTCGGAGCAAACGCGAGGAATGTCGTCCATGTGGGAGACCGGGAGACCCCCTACGGGGACGCCGATCAGATCGGGGTCGAGGTCGAAGAGCGCTTCGACCGGGAAGCCGCGGCCGGGGAATCCGCCGTAGTTGGCGAGCGCGTGGCCGAGGTTGCCGATCCCGACCACGGCGACCCGGTGCTGCCGGGTGAGGCCGAGGATCCGCTCGATCTGGCTGACGAGCACCTGCACCTCGTAGCCGACGCCGCGGGTGCCGTACGAGCCCAGGTAGGAGAGGTCTTTGCGGAGCTTGGCGGAGTTCACGCCCGCCGCGGCGGAGAGTTCCTCGCTGGAGACGGTGGTCGCGCCCTGTTCGGCCAATCCGGAGAGGATCCGCAGGTAGACGGCCAGCCGGGCGACGGCGGCCTCCGGAATCTGCTTCGCGCGGACCGCGGTGTCCTCCGCATCGGAGACGGCGGGCATCTCGGCGGTAGGCGCGTTGTCGGCGTCCGGGGCTGGGCGGGAGGTGCGGGCGGCGCGGCGGGTGCGGGGTTTGGCGTCGCTCTCCGCTTCGGCCTGGGTTTCAGCCTGGGCTTCGGCGGCGGCCCGGGTGCTCGCCCGGCTGGCGCGGCCGTTGCCATTGCCGTTACTGGACGCGGCCCGGCCATTCCCGGAGACGCGCCCGTTGCCCGCCGCGTGCTCGCCGCCGCCAGCGACCTGGTCGTCCCCGTTCTCCGTGCCCGCCGAGTTTCCGTTGCGCGCCAAGCCGTTCTCGCTCACCGTGGCTCGACGGCGGCTGCCCGCGGCGTGCCGTCCACCGGACCGGCGCGCGGCAGGCGGGGCGGATTCGGCGACGTCGGATTCGTCGCGGGGAGGCGTGGCCGGCGGTTCGGCACCGCTGCGCCCGCCCCGCTGTGTCACCACGCTGACTTCTCCTCAATCCGGCTTCGTGCCCGCGCTGTCCCCCACCTGCCTTGACCGGCAGTGGAAAACCAACCCTTGACCCCACGGCTTCCGTCCGGTTCGATGCCGGTCCTCGCGGGGACGGGTTCCTACGGTAGTCCACTTGTGAACGCATGCACAAAGTCACTGGTCATCCGCATGACCAGAAGCACAACGAAGCCTGCGGTCCGCCTGTAAGCGCACTTCCGATGACGATCTTCAGTTGCCTCGCCATCGGCCCGTCCGAACGGCCAGCACCAACCTGCTGCGAGGCAGACTCAGCAGCCGCAAGCTGCGGCACGCCCGCACCCGCGTTAAGACGTAACCCCTTCGGGCAGCGGCTAAAGTTATCCAGTCGTTGCCGGGATGACAGCCACCAACCATCACCTTATTCGGGAGCAACTCGTGAGTCAGTGGCTGCTAGGCATCCCTTCCGTAGTTTTGATCGGCGGTTACGCGTACTGGTACTTCCGCAACTACCGCAAACGCCGCGACCAGTACGCCGCCGCGGCGGCCGAGCATGGTTGGGCCTACCAAGAGCGGGACCGCGACCTTCTCGGCCGTTGTCACGGGTATCCGTTCAACGATGGGCGGCGTCCTCGGGCTTGGCACGTCGTCACCGGAACGAACGGCGATCGCGAATTCACGTCGTTCGAGTACAGCGCCGTCTTTGGCCATGACGACGCTGAGTCAAGCGATCGCGCCGAGCGGCAGTTCACCCAGGTCTTCGCCCTCCAGTTACCTGGGGCGGCACCAGACCTGACCGTCCGGCCGCGCGGCATGCTCAGGCAGTTGGCCCATGGCCTCAAGACCAGCTCCAGCGGCGGTTCCGACTTCGATCGGGGTTGGGCGGTCGATGGGGCGCCTGCCGACCTCACCCCGCAGGTCCGGAGCTGGGTCACCACACACCGCCAGCCGTTCCGGCTTGTCGCGGGCCAGTTGTGGACGTGGGCAGACGGTCGCATGGACCTCGCCCGCATCGAACCGGCTCTCAATGACCTACACCAGCTCGCCGACGCGCTCAGCCGCCAACTGCCTCCGCCCCGCATCAGCTAGCGGCGGGCACCACGCCTGAGGCTGTCCCGGCTCTTCGCAGGTCTAGGTTCACACCGCGGTGAACGGCACCTTGTGCCATCCAGTCGCACCGTCCGGCACCGGGTCCGCAGGATGGTCAGTCTGCGTGTACCCGGACTGGTCCGTCGCCCGCACCGTCACCGTGTGGCTGCCCGGCGGCACCGGCACCTCGGCCCACCACATCCGCCACGTGTCCTTGTTGACCTCGGCCGACAGCGTCGCCGGGACCCACGCGCCCTGGTCCACGCGTACTTCCACCTTCGCGATCCCGACGTGCTGCGCCCACGCCGTCCCCGCGACCCGGACCTTGCCCGCGCGCACCGACGTGCCGTCGCCCGGTGCGTCGATTCGCGATTCGGTCTTGATCGGGGCCTGTTCCGCCCAGCCGCGCTGCAGCCAGTACGCCTGCCGCGCGTCCCAGGTCGTGAACTCCAGGTCAGTAACCCATTTGGTCGCCGAGACGTAGCCGTACAGCCCGGGGATCACGATCCGCGCCGGGAAGCCGTGCTCGACCGGCAGCGGCTCGCCGTTCATGCCGATCGCGAGCATCGCGCCGCGCGCCGGGTCGAACGCGACGTTGGCCGGGGTGCCGCAGGTGAACCCGTCGACGCTGGTCGCGTACATCTGCTGCGCGCCCGCCTGCACGCCAGCCGCGTCCAGCAGGTCGACCAGGTCGACGCCGATGAAGTTCGCGGTGGAGATCAGGTCGCCGCCGACCTCGTTGGAGACGCAGGTGAGCGTCACCGTCCGCTCGATCAGCGGCCGGTTCCGGATGTCCGCGTAGGAAAAGCTCACCTCGCGGTCGACCATGCCGTGGATCTTGAGAGTCCAGTCCTCGGCCCGCACCTGCGGCACGACGAACGCGGTGTCGATCCGGTAGAAACTCCCGTTCGGCGTGATGAACGGCGGCGAGCCGAGCTTGTGGAAATCCGCGTCCGGCGGCAGCGGCGGAGCCTTCTTCGCGGCGACCAGCGGACCGATCGACGCGCGCGAACCGGTCGCGCTGCTGGTGGTGGACACGACCTCGCCGACGATCGCCGCCACCCCGGCGCCGGCCGCGATTCCCGCGCCGCGCTGCAGGACCTGGCGACGGCTGAGCCCTTGCCGCGGTTCGGTTTCCGCCGGCAGCGCGCGTTTGTGCAACCAGCTGAACACCAGCAGCGAAGCGCCCAGCGCCAGCACCGGAGACAGCAACGCGAGCTGTCCGACGTCCGTGCGCTCGAACACCGCGAAGATCCCGAACGCGCCCACCAAGACCACCAGCAGCTGGCCGGGCAGCGCACGACGGCGCGAAAGCTGTCCGGCGAGCACCGCGAACGCCAGCAGCACCACAGCCAGGCCGATCTTGAGCACGGTCTTGTCGGCGGTCCCGATCGTCTGCTCCGCCCACACCACGACGGCGTGCGGGCTGTGCGCGATGACGAAGTCCGCGACCGCGACGAACGGCGACGCGTTGTACCCGACAAATCCGGCAACCAGATGCCCCACGCCCAGCGCGACGGCCAGTGAGACCAGCCCGATGAAGGTCGCGATGCCCAGCGACAGGCGCGGCCGGACGGTCGGCGGGGCTTCTTTCAACGCACTCACCCCACCATCTTCGGCGGGTCCGGGCGGGTCCGGCCCGTTCAAAGCGCTTACGGGTTGCTTACCGCAGTGCCGCGCGCAGCCGTTCTTCCTCGACGCGCCAGTACCCGTGCTCGACCCCGTCGATCAGGATCACCGGCACCTGGTCGCCGTATTCGGCCCGCCATTCCGGGTCGCTGTCGACGTCCGCGGTCTCCCACGGCACGCCCAGCTCGCCGCAGACCCGCGCGACGTCCGCCTCGGCCACGTCGCACAGGTGGCATCCTTCGCGGCTCATCACGGTCACTTTGTGCACAGGATCAGCGTAGCTTCAGCCGGCGCAGCTTCCCGGTCGCCGAATGCGGCAACGTCTCCGCGAACTCGACGGTGTGCGGCACCTTGTACCCGGCGAGATGCGCGGTGCACTGGTCCACCACCTGCTGCTCCGACAGTGCCGCGCCCTCGGCAGGCACCACGACCGCCTTCACCGCTTCGCCGCTTCGCTCGTCGACCACGCCAACGACGGCGGCCTCAGCTACCCCGGGCAGCTGCGAGATCACTTCCTCGACCTCGTGCGGGAAGACGTTGAACCCGTTGACGATGATCAAGTCGTTGGCCCGGTCGACCAGGTGCAGATCGCCGTCGGAGTCGAGGTAGCCGACGTCGCCGGTCCGGAACCAGCCCTCGGCGTCCGGGCCGTGCGCACCGTCCGGCCAGTACCCGGAGAAGAGGTTGGCACCGCGCACCGACACCAGCCCGGTGCTGCCGCCCGCCTCGAACACATCGTCCGGCTCTTCGGGATCGAGCGGCAACTCGTCCGCGGACCCGTCCGACTCCACCAGCCGCAGCTCGATGCCGGGCAGGGGACGTCCGACCGATCCGGGCTTCGGATAGCCGGTGACCAGCGTCGACGTCACAACCGGCGCGCATTCGGTGAGCCCGTAGCCCTCGTACACGTCGACCCCGGCGGCTTCGCGGATCGCCGCGAGCACCTTGGGGTGCAACGGCGCGGCACCGGACGTCAGCCGTTTCACCGTCGCCAGGCCATGAGCCAGCTCTTCGGGGTCGAGCGCGGCGAATTCGTTGTACATCGCGGGCACGCCGGTGATCGCCGTGACGCCATGCTCGGCGCAGTCCTGGAGCGTCCGCCGGGCTTCGAAGCGTTCGGACAGCACCAGCGTCGCGCCGACGGCCGTGGCCATGAGCAGGCCCGGGCCGAGACCGTAGACATGGAAGAGCGGGATCGAGACCAGCACCCGGTCGTCGTGCTCGGTCACTCCGTCCACTTGGGACAGCTGATCGAGGTTCGCCAGCAGCGCGCGGTGCGACAGCAGCACTCCGCGCGGCGGACCGGTCGTGCCGGACGTGTACGAGATGACCGCGATGTCCTCGCCGGACCGGCCGAGGTCGACCGCGTCGCCCGGCTCGTCGTCGCGCGGCGGCAGGCCGGCGATGCCCTCGGGCAGTTCGGCGTCGTCGCGCTGCACCACACGTTTCGCGCCGCAGTGCTCCAGCAGCCGTTCAAGTTCAGGTGCGGGGGCCTGCGGAGAGAGCGGGACGGCGATTCCGCCCGCGCGTAGCACCGCGAACAGGGCGACCGCGAAGTCAGCCGACGTCGGGAGCCGCAGCACCACCGGGTCGCCCGGCGCGACGCCGGAGGACACCAGCCGGCGTGCTTGCGCGTGCGCCGCGTCGTCGAGCTCTCGCCAGGTCAGCATGGCACCCGTGCCCGTCTCGGTGATCGCCGTGCGATCCGGCCAGCGGCTGGCCGCATCGGCGAGCAGGCCGGCGACGCCGTGGGCGGTGCTGATCCGGTCCACCCCCACCCCTCTCGTTCCGTTGCGGATTCGTCATCTTGTCACCCGTAATGGGGATGCTGCGCGATCGTCGCACCTCTGCCTGACCGGGACACTACCTACTTCGCGGTAACAACACGTATGCTGCACTGCGTCGCCGGGTGGCGTTGATCACTACCGGGTGACCCGAGCAAGGGAGTCGTCGTGCCGAAGCCGCCGGTCCACGAGGGTGTGGGACACGCGCCGAGGCACGCCCGCACGCCCTCGGGTACGCGCCCGGCCGCACCAGGGACCGCCGGAGGTGCCGCCCGATGAGCCGTCCGATCACCCTGTCCGCCGCTCCGCACCGCGGTCCGGTCTCGATGTTCGCCGACCGCGTGTTCGGCTCGCCCGCGGCCGCCGTGCCGCTGCCCAAGGCCGACGCCGAACCGGATCCCGCCGAGGTCGCGAAGGCCGAGGCGTGGGAACTGGTGCGGGCCGCGCAAGCGGGCGAGTCCTCCGCGTTCGGCCAGCTGTACGACCGGTACGTCGACGTCGTCTACCGCTACGCGCTCTTCCGCCTCGGCGACCGCGACCTGGCCGAGGACGTCACCAGCGAGACCTTCCTGCGCGCACTGCGCCGGATCACATCGGTCAGCTACCAGGGCCGCGACGTCGGCGCGTGGTTCGTCACCATCGCCCGCAACCTGATCCTCGACCACGTGAAGTCCAGCCGGTTCCGGCTCGAGGTCGTCACCGACGAGGTCGCCGAACCGGGCGGCGTGCCCGGCGGACCGGTCGGCCCGGTCGCCCAGGCCGGGCCCGAACAGCAGGCGATCGCGGGCGCGACCAGGGCCGAACTGCTGCGCTGCGTCGCCGAACTGGGCGAGGACCAGCGCGAATGCATCGTGCTGCGGTTCCTCCAGGGGCTGTCGGTCGCGGAGACCGCGCAGATCATGGACCGCAACGAGGGCGCGGTGAAGGCACTGCAGCACCGGGCGGTCCGGCGGCTCGCGCAGCTGCTGCCCACCGGCTTGCGTTGATCGTTCAACGAACAGCCGTAACTTTTTCGGCTTCTTAATCGTTTCTCACCCAGACCGGCGGTCAGGGCCGGGCGTTGGGTGGAGACGGAGCAGCACCGTGGGCGTGCCCGGGTGGTTTTCGCGTGGTCGGACCGAGAGCGAACGGTTCGACGACGCGATCGATGCTTCCCCCGGACAGCGGCCGGAAGAATTCGCCGAAGAGCTGGCACTGGTCGGTGCGCTGCGCGAACTGGGCCAAGCCGGAGCCCCCGATCCCGCCACCCGAGCCCGGATCCGCGCCGAGATCGAAGGCCGCATCGGCGAACCGCTCCCCCGCCGCCGGTGGCGGCCGCGAATGGCCGACCTCGCCGCCGCAGGCATCGCGCTGATCCTCGGCCTTGGCGGGCTCACGCTGCTGCTTTCGCGAGACGCCCTGCCTGGAGACGCGCTGTACAGCGTGAAGCGAGCCGGCGAAGTCACGTCGCTCGGGCTGACCTTCGGCGACGAGGCCAAGGCCGAGAAACACCTGAAGTTCGCCGCGAACCGCGTCACCGAACTGGGCCGGATGAGCGACGCCAGCCCGTCGGCGTACCAAACCGCGCTGCACGATTTCAGCAGTGACGTCCGCGCGGGCGTGTCCGAACTCACCGAACTGGCGACGACGAGCGGCAACCGCACGCGGCTGACGTCGCTGGAATCGTGGGCGCAGAGCCAGTCGCGGCAGCTGGAGTCGGAGCAGGCCGACGTCCCGGCGTCCGCCCTCGCGGATCTCCAGCAGGCACGCCTCCTGCTCGACCGGGTACAGCAGCGGACTTCCGCGCTGGGCTCGCGGCTGAGCTGCTACCAGATCACCACCGGCACCACGGACGAACTCGGCCTCCTCCCGGCGCGCGGCGCGTGCACCCAGCAACCGCTGTCACCCGGCGGCTCCACGCCGACCAGCCCGCCGCCTGCTGCCGGGACGAGCGTCCCGCCGACGGACTCCCCGCTGCCCGTGCGCTCGGTCTCGTCACCGACGCTGAGCGACCCGAGCACGCCGACCCCGACGCCGACGTCGCCCGAGATCCCGCACCCGCCGGTCCCGCCGAGCGTCCCGCCGCCGATCACCGCCCCCACCACACCCCGGATCCCGACCCGGCCCGCACCCCCGCCGGTCGTCTCGATCCCACCGCTACTCCCCGGACTCCCACCGATCGTCATCGGCTGACACCAAGGTCAGCGACATGCGTCACCCCAGCACGCAACCCCCTGAGCGTCCCGCCGCCGACCACCCCTCAACCACACCCCGGATCCCGACCCGGCCCGCACCCCCGCCGGTCGTCTCGATCCCACCGCTACTCCCCGGACTCCCACCGATCGTCATCGGCTGACACCAAGGTCAGCGACATGCGTCACCCCGGAACGCAACCCCTGTCCGAGGCGCGGGCCACATCTCCAACGGGTGAGTCGCACGGTCGCTACCCTGTGCTGCAGGACCCGGTCGGCGTCGTCCGCCGGGACGTGCCCGAACCTGGAGGCGGTGTGCGTGTCAGCTTGGCGTGGCAAGGATAAGAGTCAGGAACTGGAGCGGCTCGCCACGCTCGCCGGAGAAGCGTCGGCGGAGGCCGCGTCCTCCTCGGCGCAGCTGGCGACGACGGTTCCGCCCGCGCCGCCGGACCTCACCGCGGGCGCCTTCTTCGACGTGGACAACACGATGATGATGGGCGCGTCGATCTTCTACTTCGCCCGCGGGCTCGCCGCGCGCAAGTTCTTCACCTCGGCCGACCTCGCCGGTTTCGTGTGGGACCAGGTCAAGTTCCGCATCGGCGGGCGCGAGAACAAGGCCGACATCAAGACCCACCGCGAGCGCGCGCTGTCCTTTGTGGCCGGTCGCACGGTCGAGGAGCTCACCACGATGAGCGAGGAGATCTACGACGAGCTGATGGCGGACAAGATCTGGTCCGGCACCCGCGCGCTCGCGCAGATGCACCTCGACGCGGGCCAGCGAGTGTGGCTCGTCACGGCGACCCCGATCGAACTCGCCGCGATCATCTCCCGCCGCCTCGGCCTCACCGGCGCGCTCGGCACGGTCGCGGAAACCAAGGACGGCGTCTACACCGGACGGTTGGTCGGCGACATGCTGCACGGCCGCGCGAAGGCACACGCGGTCCGCGCGCTCGCGTCGCGGGAGGGCCTGAACCTCAAGCGCTGCACGGCTTATTCGGATTCGCAGAACGACGTGCCGATGCTGTCGGTCGTCGGCACCGCGGTGGCAGTCAACCCGGACAGCGGCCTGCGCGACGTCGCGCGCGCCCGCGGCTGGGAGATCCGCGACTTCCGCACCGGCCGCAAAGCCGCCCGCATCGGCGTCCCGTCCGTACTCGGCGCGGGCGCGGTCGCGGGGGCGGTCGCCGCGGGGATGGCGTACCGCCGGCGCTGAAACCGGATCAGTCCAGCACCGCGGTCGCCTCGACCTCGACCAGCAGGTCCGGTTCGGCCAGGAACGCCACGCCGATCCCGGTCAACGGGGCCTGAATGCTGACGCCCAGCTTCTTCTCCGCCCGCTGCACGCCCTCGACGAACTCGCCCATCTTCTCCGGCGACCACTCGACGAAATACACGGTCAGCCGCGCGACATCCGCGAACGTGGCGCCCACCTCGGCCAGCGCCGCGGCCACGTTCAGGTAAGCCTGCTCGACCTGCGCGGCCAGGTCCCCTTCCCCGACGTGCCCGCCGTCCGCGGTTCGCGCGACCTGCCCGGCGAGGTACACCGTCCGCGAGCCGGTCGCGACGGCCACCTGCCGGTAGAGGCCGACCTGCGGCAGCGAAGCGGGATTGACCAGGGTGACGGCCATGTTTCCTCCTGAAGATCCTCGGTCTTCAAAACATAGCATTGCAATGCTATAGAATGCCGCCATGGCGAGGGCGAAAGATCCGGCAGTGCGCACCTTGCTGCTCGAACGGGCAGCGCAGATGCTCCGCACCCGCGAACCGATCACCCTGCGCTCGCTCGTGACCGGCACCGGAGTGTCGACGATGGCCGTCTACACGCACTTCGACAGCATGGACGGGCTGTGGAAAGCCTTGCGGCAGGAGGGTTTTACCCGGCTGGCGCACCGGATGGCCGAGGTCCGCCAGTCCGCCGATCCGGTACGCGACCACGCCGCGCTGATCTCCGCGTACCTCGGCAACGCGCTGGCCCACCCGGACCTGTACCGCGTGATGTTCGACGCCAACTTCGACCTGGAAGACGCCCAAGCCGCCGACGACACCCTCGAGTACCTGGTGCAAGCCGCCGCCCGCGGCCGCGACACGGGCCGGTACCGCGAAGGCCTCGACGCGCTCGAACTCGCCACGCAAAGCTGGGCCATCGCGCACGGCCTGGTCTCGCTGGTCGCGAACGGCCCCCTGCCGCGCGACACGCTCGAGCACGGCGCGGCCTTGCTGACCGCGCTGTTCGTCAGCGTCGGCGACGAACCGCGGCGCTGCGAACGCTCAGTGCGGCGGGGCTGGCGCCTGCCCGGCTGAAGCTCAACCCCGGAAAACGCTGCGGCGCTGGGAAAGCCTGCGGTACAGCGAGTGCTGGATCGACTCGCGGACCTGGTCGGTGAGCGTGAACACCAGCATCGGATCGTCGACCGCTTCCGGGCCGTACTCGTCGGTGCGGATCGGTTCGCCGAACTCGATGGTCCACTTCGTCGGCAGCGGCACCGCGCCGAGCGGGCCCAGCAGCGGGAAGAACGGCGTGACCGGGAAGTACGGCAGTCCGAGCAGCCGGGCCAGCACCTTGAGCTCGCCGATCTTCGGATACGTCTCCTCGGCCCCGACCACCGACACCGGGATGATCGGCACGCCCGCGCGCATCGCCGCGGACACGAACCCGCCGCGGCCGAAGCGCTGCAGCTTGTACCGCGCGGAGAACGGCTTCCCGACGCCCTTGAAGCCTTCCGGCCACACGCCGACCAGTTCGCCGTTGGTCAGCAGGCGTTCGGCGTCGGCGTTGCAGGCGAGCGTCTGCCCTGACTTGCGGGCGAACGACCCGACCAGCGGCAGCTTGAACACCAGGTCCGCGCCGAGGCCGCGCAGATGCCGTCCGCCGGTCTCGTCGTGGACCGCGACCGCGGTCATCAGCGCGTCGAGCGGCAAGGTGCCGGAGTGGTTGGACACCAGCAGCGCGCCGCCCGCCTTCGGCAAGTTCTCGACGCCGAACGTGTCGACCCGGAACCACTTCTCGTACAGCGCGCGCAGCGGCGGCAGCACGAGCGTCTCGGTGAGCTCGGCGTCGAAGCCGAACTCGTCCACCTCGTAGTCGCCGGTGAGCCGGTGGCGCAGGAAGGTGAGCGCGCCGCGCACTGATTCCGACAGCGGATCGGCGGCCGGCTCGCGCACCGGACCGGACGGCTGCGCCGGGAACTCCACGACCGGCGCGTCCACCCGCTCCTCGACCGGAGCCGGGGCCTCGGCCGGCTTCTCCCGGCCGGGTCCATGCAGCGGAATGACCTGTGCCTCAGCACTGTTCACGGGATTCGCCTCGCTTCCGGCCCTCGTCGCGTGGTTCATCGGCGCGCCTGCCCGGTGGCGGCGGCCTCGAGCACTTTGCCCGCCAGTCCGGCCAGCGCGCCGCCGTCGAGCACCGGACGCAGGCCGCGGCCGGCCACGTAGTCGTCGAACGCCTCGCGGGTGGTCCAGCGGGGCGTGTACCCGAATTCCTTCTTGAGCTTCGTGATGTCGACCGCGCGGCCGAAGTTCAGCAGCCGCACCTGGTCGGCGGAGAAATCGACCAGCCGGGCGCCGCGCAGCAGCTTCCCGACCGACGGCACCACGCCGCGCGGCATCGGCAGCCCGACGCGGCCCGCCCGGCGGATCGCCTGCGACAGGGTCAGCACGCCCTCGGACGCGACGTTGAACACGCCCGGCCGGTCTTCCAGCGTCGCCATTTCGAGCACTGACAGCGCGTCTGACCCGTGCAGCAGCTGCAGCCGGGAGTCGTAGCCGAAGACCGTCGGCACGACCGGCAGCGAGAAGTACCGGGCCAGCACGGTGTCGACCTCGGGGCCGATGATGTTCGCGAACCGCAGGAGCGTGACGGTCAGGTCCGGGCGGCGGCGGGCGAGCCCGCGCACGTAGCCCTCCATCTCGACCGCGTCCTTCGCGTAGCCGCTGGTCGACGGCGGGATCAGCTCCGAATCCTCGGTGAACACCGCCTGCGAACGCGCGCCCGCGCCGTAGACCGCGGCACTCGACTTCACCACGAGCTTGCGCACCTTCGGCGCGCGCTGGCACGCGGCGAGCAGCCGCATGGTGCCGATGACGTTGACTTCCTTGACCGCGGCGCGCCGGCTCGGCCCGGCCGGATGCGCGGTGCACGAGGTGTGCACGACGGTGTCCACCTCGGCGCTGCTGATCACCTTCGCGATGAGCGGATTGCGGATGTCCGCGCGGACGAACTCGGCGCGGCCCATCCGCTGCTGGACGTCCTTGGACGGCGGGGCGGTGTCGACGCCGATCACCCGCTCGAGATCCGGATGCGCGCCGAGCCTGGCGAGCAGCTTCCCGCCAAGGTCGCCGGCGACTCCGGTGACGAGCACGATGTTCGAGGCCATGGAACTCCCTGATCGGCAGCAGTGTGCAAGACGGAGTGATCACTCGGGGTGCGCGAACCTGCACTCGCTGGAAGCATCGCGCTGATGCACCTGCCATGTTACCGGCCCCGGACACCCTGCTGACCAGGTCTTACCTGGTATTTACGAGGGACGTCCGGATTGCGATACGCGCCTCACTCGATCGGGCGTAGGAAGGTCCGAACATGAGTGTGGCCCGTCCAGAGACTGGACGGGCCACGAAACTCTAGCCGCGCGGACGGCTCACTTGCCGGCCTTGCGCCGCTGCACGCGCGTACGGCGCAGCAGCTTGCGGTGCTTCTTCTTCGACATGCGCTTGCGGCGCTTCTTGATCACGGAACCCATGGGCGCTCCTCTTGGTCGTCGGTCACGCTGCCCGGCGCAGCGTCCAACGGGTGGAGCGCACAGGCACGAGCGGTTTACCAGGTTACTAGCGTCCCGGCGCGGGCTGGTCGGCGGGCATGGTCTGACGCATGCCCGCCGTCGGATCAGCCCACGTCGAAGTAAGCACCCTGCAGATACTCGTGCACCGCTTTTTCCGGCACCCGGAAGGACTTCCCGACTCTGACCGCGGGAAGTTCGCCCGAATGCACCAGGCGGTACACGGTCATCTTCGAGACCCGCATCAGCGTGGCCACTTCGGCGACTGTCAAAAACTGGACCTGCCCTACCGCGGGCAAATCCTCCCTCTTGTTCGGCGACATGTTTACCGCGTCCTTCGACACGTGTCGCGCCACGAGGCTTCCCCACCTGTGGTATCGACACGCACGTGCTCTTCCGAGGGTAGCGGGACAGGTGGGACTCGTGCGACGCCTGTCACCAGGATGGGCCCTCACCTGGGGCTTCGCGTAGCCCAGACGGCGCAGCAGTATCCGATTTGCCGGATTCGGTCCGGTGTAGTGCTACGACATCGGCACCGCTGAACGGAGCAGCGGACCCGCCGCCCTCCCCCGGGCCCTGGCTCGGGGCACCCCAATGCGGCATTGGGTGCGTGCGACGCACCGAACGCCACATTGGGTGCGTCAGATGCACCCGTTGAGGTTTCTCAGCAGCGCGGTACGCGGTGGGTTCGTGGCAGCGATGCTGGTCAGGGCAATGCGGGCGTCGGCTTGCTAGGGCGCGCCGGGCGGCTCATCTCCCGCCGAGGTCCGTGAAGGGCTCCTTGAGGGAATCTGATTCCCTCAAGGAGCCCTTCACGACCCTCGCCCCCACCCGCCGCCAGAGGGACGCAGCCATCCGCGAGCGCGGCGCGTGACGCTGCCCTCGCTCGAGGAGCGCGGTCGGGCTGGTGCGGAGGTCGTGAGGGGAACCCTGACGGAATCTGATTCCCTCAGGGTGCCCCTCACGGACGTCAACCGGAGCGGAGAAGCAACGCAGCCCCGTCGACGCTGCGCCTCGCCGTACCAACGCCGCCCGCCGCGCCACTGAGAACACCCCAATGCGGCATTGGGGCGGTCCGGCCGGAGGCGGACGATCAGTTCTCGTGGGCGCGCCCCAGCTCCTCCGAGCGGTCGCGGGCGGCCTCGATCGCGTCGAGCAAAGCCGCGCGCACGCCGTGCTTCTCCAGCTCGCGGATCGCGTTGATGGTGGTCCCGGCGGGGGACGTCACCGCCTCGCGCAGCAGTACCGGGTGGTCTTGGCCCTCGGCCAGCATCTTCGCCGCGCCGACCGCCGACTGGATGATCAGCTGTCCGGCCAGCGCGCGCGGCAAACCGAGCAGGATGCCCGCGTCGATCATGGCCTCGACCAGGTAGAAGAAGTACGCCGGGCCGGATCCGGACAGTGCGGTCACCGCGTCCTGCTGTCGCTCCGGCACCTCGACGACCTGGCCGACGTGCGACAGCAGTTCCTTGACCGTCGCGACGTGCGCGGGCGTCGCGTGCTGGCCGGGTGAGATCGCACTCATCGCCTCGCCGACCAGCATCGGGGTGTTCGGCATCACGCGGACCACCGGCACGCCCTCAGCGAGCCGGCGTTCGTACAGCGCGGTCGGCAGCCCTGCGCACAGCGACACCACCAGCGACGACGGACCGAGCAGCGGGGCCAGCTCGTCGAGCACCGGCTCGATGTCCTGCGGCTTCACCGCGACCACGAGGATGTCCGCGCGCCGCGCCGCGTCCGCGACGGTCGCCGCTTTCATGCCCGGGTAGCGCGTTTCCAGCTCGCGCGCCCGCTCCTCGTACCGCTCGGTGAAGAGCAGGTCGCCTGGCTCGTGGCCGCCGTTGAGCAGGCCCGACAGCAGGGCTTCGCCGATCTTTCCCGCACCCAGCACCGCGATCACACTCATGCGCTTCAGCGTGCCAAACGCGGCTCAGCCGCCCGGTGCCGGGGCGAGCGCCAGCTGCCGCACCTGCGCGACGAGCCTGCCTTGGGAGTCCACGACGGTCGCGTCCGAGTCGAACCACGGCTCGTGCACCGAGCGCGATTCGACGAGGATCCGCAGCCAGCCAGGGGCCGGGCGGGTGCGCAGCAGCGAGGTCAGCTGGACCGTCGGAGCCCAGCCGTGCCTGCCGAGGTTCGCCACCACCGGCGGGTTGAGGTCGCCTGCCAGCAGCGAGAAGTACACGTCGGGCTGGCCCACGCGCGGACGCGCCCACATCCGCAGCCGGGGCGGGTCGCCGGTGCGTCCGGTGAGGAATCCCGCGGTCGCCGCGTCCAGGCGGACGTCGCAGGCGGCGGACAGGTGGAACGGGCCTTCCGGAGTGTCCTTGCCGAGCTGCGGCGCGTTCGACGGCGGTTCGGCGGGCATCTGCGGCAGGTCCGTCCATTCGGAACGGCGCATCGGCAACCGGCCGACCGTGACCCTCGCCTCGACGCAGGCCCGGCCGCGCTGTTCGAGCGACACCGCGACCACCGAAACCCGGCGGCCGACCTTGCGCACGTCCGCGCGCAGCAACACCGGGCCGAGCGCGGGCGCGTGCAGGAATTCGGTGCTCACCGCGAGCGGATCGACAGTCGCGTCCCCGCGCTCGTGCAACGCGGCGGCGGCGGTTTTCGCCAGCAACGCCACCAGGAACCCGCCGTGCGGATGGACCCCGATCGACCATTCCGCTCGCAACGTCGCGGTGAACGTGCCGTCCCCGAGCGACCGCACTGAGGTGGCCCCGTCGAAGGCGGTCGCGGTGTCGTCGGCCGCGCTCACGGACGACCGGCCACGGCGATACGGCGCGTGGAACCGGGTCCGGCGAAATCTGGAGACGGCGATGGCAACGAGGTCACGCCCGCACTTTACGGTGCCCGGCCGCCTTTGCGAGCCGAGCAGGGCAGGGACCGCCCGGACAGCCGAGCAAGATCACCCAGGGATCATTGCCCCAGATGCAACCGGGCGAACAACAGCGCCTCGGCCAACGCCCGCGCCCGCGCCGCCGCCCCCGTGGCATGCCGGGTGTTGACCTCCAGCACCACCTGGCCGGCGAACCCGTCACTGACCAGCTTCTCCAGCAACTCCGCACACGGCTGCCCGCCATGCCCCGGAATCAGGTGCTCGTCCTTCGGAATCCCGGTCCCGTCCGCCAAATGGACGTGGCTCAACCCCGCCCCCATCCGGTCCGCGAGCGCGAGCGCGTCCATCCGCGCCGCGGCCGAATGCGACAGATCCAAGGTGTAGTGCCGGAATCCGACGTCTGTGGGATCGATCGACGGCCGGAACGCCGACACGCGCGCATCACGCGACCCGCCGGGCGGACGGACCTTGAACATGTTCTCCACCGCGACGTCCACGCCGCTGGCGTCCTCCAGTTCGTCCACGAGATCGCCGAACGCGTCGCCGTACCGCCGCTGCCAGCGGAATGGCGGATGCACCACGACCGTGCGCGCACCGAGTTCCAGCGCGGCGTCCACGGAGCGGCGCAGGCGCACCTCCGGATCCGGCGACCAGATCCGCTGCGTGATCAGCAGCGACGGCGAATGCACCGACAGCACCGGCATCCCGGTGCGCCGCGACCAGCGCCGGATCGCCGAGACGTCCTGGCTGATCGGATCAGCCCAGACCATGACCTCGACGCCGTCGTAGCCGAGATCGGCGGCCAGCTCGAACGCCGCGCCCGCGCGCAGCGGCCACACCGAGGCGGTGCTCAGACCCACAGGGACGGGCGCGCTCTCACTCACGCGCCCATCCTGCCCCAGCGTCCTTTGCGGCGGACTACTTGGCCACCAGCAACAGCGCCGCGGGCGACACCGTCACCACCAACCCGACGAGAATCGCCAGCAGGGTCGTCTGCAGGTCCTCGGCACGGCGGATCTTCCGCACGATCCAGACCAGCGCGACGATCACCAGCAGCGCGCCCACGAGCGCGGCGGGCGCGAGGTTGACCCACAGCCAGTTGAAGCCCAGCCACACGGCGGCACCGCCGACGACGCCCAGCGCGAGCTGCCCGGCCAGCGTCAGCCACTGCTTGCCCGCGGACACCTCGGGTTCCGGCTCGGCTTCGGCCTCCGGAGCGTCCTCGGCGACGGCTTCCTCGGGGTAGTCGTCGTACTCGTCGCCTTCGGCGTAACCGTCGGCGTGCTCGTAGCCCTCGGCGTGCTCGTACCCGTAGCCGTCGTCGCCCTCGAAGTCCGGCTGGCCGTCGGGGTAACCGGACGGCTCGGCGAACTCGCGCTCGTACTCGGCCAGGTCGTCGTCGACCGGGTCCTTGGCGCCCGGGGCGAACGGCATCGGGGCCGGGTAGCCCGCGGTCGGCGGGCCCGCGTCGTAGTCCGCGGCGGCGGGCGGGTACTCGTCCTCGTAGCCGTCGTCGACGTAGTCGTCCTCGGCGTACTCCTCGGCCGGTTCCGGCTCCGCACCAGCGGGCGGAACGGCCGGCATCATGCCGACCTCGGTGTCCTCCAGCTGTTCCGCCTGCCGACGCTGGCGCCAGCCGGCGAGACCCGCTGGGGGCGCGTCTTCGGCGACGCCGTCAGCGGGCGGGCCGTCGATCGCGTCGAACTGCTCGGTGTGCGGCTCCTGCTTCGGAGCCGGACGACGGGCCGGAGCCCGCCTCGGCCGGTTCGGGGCCGGCGGGGCGCCAGGCGCGGGGAACGCACCGCTCGCCATCGGCGGCGCGGGCGGTTCCGGGGCGTCGCCGTCGAGACCGTCGAGCCGGGCAGCCAAGCCACCGTCCTGCGGCGGAGGCGGCGGTGCCTGCGGCGCCGGCCGACGGCGGACCGGCGGCACCGCGCCGCGAGTCTCCTCGTCGGCGGCCTGCGGACGCGGCGGACGGCCGCGCGGCGGCACCGGCATCTGCCCGGATTCCTGCGGCGGAGCGGGCGGACGCACGTAACCGGAGTCCTGCGGTGCGGCGGGACGCAGGTAGCCGGTGCCCTGCGGACCCGGCGCGGGACGGGCGAACTGGCCCGACTCCTGCGGCGGCGCGGGCGGGCGCACGTAGGCCGAGTCCTGCTGGCCGTTGGCAGGTCGCGGGTACTGCCCGGACTCCTGCGGCGGAGCAGGCGGACGCACGTACGCGGAGTCCTGCTGGCCGTTCGGAGCCGGGTACTGCCCCGACGGCTGGCCGTTCATCGGCGGCGGCCCGGCGTCCTGCGGCGCGGGGTACTGGCCCGAAGGCTGCTGCCCGGGACGCGGGTACTGGCCCGATTCCTGCGGACCGGGCCGCGGGGCCGCGTCCGGACGGCGGCGGCCGCCCGGGGGACGCGAAGGAGGCGGCGGGGTGCCGCCCTCGGACGCCACCCGGTCGATGATCGCCTGCGGTCCGGTGTCGGTGAGGCCCGAGCGCCGCGGGGCGGCCTCGTCCTCGTCATCGGCCGCCCTGCGCCTGCGTCGCCGTCCGCCGTCGACCTGCTGCCCGTGCTGGGCGAGCAGTTCGGCCACGGTCTTCTGGGGCTGGTCGCCGCCGGTCTGGTCCGTCATACCGTGCTGTCCAAAGCGCGCTCGGGGTTGGTTGTGGTCACTCGGGCACACCCGCCTCCGGAGCCGCGCGCAATCGACACCGTGCAGTGCATGTCCGTCACCTCTTCACCGTGCCTGGTCTTCGTCGGCCAAGTCCAGTCCGCTGCTGTCACCGGTCCTCCCCGCTCGCCGAAACGCCGGAGATCGCGGTTCCAGTTTCGTCCGACCCATTGGCGTGGTCCAACCGCCGCAGGATGACACCCTCTCGCAGCGCCCAGGGACAAATCTCCAACTCCGTGAGAGAGAGCGCCCGCATCGCGGCCTGCGCCACCAGCGCGCCCGCCACGAGCTGGTGCGACCGGCTCCCGCTGACGCCTTCCAGCTGGGCCAGATCCGCGGCGGTCATCCGCGAAATGAAGGCGATGAGCTGGCGAAGGGCAGTGTCGGTGAGCGTACGGCGCACGCGGGGGCCCGCCGCCGAGGGGGCCGCCCCGGTCAGCCGGGCGAGCGAGCGGAACGTCTTGGACGTCGCCACGACCCGGTCCGGAAGGCCCTGGCCGGCGACCTTTTTCGCGAGCCCGGCGAGCTGGTCCTCGAGCCAGGCCGACGTCGCGACGACCTCGGACCGAGTGGGCGGGTCGTTGCGGAAGCGGGTGCGGGTGGTGCGCCCGGCTCCCAGCGGAAGCGACTCGGCGAGTTCGGGTTCCTCGTCGCGGCCCATCGCGACCTCGAACGACCCGCCGCCGATGTCCAGCACCAGCAGTTTCCCGGCCGACCAGCCGTACCACCGGCGCACCGCCAGGAAGGTGAGCCGCGCCTCGTCCTCGCCGGACAGCACGCGCAGGTTGACGCCGGTCTCGGCACCTACCCTGGCCAGCACCTTCGCCGAGTTCTTCGCCTCGCGCACCGCGGACGTCGCGAACGCCAGCACGTCCTCGCAGCCGAGCCGCGCGGCCGCGGCCTTGGCCGATTCGACCGCCCGGACCAGGCCGTCCTCGCCGGGACGGCTCAATTCGCCGGAGCCGGTGAGCTGTTCGGCCAGCCGCAGCATCGTCTTCTCGGAGTGCATCGGGGTCGGGTGGGCGCCACGGTGGGCGTCGACCACGAGCAAGTGGACGGTATTGGAACCGACGTCGAGTACCCCTAGGCGCACGAGGATTCAGCGTACCGGTCCCAGCGCCAGGTCTCGAAACTGTAACCAACTCCACTCGGATCAACATCGACTCAGCGTGCGCGATCCGGCACGGTGTGCGCAGAAACCCGGACAAAAGCCGTGAAGGACTCCTTGAAGGAATCAGATTCCCGCAAGGAGCCCTTCACGGACCGGTTGTCCCGGCGGACCCCGCATTCCGCCGGGAGACCGCTCAGGTCTCGAACTTGTAGCCGAGCCCGCGCACGGTCACCAGGTGCCGCGGCGAACCCGGGTCCGGCTCGATCTTCGAGCGGAGCCGCTTCACGTGGACGTCGAGCGTCTTGGTGTCGCCGACGTAGTCCGCGCCCCACACCCGGTCGATCAACTGGCCGCGGGTGAGCACCCGGCCGACGTTGCGCAGCAGGTACTCCAGCAGGTCGAACTCCTTGAGCGGCAACGAAACCTCGCCGCCGTCCACGGTCACCACGTGCCGTTCGACGTCCATCCGCACCGGCCCGGCCGACAGCACCAGCGGCGCGAGTTCGCCGTCGCTGCCCGGCTCGCCGCCGCGGCGCAGCACCGCGCGCACCCGCGCGATCAGCTCGCGCGCGGAGTACGGCTTGGTCACGTAGTCGTCGGCGCCGAGTTCCAGCCCGACGACCTTGTCGATCTCGCTGTCGCGCGCGGTCACCATGATCACCGGCACCGCGGAGCGCTGCCGCAGCTGCTTGCACACGTCGGTGCCGCTCATCCCGGGCAGCATCAGGTCGAGCAGCACGATGTCCGCGCCGTTGCGGTCGAACTCTTCCAGCGCCTGCTGGCCGGTCACCGCGACCGCCGCGGTGAAACCCTCCTTGCGCAGCAGGAAGGCGAGCGGGTCGGCGAAGGACTCTTCGTCCTCGACTATGAGAACCCTCGTCACAGGTTTCCTCCATGGTCTGGGCTGGAGACTTCCTGCCCGGTTGCCACGAGCCGGGGTGTCCGCTCGGGGGTCTTGTCCGGCCGCGCGGGCGCGGCCTTGCGTGCGGTGTCGGCGGGTTCGGTGCGCACGTGCGCGGGGATGCGCAGGGTGAACGTCGACCCGGTGCCGGGACGGCTCCACAGGCCGACCGAACCGCCGTGGTTGGCCGCGACGTGTTTCACGATCGCCAGTCCGAGGCCGGTGCCGCCGGTGGCGCGCGAACGGGCTTTGTCCGCCCGGTAGAAGCGTTCGAACACGCGCTGCTGCTCGTCCTCGGCGATGCCGATGCCGCGGTCGGTCACCGCGATCTCGACCATGCCGTCAGCGAGCCGGCGCGAGATCGACACCGGGCTGCCCGCCGACGAGTACGCGACGGCGTTCTCCAGCAGGTTCGACAGCGCGGTGACCAGCAGCGTCCGGTCGCCCTCGATGAGCAGGCCGCTCGGGGTGTCGGTGGTGATGGTGATGTCGGCGGATTCCGCGGACAGCGTGGTGCGCCCGAGCGCCTCGCGCACGACGGCGTCGACCTCGACCACGTTGAGGTCCGGCAGCCGTTCGGCGCCCTGGAGGCGGGACAGCGCGATGAGTTCGGTGACGAGCTGGCCGAGCCGGGTGGACTCGCGCAGGATCTTGCCGCCGAAGCGGCGGACCTCCTCGACGTCCTCGGCGGCGTCCAGCACGGCCTCGGTGAGCAGCGCGATCGCGCCGACCGGGGTCTTGAGCTCGTGGCTGACGTTCGCGACGAAGTCGCGGCGGACCGCCTCCAGCCGGATCGCCTCGGAGTGGTCGACGGCCTCGACGACGGTGAACCCGTCGCCGAGCGGCCGGACCTCGCCGAGCACCGCCTCCGGCTGGCGGCGGCCGCGGCTCTCCAGCGGCGAGAGGTCGACCTCCATCGGCTCGTCGGTCTCGACCACCTGCTCGGCGGCCTTGCGCGCCCGCGGATCGGCCTGGTTGACGCGGACCAGGCCGAGTTCGTACGCCCGCGGGTTGTGCAGCACGAGGTCGCCGAACCGGTTGAGCACGATGACGCCGTTGTTGGACGAGCGGATCAGCCTCATCAGGAGCTCGGCGACGGTCGGGCCGAGGGGCCGGGCCGCCTCGCGCCGGGCTCGCACCCTGGCCGCGAGGAAACCGGCGACCGCGCCGACGACAAGAGCGCCGATGGCCGTCAGCAGGACAACAGGCGTGGTCACGGGGGAATCGTAAGCATCCCGGTAGCCTTCCGGCCTAGTCCTGGAAGCCCTGTCGTGAGGCGAGTGACACCTGAGGGGTACATATTCGCCTCGGGGTCAGACCCTGTTCACCCGATCGAGACCTTCCGGCCAAATCGACGCGCTCGGTGTTCAGCGTGCTGAATGGTCCTCGAGGGTTTTGAGGTCCTCGTCGGTGAGTTCGAGCGCCGCCGCGGCGACGTTCTGCTCCAGGTGTGCCGGGTCACCCGTACCGGGGATCGCCAGCACGTGCGGGCCCTGCGCGAGCGTCCACGCCAGCCGCACCTGAGCGTCCGTCGCGTCGTGCCGCCGCGCGACCTCGGCCACCCGCTCGCCCGCGTCGGACTGTCCGCTCGCGACCGCGAAGAACGGCACGAACGCCACGCCCTGTTCGCCGCACAGCCGCAGCAGTTCGTCGTCCTCGCGGCGGGCGGACAGGCCGTACTGGTTCTGCACGCACACCACCGGCGCGATCGCCTGCGCCTCGGCGAGGTGTTCGGCGCTGACGTTGGAAATCCCCAGCTCGCCGATCAGTCCCTCGGCGCGCAGTTCGGCCAGCGCGCCGAAGTGCTCGGCGAGCGAACCGGTGCCGCGGTCGAGGCCGGTGCCGATGCGCAGGTTGACGACGTCGATGCGCTCGCGGCCGAGTTCGCGCAGGTTCTGCTCGACCTGGCCGCGCAGTTCGTCGGGGCGGGCGAACGGCCGGAACTGGCCGGTTTCGTCGCGCGACGGGCCGACCTTGGTGGTCAGCACGAGGTCGTCGCCGTACGGGGCGAGCGCGGCCTTGATCAACGCGTTGGCCGACCAGGTGGCTCCGAAGTAGAACGCCGCGGTGTCGATGTGGTTCACGCCCAGTTCCACGGCCCGGCGCAGCACCGAAATCGCGCGGTCGGCGTCGACCGGTGCGTTCGGGTCGAGCGAACCGCCGAGCCGCATCGAACCGAAGCCGAGCCGGTTGACGGTGCGGGAGCCGAGCTGCCAGGTGCCCGCGGCGGCGGCGGGAAGTGTCGTTTCGGTCATGTCTCCAGCGTGCTTCGCGGCCGGCCGCCGCGGCGGGTTTGGCAGCAAGCTGCCAACGCGGGAACACTGGACGACGTGCCCCGAGCCGAGGAAGTCGCGAGCATCCGCGACGAGCGAGAACTGGTCGAGCGCGCCGGACACCTGCTCGCCGGAGCCGACGAGTTCGCCTGCGCCGCGAACGACCTGCACACCTGGTCCGCGATGCAGAAATTCGCCCAGGAGCTGCCGAAAGAGCGGAAGCTGCGGGTTCGCAAGGTCTACCTGTCGCGAGTCATGCTCGACCCGGCGGGAGCCGAGCACCTGCGGATGCTGCAGCGGCTCGGCGCGGAAGTCCGGATCAGCGACCACGAGATCAACGAGACGATCCTGCTCGACGGCCGCGTCGCGATCCTCGCCGCCGGCCCCGGCTACAACGTCGTGACCGCCCCGGATCTGGTGCGGGGCATCTCGTCGCTGTTCGAGGCCGCCTGGCGCTCGTCGACCGCGATGGAGGCGTACGAAACGCGGTTCGCCGAGCTGCGGCAGTACACGCCGCAGCTGCTGGACCTGCTGTCTTCCGGTTCCACCGACGAGAAGGCGGCCCGGGCGATGGGCGTCGGGCTGCGGACGTACCGTCGGCGGGTGGCCGAATTGATGGATGTCCTGGGTGCGACGTCGCGGTTCCAAGCAGGCGCTCTCGCGAGGGAGGCGGGCCTGCTGTGAGGCGCGCCGTTCTCGCCGCGGCCTTGCTCACCGCCGGATGCTCCGCCTCCCAGCAACCCGCGTCGCCCGCGCCCGCTCCCGCACCGCCGAATGTGGCCTATGTGGACGCCAAGGCGACCAGCGACGCGGTGTCCGGCGTCAAAAAGGCCATGGAGACGGCGTTCAGCTACGACTCCACGAAGCCGGACGAGGTCGCGAAAACCGAGCAGGAATATCTGACCGGCGGGGCCCGCGCGCAGTTCGACAAGACCTTCGCCGAGGTCCGCACCGAGCCGGTCACCACGCAGACGCAGGTGCTCGAAACCGGTCTGGCCGAGCTGACCCCGGACCACGCGCGGATGCTGGTGGTGGCCGCGCAGCACAGCAAACGCCCGGACGGAGCCAAAAATCAGGGCGTCGCGCTCATCCTGGTCACCGCGGGCAAGGCGAACGGGCACTGGCAGCTGCAAGATTTGAACTTCGACCCGCGCGGAAAGCTCACCGCCGCGCCCAGCCCCGCAGACAGCCTCGCGACGACCCGGGACGCCGCTGTCGACGCGGCCGTCCGGGATGGCGGGATCCTGATGACCATCGACCCGAAGGACATCGACGGCAGCTACGCGAAATGGGAAAAGGTGGCCGCCGACCCGCTGCTGTCGCAGTTCCGGCAGAGCCGCCAGGAAACCGTGGACAGCATCCGCAAGACCGGGAAGAAGGCGGCCTTCGGCGCGGATTCGACCGCCGCGCTGACCGAACTCAGCCAGGACGGCACCAAGGCGTCGGCGGTGCTGTCGGCGTTGGTGACGACGAGCGGCGGCCAGAACCCCGGAGAAAACCGGCTGCCGGTCCACCTCGACCTCGTCCGGCAGGGCACCGAGTGGAAGGTGTCCGGGATCCGGGCGTTATCCGGCGAGGGCTCGTGAGCGGCGGCTAGAAGCGGCCCCCGCCGCCGTGCTCGTGAGCGGCAAGTCCGGTTCTCACCGGCAACGCCGCTCACGAGCAGGCCAGCAGCGGAAGGGCTCAGCGCCCCTGGTTCGCGACCGCGGCGGCGGCTTCCTTCGCCGCCTCCGGGTCCAGGTACTCGCCGCCCGCCTTGACCGGCTTGAGGTCCGCGGTCAGGTCGTAGCGCAGCGGGATGCCGGTCGGGATGTTCAGCGCGGCGATGGCGTCGTCGGAGATCCCGTCGAGGTGCTTGACCAGCGCGCGCAGCGAGTTGCCGTGCGCGGCCACCAGCACGGTGCGGCCTGCATTGAGGTCGGGAACGATCGCCGACTCCCAGTACGGCAGCAGCCGGGCCACGACGTCCTTCAGGCATTCCGTCAGCGGGGCCTGGTCGCCGAGGTCGGCGTACCGCGCGTCGCCGGACTGGCTGAACTCGTCCTTCGGGTCGATGGCGGGCGGCGGCGTGTCGTACGACCGGCGCCAGAGCATGAACTGCTCCTCGCCGAACTCGTCCAGCGTCTGCTTCTTGTTCTTGCCCTGCAGCGCGCCGTAGTGCCGCTCGTTGAGCCGCCAGTCGCGCTTGACCGGGATCCAGTGCCGGTCGGCGGCGTCGAGGGCGATGTTCGCCGTGCTGATCGCCCGGCGCAGCAGCGACGTGTGCACCACGTCCGGCAGCAGCCCCGCCTCGGCGAGCAGCTGCCCGCCCTGGCGCGCTTCGCGCTCGCCGGTCTCCGAAAGGGGCACGTCCACCCAGCCGGTGAACAGGTTTTCCGCGTTCCACGTGCTCTGCCCGTGCCGCAGCAGCACCAGGGTCCCAAGTTCGGCCATGGCCATCAGCCTGCCAGAACGGGTCCGCGCCGCCAGTAGTGCGTCCACCCCTCTACCCAGAGTGCGTTACCCGGGAGTAACACCTTCACCCGACGCGCAGCCGGGTTGCCGACAAGCAGGCCAAAGAGTGCAAGACGCTGCACACTGTTATCCCCGTCAGCAAAGTTCACTCGAACGGAGTAACCAGTAGTCTTGTGATTACTGGTCGACATCTGACAGGTTGGGCATGTCCCGCTCAGCCGGATTCCACGCACTCCCGGCTGATCACGGGCAGTGACCGCGGCTCGTCTCCCCCCTGCCGAGCCGCGGCCCGCCGGCCCCGTTGGCATCCCCCTCGTCACCGGGTCCAGCAAGGCGGGACCTGCAGCGGGACGGCTCGAGATCGCGACTCCCCCCTCCCTCGAGCCGTTCCGCCAGCCCCTCACTCCGCGGGCCTGGCCTTCCGCCGCCGCAGCCACCAGAACACCGCGCCCGCCGGGATCCCGAACGCGATCAAGAACGGCAGCAAAACTCCGAGCACGCGCACGAGCCCGCTGCAGAAGACGACGAACGCGTCCCATCCCCCGGACAGCCCGGCGAGGAAGCCGCCCGTCTCCTCCGCCGCCGCGGCTGCCTGCTTCCTCACTGACAGCGACACGGTCGCCATCGCGACCTTCCCGGCCAGCGACGCCTGCTGCCGCTCCAGCGACTCCAGCGTGGCCTGCCTGCTGGTCAGCTCGCTCTCGACGGACGCGATCTCGGACACCGACTGCGCCTTCGCCAGCAGCGCGCGGATCCGCTCGACGCTCGCCCGCTGGGTCGCCAGCCGCGCGTCCACGTCGACCACCTGCGAGGTCACGTCCTGTGCGCTGATTTCCCGCCGCTTCACCTGGCCGAGCCCGCCCAGTTGCTCCAGCACGCCGTCGAGTTTCTCCGCGGGCACGGCCAAGGTCAGCGACGCGGAATCGTCCGTCGCGCTCTCCTGCCCGGCGTAGCCGCCCGCGCCGGTCGCGATCGCCTTGGCGCGGGACACGACCTCGTCGGTCTTCGGGGTGGTCAGTTCCAGCCGTGCGCTGCGCGCCAGCTTGCGATCAGTCGCGCCGGGCTCGGGCACCGACGCCTGCGCGTTGCCCTGCTTCGGTGCCGCCCCCTGCTCTTGCCGCTGCGCGGGCGCGACAGCCGACCTCGCCGAATCCGCGCTGGTGCCGCCGCTGCATCCGGCCAGCAGCAGCACCGCGGCTCCCGCGAGCACGTATCTCCATCGAGTCCGCATTCCCGTCTCCCTCCAGTCGTTGGCGGTGAGACGAAGCGACCGGGCGGACCCGTTGCACGGAATCGGTTACGACTCGGTCAACCCCGGTTCGTGCCCTCCGGCGGGTTCGGCGAGGTGTTTGAACGCCTCGAGGTTCGCCAGCGATTCGCCGCGCGAAACCCGCCAGTCCCATTCGCGCTTGATGGAGGTGGCGAACCCGATTTCCAGCAGGATGTTGAAATCGCCGTCGGCGGCCTCGAGCACCTGGCCGAGGATCTTGTCCAGTTCGGACTCGGTCACCGTCTCCTTGCCGAAGCGGCCGACCAGGTAGATGTCGCCGAGACTGTCCACTGTGTAGTGCACGCCGTAGAGCCGGGCGTTGCGCTGCAACAGGAACCGGTACACGTCCTCGTGCCGCTCGTCCGGACGGCGGCAGACGAACGCCTCCACCGAGAACGCGTGGTCGCCGTCCACGAGCCAGCAGTTGGTCTGCAGCTTCTTGGTTCCCGGCAACGTCACGAAATAACGGCCTTCGCCGCGACGGTCGTATTTGAGCCCACTTGAGTCCAAAGTGGACTTGATAGTCGCGTCAAGGCTCACACTGCCACCTCCGCCCGCAGTTCCAGCGCCTGCCGGAACGCTCTGGTCGCTTGAGCATAGATGTCCAGCAGCGAATCCGTGGTGCGCCGCCAGGAAAACCGCTGCGCGTGCCGTACCGCGTTGGCCGCCAGTTCGGCCCGCCGGTCCGGCCGCAGCGCGACCGCGGCGAGCGCGTCGGCCCATTCCGCCGCGCCGTGCGACGGGACCAGCAGCCCGGAAACCCCGTGCGGCACCGCGACCGGCAGCCCGCCGACCTCCGCCGCCACCACCGGCGTACCGCACGCCTGTGCTTCGAGCGCGACCAGACCGAAGGATTCGTTGTAGCTCGGCACCGCGACGACGTCGGCCGCGCGGAACACCGTGCGCAGCTTCGATCCGGTCTGCGGCGGCAGGAACCGCACCTGCTCGGCAATGCCCAGCGACACCGCCAGTTCCCGCAACGCCTGCGGCTGCTCCAACCCGGTCCCGGACGGTCCGCCGACCACCAAAACCACCAGCCGCGACGCCAATTCCGGCCGCTGCCGCAGCATTTCCGCCGCCGCGTGCAACAGGACGTCCGGAGCCTTGAGCGGCTGAATCCGTCCGGCGAACGCGAGCACGACCGCGTCCGGCGACAAGTTCAGCTCGCGACGCGCGTCCAGCTGCGAGCCGGGCGTGAACCGCTCGAGGTCGACGCCCGGCGGTACGGCGTGCACCGCGTGCGTGGCAGCCCCGTAGAGATCGACCAGCTGCCGAGCCTCGACCTGCGTGTTCGCGACAAGGCAGTCCGCCTCCGCGACGACCTGCTCCTCGCCCATCACGCGCGTCCGCGGCTCGGGCTTGTCCCCCTCGGCGAGCAACGCGTTCTTGACCTTCGCCAGCGTGTGCGCAGTGTGCACGAGCGGCACGCCCCACCGGTCGCGGGCGAGCCAGCCGACCTGTCCGGACAGCCAGTAGTGCGAGTGGATCAGGTCGTAGTAGCCCGGCTCGTGAAACGCCTCCGCGCGCAGCACGCCCGAGGTGAACGCGCACAGCTGCGCGGGCAGCTCGTCGCGCGCCAGCGGCTCGAACGGCCCGGCCGGCACGTGCCGCACCGTGACGCCGGGAGCCAGCTCGGCCAGCGGCGGCTGCTCCGACGAGGTCGCCCTCGTGAAGACCTCGACCTCGATGCCGCGCCGCGCCATCTCCTGCGCGGTCTGGCTGACGTACACGTTCATCCCGCCGGCGTCGCCGGTGCCCGGCTGCTCGAGCGGGGAGGTGTGCACGGACAAGACCGCGATCCGGCGCGGCTCAGCGATGAATCCCTTGAGGGTCACCTGGTCACTCCTGCTACTCGGCTGCGTCCCCGGCGAACCGCCGCAGCACGGAGTTGAAGTCCTCCGGCTCCTCGACGAACGGCAGATGCCCGGCCTCAACGAACCAACGCAGGACCGCCCCCGGAATCTTCCCGGCCGAATACTCTGCCGCCGAAGGATCCACGACACCGTCGGCCGAACCGTGCACGACGAGCGCCGGCTTGTCGACCGCGGCAAGCACGTCACCACTGCCGATGTCCCGCCGGAACAGCGCGCCACGCACCGCGGGCGGCACCGAAAGCGAACTGCCGAGCATCGCCTGCGCGTACGCACCAGGCACCTTTGGAGTGGCCTGGGCCCGGGTGAACTCGACCAGCGCGGGGATCGCCACCTCCGCGTCGTCCGAGAGCGCCGCGGGCAGCGCGGCCCGCATGATCGGCCCGGTCGCGCCGCCTTCGCGCTTGCGGCCAATCTCGGTGATCGCGCCCACCAGCACGATGCCGCCGAGCCGTGCGGTGCCGTGCTCGCGCAGGTAGTCGACGATCACCAGCCCGCCGTAGGACCAGCCGACGACGATCGCGTCCGGACCGGCGAAGTCGAGCACCGCGGCGAGGTCGCCCGCCCACTGCGCGGGGTCGTCGTAACCGCTGTCGGGGACGTCGGAGCCGCCGTGCCCGCGCAGGTCCATCGCGACGAGCCGGAACTGCCCGCTCAGCGCCGGATCGGCCAGCTGAGCGGACCAGGCCGCGGCGGACTGGGCCCAGCCGTGCACGAAGACGATCGGACGCGCGTTCTCCGGGCCCTCGACGCGCAGTGCGATCCGCACGCCGCCTGCCCCGGTTACCTCAGTGTTCACTTCTACTTGTTAGCAGACGGCTAGTGGATCACTTCGCGGCCGAGAGCGACTTCCACGTCGACCAGTCGTAGAACCAGTCCTTGACGTCGGAGTTGGTCGGGCTGCCCAGCCGCGAACCGGTGACCTCGACCGGGTCGCCGATCATCGCCGTGTCGAAGTAGGCCTTGGCGTCCGCCTCGAGCAGGTTGACGCAGCCGTGCGAGTTGTTCGTCTTGCCGATCGCGGCCGCGTTGTCCTGGTTCTCGTGGATGAACTCGCCGTGGTTGGAGAACCGGCAGGCCCACTTCTTGTTGACGTTGGTGTAGCCGTAGCGGGCGTTGTCGAAGACCGCGTGCGGCTCCTTCGACATGATGATGAAGGTGCCGTTCGGGGTGTTGCGCTGGACGTCCGAGTCGAGCCCGTTGGAGCACGGGTAGCTCGCGCTCTCCGCGCCGCCGCGGTAGACCTTCATCACATGGTCCGGGGTGTTGATCTTGACCACCTGGTTGCGGCCGATCTTGAACTTGGTGCTGACGTCCGATTTCACGTAGACGCCCCCGCCGAGGTCGACGCCGTACAGGTTCGCCTCGACCTCGACGGTCGTGTTGGCGGGCCAGTACTCCTTGGGCCGCCAGTCCACCTGGTTCGCCGACAGCCAGGCCCACGAGCCCTCGACGTCCTTGCTGGTCTTGACCTTGAGCGCCTTCTCGACGGCGGCGCGGTCCTTCGGGGCGGCCCCGTTGAACTTCACGCTGATCGGCATCGCGACGCCGACCTCGGCGTCGTCGCCCGGGTTCAGCGTGGCGCGCACCGTCTTGGCCGGGCTGACCGTGGCGAAGGACCCCTTGAGCTCGGCGGGCCGCTGGTCGCTGCCGGTCGCCTTGGCCGCGTAGTTGTAGGTCTTGCCGTAGCCGAGCGGTTCGGAACTGGTCCAGGACAGGCCGTCGGGCGCGATCTCGCCCTTGATCTCGTCGCCGCCCTCGTTGGTGAGCTTGACCTCGGTCAGCTTGCCTTCGGTGACCTTCACCACCACCGGCTCGCGCACGCTCGCGTCCTTGGCCCCGACGGCCGGGGTCGCGGTGAGCTTCGCCACCGGGGCGACCGGCTTGCCGCCGTTGTCGCCGCTCCCGCCCTGCGGCACCGCAGTGCCGTCGTTGCTGCCGCCCGAGCACGCGGCGGCCAGCGCCGCCGCGCCGGTCGCGAGAACGGCCTTGAACACCGTACGGCGCTCGATCACGGTCTTACCTCCACTTGTCCCCCGCACCGGCTTCTCCCACGCAGAACAGCGCCGGTGAGCGATTCGACGTTACCTGCGAACCGGAAATTCCTCTTCACCCCGCAAGACGTTTCACCCGGTGTCCGGTTGCTGCCGGTTTACTGTCGATTGCTCACCCGGGTTACCCCGGATGCTTCAGAGCGAACAGTTGATCAGCAGTGGTTCCGGATACAGCCGCACCCCGAACCGAGCCTCGACCCCGTCGCGGACCTCGCGGGCCAGCGCGAGCAGATCCGCCGTGCTGGCCCCACCACGGTTGGTAAGCGCGAGAGTGTGCTTGGTAGACAGCGAAACGCGACCCCCCGGCCCCGGGTACCCCTTGCCGAACCCGGCCCGCTCGATCAGCCACGCAGCGGACAACTTCACCCCGCCGCTCGCCGGATACTGCGGGATCTTCCCCTCAGTCGACTCCGCGATCCGGCTCAGCACCGCCGCGGCGTCTTCCTCGGGAACGATCGGATTGGTGAAGAACGACCCCGCACTCCAGGTGTCGTGATCGACCGGATCGAGCACCATCCCCTTGCCGCGCCGCAGCCCAAGCACCGCTTCCCGAGCCCGCGCGGCGGGGACTTTCGCGTCGATCTCGACACCCAGCGTGCGCGCCAGCTCGGCGTACCGAATCGGCGCGGACTGCCCACTCGGATCGACCCGGAACCGCACACTCAGCACCACGCCCCGGTCGGTGCCCTTGAGCACACTGGTGCGATACGCGAAGCCGAGCTCGTCAGCCTTGACCGTCCGCGCCGCCTTCGCGGCCCGGTCGTACAACTCGACGGAGACGATCGACTCAGCCACCTCGCCGCCATACGCACCGACGTTCTGGATCGGCGTCGCCCCCACCGACCCCGGAATGCCGGAGAGACACTCAAGCCCACCGAGACCGTTGTCGACGAGCGCAGCGACGAACGCGTCCCACTCCTGCCCGGCCGCCACCTCGACGATGTCGCCGTCACGGGTCCACCCGGTGTTGGCGATCCGCACGAGGGTGCCGTCGAAGCCTTCATCACCGACGACGAGATTCGACCCGCCCCCGAGCAGCAGGACGGGCTCGCCTGCTTCGTCCGCCGCCCGCACCGCAGCGACCAACTCAGCAGCGGTCGTCGCGGTGACAAACCGGCGAACCGGCCCGCCCAATCGGAGGGTCGTGAAGTCGGCGAGACGAACCAGACCAGGCGTTTCAGCGATGTCCACAAAGCTTGACGGTACTGCCCACCCCACCCACCCCCATCGACCCGTCCGTGAGGGCCACCCTCATTGACTCTGATTCCCTCAGCGCCCCCCTCACGTCCCTAAACCGCAGCCGATGCACCCAACGAGCGAGGCACCCAGCCCCTCCCCCGCACCCCGATACGAAGCCTCCCTGCGGGCGGTGGGTGCTTGTCAAGGCATCTTTCCCGCCTTGACAAGCACCCACCGCCCGTCAGCACAATTGGGCTTCGGGGTGCCCCACGCAACCCTCTTTCCGCGGCGAAGCCGCGGCCTCCCGGTACTGTCCGTCACATGGGATCCCGGATCGAGCACCGCGGCGAATTCACCGGCTCGCTCGAAAACGTCTTCACCGCAGTCGCAGGCAAGGACGCCCTCCAAGCCCGCCTAGCCGCCCTCGGCGGCGACGACGCGAAACTCCTCGCCTACACCGCCGAAGGCGACTCCGTCCGCTACGAACTCCAGCACGGCATCAAGGCGGCCAAACTCCCGCAAGCCGTCCGCGCCCTGCACAAAGGCGACATCATCGTCAACCGCACCCAGACCTGGAAGCGGTCCGGCGACGAGTACACCGGCCGGTCCGACGTCAGCGTCGGCGGCGTGCCCGGCGAGATCGGCGCCTCGACCTACCTCAGCCCGAAGGACGGCAAGGTCCTCCTCCGCACCACGGGCGAGGTCGTCGTGCGCATCCCCCTCTTCGGCGGCCGGATCGAGGAGTTCGTCTCCGAGCAGGTGGTCAACCTGCTGCGGCACGAGGACGAGTTCACCGCGCAGTGGCTGGCCGAGCACGCCTGACCCCGGTGGGGGCCCCGACCAGGGGCACCACCAATCCCAACCGGTTGCGCCGGGTCGACCGCTGGCTCGCGAGCGACCCGGGCGTCACGCGGCTGCTGCGGCGCGGCGAAAGTCCCCTTGTCGTCGATCTCGGCTACGGAGCGTCGCCGGTCACGACGGTTGAACTGGCCCGCTGGCTGGCGCGCGTGCGGCCGGACGTCCGGGTGCTCGGGCTCGAACTCGACCCGGAGCGCGTCGCCGCCGCCCTTCCCGCCGCTGATCCGCCCCGGCTCGACTTCCGGCGCGGCGGGTTCGAGCTGGCCGGGACGCGGCCGGTCCTGGTGCGCGCGTTCAACGTGCTCCGCCAGTACGCCGAGGACGAGGTCCCGGGCGCGTGGCAGCTGATGCTCGACGCGATGCCGCCGGAAGGCCTGCTCGTGGAAGGCACCTGCGACGAGATCGGCAGGCTGGTCACGTGGGTCGCGGTCGGAGCGGACGGTCCGCGCACGCTGACCCTGTCGCTGCGGCTTGCCGAACTCGACCGTCCGTCCACAGTGGCCGAACGGCTGCCGAAGATCCTCATCCACCGCAACGTTCCCGGCGAACGCGTGCACGCCCTGATGTCCACTTTGGACGAGTGCTGGGCCGCCGCGGCACCGCACCGTTCCTTCGGCGTTCGCGCCCGCTGGACCACCACCGTCGCCATGCTCGCCGACCGCGGCTGGCCGGTCATCGGCAATCCGGACCGGCGCCGGCTCGGCGAGCTGACCGTGTCCTGGGACAGCGTCGCGCCGCGCTGAACCCACCTGTTCACCACCCGCACCCCGCTGGGTCACCCCTTGGTGACCTTCAGTGCTGACGATGAGCGAGTGGAACTGCTGGAACACGTCACCGAGCTGATCCGGGGCACGCTCGGCTCGCCCTGGCTGTGGGTGCTCGTGTTCGCGATCGCCGGCCTGGACGCGCTGCTCCCGTTCATGCCGAGCGAAACGACCGTGGTGACCGTCGCCGTCCTGATCGGACCGGACCCGGGCAGGCTCGCGCTGCTGGTCGTCGTGTCCGCCGCCGGCGCGTGGGCGGGCGACTGTCTCGGCTACGCGGTCGGCCGCGCCGCCGGTCCGCGTGCCGTCGCCTGGCTGCAGCGCGGACCGTCCGGACGGCAACGCTACGAATGGGCCCGCGACCAGGTCCGCAGGCAAGCACCGCTGCTGATCGTCGCCGCGCGCTATCTGCCCGGCGGCCGCGTCGCGAGCGCGCTGGCCAACGGGAGCCTCGGCTATCCGCTGCGCCGGTTCGTGCCGCTCGACGCCGCGGGCGCGACGCTGTGGTCGGTGTACAGCGCGCTGATCGGGCTCGCCGGCGGGGCCGCGTTCGCCGACCGTCCGGCGTACGGCCTGCTGCTGTCGCTCCTGCTCGGGCTGCTGCTGGTCGTGCTCATCGAATTCGGCCGCCGGGTCCGGGTGCGCAGGCTACGGTCAGTGCATGGACGCGCCACGGCTGCTGGAAGCGATCGACATCCACGCCGACCGGATCAAGGCCGCGACGCTCGCCGCGGGTCCGGTCGCGCCGGTCCGGAACTGTCCGGAGTGGACAGTGCTGGACCTGGTGACGCATCTGACGACGGTGCTCTCGTACACGGTCGCTGCGATCACCGACCAGAAGGCTGAGCCGCAGCGCGCGACCACCTGGGAGGACGCGCTCGGCCGCTGGGACGGCGAACGCATGGCCGTCCGCGAAGCCCTGCGGCGTCCGGCGGACACCCCGCTGCGCTCACCGTTCCCGCACGGCGGCCCGATCACCGTGGCCGATTGGACGCGCCGGCTCGCGCACGAGTTCGCCATCCACCGGCTCGACGCGGAAAGCGCCCTGGCCGAGCCGCCGGTCACCCGGTACCGCACGGAATTCGCCGAGGACGGCATCGACGAGTTCCTCGCCTTCCTGACCCCGCGCCGCGCCCGGCCGAGCGGCCGCGAGGGGATCGTCCAGGTCAGCACCGACACGCGGACGTGGACCGTGCTGCTGCAGCCGGATGGGCCGCCGATGCTGGGCGAAGGCGTCCCGGACCTCACGCTCGCCGGTCCGGCCGACGAGGTGTACCGCGCGTTGTGGGGCCGTCCGAACCACGCCGAGAACGTCGGCGACGCCACCCTTCTGGAGCCCCTCGCCGCGCCCTGACCAGCGGCCGGTGAGAATGGGCGCGTGTCAGAACCCCAGCGTTACGTGCTCACCTTCGGCTGCCCCGACCGCACCGGCATCATCGCCCGCATCTCGGGCTTCCTCGCCGACCACGGCGGAATGATCGTCGAGGCCGCGTACCACACCGATCCCGACTCGGGCTGGTTCTTCACCCGCCAGGTCGTGCGCGCCGATTCGCTGCCGTTCGACGCCGAGGGATTGCGCGAGCGGTTCAGCGCGGTCGCGAACGAACTGTCCGCGGAGTCGAGCTGGCAGGTGCGCGACACCGGCGAGCGCCCGCGCGCGGTGGTGCTGGTGTCGAAGGCCGGGCACTGCCTCTACGACCTGCTGGGCCGGGTCGCCTCCGGTGAGCTGGACGTCGACATCGCCGCGGTGATCGGCAACCACGATTCGCTCGCGGACATCACCCGCGCGCACGGGATCCCGTTCCACCACGTGCCGTTCCCGGCAGGCGACCCGGACGGCAAGGCGGCCGCGTTCGCCAAGGTCCGCGAACTGGTCGACGCCCACGACCCGCACGCGATCGTGCTGGCGCGGTTCATGCAGGTCCTGCCCGCGGAACTGTGCGCGGCGTGGACCGGGCGCGCGCTGAACATCCACCACAGCTTCCTGCCGTCGTTCATCGGCGCGAAGCCGTACCACCAGGCGCACACGCGCGGCGTGAAGCTCGTCGGCGCGACCTGTCACTACGTCACCGCGGACCTCGACGCCGGGCCGATCATCGAACAGGACGTCATCCGCGTCGACCACGGCGATTCGGTGCAGGACCTGGTGCGCAAGGGCCGGGACATCGAAAAGGTGACGCTGGCGCGCGGCCTGCGCTGGCACCTCGAGGGCCGCGTTTTGGTGCACGGCAACCGAACCATGGTGCTCTGACCCGCCCCAATGTGGCATTGGGTGCGTTGAGCGCACCGAATGCCACATTGGGTGCGTCACATGCACCCAATGTGGCATTGGGGCGCGGTCGGCGCGGGGTCAGCCGATCGTCGAGGTGTCGATCACGAAGCGGTACCGCACGTCGCTGTTCTCGACCCGCGCGTACGCCTCGTTCACCTGGTCCGCGCTGATCGTCTCGATCTCCGCGCCGACGCCGTGCTCGGCGCAGAAGTCCAGCATCTCCTGGGTCTCCGCGATGCCGCCGATCATCGAACCGGCCAGCACGCGGTTGCCGCCGAGCAGGGAGAAGACGTTGTACTCCAACGGTTCCCCCGGCGCGCCGACGTTCACCATCGCACCGCCGACGCGCAGCAGGCTGAGGTAGGCGTCGACCGGCAGCTTCGCCGAGACGGTGTTGAGGATGACGTCGAACCGGCCGGCGAGCGTCTCGAAGGTCGACTCGTCGCTGGTCGCGTAGTAGTCCTTCGCGCCGAGCCGGAGCCCGTCTTCCTGCTTCTTCAGGCTCTGGCTGAGCACGGTGACGTCCGCGCCCATCGCGACGGCCAGCTTGACCGCCATGTGCCCGAGCCCGCCGAGGCCGACGACGGCGACCTTCTTGCCCGGTCCCGCGCCCCACCGGCGCAGCGGCGAGTACGTGGTGATGCCCGCGCACAGCAGCGGCGCGGCGACGTCCAGGTCAATGCCCTCCGGGATCCGGCAGACGAACGCGTCCTTCACGACGATCTGCCGGCTGTACCCGCCGTAGGTGTTCTCGCCGTCGAAGCCGACTCCGTTGTACGTCTGGATGTTGCCCTTGACGCAGAACTGCTCGGATCCGGCGCGGCAGTACTCGCATTCGCCGCAGGAATCGACCATGCAGCCGACCCCGACCCGGTCGCCGACCTGGTACTTCGTGACGTCCGAGCCGACCGCGGCGACCACGCCGGCGATCTCGTGGCCCGGCACCATCGGGAAGATCGCGGTGCCCCAGTCCTGGTTGACCTGGTGCAGGTCGCTGTGGCAGATGCCGGCGTAGGCGATGTCGATGAGCACGTCGTCCGGCCGCAGGGCACGGCGCTCGATCGTCGTCGGCGCGAGCGGTCCGCCCGGCGCCGCGGCGGCGATGGCGGAGGTGGTCGTGGTCATGAAGCCCTCCTGGGTGTCCCGTCCGTTCGGGACAAAGTCGATGTAAGAGCCCTCTTACATCGACTAGCGTGGGCCTCGGCTTATTCCTCGAAGCGACCACGATCGGGTGTGACACACGACATGGCGGCGCAGTACCACCACCGCAACCTGCGCGCCGAGCTGGTGCGCGTGGCGTTCGACCTGATCGCGGAGAACGGGGTCGCCGGGTTCTCGGTCGCCGAAGCCGCCCGGCGGGCGAAGGTCTCCACCGCCGCGCCGTACCGGCATTTCCTGGACCGCGCGGCGCTGCTGGCCGCGGTCGCCACCACCGCGGCGCGACAGCTGCGCGAACTCGCCGAGGAAGCGGCCGCCGCCGAAACGGACGACGGTGCCGCGCTGGCCGCCGTGTCCGCCGCGCACACCAAGTTCCTGATGGAAACCCGGATCGGCCTGCACGTGTTCTTCGCCGCGGAGCTGGCTGACGCGCAATACGTCGAACTGCACGAGGCCCGCCGGGAGCTGATCGACGCGTCGCTGCTGCGCTGCCTCACGATCGCGCCGGATCCGGCTATCGCGCTGGAACTGATGGAACAACTCCACACCCAGGCCTACGGCTACGGCGATTTCTACCTCAACGGCGTCTACCAATGGCTCGGCTACCCGACGGAGCAGGTCGTCGCCAAGTCCCGACGGGCGGCGCGGATCGTGATCGAGGCTTACCGCGCGGGGACTCCGGCGATCAGTCCGGCGGAGTGGTGACGTAGCGGGTAGCCAGCCAAGAACCGAAGGCGTGCAAGCGATCGGTGAGCGCGGCCGGTTCGAGGACGTCGAAATCCACGCCCAGATAAGCCAGCCAGCGAGCAGCCCAGTCGAGATCGTCGGTGCCGAACCGGAGTTCGCACTCGTCGCCGTCCTCGACAACAGTCGCCACACTCGGGTCGACGAGTTCCCGGACCAGATCAGCCGACGTGTGCACCTGGACCCGAACGCGATACCGCCAGCCCGCGTCCGTGATCAGATCGACCACAGTGGACGGTGGTTCCGGCGCGGGCAGTTTGATCCCGAGTGGCTGGACCGCTTCGATCCGTTCCGCCGCAAAGGTTTTCCATTCACTGGTTCCGCGCGGACAAGCGACGAGGTACCACTGCCGCCGGACAGTGATGAGCCGGTAAGGCTGCACATCAATGGGTTTCGCCGATCGAGCGTCCCGAGCTCGATGCCGGATCCGCACCGCTTCGCCAGCCCGGCAAGCCAACGCGAGCGGTACCAGAATGTCCTGCGCTGCCTGCCGGAAAGGCTTGCCGGGCAACGATTCCACGTCCGCGAGCGCGGCGAGCCGGGCCTGCCAGCGCGTCGGCACCACCTGGGTCAGCTTGGCCAGCGCGGTCACCGTGGCAGTTTCGAGCCCGTCGACCGCCACCGCCGTCTGCAGGCCGAGTGAAACCGCCGCGACCTCGTCGGCGTCCAGCAGCAGCGGCGGCATCGCGGTGCCGTGCGCGAGCCGGTAGCCGCCGACCCGGCCGGGTTCGCCGTCGATGCGATACCCGAGTTCGCGCAGCTGGGCGATGTCGCGGCGCGTCGTGCGCTCGGTGACGCCGAGGCGGGCCGCGAGGTCGGTGGCGGAGATGCCGGGACGCGCCTGCAGCAACGCCAGCGTCTCCAGGCGACGGCTCGTGGTGGTCATGCTCTCGATTCTCGCGCAAAACTAGGACAGTAGCCGACCGGGTATCTGGTCATACTCGGTTTATGACTCAGCTGCTCCGCCCCGAAGGGCTCCTCCAGTCCCCCGCTTTCGCCCAGGTCGCCGTGGTCCCGCCAGGCGCGACGACGATCTACGTCGGCGGCCAGAACGCGGTCGACGCGAACGGCGCGCTCGTCGGCGGAACCGACGTCGCCGCGCAGGTCGAGCGGGTGATGGCCAACCTGAAAACGGCGCTGGCCGCGGGCGGCGCGACCGTCCAGGATGTGGTGATGCTGAACATCCTGCTGGTCGCGGACGTCGATCTCGCCAAGGCTTATCCGGCCGCCGCCGCGGCGCTGGCGGGCGCGACGCCGCCGGTCACTGTCCAGCGCGTGGCCGGGCTGGCCGTGCCGGGTGCGCTCGTCGAGGTCAGCGCGATCGCGGCGGTGGCCGAGTGAGCGTCGGGCAGACCAAGGACGCGGGCTGGCAGATCGGCGTCTCGAAGACGATCGGCCGCTCCGCCGAGGACGTCTGGGACTTCATCACGTCCGCGGAAGGCGTGGCGATCTGGCTCGGCGAGGGCGTTACCGTCCAGCCCGAACCCGGCGTCGGCTACGAGACCGCCGACGGAATCCGCGGCGAGACGCGCAGCTTCCGCGAAATGGACCGGATCCGGCTCACTTGGCAGCCGGCCGGCTGGTCGCACGAGACGACGCTGCAGCTGGCCGTGCGTGCCAGCGGTCCGGGCAAAGCAATGCTGCGCATTCACCAGGAGCGCCTGGCCGACGCCGCCGAACGGGAGCAGCAGCGCCGCCATTGGCAGGGAGTTCTCGCCGAACTGATCACCGCGCTTGCCTAGCCCGCGACTGACGGAGGACCCTGGTACGCAAGCGGTTCACCGGCTGGAGGCGCGATGCTGTGCGTGTTCGACGTCAACGAGACGCTGCTCGACCTGACCGCGCTCGACCCGCTGTTCACCCAGCTCACCGGAGATCCGGAAGCGCGTCAGGAATGGTTCGCGCTCGCGATCCACACCGTGCTCACGGTGACCGCGGCCGGCCAGTACCGCGATTTCGCGCAGATCGCCGGGGAAGCCGCGGCCGCCGTGTGCGCGCGGCACGGCCATGAACTGACCGACGTCGAGCTGGTGAAGGTCGGCGACGGCCTGCGCACCCTGCCCGCGCACGCCGACGTCGTACCCGGCCTGGACCGCTTGCGCCAGGCCGGACACCAGGTCGTCGCCCTCACGAATTCGCCGCTCGCCACCGCCGAGGCGCAGCTGCAGAACGCTGGCCTGGCAACGAAATTCGACCGGATCTTCTCCGCGCAGCAGGTCAGCAGGCTCAAACCGGCACCGGAGCCGTATCTCCAGGTGCTGCGTGCCTTCGGCGTCGAACCCGGCCAAGCGGTGATGGTCGCCGCGCACGGCTGGGACATCGCCGGAGCACAAGCGGCAGGACTCCGGACCGCGCTGCTCGCGCGTCCCGGAGTCCATCCGCTGCCCGGGCTCCCCGCCGCGACCTACACCGCGGCGACGATGCCCGAGCTGGCTGACGAAATCGTCAGGAGCTGAGGCGCACCAGCATTTTGCCGGTGTTGGCCCCGCTGAGCAGGCCGAGGAACGCGTCCGGCGCGTTGCGGATGCCGTCCACAAAGGTCTCCGAGTACTTGATCTCGCCGGACGCCACGAGCGGCGCGACCTCGGCGACGAACTCCTGCATCAGGTGCCAGTGGTCCAGCACGAGCAGGCCGCGCATGGTGATCCGCTTCGCGATGAGCTGCACCAGGTTGCGCGGCGCCGGGGTCGGCTCGGTGGCGTTGTACTGCGAGATCATGCCGCAGATGGCGATCCGGCCGTGCAGGTTCATCGACGCGATCGCGGCCTCGAGGTGCTCGCCGCCGACGTTGTCGAAGTAGACGTCGATGCCCTCGGGCGCGGCCGCGGCGAGCTGCTCGGCGACCGGTCCGTCCTTGTAGTTGAAGGCGGCGTCGAAGCCCAGCTCCTCGGTGAGGTAGCGGACCTTCTCCGCCGAACCCGCGCTGCCGATCACGCGCTTGGCGCCCTTGAGCCGGGCCAGCTGGCCGACGAGCGAGCCGACCGCACCGGCCGCGCCGGAGACGAAAACCGTGTCGCCTTCCTTGAACTCCGCGCTCACCAGCAGCCCGGCGTACGCGGTCAGACCCGGCATCCCGAGCACGCCGAGGTAGGTCGAAAGCGGCGCGACCGAATCGTCCACTTTGACCGCTCGCTTGGCGTCGAGCACCGCGTGCGTGCGCCAGCCCGCCTGGTGCAGCACGTGATCGCCGACCGCGAAGTCGTCCACAGTGGACTCGATGACCTCGCCGACCGCGCCGCCCTGCATGGCCTCGCCGACCACGAAGGGCGGCGAGTAGGACTTCACGTCGTTCATCCGGCCGCGCATCGCCGGGTCGACGCTCATCACGAGGTTGCGCACCAGGATCTGCCCGGGACCCGGCTTCGGCACCTCGGTCTCGACGATGTCGAAATTGTCCATGGTCGGGACGCCGTGCGGGCGGGCCGCGAGCCGGATCTCAGTCGCTGTGGGTGCGTTCACCGTCGAACTCCGTTTCGTTCAAGCTGGATTGAAGCGGGGCGCGCGCCCCGGTCTATCCGGCCAACGGAGAAACCGGGGCGCGCATTCCGATTGTCCCCGGGGTTGTGGCCAGCGCTACACGATCTCCGCGAGCTTGCCGAGCACGCCGTCGTAGATCTTCTTCAGCCCGCCCGGCGCGAAGGTCTTCTCGAAGAAGCCGCCGATGCCGCCCGCGCCGTCCCAGCTGGTCTCGATGCGGACGAGGGAACGCTCGCCGGAGGCGGTGACGGTCCAGGTGGTGACCATGCTGGAGTTCGCATCGGTCTCGACGAAGGTGCCGGGCGACGGCTCGGTCACCGTGGCCGCGACGTCGCGCACTCGCTTGGACGTGGCCTGCAGCTTCCAGCTGGCCTTCGTGCCGGCGCCGACGCCGCCCTCGCTGACCTCGTAGTCGCGGTAGTGCTCGGTGAGCAGCTTCGGCCGGGTCTCGGCGTAGTCCGCGACCAGCTCACGCACGCGTTCCACCGGCGCGTCGATCGTGCGCTCCGCGGTGGCCGTGACCTTGCCCATGTCGTTTCCTCCTCAGGGTTCCGCCGAGGTCACCTTCGCACATGGGGTGAGGGGCGGCGATCCCGGTTCGCACCGGGATCGCCGCTCCCGAGAAGGTCAGGAGAGGCCCTGCTGCTTCAGCCAGTCCTTCGCCACGTCGGCCGCGGGTTCGCCGTCCGCGTCGACCCGCTTGTTCAGCTCGCGCATGCCGTCCGTGGTGAGCTTCGCGCTGACCGCGTTGACGACGTTCGCGAAGTCCGCGCCGCGCGCGTCGAGCACCTTCTTGTTCACCGCGGGCACCACGTTCTCGGTGGGCACGATGGCGAGGTCGTCCTTGAGCGCGACGTACTGCGGGTCGCCGACCAGCGGGCTGACCGAGTCGACCGGGATCACCGTGACCGCGCCGGAGTTGAGCTGCTGCACGCGCGGCCCGGCCTCCTGCACGGTCTGGAAAGTCGCGTTCGTCAGCTTGTAGACGTCCTTGAAGCCCTGGAAGCACGGCAGCCGCTTCTCGCACTCCGGCGGACCGGCCATCACGACCTTGTCGAGCTTCTTCAGGTCGCTGATCGACGCGATGCCCTTCGACTTCGCGAGGTCGGCCTTCACGATGTAGGTGTTCTTGTCCTCGGCTGCCGCGTAGTTCAGCAGCCCGACGCCCTCGGGCGCGAAAAGCTTCTCCAGCTGTTCGTGCTCGGCCTTGGCGTCCTTGGTGGCTTCCTTGCCGAAGCCGGTCGTGATCGCCGCGCCCTGGTACTCCGGCAGGAACTGCAGTTCGCCGGATTTGAGCGACGGGTAGACCAGCTCCCGCGAGCCGAGATTCAGCTTCCGGGTGACCGGATAGCCCTTGGCCTCCAGCGCGCCCGCGTAGATCTCGGCAAGGATCTGGCTGTCGGTGAAGTTGAACGAGGCGACGACGATCGGAGCGCCGCCCTTGCTCGGCGCGGCCGGCTGGTCGCTTCCCCCACCGCACGCGGTCAAGCCGAGCGCGGCCGTCGCCAGCAGCGCGGCCACTCGGATGTTCCGGGTCCAGCGCACGTGTCCCCACACTCCTCAGTTCACTCGTTAGTGGGAATGGACCCTAACCGCGACCCCCGACAGAAACCACTGGTTAGGAATCCTCGCCACGGAATCTCACGGGCCGGAATATTGTCGCTCGATCGGGGTAAGGTCGCGCCGTGCACGCGTCCGTGACCCCGCTGCTGGCCGACAGCAGCCGTCCCCTCTTCGAATGGCGGTGGGTCGAACGCAACGCTGACGCGATTCTTCAGCGGCTCGGCGAGCACGTCGCCCTCACCGCGACCGCGCTCGGCGTCGGCCTCGTGCTTTCGCTCGCGCTGGCCACGCTGTGCCTGCGCTACCGCTGGTTCTATCCGTTCGTGATCGGCACGGCGGGCGCGCTCTACGTGATCCCGAGCCTCGGCGCGTTCGCGCTGCTGGTTCCGCTGCTCGGGTTCTCCTTCGCCACCTCGGTCATCCCGCTGGCGACGTACACGCTGCTGATCCTGATCCGCAACATCGTGACCGGCGTGCAGCAGGTGCCGACCGAAGTGCGCGAAGCGGCGATCGGGATGGGCTTCACGCCGCGGCGGCTGTTGTGGCAGGTGGAGCTGCCGCTCGCGCTGCCGGTGGTGATCGCCGGGCTGCGGGTGGCCGCGGTGACGACGATCGGCCTGGTCACCGTCACGTCGCTGCTCGGCAAGGGCGGGCTCGGCTACTTCATCCGGGCCGGCATCCAGACGACGATCCCCAACCCGAGCCCGATCATCGTCGGCATCGTGCTGTCGATCGCGCTGGCCGTGCTCGTCGATTTGCTGCTGTGGCTGAGCGAACGCGCGCTGGCCCCGTGGGCGCGGAGGGCCGTTCGATGAGCTTTTTCGAGCAGCTGGGCCACTGGCTCGCCGACCCGAACCGCTGGAGCTGGACCGATCCGGCCGGGATTCCGTTCCGGACGGTGCAGCATCTGTGGTTCTCCGCGCTGGCACTGGCGATCTCGATCGTCCTGACCGTTCCGTTCGCGCTGTGGCTCGCGCACTACCGGCGCGGCCAGTTCCTGGCGAGCAGCGCGGTGAACATCGGCCGCGCGATCCCGAGCTTCGGGCTGATCATCCTGTTCTGGTTCCTGGCCAGCCGGTGGGGCGCGAACACGGACTTCTGGCCGCTGCTGCTGGCGCTCGTCGCGCTGGCGCTGCCGCCGCTGTTCACCAACACCTACGCGGGCGTGGTGCAGGTGGAACAGGAAGTCGTCGACGCGGCGCGCGGCACCGGGTACCGCGAATGGCAGATCATGCTGCGCGTGGAACTGCCGCTGTCGTCGCCGGTGATCGTGGCCGCCGCGCGAGTGGCGTTCCTGCAACTGATCGCGACGGTCGCGATCGGCGCGATCGTCAACGACGGCGGCGGGCTGGGCCGCTACATCGTGGACGGTTTCGCCCTCGGCGAGCAGGGCCATGGCGAAATCTTCGGCGGCGGTCTTGCGGTGGTGATCCTGGCGCTGGTGTGCGAGGGCTTGTTCGCTTTGTTGACCAAGCTGGCTACGCCTCGCGGTCTCGCACTTCAACAGGCCCGTCGGGACTCGTGAGACAGACCTCGGCGAGTTGGTCGATTTCCGGCCCCAGCGACCGATCGACCACCACCGGCTCGATCCTCGCCGCGAGCCAGGCGTAGGTGTCAGCCAGCCTCGGCGCGCCTGGGGCCTTGAGCAGATACCGCGCCTGCCGCCCCGCGATCAGCTCGCACGCGGTGATGGCGAAGAAGCGCTCGATCACTGTCTCCAGCTCGGTGCCAGCCTTGCTGGCGAACGCTTGCACATCCTCCTGACCAGCGGAAGTATCCAGCGACCCGAGCGTCGCCGGTGCGGCCAGACGACGCATCGCATGCAGCTCGCCAGCCGCGCGTTTGTGCAACGGCGTAAGCCCGGCCTGCGGCCCCGGGTCCACCGCGAGCTGCGGCGGCAACCCGCTGAACTGCGGGTCGAGGAGGCGGTGAAGCCGCTGAACCGAAACTTCCGCCGCGTGGACGAGGGCTGCCTTGACCGCGTCCATCCGAAGCCCGAGCGCGGCGGCGTGATAGCCGGTCGTCGGGACGAACTCGCCGTTGACGAAGCCCGGCGAGTCCGCCGGGGTTTCCCAGGACTCCTGCAAGGTTTCCCGGAGTTCCTCGACCGTCCGGCTGACGTATTCAAGCACCTTCGGCCCGACTCGCACCGAGATCGGCGCCTGCACGACGCTCTTGTTGGTGGCGGCCCCTTCGATGAGTTCCTCGATGCGGGTGCCGCGGTAGATCGCTTGCGGCGCACCAAGAACGTCCACGGTGATCGCCGCGCAGGCCGTCTGCCAATCGATCAGCCGACGCATCCTCTTGCCGCACACCCACGCGTACGCCTCGGCCAGCGGCGAACCTTGAATCAGGCTCGCCCCTTCCTTCGGCCCCAGCACGAACGGCCGCACCCCGCGCCGGCTTAACGCTTCCGCCGCCGGGACCTCGGCACCGTCCTCGATGACCGTGCCGAGCCCGACGAACGTCTGGAACGCGTGCGCCAGCGGGATGATTTCGCCGGCGCTGCCGAGGCTGTCGCGCGGGACGGCCGGGAGGAACCCGTCGTTGATCCGGTCTGCGAGGAAGCTGACCAGCTCGGGACTGACCGCCGCGTCGCCGCGGAGAAACCCGCGCAGCCGCATGCACAGCAACGCCCGGGTCAACTCCAGCGACAACCACGGCTTCCCGCCGACCGCCCGGCCGACCAGCAGATTGCGCTGATGGTCAGCCTGCTGCGCGGCAGTGAGCCGGGTCCCAGCGAGCCGCCCCATCCCGGTGTTGACGCCGTAGACGAGGCTGTCCTGGCCCAGCGCGGCCAACATCGCCTCGCGCTGCTGCTTCAGCTTCTGGAGGGCCGCCGGGCTGATCTCGACTGGTTCGTCCACTGTGGACAGTTCAGCGCGCGAGCCCGTCGATGACCTCGGCGTTCGGCAGCCCAGCGAGCGCCGCACCGGAGATCAGGAGCTTGCTGCCGCGGATCCCGCTGCCGATCACCAGCTCCGGCGCGTCCGCGACGGCTTGGTCGATGAGGATCGGCCAGTCCGCGGGCAGCCCGACCGGCGTGATGCCGCCGTACTCCATGCCGGTAAGGGAAACGGCCTCGTCCATCGGCGCGAAGGACGCCTTCCGCACGTCGAGGCGGCGCTTGATGACACCGTTGACGTCGGCGCGGGTGGTCGCGAGCACGAGCGCCGCGGCGAACCGGACCTCCCCGGCCCGCTTGCCAGCGACAACAACGCAGTTCGCGGAGGCAGTCAACGGCGACCCGTACGCCTCGCAGAACGCGGCGGTGTCAGCGAGCTCCGGATCGATCTCAGTGACGCCGACCTCGTCCGGCGCGGGCATCGCGGCAAGCGCCTTGGAGACGGGTTCGGCAAGCAGGTCAGTACGGGTCGGCGCGGGAACGACAGTGAGGCTTCCGGCGATAGTCCAGGTGGTCACCAGCCCGAATGTAATCCGCCGGGCTTCCCGGTCACCAGTTGCGGTGGCCTCGCTGAACCTCGATGAGCTTCGGCCGCACGTCGACGATGTAGACGAGCGCCGCCGCCATCGCGGGCACCCAGAAGATGAACCCGACCCCGTTCCCCTGCAGCGGGAACAACACCAGGGCGACCGTGGCCACGCCAGTGATCAACATCCAGACCGGCTTGGTCTTGCGATCGGCCGCCGAGTACGCGTCGGCTCGCTGGAGCAGCGCGTGAACGAAGGCGAAGAGCCCGACCAAGGCGCTGCCCCAGTGGATGACCCTGAGGATCCATTCGGCAACCAGCACGCAGCCAGCTTACGGCAAACCGCCCACGCCGCCCGCTCCCCCAAAAACCGGCACTGTGACATGACTGCTGGTCAGGCCCGGGTGGGGCGGGTTTGGCCGCGGTTATCTCAACGACGGCTGTCGGGGTGACAACGGTCACTCCGGTTGGGTGCCTCGGCTTAGGTCGGACCCAGTCCGCTGGCCCATGAAGCTAGGTCCGACCCAACTCGCTGCCGTGAGCCTAGGTCGGACCTAGTCGGCCGTGACGAAGCTAGGTCGAACCCAGTCCGCCGCCAGAGAGCCTAGGTCGGGCCTAACTCGCTGCCGTGCATCTAGGCCGAACCTAACGATGCTCGCGCGAGGTGGGCTCGACCCAACATCGACTTCGCCGCAACATCCGCGGCGGCGCACGGCGACCGGACCAACCCGCCCGACGCTGCCCCCGAAACACCCCGCACAGGGCGACGGCGGCACGGTCCTCCGATTCAACGGCGCGACGGCAGGTTCACCGACACCCCCGCTGCCACATCCCGGCACGCCGCCCGATTCAGCGGTGCGGATCAGCAGCGCGGGCCCAGTCCGCCACGCGGCGGCGCGGTGGCAACCTCACCACACCCCCGCCGCCACATCCCCGGACGCCACCTGATTCGGCGGCGCGAGGCACAGTCCGCCATGCAGCGGCACGGCACCACCGTCCCCAACACGGCGACGCTGCCGCCAACCCAACGGCGCCCCCGAGCATCCCCCAACACGGCGACACTGCCGCCAACCCAACGGCGCCCCTGAGCATCCCTCAACCCGGCGGCACCGCCGCCAGCACAACGGGCGCCCCCGAGCATCCCCAACACGGCAACCACCGCGGCCAACCCGACGGCACCCCGGAACATCCCCCAACACGGCAACCACCGCCGCCAACCCAACGCCACCCAGGAACATCCCCAACACAGCACACGGCGGCCGGACCAACCCAGGCCCGGCCGCCGTGCGACCCCTCGATTTTCAATTCTCGCCCTCGGCGTCCCCGGCGCAAACCGGTCCGCCCCAACGGTTCCGAGTGCCGGAGCACCCGAACCGCCGATCAGTGCGGCAGTGACTCCGCCGTCACTTCTCCGTCTTCGGCGCGGCCGGCTTCTTCGCGTTGGCCGTCGTGCTGGTGGTCGTGCGGCGGGCCGGCGTGGCGGTCTTCGGCGCGGTGCGGTTCGCGGCCTTGCGGGCCACCGACCGGGTCTCGTGCGCGACGTTCTCGCCGATTTCCTCAACCGCGTCCGCGGTGTCGCCAGCCACCTCGGTCACCTTGCGGGCAGCCTTCTCACCAGCGGAACGGGTGCGCTTGGTGACCTTCGCCAGCACGCCGTCGACGCGCTCGCGGGTCTCCTCGGTCAGGCCGTCGACGCGCTCCTGCGCGGCGGTCAGCGCGTCGTCCAGCTGCTCAAGGGCCTTCTTGACCTGCGGCTGCGCGGCGATCTTGTCCCACGCCTGCTCGCCGGACTCGGCCAGCTTGTTGTACAGCTTCAGCGCGGCCTCGGTGTACTCGTCGATGGCCTTGCGCAGTTCGGCCGGGTCGAGCTTCTCGCGGAGGCTTTCGACGTCGGTCGGCAGCTCCTCGAAGCCCTTGCGCGCGGCCTCGGTGTTCTTGGTGACGTTGGCGCGGGCCTTGGCGACCGCGTCGGTCACGGCCTGGCTGGCCAGGTTTCCGGCGCCGAGCGCGGCGAGCAGCGGGGTGCGGACCTGGTCGAGCGCGGTGTTGACGGCCTTGCGGACGTCCTCGGTCTTGGGCGTGGTCATGCCGACTCCTCAGTGGTCTCTTGGGTGGTCTTCGGTGCGGTGTTCGCGGCGGCGTTTTCGCGCCGGAAGGACTCGTAGACGTCGAGCAGGACCTGCTTCTGCCGTTCGGTCAGCTCGGCGTCGGCGCGGATCGCGTCGCCGACCGGGCCGCCGGTCGGCAGGTCGAGGATTCCGGCCTGCACGTACAACGCTTCGGCCGAGATCCGCAGCCCTTTCGCGATCTGCTGGAGGATCTCCGCGCTGGGTTTGCGGACCCCGCGCTCGATCTGGCTCAGGTACGGATTGGACACTCCGGCGAGTTTCGACAACTGGCGCAGCGAAATCTTCGCGGAACTGCGCTGCTGGCGGATGTACTCGCCGATGTCGGAGGCGATGTCCGCGACCTTGTCCATGGGGCGCTGTGCTCCGCCGGGTTCTGTCATCCGGTCACCTCCTCGCGACCTACTCGACAGTACGCTCGCGTGCTAGCTATTGCAAGCACCCTGCTTGCAACCATCGAGTGTGGTTCCGCTCACCCCGTTACCCTGGGCTTATGCGGGCACAACGGTTGCGTCGACGCCTGGTCCGGCACCTCGTCGAAGAGGACGTGCTGCACGACGAGGCCTGGACCGACGCGTTCGCGACCGTCCCCCGGCACGCGTTCCTGCCGCGGTTTTTCGTGCCAGCCGGCGACGGCTGGGCGGCGGTCGACCGCGGCGATCCGGACTGGCTGGACCGCGTCTATTCGCGCGACGTCCTGGTCACCCAGCTCGACGACGACCCGTCGCTATGGGACCGGGCCCGCGCGCACGGACCGGTCCCCGGCGTGCCGACCAGTTCGTCCAGCATGCCCGCGATCATGGCGATCATGCTGGAAGAACTCCTGGTCCGCGACGGCGACCGGGTGCTGGAGATCGGCACCGGAACCGGGTACAACGCGGGTTTGCTGTGCCACCGCTGCGGTTCCGGCCAGGTGTCCACAGTGGACATCGACCCGGTCATCGCGGCCGCCGCGCAGGAACGCCTCGCCTCCTGCGGCTACGCCCCCGCGTGCGCCACCGGCGACGGTGCACTCGGTTTCCCGGCCGGAGTGCTCTTCGACCGGGTCCTGTGCACCGCGTCGGTCTCCCGGATTCCCCTTGCCTGGCTTGCTCAAACCCTCCCCGGCGGACACATCGTCACCACCCTCAACCGCCCGTTCGGCGGCGGGCTAGTCCGCCTCACCGCAGGCGAAGGCGCGACCGCCGAAGGCCAGGTCCTGGCCCGCGACGGACGCTTCATGCCCCTGCGCGCACATCGCCTGCCGCCGCTCGCGGACCTGCCGTCCGCTGCCGATGTGCAATGGTGCCCGACTGAACTGTCAATGACAGATGTGCTTAAACCACAACGACATTTCGAGTTTTTTGCGTCACTGGAACTACCTGAGGTACGCCCGGTGCACGTCGACCCGAACGGCGCTTTCGCACTGTCCCATCCGGACGGTTCCTGGGCCCGGACCCGTCGCACGGACTCCGGTTTCGAGGTGGCACAAGGAGGTCCGCGCGCCTTGTGGGATATCGCCGAGGAAGCGCACCGGCGCTGGGAATCGCTCGGACGCCCCAGCCGGTCGCGTTTCGGCCTCACGGTCAACGCCGACGAGCAGACTTTCTGGCTGGACGATCCGCAATCCGAGAATCGCTGGCCGCTGTAGGGCGGATCCGCCGATCACCCCGCCAGCCCGCGAAGCAGCCCCTCCAGATCGCGCTCGCCCGTCCGCGTTTGCGCACCCCGCGCCAGTCCGCCCCGAATTAGCGCTTCCGCCGCAGGACGCGTGAACTGTCCCGCCCAAGCGTCGTGTTCCCGCTGAAATCCGGTGGCCAGATCATCCGGAACGACGGCTTTTTTCGCCGCGGCGATCACGCCTTCCGGCAACGCGGCGATGTTGCGGGCCAGCCGATCAACCACTTCTTCGAGTTCGTCAGCAGGCACGGCCCGGTTGACCCAGCCGTAGCGTTCGGCCGTCCGCGCGTCGTACAACTCGGCACCGAGCACGATTTCCAACGCCCGGTTGCGGCCGACCCGGTTCGCCAGATACTGCGTCCCTCCGCCGCCCGGGACAATCCCCATCAGCGCCTCGATCTGCCCGAGCCCCGCGGTCTCGATCGCCGCGAAGGCCAGGTCCACGGCCGCGACGAACTCCGCCCCGCCGCCTCGCGCCAGACCGGCGAGCTGCACGATCGTCACCTGCGGTTGCTGCCGCAGAAGTTCGCCCAACGCCTGGAAAACGTTGAGCCCCAAGGGAATCTCGGGAGCGAAGTGGTCGAACGCGTCCGGAGTGTCGACCAGAGACATGTCGACGTGCGCGATGAAGAAGTCCGGGTCGGCGCTGTCGAAAACGATCACGCGCGCGGAATCGTCGGCTCGCAGCGTGAGCAGCAGCCGCCTGAGGTCCGCCATGAGAGCGACGTCGAGGACGTTGACGGGCGGGTTGTCGATGGTGACGCGGACGATGCCGCCCTCGCGGCGCACGCGCAGGGTCGGGTAGTCGTCGGGGTGCATTCGGGTCTCCGATACGTATCCGGCAGGCAGCTAGGTTCCTGATGTATACCTAGGCTCGGGCGCGGACCGACCAGCGTCAATAACGCACTTTGGGCATCGCAAGGATCATGGAGGATACCGAGATGGCCGCTCCCGACACCGGCACTGTGTACCGGGCCGACTGTCCCAGCCGCCCGATCCTCGACCAGATCGCCGACAAGTGGTCGATGATGGCGATGGCAGTCCTGGAGGAGCCGCGCCGGTTCAACGACATCAAACGCCGACTGGAAGGCGTGACCCAGCGGGTGCTGACCCAAACCCTGCGCAGGCTGGAACGCAACGGCATGATCGTGCGGCGAGTACTGCCGACGTCCCCCGTCGGAGTCGAGTATTCCCTTACGCCACTTGGCGAATCACTGCGCGAGCCGTTCGGCCGACTGTACGACTGGACCGTCGCGCACACCGGCGAAATCCACGAATCCCAGCAGCGCTACGACGAACGGCTCCGCGCGGAACAATCGTGAGGCGTCACTAGGTCCGACCCAGCCAAAATCCTGCTCCCGCACTGATCTCTAGGTCCGACCCAGCTCACACACTGATCCTTAGGCCCGACCCAGCTCACGCACCGATTCCTAGGTCCGACCCAACTCACGCGCCAGTCCTTAGGTCCGACCCAATTCTGGCCCGAACCCACTTCTCCACCGCGGTCACGACGTCCTCGAGCGGAGCCTCCGTCGTGTCGATGGACTCGACCTGCCCGCGTATCCACAGGTTGAACTCGAGCATCTCCTCGATCCGCGGCTCGTCCCACTCCCGCCACGCCGGCCGGGCACGCAACCGGCGTCGGAGGGTCTCGTTGTCCGCGACCAGCGCCAGATAGTGCACGTCCGAGAAGAAAACGCGCTCTGGCAACGGTTCCAGCTCCTGCGGCGCGACCGTCCCGCACAGCACGACCGGTCGTCCGTTCTGGTGCAGCATCGCCGCCATCCGCAGCCAGGCCCCGCGAAACGCCGGGTTGCCGGGGACGTCGTCCTGCAGCGCGCCGGTCCACAGCACGTCCTGCTCTAGCACGACGGCCTCACCCGCCAACCGCTGCGCCAGCTTCGGCCCGACTGTCGATTTGCCGCCCGCGCTCGGCCCCGTCAACGCGAACAACGGCAGCCGCCGGAACGGCCACCGGTGTCCGCACTCCACACACCGCAGAAGGTCCGCCTCGGCCTGTGGACAACTCGCGCGGTCGCCACAGGCCGGACAGATCCGCAGGTCAAGCACTACTGGAACGGTGGACAACTCAGTCGAAGAGGTTCTCGAGGAAGCTGCGCTTGCGTCGTCCGCCGTACGGGCGCGGCGAATCCCCGTAACCACCGCGGTACGGCCGCGGCGAGTCCGCGTGCCCGCCTCGGTACGGGCGCGGCGAATCGGGACGGCCGTAAGGCGGTGGCTGCTGCCGGTAGAAAGCGCTCTCGGCACCGGCGATCTGCTCCAGCTCGCCGCGGTCGAGGAAGATCCCGCGGCAGCCGTCGCACTGCTCGATGTGGACGCCGTTCTTGTCGACAGTGCGCATCATGTTCTGACACTTCGGACAAATCACGCAGCCGACCCTACGCGGATTCGCCGCGCCGTGTCAGCAGGCGCAGAGGCAGAACGGGTGGCCGACCGGATCGGCGTACACCCGGAAGGTCTCCGGAGAATCGTCGAGCAGCTTCGCTCCCAGCCCGAGAATGCGCTGGTGAGCGGCCTCGAGATCGGGAACGTCGAGGTCGAGGTGCGCCTGCTGCGGCTTGTCCTGCGACGGCCATTCGGGCGCGCGGTAATCAGCCACCCGCTGAAATTCCAGCCGAACGCCGCCGCGCGGGTCGACGAGCGTGGCCCAGTGGTTGTCCGGAGCGATCTTAGGTTCGTCCCACTCAAGCAGGGAGCGGTAGAAGCCGGCGAGTGCCCCTGGGTCCGGACAGTCGAACGCAACGCCGCCGAAAGTCGGAATCGCACCCATGTTGCGGCCATCCTCTCCTAGTCGCGTAACCAGTAAAGTGAGTATGGGAGTTAGTGAGCCAGGTCGCAACCGGTATCGCCCGTACACTGGGCAGGTGCACACCGACGCTTCCTTGGTGGTCGCCTTCCTGAACACCGTCGACATCGAACGGGGCGACGACCTGCTGGACGATCCGGAGCTCTGGCGGCAGTGGGCCGCGGACCACGACGTGTCACCGAACGATCCCGCCGAAGCCCGCGCCGTACGCGACAGCCTGCGCGCCGCCGTCGGCGACCCGCGGCTGCCCGCGACCAAGCTGGACGTCCCGCTCCGCTTCACCCTCACCGAAACCGGCCCGGCACTGCTCACCCCGGACGCCGTCACCGCGACCCTGGCAGCGACCACCCGCCTAGCCATCCGCGGCGACTGGGTCCGCCTGAAAATCTGCCCCGCCGACGACTGCCTGTGGGCCTTCTTCGACGAATCCCGCAACCGCTCCCGCACCTGGTGCTCGATGCGAGTCTGCGGAAACCGCGAAAAAGCCCGCTCCTGGCGCGCCCGCACGGCGGCTGTGCACAACTGACCCCCTGTGGACAACTTGTCCACACACACCACATGTGCACGTGCAGATGCCCCGGGTCCCCACAAGTTGTGGACAGCGATTAGGCCATCACCGTGAATTCCTGTGGATAACCCCGGGGATAACTCAGCTTCCTGTGGACAACTGGTTTGAACAAGCGATGGCTGTGGTATAGGACGCCGCGCATCCGACCGACCACCCGCCGCAGCCAGTCGAGGCCGAGGAGAACCACGGAGGGCGCTGCACCCGAAGCGCCGGGACACCCGCGCTTTCGGGCCGCGATCCGCAGGGCTCCACGGCGACCAATCGAGCGCTGGCTCGATGGCGAATTCCGCTCAACCACAACGAAAAACCGAGCCGAATGCCAGCCCGGATCCAACGGCGACCCCGACCCGCCGCGACCAAGTCAGCCGACCGCCGCGCGGCAACCACGCCACCCTGAACCGCACCAACCAGACCAACACGGCCAACCACCGTGCGGCGACCGCACTACTCTGAGCCGCCCCGGCTTGACTAGATCAGCCAATCACCGACCGGCAGCTGCGTGATCCCGAGACGCACCCGCCAAGCCAAGCCGCCCAACTACAACCGACCGGCAACCGCTGGCCGACATCCCTGGCTGATGGCCGATGGCAGGCGAACTCCGCCCCGACAGCCGCGCCCCCAACCCAGCCACCGCGGCCAACCCACCGCCCGCACAGCGCAACAACCTCAAAAAAGCAGCTGCGCCACCGCGTAAATCACCAGCCCAGCCAGTGCACCCACCACAGTCCCGTTGATCCGGATGAACTGCAGATCCCTCCCGACCTGCAGTTCGATCTTCCGGGACGTCTCCTCGGCGTCCCACCGCTCCACCGTGTCCGTGATGATCGTCGTGATCTCGCGGGAGTAGTGGGTCACCAGGTAAACCGCCGCGCTCTCCACCCAGCCGTCCACCTTCGACGTCATCGACGGGTCGTCCACGAGACGCTTGCCGAGCGACTCCAGGCCGCCGCGGACCCGCTGGCGCAGTTCGCTGGAAGGGTCCTCCGCGGCGTTCAGCAGCATCTCCTTGGCCGTCGCCCACGCGTTGCCGATCAGCTTCTGCACTTCGCCGTGGTTCACGATCTGGCCCTTGACCTGCTCGGCCCGCTCCATCGTCTTCGGGTCGGTCTGCAGGTCCTGCGCGAACTCGCCGAGGAACTTGTCCAGCGCCAGGCGCATCGGGTGGTTGACGTCCGTCTTCACCGCCCAGGCGAAGGTCAGGACCTCGCCGTACACCTTGTCCGCCAGCATTTCGTCGACGAACTTCGGCGACCAGCTCGGCGCGCGGTCCGAGACCACGCGCAGCATCGTCTGGTGGTTGTCCCGGACCCATTCGTAGGCGCGGTCGCACATCAAATCCACCAGCTTGTGGTGCGCGCCGTCCTCGAAAACGCCCGCCAGGATCTTGCCCAGCGGCGGGCCCCACGGCTTGTCGATCACGCGCTTGACCACGGCCTGCTCCATGATTGCCTGCACGTCCTCGTCGCGGAGCACCGTGACCGCGCCGCGCACGACGGTCGCCAGTTCCGACGTCACGCGTTCCGCGTTGTCGCGCTGCGAGAGCCAGCCGCCGAGCCTGCTCGCGACCTCGACGCGGCGGAGCTTGTCGCGGATGACGTCGGGAGACAGGAAGTTCGAGCCGACGAACTCGCCGAGACTGTTGCCGAGCGCGTCCTTCTTGTTGGGGATGATCGCGGTGTGCGGGATCCGCAGTCCGAGCGGATGCCGGAACAGCGCCGTCACCGCGAACCAGTCCGCGAGCGCACCGACCATGCCCGCCTCGGCCGCGGCGCGCACGTAGCCGACCCAGCCGCTCCAGCCCGCCGACTCCGCCCAGCTCGTCAGCAGGAACACGATCGTCGCGCCGAGCAGGAAAGACAGCGCGACCAGCTTCATCTTCCGCAGGCCGCGCCGTTTCGCCTCTTCGCCGGCGGTGCCGCCGGGCGGATCCGCGGGCGTGACCTTGGCAGGGGTGAGTTGCTCCACACCGCCATTGTCCGTGAGGATGCGTTCTCGTGCGTGAACCAGCTCTCGTCCCCCGCCTCCGCCCGTTCACCTCGACGGTCTTCGCGGAGATGACCGCGCTCGCCGTCCGGCACGACGCGGTCAACCTCGGCCAGGGCTTCCCGGACACCGACGGGCCCGCCGGGATGCTCGAAACGGCGAAGAACTCCCTGTTCGGCGGCGACAACCAGTACCCGCCCGGGCCGGGCCGTCCGGAGCTGCGCGCCGCGATCAGCAGGCACCGCCAGCGCTACGGGGCCAGCTACGACCCGGACACGGAGATCCTGGTCACCGCGGGTGCGACCGAGGCCATCGCGGCGTCGCTGATCGCGCTGACCGAGGCTGGCGACGAGGTGATCGTGGTCGAGCCGTACTACGACTCGTACGCCGCCGCGGTCGCGATGGCGGGCGCGCAGCGACGCGTCATCGGGCTGGTCGAAACCGAGAACGGACAGCTCGAACTCGACCTCGACGCACTCCGCGACGCGATCACGCCCAAAACTCGCGCAGTGCTGCTGAATTCGCCGCACAACCCCACGGGCACCGTGTTTTCGCGCGCGCAGCTGGAGGAAGTCGCGCGGCTGTGCGTGGAGCACGACCTCATCGCGGTCACCGACGAGGTCTACGAACACCTCGTCTTCGACGGCGCCGAGCACCTGCCGCTCGCGTCGTTCCCCGGGATGCGCGAGCGGACCGTCGCGATTTCGAGCGCGGGCAAGACCTTCAACTGCACCGGCTGGAAGATCGGCTGGATCTGCTCGACGCCGGAGCTGGTGGCCGCGGTGAAGGCAGCGAAGCAGTTCATCACGTTCGTCTCCGGCGGACCGCTGCAGCCGGCCGTGGCGTACGCGCTCGACAACGAGCTTGAGTGGGTCGAAAACCTGCGCGCGAGCCTGCAGGAGAAGCGGGATCGGCTTTCCGCTGGTCTTGCCGATGCGGGATTCGCAGTACGGCCGAGTGCGGGGACGTACTTCGTGACGGCTGACGTGCGTCCGCTCGGTTTCGAGGACGCCGCAGAACTCGCTTGGACGCTTCCGGAACGCGCCGGAGTCGCCGCGGTACCCGTCAAGGTGTTCACGGATCACCCGGACGAGTGGAAACATCTGCTGAGGTTCGCGTTCTGCAAGCGCAACGAGGTGATCGACGAAGCCGTCGAACGCCTGCGGAAACTCGTCTGACGACTGGCGCCCGGGCCCGGTTCGCCCCTGCGGGAACGAGATACCGAGAGTGTCGCGGTGGCCGAAACATCGGGTCAACGCCCGAATTCGCGCCGCGGACGGGCCGCCCGGATGGCCGCATCTGGCCCGGTTGAGGCGACGCAGGGTGATCGACTAGGGCGGATCGGACACCAGAGCCGGTGCGGACGTTCCGCCTTACGGGGTGGATCGAGCGCGGGAGAGATGAAACACTCGCGTCCGGTGCTAGAAAGAGGGCAGCCCCGGGGGACCTGCGACCTGGCCGGAAGACAGCCCCAGCAAGATCAGTCTCGTGCGGTGGCACGAGCTTCAGGCGCGGACGGTGGTGGTGGCGTGACCGGCATGGCGCATTCGCGCGGCCTCGCACATCCCGTGGCGTCCGGCTTCAGTCCACTTGGGAACGCGGGTCCCGCGCTCCTCGGAATGGCCGACCGCGCTTCGAACCGCACCGAGCGGAACTCCTCTTTCGCGCGCGCGGGCGCGCGACGGCGGCCCCGAGCCTGGGCTGCTCCGATCGCCCGGCCCGCCGCCCGGATCGCCGTCGCCGGCGGACTCACCCTGGCCGGATGGCTGCTCGGCGCGGCGTTGTCGCAGGCGAACGCGGCGGCGGACGAGCACATCGACCGCCCGGCCGCTTCGGCTCCCGACACCGAACCGGAGCACCGCTACGCCGGAACGGCCACGTCCGGCACCCTCACCTGGGCCATGCCCGGCGCGCAACGCGCCTCGCTCCACCGGTTCCACATCTCCGCCGACGACTACCGGCCGGACGTGAGCTTCCGTCCGGCCGCTGTGTCCGGCAACGGCCCGGGCCACCACGCCAGCATCGCGGTGACCCGGCCCTCGACCAAGATCACCAAGCCTGCCAAGGCAAAGAGCCCGGGCGCGGCGAAACACCACGCACCGGCGAGCGACCCCGCGTCCGACGCGACCACTCAGCCGGTCAGCAGCCCGAGCAGCGAGCCCGGCCAGAGTTCGCCCAGCGCCGAACCCCAGCAGGGCCTGCCCAGCAGCCCAAGCAGCACCAATCCCGAACCCCAGCAAGGTCTGCCCAGCAGCAAGCCCAGCAGCGCCAATCCCGAACCTCAGCCGGGTTTGCTCGGCAGCACCAGCAACGAGCCCAGCCAAGGTTCGCCCAGCACCCAACCCGAGCCGGGCTTGCTCAGCAGCATCAGCAGCATCAGCAGCGAACCCGAGCCGCAGCAAGGGCTCCTCGGCGGTCTTCTCGGCGGCACCAGCCACGATTCCGGCCCGGGCCTCCTGGGCGGACTTCTCGGCGGCACCGAAACCGGCCACCCGGGGCTCCTCGACGGCATCCTCGGAACCGTCAACGACACTGTCGACACGACCCTGCACACCACGGTCACCTCGGTCGACACCGTGATCGACACCGCGCCGGTCCGGGTTGTCGAGCCGCCGGTCGACACGGTCGAGCCGACTCCGGTCGCCAGCGGGTCGATCAGCGTCTCCGTCCCGGCGGGCAAGCTGGCGAAAGAGCCGGAAGCGCCGGTTGTCGTGCAGGTCAGCAAGCAAGCGCCGGTCGTCCACTCCGCGCCCGCCCGTGTCCTCGCCGCGCAGCCCGCCGCCAAGCAGGAAACCCAGCCCGCGCCGCCGGTCAAGGAACGCAGCCAGGCTGGCGGCGGCAGCAGCGGTGGCGGCGAAGGTCTTCCCTCGGCTCCGGCCGCGCCTGCCGCGCCCGCGTCGACTGTCTCGCCGGGACACGACGGGCACGGCGGTCTGCGCCAGTTGTTCGCGCTGGCCGGCGACGGCGACACCGTCACTCAGCTCAAGCTCATCGGCGCCAGCCGCGACCACGAGGTCGACGGCGCGGGCAGGGACGCCGCCCTGCCGACCACCTCCCCGGACTGACCCGCCAACCGGTTATCCGGGGAGAGCTCCGTCCACCTCAAGATCAACTTCTTGATCGCGCGCGCCCGTTCGCTGCGCCGGACTCACCCCTTCGCACCAGTGCTACTTCGATCAAGGGGCTGAACCATGACCGCACTTCCCGACCGGCCGACCGCGCCCGGCCGGATCGGGTCCTGGTCCCGGCGCCGCGCTGCCCCCGCGGCGCCGGGACCCACCACGGGCGTGCTCCGGAGGCTTTCGCTCACCGCGCCGAGCAAAAGCCTGCGCCAACCGAAGCCCGCCTGAACCGAGGGCGCTTCCCGGCACTTCGAGGGGCTGTGCCGGGAAGCGCCTCGGACGATCGGCCGGTGCGCCGGACAGGTGACCGCCACCATCCCTGGAGTGGCTGGATCCCATCCGGTGCACCGGCTGTTCATTTTTCGGAGACAAAACCGCGCTAGGTCACCGCAATCCGTTCCGCGGGCACATCCGCGCAGCCGCGCACCGAAGCCGCCGCCGCGCTCACCCGCCGCACCGCCTCCGGCAATTGCTCGCGCGGCAGCCCGAACGGCAGCCGCAGCCAGCGTTCCAACCCGCCGTGCACCCCGAACCTCGACCCGGGCGCGATTTGGACCCCGTGGTTCGCCGCCGACACCGCCAGCCGCGTGCTCATCGGTTCCGGCAACCGGCACCACAGCGACAGTCCGCCGGGCGGCACCTGGAATGTCCACTCTGGACAGTACTTCCGCAGTGCCGCGACCGTGATGTCCCGTTGCTCCCGGAATTCGGCCCGGCGCCGGGCGAGCACGTCGTAGCCTTCCGGTTCGAGCAGCGCGGCCAGCACGAGCTGGTCGAACACCGGCGCGCCGAGGTCGACCGCGAACCGGGAGGACTGCAGTCGATCGAGCAAATCCGTCGACGCCCGGATCCAGCCCAGCCGCAATCCGCCCCACTGCGATTTCGCCGCGGATCCGACGCTCAGCACCAGATCCCCGCCGAACGCGGCCAGCGGCGGCGGACCGTCCACCGGATCGCCCTCGTAATCCAGTTCCACCAACGATTCGTCGACCACGACCGGCGTCCGCGACCGGGCGAGCAGCCCGCCGAGCCGTTCCCGTCCGGCCGCGTCGAGGCGCAGTCCGGTCGGGTTCTGGAAGTCCACCACGAGGTAGCCGAACCGAGGCGCGGCCTGGCGCAGCGCGGCCTCGATCCCCGGCAAATCCCAGCCGCGCACCGGATCGAGCGCGACCGGAACCGGCAACGCGTGCGTCGCGCGGACGGCGTCGATGGCGTTCGGATACGTCGGCTGCTCAAGCAGAACCCGGTCACCGGGCCCGCTCAGCATCCGCAGGCAGAGCACGAACGCGGAGTACGCACCGGACGTCACCAGCACCTGGTCCGGCGACGTCGGCAGGCCGCGCGCGGTGTAGCGCTCGGCGATCCGCTCCCGCAACCGCGGCAGTCCCCCAGTGAGATAGCCGTTTCCGCTGACGTACTCGACCAGATCACGCCGCGCGGTGTCGAACGCGGCCATCAGCCCAGGCACAGCGGGCGGCGCGGCCCGCGCGAGGTCGAGAAGGTCGTCCCGGACCGCCTCGGCCTCGTCGCGGTTGCCCACGCCCGCCACCCACGACCCAGCCCCGCGACGGCTGGCGACGAGACCGTCCGCGCGAAGCCGATCGAGCGCCGCCCCGATCAACGTGCGGCTGACCCCGAGCGCGTCAGCGAGTTCGCGCTCGGCGGGCAGCCTCGTGCCAATCGGCAACTGCCCGTCGAGCACGTGCAACTCGACCGCCGCGGCGAGGTCGGTCGCCCCCTGCCGGGAGCCACGCTGCCGCCACTCCCCCAGCAATATGGCCAATCGCCGTCCCGAGATGCGGCCGCCCAGAGGTTCCATAAGGCCAATTATCGCGCATTGGCCATGGCATACCAGGCCAGTTGGCGCCAATAGTGGAGAAGTGGCAGTTACCGACCTCAGTCCCCTCAGCCTCCGCCGAGCCCCCGCGCGCCGGGGTGTCCAACTGCTCGCCGGCCTCGCGCTCTACGGCGCGAGCATGGCCATGCTCACCCGCGCCCGCCTCGGGCTCGACCCGTGGGACGTGCTGAACGACGGCCTGACCAAGATCACCGGGCTGACGTTCGGCACGATCAGCGCCGTCGTGGCGGTGTTCGTGCTGCTGCTGTGGATCCCGCTGCGGCAGCGCCCCGGCATCGGCACCGTCGCGAACATCGCGGTGATCGCGGTAGCGGTGGACGCGGTGCGCGCCGTGCTACCCGACCAGCACGTGCTCGTCTGGCAGATCCCGATGCTGGTCGGCGGCGTAGTCCTGAACGCCGTCGCGACCGCGGTGTACGTCGGCACCCGCCTTGGCCCCGGCCCCCGAGACGGGTTGATGACCGGCCTGCACGCCCGAACCGGCTGGTCCGTCCGCCTGGTCCGGACCGGCATCGAGGTACTCGTCCTGGCCGCGGGCTGGCTGCTCGGCGGCGCGGTCGGCGTCGGAACCGTGCTGTACGCCCTCAGCATCGGCCCGCTGACCCAGGCCCTGCTCCCGCTGGTCACGTGGCGCACCGGGACGGACCAGCAAGAACAGCATTAGCGCTTGCCGACGGCCTGCCGGACCGCCGGATAATCGATCCCGCGTGCCGCGAGAAAGTCCGCCACCGGACCACGCTGTTTCACGAGCGCGAGCAGCAGGTGCTCCTGCCCGAGATGCTTGTCGCCGAGGTCATGCGCCTCCCGCACGCTCATCTGCAACGCGTTCTTCGCGTCCTCGGTGAACGGCAGATGATTGCGCCGCGTGGGCCGGCTCGCCTGAGCAAGCGCACCCGGCCCATGCGTCTGCTCGACCCGCTCGACAATCTGATCAACGTCGATGCCGAACTCGGTGAGCGCCTCGGCATCGGCGTCACTGATCCCGCCACGGCGGCGCACCCGGGCAAGCTCAGCGAAGACGTCCTCGCGCGACACCCCGAGATCTCGCAGCAACCGCACGGCCTCGCCGTTCTCGATCCGCGCCAACCCAGCGAAAACCGCCTGCGCGGAAATCTCGCGAGCCCCCGCCTCATGCGCCGCGGCCTGCGCCTCGACCACCGCTCTCCGGGCGTCATGGGTGAACTTCTCGAACATCAATGCCTCCCGTACTTCTTGTGGACGGCCTGCCGGCTGACCCCCAACTCGGCCGCGATGTCCTGCCAAGACCAGCCGTGCATCCGCGCACTGCGCACCTGCACCGCCTCCAACTGCTCAAGCAACCGCCTCAACGCAGCCACCGCCCGAAGCCCCACCCGGGGATCCCGATCACCAGCGCGAGCGGCCAAATCCGTCGCTTCCGTCATGATGTCAATCTAGGTTGACACACCGCGCCTGTCAACCCGAGTTGACAGGACGCGTGAGCCAGCGATGCGCCCCAATGCGGCATTGGGTGCGTCAGATGCACCGAACGCCACATTGGGTGCGCCACATGCACCCAATGCCACATTGGGGCGCTAACCCCCACCCAAACCGCAGCCAGTGCACCCACCACCGAGACCCCAGCCGCACCGATGCACCCAACGAGCGAGGCACCCAGCCCCTCCCCCGCACCCCGATACGAAGCTCCCCTGCGGTTCGGGGGTGCTTGTCAAGGCATCTTTCCCGCCTTGACAAGCACCCCCGAACCGTCAGCACAATCAAGCTTCGGGGTGCCCCACGCAACCAAAAGCCGATGTCGCCGCCAGGCGACGAGAAGTCCCGACCACCCAACCCGAGCTACAGTCGACCAGTGCCCGAGATTTCGACCGCCGAGCGAGCCGGAGTCGGTTCCGACGGCAACCCCCGCCCCACCGAAGACCACATCGCCCTCCTCGACCAAGCAATCCTGGTCCTGGACGGAGCCACCTCCCCGAGCCCAGACCTCCCCCCAGGCGGCTGGTACGCCCACCTCCTCCGCGACCAACTGGCCAACGAACTCCGCACCGCCCCCCACCAAAACCTCAGCCAAGCCCTGGCAACCGCAATCACCGCCGTAGCCAAAGACAACGCCCTAACCCCAGGCAACGCCCCCTCCAGCACAGTCTCGATCCTTCGCTGGAACGACCACGAAATAGAAGCCCTAGTCCTGGCCGACAGCCCGATCGTCGCGTTTGGACAGTTCGGTGCCGACGTCGTCTCCGACGACCGCCTGGTCTCCCTCCGCAACAACGGCCTCCTGCAAACCAGCGCCGACGTCCGCCGACGACGCAACGCCGAAGACGGCTTCTGGGTAGCCGAAGCCGACCCGGTCGCAGCACACAAAGCAGTCCGCCGCAGCTGGCCCCGCGCAGCCGTCGACGCCGTCCTCATCGCCACCGACGGCGTAGCGATCGGAGTGGACGAATACGGCCTCTTCACCTGGCCAGAAGTCCTGCAGCTAGCCAAAAACAAGGGCCCCGAAGCAGTACTGGACGCGGTACGCGCCGCGGAAAACGACGATCCGCACGCCGTCCGCTGGCCGCGTGCCAAACGGCACGACGACCAGGTGCTCGTCCTCGCCGACTTCTCGGGGTAGGGGCTTAATCAGGGGTTTTCCCTGATCACGAAACGCCGCGGAACCGCCAATCTGGCTACATGGGGAACACACGAGGCGTCCGGGGATGGCGCCTGACCGCGCTCGCTGCGATCGCCTGGGGGCTGTTCACGATCACAGTGCTGCACATCATCAGCTCGCACGACCCGATCTACGACACGCTTTCGAGCTACACGATCACCGACCGCGGGGAAGGCATGCTCGGGGCGAGCGTGCTGTCGGTGGCCGTCGGATCGCTCGCGGTGCTCGGCGCGCTGATCGCAGGCGGAGTGCCGATGACGTTCAGCACCAAGGCTTTGCTCATGCTGTGGGCGGTCGGGCTGGCGGTCGCCGCCGTTTTTCCGGCCAGTTACCCGCAAAGCCCGAATCCGCTCAGCGGCGACATCCACCTGTACTCGTGCCTGATCGCGTTCGCGAGCCTGCCCGGCGCGGCGATCACGATGCTGGAACCGTTGCGCGGCACGGCGGAGCGCGTGTTCGTGGTGCGCTGGCTGAAGTTCGGACTCGCCGCGGTCGGGTTGTTCGCGCTGAGTTTCCTGTTCGTCCGCCTCGACGAAGCCGGGGTGCAGCCGTTCCACGCGCTCACCGAGGTGCTGCCGGTGGGCGCGACGCAGCGGCTCACGCTGATCGCGAACGTCGCCCTGCTGCTGGTCCTGCTCCGGATCGCGGTACGGACCGAAACCGCTCGCGCCGCGGTGCTCGTTACTTCCGCGCCTCGGCCATGAACTCGGGCGCGTAACCGAACAATCCGGGAAGACCGCCGGTGTGCACGAACACCACGGTCTCCTCGGGCGAATACCGTCCCGCCGCCGCCCATTCCACCAGGGCGGCGGCGACTTTTCCGGTGTAGACCGGGTCGAGCACCACGCCTTCGGTGCGGCCGAACAACCGGATCGCTTCCCAGGTCCCCGACGCCGGGATGCCGTAGCCCTCGCCGATCGTCGTGTCGTTGAGCCACACGTGCGCCAGCTTCGGTGGGTCGAACCCAAGCAACCCCGCGGCCCCGGCGGTGAGCTGGGACAAGTTGTCCACAGCCTCGTTCAGCGGATGGCTGACGCAGGCGATATCCACCTCCAGCGAACCGAGCAGCTCTGTGCCGAGCGCCAGTCCAGCCGCCGTGGCCCCGCTGGCGTGCGGGCTCACGATTCGGGCGTGATCCAGACCCTGCTCAGCCAGCTGGGCAGCGAGCTCGCGGGTGGCATCCACATAGCCGAGAACACCGAGTGGGTCGGACCCACCGACTGGGATCGTCCGCACTTTCCGGCCTTCGTCCGCTGCTTCGGCAACCAGCCGTTCGTACGTCGCGGCCGATTCCTCGCCGGACGCGCAGACGTGCACCCGCGCGCCGAAGAGCAGGTCAAGCGGGACATTGCCGGACCGTTCGTACGCGTCACCGGAGCGCGGCACCTCAGCGGTCAGCACCAGTTCGCAGCGCAAGCCGAGCCGGGCGCACGCCGCGGCGGTCTGACGGCCGTGGTTGGTCTGCAGCGCGCCGAAGGTGATCACGGTGTCCACACCGTCGGCGAGCGCCGCACCAAGGTGGAAGTCGAGTTTGCGCAGCTTGTTGCCGCCGACGCCGAGCGGATGGACGTCGTCGCGCTTGAGCAGCAGCCGGGGGATGCCGAGCGCTTCGCCCAGCCGCGGCGCCGGGACCAGCGGCGTCGGCCCGTGGTGGAGACCGGCGCGCGGAAAGCCGTCGAAGGAGGGGAACCGGGCGAAGTCGAACGTCATCGATCCTCCGTGCGCTGGCGGGGCTGATGGTGGGCAGTTTAGGTGGCTTTATCCAGCCGTGGCCGGATCCGCAGCCCTCGCCGCCCGCTCGATTTCGGCCCGCCGCGCCTGCCAGAAGGCCGCGTCCCGGCCGCGTTTGGCCATGGCTTCCAAGTCCATTTCGACCGCACCGTCCAGCTGCTCGCGCAGGATGTCGGCGTGCCCGGCGTGCCGATTGGTCTCGGTCAACATGTGGACAAGGACGTTGAACAGCAGCACGTCCGGCCGCGGCCACCACGGCACGTGGCCGGGTGCGTCGATGGCGAGAGCGGCGATCGTCGTATCGGAGTGTTCGCAGACGCGCTGGTAGCGGCTGGTGATTTCCTCGCGGGTTTCGCGCTCGGTCGCCCACAGGTCGCGACCGCGCTGTTCGAGGTCGTCCCACCGCGGGACCGGCTCGGGAAACGGACGGCCGAAAACCTCGCCGAAGTACCGGGCCTCGGCGACCGCAAGGTGTTTGACCAGGCCGAGGAGGTTGGTTCCGGTCGAGGTCAGCGGACGGCGGATCGCGTACTCGGACAATCCGTCGAGCTTCCTGAGCATCGTCTGCCGGACCTCTTTGAGGTCGCTGTGCAGGTACTCCTTCGCGAAGTCGTCGATCACGACTCCGAGCATGCCCGAACTTCCCGGCCGTCGCCGTGATACGTTCGTTCGAGCGAACGAGAGAACGGGGAGCCGCCGATGCCTTCCGCGACAACCGAGTTCACGACCCTTGCCGCCCAAGCCGCCGCGCTCGAATCCGGCGAGGTCACGGCCGTCGAGCTGACCGAGCTCGCGCTCAAGCGGGCGCACGCGAGCCAGCCCGTGCTCAACGCGTTCCGCGTGCTGCGCGACGAAGCCGCGCTCGCCGAGGCCGCCGCCGCTGATCAGCGCCGCGCCGACGGTGATCGCGCGCCGTTGCTCGGGGTGCCGGTCGCGATCAAGGACGACGTGGACATCGTCGGCCTGCCGACCGCGTTCGGCTGCCCGGGCGAGTTCCCGGCGGCGACGGCGGACGCACCCGCGGTCGCGAAGCTCAAGCAGGCCGGCGCGGTCATCATCGGCAAGACCAACACGCCTGAGCTGGGCCAATGGCCGTTCACCGAGGGCACCGCCTTCGGTGCGACGCGCAATCCGTGGCAGCCCGCGCACACCCCGGGCGGGTCGTCCGGCGGATCCGCCGCGGCGGTGGCGGCCGGGATCGTGGCCGCCGCGCTCGGGTCGGACGGGGCGGGATCGGTCCGCATCCCGGCGGCGTGGACCGGACTGGTCGGCATCAAAACCCAGCGCGGCCGGATCCCGACCGGCAGCGAGCTGTTCCACGGCCTCACCGTGCTCGGCCCGCTCGCCCGGACGGTCGCCGACGCGGCCACCCTCCTCGACGTCACCGCGGGCACCGGCACCTCGTTCCAGACCGCCGCCCAGCGCGAACCGGGACGGCTGCGGATCGGCCTCTCCACCCGGATTCCCTTTACCGCCACTAAAACCAGGCTCGACCCAGTGGTCGAATCGGCGGTGCGCCAGACCGCCGAGACGCTTGCCGGGCTGGGCCACGAGATCGTGCCGGTCGAACCCGGATACGGCTTGATCGGTCTCACCTTCCTGCCGCGCTCGCTCACCGGCGTGCGCGATTGGGCCCGGCGCGTGCCGGAGCCGTCCGCGCTCGACCCGCGCACCCGCAGCAACGCCCAGCAAGGCGGCCTCCTCGCCGGACCCGCACTGAAACTCGCCCGCGCGCTCGAACCCGTGCTGCGCCGCCGGATCGGCGGGGTGTTCGGCGACATCGACGTCCTGCTCACGCCGACCACCGCAACTCCGCCGCCCGCGATCGGGTCCTTCGACGGGCTTTCCGGCTGGCAGACCGACCAGTCGATGATCGCCGCGTGCCCGTACGCTTGGCCGTGGAACGTGCTGGGCTGGCCCGGGGTGAACGTGCCCGCCGGGCTGACCGCGGACGGGTTGCCGCTCGGCGCCCAGCTGCTCGGCCCGTCGCATTCCGAGGAGCGGCTGATTTCCGTTGCCGCGCAACTGGAAGAGGTGCAGCGGTGGCCGGACCGACGTCCCGAGCCGGGGTGGTGACCACTCGCGACGCGATCCTTCGCGCCACCCTGAAGGTGGTCGGCGAGCAGGGCGTCGGCGGGCTCACCAACCGCCGCATCGTCGCTGCGGCCGGGGTTTCGCTCGGCACGCTGACCTATCACTTCCCCAGCCAGACCGAGCTCCTGCGCGAGGCGATGCTGCTGTTCGCCGAGGAGGAAACGGCGAAACTGGCGGGAATTGTCGAGGCATACCGGGAACAGGGGCTGAGCCTCGAACAAGCGGCGACCGTCGTGGAGCACGTGATCAAGCAATTGCCGTTCGGCACGGACGAACTGGCGCCGCACGAACTGTACCTGCAAGCCGCGCGCGACCCCGGGCTGCACGAAGCGTCCGCGAAATGCTTTGCGGCGTATGACGAATTGGCCATCACGATTCTGACCGCACTCGGCCTGCCGGAGCCGGAACGAGTAGCCGGGCCGGTGGTCGCGCTGATCGCCGGGCTGCAGTTGCGCCGCCTCGCGACCGGCACGGACGTTCCGGCCGCCGAGCCGTTAATGATGCTGCTGCATGGTGCGCGAGGCTGACGTGGCTCCGCCGGTCGTTCGCGGTACCGCGGCTTGGCGCTATTTCGGCGACTTCCGCGACGCGCTGCTCGCGGGACAGGTGCTCGTACTGCAGGTCGCGCATCCGGTCGTCGCGGCCGGGGTGCGGGATCATTCGGACTACCGCGAGGATCCGTGGACCCGGTTGATGCGCACCGTCGCTTCGCTGTCGATCTACGTTTACGGCGGGACAAAGGGCGCGCAATTCGAGGCCGAACGATTGCGGAAACTGCACCGCTCGTTCACCGGTATCGCCGATGGCCGTCGATACAGCGCGCTCGATCCTGGCGCGTACGCATGGGTGCACGCAACGCTGGTGATGGCTCCCGTTGACGCACAACGGTTTTTCGGCCGTCCAATGTCCACTTCGGAGCTTGACGAGTACTACGCGCAGATGTGCGGCATCGGCCGGATCCTCGGCGTCCGCGAGCGGGACCTGCCGCCGACATGGCCGGAGTTCGAGCGGTACTACCGGGAGACGATTGCCGGGTTCGGTCCGAACGAGACGATCAGCACACTGTTCGAGACCATCGACACGGTGCGGAAACCGTTCTCCCGCATGTCCGACCGCCGGTGGTCGAGACTCCAAAAAGGATATTCGACCGGGCAGCTGTTCCTGATCCGCACGCCGGACGTTCCCTTTCGCCCCGGCCCCGCCAGCGCAGCCCCCGCCCTCCTCCGGGGGACGGCCCTTGTCCAGTCTATCCGCCCCCACCGACAACCCCGCCCACTACGGCCGGGTTGTCCACAGCGACCGCGACTTGGGGAAAGTCTCGCGCCCACAGCCCCATGCGAGTGGTCGGCAAGCTGAATGTGTGGCTGCGCGCGCACCCGTGGGCCTACCGGTTCTTCGTCCGTTCGTAGTGCGCTCGCGCCTTTGCCCGGTTCCCGCAGCGCGACATCGAGCACCACTGGCGCGTCCGGCGAGGCGACGTGTCGACAAATCGCAGGCCGCAGTCGTCCGCCGAGCAGATGCGGATGTCTTCTGCGCCGGTAGCGAGATCGACGGCGTCGGCGGCCAGCACCGCGAATGCCGTCGCTACCGGGTCCGCCGGAGTGGGCGCTTCCCGCTGCAGCACACCGTCCTTCAACAGCAGCCGATCCGGTTCGGGGGCGGCCGCGAGGGCGTCGTTGACCAGCCGGACGTCGGCAACCAGCGGCTTGGCGGTCAGCAGCCGGTTGACCGCCTCGCGTAAGTCTTTTGCCGCGGCCACCTGGGCGGCGGTCACCGGCACACGACCGAATCCGGCCAGCTCAAGCCATTCGGCCAGCGCGTCCGGGCCGGTCAGCAGCTCGATGCCTTCCGAGAGATGCCGGGAGCGCAGCGTGTTCACCAGGTGCAGACACGGCCGTCCAGCGTCGAACACCCAATCCATGCCGCTCATTCTAACCATTGAAACCGGTGAGAATGCACGCTACCGTCTAACCCCATGAGCCGGTTAGAAGCAGCCATGGCCCAAGTAGCCGACCTGCGCATGCACTACCTCCGCGGCGGCGACGGCCCGCCGCTGTTCCTCCTGCACGGCTGGCCGCAGACGTCGCACTGCTGGCGCCGCGTCGCCGGACCGCTGACCGAGGCGTACACCGTGATCGCCCCTGACCTGCGCGGATACGGGCGCACCGACAAACCCCGCACCGGTTATGACAAGCGCACGATGGCCGCCGACGTCGCGAAGCTGGCCGAACAGCTCGGGTTCGACCGGGTCGCAGTCGCGGGGCACGACCGCGGCGGGCGCGTCGCTCATCGGTGGGCGCTCGACCGCCCGGACCAGGTCGAACGGCTGGCCGTGCTGGACATCGCGCCGACGCGAGAGATGTGGCGCCGCCTCGACCGGGACCTCGGGAAGGCGTACTGGCACTGGCTTTTCCACCTCCAGCCAGACCTGCCGGAACTGCTGGCCGGGCAGAACATCGCCGCCTACCTCGGGTACTTCTTCGAGCGCTGGACCTTCCAACGCCACGGGCTGCCCGCCGAGGACGTCGCCGAATACGTGCGTGCCTTCGAAGCCCCCGGCGCGCTCCGAGCCGGTTTCGACGACTACCGCGCCTCATTCCCGGACGACGCCGAACTGGACGACGCCGATTACGCCGCCGGGAAACGCCTCACCCAGCCAGTACTGGCGATGTGGGGCAAGGCCGGACTGCTCGGCAGCCTGCCCACGCTCGACATCTGGCGCGACTACGCGGACAACGTGACCGGCATCGGCCTCGACGACTGCGGGCACTTCCTCCCCGAGGAACAACCCTCACAGGTCGTGGCGCATCTGCGGGAATTCCTGGCCAGCTAACGGAATCCGTGCGAACCCGGCCCCCACCGTCCGCTCGATCGCCGCGCCGACGCGGAATGCCGTGCCGTCGTCGTACTTGGCCGCGGCGACCTGGACCCCCGTCGGCACGCCGTTGCTCGCCCAACCGGACGGCACGGCGAGCACCGGATGTTCACTGCCGACGTTGAACGCCGGAGTGAGCGAAGCGTCCGAAAAGTGTTCCAGCGCAACACCATCGACCACGACCTGCTCGGAAAGGTAATCCTCGCCAGCGGCGAACGCGGTGGCACCGAGGGTCGGCACGATCAGCGCGTCGAACCGCTCGAACACCGCGTCGAGGCGTTCGCGGATCGCCGCTTCGACCGCACGGCCGGTTTCCGCGTCCACAATGTTCTCGACGCCTTTGCGCGCGAAAGCCTGGCAGTACGGGGTGATGACGCCCGGGTTCTGCCGGTCCAGCTCCAAAACCTCGGCGGCCAAACCGGTCCCGAAGTGCGCCCACAAGGCCTGTTTGACCATGGCGAGCGTCCAGTCGATCTCGATCTCCGTCACCGCCGCACCGGCAGCCGACAACGCATGCGCGACGGCGCGGGTGTTGGCGGCGACCTCCGAGGCCACTGGGAAATCGCCAGGCACCGGACAGCACGCGACGCGGAGTCCGCGCACGTCGCTCACCTCAATGCGAACGGCGGGAAGTCGCGAGTGCGGGTCGCGCGGATCCTCGCCCGCCATGACGTTCTGCAGCGACGCGCAATCGGCGACCGTCCGAGCCATCGGGCCGTGGTGGTAGTAAGTATCCAATCCGGCGGGCGGGAGGACGGGATTGCGCCCGTGCGGCGGTTTGAAGCCCACGACGCCGGTGAAGGACGCGGGCGCGCGGAGCGAACCGCCGATGTCCGATCCGGTGGCGAGGTAGGCGGTTCCGGCCGCCAGCGCCGCGCCAGAACCGCCGGACGAGCCGCCCGCCGCGGTCTGGAGGTTCCATGGATTGCGCGTGGTTCCCCAGCGTCGCGTGTGGGACAGCGGCATGCAGCAGAACTCGGACGTCGTCGTGCGAGCGTGCAGAATCCCGCCGGCCGCCTGGATGCGGCTGAGCCCGATCGCGGTCTCCCGCGCCACCCGGGGCGAGCGCAGGAGGGTGCCTTCGGTGACGGGGTGCCCGGCCAGGGGCTGTTCTTCCTTCGCCGCGATCGGCAGTCCTTCGAGCGGCCTCGGCTGACCGCCGGGCGCGTACGCCTTCTCCGCGACGGCCGCCGCCCGCAACGCCTGCTCGAACATCTGCTCGGCGAACGCGTTGACAACCGGCTCGACCCGCTCCTCGCGCTCGACGACCGCGCGCATCACCTCCACCGGCGAGAGTTGCCGGGTCCGGAAGAGGCGCAACACTTCGCCGGCGGGGAGGTAGTGGAGTGGGGTCATGGCGCGCTCCGTGGGGTCGGGGCGCTCAACCTACTCAGACGGCGACCCTCGCCAAGCCGACATTGAACCCACACCGCCCGGCGCCCACGGTGACCGGAGCGCCGCCACACTCCACCCGATCGAGTGACTGTTTGCGAATCGCTCTCAGTCGAGACCTCGTCGTGGTGGACTACTCACTCGGCGGCAGGTCGAACTGACCAGCCTTGACCGCGACGAGGAAGGCGTCCCACTCGCCACGGTCGAACACCAGCACCGGGCTCGCGGCGAGCTTCGTGTCGCGCACGCCGATCAGGCCGGGACGGGAGAGGTTGACCTCGACACAGTTTCCGCCGTTGGGCTCGCTCGCGAACGACTTCGCCCAGGCCGCGGCCGCGAACAGCGACTCTGCCGTGTCCGGGTCGTAATCCTGGGGCGACGGATAATCCGCCATGGGTCGTCCACCTCCGAGCCTTGTGCAGGGCGTGCGCTCTAATGCACGTCCCCGGCTTCTTTGCGTCACTACGGAGCAAACCGCAGGGCCAAGCGGGTGATCAACTCGACCCGATCTCGACATGAAGATTATTCCAGGAGTAGGATTAATCGCAGCGATCGGGGCGTCAGTGGTGGGTGAATGGCTTGCGACATTCAGCCCAACACCGGCAGCACCGGCCCGGGCACCCGGCCCGGGCGGCGGAACAGCCGCGAGATATCGGGAGGAGTGCGGATGCGAGCCGACCTGTGCGAACCGGTGAGCCGATCCGCCAGCCTCGCCGGAATCGGCGCTGGTCCAGGTGCTGCGACGACCCTGCGGAGACACCGCAACGGAGCGGTTTCCCTGGTGCCCGGCGTTGACCCGTCGAGCGCGAACCACCCCGATCCAACCGGTGCCGACCCGCGCCGGTTCCCGTTATCCGAACTGGGGGTGTGATCCCATGGCCGTACGGCTCACCACGCTTTTCCGCCGTGAGGACGAACACACTCGCGGCCGGCGTGGGATCAATCACGAATTGCGCAACCGGTTCGGGTTCAGCCTGATCCAGGCCCCGCTGCGCAGCCCGATGGTTGTGGACACCGAGATCGAAGTACCGGCTCCGCGCCAAGCGGACACCGTCCACTCCACCCGCCACTGTCGCGAGACACGAGTACCGATTCTCCACGGGCTCGGCTGAGCCGAATCCCGCATCGTCCACGCTCCCCGGAATTCGTTGCCCGGGGAGCGTTTTCGTGTCCGGGTCGGGTTGCGGGGAGGTCCAGACCATCAGCGGTCTAGACCATGCGCCGGCGTGCATCCGGCACCACGTCGGGTGCTTCGTTCATGCCGCTCGCTGCCATCGGCGGAAGCGCTGAGGTGCTTGATCAGCGCACCGAACGCCACATTGGGGGTTTTCTCGGCGGTCGTCGCGTGCGGCTGCATTGCGGCGATACGCAGCATCAAGCGGGCCGCGCGACTTCCCCAATCCCGCCGACGTCTGTGAGGGGAACGACATCCGCACTGGCCGGATCGCGCCCATCGACGAGGGACGGCTTCACCCGCCGCGCTCGCGGAGGTTTCCGCCCCTCCCTCAGCGGGCGGGCACCCGGCGGCAAGGGTCCGTGAAGGGCTCCTTGAGGGAATCTGATTCCCTCAAGGAGCCCTTCACGGACCTAACGCGAGAGACGGAGCTGGCGCACACCGCGCTACTGAAGAAAACCCCCACGGGTCGTCAGCACCGGACGAGCACAGCGAGCCGGAATGGCAGCGTCAGGGCTTGCGGCCCAGCGCGCAAATCCCGCCGCTGAACGAGGGGTCGTCCGACATCCGGTCGCCCGCGCTCGAGTCGCCCGCTTCCGGGTGCCAGGCCGACACCCACGAGATGCCTGGTTCCACCAGTTCCAGCCCGGAGAAGAACTCCCCGAACTCCGCGCGCGAGCGGTAGTGGAACGGGGTGCTCGACTGCTGGTACTGCTTGTGGATCGCGTCGCGGCGTTCGCCGTCGTTCGTCGGGACGCCGTCGTCGGTCAGGTGCGAGGACAGGAAGTACGAGCCGGACGGCAGCAGCGACAGGTACTTTTGCACGATTTCCAGCGCGGGCTCGTCGCGGCCGATGAAGTACAGCACTCCGACCATGATCAGGCCGATCGGGCGCTTCGGGTCGAGGACGCCGGTGTCGAGCGCGCGCGGCCAGACGTCGGCCGGGTTGCGCAGGTCGCCGTGCAGCACCGCGTGCCGGTCGGCGACTCCGTCGCGTTCCAGCAGGATCTGCGAATGCGCGACGGCCACCGGTTCGTTGTCGACATAGACACAGCGCGCGTTCGGGTTCACCGAGGTGGCGATCTCGTGCACGTTGCCGACCGTGGGCACGCCGGAGCCGATGTCGAGGAACTGGTCGATGCCCTGTTCGGCCATGTACCGCACGCCGCGGCCGAGGAACTCGCGGCCGGCCCTGGCGATGGTCTTGATCATCGGAAAGGTCTGGACCGCCCGTTCGCCGAACTCGCGGTCGATCGCCCAGTTCGCGGTGCCGCCGAGGAACCAGTCGTAAATCCGCGCCGCGTTCGGCCGATCGAGGTCGACGCCCTCCGGGGCTTCCGGATCCGGTGCCTGAGTCATCAGCTTCCCCTTCCGTGCGGGTACCAGTGTGCCCACTCGCCGCGGTCGCGCGCCGCCGCCCCCGGCAACCGCCCGAAAATGCCACGACTCCGGTACATCCGGGCCACTAGGTTGGGATGGATGCGCATTCTTTTCTCGTTCGTCGGCGGTCGCGGCCACTTCGATCCGATGGCGCCGGTCGCGCGAGCGCTTGCCGCACGCGGCCATACCGTAGCCGTCGCGGGCGGCGGTTCGCACGTGCCCGCGCTCGCCAAAGCCGGGTTCACGACCTTCGCGGTCAACGAGCCACGCGAAGCCGAGGCGACGCGACAGCCGATGCCGCCGGTCGATCCGGCGCGCGACGACTGGGAAATCCGGGAACTGTTCGCCCGCCGCGCGACCCGCGAACACGTGCCGGTGCTGCTGGAGCTGGCCCGGGAATGGCGACCGGACCTGATCGTCCGGGACGAAGTGGACTTCTCCGCCGCGATCGCCGCCGAGGTGCTGGGCCTGCCGTGCGCCACCGTCCTGGTGCTCGCCGCGGGAACGTTGCTGCGCAAGGAACTCCTAGCCGAACCGCTCGCGGAAGCTCGCGCGGCGCACGGTCTGCCGGACGACCCGGAGCTCGAAATCCTGACCCGCGGCCAGGTGCTTTCGCCGCTCCCGCCGTCCTTTCGCGACCCCAGCTCGCCGCTGCCGCCCGGTACTTTCTCGTTCCGCCAAGGAGATCCGGTCACGCCGCGCCAACCCGCCGGGAAGCCGCGCGTGTACTTCACGCTCGGCACCAACTTCAACCTCGAGTCCGGCGACCTCATCGAGCGCACCCTCGCCGGGCTGGGCCAGTTGGACGCCGAGGTGACCGCCACCGTCGGCACCCAGATCGACCCCGCCGAGTTCGGACCGCAACCGGCGCACGTCCGGGTGGAACGGTTCGTCCCGCAGGCCGAACTGTTGCCGCGCCTCGATTTGATGATCTCGCACGCCGGGTCCGGCAGCGTGATCGGCGCGCTCTCGCACGGTCTGCCGTCATTGCTCTTCCCGATGGGCGCCGACCAGCCTGGCAACGCTCGACGCTGCGCCGCGCTGAACGTCGGCCGCGTGCTCGACCCGGAAACGTCCACTCCGGACGAAATCCGCCAAGCTGCCGCGGAGTTGCTGGCCGACTCCAGCTACCGCGAGGCCGCGCGCCGCGTACAGGCGGAGATCAACGCCCTGCCCGCCGCCGAAGCCACCGTGCCCGTGCTCGAAGCACTGGTCACATCATCTGCGAACGGTAGCTTTCCGCCAGCTCCTTGAGGAACTGCCGCGTCTCGCCCCGCTCCAAGGCCGCGCCGCGCAGGCGGTCCCACGAGTCCACGAAGATGTTGAAGTCCTTCACGTCGTCGAGGTACAGCCCGCCCGCGGAGTGTTCGATGTAGACGAAGTCGCGGGTGCGGTCCGGGAACCGCATGATCGTGAAGTCGTTGGGCACCGCGGCGAGCTTCGCGCTGAAGGGCAGCACGTGCACGTAGACGCGCGGGTGCCGGTCGAGCGCGAGCAGGTGCTCCACCTGGTCCAGCATCACCGCGGGCGCGAACCCGCCGGGAGCGCGGCGCAGCGCGCCTTCGCTGATGATGAACCGGTAGTACGGCGGCTGCTGCTGGTCGAACACCGCCTTGCGGTCCAGCCGGTTGCGCACCAGCGACGTGACGTCGGTGGCTCCCGCCTCGGTGAACTGCTTGAGCATGTAGTGCTCGGACTGCAGCGGCCCCGGCACGCGCTCGCCGTGCCAGGTAAGGATCTCCGCGGCGGCCGGCTCGAGGTCGGTGAAGGTGCGGAACCAGTGCGGCACCACCGACCGGTAGCCCGACCAATGGCCGCGCTGCCCGGCCGCGGCCCGGGCCAGGTTCATCAGAGTGTCGGCCTCTTCGCCGTTGATCCCGAACGCGTTCAGCATGGTCCGCACATCTCCGAGCTTGACCCCCACCGCACCGGACTCGATCTTGTTGACCTTGCCCTGGGTGCAGCCGAGTACCTCGGCGACTTGCTGCTGCGTCATCTTCGCGGCGTTTCGAGCATGCCTGAGCTCATTGCCGAGCTGCTTGCGGCGCGAGGTGACGGTGCTCGCCATCTCCCCTTGCTCTCCTGAACCACTACTGCCGACGGGCTCTCCGCCGGACCGCGAACTACGAACCACCCAGGCCACTGCGACCCAACGGAGTTCGATGATGACACCCGGCAGCGTTTCAGGAAATGCGCGAGAACGCCAGTCACCCGGCATGTCACCCTGCCGGAGCAGTGGATTCCCGGCGCCCCGGACATCCCGGCTACTCCATTCGGACTAAGAGGAGACTTCCGGGCACAGCTGCGCCGCGGACTCCCCGCGCCAGCTGCCGGGACGGCATAGTGTCGGCGTGATCGATCGATCCCCCGGCGCGGCGAGCGTCAAACAGCTGGCAGACGGCGCGTTCGGCTACGTCCAGCCCGACGGTTCCTGGTTCATCAACAATTGCGGCTTCGTCGACGCCGACGGGCACGCTGTGCTTATCGACACATGCGCGACCGAACGACGTACGCGGGCCCTGCTCTCAGCCGTCGGCGACACCGTCGGCCTGGTCACGACGCTCGTCAACACCCATCACCACGGCGACCACACCAACGGCAACTATCTGGTCGGCGGCGCCACCGTCGTCGGCCACCGCAAGACCCGCGAGACGCTGCTGGCCGACGGGATCCAGCGGTACGAGGGCGTCTTCACCGACAGCGACTGGGGCAAGCTCGAACTGCGAGTGCCCGACCTGGTCTTCGACGACACCGTCACGCTCTACGCCGGGCAGACCCGGATCGACCTCATCCACCCCGGGCACGCCGCGCACACCACCAACGACGTCCTGGTCTGGCTGCCCGAGCAGCGGCTGCTGTACGCGGGCGACCTGGTGTTCAACGGCGGCAGCCCGTTCGCGCTGATGGGCTCGGTGGCGGGCTGGCGAGCCGCGCTGAACGTGATCCGCGAACTCGACCCGGCGGTCATCCTGCCCGGTCACGGCCCGGTGTGCGGGCTCGAAACGGTGGACGCGGTCGACGACTACCTGGAGTTCGTCCAGCGCGCGGCGGAAACCGGCAAGGCGGCCGGGCGCTCGCCGCTGGAACAGGCGAAGGCGACCGACCTCGGCCGGTTCGCCGAGCTGACCGAGCAGGAGCGCCTCGCCGGGAACCTGCACCGGGCGTACGCCGAACTCGACGGCGAAGGGTGGGGTGCGCCACTCGATCTGGTGGCTCCGCTGAAAGACATGCTGGCCTGGAACGGGGGCCCGATCCGCTGCTTCTCGTGAGCACCGGTTTTGTGGCTAGGCTCGGAATCCGGCAGAGGTTTTCGGAAAGGTTTCGGATGAGCAAGAAAGCGAGCATCGGGGTCACCGGCCTCGCGGTCATGGGCCGCAACCTGGCGCGGAACCTGGCCCGGCACGGGCACACGGTCGCCCTGCACAACCGCTCCGAGGAGCGCACCCGCTCGCTCGTCGAGCAGTTCGGCGACGAAGGCGACTTCATCCCGGCGTACTCCGCGCAGGAGTTCGTCGACGCGCTGGAGCGGCCGCGGCAGATCGTGATCATGGTGAAGGCGGGCGGCCCGACCGACGCAGTCATCGAGGAGTTCGCGCCGCTGCTGGAGCCGGGCGACGTGATCGTGGACGCGGGCAACGCGCACTTCGCGGACACCCGCCGCCGCGAGCAGGCGCTGCGCGAACGCGGCCTGCACTTCGTCGGCACCGGCGTGTCCGGCGGCGAGGAAGGCGCGCTGCACGGGCCGAGCATCATGCCCGGCGGGTCGAAGGAGTCCTACGAGTCGCTCGGACCGCTGTTCGAGGACATCTCGGCGAAGGTCGACGGCGAACCGTGCTGCACGCACGTCGGCGCGGACGGGGCCGGGCACTTCGTCAAAATGGTGCACAACGGCATCGAGTACGCCGACATGCAGCTGATCGCCGAGTCGTTCGACCTGCTGCGCGGCGCGGCGGGCTACTCCCCGGCGGAGATCGCCGACGTGTTCGGCACCTGGAACACCGGGCGGCTCGACTCGTACTTGATCGAGATCACCGCCCAGGTGCTCAAGCACGTCGACGGCGCGTCCGGCAAGCCGTTCGTCGACGTGGTCGAGGACGCGGCGGAGCAGAAGGGCACCGGCCGCTGGACCGTGCAGATCGGGCTCGACCTCGGCGTGCCGATCAGCGGCATCGCGGAAGCCGTGTTCGCACGGTCGCTGTCCGGGTCGACGGGATTGCGTTCGGCCGCGCGCGGTCTGGGCGGCCCGAAGCGCACGCCGCTGACCGGGTCCGCGCTGGAGACCTTCGCGGACGACGTCGAGCAGGCGCTGTACGCGTCGAAGGTGGTCGCGTACGCACAGGGCTTCAACCAGATCCAGGCAGGTGCCGCGGAGTACGGCTGGGACATCGACCTGGGCCGCGTCGCGTCGATCTGGCGCGGCGGCTGCATCATCCGGGCGAAGTTCCTGAACGACATCACGTCCGCCTACGCCGCGGAGCCGGGCCTCCCGACGCTGCTCACGTCCGGCGGTTTCCGTGCGGCGGTCGAAAACGCGCAGGACTCGTGGCGCTCGGTCATCTCGACGGCGGTCCGCCTGGGCATCCCGACGCCCGGCTTCTCGACCGCACTGGCGTACTACGACGGCCTCCGCGCGGACCGGCTGCCGGCCGCACTGGTGCAGGGGCAGCGCGACTTCTTCGGCGCGCACACCTATCGGCGGGTGGACCGTCCCGGTTCGTTCCACACGCTGTGGGCCGGGGACCAGTCTGAGGTCGAAGCCTGATTTTTGGTGCTGAGGAAGGGCTCTCCCCCAGTTTTCGGGGAGAGCCCTTCTCTTGTCATTTCTGCATGGTGCTGAGAATTTCCGCGAGGAATTCCTTGATCTTCGTTTCGGCCCGTTCCTTGTCGACCCCCAGTGCGGCAAGGACTTCGTAGCCCGCGCCCTCGCCCTGTTCCAGCAAGGCAAGGAGAATGTGCTCGGTGCCGATGTAGTTGTGCCCGAGCCGCAATCCTTCGCGCAGAGTGAGTTCGAGGGTTTTCTTGCCCGCAGCCGCGAACGGCACCTTCTCGGGAGCCCCGTCGACCGGCTCCGGCAGCCTCGCCTCGGCTGCTTCCCTGACCGCATCGAGGGTTATCCCCTGCGCGACAATCGCTCCCGCCGCCAGCGCGTCGGGTTCGGAAAGCAGGCCGAGCAGCAGGTGCACGGTGTCGATCTCGGGGCTCTTGTTGTCGATGGCTGCCTGCTGAGCCGCGACGACCACGTGCCGCGCGCGGTCGGTGTAGCGGCCGAACATCCGTTGTATTCCACCGGATGAATCGTCGCTCTTCGGAACGAATCTCTTCTGGGCGGCTTGTTTGGTCACGCCCATACTGGCCCCGATGTCGGTCCAGGACGCCCCGCTGCGGCGAGCCTGGTCGACGAAGTGGCCGATGAGGTGGTCAGCGACGTCGCCGAGATGCTGGCCGACGTAGACGGCGTCGGTGAGCTGAGCGAGGGCGTCTTTTTCGTTGTTGGCCTTGATGGCGCTGATGAGGTCGTCGAGCTTCACGGAGTCGGTCATGACGTCAACTGTAGGTTGACGATTGGGTTGCGTCAACCTTTGGTTGACCAGGTGGGCATCGTGTCCTTGGGAGCGGCATTGGCCTGGAGCAACGCGTCGCCCAAGGCTGTGCGGCGGTAAAGCACGCGGTGCCGGCTGCGGTCGTTGGTCAGAAGTCCGGCCGCGCGCAGGGTGGTCAGGTGCGCGGACACTGTCGCCGGAGCGAGGCGCAACTGCTGGGCGAGGTCGACGGTCGCGGAGGGCCGGTCCAAGCGAGCGAGCAGGAGCGCGCGTGTCCGGCCGAGGAGATTGGTCAGCGCTTCCAGCGGTTCCGTTGGCGGGGCCCACAACGACGCGACGCCGCGGGCGGGATACAGCAGGGCCGGCTGCCACGGCGGCACCCCGACGTTCGGCCACGCGAACACGGCCGGGATGAGCAGCAACCCGCGCGCGTCGATGTCCAGGCGTTCCCGGGATCGAAGGTCGACGAGGATCGACGTCCCGGCCAGCCTCACGCCCGGATGCAGTTCGGCCAACGCCTTCGTGAGCCCGCCCTCGCCGAGAAGCCGCGTTCGGTACGCGATGTCGGCCGCGAGCAGTTCGCGCAGCGCGGGCCAGGCCGGTGCGAGCAATGCGTTCCAGACGGTCTCGAGCTGATCGGCAAGCAGGTCCCGTGCGGCGGCAGGGTCGTCGGGCAGGGCGCTCAGGTCGGCGTCGACCATCGCCAGTTCCAGTGCGACCTGGGAAGGCGGGGTGGCACGAACGGCGTTCAGTTGTGTTTCCGCGGTCGTTTCCGGACCGTCAGGAGGCGGGCTCAAGAACTCCGTGATGTAGTGCCGTGCGTTCAGCACTGTCGCCAACTCGGAGATGCCGAGGTCGGCCAGGGCGGGTGCGCTGGACACCCACGGCAGGTGTGCCGGATGTCCGCGAACGCCCAGCAGGGTCTGCACGGCGCCGAGCACTTCCTCCAGCGGCGAGATCGCGAACCGGACGCGCTGACTGCCCGCCGCGGTCATGACCAGCTCGATCACGGCCGAGCCACAACATTCGCTTCCACCCGAATCACTATGCCGCGCCTCGCGACCCAGCGAGCGTATTCGCATGTCAGTGCTCACTCATCGGGCGTATTGGCGCTGGTCGGCTGGGGTCCAGTGCGCTCGGCTCCCGGCGACGATGACACCGCTCGCGTTCACTCTGTTGACCACGGCTACCACTGGGTCGTACCGGCTCGGCGGCGTTCTGACGGCGGTCTACGTCGCCGCGGAGATGGCGAGTGCGGTGCCGCTCGCACGGTTGCCGGACCGCGTCGGCGTGGCCCGCGGCCTAACCGGGTTGCTGCTGCTGGCCGCAGCTGGATTTGCCCTGCTCACGGTTGCCGCGTCCGCGCATGCGCCGGATGCCGTGCTCCTCGGGCTCGTCGTGGTGCCCGGTGCCGCGGCGAGTGCGTCGTCCGGCGGCTTTCGGACTCTGCTGGCCGACGTGGTCGACGACGATCAACTGCCGAGGGCCGTGTCGCTCGACGCGGTCGTCCTCGAATGCGTCCTGGTCGGCGGACCGGCGTTGGTTGCTTTGTTCGCGCTGGCTGGACCGCTGCCGCCGTTGGCCGCCATGACCGTCGCGTACCTGCTGGCTGCGGCGCTGGTCCCGCGCCGCGTGGGTGTGCACCATCGGGCCGAGGTCGCCGATGATGTCCCGCCGCGACCGCTGACCGGCTGCCTGCCGTGGCTGTGCTGTGCGTTCACCGTCGGCCTGCTGCTGTCCACGATCGAGGTCGCGCCGTTGCCGCTGGTCCATCGCCTCGGCGCGCCCGATCCGGCCGCGCCGGCGGTGATCGCCGTGCTCAGCGGGGCCAGCATCGCGGGCAGCTTGCTTTGCGCGTGGCGAGGGAAGACTGGCGACCCGCGGCTCTTCCTCGCCGGTCTGGCGGCTGGCGGACTCGTGCTCGCAGCAGACCTTGGCTGGCCCGGTTTGGTGGGCTCGCTGACGCTGATCGGCGGATGCACTGGGCCGCTGGTGGCCGCGACCTCGGTCAACCTTCAGCGACTGCTGCCGAAGAATCGCCGGTCAGCGGGGTTTTCGCTGTCGTTCACCGTGCAGGCGTGCGGGTTTGGTCTTGGGTCGCTCGCCGTAGGGGTGCTGCCGTTGTCGCTCGCGCCGCTGTTCGGTGTCGCCTCCGCAGCCATCGCCGCCGGAATGCTGGCGGCCGACACGCTCAGGCGAACGGCAACCCCACGTAGTTCTCCGCCAAACTAGTAGCCGCCGCCCTAGACGAAGCCGTATACCGCAGCTGCGACAACTGCAACTTCCGAGCGAAAGCGTCCGCCCCCGGGTCCACGTGCAGCATCGTCGTCATGAACCACGAGAAGTGCTCCGCCCGCCACACCCTTCGCAGGCAAGTGTCCGAATAGGACTCCGCCAGCGACGAATCCCCCTGCAGCAACGCGACCAAAGCCCGCGAAAGCACCACCACGTCCGCGACTGCCAGATTCATTCCCTTGGCCCCAGTCGGCGGCACGATGTGCGCCGCGTCGCCAGCCAGGAACAACCGGCCGTGGCGCATGGGCTCGGTTACGAAGCTGCGCATCGGCGTGATGCCCTTGTCCAGGATCGGCCCCTCTTGCAGGGTGAACTCCCCATCGACCGCCAGACGCGTCGACAGTTCCGTCCAGATCCGGTCGTCCGACCAGGCCGCCAGGTTCTCCCCTGGATCGACCTGAAGGTACAGCCGCGTGACGTCCGGGGAACGCATGCTGTGCAAGGCAAATCCGCGCGGATGATGGGTGTAGATCAGCTCCTCGTGCGACGGCGGCGTCCGCGCCAGCACGCCCAGCCAAGCGAAGGGATACTCCCGCTCAAAAGTAGTCAGCACACCGTCCGGAATGGACGGACGGGACACGCCGTGGAAACCGTCGCAACCTGCTACGGCGTCGCATTCCAGGGTTTGCCAGGCACCAGAGGAATCCCGGTACTGCACAACGGGACGCGAAGTGTCCACTGAGGACAGTGAAACCTCGGAAACCTCAAAGTGCAGCGGCAGATCCGCGGCCTCGTGCGCGTCGACGAGGTCCTTCACGATCTCCTGCTGCCCGTACACCGTGATCGCCTTGCCGGTCAGCTCGGTGAGTGCGATGCGGTGATCGGCACCGTCGAACCGAAGCGAGAAACCCTCGTGCGGCAAGCCTTCCGCGGCCAATCGACCGCCGAGGCCGATCTCGGTGAGCAAGTCGACCGTCGGTTGTTCGCAGACGCCGGCGCGCACGCGTTGCCGCACGTACTCGCGGTCGCGGGCTTCGAGCACGACAGCCTCGACACCCGCCTGGTGCAGCAAATACGACAGCAGCAACCCGGCCGGGCCGGCACCGATCACGGCGACCTGCGTGCGCAACGGAACCTCCGATCAAGCCGCGGTGCGCGACTTCAGGTGTGCTTTCAGATCAAACGAGCTGGCTTCCAGATCCGCGTACGCCGGATGCGGTTCCGCTGCGAAAAGCCGGCGCGCGGCGATGTGGTCCGGCGCGCGGTTGACCGATTCGACGGCGATCAGCACGTCGTCGCGGAAGGACAGCACGGAGAACTTCCCGGCCGACCGGTCACCGGTGACGACGGTCCGGTCCGCGGCGTCGAGGATGCCCGCGATCTGCAGTTTCGCGCCGGTCTGGTCGGTCCAGAACCACGGCAGGCTGTCGTAGCGCGCGGGTTCCCCGGCGATCGCCGCGGCCACCGAACGGGCCTGGTCGACGGCGTTCTGCACGGATTCCAGCCGGGTCGCGGCACCGGCCTGCACGCACGGGAAGCACGCGCAGTCGCCGATCGCGAAGATCTTCGGGTCCTCGGTGCGCAGGTGCTCGTCCACGACCACGCCGTTGCGCACCTCGAGCCCGGCCGCCTCGGCCAACGTCGTCTCCGGCAGCACGCCGACCGCGACGACCACGAGGTCCGCAGGCAACCGTCGTCCGTCGGACAGCTCAACCGACTCCACGTGGCCGGACCCGTGCAGCGCAGTGACCCCGACGCCCAGCAACAGCGTGTGCCCAGCCGCCCGGTGGTGTTCGGCGAAGAATTCCGAGATCTCCGGCGACGCGACCCGCGCCAGCAGCCGGTCCTGCGCCTCCACCACGGTGACCGGACGGCCGGCGTGCGAGGCGAACTCCAGCCCGATGAACCCGCCGCCGATCACCACGACCTCGCCCGCCGCGTCCAGCGAAGCCCGCAGCCGGTCGGCGTCCTCGCGGGTGCGCAGCATCAGCACGCCGTCGAGGTCGGCGCCGGGCACCGGCAGCGCACGGTTGCGCGCGCCGGTGGCCAGCACCAAATGGTCGTAACCCAGCTCCGTACCGTCCTCGAGCCGGACTTTCGCCGCCTCCCGGTCGATCGCGGCGACCCGGCCGCGGACCAGCTCGATGTCCTTCTCGGCGAAGTAGTCCTCCGGCCGCAGCACGAGCTGCTCGACGCCCGCGCTGCCCGCCAGGTACGCCTTCGACAGCGGCGGCCGCTGATACGGCACTCCCGGCTCGTCCCCGATCAGAACCACGCGGCCGGCGAACCCCTTGTCCCGCAAGGACGCCGCGGCCTGGAAGCCGCTTTGCCCGCTGCCCACGACGAGAACGGTCTCGGTGCTCATCTCGCTCCTCCCGACATCCCGGGCTCCATCTGAGCACACCTCGGCCAAGATCGTCGAGGAGCAGCGGTCACACCCCGTGCAGGAACGCGATCGCGTCCGCCGCCTCGACCGCGTCGAACGGCAGATACCCGCGTCCGTCGCCGGTCCGCGCGGGCAGATCGGGGTCGATTCCGGCGGTTTCGACCAGTTCACGGTCCTGGACCGTCGCGGCGAGATACGCCTGCAGCGTCCCCGGCGCGGGGTCCTCTACTCCATCTGACGAGCCGAAATCGGTGGCAATGAACACATACCGGGCACCGAGCCGGTGCGCGACTTGCGCGCCCGCGCTCCACCACTGCGCACCCATCATCGAGGCCGCTCGCCGCTGGAGGTGCTGGTTGTGCGCGGAGACGAAGGCGCCCGGCAACGCGAGCAGGTTGTCCGCCATCATCGCGTCGCGCTGCGCCCCGAGCCGACCCATCCGTTCCGGCGAGGTGTCGGCCATCAGCGAGTGGTAGCGGCAGAGCCCGACCGCGGTCCGGGCGAGCAGATCGCCACCGGCGGGCAACGCGGGCCGAGCCCGTTCGAAGTGGCCCGCGAGGTCGTCGGCGATTAACCGCAGCTCACGCGCGCCCGGACTGTCCCCTTTGGACTTCGCGCCGTCCCACATCGCCGCTTCGCTCGCCCAAGCCGCGTCGTCGCCAGCGAGCCGCTCGATGGTCGCGACGTCGTGCGGCACGTCGTCAAGATGCTCGGCCAGGAAGCCATGCAGTTCGGTGAGCACGGCGCGCGGGCTGGGTGCGCTGGCCATCTCCAGGGGAGCGTCGAAGCCGTGGAAGTGCACCTGGTCTTCGGGCGCGCGACCGGCGTTGTGGGCCCGCATCCACTCGACCAGCGCGCGGTTGGAGGGGAACGCTCCGAAACCGTGGCTGAACCCGGTGGCCAGCACCTTGTCGAGGTCGCCCTCGCCGGTGGTCACGTAGCGGTCGACGAGGCGTCCGGCCAGGCAGTCGCTCTCCAGCGCGATCGAGCGGTAGCCGTGTTCGAGGACGAGGTGCTGGAAGATTTCGTTGCGGAACAACGGGAACGCCTCGGTCCAGTGCGTGGGTTCGCCCAGGCCGAGCAGGGTCGGCGAACGGTGGGCGAGGAAGTCGTCGAAGGTCTTCATTGCTTTGACCGTATCGTTGAACTCTCCGTTGGCACTTTTCCGTGAATCACCTGGTTGAATAGCGGGAAACCCTCAAACCGGAGGTGACATGCGTCCGAAGGACCTCGCCCGCGAGCACGGCTTGTCGACCCAGGCCGTCCGCAACTACGAGGAGGACGGCATCCTCCCGCCCGCCGAGCGCGGACCGCAGGGCTACCGGACGTACACCGAGCACCACGCGCAAGCGTTGCGCACCTTCCTCGCCCTGCGTCCCGGCTTCGGCCACGCCCGCGCGGCAGCGATCCTCCGCGCGGTCAACGAGCGTTCGGAAGACACCGCGTTCCAGCTGATCGACGAGGGCCACGCCGAACTGCTGCGCGACCGCGGCACCCTCACCGAGGTCGAACACGCGCTGCGGAACCTGACCCAGGAGCCGGACGTCCGCGAGACCGTCCCGTCGATCGGCGCGCTCGCGCACCAGCTGTCCGTGCACCCCGCCACGCTGCGCAAATGGGAGGCCGCCGGGATCCTCCAACCGGAGCGCGACCGAGCCGGAAACCGCCGCTACCCACCCGCCGCAGTCCGCGACGCCCGCCTCGCCCATCAACTCCGCCGCGGCGGCTACCCGCTCGCCCGGATCGCCGCGGTACTGGAGCAGGTCCGGCACGCGGGCGGGGTCGCGCCGCTGGAAGAAGCCCTGCGTACCTGGCGTTCCCGGCTCAGCGCCCGGGCGCACGCGATGCTGGACGGGGCCGCCCAGTTGTCGCGCTACCTCTCCTGATCACTCCGGCAGCAACGGCCGCATGAACGTCCGCCGGTACCGGACCACGCACCCGCTCTCGTCGCGGATCCGGTCCGCCGCCACGAACTCCGGGTCCACTCCGAACAGTGTCCGGTACCGCTCGTACGCGGCCAGGCTTTCGAAGCTGAACAACGCCCTGGCCTCGTCGCTCGCCCCTTCCGCGGGAAGGAAATACCCGTGGTGCACCCCGCCTTCGCGCTGCACGAGGCGCATCCACTCGGCGGCGAACCGTTCGAAGTCCGCGATCTTCTCCGGGTCGATCACGTAGTCGACAACGCAGGTGATCACGAACGACCCCAGACCCGCTCCGCCGTCGAGACGATCAGCTCCAGCTTCCGCAACTGCTCAGTGGCGGTCAGGTCGTTTCCCTCCTCCGTGGAGGAAAACCCGCATTGCGGCGACAAGCACAGCTGGTCCACGTCCACATACCGCGACGCTTCCTCGATCCGCCGCACCAGCGCGTCCGGGTCTTCCAGCTCCGGCCGTTTGCTGGTCACGAGCCCGAGCACGACCCGCTTTCCCTTCGGCACGAACCGCAACGGCTCGAAACCGCCGGAGCGTTCGTCGTCGTACTCCAGGAAGAAGCCGTCCACCGCCAGCTCGCCGAACAGCGCCTCGGCGACGAACTCGTAGCTCCCGGACGCCACCCACGACGAGCGGAAATTGCCGCGGCACAGGTGCGTCGTCACGGTCAGGTCGTCCGGTTTCCCGGCGAGCGCGGCGTTGATCGTCGAGATGTTGCGCAGGTGCATGGTGTCCGGGTCGCTGCCCATGCGGGCGACGAGTTCGCGCTGCTTCGGGTCGTTGAGGTACGCGAGGCTGGTGTCGTCCAGTTGCAGATACGTGCAGCCCAGCGCGCTCATCGCACGCAACTGTTCCGCGTACGCCGCGCTGAGGTCGGTGAAGAACTCGTCCAGCTCCGGGTACACGGTTTCGCTCACCGCCGCCCGGCCGCCGCGGTAATAGACCATGCTCGGCGACGGGATGGTCAGCTTGGGCGTGATGCCCGGGTCGGTGTGCGCCTTCAGGAACTCGAAGTGGTCGGCGAAGATCGGCTCGTCGAGCCGCACCTTGCCGTCGACCTGCAGCCCCGGCGGGCTGAACTCCAGGTCACCGGCCAGATTGTGGAATTTCACGTGCAGCCGCTCGTCGCTGCGCGAGACGCCGCCGAGCGCGTAGATGAAGTCCATGTGCCAGGAGGACCGGCGGAACTCGCCGTCGGTCGCCGATTCCAGCCCGGCCGCCTTCTGCATCTTGACGACGTCGCGGATCGCGTCGTCCTCGACGGCTCGCAGCTGTTCGGCGGAGATCTCCCCAGCCGCGTGGTCGCGCCGCGCTTCGCGCAGCACCGCCGGCCGCAGCAGGCTCCCTACATGATCGGCACGGAACGGAGGTCGTGCAGTCATGTCTGGCATGGTCACACACAAACCGGCGGTATGTGCAGCGATAATCCGGCGGGACCCACACCGAAGGAGCCGCTCATGACCAACGCCGCGCACCCGGTCGACCGGGGCCTCCCCGCCGGACGGCTGCTTCTGCTCGGACTGCAGCACATGGCGATCATGTACACCGGCTGCATCGCCGTGCCGCTGGTCATCGGCAGTGCACTGCACCTGGACAACGCGTCGATCGCGCTGCTGGTGAACGCCGACCTGTTCGTCGCCGGACTGGCCACTTTGGTCCAGTCGGTCGGCATCGGACGGCTGTTCGGCGTGCGCCTGCCGGTCGTCGCGGGCGCGACGTTCACCGTGGTCAACCCCATGATCCTGATCGCCGCGCAGTACGGCCTCACCGCGGTGTACGGCGCGATGATCGCCTCCGGCGTCTTCGGGCTGCTGATCGCCCGGCCGTTCGCCGCGCTGATCCGGTTCTTCCCGCCGCTGGTGTCCGGGACGCTGCTGCTGGTCATCGGCATCTCGCTGCTCGGCCCCGGCACGGCGATGATCGGCGGCCACGACACCGGCGACCCGTCCTACGGCGATCCGGCGAACCTCGGGCTGGCGTTCGGCGTGATCGCGCTGGTGGTGCTGTTCACCCGGGTGCTGCGCGGCTTCCTCGGCCAGATCGGCCCGCTGGTCGCGCTGATCGCCGGCGTCCTGATCGCGATCCCGCTCGGCCGCACGCACTTCTCCGGCGTCGGCGACGCGAGCTGGTTCGGGCTGGCCTCGCCGTTCCACTTCGGAGCGCCGACGTTCCCGGTCGCCGCGGTGGTGTCGATGTGCGTGGTGATGCTGGTGTCGTTCACCGAGACCACTGCGGACCTGATCGCGGTCGGCGAGATCACCGGCCGTCCGGTCACGCCCGCCGACCTTTCGCGCGGCCTGGCCACCGACGGTCTGTCCGCGATCTTCGGCGGCTTCATGAACTCCTTCCCGGACACCGCGTTCGCGCAGAACGTCGGCCTGGTGCAGATGACCGGCGTCCGCAGCCGCTGGGTGGTCGCGACGACCGGCGGCATGCTCGTCGTGATGGGCCTGGTGCCGAAGATCGGCGCGTTCATCGCCGCGATCCCGGAACCGGTCGTCGGCGGCGTCGCGGTGGTGATGTTCGCGATGGTCGGAGTGGTTGGCGTGCAGACCCTCAAGAAGGTCGATTTCTCCGGCAACCACAACGCTTTCGTGGTCTCGGTCGCCCTCGGCGTCGGCTTGCTGCCCGCGTTCGGCCTCGACCGGTTCGGCAACTCGGTGTTCTTCCAGCACTTCCCCGCCTGGCTGCGGACGATCTGCGGCAGCCCGATCACCGTCGCCGCCGTGCTGGCTTTTGTGCTGAACCTGCTGTTCAACCACCTCGGCCGGAAGCGCGAGGAAGACCTGCTGCCGTAATCGAGCCGACTCACCCCACATGCACCAACGGCCGCCGCTGCGGATCCGGCTCCGCCCTCCGCAACACCTCGCGGGTCACCGGCGGCACGTCCCCGTCCCCGAAAAACAGGTACCGAACCAAAAACTTGAACGGATTCCCCTCCGTCCAAGCGAAGTAGATATGCGGCTGCACCCCAGTCTCATCCCGCACATACAACAACACCGCCGCGATAGCGTTAGCAATAGACGGGCTCTTCATCCGCAAAATCCGATACCCGGCCCGCTTCTCCCCGTGCACCCGTAACGTAGTCTCAAAATCCGAAGCATCCGAAATAGTAACCTCGAGAAAAAACAACGCACTGTCCCGAGGGATGTGGTTGTCCTCCCGAGCTTCCCGCTCCTTCTCCCGGTACTCCTCCTCGTCCCGGGCGTCCGGCTCATTGGCAATGATCCGGACCGCCCCGGACCGCACCGCCTTGTCCAAGATCCGCCGCGCAGCCGCGTCGAACTCAACCTTCTCGACCCGCAACTCCAACGACCGGGTAGCCCGGGAAACCAACGACGTCACCACGATCGCCCCGATAAAGAACGCAGCGATCTTCACCCCCTCCGGCCGCTCCACGATATTAGCCACCGTCGTGTACAAAAACACCAACGTAATAACAAGGTAGGCCCAGAACACCCGCTGCCGCATCCGCCGAGCAGACAACGAAACCGCAACCGATGCCGACGAAATCAACACCAGGACTCCAGTGGCATACGCCCCGCCCTGCGCCTCGACGTCTGCATCGAAGATCAACGTGATCACAAAGGCGATAACCGAAACCACGATCACCAACGGCCGGGTAGCCCGAGCCCAGTCCGGCGCCATCCCGTACCGCGGCAAATACCGAGGCACGATATTCAGCAACCCAGCCATCGCCGAAGCCCCGGCGAACCACAAGATCGCAATAGTGCTGGCATCGTAAACCGTGCCGAAGCCGTCCCCGAGGTAGCTGTGCGCCAGATAAGCCAGCGCTCGCCCGTTGGCTTTGCCTCCAGCCTGAAACTCCCGCTGCGGAATCAACACCGCGGTAGCAAAGCTGGACGTAATCAAAAACGCACTCATGATCAACGCCGCGGTAACCAGCAACCGCCGGGTGTTCCGGACCCGCCCCGCCGGATCCGCCTCCGTGTCCCCGCGAGCGCCTCGGACCAGCGGCATCACCGAAACGCCAGTCTCGAACCCGGACAACCCCAGCGCCAGCTTCGGGAACACGACCAGCGCCACCCCCACCATCAGCCAGGGGTTGGGATGCTCGCTGATCAGCAGATTCTGCCAGTCCACAATCAACTGCGGCGCCCCGAAAACGTGCGCCAACGCGGTAACCACCACCACGACGTTCAACGCGAGATAGACCCCGACGAGCACCACCGCGACGCCGATCGCCTCGGCGAACCCCTTGAGAAACACCGCCCCCAGCAACGCGATGAGCACCAACGTGATCCAGACCTGCCCACCATGCAGCGCAGCCGGAACAAACGGGTTCTCAATAACGTGCGCGGTCGCGTCCGCCGCGGACAGCGTCACGGTGATGACGAAGTCAGTAGCAGCGAACCCAAGCAACGCCAGCACCAGCAGCTTGCCGCCCCACCGGGACAACAGCTTCTCCAGCATCGCGATCGACCCCTGCCCGTGCGGGCTTTCCCGCGCGACCCGGCGGTAAATCGGCAGCGCGCCGGCGAGCGTCAGCACCACCAGCACGACAGTCGCGAGCGGCGACAGCACTCCGGCCGCGAGCGCGGCGATCCCCGGCTGATATCCGAGCGTGGAGAAGTAGTCGACGCCGGTGAGGCACATGACCTTCCACCACGGCTGTTCGGCCTTTTTGGTCTCCCGTTTGCCACCGGTCATCTGCTGGGCGCGCTTGTGCTCGCCTTCAAGAAGCCAGGCGCGCAGCTTTGTATTCGGCACGCGGCCGATCATGCCGAGTTCCGCCGTGATGCGCGTGGCGCGCTCAGCGGGCGCTCAGGGTTCTAAAGGCAAATGATGTTCAGGACGCACGGCGGCTCATGGCTGCTCGACGAAGACGGCTGGCTCGAACTCGAGGGCGCCGACGTGCTCGTCGACGGCTGAGTCGGCCCAGTCGGACCGGTCGTTTCCGGCCGCTCGCTCGACGACGGACGCGCCGGAGCGGAATCAGCAGGGTGGTCCGCGGTGCTGTGGTCGCCGAACGGATTGACGTTCGCCTTGGTCGAAGGCGCGTCCCCCGCGCCGGCTGTGCCCTCTTCGGTCTCCTCGCCGGTGGGCGTCGGCGGGTTGGTCTCGTCGACGCCGCCTGCGCCGCCGGTGCGGTCCGGCATCTCGATCACGCGCATTTCGGTGATCCGGGCGGCCCCGTCGTTCGCGGTGGTCCCGTACGAGACGAGCATGGCCGCCGCCCCGCAGCCGACGATCACCGCGAGCATCACCGAAACCATGCGCCACCTGGACCGGGACGGCGGCGGGATCCGTCGTTCGTGTCCTTCGCGCACCAACAGCTCGGCGACCGAAACCTCGTCGTTCACCAGCGAGACCTTTCACCAGGAGTGGCCTATTCCTACCGGATGCGGCCACCGAACGGGTGACAAAAGAGAGAAACCTTCTACCCAGAGTGCTCACTCTAGCGGGTGTGAATCACAGCGCATTCACAGCTGCGCTTAGCCAAAATCCCAGCATGCCCAGCCACTCTGGACGCATGTCGCTGCGCGAGCCGGACCCGGCGCCCCGCCCGGCACGCAGTGCTGCCGCCACCGGAACTCCCCGGAAGTGGCGCTCCTTGACGTGGCTGCGCGGACGGACGCCCGCCGTCCAGCCGGTCTCCGTCCCGATGGCCGGGAAGCCGGAACCGGGCAACCCGGGCACCGCCACGGCAGCAGCCCCCGCCAGAGCAGCCGGCACCCAGTTGGTCGAGATCATCGACGGGTCCTCGCGACCGACGGCGACGGCCGTGCTGACCAAGAACGACCCGGCCGCCAGCTCGCTCGAACTCGTCCAGCCCGTGCCGAGGCTCCCCTTCCTGGCCGCCGTCCCCGCGAGCTGGCGGCCGAAGCGCGCGTGGCTGAGCCTCGTCCCCAGCCCGCGAGCCACGCCGTTCACGTTCGGCTACCTCGTCCTGCTGCTCGGAACCTCGCTGCTCCTCCGCTTCGGCAGCTCGAAGCTCACCGACAAGCTCCTCGCGGTCTCCAGCACCGACGCGCACAACATGGCGCGCCACCCTCTCACCGCGCTCCTGACCAGCGCGTTCTGGATCGCCGACGGCGGCTGGCTGCCGTACGCGGTGATCTTCGCGATCGCTGTCGCCCCGTTCGAGCGGCGGTTCGGCGGCCTGCGGACGGCGCTGGTCTTCTTCAGCGGCCACGTACTCGCCACGATCGCCACCGAACTGCCGGTCATGGCCTTGATCCACACCGACGTCCTGCCGCATTCCGCGGGCCGCTGGCTCGACATCGGGGTCAGCTACGGCTTCCTCACCACCGCCGGCGTGCTCGTCGCGCTGCTGCGCGGGAAGGCTCGGATCGCCGGGATCGTGGCCCTTGAGCTATTCGTTATCGGCGTCTACGTGACCGACGATCCGGCCAGTCTCGCCTCCGTCGTGACGGTCCTCGGACACGCCTGTGCGGCCCACTTCGGCCTGCTCGTGTGGGGTCCGCGACTGCGCAGCGTGCCCCGCATCGCCCGATAGCACCCGCCTTCATCGTCCGGACGAGTGACGCAAGCAGCTCCCCGTGCGGATATACACAGGCTTCACTCGGTGGTGTAATCGACGGGCCATACGCCGACAAGGGGGATCGGAAGCACCATGGAGGCTGACGCCCTGGCCGGTGAACCGGGTGGGATCACCCGGCGCGCCCAGCTAGCGGGCCTGCGGCCGGACGCCGGCGCGGGGGTCCTGTTCTCCCTGCGCGCCTCCGAACCGGCGACCCTCACCTGGCTGCCCGGCCTCGACGCGGTGCTCGGCCTCCCCGGCGCGACCGGCAAGGAGCTGTGCGACCGGCTCACCGAGCTGCTCCGCCCGCTCACCGCGAACCTCCGCCGCACCCCGCCCGGCCGCGATTTCGAACTCGAGCAGCCGCAGGACGGCCCCGACGGCACCGCGCGCCGCATCCGGCTGCGTGCGCGGACCGTCGGCGAACAGGACCACACGACCGGCCTGCTCGGCGTCGCTTCGGCGGTCGCGGAGACGGTGCCGGAGAAGTCCGACCTCGCGGAGCTGTCCGACCGGTACCAGCTGCTGATGGAGCAGAGCCCGGACGCGATCTGCGTGTATTCCGGCGGCGTCGTCACCTACGCCAACCAGGCGGCGCTCGACCTGTTCGCGGCACGGGCGGCGCACGAGGTCGTCAGCCGCGAGTTCGCGGACTTCGTGGCTGCCGAATCCGCGGACCTGCTGGAGGATCCCAGCGCGGAACCCCGCGAAGCGGTGCTGAAACGGTTGGACGGGAGCAAATTCGTGGCGGAAACCGTTTCGGTGCGCACCAGCGACTCGAACCCGCCGTCGTTCCAGGTGGTGATCCGCGACAGCACCGTCAAACACGCCGCCGCGGCCGCCGTCCGCGCGCAGGAAGCGCTGGTCACGCACGTCAGCGACGCCGTCGTCACGATCACCGCCGAGGGCATCGTCACCGGCTGGAATCCGGCCGCCGAGACGGTCTACGGCTGGCCCGCCTCGGAAGCGCTCGGCAGGCGGGTGCACGAGGTGCTCGGCATCGACCCGTCCCCAGCCTCGATCCGTGATGGCGACGTCGAGCAAACCCACCGCTGCCGGGACGGCTCGCCGCGGCAGGTCCGGGTGTCCGCGACCGAGACCGTCGACGGCTTCCTCCTGGTCTGCACGGACGAAACCGCACGTCGCCGCGTCGAACAGCACTACGCGACGGTCGTCGCCGCGCTCGACGAGGGCGTGCTGGTGATCGGCCCGACCGGGCTGATCCAGTCGGCGAACCCGGCCGCCTGCCGCATCCTGGGCGTCCCCGAAGCGGGCCTGCTCGGCGTGCCGTGCACGACGCTCGTGCTGTTCGACGAGGACGGCAACCGGATCCCCGACGACGAGCTGCCGTCCATGCACACGCGCCGCACCGGGATCACGCACAACGGCCTGGTCGTGCGCCTGCGCCGCCCCGACGGTCGCGACGTGTGGGTGTCGCTGACCTCGCGGTTGCTCGATTCGGACGACCCGAGGGGCGTCTCGGTGGTCACGTCCTTCACCGACATCACCGAACGGCGCGCGATCAGCGCCCGGCTGGCCCACGAGGCGACCCACGACCCGCTCACCCGGCTCGCCAACCGGACCCTGGTGCTGGACCGGCTCGACCGCCGCGACGGCGGCGAGGCGGCCGCCGTGCTGTTCCTCGACCTGGACAAGTTCAAGCTGATCAACGATTCCCTCGGCCACCCGGTCGGCGACCAGGTCCTGCGCATCGCGGGCGAACGGCTGCGCCGGGCCACCGGCCCCGACGACGTCGTCGGCAGGCTGGGCGGCGACGAGTTCGTGGTCGTCACGTCCGCGACGACCGGTCCCGCGCAGGTCGGCGTGTTCGCCGCACACCTGCGTTCGGTGCTGGCGGAACCGGTTTCGGTGCACGGCAGGCAGTTGCATCTGGACGCGAGCATGGGCATCGTGCTCGTGGAACCAGACGACCGCCGCAGCGCGGAGGATCTGCTGCGCGACGCGGATGTCGCGATGTACCAAGCGAAATCCCGCGGCCGCGGCCGGTTCGAATTCTTCGACGTCGCCCTGCGGAGACGCATGCAGCGGCGGTTGCGAATGGAGCAGGACCTCCGCGACGCTGTCCACAGTGGACAGCTATGGCCCGCTTATCAGCCGGTGGTCGACCTGCGCACCGGCGAAATGGTCGGCGTCGAGGCGCTGCTGCGCTGGACCCACCCGAAACACGGCGCGATCTCGCCCGCGGAATTCATCCCGCTGGCCGAGGAAAGCGAACTGATCAACGTGCTGGGCAAGTACGTCCTGCGCGACACCACGCGCGAACTCGCCGCGCTGCGCACCGGCCGGGGCCTCGACCTGAGTCTGAAGGTCAACCTCTCGGTCCGGCAGCTGGACGACCCGCACCTGGTGCCCGCGGTCCGCGATGCCCTTGCCACCACCGGTCTGCCGCCCGGCTCGTTGACGCTGGAAGTCACCGAAAGCGCCCTCATGCGCGATACGTCGGCAGCCGCAGAAGTGTTGTCCGCCTTGCGTTCTCTAGGCGTTCTGCTGGCGATCGACGACTTCGGCACTGGCTATTCGTCGCTGGCCCAGTTGCGTCGGCTGACGCTGGACACACTCAAGATCGACCGCTCGTTCATCACCGGAATCGCTGATTCCCGCGACGCGGCCGCGATCGTCACGAGCATCATCGCGATGGCGCACGCGGTGGATCTGACGGTGGTGGCGGAAGGCGTCGAGACGGCGGAAGAGCTGGCGCTGCTGCGGGAGCTCGGCTGCGACCAGGCCCAGGGTTACCATCTGGGCCGGCCGTTGGCTGCCGCGGAGTTGTTTCAGTAGGTCTCGAGCAGCGCCGCCAACTCGTCCTCGGTGAGGAAGACGTCGAGGTCCTCCAAAGTCTTGCCGAGATCGACCGGTTCGATCGTGCGCGTCTCGACCGTGCCGTCGGGGTGGCTTTCCTGGTACTCGCGGCCGAGAAGCCTGCGGAACCGTCCCGGTTCGAGCCGCATCACCACGACCCGCCCGGTGAACGGGGACTTCGGGTGCGTGGACGTGTAGTGGTGGAACACCTGGTAGTCGAGCGGTCGGCTGTGCACGAGGGGAAGCACTTCGTGCAGGTCTTCCCACCCGTCGCCGTCCTGCTTCTGGAGCACCCACCAGCCGTCGCGGAGAGTCGTCCGATGCGTCCACCCGGCTTGGTCCACTTCGGCCCCGTCGATCAACGGCATCGGCACCAGGATTCCGGCACCGAACCCGACGTCCACGAGAAACTGTTGCCCCTCAACGGTAATCACGAGCGTCATGTGCGTGTACGGCCCGCTCTTCCGCGGCTGCACCCGCGCGACCGTGCGCTGCACCTGGTAACCCAACTGCTCGGCGACGGCCGCGAACAACCCGGCCTGCTCGTAGCAGTACCCGCCCCGGCGACGTCCGACGAGCTTCTCGCTGACGACGTCCAGCTCGATCCCGCGATGGCGGCCGATCACCACGTCGACGTTCTCGAACGGGATCGCCTCGACGTGCGCCCGCGCCAACCGCCCCAGCGCGGCTACGGACGGTTCCTCCCGCCGCTGTCCGATGCGCGCGAGGTAGGCGTCGACGTCTGCTGCCTCGATGTTCCATTCCCCAGTCATGCGATCAGTGTGCAACCTCCAGCTAGCTCTAGGTCAATAGTCACCCAGGGTCACAACGGTTGTGACTGGCACCACTCTCTGGTGTGATGTACCCCCGATGCCTACCAGTCAGTAGCACACGTCCGAGTGAGTGCTGGCCTTTCTCGAAGGGAGCCCGATGAAGACCCCTCGACCACTGGCCCGGGCCAGTGCGGTGACGGCACTGGCGACCGCCGCCGCATTGCTGCCCGCGACCGCGTGGGCAGCGGCCCCGACCTGGGCCCCGGCGGACACCGCCGCCGTGCACCCCGGGGTGCAGACGCACACCAACGGGGCGCAATGCACCTCGAACTTCGTGTACAGCAACGGAACGGATGTCTTCCTCGGACAGGCCGCGCACTGCTCCGGCACCGGCGGCTCGACCGAAACGAACGGCTGCTCCGCCGGTTCGCTCCCGCTCGGCACCCCCGTCGAGATCGCCGGGGCGAGCAAGCCGGGAACGCTCGTCTACAACTCGTGGCTGACCATGCAGTCCCGCCACGAGGCGGACGCGAACACGTGCCAGTACAACGACCTCGCGCTCGTGAAGGTCGACCCCGCGGACGTGTCGAAGGTGAACCCAAGCCTGCCGTTCTGGGGCGGACCGACCGGCGTGAACACCACCGGCACGAAGCAACTCGCCACCGTGCTCAGCTACGGAAATTCGGAACTACGCGGCGGAATCACCCAGCTGTCCCCCAAACAGGGCACCAGCCTGGGCGACACAGGCGGCGGCTGGAGCCACACGGTATTCACCGTGACCCCCGGCATCCCCGGCGACTCCGGCAGCGGCTTCCTCGACCGCGACGGCAACGCACTCGGGGTGCTGAGCACGCTGAACCTGCTGCCCCAACCGGGGACGAACGGTGTTGGCGATCTGTCGCGTGAGCTGGAGTACGCGAGCGCGCACGGCGGGCTTGGGACTGTGCAGCTTGTCCCGGGGACGACTAAGTTTCGCGGGCCGTTGATCTAGGGCTCGAGTTTCGATTGGTGGCGTGCCCGGCACGATTCAGTTCGTGCCGGGCACGCAGCCGGTTCCGTGGCTTGGCGAGACTCCGCGCCGTGGTCTCTCGACCGCGAGCACTCACGGCGAGCCGGACAACAAGCAAGCTCACGCCAGGCACCACCAGATTCCGCACTGCAGCCGGACAGATCGCCCACAGTGAGCCGGGAAGTCCAGCCGGACACGATGAGGTGCCGCGCCGCAACCCGGCGACCGAGCACCGAGCAAGCCCGTGGCAGGCAGCGCCAGATTCCGCGCCACGACCCAGTCACCGCGACAAACAGGCAACGCGCGAGCCCACGCCAGATACAGGCAGGCTCGCGCGCCGCGGCCCAGCGGCCGCCGCAACAAGCCGGGCACCGGGCAAGCTCGTCTCTGGCTCCACCCTCTGGCCCGCTGAACTGGCGTCCGCAAAGTGCTCAGGGCAGCCCGGCACGAACCCTGCCGGACGACAGCCAGTCGCCGCAGTCCGTCGATGTAGCCGATCGTGCGGAATCCCTGCTTAGCCGCGAGCATCCCTCCACCGGGCATCACCGAAGCAGGCACCGTGCACCGCTACTCCCCAGGAATGCCGCCTGGATCAATCTCCCACCGCGACCGCGTACAGGTACCACGTCGAGTGGGGCAGCCACTGTTCATCCCACCGCCAGTCGTCGTCCTTTCCGGTGACCACGTAGCCGCGGTCCCAGGCGATCCCGCTGCCGTCCTCGTTCAAGCCGGTGATGCCGTTGACGATTCCGCCTGACGTCGGCAGGAACTGCCACGACCCGAGCCAGCTGTACTGCGGGTTGGCGTGGCCGCTGCCGTCAAGCATGCACACGCCGTACGGGTTGCTGCCGCAGATCCAGTTCAGCTGATCAGCCGCGTACGACCGCAGGCGTGCCGCGAACTCGTCGGGAAACCGGGGCGCAGCAAGGCGAGCGGCGGTCGCCAGCGAAGCGATCCGCGCGTTCTCCCCCTGCCACCACTGGTCCTTCGCTCGCGGAGTGACGTTGTGCGGGAAGAAAAATGAGCTATACCTCTTACCCTCCCCATCTTGCACAAGATTCCGCGCATACCCAAACGGGTTAGGCACCTCGGCGGTCACCGCAAGCTCGAACTCCAGCGAGCGCCGCACCACCTTAAGCACGTCAGAAACCGTTGCCGCGTCAGCGATCTCGGTGTACGCAAGCAGGCTGATCACCGGAAGGCCAGCGTCCGAGGGATGGAAATAAGGCCGGTCGCCGTCGTCCGCGCGCCAGTAGTCTCGGTAGGACTTCCAGGAAGCCAAGCGCTGCAACAGGTTGTGCGCCCGGCGATCCGCTGCTTCGCGGTAGACTGGATTCTTGGTCACCTGGTACAGCTCGACCGCCGCCAGCAACGCACCGTAGTCGTCCTGGATGTTTTCCTTGCCGTCATTGGTCATCTCGACGTTGTGCTGCTCCAGGTATTCGAACGCAGCTTCCGCTGTCGCCAAGTACTCCGTGTGCGAGTAGTCGCCCGAAGCATCCAGCGTGGTCGCCGCGGCCAGCGCCGCGATCGCGGCCCCGCCGCCTTCGCGGTAATTCACCTGGACGGGGTCGCCGTCGCTGTTCGCCAGGACGTACCGCAGCTTCGGATCCTTCGGCGGTCCCGGCTGGATGACCGACGTGGCGAAGGTGCCGCCGTCGAGTTTGACCCGGTGCAGGTAGTCGGCGCCGAACAGCGCTTCGTCGGCCAGCCAGGTCCGCAGTTGGGTGAAGTTGGTGTCGCCGCGCGCGGTGAGCCGCTGGTACGCCTTGGCCAGCACCCATGCGGTGAGCGGGATCTGGAGAGTATTGAAGTAGCTGCGGTCCGACAGCTGCGTGAAATGCTTGCCCAAGTCGCCGGTCGCGTCGTACCAGGCGCCGTGCGCGTCCATGACCTGCGTGCCATTGGGGCCGATCGGCGCTTGCCGGTCCTGGCGATCGAACCGGTCCGAGCTGCGGGTGCCCTTGAAGTAGTGCACGACGTGGGAGAGCGTGTAGCGCTCGAGCACCAGCTGGTCGATGCGAAACGGCTGCGACCGCCCGTCCGCGGCGAGCAGGACGTACTCGCCTTCGGTCTTCAGGGCGGAGAAGTCCGCGGTCCAGTAATGCCGGTCGTCCCATCCCGGGACCTGAGCCGCCGGTCGCGGGCTGCCGGTGAAGACGACCTTTCCGGTGGGGAGGTCCGCGACGGTGAACCTCGGAATCGCCCGGGGCGACTCAGCGGCGAGCACCGCCCGCTTGGGCGCGCCGGGCGCGTAACCGACGTTGTTCGCGTAAACCGCCACCCCGGACCGCGCCTCGACGGCCTCGGCTCCGAACGGTGCCATCACCCCGACCCCCACCGCCGCCGATCCGGCCAGAAAACCTCGACGTCCCACATCTCCCGGCATCCTCGACCTCCAGTGGTCCAGACCTTTTGAGATATCATCGAGGCTGGGGAGCGCTCCGAAGGTTTGGCAAGACTGTTTCCGAAGGGAAGACCGAGACGACGAAAAAGCCCCCATCCGCTGGGATGGGGGCTGAAATTCGCTGTGGCCAGGGCCGGGGTCGAACCGGCGACCTTCCGCTTTTCAGGCGGACGCTCGTACCAACTGAGCTACCTGGCCGGGAACGCCGGCTAGGAGCCGAACGATCTTGCGACCCTGACGGGACTCGAACCCGCGACCTTCGCCGTGACAGGGCGACGCGCTAACCAACTGCGCCACAGGGCCTTACTGGTACTGCGTACTCCCAACGGGATTCGAACCCGCGTTGCCGCCTTGAAAGGGCGGAGTCCTAGGCCACTGAACGATGGGAGCCCGATCGGTTTCGGTGGACCGACCGACCGCGCTCTCAGGTGTTCCCCTGGGAGCGATTACAAGCATAGGGCACGTTCCAAGGGCTTTGCACGGGGGGTTCATTAAGCGATCGGCGAGCCTCCGACCTGCGGTAACGCCAGCGCCAACGCCCCACCCGCGCCGCTTCCCGCCGATCGGCCGCTTCGAAGCCGGGTCGGACGATCGGTGTGCGCCACGCCACTCTACGCCGGAGACGAGCGCGCACGCCGAGAGTTCAGGCCGCCGAAACCCACACAGTTCGGCCGTCCAGCCTCTCAGCGCTGTACGGGCGCCTGACCGTCGTCACCCGGACTCAGCCCGAGCATCTCCAGCAACTGCGCGCAGTCCTCGACGTCGAGCGCACCGGCCGCGACGGCCAGGCGGGCTCGGCGGACCTGGTCGTCGGAGACCCGGTGCCCTTCCGACGACCCGCGCTGCGCCGGCACGCCGCCGGACAGTGACGTGCTTCCCCCGTCGGCACCTTCGTACCGAAGGAGGAACTGACGAACTTCGACCGATCCGCTCATGGCCCCTCCGTGCGGTTCGCAACAACTGGCCGCGAGGCTAACCAGCGGCGAGCAGCCCCGGCAGCCCCCCGGAGAGTGAACCTGCGAACACTCTCCGAAGCTTCCCTGGTAAAGCATTCCAAGATCGCGCAGAACGATTTCTCCCGGCTTCCCCTCGCCGATCCCCGGAACTCGTGCAACAATCGGTGTTGCTGACACACCCCCGGTCAGCGCCTGTGGAGATCCCCTCCGACCCCCGCGTTCCTCCCCCTGGCGCGGGGGTCTCTCCATTTCCGCACACCGGCACTGACCTGCGGATCTACTCTCCGTACCCCTGATCAACAGACAGTCGCGAAATGTGTTTACCGACTGGGCTGAACAGGTGATCGAATTAGGCTTGCCGGGCACGGAAATGCGTGTGTCGTGGCTCACAGTGGTTTCTTTGCCGAGACCCAACCGTTATCGTGACCGCGTGCCTCTTCCCTCCCTCGGCCGCCTCAGCAGCCGCACGAATCTCAAAGCCGTCTCGAGCGGGCGGCATCGCAATGCCGCCAAAGCCGCCGGCGACGAAGTCGTCGAGGACAAGGAGCTCACCAGCTACCTCGCCGCGCTCGCCCCGGACTCCGACCCGGAGAGCACCGGGACCGGCAGCCGCTTCGGCGATGCGCAGGTCTACCAGCTGCGAATGAACCTCATCGCCAGCCAGCAGCTCAAGGACATCGCCGTCGCCAGGAACCTGACCCCGCAGGCCCTGGCGCAGGAGTGGATCCTGGAGCGCCTCTCGTGGGAGGGCCAGGCCGCCTCCGCCCAGGAGCGCCGCCACTCCGACGCGATGACCGACGAATTCCACTTCCCGGCGGAGACGTTCGAGCAGCCCCTCGTCGGGCGCTGATCCCCGCCCCCTGAACGAAAACCCCCGGCTTCCCCCGACGGCCGGGGGTTTTCCCTTTCCAGGGGTCGCCGGACCGCCGGAGTCCCGGTGAGCGGGACGCTCTCGGATTCCGCCGCCGACGACGCGGTCTTGGCCGTGAAACGGACGGCGCGGCGGATAGCTCACGACAAGGGCGACAGCCGAACCCACTGCCGTCGAGCGGCCGCACGATCGCCCGCCAAGAGCGGTACAGCGGGGCTCGCGAGAAGCCAATCCGCCAACTCCAGCGACCGACCCGGCCCCCAGCAACCCGCCACAGCGGCCAGCGCCACCCGATCGGGTCGGATCACGCGCGCCCACTCGCAGTGGGGCAACCATCCGATCCGGCGTCGCCCGTACGTGCCGGGAGCCTCGCCGAAACCCGCCCTCGACCGGCGACCCCCGAACCCGAGCACCCGGCAGCTGCCGCCCCAACACCCGCCAGGATCAACCGCGGTAACCGTCGCTCCAAACATTCCCCACAACGGAAGTCGCAATGAAAAAAGGCCCCGACGGGAAATCCCGTCGGGGCCCTTCTTTCAGGCCTGAGAAAACGCGCGGGCCTGACTCAGATCGCGCGGACCTTCTGGGCCTGCGGGCCCTTCTGCCCCTGGCCGACCTCGAACTCCACTCGCTGGTTCTCCTCGAGGGTGCGGAAGCCGCGTCCCTCGATCTCCGAGTAGTGCACGAAAACGTCGCCTTCGCCGCCGTCCTGCGCGATGAAGCCGAAGCCCTTCTCCGCGTTGAACCACTTCACAGTGCCTTGCGCCACCGCTGTACTCCTCGTAACAGATCCGCTTCGAATGCCACCGAAGCGGCACCCAGGCCGTCCCGGGCGGTTCCAACGAGACGAGCGAAGAGCTTTACGGCCCCACGGCTCGCGTCAGAAGTTCCGCGAGTGTGAAGCCACGAACACGCAAAACGACGGCCTGGTCAGCAGCCTACCGGGATCTCACCAAATCTGAACCCCGTTGATCGCAAGGATCGGTTCCGACGTGCGCGCGTCACCGGAACGTCGTATCGCTGCCTACGCACCGAAGTCGGACCCGCGGCTACGCTGATCCAGTACACCCAGCGCACTTCGGGGATGCACAGTGCGCGGTCGTTCGAGCCGCTTCCGTGATGGTCACTCGGTGCAGTGTGATGCTGGTCACCCCGTTTCCGGTGAACGTGAAGGTGTCTCGGGACGTCTGGGTGTTCGGGGTACCAAGGGGAGATTGGGGATCGGTGTGACAATCCGACACTTCGCACGCCGCCGGGCCGGCGTCGCGGTGCTGGGCTTGGTCGCCGCGCTCACGCTCGGGGCGTGCAGCGGCGGCGGGTCGAGCGTGAACGCGGGCGGGACCGCGGGCGGCGGGCCGACCGAGGCGACGGCCACTCCGGTGAAACCGGCGGCCGTGGCGCTCACGCCGGCGTCCGGGGCGGGCAACGTCGCGCCGGGCGAACCGGCGAAGGTGACCGTCGCGAACGGCACCATCGGGAGCGTCACGCTCACGAACGCCGACGGCAAACAGGTGCAGGGACAGCAGTCCCCGGACAAGAAGAGCTGGAGCAGCACCGAAGACCTCGGCTACGGCAAGACCTACACCTGGTCCGGGCAGGCCACCGGCGAGGACGGCAAGCAGGTCCCGATCAACGGCTCGTTCACCACGGTCAAACCGCGCCGCCAGATGCAGGGCAGCCTGAACGTCGGCGACGGGCAGACCTACGGCATCGCGATGCCGATCGCGCTCACGTTCCCGAGCGCGGTCAAGGACAAGGCCGCCGTCGAGCGCGCGCTGTCGGTGGAGACCACGCCGAAGACCGAGGGCGCGTGGGCGTGGCTCAACGGCGACACTTCGGTGCACTGGCGGCCGAAGGAGTACTTCAAGCCGAACACGAAGGTCGTCGTCTCGGCCAACATCTACGGCGTTTCGATGGGCGACGGCGTCTACGGCAAGCAGGACGTCTCGGCGAGCTTCACCATCGGCCGCTCGCAGATCGTCAAGGGCAACACCCAGGAACACACCATGCAGGTCATCCGCGACGGCCAGCAGGTCATGGACTTCCCGGTGAGCTACGGCCTCGACTCCGACCCTGGCCGCGTCACGCACAGCGGCACGCACGTGGTCATGTCGAAGCACTCGACGTACTCGATGAGCAACCCGCGCTACAACTACACCGACGTGAACGTGCCGTGGGCGGTCCGGATCTCCAACAACGGCGAGTTCATCCACGGTCTCGCCGGGTCGATCTGGGCGCAGGGCAAGAAGAACATCTCGCACGGCTGCCTGAACCTGTCGCCGGCGAACGCGAAGATCTACTACGACAGCGTCCTTCCCGGCGACCCGGTGGAGATCTCCGGCAGCACCCAGCAGCTGGGCGCGAAGGACGGCGACTACAGCGACTGGACATACGACTGGGCGTCGTGGACCAAGCTGTCGGCGCTGGCCGCCTGACCGCGAACCGAACCAGCGTCAACCGGACGGCCGGGAGCTCTCGAACGCTCCCGGCCGTTCGCCTGTCCCGGCCGGAAAAAAGAAAAAACCCGATGCAACCCCGGCGACCGCCGACCGCATGACTAGAGCAGAGAAGCGCCACCCGGCGCTCGCCTGAACCAGGAGGAAACTCGTGCGTGTTCGCTTCGCTCTCGCCATCGGTTCGCTGCTGCTCGCCGGAGGCGCGCTGACCGGCGGCGCGGTCGCTTTCGCCGCGGACGGCCCGCCGTCGGTGCAGCCGGCCCCGGCGCAGACCGCTCCGGCCGAACGGCCCACCGCGGCGCCGGCCCCGGCTCCCGCGGACCGCCAGACCACCGCCGCGCCGAAGGTCGCCGCGCCGGGTCAGCCCGCGAAGTCCAAGCGCGTCCCGACCGCGGTGCCCGCGGGCCCGACCGGCGACCTGCACCTGCCCTCGGTCTGGGGCTGATCGCCCGGTGCCCTCCCGCTCCCGTCCGGCGTCCGGGCAGAGCTCGCCGTGGGACGGCGAGTTCGCCCGGTACTTCGGCGAGCGCGCGCACAGCCTGCGGTCCACCGCCTACCTCCTCTGCGGGGACTGGCACCGGGCCGAAGATCTCGCACAGGCGGCGCTGCTCAAGCTGTACCTCGCCTGGCCGCGGCTGGCCCGGCACGACGCGCTCGACGCCTACGCGCGCAAAATCGTGCTGCGCACTTTCCTCGCGGAAAACCGCCGCAGCCGCTGGAAACGGGAGCGGCTCACCGACGCACCACCCGACGTCCCGGCTCCTGCCGCCGAGACTGAGCACGACCAGCTGATCCAGCAGGCACTCGCCGCGTTGGCCCCGCGCCAGCGCGCGGTGCTGGTGCTGCGGTACTTCGAGGACCTGTCCGTCGAGGAGACCGCCGCGGCGCTCGGCTGCCGGACCGGCACAGTGAAAAGCCAGGCCGCGCGCGGTCTGGCTACCCTGCGGACCCGGCTGGGCCCGCATTTCGAGGCACTGCCCGTCCCTGGAGGGAGGTGAACGAGATGGTCTCCGATGATGCCGACGATGTGCGCGCGCTGTTCGCACGGACGCCGGACGGCCCGCCCCTGCAGGTCGACGCCGCGGACGTGATCGTGCGCGGTGCTGCCGTCCGCCGCAGGCGCAAGCGCTGGGCGGTCGCGGGCAGCTCCGCCGCGACGGTCGCGGTGCTCGTGGTGGCCGGTCTCGCGGTGGGCAGCCGCGGGACCGAACAGCCGCCGGTGATGCCTGCCGGACCGGGACTCGCCACCGTCTCGCCCGCCCCGTCCAGCCCGGTCGCGCCGAAGAAGGTCCCGTCGGATCCGGCCCAGGTGCCGATGCCCGGTCCGGAGGTGAGCCCTGGCTCGCCGGACCGGCAACCGCCGGTCGAGCCGTCCGGTCCGCGGGCGGGCACGTCGCGGGCGCCCGCACCGCCGCGGGCGTATCCGACCACGACCGACCGGGCACCCGCGTCCATGCGTTCACCTGCGGGAAGCACCTCGTTACCCAGCTCGACCTCCGGCTGAAACGCTTTCGCGGCAAGAGTGGCCGACGTCACCAGATCAAGTGGGTTTTCGACGAAATATCCCGGGCTTTCGGGGCGATGTTCTCAGTGGCGGCCGGAGCGGCCGTCGAACCAGTCGCTCAGCCGGCACAGGATTGGCCGGCCCGAGAACCTGAGGAGGAAGCACCATGGTGCTCGTTGCACTGATGATCGAAACCGTTGTTGCCGTCGTGGTCGCCGGTGGCCTGGCAGCTTGGGCCCGCAAGCGCTTCGCTCCGCAGGCGGTCGAGGCGACGCAGAACAGCTGACTTGGACGCGAAAACCGCCCTCTGTCCGCAATGGACGGAGGGCGGTTTTCGTTTCGCTTACTTGCTGGCGCCGGCGAGCTTGCCGCCGTGGTCCGCCGTGTCGATCTCCTCGATCGGCACGCGTGCCGTCTCCGGGATCTTGATGATCGGGACCAGCGCGATGAGCGCGGCGATGATCAAGTAGTACGCCGGCCAGTCCGCGTTGCCGGTGCTGCCGATCAACGCCGTGACGATCACGCCGCAGGTGCCGCCGAACAGCGACGTCGAGATGTTGTAGCCGATCGCGAACGAGCCGTACCGCACGCGCGTCGGGAACATCGCCGGGAACGTCGAGCCGATGACCGCCAGCATCAGCGCCAGCAGGATCGCCACGACCAGGAAGCCGACGATCAGCCACAGCAGGCTGCCGCTCTGCATCAGCTTGATGCTGGGCCAGCTCAGCACGATGAACCCGATGGCCGCGGTGAGCAGCAAGGGTTTCCGGCCGATCCGGTCGGACAGCGCGCCCAGCGGGATCAGCAGCGCGAACTGCACGATTTCCACCCCGATGATGATCAGGCTGGACTCGGTGTCGCCGATCTTCAAGGTGTCGGTGAAATACGTCGGCATCGTCGTGAGCAGCATGTAGTCGGCGATGTTCAGCAGCAGCACGATCCCGATCAGGTTCAGGATCATCCGCCAGTTGCGCTGGATGGTCTCCTTGAGCGGAGCCTTCTCCGACTTCTCGCCCGCCGCCTCGAGCCTGCGGAACTCAGGCGTGTCCTCGAGCTTCGACCGCAGGTACAGACCGATCGCACCGATCGGAAGCGCGATGAAGAACGGAATCCGCCAGCCCCACGAGTCGAACTGCTCGGTCGACAGCGACAGGTAAGTGATCAGCACGACCGAGTTGCCGAGCACGTAACCGGCGAGCGTGCCCATCTCAAGGAACGAACCGAAGAACCCGCGCCGTTTCGTCGGCGCGTATTCCGCGATGAACGTCGCCGCGCCGCCGTACTCGCCGCCGGTCGAGAAGCCCTGAATGAGGCGCAGCAGCAAGATCGCGATCGGCGCCGCGATGCCCATGCTGTAGCCGCCTGAGTACGTCGGCAGCACGCCGACCAGGAAGGTGCAGCCGGACATCAGCAGAATGGTGAGCGCGAGAACCTTCTGCCTGCCGAGCTTGTCCCCCAATGGGCCGAAGAACGCTCCGCCGAACGGTCGTACGATGAAGCCGACGGCCAGCAGGGCAAGCGATTTCAGCACCGCGTTGCCCTCGCCGGGGAAGAACAGTGTCCCGATACTCGTCGCGATCGCGCCCGAGGTGAATACGCCGTAGTCGTACCACTCGGTCGCATTACCCATCGCGGACGCGATCACCGCGCGTTTGACTGTTCTCTGATCGACCTCGGGTTTCCCCGTCTTTGGCTCACTCATCCCGGCGGTGACCTCCTCCTGCACACGTCCCGGTCCATCCGTTGGAGCACATTTCCCCAGTCTTGACCTGTTGAACCAAGCTGGCAGGGTGAGTCGCGAAATTTCTACCGTGCGGAATTTTCCGACTACCCTGCGCTCAGGAAATGCGCCCGCGCCGGTCAGGGCGGGTGCCGACGGGTCCTTCCGCCGGGTTAACGTCGTCCCATGAGTCCTGTTTCCGGCCCGTGGCCGCCGGTGCCGGTGGAGCCGCCGGAGATCCACCCGAAGGCCCCCGCCCCCGGCACCGAACTAGGCGCCCACTTCGCCGAATGCTTCGGCTGCGGCGACGAGGTAGACGACGGCCTGCACCTGCGCTCAGCCATCGGCGAGGGCTACACGGTGCACTCGAAGTTCACCGTGACGTCGGCCCATCAAGGCGCCCCCGGACTCGCCCACGGCGGCCTGCTGGCCTGCGCCTTCGACGAGGCACTCGGCTCGGCTGTCGGCAACCTGCTGCACCGCCCCGCGGTAACGGGAAAACTGGAGACGGACTTCCGCCGCCCAGTACCGGTCGGTTCGACGCTGTACATCAAGGCCCGCCTGGACGGAGTCGCAGGCCGCAAGATCTACGTCAGCGCAGACGGCCACCTGGACGCCACGGACGGCCCCATCGCGGTGAACGCCCGAGCAGTCTTCATCGCAGTGGGCTTCGAGCACTTCAGCACCCACGGCGACCCGCAGGCGTTGGAGAAGCTAGCCGAGCAGCACCGGCGCAACAAACGCGAGTGGGACATCAACCCCTGATCCAGCTGCTTTGCGCCCCTCCCGCGGTTCGTGAGGGCCACCCTCATTGACTCTGATTCCCTCAGGGTTCCCCTCACGACCAGCCGCCACCCGCCCGGGATGCCGCCCCAATGCGGCATTGGGTGCATCCCACGCACCGAACGCCACATTGGGTGCATGCCACGCACCCAATGCCACATTGGGGCGCTAACCCCCACCCAAACCGCAGCCGATGCACCCAACCATCGAGGCACTCAACCCCAACCCGCAGCCGATGCACCCAACGATCAAGGCACCCACCCCAAAAACCGCACCGATGCACCCGACGAGCGAGGCACCCAGCCCCTCCCCCAACCCCGATACGAAGCTCCCCTGCGGTCTGGGGGTGCTTGTCAAGGCATCTTTCCCGCCTTGACAAGCACCCCCAGACCGTCAGCACAATCAACCTTCGGGGTGCCCCACGCAACCAAGAGGCCAATGTCGCCGCCAGGCGACGAGCCGAAACTCAGGTAAGCGTCCGAGGCCGAATAGCATTAGCCCGATCCACCAACGCAATCCGATCACCAGCGTCATCCGTCAACCGAGCCAACGACCGATAACACCGCTCCAGCCCGAACCGGACGTCCCGCTCCTCCAGCTCACACCCGAGCACCTTCGCAGCAGTAACCGGCTTAGCCTGCCCAGGCACCTTCAGCCAGTCATAAGCCGCCTCAAGCACCTCGGCACTAAGCCGCGTATGCCGCTCAGCATCAAGATTCAACCGCTGCAACCGCCCGGAAGCGTCCACAAGATCGCCCTCGGTAACAGTCGGATGCTCCCCGGTACCCACACCTTGCGCCCGAGTCTTGATCTTGATAGCCGCGACCTGCGCATCCACATAATGCGTAGAAGTAGCCGGAACCCCTTCCAGCACCTCCACCGCACTCTCCCGCGCCCCCTGCGCCAAATACACCCGCGCAAGCCCGAACGCAGCACTCACATAAGTCCGGTCCGTCCGCCAAACCAGCTCATAGAACCGAGCGGCACCGAAGTAATCCCCCACGCCCTCAGCACTCACCGCCAACGCCAGCTTCGGCGCGATCTCCCCCGGCAGGTCGTCGTAAACGGCGTCAAACGCCACATGCGCGACCCGCGGCCGACCACCGGCCAGCTCGATCAACCCGCGGTACCAGTCAATCCGCCAGTCGTGCGGGAACCCGTGCCGAATAGCCAAATACTGCGCGGCCTGCAACTGCCGCTGCGCCTCCACGAACTCGCCCAGCTCGATCCGGGCACGCACAATCCGCAACCGCACCTCGATCGACTCGCGCGGCGCGGTAGCCAGCGCCTCGATCGCCTCGTGCGGGTCCAGCGCGGTCGTCGTAGCCAGCACACCCGCAGCCGGGTCATCCGTGTCGACCTGCGGAATCGGCAGCCCGGCAACGACCTCGGCCGCGTCCGGCAACGGCACCCGCTCGCCCTGCTCGGGCACCACGAGATGGACACCGAACGTCCGGCTCTCCGGCCCGAACACCGTCGACGCGGCGGGCCGCGGCTGACCGGTGCCGAGCGCCATGATCTCGCGCAGGACCCCGGTCAGCTGGTCGGCCATGTCGTCAGCGGCGATGAACCGGCGGTCCGGATCAGCGTGCGTGGCCCGTTTCAGGAACCGGTAGTACGACCCGAAAAGCGCGAACAACGGCACCGCGTCCGGCCCGGGCAGCGTGTTCTTGAACTCGCGGGTGTAGCCGGCGAATTCGAAGCTCAGCACGGCGAGCGTCCGGCCGACCGTGTACAGGTCCGAGGACACCGACGCGCCCTGTGACGCCAGCTCGGGCGCGCTGTAACCGGTGGTGAAGAACAGCGGGCTCTCGTAGTCGTCGATCCGCCGCACCGCGCCGAGGTCGATCAGCTTGAGCTGCTCGCGGGTCTGGATGACGTTGTCCGGCTTGAGGTCGCAGTACAGCAGCCCCTGGCCGTGCAGATAGCCGAGCGCGGGCAGGATCTCCAGGCCGTACGCGATGACCTGGCCGATCGGCAGCGGCTCCGGCCGGTTGCTTTCCCGGTGGTGCTGCAGCGCGAGCTGGCGCAGCGACTGGCCGCCGACGTACTCCATGACGATGTAGCCGACGGTGTTGCCGGTCTGCGCGTCCGGATGCTGCACGAAGTTGTGGATCTTGACGATGTTCGGGTGCTCGACCTCGGCGAGGAACCGCTGCTCGTTCGCCGCGGCGGCCATCGCGGTGGAGTCGCCGGTGTCGATCAGGCCCTTCAGCACGACCCAGCGGTCGGACACGTTGTGGTCCTTGGCCAGGTAGATCCAGCCGAGACCGCCGTAGGCGAGCGCGCCGAGCACCTCGTACTGGCCGCCGACGACCTCGTGCGCCTTCAGCTTCGCGATGAACGAGAACGGCGTGCCGCACTTCTCGCAGGTGCCCTCGGGCTCGCCCGGCTGACCGTCCTTGCCGCGGCCGACCTTCGCGCTGCAGTTGCCGCAGAACCGCTTGTCCTCGGCCACGACCGGGTTGGCCAGCACCGCGGTCGACGGATCGCGGTACGGCACCGGAGGCACGTCGATGAGCCCCGCGCCGAGCCGTCCGCGCCGGGAGCGGCGGGTGCCGCGCGAGCCAGTGCGCCGGGAGGTGCCGGGGAACGAACCCGTGCCAGTACCGGTGCCAGTGCCTTGCGAGCCCTGTGAACCGTGGGTGCCGGTGCCGTGGCCTTCGCTGCCGCCCGACGGCAGGACACTGTCCGTGCCGTGGTCGGGCAGCGGGCCGCCGTCTGCGGGAGCAACCCGCGGGGTCGGCGGCATGATGCTCTGGGTGTGCGGCGTCGGGCTGGCGAGCACGCTGGTCGGCATCGGCGCGGCCGGGTCGACGGGGGCGACCGGCTGGTTCGACTGCGGCAGGATCACCGGCGCGAGGTCGCCCGGCGGACGCGTGGGGGCGTCGCCGCCGTCAGCCGGGGGCTTGCCCTGCGCCGCGGCACCCATCGGGATCGGGCCGGAGTTCGGTCCGGTGGCGCGGTTCTCCGGCGGACGCGACGGGCGGTTCCCCTGCGCTTGCTGCGGATGGTTCGGCGGGGCCGGTCGCTGTCCGGTGCGCGACTGCGGCGGATAGGGCTGCCCCTGCGACGGCGGCGCGGGCTGTCCCGGGTACGGCTGGCCTTGCGACGGCGGCTGCCCCTGCGGACGGCCCTGCGGCGGCATCGGCTGGCCCCCGCGCGGAGCCGGACGGCCCTGCGTCCGCGGCTGCTGCCCGGCCTGCCCCGGCTGCGCCTGTCCCGGCTGAGCGGGCTGACCCGGCTGAGCGGCCTGGCCCGACGGCGCGGCCTGACCCGGCTGACCTTGCGGACCGCCTCGCTGAGCCGACTGAGCCTGCTGCCCGCCCTGCGGACGCTGCACCGGTGCGTTGATCAACGTCTCCGCGTCCGGATCGGCCTGAGGGTTCAGCCGCCCGGACACCGACGGTTCCGGGGTGTCCCAGCGCACGGGCGGCGGCGGGGTCCACGAAGCGTCGGCCGCCTCGCCCCGCCCGGACGGCTGGTCCGCGGCCTTCGCCTCGTCGCCGTCCCCCTCCGGTGCTGCGTGCCGAGGACGGCGCGCCTCCTCCGACACAACTACCTCCCGAGCTCCCCGCGGCAAACCTGCCGCTCAAAAAGTACAACTCACGCAGCGCGACTGGCCAGGTCACCCGTACTGCGGGGACGGCGGGTTCGCCGGCCCCAGCCGGGCGCCGACCCAGTTCTGGTAACTGCTCGCCCAAGTGCCGTCGCCGCGGATCTTGTCCAGCACCGCGTTCACGAAGCGGACCAGGTCCTCCTCGTCCTTCGGGACCCCGACGCCGTAATTCTCCTGTGTCATCGGATCGCCCGCGACCTTCACCGTCGGGTCCTGCGCGGCCATGCCCGCCAGGATCGTGTCGTCGGTGGACACCGCGTCGACCTGGCCCTGCTGCAGCATCACGAGGCAATCCGACCAGTTCGGCACCGACACCGCGACCGGTTTGGCCGGGTCGGTGGCGATCTTCGCGAGCGAGGTCGACTTCGCCGCCGCGCACACGCGTTTCCCGGCGAGGTCGGTCAGCGACTGCGCGTTGGACGACTTCGGCACCAGGATCTTCTGCCCGGCCACGTAGTACACCGACGAGAACTGCACCTGCTTCCGGCGGGCGCAGGTGATGCTGTAGGTCCGGACCACCACGTCGACCTGGTGTTCCTTGAGCACGTTCTCCCTCTGCGACGACGTGATCGCCCGGTACTGCACGTGGCCCTCGGAACTGCCGAAAATCGCCTTGGCGATCTCGTTGACCAGGTCGATGTCGAAGCCCTCGAGCTTGCCGGTCTTCGGATTCCGGAAGCCGAACAGGTAGGTCGTCTGGTCGACGCCCGCGATGAGCTTCCCGCGTTGTTTGATCTTCTGCAGGCTCGGCCCGGAGGTGTCCAGACCATTCGGCGCGAGGCTGGCCAGCGGGTTGCAGCTGGTGTCGGAATCGCCGCCGGCCGCGGCGTCCGGGCCGCCGACGCCCGCCGGGGCGGGCCAGGCCGCGTCAGTGACCGGCGCGGCCTCCATCGGCTGGACCGCCGTCCCGCAGGCGGCGGCGAGAACCGCGACCACCGCGAGCACGGCAGTCCGGACGAAGTGCCGCGACCGGATCACCGGTACTCCCTCAGTCTCTCTCGCACGCCGACTGTGATGCCGCCCGCCGCGAGCACCGCCAGCACCCCGACGCCTGCCGCGAGCGCGGTGAGCGCGTTGTCGCCGGATCTGGTGCTGTCGAGGAATTCCTGCCGGCAGACGTCGATCGCGGCCTGGAGGTTCGTGTCGAGCCGGGCGAACGCGGCGGCGGCGCTGTTCGGGCTCACGCTCGTCGCGAAGTCGACGGCTTCCTGGTACTGCCCGCCGTCGTCGAGGCGGCGGACCTGAAGGTGGGCCAGCGACCATTCGCGCGCGGCCTGTTCCGCCGCTTCGATCTTCTGCTCGCCCGCAGTGCCGGAGGCGAGGCCGCGCGCATCGCCGAGCAGGCCGCCCTTGCCGTCGGCTCCGACGAGCTTCTCGGCCAGCTTGATGAACTGCTGCTCGTACGCGCCGCCGTCGCCGCGCGCGACCAGCGTCAGGGTTTCATCCGCGCGGGCCTGCAGCGCGTAGATCCGGGCGCGAACCAGGATGTCGACCTGCGACGTGCCGTCGGTGCGCCCGGTCGCGACGAGACTGCCCTGCACGACGAGCGCGACCGCGCCCCACAGCAGCGACAGCACGATGCAGCCGGTGGCGACGAGCAGCCCGATGTTCAGCACCCTGTTCGTCCGCCGGGTCAGGTAGATCTGCGCGGCCACGAGCGCCGCGAGGAGCACGACGACCAGCGCGACCGCCACCCACGGCACGTCGCTGCTGCTGTCCTGCTCGTCGGTGAGCTTCTGCGTGTGCGCCTTGTAGAGCTCGTCCGCGGCGGGCAGGATCGTCGTGCGCATCAGCTGCGAGGCCTCGCGCAGGTACGAAGCGCCGGACGGGAAACCCTGCCGGTTGTTCGCGCGCGCGGTCTCGACGATCCCGGTGTAGACCGGGACCTTCTGGTTCAGGATGTCCACCTGGTGGGCGGCGGTGCCGACGTCAGTGGTGTCGGACGCCGCGCGGGCGAGCGCGGATCCCGCTTCGGCGATGTCCTGCTCGTACCGCTTCCGCAGCGCGGGCGGTTCGGTGCCGACGGAAAGAAAAGCGCTGGCCGCGGTCGCGTCCGCGTCCGACAGCGAGCGGAACACCTGCTGCGCGGCCGCCGCGAGAGGTTCGCGGTGGTCGATCAGGCCGTTGATGGTGTTGTCCTTGTCCTTCACCGACAACACGCCCACGAGCCCGGCCACCAGCGAAAGCAGCACCAGCGCGACCGCGATCAGCGAAAGCTTGCCGGGCGTGGTGGTCGTGGATCTGACGACCGCGCGCACCGCCTGCCCGGGCAGGTCCAGCAGCCCGGCGATTCCGCTGCGGCCCCGAAATTTCTCCGGTGGGGGCTCGGCAGTCGTTTCCGGCCGCGTCGCAGTGCTGCTCATCCCCGATCCTCCCCGTGTGCCACTCGCAGAAGGTAGCCGGTCGGGCGAGGCGCAGCGAACGACACCCGGAAGGTGTCACCTGCACGTGATCTCAGCCAGCGCACTGACCGCGGCTTCGGCCTTTCTCAACGGTTCCACTCGTAGCGGTACTGCGTAGCAACCCCTGGGTTGCCGCTTCAGCCATTGCCGCGCGTACGTCGACACACCACGGGCCGTCAGCGCGCAGTTCGACGTACGCTCCTTCGCCGTTTTTCAGTTCCAGTTCGCGTTCTCCGTCTACCGCGATAACGCCGCCACCTGCGGCAAGGTCCACGCGTACGCCGGGACGCAGCACTCCCCAGCCGCGTACGCCGACTGGACGCACCACGCCGGGTGCGATGGCGGCGTGCACCACGTACGCGGAACTGTCGACCGGACCAAGCTGCAGCGCCACACCGTCCGCACTGGAACGAGAGCTCGGACACAGCTGTCCGGCGATGCTCGACAGGCCAATGCCGTCCGGCTCGGCGAAGGTGCAGTACAGCTCAGTGAGCGCGGTCGGATCCCAGAGCGCCTTCGCGCCGACGTGTTTGTTCATCGAGACCGCGACGTCCACGAGCGCGATCTCGCGACGGTTCTTGGTGACGACCTCGAGCATGCTGACTCGCTGGGTGACGAGGTCGGCGTCGACCTGGCCGCTCGCGACCATCCCGGCGGCGAGCCCGGCCACAGTGGCTTCTCCGGCCTGCGGAAACGCGTTGTTGGTGCCAGTCGGCAGCGCGAGCAGGGGGACGTCGCCGCACGCCTTCGCAGCGACGCGGGCCGTGCCGTCGCCGCCGAGGCACACGATCACGCCCGCTCCGGCCTCGACCATCCGGCGCACCGCGTTGATGGTGTCCTGCGCGGTGCCGGTGAGGGTGTCCTCGTCGCAGAACTCCACGCGGGGCAGCGGCTCGCGGCCGAGGTCGCGCAGCACGGCGGCGGAGATACCGCTGAGGTCAGTGGACAGCAGAGCACGCTCGACGCCGGTCACCGCGAACGCCGACAGCAGCCGGCGCACCAGGTTGGCCTTTTCCTCAACCGGGACGGCCGACGCCTGCGTGACGAGTCTTCGGATGTCCTGACCGGACGCCGGGTTCGCCACGATCCCCGCAACGACTACCCCCATCGAGCACCCCTCAGTCCACTGCCGCCAGGGGACCAGCACACGCGTCCGGTCACGCGGAGGAAAGGGTTGCACGGACGTTGCATCGGCCGTGCCTCCACGCCGGCCAGAGCCTACCCTGGGTTCTCGCGTGGCTACCCGTCGTTCAAACGAGAGAAGCAAGCCCTTCGTAGGTGTATCCGGCTTCTTCGACCGCGGCGCGGACGGCGGTCTCGTCGAGGGCTTGGGCGCTGCGGACCGTCACGTGCCCGGTTTCGACGTCGACGGTCACGTTCTCGACCCCGGGCACCTCGGTCAGTTCCTCGGTGACCGACTGCGCGCAGTGGCCGCAGGACATGCCGGTGACGAGGTAGGTGTTTTCGCTCATGCCCGCGAGCCTACGAGCCTCCGGACAGCCCACGATCGGGTGATCCACAATGGCCGGTCCAGCATGCAAAGCCTTGTCCGGCAAGACAATCCGCATGGTGGGACGAGCGCGCGGCGGCAGAGACGAAAGAAGCCACCACCCCCGCAACCGGGAGTGGTGGCGACTTAGCGATTAGACGCAGGTCAGATCAGGCTGACCGACGTGGCCTGCGGGCCCTTCTGGCCCTGGCCGATCTCGAACTGCACGCGAGCGTTCTCCTCGAGGGTACGGAAACCGTTGCCCTGGATCTCGCTGTAGTGCACGAAGACGTCGCCGCCGCCGTTGTCGGGAGTGATGAAGCCGAACCCCTTCTCGGAGTTGAACCACTTCACGGTGCCCTCAGTCATCTAAACAATCTCCATACATAACACCAAAACAGGAAGCCGACCGACGTCCTGGGCCCAGACACGGGCGAGATGCGTTCCCCAGAGAGGAGGCCCACGCCCGCTGAGTTCTGCGAGCGTGCTTTACCACGAACACAAAAATCGAGACCAACTAAAGTAAAGCACAGCGGAGCGGGCGCGGACAAGCCGACTCACCCCAGTTCGCGAAGCCGGGTCACTCCCCGCTGGCGTGGCGGAGCGGCGCACCGAACGGCGAGCGCCAGTCAGCGCCCTGATCAGGCGCGACCACGGCTACGTCGTGGGCTTCCGCACTGGCGCTGAACAGCACCGGAACCACCCCGGACCGGGTCTGGGCAGGCACCTCGACGGCCTGGCCCTGTTCCGGCTCCTCGCGCACTACCGACACCAGCGCACCGGCCCGCGCGGACCGGGCCCGGCCGCGAGCCGTCGCCGCGGCGGTACGGGATTTCCCGTCCTTTTCGTCGGCCATGACGAACTCCCCTCGTTCCTTCCCCGCGGCAAGCGGGGCGATGACCGCGATGGTGCCATCCGGCACCGACAAAATCCGGCCGAAACCGGTTGTCCCCACCCCTGAAACGCGCCGAATGGCCGCGAACCGAGCCGGGGAACGTGTCCACCCGGGAATTTCCCCAACCGAACGCCGGCGAACCTCGCCGGGCGAACCGGGTCCGGATGCCGAACCCCGGGAACACCGTCAGGTTACCTGAGCCAACCCCCGCCAGCTACCGAACATTCCCGGCGTTTCCCTGTGTTCTCAGGAAGATTTCAGGTCCCGGAAGGACGCGGGGCTCCGAGAAGCGTGCTCAGCCGCACGTCGGGGGTCACGACGTCCGGGTCCGTCCGGACGTCGATGACGCACGGCCGCTGCCGGACGAGCGCGCTCGCGATGATCGGTTCGAGCCGCTCGCGATCGTCCACCGTGTACCCGGCCGCGCCGAGCCCGCGCGCCCACGACGCGAAGTCAGTCAGCGGGATGGTCACTCCGGACAGCCGTCCGTGCGTACGCGCCTGATGCATCGCGAGGGGACCGTGCAAGCCGTTCTGGAACACGACCACCATCACTGGCGCGCGGTAGCGCACAGCGGTCTCGATCTCTTGCCCTGTCATGAGCGTGCCCGCGTCGCCGACCATCGCGACCACAGCGCGTCGCGGTTCGGCGAGCTTGGCCGCTACGGCCGCAGGCACCGCGTACCCCATCGCAGCGTTGCTCGGACCGAGCTGGCTGCGCGGAGCGGTGAAGCACCAATAGCGGTGCATGAACTGCGCGAAGTTGCCCGCGTCACTGGTGACGATGGTGTCCTCGGGCGCGAGCTTTCGCAGCGCGCGCACCACGTCCACCGGGTGTACGCGCGTGTTGTTGCTTGTGTTCGGGGGTGTCATGAAGGTGTGTACGGCAGCGTTCGCGGCCGACGCTCTGCGCGTACGCGGCGAAGCGATCGCGCGCAGCTCCTTCAGGAACGGCTCGACCTCAGTGTCCACACGGAACGTCAGGCCGCGACGGCGCTGCTCGTCGATGCCAGTGCCGACAAGGACAAGCGTCTGCTGCGGAGTCGGATAGCGGAAGCCCTGCGTCGTGACTTCGTCGAGTTGGGTGCCGAGCGCGAGCACGAGGTCGGCTCGTTCGAGCGCGTCGAGCTGACGCGCGGGGATGCCGAGGCCGAGGTGCCCGGCGTAGCGCGCGTGGTTCTCCGGGAACGCGTCCTGGCGGCGGAAAGCGTTGTACACCGGCAGCGCCAGCTCGTCGGCTACCGCGATCAGCTCGTCCCGTGCGGACCGTGCCCGCCCGCCGACGATGACCACCGGATAGCGCGCTTCGTCCACCAGCCCGGCTACCGCTTCCGCCGAACGGCCCAGCGTTCCGGTGGCAGGCGGGCGCACCTTCGCCACCGGTTTGGCCGAGTCGTACGGGACGCCCCACGCGTCGCTCGGCACGCCGATCACGACCGGGCCCGGCCGTCCTTCGCGGCACCGCGCGAGACCTTCGGCGAGCAGATGCGGCACGTCGTCGGGATCGTCCGCGCGGACGCACCATTTGGCGATCGATTCGAACATCCCGGTCGAATCGGACGTCGGCACCTCGCCGGTGAGCACCGGGTCGAGCGCGGGGGTTTCGAGCAGCACCACCATCGGCGTCTCGTCCTGATACGCCGTCTGCACGCCCATGACCAGCGCGGCGGCGCTCGGACCGCGGCTCGCGAGCAGCACGGCGGGGCGTTCGGTGAGCTTGCCCTCGGCCTCGGCCATGAACGCGGCGCCCGAATCGTGGCGGGCCGAAACGAGCGTGACATCGCGCTCGCGGCGCAGCGCGTCGAGCAATTCCAGGAACGACTCGCCGACGACCGCGTACACCCGGCGGACCCGGGCCTCGTTCAAGACGCGTACGGCCGTTTGCGCGACGGTGGTTCCCACTTGGTATCTAATGAGGAGAGCTTAGGGCGGCACCGTGAACCGGCGTCAAGTGATCTTGAACAACTCGCCGCGGGATTGTGCCAATTGCCGGATCGGGCTGCCCACCAGTTGGGAGGACGCCGTCGTGACATCCGCCGAACATGAGACTGTTTTCACTTATGGGGCTCCGGCGCTCAAATACGGAACCGGCTCGAGCGACGAGATCGGATACGATCTTGCCCAGTTCGGTGCCCGGCGCGTCCTGGTGGTGACCGACCCGGTCGTCGCGGCGACCGGCTGGCCGGAGCGGATCGCCGAGGGCATCCGCGGCTACGGGATCGCGGCCGAAACCTTCGACGGCGTGCACGTCGAGCCCACGGACGTCAGCATGCAGAAGGCGGTGGACTTCGCGCGCGGCACCGGCCCGTACGACGCGTTCGTGGCGGTCGGCGGCGGGTCCAGCATCGACACCGCGAAGGCCGCCAACCTGCTGACCAGCAACGACGGCGAGCTGATGGACTACGTCAACGCGCCGGTCGGCGGCGGCCGCGCGCCGGCGAACCCGCTGAAACCGCTGGTCGCGGTGCCGACGACGACCGGAACCGGATCGGAAAGCACCACGGTGTGCGTGCTGGACGTGCTGTCGTTGCGGGTGAAGAGCGGGATCAGCCACCTGCGGCTGCGCCCGACGCTCGCGGTCGTGGACCCGCGGCTCACGGTCAGCCAGCCGGCCGGCGTCACCGCGGCGAGCGGGATGGACATCCTGTGCCACGCCGCGGAAAGCTACACCGCCAAGCCCTACACCGAGTTCGGTCGGAAGCGGCCCGAGGAACGGGTGCCCTACTGCGGGTCGAATCCGCTGGCGGACATGTTCGCGGAGAAGTCGCTGGAACTGCTGTCCTGGGCGCTGCCCGCCGCGGTCCGCGACGGCGAGGACATGTCCGCACGCGAGGCGATGGCGCTGGCCGCGACGTTCGCCGGGCTCGGCTTCGGCAACGCCGGCGTGCACATCCCGCACGCCAACGCGTATCCGATCGCCGGACAGGTCCGGGATTTCCACCCCGACGGCTATCCCGGCGAAGAAGCGATGGTGCCGCACGGCATGGCCGTCTCGCTCACCGCGCCCGCCGCGTTCCGGTTCACCTTCGAAGCGAACCCGGAGCGGCACCAGCGCGTCGCCCGGCTGCTGGCCCCGGATTTCGAATGGTCCGGTGACTTCGCCGACCACCTGCCCGCCGTACTGACCATGCTGATGCGCGAGATCGGCCTGCCCGCCGGAATCGGCGCGGTCGGCTATAGCGAGTCCGATGTGGACTCTCTGGTGGAGGGAACCTTGAAACAGCAGCGGCTGCTGGCCACCGCGCCGCGCACACCGTCCGAAAAGGACCTGGCGGGGATTCTGCGGGACTCGGTACGGCTGTGGTGAACTACCCGCATTGGCAGACGGTTCCGTTGCGCTGGAAGGACAACGACGCCTACGGCCATGTGAACAACGTCGTGCATTACTCGTTGATGGACACCGTCATCAACACCTGGCTGATCGAACGCGGCGGCCTCGACATCGAGTCCGGGCCGGTGATCGGGCTGTGCGTGGAATCGCGTTGTGCTTACCACGCCTCGGTTTCGTTCCCGGACACGCTGCGGATCGGCCTGCGGGTGGCGCACCTCGGGCGGTCGAGCGTGCGGTACGAGATCGGGATGTACACGGCGTCGGAAACCTTGGTGGCGGAAGGGCATTTCGTGCACGTGTTCGTGGATCGCGAGTCCCGGCGGCCGGTCGAGGTGACCGGGAAGCTGCGGGAATCGTTGGCGGAACTGGCTTGATCACCCCGGACTGACCGCACGCAACGCCCGGCCGCCGAGTTCGCGCAGGTGCTCCGCCAGCTCCGGCGGTTCGTGCACCTGGAACTCGCGGCCGAGGCTGGTCAGCCGGAACGCCAGCCACTCCAGCGTGTCGGCCGGGCTGACAACGCGGCAGGTGCGGTCGTCCACCGCGGTCACTTCGCTTGCCGCGCCCCAAATCCGCACCACTTCGTCGGCCGACGCGTGCACGGTGACCACCGCGCGATGCGTCGGGCGGGAGGTGTGCAGCTTCGTGGTCACATACTCCGCCGGGTTCTTGGCAGGAAGGTCTCTCGCGGTGAACCGGGTCCCGATGGCCTGCGGTTTCTCGATGCGATCGACGCGGAAGACCCGCCAGTCGTCGCGGTCACTGTCGAAAGCCAGGAGGTACCAGCGCCGGCCGGACGACACCAGATGATGCGGCTCGACCAGCCTTTTCGTCGCCTTGCCGTCGTTGGCGAGATAGCCGAACCGCAGCCGCTCGCGGTTGGCGATCGCCGTTGCCAGGACCGTGAGCGCTTCCGGATCCACCCGCGGCCCGTCGTTCAGCGGCAACGGCACCGTCGCCTTGCTCAGCACACTCACCCTGCGCCTTAATCGAGACGGCAAGACCCGCTCCAGCTTCGTGAGCGCCCGCACCGACGCCTCGTCGATCCCGGTCACCGCGTGCCCGGACGCCATCCGCAACCCGACCGCGATCGCGACCGCCTCCTCGTCGTCCAGCAGCAACGGCGGCATCGCACTGCCCGCGACCAGGCGATATCCGCCCTCCGCACCCATCGTCGCCTCGACCGGATACCCGAGCTCCCGCAGCCGCTCGATGTCCCGGCGAACCGTGCGCCCCTCGACGCCCAGCCGCTCCGCGAGCTCACTGCCCGGCCACTGCCTCGGTACCTGCAACAGGGACAGCAACTGCAACAACCGCGCCGCGCTCATGATCTAGGACCATACCTGCCCTATATGCTCTCTAACGTTCTTCTCATGACCATTCGCCCGTTCCGCATCGACATCTCCGACGCCGCCCTCGCCGACCTGCGTGCCCGGCTCACCCAAACCCGCTGGCCGTCCCCCTTGCCCGGCGACGGCTGGGCCCGCGGCGCCCCGGTCGACTGGCTGCGCGAGGTCGCGTCCTACTGGGCGACCGGCTACGACTGGCGCGCCCACGAGGCCCGGTTGAACGAATTCCCGCAGTTCCACACGGAGATCGACGGCGTCGACCTGCACTTCTTGCACGTCCCGTCCGCCGCACCGTCCGCCACGCCACTGCTGCTGACGCACGGCTGGCCGAACTCCTTCGTCGAGTTCGCGGACCTGATCGAGCACCTTTCGGACTTCCACGTCGTGGTCCCGTCCCTGCCCGGCTACGGCTTCTCGTCCGCCCCCGGCCCAGGCTGGGACGCCACTCGCGTGGCCCGCGCATGGGCCGAGTTGATGCGCCGCCTCGGCTACCGCGACTACGTCGTCCAAGGCGGCGATTACGGTGCCTATGTAGCCCCCGAAGTCGCCCGGGTCGGTCCGGTGCTGGGCGTCTACATCACCGCTGGCCTGGGGATTCCTACCGAAGCCGACCTGCCTGACCTGGATTCTTCGGAGCGCGCGGCGTTCACCGAGATGATGTCGCAGGACTGGATGAACGGCGTCGACCACCATGCCCTGCTGCGCGCCGCACCGCAGACGTTCGCTTACGGCTGGAACGATTCCCCCGTGGGTGCTTTGGCGTGGATGGCGCAGAAGTTCCACGAGTTCGGTGGTGGCGGCCGGGCACTGGACGAGATGCTGGACGGGTTCCTGACGAACCTGAGCGTGTACTGGTTCACGGAGACCTTCGGGACTTCGTCGTGGTCGTACTACTCGAGTACCGGGTTCGCCTGGCCGCGGGGCCAGAAGGACGCGCCGACCGGGGTGTACAGCGGAGTGCCGGGGATCCGTCGGCTGGCCTCGATGGAGTCTGAGATCGTCCACTGGCCTGATGACAATCCGGCTGGACACCACTTCATCGCGATGGACCAGCCGGAGGCTTACGCCGCAGACCTCGCTCGGTTCGTGGCGAAGATCCGCTAGGGGGCCTGGTGACACCAGGCCCCGGTGAGGGGCCGGGCGCTGCCCGCTAGACTGAGCGCGCGGGCCGTTAGCTCAATTGGTAGAGCTGCGGACTTTTAATCCGTAGGTTCTGGGTTCGAGCCCCAGGCGGCCCACTCAAACTTCCAGGTCAGCGGCCTGTCGGTCACCGCCGGTCAAGATCGGTTCCCCGGGTTACCCCCGGCTTTCGCCCGACTGGTTTATCTCGGCTCTCTGACGGCGAAGGCCGGAGCGCCTTGTAGGTTGTGGCGTGGGTCGCTTGGTGCTTGGGTCGGCGTCGGGAGGTGAGGGCTTGGGCTGGACTATGGGTGTTCGGTGGCCGAGTTTCGCAGCTACCTGGTCGGCAAGCTCTTGGCGGGCGTCACGTTCGGCGGGCCGGAGGTCAAGCAGCTTCCTGTAGGGCTGACCGAAATCCACGTTCGCGCTGTGACCATTTGTCGCAGCGTCTCGCTCAAGATCTATTAATCCTACTATGACGCCTTCTGGCCCGAAAGCACTTATGACCGCTTCGACTTCAGTCTGAGTGTCGAGTCCTGGAGGTTCAGAAACGGGCCGAGGTGGATCGGTGTCCATCATTGGCTTGATCATCTGTGCCCATGCTCCGATGCGCTCAGTCATAATGCGCAGTTTGGCGTAGGCGTCGGCAAGGCGTTCTTGTTCCCGAGCTTCCTCAGCTAACTGTCTCTCATGATCCGCCCGCTGCCCAGTGAGCCGGTCGGCATGGTCGCGGCCCTGCTTGGAACTACGCCAGGTGAAGTACATACCGGCGAGGCCGAGGAACCCAGAAGCCAAGCTTCTCGACATTCGCGCGAACTGGCCGGTCGTGCAGATCACGCATACTTTCCGCGTTGCTGACCGCTTCGACACAGAAGACGGCCTGACGGTTGAAACGGCGGACATGCTATTTTCAGCTGATCGCTACGAGCTTCTATATGCCATGGAAATCCGATAATGTCTGTTGTTCAGGCAGTTATGCATGCCAAAGAGAGCCCCTACTTCCGCAGGCTATCACTCTTTGGCACAAATAATGGATAAGCGATAAGTCGTAAGTCAGCTTGTTTGCTTCTTCACTGTACGGAAGTAGGACATCTGACGACGTCGGGCCGCCGTCGATCTTCGAGTGCACGATCCGACATCGGATTCTGTAGACTCGATCAGCGACCTGCGCCAAGACTTGAGCATTCGGCGAAAGAGAAACAGAAGGAACCCCCCTGATCTGCCCCTGCTGATTTAGAAATTCCTCCATGCCGTCCGCACTTTTGATATATTCGCGTACGTGACTGTCGTCGAGCGAGCCGCGCAAGGTGGCGAGAAGCTGATCTTTCTCGCTAGCTGAACCCCTTCCTGACGAGGACGCGATCGAAACGATTCGCTGCAGTTGATTATCATCTTCGATATCAAACCTCGGATCACGAAGTTCGTTTTTTATCTTCGATATAACTTCGGCACCGTAAAAAGATGGAAAGAAAAATTCGATAGCTTGGTAGTATGCCAGATATTGAAGCAATGGCGTGTTCAACGCTGTACGTCCATAGGAGTACAGCGTAACGGCCTCCTGGGCATACTTCCTCTTGGGAAGTTGGGGGCGCAGTTGGACGGCTCCGTTGGCAACCTTCCTCCTGACTCGCCTTGGAAATGAACGTCTGCGGCCGAGACTGAGGGCAAGCTCGAATTTTACATCCAGTTCAAAAAAGAGTGACGAAGTGTAGTCCTCCAGGGCTTTCTTTGCGGAATCGTGCTGCTGAATTCCGTCTATGTTGACCTTTAAGCTAGGTCGAAGTACGGAGTTGACCGGCGAGTCGAAACCGCCAACCAATGAAATTAACTCAGGACTGTTTGGTGAAATCTCAAGGCTAACCGCAGCGGAAGCATCTTGGAGAACGAGGCGCCACGGAGTTGTCAGTAATACATCTTTCCCGTTGTATAGCTCAACCGCGGCGCGCTTCAGCGAAGCTTCACTGTCATCGATCTCGTCGATGTTGACCGGATTGCCATTTGGGTCAAGAATCTCAACCCCAGGAAGGCCCATTATCCTACGTATCATAAAAGTGACAGACCCTGTTGAGGGGGCAAGTAGGGCCTCTATCTGACCCTTCTCCCGGTAAAGAACCGCATTATAGTCTTCGACAAACGTCCAAAGTGGAAAGTTGTGGAAACGTAATATATCAGCGTCTTCGCTGCTGATATAGACATTCCTCTTGCGTCGTCCATTTGGGAATCCGACGCTTAGGTACAAGTCGTCCGGGTCTACTGTCTCGCGTTCGTCCCAGTCTCCGACCTCGCATGGAAGATCTGCGGCCATTGCAACGCGATACACTTCATCACGTGAATCACCATACTGTACCCTACTATCTATTTCCGACATTTTACCGCTTTCAAGCTGAGGGCTCGACCGAAATGAGAATTTCCCTGGCAGGTTCTGTCATTCGTTGGTTGCCGAATTTGGCTCTATGGGATCAAGAGGGCGCCGCCGGGCGACGCGCCGGGCGCCTGGCGTAGCCGCTCCCGTTGGCGGCCGTCCCCGTGCCCGGCACGGCCGCCTTAGGTGCAGCTGCGCAGCGCCGCCCGCCGACGGCGCATCTGAGCCATTCAGCCAACGTCGAGCCCTCCCTCGCCGATGAGTCGTACAACTCGGGTCGCCGTCAGGCACCACCGTGTTACGCCCAGTCGGCGGTAAGCGCCATCCCGAAGCTTGATCGTGACAACGGCAGGTGACGCCGCGTCAAGGCTGGGAAGCGTGCCTTGACCCGACGTCACCGGCCGCGTGCTGGCTTCGTATCGGGATGGCGGGGAGCTGTGGGCGGCAGAGTAGGTACGCGCGAGCTGGCAGCGAGAGCCGCGAAGAGGACATGATCATCTCCCCGGTTTTCCCCTGGGAAACGACGAGAACCAGCGACCAACCATAATCGTTTCGCGCGGACGTTCATGCAGGGTGAAGGTTGTATATACAGATGACGAGACCTAGTCGCTGACCTGGTTCGAGCCCCAGGCGGCCCACTCAATAACCTCGCCCGGTGAACCGTGGCGCTGCGCTCGTCTCCCCGCGGAGACCGCTGTGGTGCACCCGGCTGGGCACACCACAGCGGCGCGTCAGAACACCCAGTCGTAGTTCGACCAGCCGGATTTGATCAGCTGGCCGGTGGCGGCGTTGAACACCGTTTCGGGCTTCGCCGGGTTCCACACTCCGGAGTGGAGAACCCCCCGGAACTCTCCCGACGCGGTCAGCCGGGCGGCGAAGTCGGGGTAGTCGTCGTGATTGAAGTCGGGGAACAGGATGTGGTCGGCCGTGTTCATCCCCGATCCGATGATCTTGAACCATTTGGCGACAGGCTTTCCGCTGGAGTCGACGTCGGCGAAAAGGTCGAGCATCCACAGGGTTCCGTCCGACATCGTGATGAGGATGTCCTTGAAGTAGTCGCCGGTCAGGTCGGCCAGCTGGATGCCGGTCACGTAGTCCGCCGCGGTGAGCAGCTGACCGCGGTAGCTGTAGGACGGCTTGCCGTTGACCATCCCGTCGTTGACGTAGAGGTCGATCGCCTTCGTGCTGGCATTCTTGATGACGATGTCGGCACGGCCGTCCGGCTCGAGCGGGTTTTTGGGGTCGCTGCCGACGAAGTCCGCAAGGCAGATCGGCGAGCTCGGCGTGAAGCCGGAGATGAACGACGCGTCGGCGCTCAGCTGGGGCACCCCGCCAACGGTGCCCTGGTTGTACGCGGCGTACATCACCCCGGAGCTGTCGATGCTCGCGACGTCGTTGCGGCCGTCTCCGTTGAGGTCGCCTTGGCCGAACCACACCCGGTCCGGAGTCGATGCCCTGATCTGGGTGGGGCCGGTGAGGGTGGCCGCACCGTTGAGGCTGCCGCTCCCCGCGAAGACGTCCAGCCGGGTGGTGGCGCGGTCTCTCGCGATGACGTCGTCGATGCCGTCGCCCGTCAGATCGTTGGCTGACGAGGTGATCGCCTCGCGGCTCTTCGCAGAGGCGGCGTTCTGTTGGTGCAACATCGTCGCGAGTGCCGGCCCGATGGCAGGCACGGTGGTCTTGTGCGGGGAACCTTGAGCGGTTGCGCTGGTCGTCGCCAACGTGGAACACAGCAGTCCGGCTGTGACCATTCCGGCCAGCAGCGATCTCTTCGCGGTGCGTTTCATGATCGTCTCCCCCAATTCGTGGTGTGGGTGGACTACCCGGTCATCTGGCGGGCCAGGTCCGGGACGAATTCACCGGCCTGCGAGGCAGGCGCGGCTCCGCAGGGTCCGTCGGAGACCCCTGGGACGGTGAGCCAGGCTTGCTGGAGCGCGCCCGGCTGATCGGACAGCACCGAGGCCGGCCCGAGCCTGGCACCGGCGGGATTGCAGGTTCCGGTGACGGCGGCAGCATTGCGGGAGCTGTCTGCCAGCAGGAAATAGTCGCTCCGGCCGGTAGCGGCGGCAAGTGCGTCGTGGAGTTTCCGAGCAGGCCCGGCCAGCTGCGCGGCCGGTGTGTAGCCGCCGACGCCGAAGGTGACGCCTGCGGCCTGTGCTACCCCGGCGGAAATCAGCCGGGCACGCTGTTCCTCGACCGTTCCACCGGCCGACACATCCAAGAACACGAACGCGTTGAGCGACTCAGCGCGGAGCTGGCGCACCGACGCGTTCAGGTAGCGGGTGACCGCCGTGGTGTCCGCGCATTTTCCGCCCAGCAGGCGGGGCTCGAGGACCACGATCGCTTTGCTGTCGCCGAGGCCGTGCGCGAGATCGCTGACGGCGGGTGAACGCTCGGCGGGACAGGCACCGGATTCGGTGAACGCCGCGACGAGCATCGGCATCCAACGCTGTGTCGCTGCCTGGGTCACGAAGTCGTGGACGTGCTGGCTCAGGTTCTCGTCCGCCGCCGTGAACCGATGCGCGACCGGGATGTAGGCGACGTCGCGCTCGATCGGTTCGAAGGCGGGCGACTTGCCGCCGGCGTTCTGGCGCGTCCAGACCGCGGCCGGGCTCTCCGGATCACGGGCCAGCTGGAACGTGCCCGCGAGCAGCCGTGACGCCGGTGGCGGACCCGCTTCGCCAGGCAGGTCGACGCATCCGCCCGCCAGCAGCAGCACGGCCAGCAAGATCGGCCCCAGCCGGTTCACCGCGCCACCTCCTCGTCCAAACCTGGAACCGGATTGGCAAGCGAATGCGCGAAATAGCGCAGCACCCGCTCGCATCGCGCGGGCACTGCGTTCGCGACCGACTCGTCGGCCGCGCGGAGCTCCCCCGCGATGGCCTCATCGAGCTTTTCCGTCAAAACGTTTCTCCGGGCCCGCATCTCATTCTCGCTCAACTGCCCGAACCGGACCGGCAACCCGGTGAGGCGCGCGGTTAACGCGCCGGTCAGCGTCGTGTCGAGCCGTCCTCGACGACCCATCAGCAAGGCGCGATCTTCAGCAAGAAGGAAAAGCCTGCCGCAAGTGCGTCCGAACTGCCGCAATACGTCAACCGTCGCGTCATCCGAACCCGCCGCATAAGCGCCGAGGCGAGCCGGAAATTCGAAGAAGTTCTCGAACAGCGCCTCCGCCTTGTGTTCCGCCCGAAGCGCGACGAGCGAGGTCAGCCAGGCCGCGAAAGCCGTGGCAAGGTCTGGTCGCGCAGTAGTCAGGACATCGGTCGCTGTCGCCAACAGGTAGTCCGCAGCCATCACCGAGGAGGCATAACGCCAGTCCACACCGCGGCTCGGCGCGCTTCCCTCCCCGGCAGGCACGCTGTGCGCGAGTGCGCCGAGGAGAGCCATTTCGATCGCAGCGGCCACCGGTGCCTGGCGCACGTCGGGATCGCCGCCTGCCGCCATCAGCGTTCCTGCGAACAAAGCGGAGGGCCGGATGCCCCGGTGAAGTCCGTCGCGGCCGCCGAGCGTGTGCATCGCGAGCAATGGCCATTCGTCGCCGATCCTGCGAACAGCCACTTCATTGCAGGCCATGGTGAACGGGGCGAGGTACAAACGCACGGGGTCGGCCGGTCCTCGCCCAGCCCGGAGAGCGTCGTGCGTCATCGCGCCGCCGAAGAGGACCGCACGATGGCTCTGACGGAAGAACGGGTGCTCCGAGGAAGCCGAACTCGACAGGATTCGCCAGGCGAGGTGATAGTGCCGGACAGCGTGCCGGGCGGAGTGGAAGTAGCCGACGAACGAAGCTCGTAGCCCGGCTTCGTAGGCACCGCTGATTCGCGAAGGGTCGGTTCGGTGCCGAGCGACCGACTCAGCCGCGATCTCAGCACTGCGAATCGCGTAGGAAATACCGTCGCCGGTGAACGGGTTGACCAGTCCTGCCGCCTCGCCCACTACGAGCGCACCGGCTCGGATCGCGTTCTCCGGTGCGAAGCCGGCGTTGACCGGATAGGTGCTCGACGGACCTGCCGCGACCGCTGCGGCCATCCGTGGGTCAGCTGCCCGCACGACAGACCGGATGCACTCCGCCGCGAGCGGCTCGGACGACATGGTGGTTACGGAAACCGTCGCCATCCCGGCCGTGCCCGGAACGGGAACCACTCGGACGACGACCGGGGCTGCCCGTGGATTCTCGTCATCGGGTTGGGTCAAGTGGGTCACGACGGCACCTTCGACGGCGCAATTCCGCCAGGTTCCAGAGACCGTCCAGCCCTGGCCCAGCCGCGCGGTGTGCGGTGCCGCACCGGTCGCGTCGACCACCACTGCGGGCCGGTTTTCGTCCGGTACCGCAGCGGCAACCACGGCACCAGCGGCTACCGCGGCTTCCCGCAACGACCCGACCAGCGAACGGTAGGAGCAGATGACCATGCCCGAACGGCCGAACTCCCGAGGCACTTCACCACCGAATGAAAGCAGCAGCCGGCTCGCCCCCGTGGCAGTCACGGGTGCGACAGACTGTTCGACCACGACGTGGTGATCCGGTCCGGTTCTGGTCTGCTCCACCAGCAGGACGTCGAAGCCGGCTGCGGCGAGGAGCCGCGCCGCCGTGCAGCCAGCCGGGCCAGCTCCCTTCACGAGAACGTCCATACCGCTTCGGTCACCTCCCGCAACCTCTGTCCCGCAGCCTCGTGCTCGAACGGGCGGAGTGCCTCGAACGCCAGCTCTCGATGACGGCGGGCTTCGCCGATCGCGTAGTCCAAGCCGCCGGAAGCGACGACCAGCTCACGGATCCGCCGTACCGCGGTTTCGTCGATTTCCGGAGCGAGCAGCAGTGGCTTGAGCTCGGCGGGACGGACGCGCAAGGCGTGCAGCGTCGGCAGCCCGTAGAGACCGAGTTTGTGGTCTGTGCCCGCGGGTTTCCCCGAACCGGCGGGGAGGAAGTCCTTGCAGTCGTCCTGGATCTGGAAGCAGACCCCGATCTCCGTGGCGAATGCCGCGACCGCGGTGACGAACGAGCTGTCGCGGTCGCCACTCCCGGCACCAAGGACGCAGCTGAGCACGAACAGCTCGCTGGTCTTCTTGACCACCATCGTCACGTAGGCTCGGGCGTCGAGTTCAGTGTCGTAAGCCCGCTCCACGTCCATCATCTGGCCCAGCGCGAGACTCGCGGTGCACCTGCCGACGGCGGTCGCGGTGACCGGCCCGAGGTCGGCGGCCTCTTGCCCGACCAGCGCCACGCAGGCGGTACCTGCCAAGAGCGCGACGTCGGGCCCCACCCGCTCGTGCGCGCTCGGCAGGCCACGCCGGGTCGCGGCGCGATCCACCACGTCGTCGTGGACCAGCGACGCGAGGTGAAGCAGTTCGACGATCGCGCCGAGCCTCACCAGCTCCGAACGCCGGGCGGCGCTTCCCGCGGCCGCGGCAGCCACCAGTGCGGCCCTGATCCCCTTGCCCGGCCGCTGGACCAACGGCACCACCGCCGGACGCAGCGTGCTGGGCAAATCTTGGGCCAGTTCCAGGAGTCTCAGCCGGACGGAGGCCGGAAAGTCCGTCGCCCGCTCGACATTCGTCACCGCGGCCGATGCTCGGCACCGTAGAGCGATCCGAGCGCCCGGATGGTCGGCACCGCCGCCGTCGTGTCCCAGACCTTGTTGAACACGTCGGTGCGATTCATGAACGCCACCAGCTGTTGATGGTTCATTCCCTCGGTCTGCCGGACGAGCGAGGTGAACAGGTCGTTGGTCGCGTTCGTCTCCTCAGCCGTCATCCTGCCTTGCAGCGAAGCCAGCCCCAGCGCGGCGTCGTCGATGTTCTCCCGGGTCACCACCAGGCCCGGTCGATCAGGGTTCGCCAGCGCGGAGTCGATGAAGTTCTGGTACTTGTCGTACATGCTCGCCGCGCCCGCCTTCTCGCTCGGCGACGCTTCGATTCCCTGCGTGCGGTCCAGGATCACCCCGTTGTTCAGGTAGAACAGCTGGGTCAGGAAGTTGCCCGTCGTGCTCGACGCCATGAACTGGTCGCGGACACGGTCCGCGAGCGGGATGTCGTTCTCCAGCGGCAGGTCGTACATGGACGCGACCGCACTGGTCACCTCGCATTTGCTGAGACCGAGATCGATCGGCAGCCGGGTGTCGCCGTCGCCGCCGAGCCGGATCGTGGAGCCGGAGTCACCTGGCCAGCCGAACCGGGGAACGCCGACGAGATCGGTGAACCACGCGATCCGCATGCCTCCGTTGATGTTCATGAACACGGGGAATTTCATGTTGATCGCGTGGATGCGAGACGACGCGTACCCGCTCCGCGCGCCGACCTTCTCAACGGGGGCGTTGAGGTCGGGAGGACCGGGCACGTAAATGGCTTCCGCGGTCAGAAGGTCAGCGCCGACCTCGGTCAACGTGTTGTCGATCTTCGCCGAGACGCCGTAGAAGTTCGTCGGATCGGCCGCGAAGAACAGTCCGACGCAGGGGTGGTCAACGCTGTACGGCTCCATCAGGTCTTCCGCGACCGCGTCGGTCACCTGCTTGGCCTCTGCCTCGGACAGCCGCGCCAGAGCGGCATCGGTGGTGTTCGGCTTGGTCACCCCGAACGTGTAAGGCGCGAACCGCGTGACATTCGCGACCGTGTCCGCCGCTTTCCCGGTGAACGGCTGGGTAATTGCCTGTCCGATCGAGGTACTGGAGTTGTTCAGGACGAGCACGTGGTTGTTCGACAGGATGCTCGGCCAGCCGTCCGTGGCGTCGCGGACGATCGCGCCGAGGGTGCCGTAGCCGTTCATCGCGATGTTGCTGATCTGGCTGCCCTGGCGCACCGGCCGGTACCTTCCGGTGATCGTCGCCGGAGCCTTGGGATCGAACTTCGTCGTGCCGCCCAGCATGAAGGGACCGGCTTCGACTACGTCGACACCGTGGTTCACGCCGTCGACGTTCACCTGCCTCGGCAGCAGATCCTCTTGCACGAGGAGTGCCGGTGAACGTTTTTTTGTCACGAAGGCAACGACTACGGGCTCGTCGGTTGTTTCGCCGTTGCGGATGCGGTAAGCCACGGCGGCACCGTTGAAACCCCGTCGCTGTGCGAATCCGCGGATCAGGTCGTCACGGCCCTGCTGCAGTCGATTGTGGGCCTGCCGGGAGAAGGTCATCTCGCTCCGGCCTCTCTTCCCCGCGCCGGCGTCGCGGCGAACCTGCGTGCGTAGTCCAGCCACAACTCCGCCGCTGGCCGTTGACCCGGCTCGAATCGGGACGAGATCGTCGCGATCGCAGTGGAGACCACGGCCCGCAGTCCGTTGACCTGAGCCGAATTCGCGGAAGCCCGGCCGAAGGCCCGGACGACCGTTTCTTTGTCGTCCCGCACTGACAACATCGTCCGCCCCTGGGCGAGACCGTCGACAAGATCGCCGCGAACGTCATCGCTCATGCGCGAAAGCACCTGATTCAAACGTTTTCGGGTGACCCGCTGCTCCGCCGTCCCATGCTCGTCGAAAGCGGGAAAGGCGACCGGGAGCACCGCGACTGTGCCTGCGATGTGCAAAAGCAGTTCCTCGTCGGAATCGTGCGATGCCAAGGGCGCCGCGGCAGCTGTCGGTGCCACCCCGACGACGGGCAGCACGGCGACTGCGACAGTGCCCGCAAGCACTGTTCGGCGCGCAATCCGCTCGGCCGGGACACCGGCAGCAGCGTGCGAAAGACTGAAAGGACGGGGAAACAAAGCTTCCTCCTTGGACTCCGTCGTCGCCTCCGGTGCGTCAAGCGCACGCTCCCCCAGTCCCCCCAGGGCGGATGCGAAATCCTTTCACCACGCTAACCCGTCGACTGCGACATCGGGACCGGCTGACCGGGTGACCTCCAGGTGGAGCAATGCCGGTGTCTGGACTCCCGAACCAAGCCACCACGACGACAGGGACGGCTCTGGAAGCGTGCACAGCAGCGATGCCAACTGGAACGCGTTGCGGCCTCTGAAGTTCGGCAATGACGCTCGCGTAAGCCAGACCTTTTCATGCACCGTCGTGAAGAGCCTGCGAAGGAAGCTCCCCATACGCAGCCCGATAATGCGCAGTAAACGCACTAGGCCGCATATACCCCCACCGAGCCGCCACCTGCGTAACCGTCGTCTCCCCCGGCGTAGCGGCCCTCAGCTCAGCTCGTGCATGGTCAAGACGCACCCGCCGCAGATAGGCCATCGGCGTCGTATCCAGGTGCCGTCGGAACGCCAACTGCACCGCCCGCGCTGAGACTCCAGCGGCCTGGGCCAAGTCGGTGGCCGTGAGGTCGCGTTCGGGATTCGCTTCGATGAACGCCACAGCGCGGCGCAAAGCTGCCGGATGCGCGTCGAGTGAAGTGCCAGCGCGTTCGTCCAGTGCAGTCGTGGGGAAAGCCGCGAGAACAGCCGCGGCGAGGTGCTGTGTGGCGGTGCTGACCAGCAGTGGGTGCTCGGCGATGTCCGGCGCGGAGAGGACTTGGTCGCGCACGTAGGTGATGGCGGCCCGCAGGTGCTGGGCGCCGGCAGCGGACACTGGGTTGTGGTCGAGCAGTTCGACGGGCTTTTCGACACCGGCGACGCGGGCCAGCACGTCTGGGTCGAGCATGGTGATGCTGTAGCGCGCCCGGCAGATCCGGCCGGAGTACGGGCGGTCTGGCGGGGCGAAGGAGAACAGGTCTCCGGGGCCGAAGTCGGCGGGTTCGGACCAGTTGGCGGGCCGATGGTCTTCGATCGTTCCGGTCTCGATGTCGCAGAGGCAGATCCGGCCGAGCGGGCTGACGTCGTAGCTCATCTCGAAGTGCAGGTCCAGCTGGTCGGCGCTGACGCTGTCCGAGGCGACCCGGGTGATGTGGGCGCCCGCGGCGCGGCCGCCGCTGCCGATGCGCATCGGGGCGTAGGACTTGGAGAGGAATTCTTCGGTGCGCTCCAAGTCGTCGCTGTCGAACACCAAGTGTCCAGGAGCGGACATCCGCCGGTTCGTCCTCCGTCCCACGCCGACAAAGCGACCCCGGCGGGTCCTCGGGCGTCGTGCGAGGACCTCCGACGTGCTTCGTCGCGGGGCAGGCCCCCGGTTACCCGCGTGGGTCGGGGATCAAACCGCCGAGCTGGGAGCAGGCGTCGTCGATGGTGGCGGCGAGGCGGAGCATGGCGTCGACCCTGGTGACGCGCAGCGGGCGCAGGACGGCCCGGTTGCCGCCGGTCACCACGATCAGTTTTCGGTGCCGGGCGGTGGCGGCGCGGTGGGTGTCGAGCATCAGCGACATGCCGATGACGGCCATGAAGTCCAGGCCGGTGCAGTCGAGCACGATGTCGCGGCCGGTCCGCAGCTGCGTGTTCAGTACGTCGGCCAGCTCGTCGGCGGTGGCCAGATCCAGTGCGCCGCTCAGTCTCACCAGCACCAGGGAGCCCAGCGGCCCACAGCGAATCGCCAGGTCGCCGGGGCGCAGCGACCGTTCGGTTGTCTCGGACATCAGCGGGGTTCTCCCTGTCGTCTGTGTGGCCAACGCCGCGACGGGGAATCGTTCCCGAAGGCACCGCTGAATCTCAGGCTCGGTTTCCGGCCTTCCGCTCCGGAACGAACTGGGGTTGTCTCCACCGTGCAGGGCTTGCGGGGAATGGTCTAGCGGCGGAACCGAACACCGGGACTATCCGGAAAACGAACCGTTCCGGTGCAGGCGGGCCGGATCGGCACGGGTCACTGCCGCCGGTGCGGGCAGCTGCCAGCCTCTCTCGTACGCGGCGGCGAAGCGTTCCTCGCCGAGGGCCAGTCGGCCACGACTGCTGAGCGTGCGTACCTGCAGGTCAGTCCGGTCGTGCGCACCGCGGAGGCGGGCCGCTGCGCCGAGGATTTCCGCTCCGTCCGTGAACCGGCGGTACAGCTCGGCCAGGCCGGCGACCGTCACCGCGACGGTGGCCACGATCGGCAGGTCCTTGCTGTTGACCGCGGCCGCGTACGCCCGGTCCAGCGCCGCCTCGGCACCGGGGCCGTCGCCGAGTTCCAGGCAGAGTTCCGCTCGTACCGCGCTGACCAGCGCCTGTCCGTGGTCGCCGCCGAACGGGAGCGGGGTGGACAGTCCGGCCTCGGCCGCTTCGATCAGCTCGCGGGCCCGGGTCAGATCACGGGTGCGCAGGCGGAAGCTGGCCTCCCGCGCGTCGAGCAGCACGACAGTTCCGGGCATGGTCGAGCGCAGCGTGCGGTCCCTGGTCACCGCGATCATCGCCGCGGCCTGCTCGGTTTCGCCCAGCCGGACGTGCAGGTCGATCAGGCGCAGGTCGATGAACGTCTCGTCGCTGTGGTTGAGCGACCCGAACTCCTGGGCCAGCCGTTTGGCCTCGGTCAGGTCGGCCAGCGCACCGGCCAGGTCGCCGTCGTATTGCCGCAGCAGGGCACGCATCGGCAGAGCCATCGCGACGCCCCAGCTGTCCCCCGACTCGGTGAAGCAGTCCAGTGCGACGGCGACGTCCGAATCGATCTGGGCTAAATGGCCGTCGTTTTCGGCCAGTTCGGCGCGGGTGATCCGGGCCAATCCGGCCAGCCATCGGTCCGGGCCGTCGGCTAGCCGCTGGAGGAGCGGCGACGCGTCGATTCCCGCGCGGGCGGCCAGTCCCGCAGCGGTCAGTACGCCGAAGGGCGGCAACTCCGGATAGTTCAGCAGGCGGCTGACTACCTCGTCGGCTGCGGCACCAGCGTCCAGCAACAGCGCTCCGGCGGCGATGTCGTGGTGCATGCCTGGCTGGGCGGTCGCTTGGCCGAGCCAGTACGACGCGTCGGCATGTCGGCCCAGCATGTGCCAGTACCAGGTCAGGTCGATCGCGAGAGCGAGCCCGGCGTCCGAGGTGTCGCAGAGGTGGCGCAGGGCGGCCAGCACGTTGTCGTATTCGGCGGTCAGCAGGTGGAGCGCGTCGCGTTGCCTGGGGCCGCGCAGAAGCGGATCGGTGGCGGCAACCAGTTCGGCGAAATATCGCGCGCTCCGGTTTCGTACGGCGGGCAGAATCCCTTGTTCGGCAAGGCATTCCAGGCCGTACTCGCGGATGGTCTCCAACATCCGGTACCGGCCGGGGACGAGCTGGAGCAGCGAGCGGTCGACTAGGTCGGCGAGCAGTTCCTGCGCTTGCTCGACCGGGAGTTCGCAGACCGCGCCGGCCGAGGCGGGGGTGACGCCGCCCGGCAGAACCGCGATCCGTTCCGCGACCGTTCGCGCGTCTTCGCTGAGCAGGTCCCAGCTCCAGGCGATCACCGCGCGCAGCGTGCGGTGTCTGGGGAAAGCCGTGCGACTGCCGGTGGTCAGGAGCCGGAATCGGTCGGACAGACCGGAAGCCAGATCTGCCAACGAAAGCGTCCGCAGGCGGGCCGCGGCCAGTTCCAGCGCCAGCGGCATGCCGTCCAGGCCGCGGACGATTCGCAGCACGTCGTCGAGATTCCCCTCGTCGACGGTGAAATCGGGGCGAACGGCTGCCGCTCGCTCGGTGAAGAGCCGCACGGACGCGGTGTCGCGGAGCGGACCGAGCGGGACCAATGCCTCGCCGTCGATCGCCAGCGGCTCGCGGCTGGTGGCCAGGACCCGCAGCCCGGCGCAGCGAGGCAGCAATGCGGAAAGGAGGTGGGCGACGGCGTCGATCAGGTGCTCGCAGTTGTCCACCACCAGCAAGGTTTCCTTGCCGCTCAGCTCATCCGCCAACACGTCCAGGTCGCCGACGGGCTTGGCCGAGGCCTCGAACAGTGCGGTGCCGCGCAGTCCGATCGCGGTCAGCATCGCAGCGGCGACCTTGGCCGGTTCGGTGACCGGGGAGAGGTCGATCAGCCAGCTGCCGTCGCGGTATTCCCGGCGGCGGGCGGCTTCCAACGCGAGTCGCGTCTTTCCGGCGCCGCCGGGACCGAGCACGGTGACCAACCGGCCGGTGGCGAGCAGGGCATCGATCCGGGCCAGGTCGTCGGTGCGGCCGACGAAGCTGGTCAGCGGCGCGGGCAAAGCAGCCGGTTTGGTCTCCTTGACGGGCTCGGCGCGCAGCAGGTTCAGGTGGCGTTCGCGCAGCGCGGTGCCCGGGTCCGTGCCGAGGTCGTCTGCCAGCGCTTCGCGGATTTGTTCGTACTGGGCCAAGGCTTCTGCCTGACGACCCTGCGCGGCGAGGGCGTCCATAAGCAGTGCGGCGGCGCGTTCGTGGACGGGGTGCTCGGTCAGCAGGGCCGTCAGGCGGGCTGTTGCTGAGTCGGGACGGCCCTGGGAAAGCTCCGCTTCGGCGAGGTCGGTGACAGCTTCGATCGACAGGCGGGCCAGCCGGGTCGCGGTGGCGGGATCGACCGCGGCGACGGCTGGGGGTTCGACGCCGGGACGATCGCCCCACAGCGTCACGGCGTCGTCCAGCGAAGCCGCGGCGACGAGTTGTTCGAACCGCAGCGCGTCCACGTCGGCGGGGTCGATGGTCAGCCGGTAGCCGCCAGCGACCTGCGTGACGTCGCTCGGCGAACCGAGGGCGCGGCGCAGGCGGGAGACCAGGGCTTGGAGGGCGTGCGCGGGGTCAGCGGGCAGATCCGAGCCCCAGATCGCGTCGACCAGGACGCTCTGCGGAACCGGACGTCCACCGGCTAGTGCCAGCCGCGCGACCAGTCCCTGCAACCGAGCACCGGGTATCGCGAGGGCCTCGGCACCCCGCGTCACCTGGAACGCCCCGAGCAGCGTGACTCGAACCCGCGCGCTCCCGTCCATTCGACGATCTTCGCGCGAACACCGGGGTCAGCACCATGTGCCCCCGCGTGAGCGCCGTGTGCGGGCCGTGTGAGCGGCCGTCGCCAAGCTGGTCGCAGCGAACGAGAACACAGGGGGTTTGCCATGCATGACGCAGTAATAGCGGGAGCCGGGCCGGTCGGTCTGTTCCTGGCCTGCGAGCTTGGTCTCGCGGGCAGTTCGGTCCTGGTGCTCGAACGGGAGCCCGAACCCGGTTCCCAGTGGCGGACGGCACCGCTCGGGATGCGCGGTCTGTCGGCCACGTCGATCGAGGCGTTTCACCGCCGCGGGATGCTGCCTCCGCTGATGGCGGCGTCGGACATCCACGATCCGCCCAGCGAGGAGCGGCCGCGTTCGGTGGGCCACTTCGCCGGAATGGTGCTCGACCCGGCCAAGGTCGACGTCGACGCGCTGCCGTACTGGCTGCCCAGTTCGCTGCCCGGCGGCATGATGACCAACCTCGACGCGATCGAGGCGGTGCTGTCCGAGCAGGCGGCCAAGTTCGGCGTCGAAATCCGGCGCGGGGTCGAGGTTTCCGGCGTTGAGCAGCACGAAGACGGCGTGCTGGTGCGGGCTGGCGAGCAGGAGTACACGGCGCGCTGGGTGATCGGCTGCGACGGCGGGCGCAGTGTCGTGCGCGGGTTGGCGGGTTTCGAGTTCGTCGGCACCGAACCGCAGTTCACCGGCTACACCATGCTCGTCAACGTCGCCGATCCCGAGAAGCTGAGCCCGGGATTCAACCTGACGCCGAACGGGATGTACGTCCAGATGCCCGCACCGGGCCACTTCGGCGTGCTGGACTTCGACCACGGCGCGTTCGACCGCACGCAGCAGCCGAGCCTCGAGCACCTTCAGACCGTGTTGCGCCGGGTGTCCGGCACGGACGTCACGCTGACCGGCGTTCGTCTCGTCTCGACGTTCACCGATCGCGCCATGCAGACCACGACGTATCGGCGCGGCCGCGTGCTGCTCGCCGGCGACGCCGCGCACATCCACTCCCCGCTGGGCGGCCAGGGACTCAACACCGGCATCAGCGACGCCGTGAACCTCGGGTGGAAGCTCGGCGCGGTAATCCGAGGCGAGGCACCGGAAGCGCTTCTGGACAGCTACCCCCGCGAACGTCATCCGATCGGGGCTTGGGTGCTGGAGTGGACTCGTGCGCAGGCAGCGGCGATGCGGCCGGACGCGCACGGCCAGGCGGTGCAAGGCGTTCTCCGTGACCTGCTCAGCACCCGTGACGGAACGACCTACGTGTACGGGAAGATGTCCGGCGCGTCGCTTCGTTACGACCTCGGCGATGAGCATCCACTGATCGGTCGTTACACCCCGGATTTCCAGCTGGCGAACGGAATTCGCCTCGGCGATCTGATGCAGGACGGCCGTGGTGTCGTCCTCGACTTCAGCGCTGACGAGCGTCTGCGTGAGGCCGCGGGCCGATTGCGTTACGCGGCCGGTCCGGCGAAAGAAGACTTCGGATTGGGTGCCGTGCTCGTGCGTCCGGACGGCATCGTCGCCTGGGCGGGCGACCGAGACTTTTCCCAGGAATCGTTCAGCCAAGCCAAAACTCAGTGGTTCGGCGAAAACTAGGAGCAGCCATGACTATCACTCTCCGGCCGGGAAGCACCGTGCTGTTCACCGGCGATTCGATCACCGACTCCCAGCGGAACGAGAGCGAGGACGGCCTCGGATTCGGTTACCCGCTGCGGATCGCGGGCGAATGGGGCCTCCGGCATCCGGATCGGCCGGTGACCTGGCTGAACTCCGCGGTCGCGGACAACAAGGTGATGGACCTCGAATCCCGTTGGCAGGCCGACGTTCTGGACGCGCGCCCGGACGTGGTGTCGATTCTCGTCGGCATCAACGACGTCGGCTGGCATTCGTACGACCCGGACGGCTACGACATTCCCGCCGACGATTACGCGGCCGGGTACGACCGATTGCTCGCGCCGCTGGCCGACTCCGGTGCCGAGCTGATTCTCATCGAGCCGTTCTTGCTGCCGATCAGCGGTGACATCGAGGTCGGCGACATGCAGCTTGGCGTCGCCGAGCGGAAGAAGTGGCGCGTCGATCTCGACCCGAAGATCCAGGTGGTGCGCGAACTTGCCCGCAAGTACGGCGCGCATTTGCTTGCGGCGGACGGGATGTTCGCCGAGCTTTCCACGACGACCGGTCCGGAGTATTGGGCCGCGGACGGCGTCCATCCGACTCCGGCTGGGCACGCGGCACTCGCCGAGGCTTGGCTGCGTCTGGTCGCCTGACTACTGCCGAGTTCCTTGCTGGGCTTCGAGATTCGCTCGGTACGAAGAGCGTTCCGGGTGGTCCGCGTGCAGCGCGCGGTCGTCTCGGACCAGCCGCCGGATGCGGTTGAGGACCGGTTCCGGGGTGACCCCCGCGGCCGCGGCGAGCAGGCCGACGTAGCCGGGCACGGCGATTTCGGCACGGCGGTTGTGCACCGAATCGACGACCGCGCGGCCAACGTCTTCCGGCTGCACCTTCGGAATCGGCCGCATGTCGAGGCCGGAGGCGAGTGCGGTGTCGACCGCCGAGGGCAGCACCGCGGTGAGGCTGACGCCTGCCTCCGCGAACTCCAAGCGGGTCGCGGCCGTCAGCCCCACCACGGCGAATTTGGTCGCGTTGTAGACGGCCAGTCCCTTGACCGGGAACTTGCCTGCCAGCGAGGCGACGTTGACGACGTGCCCGAAACCGCGTTCGACCATGCCGGGCAGGACCAGTTTCATCCCGTTGAGGACGCCGCCGAGGTTGACGTCGATTTGCAGCCGGTCGGTGGCGTCGGCGAGTTCGAGGAACTCGCCGTTCGGCATGAGGCCGGCGTTGTTCACCAGCACATGCAACGGTCCGTTGGCCTTTTCGGCCGCGGCGACGAAGGACGCGAACGAGTCGCGGTCGGCGACGTCGAGGTGGTGTGCGGTGCCGCCGACCAGCTCGGCGGTCTCCTCGGCGGCCGTCTGGTTGAGGTCGCCGATCGCGACGCGCGCGCCCTTGCTCGCGAACAACTTGGCGACCGCACGGCCGATCCCGGCACCTCCGCCGGTGATCGCGACCGACGCGCCGTCGAGGTCGATTTTGGGGTAGGTCATCGGATCGCTCCTTGCTCGATGGCGGCGCGCACGCGCGGCGGGGTCAGGGTGCGGCAGGCGCGGAGCACGTCGGCGCGGCGGCGCAGGTCCATGAAATTCGGGCCCATGACGTCCAGTTCGGCCGGGCCGGGTTCGATCCGGAGCACCCGGATCCCGGCGGCGCGGAGCTGCTTGACCTCGGCGTCGACGCGCCGGGTCATCGCGCGCCGGGCGAGCCGTTCGACGCGGGCGAAGCCGCGGCCGGGCGCGCCGCCGGAGGTGGACATCGGCGGGATGAGCACGACCTCCTCGACCCCGGCCGGAATGACGAGATCGGCGGACGTCGGTGAAACGGTGCCGCCGTCGACGTACCTGCGGCCGTTGACGGCGACCGGCGGGAACCAGCCTGGAATAGCCCAGGACGCGGCAATCGCGGTACCGAGCTGAGCCCGCTGCGAATTCCCGAACGCGACCCGCTCCCCGGTGCGGAGATCGGCTCCGACGAGCCAGGTCCGCGGATGGTCGACCCAGCCGTCGGCATTGGCCAACGCGGTGCCGAGGTCGCGCAGCCATCCAGCGTCGCCACGTCCCCTCGGCACCGCTCCAGCCAGCCCGGCCAGCAGGTCCACCCGGCCGCGCAATCCCGCGACGGCGAGGCCGAGACCAGGCCAAATCGGTGTCGGCAACGGCGGAAGCTTGCCCGGATGCTGCGCGAGATGATGTACGACGCGGTCGTCGGCGGGCTCTCCCAGCAGCGCGGCCATGATCTCGCCGACCCCGATGCCCGAGCCGAGGAACGCCGCCATCTCCGCGCCCGCCGACGTGCCGACCAGGACGTCGGCGTCGCGCGCGTCCCATCCCAGCTGGTCTTCGACCGCGGCGAGGGCAGCGGCGGTCCAGGCGAAGCCGAGCGTGCCGCCACAGCCGAGCACCAGTGCGCGTTGGGTCATCGACCACCTCTGCGGAATCGCGTGTCAGTGGCGGAACCGTATGTCATTTCTGCGGCGAGGGCAATACCGTCGCAGAGCGCCTACCGGTGGTGCACGAAGGGAGTCAACGGGTCCCAGAGCTCCGCACAGTGGTGCTGTCGCGGGATCTCCATCGTGAGCTGACTGTCTCCGGCAGCGTTGAGCACCATCACCGCCGGGCTGTCCTTTGTGTACGGATCCCATTGCGGCGCACCGTCCACAGTGGGGTTTCCGGTGCGGGCGAACCCTGCCCACTGGGTCAGGATCTGGTCGGCGAGCACCTGCTGGTTAGGGGTCAACTGGACGCCGTTCGGGAACATCAGCAGCCATTCGGCGACGTGGTAGGCACCATTCGGTTTGGCGGGGTCGACGAAGAATTGCGGCGGGATATCCGTGTCATCGACCTGGTAGGCGAAGACCGGGATGTGTCGCGAGAGCCGTTCGTCGTTGAGCAGTGCGGGGCAGACCGAGTTGGAATCGGCGACGGCGGTCCGGTAGGCGAGGAACGGGGCCGGCGCGGGGTAGCGTTTCAACGGATACGTCTTGCGGACCTCGTCGGCGTGCTTTCCGTACTGCTGCTTAATAAACTTGTCGTAATCGGCTGCGGTCTCGGCGAACGGAAGTTGGGTTTCGTCGCGGTCGACGCCGTGCAGCAAAGCTATGTGATTGACGTGCCCGGTGGCGAAAGCTTCGGCGGGTGACATCGGCAGCGTTGTCCCGTCGACGATCGGTGCGACCGTGCCGTTGTCCGGGTTTCTTCCGTGGTCGGCCTGTTTGAGCACCGTCTGCGCAGGCAGCGCACGCAGGCAGGCGGCGGTGGAGCAACCCAGCGCCTTGGCGAAGCGTTCTCCCTTTTGCTGCGCTTGCTTCTCGGTGGGCAGTTGGGCTTTGCAGTCCTGCGTTTGCCAGATGGTGTCGACGCCGAGCAGCGAGTTGTACTCCCCGCTTTGGCTGATCCCGCGGTTGAACAGCCCGGCCGAGCCTGGTGAAGCGGTGTGGGCGCAGACGCTCGAACCGCCAGCGGAATCGCCGTAGATGGTGACGTTGTGCGGGTCGCCGCCGAACTTCGCGATGTTGCGTTGCACCCAGCGGAGCGCGGCTTGCTGGTCCTGGAGGCCGCAGTTTCCGGCGTGCGCGCCGAAGGATTCATGCGCGAGGAAGCCGAAAATCCCGAGCCGGTAGTTGAATTCCACGCTGACGACGTGCCCCGCGGTCACGAGACGGCTCGCATCCGCCGGCTTCCACAACAGGAATCCGCCGCCGTGGATCTGCACCATCACCGGGAACGGACCGGGCCCCGCATTGGCCGGCGTGCGCACGGTCAGGTTGAGGCAATCCTCGTTGTCCGAACCAGGTCCGGTGCCGGGCGGCTGCGGACATTCGTTGCCTTCCGCGGTCGCGGCGAACGGTTCAGTCCAGTGCTCGGGCCGCTGCGGCGGTGCCCAGCGCAACTCGCCGACCGGCGGCGCGCCGTAGCGAATCCCTTGCCACGACTTGATCTCCGCACTCGCGACGCCGCATACCGGACCGTCGTCGGTGGTGACCGTCGTGCCCGGCGAACACGCTGGCGCGCTCACCTTGGCGGCCAGCGCCGCCGATCCGGCCACCGACAGCACCACTCCCACGACAGCCGCCAGGACAGCGGGCGCCTTTCCGTCGAATCTCATCCGTCCTCCTTCGGTCCCGCCTGGCCGGGGAGGCGAACGAACGACGAGCAGCGAACAGGCGGTTTACCGGAATGGGCTCGACCAATGACCACCTGCGGGTCATCGCGGCGGGAACACGTCCCGTGTGCCTCCAGTCTGGCGGCCGCGCGGCGAGGCACAACCTCCGTTCGGTCGCGCGGAGGGTGTCAAATTCCCGGGGACGATGGTCTTTGTCCGGGATCAAGCAGCGCCGAGGAACTCCGCCTCGGCCACTGCGCGCAATTCGCGCACTAATTCGCGCACCGCAAGGGATTGCGCACCGACGTAGGTGGCGACGTACCCGATCCGTCGGGTGGGCGGGTCGGCGATCGGGGTGACGGCGACTCCCGGCGGGGTGGCGGCGAGGGTGAGTTTCGGCAGGATCGCCATGCCGATCCCTTGTGCCACCATGGAAAGCACCACTCCGTCGTCGGCGACCTCCATTCTCGCCGACGGCAGCCAGTCCTGCCGCGCCCACCAGGACCGGGTGTAGGAGGAGCAGTTTTCCGGCCAGTCAAGCAGCGGGAGGCGGCGCGCTTCGGCGTGTCCGATCGGGTTGACCAGAAAGTACGGCTCCCGGAACAGTTCTCCGGCGACCAATCCGGCTGGCGGAGTTTCGTCTTCGCCGAGGGTCGCGATGGCGACGTCCGCGCGTCCGTCGGCGACCTCGCCCGCCGTGCCGCGGCCCAGTTCGGGGACGACCAGCACCTGCGGATGCAAGCCGGAATGCTTGGCGGTCAAGCGTTCCAGCGCCGCGGGCAGCAGATGTGCGGCGGCACTGCGGAAAGCGGCGATCCGCAGCGGACCGGTGAGGGATCCGGCGGCCGCGCCCCGGGCTTCGGCGCGGAGAACGTCGAGTTGGCGCAGGATCAGCCGGGCGTGCACGAGCGCGCGGGCACCGGCCGCGGTGGGGCGGGCACCGGTTCGGCCGCGGTCGAAGAGGATGGCGCCGACCTTGCGTTCGCAGGTCCGGACCGCGTGCGAGACCGCGGATTGAGTCAGGCTCAGCTCGGCGGCAGCGGCGGTGAAGCTGCCGGTGCGCTCCACCGCGAGCAACAGGCGCAGCTCGCCCGGAGTGAGGTCGACAGCATCCATGCGGCCAGCCTAGCCGTGGCCATGAGCGGGATTCATGGATCGGTGCGGTCCATCGATCCGGAGGTCTGCCGCGGCGGCTTGGGCGCGCTTAAGTTGCTGGTCAGAACCGACTAAGGAGATTCACGTGTCCCTGACCGCCGTCCGCCAGGTCCGCCGTCCCGAGGGCGCGCCGAGCGCCGCCGACTTCGAGTTCGTCGCCCAGCCGCTGCCGGACCTCGCCGACGGACAGGTGCTGGTCGAAAACCGTTACCTGTCGGTCGATCCGTACATGCGCGAGTTCATGGAATGGGGCGGCTGGGAGCTGGGCGCGGGTCTGGAAGGTCGCACGATCGGCGAGGTGGTCGAGTCGAAGGAGCCGACGCTGCCGGTCGGCACGACGGTGTTCCATCGGCACGGCTGGGCGACCCACGCGGTCCTCACCAGCGCCGACGCCCGGACGATCACGCCAGCGGACGGCGTTCCGCTGAGCGCTTACCTCGGCATTCTCGGCGGAACCGGGCTCACCGCGTACGTCGGGCTCACCCGGATCGCGCAGGTCCGTCCCGGTGACGACGTGTTCATCTCCGCGGCCGCCGGTGCGGTGGGCAGCGCGGCCGGGCAGATCGCCCGGTTGCTCGGTGCGGGACGGATCGTGGGCAGCGCCGGATCGGCGGCGAAGGTCGAGCACCTGACGCGCGACCTCGGTTTCGACGCCGCCTTCAACTACCACGACGGTTCCGTCACCGATCTCCTCGCGAAAGCGGCTCCGGACGGAATCGACGTGTACTTCGACAACGTCGGCGGCGACCACCTGGCCGCGGCGATCGACGTCCTCCGCGAGCGCGGCCGAGTCGCCTGGTGCGGTTCAGTCGCGCAGTACAACAGCCTGCGCACGCCGCCGAGCGCGCCGCACAACCTGTTCGACGTGGTCGGAAAAAGCCTTCGGATCGAAGGGTTTCTGGTGCGCGATCACCTCGACGCGCGCGAAGAGTTCGAGGAATTCCTGATCCCGCACGTCCGCGGCGGGCAGGTGCTCGTGAACGAGACTGTGGCAGAAGGGTTTTCCAGCATCGTGGACGCGTTCATCGGGATGCTGCGCGGGGAGAACGTCGGGAAAATGCTCGTCCGGGTCTGACCGCAGGGAGGGGGCCGGACAGCCCCCTCCCTGGTCAGAACCTCAATCGCGCCAACGGTTGTTGAGGAAAGCGTCGTCGTCCTCGTCGTCTTCCACCGGACGCGGTCGACGCGTCGGACGGCGCGGCGCTTCGTTGCGCAACGCGGGCTGATTCGGAGTCACCGCGAACGGCGACGCCGAACCGGGCTCGTTGCCGAACTCGTCGGAATCGAACGCCGAGGGCGGATCGGTGCTCGGCCGGTCCGTGCTCCACCCGGACTTGGTCTTGCGCTTCCCCATCTCCCGCCGGTGCTGGACGTACCGTTCGGCCGCCTGCACCTGCTTGGTCATGTACTCCTGGGACTGCGCCTTGATCTCCTCGGCCTTCTGCTCGCGCAGGGCCCGGCGATCGGCCTGCTCCCGGACCAGCGCGTCCAGTTCGGCCTTCATCGCGGCGGTTTCGCTCATGCGTGCCTCCTACCTGGTCCGGATGATCGGCGCGTCGTCGTCATCGTCGAGTGAACCAGTGATCCGGCTGGCGGGCTCCCCGAGGTTGTCGAAGACCGCGCCCTCCACGCGATACGCCGCGCGCCGCTCGGTTTCGCCGCCACCGCCACCGCCGCCGTGTCCGCCGCCCATCGCGCCCATGCCAGGCATCCCGGAACTGCCGGACTGCCCCGGCTGACCGGAGTGATCGCCCGCCGGCTGCGAGAACCCGCCGCCGGTTTGGGTGCCGGCGACCGGCGTGTGGTCGACGCCGACCACGGGCCCGCCGTGCAGCGGAGCGCTCGGTGCGCCGGCGGGCACGCCCGGACCGCCGCTGTGCGAGATCTCCGGACCGGGGCCGCCCTCGATCGGATGGCCGGGAGCACCGCTCGGGACGCCGTGGTGCAACGGCTGGGCCGGACCGCCCGAATGCGACATCTCCGGGCCCGGGCCGCCCTCGATCGGATGGCCCGGCGCACCGCTCGGAACACCGTGGTGCAGCGGCTGAACTGGCTCGCCGGGGTGCACCGGACCGGGGCCGCCTCCCGCCGGATGTTCGCCGAACGGGCCGCCGGTGTGCGACATCTCCGGACCTGGCCCGCCCTCGATCGGACGCCCGGGGTGGCTGCTGCTGGGCGAGGCGCCGCCGTGCCCGTTGCCGTCGGGTCCCTTGTGGTCGGGTCCCTTGTGGTCGCCGGGACCGTCGCCCGCGTGGTGCCGTCCGGTGCTGTCGCCGGGTGCGTCCGGGCGGTGGTCGACCTCGTGGATGCCCTGCTTCTGGTCTTCCTCGCCGAGCGTGTAGGTCGTCGGGTTGCCCTTGCCGTCGTCGACCGTGACGACGGTCGGCCCGTTCGGCCCGTCCGGACGCTCGGCGGTGATCTTCGTGTCGCCGTCGCGGAGGTGGATCTTGCCGTCCGGACCGGGGTGGTGGACCTGGGCGTCGTCGTGCTGGCCGTCGCCGCCGTGCGCGGACTTGTCGTCGGACCAGTCGATCTTGAAGTCCTTGACGTTCCCGGAGCCCTCGCCGATCTTGATGTCCATCTTGCCGTCGTGGTCCGGCTCGGACATTTCGAAGGTCTTGTCGCCCTGCTTGACCTTCAGGACATCGCGACCGTCTTCGTCCGGCTTGCCGTCATGGCCCTTGTCGTCGTCGGGCTTGCCGTCGTGGTTCTTGTCCTCGCCCGGTTTGCCGTCGTGACCCTTGCCGTCGTCGTCCGGTTTGCCGTCGTGGTTCTTGTCCTCGCCGGGCTTGCCGTCGTCGCCGCCGGGGCCGCCGTCAGCCGGGTCGGTCTTGATCGGCGGGCCGTCCACCGGACCACCGCCGCCAGGTGAACCGCCTCCGCCCTTGTCGCCGGAGGTCTTGTCGTCGCCGGGAACCTTGTCGTCCGGGCCCTTGCCGTCGGGACCCTTGCCGTCGCCGCCGGTCGAGCCGGGTTCACCGCCGCCGGGTCCGCCGAGGGGGCCGCCGCCGTGGCTGCCCTGCGCGTCCTTCTTCAGCGACTCCATCGCGGCCTCGGCCTTTTGCTTGGCCTCCGCCTGAGCCTTCTGTTTGGCCTCTTCCTCGGCCCGCTGCTTGGCCTCTTCCTCGGCCTGGTGCTGGTCCTGTCCGCCGCCGGAACCCGAACCGCCCGAGCCCGACGAACCACCGGAACCAGACCCGCCGGACCCGCCGGGATCGGTCTTGATCGGCGGGCCGTCCACCGGACCGCCGCCGCCAGTCCCGCCGCCGGGGCCTCCGCCCGAGCCGCCGCCGAGGGGGCCGCCGCCCGGCGAATCGGACGGGACGTCCAGGTCGGGGACCTTCCCGCCGCCCCCGCCGGAACCACTGCCCGACCCGCTGCCGGACCCGCCGCCCGAACCGGATCCGCCCCCGATACCGCCTCCGGAACCACCGGGGTGGTCGCCCTGCGGCGTGTCCGAACCGGATCCGCCGCCAGGACCGCCGCCGGTTCCCCCACCGGTGCCGTCGCCGGGACCGCCCGGGCCGCCGCCATAGTCGCCAGACCCGCCCTGGCCACCGCCATAGTCGCCAGACCCGCCCTGACCGCCGCCGTAGCCGCCGCCAGGACCCTGGCCGCCCCCACCGGGACCACCGCCGCCGGGACCCTGACCCCCACCGCCAGGACCACCGCCGCCGGGACCGCCCGGGCCGCCTGCTCCGCCTGCCCCGCCGTCCTTGGCGCCCTCGAACTTGTTCTTGATCTTGCCCATTTCCTTGTCAAGGGCGTCGTAGGCCTTGTCGACGAGGTCCTTGGCGTCCTTGCAAGCCTTCTCGAACCCCTTGTAGATGGTGTCCCACATGTCGGGGTTGAACTGGTTCATGATCCACTGCTTGGCAAGGTCCTTGCCGTGGCTCTGGATCTCGTCGTCGTTGCAGCAGCCCTGGTCGTTGAGGGTGTCGACCAGGTTGGTGCCGAAGTTGTAGTCCATCCAGCCGGCGATCTGGGCCAGGTCGTCGACGCTGCCGTGCTCGCCGTTGGCGACCGCGATGACCTTCTGCGCCATCGTGTAGTCGGCCTTGCCGACCTGATCGCGGTACAGGGCGATGACCTGGTCGGCCTTGCCCTTGCACAGGTCGAACAGCGTCTTCGTGGTGTGCAGCGTCGCTTCGCTGGCGTGGCTGAGGTCCTCCCCCAGCTTCGCGGCCTTCTTCTGGATGCTCTCGTTGTACCGGTCCGACGCCGCGTCGGCGCCCGCCCCGGTCCAGGTTCCGAAGAGGGTGCCCAGCTCGGTTCCGGTATCGGTCAGCGTCGCCTTCACGGTTTCCGAGCCGTGCTTGAAATGGATGGCGTCGTTGACGAAACCCTCGAAGCTGATGCCGCGCTGCTCGTCGAACGGACCGCGGATGTCCTTGTCGAGGTCGAGCTTGCGCGTGTTGCCCTTGCAGTCGTCGGGGAGCTTCTCGAGCAGCCCGCCGAAGGTCTCGAACACCCTCAGCGCGGCCGCCGCGGGGTCGAAGAGCTCGTCGGACGTCTTCGTGCCGGTGGCCCCGGCGTCCTTGCCCTCACCAGGAGCGGGCGGGGCCTTCTTGTCGAGCTCGCCCTTGCCCTTGTCGACTTCCTTCTTCTTCTCGTCCTGGTTGTAGCTGTTCTGCTGGCCTTTTTGCCGGGCCTCTTCATAGACCTGCTCGAGCGGCGGGGCGCCGCCAGGAGCCGCGAACGGGTTGTTCGGAACGGTGATGAACGTGCGTCCGTACGACTTGATGTACTTCGCGACGTCCTGGCCCTCGTCGCCTTCGGGATGCGGGTGCTCGTGGACCCACGCCCGGAGCAGGCCGTCCTTCAGCTCCGGCGGCACCGCCGAGTTGTCGAGCAGCTTTTTGACATCCGGCCACGTCTTCGGCTTGTTCTCGTCCGCCATCAGAGGATCCCGTCGACGCCGTTGCCGGTCTTGGTGATGGCGCCGGACTGGTTGTCCTCGTTCGTGCCGTAGGCAGACCCGGCGGTGCTGATGTTCGTGCCGAACGATTCGAGCGCCTTGCTGTAGCCGGAGAGCGCGCCCCACAGCTGTTTGGTTCCCTCGAGGTACTTGTCGGCGTGCGCTTGGTGCACCCGGCCGAACTTCTCCTTGGTCAGCTCGGAGGTTTCGAGGTCCGGATTGTCGTCAAGCAGCTTCTCCGCCAGGTCGCCGATCTTCTTCGACGCCTTCGACAACGCTTCGGTTGTCGCGGTGTACCCGCCCCCACCGCTCATTTCAGTGCTTCTCCTCAGCTCGGCAAGCTGTCAGGGCCTCCGCGAGCACGTCCGCCACGGATTCCACATCGGTGAACCGATCGAGCTCGTCCAGATCGATCGACACGTCGTAGTAGATCTCCAGCGCGGCGAGAAGCCGGATCCGGCCCTTCGAGTCGATGCCGAGCTCCTCGAGCGGAGCGTCGGGCACGACGAGGGCCGGGTCGAGCCGGAAGGTGTCGCTGACGACCTTCGTGACCTCGGCGCAGTGATCACCCACGGACGCCACCGTAACGCGCCTTGGCGGCCGACCGGGCGACCTTTCCGCTGGAAGTGCGCGGAAGTCCGCCAGAAGGGACCAGGTGTACCGCACGGAGCGTGAGATCGTGCTCCCTCGACACCGCTCGCAGCACGGCCCGGGTCACGTCCTTGACCTCGGCTTCCGCTCCGCGCACCCATTCCGCGACCACCATCGCGCCCTCGCCCTGGTCGTCGGCGACGCCGAACGCGGCGACCCGGTCGCGCCGGATCGCCGGGTGCGCCTCGCCCGCCGCCGCCTCGAGGTCCTGCGGATGGAAGTTGCGGCCGTCGACGACGATCAGGTCCTTGAGCCGGCCGGTGACGTAGAGGTCGCCGCGGTGGAACACGCCCAGGTCGCCGGTGCGCAGCCAGCCGTCGAGCCCGTCGAGGACCCCGCCGAACGAGTCCGCGTCGCCGCGGCCCCAGTAGCCGGACGCGACGTTCGGGCCGTGCACCCAGATCTCGCCGACCTCGCCCTCGGGCTGCTCGTGTCCGTCGTGGACGATCCGGACGAGCTGCCCGACCGGCCGTCCCACCGACATCACCGGCTGGCCGTCCGGCGTTTCGACGGCGCGGCCCTGGGCAAGCGCTTCCCGGTCAAGCACCGCGCCGCGCGGCCCTTCCTCGCCCGCGCTCGCGACGTACACCGTGGCCTCGGCCAGTCCGTACGACGGCCGATGCGCCTCGGCGCGGAACCCGCGCGGGCCGAACACCTCGTGGAACCGCTCGACCGTGCGCGGCCGGACGGGTTCGGCTCCGTTGAGCGCGACCCGGACGTCCGAGAGGTCGAGGTCGTCCTCCGCGCCGACGTCGGCGGCGAGGTCGTAGGCGAAATTCGGGGCCGCGGTGAAGACGGCCGGATAGTCCGAGAGCTGGCGCAGCCACCGCTGCGGCCGGTGCACGAACTCTGCCGGCGACATGAACACCGACCGGCCGCCGACGTAAACGGGCAGGCACAGCAGCTGGATCAGGCCCATGTCGTGGAAGAACGGGATCCAGCCGGCACAGGTCGTCTGCTCGTCCGAGGCGTACGCCTGGCTGGCCTGCCAGCAAGCCGCGACGATCGCCCGGTGCGGGATCACCGCGCCCGCCGGTTCGCGTGTCGATCCCGACGTGTACTGCAGGTAGGCAGGGCTTTCCGGAGCCACGTGGACCGGGTCGACGCCCGGTCCGGACAGCTCGTCCACCACCACGAGGTCGCCGGGATCGCTGAACTCGCGCACCTTCGCCGCGACCGCCGACGACGTCGCCCACACGCGCGCACCGGAATCGGCGAGGACCCCGGAAAGCCGGTCGGCCTGCGCGCGATTGCCCGGCAGCATCAACGGAACCGCGACCATTCCGGCGGCGAGCGCGCCGAAAAACGCCAGCGGATAAGCGAGTTCCTGTCCGGCGAGGATCGCGACGCGCTCGCCCGGTTCCGCGACCCGGCGCAATTCCCCGGCCACGATCCGGACTTTGGCGGCGAATTCCGCCCACGACAGCGTGTGCTCGACGCCACGAGTGTGCTCTTGGTGGGTGAACAACGGCCGTTCGTCGCCGGCGCGGGCGAACAACCGGTCCACGATCGAGCCGCGCATGACCTCGTCAGGCACGCTCGCAGACGTCCGGGACACGCAGCGCAACCTACTCGACTTCGCGACCGGCCCGCGAGCCCGGGCACGGAGAATTCACTCGCGCACCTTGGCGGCCCGGGATTCCAGATAACGCTTCTCCGCGATACTCGCCGTCGCCTTCGCGGCCAGCCGGTAGTTCTCGTACGCGCCAGGCAGATCCCCGGCTTTCTCCAGCAAATGCGCCCGCACCGACAGCAACCGGTGATGCCGGGCTATCCGCTCCTCGCTGTCCAATGTGGACAACAGGGCGAGCCCGGCGCGCGGGCCCTCGGTTTCGGCGAGCGCGATCGCCCGGTTCAACGTCACCACCGGATTGGGTGCGATCCGTTCCAGGATCAGGTAAAGCGCGTGCACCTGCCGCCAGTTGGTCTCGTCCGCGGTCGCCGCGTCGGCGTGTGTCGCGGCGATGGCCGCCTGCAGCTGGTACGGACCGAGCTCCGAACCCGCCAGCGACGCTTTCGCCAGCTCAGTGCCCTCGTCAAGCATGGCGCGGTCCCACGTCGTGCGGTCTTGATCGGCCAGCGGGACCAGGTCGCCGGACGGTGTCGTGCGGGCCGTCCGGCGCGCGTGCGTCAGCAGCATCAACGCGAGCAGACCGGTCACCTCGCTGTCGTCCGGCAGCCGGTCGTGCACCATCCTGGCCAGCCGGATCGCCTCGTAGGCCAGGTCAGCGCGGTGCAGATCGGAGCCGGACGACGCGGTGTAGCCCTCGTTGAAAATCAGGTACAGCACCTGCAGCACGACATTCAGCCGCTCCGGTTCCTCCGAGCTCGGGAACGAACTGCCCGCCGCCTTGATCCGCTGTTTGGCACGGCTGATCCGGGCAGCCATCGTGCCCTCCGGTACCAGGAACGCGCGGGCGATCTCGGCCGTCGTCAGACCGCCGACCGCACGCAGGGTCAGCGCGGTCTGCGACGCCGGGGTCAGCGCCGGATGGCAGCACATGAACAGCAGGAGCAGCGTGTCGTCGGTGTCCGGCACCTCGGGCACGGCCTCGGCAGCGTTCGCCAGCTCCCGCTCGCGGCGCGCCAGGTCGCTGCGCAGCTGGTCGACATAGCGCCGGGACGCGACCGTCGACAGCCAGCCGCGCGGATTGTCCGGCACGCCTTCGACCGGCCATTGCTGAGAAGCCGCGAGGACCGCCTCTTGCACGGCGTCCTCGCAGCCCTCGAACTGGCCGTACCGGCGCACCAGCACGCCAAGAACCTGCGGCACGAGTTCGCGCAGCAGGTCCTCGACGGATGGGGTGGTCACGCGTCCAATTGTCCTTCCGAGAACATCACCTGGCGCACCTCGACGCCGAGCCCCTCGATCGCGGCGTCCGGAACCTGCGCGGCCAGCTCGATCGCGCGTTCCTTGCTCTCGACGTCGATCATGTAGTAGCCGCCGAGGAACTCCTTGGACTCGAGAAACGGCCCGTCGGTCACCACCGGCTGCCCGTTGCGGACCGACACGACCGCGGCCTGCGAGGGGTCGGCAAGGGCCTGGGCGGCGATCAGTTCGCCGGACTTCTTCGTCGACTCCATGAACGCGGTGACGCCGTTGCCGAGGGCTTCCTTCTCCTCTTCGGTCAGCGCGTCGAGGACGGACTGGTTGATGTGCAGGCTGATCAGGAACTTCATCGTCTTGCTCCTCGTGGTTTCGGGGTCTTTCGCGGAGTGGTCGGAGGCGCGGGCGGGTTCTGGACATGGACTTTATGTGACGCGCGTCACTACCGGTCCGGGCGCACTATGAACGGCATGGAGACCGACGCCTGGGCCGCGCTGGCGAGTCCGTTCGTGGAAGGTGCGTACGCGACCGTCAAAGGCCGAGTGCGCACGTACGTCCTGCACCAGCAGCTCCTGGCACACCTGCCTCCGCCGCCGGCGACGGTGCTCGACGTCGGCGGCGGGGCCGGGCATCAGTCTTTCCCCTTGGCACGCCTAGGTTACGACGTCGTCCTGCTGGATTCGTCCGACGCGATGCTGTCGAAGGCGGAGCAGCGTCTCGCTTCGGAATCGGCTGAGGTTCGCGAGCGCGTCCAGTTTGTGCGCGGCCGCGGCGAGGACGCCGTCACGGCGGTCGCGGGCCAGAAATTCGACGCGGTGCTGTGCCACGGCGTGCTGATGTATGTGGACGATCCCGTGCCGATGATCGACGCGCTGTGCGCCTGCGCGGCACCGGGCGGGATCGTCTCGGTGATGGCGCTCAACGCCGAGACACTGGCCGTCCTCCCCGCGCTGGAAGGACGGTGGAGCGACGCGCTGACGGCGTTCGACGCGCAGGGCGAACGGGGCGTCCTCGGCGTGGACACGCGCGCCGACACGGTCGCGGGGCTATCGCAGCTGCTCGTCGGACAGGGAGCCGAACCGCTTGCCTGGTACGGGGTTTGGCTGTTCGCCGACTGGATGGACCTGGACGTCGACGAGAGCCGGATCGGCGAGATCGCGGAGGTCGAACTGGAGGCCGCGCGACGAGATCCGTACCGGCGGCTCAGCCGGGTGTTCCATCTCGTCGCGCGGGCCTGAACTGTCCTATTTGGACGAGTCCCAGAACTCCGTGAGCACCCGCGCGCCCTGGACCGGGTCCTGCGTCATCCACCAGTGCCCGAGCCCCTCCAGCACCGCGACCTTCGCCCCGGCCCGCTCGGCCGAACGGCGCCGCTGCTCGTCCGTCCCGACGTAGTGGTCCTCGGTCGCCAGCACGACGAGCCCCGGGCGCTCCGCCGCGCGTCCGAGATTCCGGCCGGACTCCGCGAGCGCGGGCTGCGCCGCGGACCGGTAGAGCGGAAGCACCGCGCGGGCCATGTCGTCGTTCATCCCCTCGGCGACCTTGGCCGCCACCGCCTCGTGCATGCCACCGCTGACCAGGCGCGCGGCCCGGGCTTCCGCCGGCGCACCGAACATCGCCGCGACGGCTTCCTCGCCGACGCCCGGCTTCTGCCACACCTGCGCGAGGTCGTGCCAGACGTAATCCGGGTCGAACGCGCCGGCCGTGTCACTGGCCCAGGTGCGCACCAATTCCGGGCGCGCCATGACGGCGTTGAGGACGTGCGCGCCGCCCCAGTCGTGCCCGACCAGGTCGACCGGTTCGGGGAACTTCTCCAACTCGGCGATCAGCCAGTCGCGGTACTCGACCGCCGTCGCGCCGAACCCCTCCGGCCACGGCACGCCGAATCCGGGCGGGGACAGGCACACGGTCGACCGGTCGCCCAGTTCGGCAAGCAGTGGCTCCCACACCGCGGCGGTTTCGGGATTGCCGTGGACAAACACTGCGGTCATCGGACTTCCTCCCTCATCGTCGCTCCCACTCTACGCATACTTGCTTGTCGGCTGGCAAGTATGTTGTAGAGTTTCTTCCCGTGACCACGCAGCGCCGCACGCAGCAGGAACGCCGAGACCAGGCGTCGGCCGCTTTGCTGGAAGCCGCCGCGGAGTTGGTCGTCGAGGAAGGCGTACGCGCCGTGACCTTGGCGCGCGTCGGCGAGCGGGCCGGGTACAGCCGCGGCCTGGTCACCCACCACTTCGGCGGGAAACAAGCGCTGCTGGAACAGCTCGCCCGCACCACGCAGACCGCTTTCGTCCCCGGCTTGGACACCCTGCCGCCCGGCCTGGACCGGCTGCTGCGACTGATCGACGGCTACCTGTCCCGGCTCAGCGACCCTGACGTGCTGAGCCGGGCGTTTCTGGTGCTGTGGGCGGAGTCGATGACCTCGCGCGAACTCGCCCCGATCTTCCGCGAACGCGACAACGCGTTCCGCGACGACCTGCGCCAGGAGCTCATCGCGGGAATCACCGAGGGCACCATCCGCGCCGACGTCGATCCGGAGCAGATCGCCGTGGCCATCGTCGGGCAACTCCGCGGCATCGCGCTGCAGTGCCTGCTAGATCCGGCCGCGGTGAAGCCGAGCGAGCTGTGCTGCTGCGCCGCCGAAATGTGGAAGCGGGCGCTGTCTTAGCGCTGGCGGGCTGAACAAATTGTGCTGAGAAGACGAGCGCGAACGCCAATACGTCCTTGACGGTCCCGCCTCGCCGCTGTCACGCGGCGAGGCGGAACTCCCCCTCGTACGGCACTCCCCTCGATGACGTCGGCGCTCCCCGCCATCCGTCCCCTCAAACGGATTTGCCGGAAACGCCGGTCTGTGAAACGCCGCCACAACACGGCCGCCCTCTACGGCTGCCCCCGACACAGCCGCCCTCCGGACGCGTTTGGCGGATCGGCTTTCCCGAGCGGCACGACCCCTCAGACGTGCCGACCGCAAAAACCGTCAAGAACCCATCAGACCGCGAACGCCGCGGCCTTCCGCGCGATCACCGCGTTCTTGCGCGCCCGAACCGCCCGGTTGGCCCCGGGCAGCCACTGCACCACGAGCACCGCCAGCAGGCTCACCACCGCGATGGCGTCGAAGGCGTTCAGCAGAGCCGGGTTCACGTCGATCAGGTCGCGCAGGCCCAGGCCGATGCCGAAGACCGCGAACACCGTCAGCACCACCCGGGCCCAGTTGTGCGCGGCAAGCACCATCGCGGCCGACACCAGGGTCACCACGCCGATGACCAGCCAGATCGCCGCGCGGGTGGTGAACGACGGCATGGCGATTCCGGTCAGGTCGTCGACCGTGAGCAGACCGCTCGAGGCCAGGTCGCGGCCTTCGGTCTGCAAGTATTCCTGCATGGCCGGGCGGATCAGGCTCTCGCCCTGCACCAGCACCATCGCACCCCACAGCAGTCCGCTGAGCGCGCCGAGCAACCCCAACCCTCCGCCGACGGTCAGGGTGCGCGAACGGCGCGCACCGGTGGAACTGTACGAACTCACTTCTGTCGAACTCCTTGGATCAGCAATCGAATCAAGCGTCACGGAGTTTCCCGCCGACTGCTTGCGCCGTCCACTGGTTCGCCGATATTATCTACAGATTTTTTTAACTGGCCGCGAGATCAGGAACGCCGCGTTAGGCTCTCCGACGTCCGCGAAGAGAATGAGAAGGCGAGCCCTGCCCGATGTCCGCACCCAGCCCGTTCCGGTCGCCGTCGTTCAACGTGCTCAGCAGGCTCCTGCGCTCGTCGCCTGCCCTGCTCGACACGACGTTCGACCAGTTGCGCACGCTGATCACGGTCGCGGAAACCGGCACCGCCCTCGCCGCCGCCCGCACGCTCGGCCGCGACCAGTCCAGTGTGCAAAAACAACTCGACACTCTCAACCGCAATTTCTCAGAATTGTGCGGAGAACCATTGTTGCACCGCCAGGGACGCGGCCGCGACGTTCTTTTCACCGACACCGGACGCGCCGTCGCACAGCAAGCGCGCCGCACGCTCACCGAATGGCTGGACACCATTCACGAATGCCGGCGCGAACTCGGCGGAACGCTCACCGTCGGCGCGACTCGCTACACCCTCGGCAGCCTCGCCCACGCCGGCGATCTCGTGGCCGAGCAGTTCCGCGCCCGCGACATCGAACTCAACGTGGTGCACGTGCGCACCAAGGACCTGATCGACCGGTTGCTGGCCAAGGACGTGGATCTCGTGTGCGGCAGCGTCGTCACGACCAGCGCGCTCGACTCCGTCGACGTGCTCGAATGGCGGCGCAGCGGACTCGGCATCGTGACCAATATGGACACTCCGAAACCCGGCGAGTCCGTCGCCACCAGCCAATTGCCGACGCTCCCGCTCGTCGTGCCCAGCGGCGGCGTGATCAACGACTTTATGCGCGGCTGGTTCGGCTCCGACTACCGCAACCGGCTCGACATCGTCGCCGAGATCGACTCCGCGCAATACGGATTCGAACTGCTCCGCTCGGGCTTGATCCGCGGCTGCATGCTCGTCACCCAAGGGCTCGGCGAGGCCGCGGGCGAAAACCGCCTGCACGCCGCCTCCGGATTGCGCACCATCGGCCTCGTCGACGACATCGAGCCGAAACTCGAACTCCTCGTCGGCGTGTTCGCCCGGCGCGGCGAACGATCCTCGTACCCGGACAGCCATCCCCTCAACCTGCTGTGGAACGCACTGCACCAAGCAGGAGAGGCGTCCTGGCTCGAAGTGGACCGCTGAACCGCACTGAAAGGCACCGAACCGCTGACCCGCACGCATCGCTGAGCCGCGCTGAACCGCCGAGCCGCACCACACCGCGGTGCCGCGCCGACCCAATGACCAGCACGCACCGCTGCGCCGCACCGAACCACCGAGCCGCACCACACCACAGCTCAGCACCGGACCGCCGAGCCGAACCGAAGCGCCAATCACCACCGCGCCGCGGCTCAGCACCACACCGCTGAACCACCGAGCCGCACCCAAGCGCCAATCAGCACCACATCGCGGCACCGCGCCGCGCCGACCCAATGATCAGCACGCACCGCTGAGCCGCACTGAACCACCGAGCCGCACCACACCACAGCTCAACACCGCGCCACAGCTCAACACCGCGCCGCGGCTCAGCACCACGCCGCTGAACCGCCGAGCCGCACTCAAGCGCCAATCAGCACCGCACCCCAGCCCAGCACGGGACTGCTGAGCCGCACCACGCCGCGAGCGACGCCGAATCCGGATCTCCCGCACGCGGAGCGGGCCGGATCAGCGCCAATCCCGCATCAGCAGCGCACCAGGCCAGCGAATCAGGATCAGCCCTGCGCCAAAGCAAGCACCCCTCAACCGACCTCCTCGATCTCCACCCGATCCGGATAGAACGCCACGTGCCCCTTGATCGCAGCCACCGCGTCGTACGGAGCCTCGTACACCCACACCGCGTTCTCGCCGTCCGGCACCGCGGCGAGGCTGTAGTAGGAAGCGTCGCCCTTGTACGGGCAGTGCGTGCGGTGCTCGGTGGGCGACAGCATCGCCAGGTCGACATCTTCCAGCGGGATGTACTGCACCGGCGGATAGCTGGCCTCGCGCAGCACCTGCGCGCGGGTGGTGTCGGCGATGGTCTTCTCGCCTGCCTTGACCACCACCCGCGCGGGGTTGGGCTCAACGGTGATCGGGTGGTCCGGCCCCGGGATCAGCTTGTCGGGCATGTTCTCCTCCTCCGCGCAACGGAATCGGTGCGCACTCCCAACACTAGGCCGGACCACCGACAAAATCAGACGTCGGAAAACTCAGACGCCCGCGACCTGCGAGATCCAGCTGCGGTACCGCGTGATGTTGGTGTACGCGGTGCTGCTCTGCCGGTCGCTGGTCGACGCGACGCCCACCTGCCGTCCGGACGCGAACATCGGGCCGCCCGAGTCGCCGCCCGCGGTGATGCCGTCGCCGTACGTCGCGCACACCGCGACGCCGCCTTCGTAGTCGCTGCACGACGGCGTCGTGACGCGCACGTTGGCGACCTTGAGGTACCGCGACTGGCAGTTGATCTCCGAACCGCAGCGGCTCGTCGCGCCCCAGCCGTACACCTGCACGGTCTGCCCGGCGCGGACGTCGGTCGAGGTGCCGAGCGGCGAGTACGTCGCGTTCACCGAGCTGGACAACCGGACGATCGCCAGGTCAGCGGCGCCCGGGTAGCGCGTGATCGCGGCGCCGGTGGCCATCGTGCCGCCGCTGCTCTGGTCGAGGCTGCCGATGCGGAAGGTGTAGGTGCCGCTGGAGGCGACACAGTGCTTCGCGGTGAGGATGTACTGCGGCGCGATGATCGTGGCCGTGCAGTTCTGCTGCCCGTTCACGAACAGCCGCGCGGCCCACGGGGCGTTGGAGGCGTAACCGCCGCCGATGATCGCCGGGGTCGAGGCCGGTCCGCTGGCGGCGGCGGCCTCTCCGGCGAATCCGGCCAGGCCAAGCGCGGTAGCGAGCACGAGTAAACAGGTGCGCAAACGCATGGTCTCTCGTTTCTGCGGCTTCGTCGCCGCGGTTCCGGTGGGGACGGGGAACCCCGATCATCAGGGCGTCGCCCAGGAACCAGAACCGGCGAAAGTAGCCGGGGACCACCTGTTCTTCCGCTGCTACCGCCGCTACGGACAGTTCCGCGTACTGTTCCTCAGCCGGCGATCCGGGTCCGGCGCAGCCAGTACAGGCCGATCACCGGGAGCACCAGCGGGATGAACAGGTATCCCTGTCCGTACACCGACCAGACCGTGGCGTCCGGGAACGCCTGCCGGTCGAAGATGCTCAGGGTGCCGACGGTCAGCACGCCCAGCAGTTCGACGGTGCACGCGGCGAGCGCGATCCGCCACCACGTCCGGCCGCCGCGCGCGAGCGCGATCGTGGCCAGGATGTAGACCACCGCGGCGAAGGCCGACAGCACGTACGCCAGCGGCGCCTCGTGGAATTTCGTGCCGATCTGGACGCCCGCCCGCGACGTCGCGGCGAGCGCGAAGATGGCGTACACCGCGACCAGGATCCGGCCGGGGCCGGTGGCCGTCTTACGCGCTTGCTCCACTCCACACCTCGTTCAGTCGCAGCACCATCACCGGAATGGCCAGGCAGGCGATGCCGAGCACGACCGTGCTCGACCGGCTCTGCTCGGCAAGCGCCCACGCCGCGCCGACCGGCAGCACGACGAGGCAGCCGATCAGGTAGGCGAGGTAGGTCGCGAGGCTGCCCGGGTGGTGCCCGCTCGCGAGCAGCACGATCCCGATCACGAGCTGGGCGACCAGCAGCACCTCGATCACCGCGAGCGCGACGAGCAGCGGGGTGTCCGGGAGTTTCTTGCGCGCCGCCTGGACGAAACTCCACAGCGCGACGAGCGCGGCGCATCCAGCGACCGCTATCGCGAACCCGACGATCACCCGTTCCTCCTTCTGCCCGCCGGCCTCAACGTACCCGCCTGGCTCACCGCCCCGGACGGGCGAGGGGCCGACGGCGTGGCCGGGGCCACGTTCACCGGAACGGGTCGCTGGCATTCCGTCAATTCCCGAATGCCACGGAAATCCCGCCCGACCGGGCGACGGCAACTCACTCTCGGTTCGTCACCGCCGGTTTTATTCTCGCCCCGCTCGGGTCGGCCGAACGCTGAAATGGCGGATTGGCGCGACGGCGAAGCTGTGCGGGAATGGTTTCCGTCGCCGGAGAACCGGAGAAGCGCACACGCGGAAGGATCCACTTTCATGAACGTCCGGCACGAGGCATTCTGCCTCGCCGATCCGTGGTTCTTCGACCGCCGACGGGAAATATCCGCCGACGACCTGGCCGTCCCGCTCTACAGTCCACAATGGACTGCCGAGGACCACGGACACTGGCGTTACCTCCACCCCGCCGGAGCCGTTTTGCCGGAACAGGGCTGGGCCGTGGAGATTTCCGCCGCTCCGGGCAATGCCGACCGGGTACTGGACCGCGTCCGCGAGTACTGCCGGACCGCCGGGCTGCACCACCGGCATCTGCGTTCCCGGTCGATTTTCCTCGACCGCAATGCCGAATATCCGACGACCGGCGGAACCGGTGCACTGGCCACTATTTATCCTCCCGACAATAACGCGCTCGAACGGATCCTCGACGATCTTTCCGAACTCCTCACCGGCGAGCCCGGACCGGATATCGACGGCGCGCTCCGTTGCGGGGAATGCCCGATTCACGTGCATTACGGGGGATTCACGCCCCTGTGGACCGAACACGGCGGCGCTCGCGTGCCCGCGTTGCGCAGGCCGAGCAGCGCACTCGAACCCGCGCCGCGGGGCCCGGAGTTCTCCGTGCCGAACTGGGTCCGGATCCCCGACTGCGTCGCGGAGTACACCGACGCGCCGATGCCGCCGCACCGGGTCGCCGAGGTGCTCCGCCAAGCCCACGGCACCGCCGTCTACCTGGCCGAACGCGGTGGCGAGCAGGTGCTCGTCGAGGAGGCCTGGCCCTACACCGGACTGGACGGCGACGGCGTCGACGCGGTCGCGCGACTCGAGCGCAAACACGACCTTTTCGAGCGGCTCGCGGGAATCCCCGGCATCCCGAAGACCCACGCCTACCTGCCCGGACAGCGGCACTACCTGGTGCGGGAGTACCGCCAGGGCCTGCCGCTGGACGTCTGGCTCACCCGGCATTACCCGCTCACCCGCCGCGACTGCCCCGAAGCCGACCTCGCCGCCTACCGCAGGCAGGCGTTGTCCGTGGTGGCGCAGGTCGACCGGATCGTCGCCGAAGCCGCCGAACGCGGCGTCGTGGTCGAAAACCCGCGCAACATCCTGGTCGACAGCTCCGGCACGGTGTCGCTGACCGGCTTCGACCGCGACGAAACCGCCCTGCGGCTGCGCCTCTTCCTGCCGCTGGCCCCGCTCTATCACCTGGTGCCGGAACGCCTCCGCTGGGCGGCTGAGCTCACCGAACGCCGGTTCTCGCTGCCCGCCGGGTACGCCGACAGCATCGCGCCGCACACCGAGCCCGCGCACACCGAACTCGACGAACCCCGTCCCGATTGGACCCTGGTGCGCAAGCAGATCGCCGAAGCCCTGCTCGCGTGCGCGACCCCGGAGCGGCGGGATCGCCTGTTCCCCGGCGACATCGAGCAGTTCCGCGTCGGCGGCGCGACCTTCGGCACCGGCGCGGCGGGCGTGCTGCACTCGCTGCACGTCGCGGGCGTCGGCCGGTTTCCCGAGCACGAGCAGTGGCTGCTGGAAGCGATCGAGGGAGAACAGCCCAGCCGCGCGGGTTTCTACGACGGCAGCCACGGAATCGCTTACGTGCTGGAGGAATTCGGCTATCGGAAGGCCGCGGCCGATCTCCTCGCCGCCTCGCGCGCGCTGGTGGACCAGACCGTCGGCCACGATCTCGCGAGCGGGCTGGCCGGCGTCGGCCTGACCCGGCTGCACTTCGCCGCGACCCGCGGCGACAACGAATTCGGCAGGCAGGCGCTGAACATCGGCATCCGGCTCGCCGAGGCACTGGACACCGCGGAACCGCCGGGAGCGACCGCGCGAGCCGGGCTTCTGTACGGCTGGTCCGGCCCCGCGCTGCTGTTCCTCCGGCTCTACGAACGCACCGGCGAACCGGCCTGGCTGTCGTTCGCCGACCAGGCACTCGAACGCGACCTGGAGGAATGCGTCCCGGCGCTGGACGGCTCGCTGCCGGTCCGCGACGGCAACCGCGGTTCGCGCCGCGGGGCGGGAATCGGCAGCGCCGGAATCCTGATCGTCACCGAACAACTGGCGCGGTACCGCTTCGACGCGAAGGCCGCGCGCAGCCTGCCCGCACTGCGCGTCGCGTGCCGCGGGGAGTTCGCGCTCCATCCCGGCCTGCTGAACGGCCGCTGCGGACTCGCCGCCGGACTGGCCTTCAGCAGCACGCCGGACCGGCGCACGCAGGACGCGATCGACCGGCACCTGACGCGGCTTTCCTGGTACGCGGTCCCGTTCCGCGGCGGCCTTGCCTTCCCCGGCGCTCGCCTGCTACGACTGTCCGCCGACGTCGCCACCGGCGGCGCCGGAGTCCTGCGCACCCTCGCCGCGCTTCAGGACGGCATCGAACTGCTTCCGTTCCTCGGCCCGACACCTCGGGGTCGCTCATTAGTCCACTGTGGACAGCAACTGTCGACAAGTCAATTCGCCGACAGTTCCACCACCCGGAACCTCGACTGAGTGTCCGGACACTTTTTGAATCACTCATTCAGCCCAGCCCGTTGGTCCGGAATCCGCAGTCAGGGCCAGGGCCTCGGGAAACGCCGGGGGAACCCGCCGCTACCGTCGGTAACCGGCGTCAAGACCGCGTTCGGCCGCACGTTCAGCGGCACCACGAGGCCCCCGTTCGTGATAGAAACCGGGGCTGTTCCGTTCGGTGGGCCTACGAAGGGTGTATCCGAGATTTCCGTGACGAGGACCACTCGCACCCACTGGCGTGTCCGCTTCCCCGGCCGTGTCCGCACTCTCGCCGAGGGTGACCCAGGAGTTCGTGAATCATCGTGGAGAACAAGGACGATCCCGGCAAGGCGTACGACAAGTCGATCCGGAAGAGGCTGACCCGGACGGTCCTGATCCCGAGCATCACCCTGCTCGTGTTGTGGGCGGTGCTGGCGACGGCCTTCTTCATCAACGGCTTGTACGTGCGGCTCGTCGCGGGCTCGGTGCGTGACGTTTCGATCCCCGCGCTCACCGCGCTGTCGTCGCTGCAGCAGGAACGCCAGCTCGCCCTGCAGTACCTCGACAGCCCCAGCTCCGGCCCGCAGCAGCTGCAGCAACAGGAGCAGGACAGCGACGGCAAGCTGAAGGGTCTGCAGGACGCCTTCGCCGCCACCATTTCCAGCGCGCCGGACGAGATCGCCGGCAAGGTCACCGCGCTGAAGGCGCAGCTCGACCAGCTGCCGGTGCTGCGCTCGCAGGTCAACTTCCGCAGCATCAACCGCGCGCAGGTCAACTCCTACTACAACGGCGTCCTCGACTCCGCGGCGACGCTGTTCGACACGCAGGCGCGCATCGTCCCCGACGCGACCGCGGTGCAGGGCGCGATCTCGGCGACCTCGCTGTTCCGCGCGGGCGACCTGATGTCGCGCGAGACGTCGCTGGTGTCGGCCGCGTTCTCCGGCGGCACCTTCGCGCCGGACGACTTCGTCCAGTTCTCCCAGCTGGTCGGCTACTACCGCACGCAGCTGGCGCAGATCTCGCCGTTCCTCGAACCGGCCGTGCGCCAGCACTACCAGCAGCTTTCGACGAGCGACGCGTGGAAACGGCTCAACGCGGCCGAGGACTCGCTGATCAAGCACGGCCCGTGGACCAGCGGCGACCAGAACAACGTCCCGGTATCGGCGGGCGACTGGCACGCGCTGACCGCACAGGTCGCGCAAGGTCTGAACCAGCTCACCATCGAACAGGCCGACCAGGTTTCCGCCGCCGCGATCGACTCCGGGAATGCGCAGCTGCGCAACGCGATCATCGGCAGCATCGTGGCCCTGCTCGCCTCGCTGGCCGCGATCATCGTCGCGGTGCGGGTGTCGCGGTCGCTCGTCGACCGGACCCTGATGACGCGCCTCGAGCGGCTGCGCAACGACTCGCTCGACCTGGCGCGCAACCGGCTGCCGAACATCGTCCGCAGGCTCAAGAGCGGCGATCCGGTGGACATCGAGGCCGAGCTGCCGAAGCTGGACCACGGCCGGGACGAGATCGGCCAGGTGGCCGAGGCGTTCAACACCGCGCAGCTGACCGCGGTCAACGCGGCCGCGAGCGAGGCGAAGGCGCGCAGCGGTGTGCACAACGTGTTCCTCGGCATCGCCCACCGCAACCAGGTGCTGGTGCACCGGCAGCTGCAGATCTTGGACGAAATGGAAAGCCGCGAAGAGAACTCGACCCAGCTGGCTTCGCTGTTCCAGCTCGACCACCTCGCCGCGCGTGCCCGGCGGACCACCGAGAACCTGATCATCCTCGGCGGCAAGCAGCCCGGACGGCGCTGGCGCAAACCGGTTTCGCTGATGGAGGTGCTGCGCGCGGCCGTCTCGGAAACCGAGCAGTACTCGCGGGTGCAGGTCGAGCAGGTGCCGGACGTCGCGATCGTCGGCACCGCGGTCGCCGACACCATTCACCTCGTCGCCGAGCTGGTCGACAACGCGACGTCGTTCTCCCCGCCGGGTTCGCAGGTCGAGGTGACCAGCCGGATGGTCGCGCGCGGCGTCGTGGTCGACGTGTCCGACCAGGGGCTGGGCATGAAGGAGGGCGTGCGCGAGTGGGCTAACGCGATGATGGCCGACGCGCCCGAATTCGACGCGATGGCGCTGCGCGCGGACTCCAGCCTCGGCCTGTTCGTGGTCGCGCGGCTGGCTTCGCGGCTCGGCATCACGGTCACCTTCGACCCGTCGCGCTACGGCGGCACCCGGGCGACCGTGCTGATCCCGTCGAACCACCTCGCCGACGCGAACGCGCCCGAACCCGCGGACGAGGCCCCGGCGCTGGCCCAGGTCGGCGCGCCCGCGCAGGAAAGCGCCGTCCAGCGATCGATCCCGGAGGCTCCGCAGCCGACGCCGCGGCCGCACCCGGCCCGTCCGCTTCCGACGCCGAGCCCGCGCACCCCGGAGCCGTATCCCCCGTCCGCGGGCCAGATCCCGGACGTCCCGGCCGCGCCGCGCGCCGCCGAACCGGACCTCAGCGGGCTGCAGGGCGACGACCGGCCCCGGCTCCCGCGCCGGCAGCCGCAGCAGAACCTCGTCGCCCAGCTGCACGACGACCCGGACGCCGCCGCCGAGGCGGACGTGACCAACGCGGGCGAGACCACCGCGCGGACGCTGATGGCGTTCCACAAGGGCACCCGCCGGGCGCGAGGCGGGCAAAATGACTCATAACGACCGAACACCTCACCACACCGAAAGTCAGGGTCTGTCCGCATGAACGAGTACGGGAATTCCACCCCTGATCTCAATTGGCTGCTCGACGACGTCGTCAACCGCGTCGTCGGCGCGCAGAACGCCATCGTGCTGTCCGCCGACGGCCTGCTGCTCGGCAAGTCGTCCGGGATGAGCAAGGACGACTCGGACCAGCTCTCGGCCATCGCGTCGAGCCTGCAGAGCCTCGCCAAAGGGGTGAGCAGGCAGTTCAACCGCGGGCCGGTGCTGCAGAACATGATCGAGATGGAACGCGGGTACCTGTTCGTCTCGGCGGCGGGGCAGGGCGCGTGCCTCGCCGTGCTCGCCGGCGCGGACATCGATGTCGAAATGATCGCGTACGAGATGAACCGGCTGGTCAAGCGCGTCGGCGACTACCTGGCGTCGGCGCCGCGCGAGGCCGCGAACCTGCTGCGGGAGGCGACATGAGCGACGACGGCTGGTACGACGAGGCCGCCGGACCCCTGGTCCGGCCGTACACGATCACGAGCGGACGGACCCCGTCCGAACACCAGCTCGACCTTTCCACCCAGGTGATGACCCTGCAGCAGGGATCGGACCCGGTCGGGCTCGGCCCGGAGCACCTGGCGATCACGCAGCTGTGCCGCAGACCCTTGTCGGTGGCCGAGATCGCGGTGTACGTGAAGCTGCCGCTCGGCGTCGTGCGCGTGCTGTGCGGGGACCTGATCGACCGCGGTCTCGTCATCACCCGCGCCCCGTCCCGTCAGCCGGCCCAGGTGCCGGACCACGAAACTCTCCAGGCGGTTCTCGATGGCCTCATCAAGCTCTGAAGACGCCGCGGCGTCGGTGCCGACCCCGGTCAAGATCATCGTCGCGGGCGGGTTCGGCGCCGGGAAGACCACCATGGTCGCCTCGGTCAGCGAAATCCCGCCGCTGTCCACCGAGGAGGTGCTCACCGAGGCGAGCACCGGCGTCGACGACCTTTCCGGCGTGGAACAGAAGAAGACCACCACGGTCGCGCTCGACTTCGGCCGGATCACCATCTCGCCGCGGCACGTGCTCTACCTGTTCGGCACCCCTGGCCAGGAACGGTTCTGGTTCATGTGGGACGACCTGGCGCGCGGCGCGATCGGCACCGTCGTGCTGGTCGACACGCGCCGGCTGGAGACCAGCTTCGCGGCGGTGGACTTCTTCGAGCGGCGGAAGATCCCGTTCGTCGTGGCGGTGAACTGCTTCGACAACGCGCCGCGCTACACCGCCGACGAGATCCGCGAGGCGCTCGTGGTGCCCGACGGCGTCCCGATCGTGATGTGCGACGCGCGGCAGCGGGATTCGAGCAAGATCGCGCTGATCCGGCTGGTGAAGCACGCGATGACGGTGGTTCCGCAACCCGCCTGAGCCGGGTTTCCGACCAGCGAGGGGGTTCCCGGCGCGGGGAGCCCCCTCGTTCGTCTGTCCTCAGTGCACCGGGGCCATCCGGAGATTGAAGTGCCGCAGGATCTTCGGCGCTTCCACGATCCGGTAGCCGGGCACCTGCTCCGGGTTTTTCGCGATGTCGCCGAGGATTTCGGCCACGTAGTCGTAGTGGCCCTGGCTGTACACGCGCCGCGGCAGCGCCATCCGGACCAGCTCGAACGGGGCCGGGGTGATCAGCTTGTTCTGCTCGTCGAGCGTGCCGAGGTAGAGCGAACCCAGTTCCACGCACCGGATTCCGCCCGCCAGGTACAGCTCGCAAGCCAGCGAGTGGCCCGGGAACCGCGAGGCGGACAGATGCGGCAGCAGGCGTCCCGCGTTGAGGTAGAGCGCGTGGATGCCCGGCGGCTGCACGATGTCCACCCCGGCCTCGTTGGCCTGCCTCGCGAGCCGAGACGCCTCTCCCGCGCGCGCGGCGAGGTAGTGCGGGTCGACGACTTCCTGAAGGCCCTTCGCGACGCGGTCGAGGTCGTGCGCCGCGAGCCCGCCGTAGGTGCGGAAGCCTTCGGTGGCGATCAGGTTGGTTTCGCAGGTCTGGGCGAGGTCCGGATCGGTCAGGCCGATGAACGCGCCCATCGGCGAGATGCCGTCCTTCTTCAGGCTCGCGACACAGCCGTCGACCAGGCCGAACGCCTCTCGCGCGACCTCGCGCGGCGTCTTGTCCGCGTAACCCGGCTCGCGCTGGATGACCAGCCACGCGTTCTCCGCGAACCGCGCCGCGTCAAGGAAAACCGGCACACCGTGCGTCCGCGCGAGCTTCGCCGCCGCGGCCAGGTTCGCCATCGAGACCGGCTGTCCGCCGCCGCCGTTGTTGGTGATGGTGAGCAGGACCTGGCCGACGCGGTTGCCGTCCGGGCCGGTCAGCAGGCGTTCCAGTGCGTCCAGGTCGATGTTGCCCTTGAACGGTTCGAGGCTGTCGAGGTCGCCGAACTCCGCGCAGGGCAGGTCGATCGCCTCGGCGCCGAGCAGTTCGACGTTCGCGCGGGTGGTGTCGAAGTGCGTGTTGCTGACCGAGATCCGGCCGCTTTCGAGCACGCTGGAGAACAGCACGCGCTCGGCCGCGCGGCCCTGGTGCACCGGCAGGAGGTGCGGGTATCCGGTGAGGTCGCTCAGCGCGTCGCGGAAGCGGTAGAACGAGTCCGACCCGGCGTAGGAGCGGTCCGCGGCGGCCGCAGCGGCCTCCTGCCGGGTCGAGACCGCGCCGGTGCCGGAGTCGGTGAGCAGGTCGATGCTGACCTTGTTCGCGGGCAGGTTGAAGGCGTTGTAGCCCGCCGCGGCGAGTGCTTGCTCCCGCTCGGCACGCGTGGTGACCGGAATTTCGGCGACGACTTGGGAGCGGTACGGCGGGAAGGTCCGCATCAGGGTATTTCCTCCAGTTGTGGGTGACAGCCGAAAACTACCGCGTCAGGTCATCCGGCCGAGCACCGGCCGCTTTCTCGGCGGCGCTACCGCATAAGCCTCGGAGGACAGGTAGACGGTGATTCCGGAGCCGAACTCGCCCATTCTCAGCGACACGTGCGCGATCAGCCCGACGCCGTCACGCAGCGGCCTTTCCGAAACCGCTGCCAGCGCTTTGTCCAGTTGTGTCGGGTCGAAGTCGTATTGCGCGAGAATGGCGTGCACGCGCGCACGGGCCACCTCGTCGTCCGGTACGTAACTCCGAATCGGGAGGTAAAGACTGTAGTTTCCCGGGGTGCCGCCCATACCCTCGACAAATGAATAACTGGAAACCAGCGGGCGACCTTCGAACGGACCTTTTCCGCCGCCGAGCACGGCGAGGAACTCCCGGATCAGCATCGGGTCCGTGCCCGGCACCAGCTCCGCCGCGCGCACCGCGTCCTCGGTCTCGGCGGCGTCGTGCGAGACGTAGACCTTGACCCGGGACAGCGGGTCGTCGTCGAGGTCGAGCGCGAAGAAGGTGAAGTTGTCGCGCTCGCCGCGGCGCAGCGCGTGCTCGACCACCGGGTCGAACGCCTCGCCGAGATTCAGCCGCCGGAACCCCTCGCTGACCAGGGAATCCGCCATGGTCGACCCGCTGATCTGCGGGTTCAGGTACACCTTGATCTTCGGCGCGGCACCGTTGCGGAAGATCAGCGAGTACCAGAGCGTGAACGGCCCGCGGCGCTCCTCGTGCGGGAGGAAGAGGTCGGCCACCGCGTCGAGCCGGTCGGTGACCAGGCCGTATTCGCCCGCCACCTGAGCGAGGAAGGAGCGCGGGTCCGGAGCCCCGACGGTCTCGCCCAGAACCCGTACCACACATTCGCCATTGGCGTCGAATGCGACCGAGAATTCCACCGGCGTAGTGTCGTCCGCCACATTGCACGGGAACTGCGCCGGAGCGTCGACGGTCATTTCCCCGGACTCCCCGAGCAACAACCGGAGAAGTTCCAGGTGACGGCGTTCTTCGGGATCAAATCCCACTGCCCGGCACAGCCGGTCGAGTTGACCACCGGCGTGGCTGTACATCGACAACTCGACCATCGGCACACTCGCTCCGACCATGGCGCTGTATTCACCGTTTCATTAGTGCGTCCGGCCCCGCGAAGCATCCGCTGTTCGGTGTAGCGGGAGTTCACGGGCCGCCGAGAAGATTAATCCCCGGAATGCCGATCACGATACCTCTGACGGAGCGACAACACCGTCCGGAAACCGTGCCTGAGTGTGCTGATCAACACCGGAATTCACCTGAATTCCGCATCGACAGGAACGGATTCTGCGGCTACCCACCCCCGCCATGTGGTCTAGCCCACTGCTACGCGCGGACGGTGTCCCGTGCACCCGATGCGACGGGACGGCGCCGAAAATTGTCGGTGGCGGGTGAGACGCTCGTCTCATGACAACGACCCCGAAGCATCTGTCCAAGGTGGCCGAAAGCGACCGCCCGCCCATCCCCCGCGTCGCCGACGAACGCTCGACGCTGCTGGCCTATCTGGAGTGGCACCGCGAAACCCTGGCGCTGAAGTGCGCGGGCCTGAGCCAGGAAGCCGTGTCGGCGCGCGCAGTGCCACCGTCCACAATGTCGCTCCACGGCCTGGTCCGGCACCTGGCGGGCTGCGAACGATGGTGGTTCCGCATCCAGTTCGCCGGCGAGGACGTCCCGCTGCTGCACTACTCGGACGACGACCCGAACCAGGACTTCGACCGCCTGGACGGGGATTTCGACGAGGCACTGGCTGTGTGGCGCGAGGAGTGCGCCCGGAGCCGCGAGATCGTGGCGGCGGCGCCTTCGCTGGACGCGCAGGGGATCGGGAAGAGCACGGGAGAGCCGTTCTCGCTGCGGTGGATGCTGCTGTCGATGATCGCGGAGTATGCGCGGCACAACGGGCACGCGGACTTGCTGCGGGAGGTGACGGACGGAGCCACTGGACGGTGAAGGGAGGTGATGCGGTGGAGAGTCGTGGCTACGTCGGATGAGGAGTGAGGCGGTGACATGGCCTGGAGCTCGGCTCGATTCCAGAGTGGAGGCGATCCGATGAGGTCACGGCTTGCTCGCGGGTGAGCGGCGACCGTTCGGACAGCACTTTCGCCGACAGCTTCGGCTGAGTCTTGGCGGCATCCGGCTGTTCATGCTCGGCCAGTTGTGGCTACGTCGCGCCTTCGACGCCTAACCGTGCGCACGCCACGCGCTTCGGGCGAGTCGGGAGTCGGCACTCAGCCGTCCACACACGCGGCCAACACTGGCTAAGTCGCGCCGTCGACGGTGAATCGTCCACGCGCCCTGCGCTCCCGCGCCGACACCCAGCCATGCGCTCGCCGTCACCTCGGTTGAGTCGCGCCGCGACACCGGGTCGTGCACTCGCCGTCACCTGCGGCTAGCTCGCGCCGTCTGCATCCGGCCGTCGCGCGACAGTGGTCAGCGACAGTGCCGTTGCCATCGGAGCTGGTCAGCGAAAGCCCGTCCTGCCACCACCCGTGCTGCGAGCGGTCAGCGGCCACCCCTCCCGAAAACACCCGGCGTGCGATGCTGGACCACATGACCGCCGATCCTGATTCCGGCCTGCTCTCCCCGGTGCGCGCCGGAACCCCGGCCGAAGCGGGGACCGGTGACCGGGCCTTCGCCGCCGCCATGTTGGACGCGGAGGCAGCGCTCGCACGGGCGCAGGCGCGGCTCGGCACGGTCCCGTCCGAGGCAGCCGAGCGCATCACCGCGGCCGCTCGAGCGTTGGGCGAGGGCGAACTCGACGTCGTCCAACTGGCCCGCGACGCGCGTGCGACCGGAAACCCCGTGGTCGGCTTGGTGCGCACGCTGTCCGCCAAAGTCCCGGACGATGCCGATTACGTGCATCGCGGCTCGACCAGTCAAGACATTGTCGACACGGCGATGATGTCGGTCGCGCGCGACGTTCTGCGGCTGATCACCGCGGACCTGGCAGCGATCGCGGACACGCTCGCCGAGTTGGCACGTACGCACCGCGAGACGGTCATGCCCGGACGCACCCTCACTGCCCACGCGGTTCCGACGACGTTTGGCCTGAAAGCGGCGATCTGGCGGCAGGGCGTCCAGGAATCCGCGCGCCGGATCGCTGAGCTCCGACTACCGGTCTCGCTTGGTGGCGCGGCAGGAACGTTGGCCGCGTACGTCCAGTACGGCGACGGCACCGCCGACTATGCGGAACGGTTGGTCGCCGCCTTCGCCGAGGAAACCGGTTTGACCGCACCGATCTTGCCCTGGCACGCGGATCGCGCACCGGTGGCGGAACTGGTGTCCGCGTTGGCTGGCGTGACGACGGCGTTGGGCAAAATCGCGGTCGACGTTCAGGTCCTCGCCCGCACCGAGATCGGCGAAGCGACCGAGGCGACCGGCGGCGGGTCTTCGGCGATGCCGCACAAGCAAAACCCGGTGCAGTCGGCGTTGATCCGGTCGGCGGCGCTGCAAGTACCGGTGCTGGCGGCGGGAGTTACGCAGTCCGGTCTGGCGGAGGACGAGCGTTCGGCGGGGGTCTGGCAGGCCGAGTGGCAGCTGTTGCGCGAGTGTCTGCGCCTGACCGGCGGGGCCACCCATACGGCCGTGGATTTGGTGCGAGGGCTGGACATTCACGCGGACCGCATGCAGAAGAACCTCGCGCTGACCAATGGGTTGATCGTCTCGGAACGACTGTCGGCCGCGCTGGCGCCGAAGCTGGGCAAGACCCGCGCGAAAGACTTGCTGGGCACTGCTTCCCGGCGCGCGATTGAGGAAAACCGTCCGCTGTCGGAGATTCTGGCGGACACGCCGGAGATCACCAGCGCCGTCGACGCAACGACGCTGGCCGGTCTGTTAGACCCGGCGCAGTACCTCGGGGCGGCACGGCGGTTGGTGGACCGGGCGCTGGAAGACCCCGCGGAATAAGCCGGGATCGCTGCCGGAAATGCCCGGCAAGCGATCCCGGTTACTCCACTGTGGACTGACTAGTGGGCCAAGCCATGCCCGCCGGGCTCGTGTCGACGAGGCTGGACAGCCGGGTCGACCTCGACGGGTTCCTCGTCCTCCGGAAGCAGAACCCCGTGCCGTGCCGGGAGAACCGCGGTCAGCAGGCCCAGGACGGCGATGCCGAGGTGCAGCCAGTTGTCCGCGTCGCCGAGGTTCAGCGGGTTGCCGAGGCCGGACACCGGATTGACCGAGATCATCCCGGTCAGCATCAGACCCCAGACGAACAGCGCGCCGTAGCCGATGAAGAGCAGCCAGCCGAACGTCCGCGCGCGGCCGGAACCCAAAGCGAGCAGCAGGCCGATCACGCCGGTCACCACGTGGACGACGTTGTTCAGCGGATTGGCGGAAAACCGCCACAAAGTGACACCGTGTCCGGTGAAATCCCCGAACCCGGACTTCACGAGCCCGATGATGCCGTAGGCGAGAAACAGGACTCCGAGCAGAACGGCCAGCACCTGGGCGGGCTGCAGCCCTTCCACCCGAACGCGGGCTCGATGCGCACGAACCATGACTCCAGTCCTTCCCGTACCGAGATGACGGTGGGTCAACCCTGAAGGAATACCCCCGCCGAAACCGGGCCGAAACCCGAATCCGGCCGTCCCGGACGCGCCGCCGGGCAAGATCGGGGCTGGTGAGGCTGCTGAGCCACGCGGTGACCCCGTGGGGCACCGGCTCAGACGAGCGCGGCGACCAGCAGGGCGAAGGCGGCGATGATGATCGCGACCCGCGCATAGTGGTAGCGGTCCCACCGGCTCATCTGCTCTTTCCAGTCCGCGGGCCGGTTCTCCGCCGTCCACGTCTTGCCGCGGTTGTTGATCGGGACGAGCAGCAGGATCGACATCAGCACGCTCACCACCAGCAGTCCGGCCCCGATCACGACAAGACTGGTGCCGGGCCGGCCCCACGCGGCGATCGCCCAGATCGCGCTCAGGACGAGCGAACCGATGTACCAGAACGGCATGAGGGCGCCGAGCATCCGGCCGCCGTGGGAGCGGCCTTGCTGATTGCTGTCGTCCGGGAGCCCGTTGAGGATCGCGTTGATGACGAAGGCGACAGAAAACTCGACCCCCACCATCACGCCGACGACCACGATGGTGCAGACCGCGAGTGCGCTGAGCATGATGACCTTCCCAAAATCTAGCGTTGCTAGCTGATGAGGCGATGCTAGTACTACTGCCGCTCGGTTGTCTAGCAGTGCTAGACTCAGCTCATGTCGGTCCACACACGCAAACAGCGCGAACAAGCGGAACGCGAGCGCCTCATCGTCGCGACGGCCCGTGAGCTCGCCGAGCAGCAGGGCTGGGACGCGGTCACCACCCGCAGGCTCGCCGAGCGCATCGAGTACAGCCAGCCCGTTCTCTACAGCCACTTCCGCGGCAAGCGCGAGATCATCGGCGCGGTCGCGCTCGAAGGAGCCGCCGAACTGGCGGCTGCGGTGCGGGCCGCGACCCTCGGCGTGACCGATCCGCGCGCCCGGGTCACCGCTCTCGCCCGCGCGTACCTCGACTTCGCCGAGCACCACCCGGCGGTCTACGACGCCATCTTCCAGCTCGACGGCGGCCTCGCGTTCGCGCAGGACGACACCCCGGAGCAGCTGAAAGACGCCTTCGCCGCCCTGCTGGAAACCCTCGGCGAGGTCGCCGGGGACGGCGTCGCACCGGGTCTGTTCACCGAGTTGTTCTGGGCGTCCCTGCACGGGATCGCGACGCTGACCCGAGCGGGACGGCAGCCGCGGGAGTTTGCCGAACAGCGCATCGGCCTGCTGGTGGAACGCCTCGTCGTGGTCTGATCCACCGCTGCTTGCCCGCAGCCCGCCCGAGCGTCACGCGTACTGGCCGGTACCGAGAGCCATCCCACAAAGCCACCCCATTCGGCGAACTCTGATCACTCGATCGGGGAAGTCGGGGCATGCGCAGGGCGAACACGTTCCTTTTGCTCGGTCTCGTTCTCGGTGCGGTCATCGCGTTTCTGGCCACCGAGGCCGAGCCGTACCGGCAGGTGATCACGGCCGCCGGACCGACGGACGGGCCGGGCGTCATCTCGCCTGCCTCCGACTCGAGCACCCCCGGCCCGAAGCGGAGCACCGGCAGCTCCGCGCCCCAGCAAGGCGCGGATCTCAACACCGAACTCCCCGCGCTCGTCCCGCAAGGGCACGTCAGCGTGGTCGTCTACGACCGCACCACAGGGACGACCCCGGTCTCCCTCGACGCGCACCGGCACTACACCTCCGCGTCCCTCGTGAAGCTGCTCATCGCCCTCGACGCACTCGACCGCGGCAGCAGTCCGGGAACCGTGCGGGAAATGCTCTCCCGCAGCGACGACGACACCGCCAGCCAGCTGTGGGTCGCGGGCGGCGAGACGAGGATCGTCCACGAAGCGGTGACCGAAATGGGCCTCGCTGAAACGAGGCCGCCCAAGGCACCGGGACGCTGGGGCGACACCGAAATCACCGCCGCCGACATCACGCGCGTCTACCGCTACCTGATGGACCGGGCACCGGCTGAGCACCGCACGACGATTCTCCAGGCCCTCGGCGAGGCCACCGAAAACGGAGCCGACGGCTTCCGTCAGTACTTCGGCATCCCGGACGCTCTCGGCGACGTGCGCTGGGCGGTCAAACAAGGCTGGTCCTGCTGCAACCCCGGGCGCATCCTGCACACCTCAGGCCTGGTCAAGGACAACCGGTACATCGTCACCGTCCTCACCGAGAACCCCCGCACGGTCAGCTACGACGACGCCGAAACCCAGGTCACCGAAGTGGTCAAGCACCTTCCCGGGATCCGCTGAGCGTCACTGCTCCACCGCGGTCAGCGCGCCCCGCGCGCCTGTGCTCGGCAACGGCCACGGCTTCACCCCGCCGGTCACGTCGGCCCGCTGCCCTGGCGCCGACGGGCCGGGGATCCGCTGCCCGATCCACGTCAGCACGTCCGGCAGCTGCGCCTTGAACGTGTTCATGTTGTGGCCCGCGTCCGGAATCCGCCACGTCGTGAACTGCACCGGCGGCTGGGCGGCGGCGCGCATTTGGTCGACCGCCCGGCTTTCGTTCTGTTCCTTCTCGCCGGAGATCGCGAGCAGTTCCAGCGGGGCCGGATGCTGCCGGAGGGTGATCTTGACGTTGTTCGCGTTCTCGATGTCCTTGCGGCCGCGGAAAAGGTTCTCGGTTTCACCGTCCACTTGCGCCTTTTCGTAGCCGCTCACGCTCGCCGCCTGCGCGTACCACTGCGGATGCCGCGTCACGAGGTTCAGCGCGCAATAGCCGCCGGACGACCAGCCCGCGATCGTCCACGCCCGGCGGTCCGGATTGAGGCCGAGTCGCTGGATTCCCCATTCCCGGACGTCCGCGGACAAATAGGTGTCGTTGGGACTTCCGTTGACCTCGTCGACGCATTCGGTGTCGTGGCCGATTTTCGGCGTTCCGGTCGGGTCCGGGATCAGCACGATCACCGGCGGCAGGAGATGCTTCGAAATCGCCGCGTCAAGCTGTTCGGGCAGGTGGTACCCGATCGGGGCGGTGGTGACCTCGGGGCCGGACGGGTAGTTCGGGATCCAGATGATCGCCGGGAACCGCATCGCCTTGTACGGGTGCTGGAAGTATTGCGGCGGAAGGTAAACCGTCACGTCGCGGGTCAGGCCGGTGCGCCGCCCGGTCACCGTCACGTGCGCGATGGTCCCCTTGCCGACCCGCGCGTGCGCCACGCCGAGGTCGCGCGCCCGGCCGAGGTCGACGCCGTTGTCGCCGCCCTCGACGTCGATGCCCTCGGCGGCGAACGCGCCGGTCCCGAGCAGCGAGCCGAGCGTCGGGAAGAATCCGCCGATCATGTTGCCGGTCAAGCCAAGGGTGACGATGACGAGGCACAGCGCGACAACCACCTGGGCACTGCGGCCGAGTTGCTTGCGCTTGCGCCATTTGTCCCAAAACCACGGGACCGAGACGACCGCGAGGAGCGCGAGCACGCCGATCACCGCGAGCATGACGGGCGAATCCAACCTGATTGCGCTCAGGTGCACGGGAAACCTCCAGGACCGATCGCGCGCCCGAAAGGCGGGACCCGCTGCTCTAGATACGTTTGAGGGGCCACCCTCGTTGTGATCACGTGACGGCGATCACGCCAGAATGGCCCCGACAAACTCAGCGAAACCTCAGGATTGCCCGTTCGTCCCTGATTAGTTGCCGAATGCGCCGCGCAGCACCGTGATCGCTTGAGTGATCGCCGCTTCCGCCGCGTGCGTTTCACGAAGCGCGTTCACCATCACGAAGTCGTGGATCACGCCCTGGTACCGGACCGCCGTCACCGGCACTCCCGCCTGACGCAGCTTCGCGGCGTACGCCTCGCCTTCGTCGCGAAGGACGTCCGCCTCGCCAGTGATCACGAGCGCCGGCGGCAGTCCGGTCAACTGCTCCACAGTTGCGCGAAGCGGCGAAGCGGTGATCTCGGCACGCTGCGCTTCGTCGGTCGTGTACTGGTCCCAGAACCACTTCATGCCTTCGCGGCTGAGGAAGTAACCGTCGGCGAACTTGGTGTACGACTCGGTGTCGAACGAAGCGTCAGTGACCGGGTAGAACAGCACCTGCTGCAGGAACTTCACGTCACCGCGCTCTTTCGCCATCAGCGTCAGCGCCGCGGTCATGTTTCCGCCGACGGAGTCGCCCGCGATCGCGATTCGCGTGGTGTCGAGCCCCTTCTCCGCACCGTGCTGGACAACCCACTTCACGGCGGCGTAGTTCTCTTCGATCGCGACGGGGTAGCGGACCTCGGGCGAACGGCTGTATTCCGGGAAAACGACAGCCGCGCCGGTTCCGGCGGCGAGTTCGCGGACGAGCCGCTCATGGGTGTGGAAATCGCCGAAGACCCAGCCGGCCCCGTGGATGTAGACGAGCACCGGCAGGTCCCCGGTGACGCCCCGCGGCTTGACGATCCGGACCTCGACGTCGCCGTTCGGTCCGCCCGGGACGGTCAGCGTCTCGATGTCGGCGGGGGCGAGTTCGACGTCGCCGTCCTGGACGCCGTCGACCGCCTTGCGGCCCTCGGCGGGCGGGAGCTGGAACAGGTACGGAGGCTGGTCGGTGGCCTCGGCGAACGCCTGGGCGGCCGGTTCGAGGACGAGGTTCTGCGGGTTCGCGGTCATGGCTTCCTCCGGTAGCGGATCGGTCGGACCGCACAAACATAGCTCTCCACTTAGTTGTGCACAACTTAATGTTGCTCAATGAGATCTAGAGCACTTGAGTTGCCCTCGCGGCCCAGCCGAGAGAGGATGGAGAGCTGGCAGGAGAAACTCGCGGGAGGCGACCGATGACCAGCCCAGACGCCGGGGAAACCGGCTCGCTGCTGCTTGACGACCAGCTGTGCTTCGGCCTGTACTCGGCCTCCCGGGCGGTCACCGCGCTCTACCGCGCGCTGCTGGAACCGCTCGACCTCACGTATCCGCAGTACCTGGTGATGCTCGCGCTGTGGCAGCAGGACGAGCAGCAGGTCAAGGAACTCGGAGCCGCGCTGAACCTCGACTCCGGCACGCTGTCGCCGCTGCTCAAGCGGCTGGAGAAGGCCGGGCTGATCAAGCGCGAACGCCAGTCCGACGACGAGCGCTCGGTCCGCATCCGGCTGACCGAGGAGGGATCCGCCTTGCGCGCCAAGGCGGAACGGATCCCGCCGCACGTCGGAGCGGCGATGAACCTGGACAACGCCGAACTGGGCCGGATGCGCGCCGCGATGGACCAGCTGACGGCGTCGGTCAACGCCTACCGGGAGTCCTACCGGCCGAGCTGACCCGGGCGCCATGGTTAGCATGAGCCCCAGGGCGAGCGTGAGGACGGCGATGAGCACACAGGACGAAGCACTGCGCGCGGTGGAAGCCAGTCTGGACCGGCCGTCGGCGGCCCGTGTCTACGACTACTTCATCGGCGGCACCACCAACTACGCGATCGACCGGATGTTCGCCGAGAAGGTGCGCGAACGGCTGCCGCTGATGGGCGAGTACTGCCGCACCAGCAGGCAGTTCCTCGGCCGCGCGGTGCGCCAGTGCGTGCGCGAGGGCATCCGGCAGTTCGTCGACATCGGCTCCGGCCTGCCCACCGCGGGCAACGTGCACGAGGTGGCCGACGACGAACGCCCGGAACACGACACTTCCGTGCTGTACCTGGACAACGAGCCGGTGGCGCTCGCGCATTCGCAGGTGCTGCTCGCCGACACCGCGGACGAGGACCGGCACCAGGCGATGGCCGCCGACCTCCTGCAGCCCGCCGAATTGTGGGACCGGGTCGCCGATTCGCACGTGATCGACGTCCGGCAGCCGGTGGCGCTGATCGTGAACGCGGTGCTGCACTTCATCAAGGACGAGCAGGACCCGGACGGCATCCTCGAGTTCTACCGCAAGCAGCTCGCGCCGGGCTCGTTGCTCGTTCTTTCCCAGATGACCAACGAAAACCCGGTGGACGACAACGAACGCCAGGCGCTGGTCGACATCATCAAGTACTACGAGTCGACGACGAACCCGGGCATCCTGCGCACGAAGGCGGAGTTCGAGCGTTTCTTCGGCGGCTGGCCGCTGCTCGAACCGGGCCTGGTGTACGCGCCGGCGTGGCATCCGGACGCCGACACGGTGTTCGCGAAGGCGCCGTCCGAGTCGCGCGTGATCGGCGGCGTGGCCCGCAAACCGCAGGCCTGACAGGGTTTTCCCACCCGGCCTCCACCCCCGGGTGGAGGCGCGGGACGGCCCCGGCCCGGCACTGTGGTCCCCGTGCCGAACACCTTCGACAACATCCTGATCGGCCTGGTCGTCCTGACCTGGCTGATCTGGCGACAACTGCAAGCCCGCCGCGCCGACCGCCCGCCGGTAGTCCTGCTCGTCATCAGCGCACTGGGCGCCGCCTCACTCGGGTTCGCCATCGCGACAACCACGCCAACCTCAGCGGCGATCCTGTTACTGGCCACCAGTTTCGTGGCAGCTGGCGGCTTCGGCGTAGCCCGCGGATACACCATGCGAATCTGGCGCACCGACGGAACCCTGTGGCGGCAAGGCAATTGGCTGACCGCCGCCCTGTGGCTGATTTCCTTCGGCATCCACTTAGGACTGGACTTCGCCGTCGACGCAGTCAATTCCACCCGCGGTCTCGGCAGCGCTTCAATCTTGCTCTATCTCGCCGTTTCCCTTGCCGCCCAACGACTAACAGTCCGCTCCCGTAGTCACGAGGCCCTGCGCAAGCCTTCCAACGCCGCGTAAACCGCGTCCCGCCCCAACTCCACCGCTCTCCGCAACACGGCTGGATCCCGTTCCAGCACCACAACATCCGGCGCACCAGCGGGCGGCCGCACACTCACCAGCCGCGGGTCTTCCCGCAACTGGCGCTCGTCCTCCAGATCCCGGTGATACTGCGTCCGCCAAGCATCGATGGTGCCCGGCGCGTGCCTCCGGAGAAACCGGGGCACCACCACGTCCTGCACCCGCGGCGGAGGCACCGGATGCTCGTCCTCGCGCCGGGTCCGCAACACCAGCACGTCCGTCGCCCCCTGCGCGAGCGCCGTACGAAACGGCAACGGCTCGGCGATCCCCGCGTCCACGAACCGCCGCGCACCCATCGCAATCGGCGGCCCAGCCAGCACCGGCATGCACGACGACGCCGCGAGCGCTGTTTTGATCCCGTCGACGTCCTCGATGAACGGATGCAGGTCAGTCGACTCGCCGGTGTCGGCGTCGGTGGCGAGCGGATGGAAGCCGACCGGATTCGCCAGTATCGCCGGGAAATCCATCGGTTCGAGCACCGAGTACACCTGGTGCACGAGATACTCGAGATCGATCACCGCCCGGCCGCGCAAGGTGTGCAGCGGGTTGATGATCCGCCGCATGACGGCCGGATTCCACCACGTCCGCACGCCGGTCCGGGAGCGGCCGCACAACAGCCACGCCGCGTTGAGCGCACCGGCGGAGGCACCGTAGACGTCGTCGAACGCACTGGTGGCCCCGAGTTCGTCGAGCGCGAGCACCATCCCGCTGGAGTACGTGCCGCGACTGCTGCCCCCTTCGACGGCAAGCGCAAGCCGGCGGCCGTCTGTTCGCTGCCCGGGCACGCTGCCTTCGGCGATTCGGGTGGTGAGCAGTTCTAGGACCGGGTGCACTCCTCCATCTTGATCCTTTCCCTGGCTTGGATCGACCCGATTTGCCCTGTCCCCGCGGGCGGCCTGACTTGTGCTGCGGCCCTGCGGGTCTCTCGCTCGCGGCAATCTCGCACTGGCACCGGCAGCACCGATTCGTGATCATCACGACCGGTGATTCTGTCACCGTCTGCAGACAACCGTGATACTGTCCGTATTGTTCGGTGAGGAAGCTGGGGAGGCTTTCGTGACTGATGACGACGTCGAGCGCGTCAGACACCTGCCTGCGAACATGCAGGGTCCGTTGGTGCCGGGGTACAAGTATGTCCGGGACAAAACGCCGGAGCAGGTGGCGAAGGAAGCCGCCGATGCACAGGCGAAGGCCAATGAGGGCATGTCCACCGGTGGTGGCGGGTATCGGCTGACTCCGGAGCTGCTCAAGGAGATCGTCACCGAGATCGACGACATCCTCGACTGGATTCAACTCGACCCTCGCCAGCAGGCTCGAGCCTTGACTTCTTTCGTGCCAATGGGTGATGAAGTCGCCAGCATCGCTTATGTGCAAGACGCCAACGCGGCAGGTCGGTCGTACAACAACTATCTCAACAGCGTGGTGGCCGAACTCCAGCGTCAGAAGGACGCGTTTCAACAGGCCCTGGATACTTACCAAAAGCAAGAGCACCAGGCAACGGATCACCTGAAAGGCGTCAACCCCTCGCGATGAATAGCCGCTACGCCGCCACGTTCACGTTCGCGCTCGCCGCAGTCCTGCTCAGCGGTTGTTCCGGCGAGCCTGGCAACGCAACTCCCACGGCGCCTCCCCCTTCCAGTTCTGCGGGACCCCAGTTCGGTGCGCCATCAGTGCCCGCACCACTCGACGCGACGCCGCTGGAAAAGGACCCCTGCGCCGCGATGAACGCGGACCAGGTCACGAGTCTGGGCGCTCCGTTTAAGAACACAGCCCCTCAACCCGACGGCGCGACCGGACCGACTTGTGGCTGGCGCTTCGCTACGGACGATGGACCTTCCTCTGTAGGCGGAACCGTGGTAACCAAGGATCCGAGCCACAGTGGCCTTAGCGGCATCTACGGCCAGCAGAAGGCTGGTGCATTAACCAAGTTCGAGCCCTTCACTGTGGCGGGCTACCCGGGTGTCATCTACGACCCGGCTAGCAATTCTCCGGCAGGGCTCTGCACGATGACCGTCGGACTGCGCAATGACCTCACCTACGTCATCAACGTCAACCTCGACAGTCTCAAGAAGCCTTTCGCCGACAGCTGCGAAGTCGGCAAAAAGGTGGCCGGATACGTGATCCAATACCTCCAGAAGGGAGGCCATTGATGCCGGACGGCTACACGGGCGCGGATGTCTACGCCCGGATGCATCGCTACGGCGGCAACACCGCCTCCCTCGATTCTGGCCAGCAGGCGGCCGAAGCGCTTAAATCCGCCCACGAAGAGCTCGTGACGCGGATTGCGCGGCTGCAGGGCAAGATGGACGCCTCCTGGGAAGGCGACGCGGCGGGCAAGGCCAAGGCTGGTCTCACCCCGCTGCTGGAAACCTCTCAGCAGGCGTCGGAGGACCTCGGCCGCAGCGCTCAGTCCCTCACCGCGCAGAACGGCGGCTTTCACAGCACGCTCAACAAGCTCACTCCGATGGACGCGAACCGTCCTGATACCAACGATTTGGCCAGCTACAGTCCGTTCGGCGCGAGTGATTCGGAAAAATCCGCGGCGCGGTGGGACGACGCCGACAAGAACAATAAAGAGGCCTACGGGTCTTACGTCGCCACCACGAACGGGAATCGCAATTCTTCGGCCAAGGACTATCCGGTTTTGAATGCCGCTCCGGCCGGGATCGCGGTTGGTTCCGCGCCGAGCGTCGGCGGGACGTCCGGCCCGACTGGCGGAACCGGAAGCAGCGGCGGGTACAGCGGAGGCTTCCACGGCGGCGGACACACGCCTGACCCCGGCACCGGGTACGCGCCCAGCCCTAGCGGCGGACACCCGTCCAGCCCCGGCGGCAGCCCCCTCGGGTCCAGCCCGGTCAGCAGCTCCGTGCCGCCACCAGCAACCGGCTCCGCTCACCTTCCGGACAGCGGAAGCTCCCCTGCGGAGCACGCCTCAGCACCGGATTCCACCACCACGGCCGGGTACACGCCTAAGGCACCGGTCAGCGACGCGCCTGGGTTCGGCTCCGGACGGCTGCCGACATTCGGACCGGCCACCAGCGGCACGGATTCGACCGGCGGCGGGTTCGGTCTCCCGACTGGCGGATTCGGCGCTCCCGGCGGCAGCGGGGAGAGCAGCGTCGGCGGACGGACCGGCAACGGAGGCAACGTCGGGTCGCGCAGCGGACCGCAGCTTGGCGCAGGGGCGGGAACCGGTACCGGGACCCCAGCGAGCGGCCAGAGCGCGGCGCGTCCCGGCATCGTCGGCGGAACGGGAGCCAAGGGATCGCCGGGAGTGGGCGGCATGGGCGCTGGCGCTGGTAAAGGCAAGGGCACCGAAGACGAGGAGCACCAGCGGAAAGTCACCTACCTCGACGACGACGTCGACGAGTTGTTCGGCGGCTACCCCGACGGAATGCGCCCGACCCCGCCCACCATCGGAGCCTGACGTTGCTCCGGAGCCCCCTGCGGTTTTCCCGTGACAGTTACCAGAATCTGGTCCGCCGGATCGACCGTTCCGACCCGCATCCGACGCTGATCGGCGGCGAGAAGTGGTACCCGCCGGACGAGCAGGTCCAGCAGGACGCGAAAGCGGACGCCGAACTCGCCGCCACCGGCTGGCCGGTCCGCGACTTCGCCGACGTCATCGGGCTCCTGCAACGACCCTCCGTCGACCGTTACTGCTGGGCGCGCATCAACGGCCGCGACGTGACTCTTCAGGCCGCGGCCGCCCGACGGGACGCGATCCTCGCCGTCGCCGACCATGACACGATCACGCTGTTCCCCAGCACCGCGGAATCCGCTGCCCGGGAACTGGTCTCCGCACTGCCGGGCACTCCGCCCGCGTCGAACCTCCATTCGCTGTCCTGCTCGGAAGCCGACTACAGCGCCGTGCTCGCCGGAAATCCTCCCCCGACCCGCACCAACAGTGCCCGCGACGCACGGCGCGCCGTCGAGTGGATGCAGGCTCCCCGAATCCACGTTGGACGGTTGTACGTCGCGATCCGCCGCGGCACCGAACGCGTCCGCAACGAACACCCGCCCTACTGGATCGACACCGAACAAGGCCGGTTCACCGCCGCGGTCACCGACGGCTGGCTCAGCATCAGCCCCGCCGGCGCCGACGACCTCGCTCGGATGCTGCACGCCATCGAAGCCGACCTGCGGGCCTGAACCTAGCCAAGCCCCAGGGTGACGTGGATTGCACTCAGTTGCACTGCACCTAGTTGCATATGACACTGTCCGGCATGGCACTGGAGCACGCGATCCTCGTCTCGCTGTCGGAACGCTCCGGCTCGGGCTACGAGCTGGCGCGCCGGTTCGAGAAGTCCATCGGGCTGTTCTGGAGCGCCTCCCACCAGCAGATTTACCGCGTGCTGAAGCGAATGGAAGAGGCCGGTCAGGTCGCCGTCGACATAGTGGTCCAGGACGGGCGGCCGGACAAGAAGGTCTACACCGTCGCCGAAGCGGGCCGGATGGAACTGCGGCGCTGGCTTGCCGAACCGGCACCACAAGCCGGGCCGCAGGAGTTGGCGGTGAAGTTGCGCGGGGCGTCGTTCGGCGACGCGAGTGCCATCGCCGAAGAGATCGTCCGGCATCGGGACGCGCACGCTGAGCGGCTCGACCTGTACCGGCAGATCGAGAAGCGCGACTTCCCCGCCCCGGACCGGCTCCGCGGCCGTTCGCTGCACCAATATCTCGTGCTGCGCGGTGGAATCCGGGTCGAAGAGGGCCAGGTCGAGTGGCTGGAAGAAATCCTGACCGCGTTGCGGGCCGACGAGAAGGACTGACATGACCGAGTACCCGAACCTGCTGTCCCCGCTCGATCTCGGCTTCACGACGCTGCGCAACCGCGTCCTGATGGGCTCGATGCACACCGGTCTGGAGGACCGCGCGTCGCGCTTCCCGCAGCTGGCCGAGTACTACGCCGAACGCGCGCGCGGCGGCGTCGGCCTGATCGTCACCGGCGGGTTCGCGCCGAACCGCACCGGGTGGCTGTTGCCGTTGGCCTCGAAGCTTTCCACGCCCGCCGAGGCGAAACAGCACCAGTTGCTGACCAGCGCGGTGCACGCGGAGGGCGGCAAGATCGCGCTGCAGATCCTGCACGCCGGCCGCTACGCCTACCACCCGCTGAGCGTTTCCGCGTCAAGCCGCAAGGCGCCGATCAACCCGTTCCGCCCGCGCGCGCTCACCGCGTACGGCGTGCACCGCACCATTCGCGCGTTCGCCGATTGCGCCGCGCTGGCCCGCGACGCCGGGTACGACGGCGTCGAGATCATGGGTTCCGAGGGCTATCTGATCAACCAGTTCCTCGCCGAACGCACCAACCGGCGCACCGACGCCTGGGGCGGCACCGCGGAGAAGCGCCGCCGGTTCGCGGTCGAGATCGTCCGGCGCACCAGGGAAAAAGTCGGGCCGGACTTCATCATCATCTACCGGCTTTCCATGCTCGACCTCGTCGAAGGCGGACAGAGCTGGGACGACGTGGTCGCGCTCGCCCGCGACGTCGAGGCGGCCGGGGCCACGATCATCAACACCGGCATCGGCTGGCACGAGGCGCGCGTGCCGACGATCGTCACGTCCGTGCCGCGCGGCGCGTTCACCTGGGTCACCGGCAAGCTGAAGCCGCACGTTTCGGTCCCGGTGGTGACCTCGAACCGGATCAACCTGCCGCACGTCGCGGAACAAGCCCTCGCCGACGGGGACGCTGATCTGGTCTCGATGGCCCGGCCGCTGCTCGCCGACCCGGACTGGATCCGCAAGGCCGAAACCGGCCGCACGGACGAGATCAACACCTGCATCGCCTGCAACCAGGCCTGCCTCGACCACGCGTTCAGCCGGAAACCGGTGTCCTGCATGGTGAATCCGCGAGCCGGGCACGAAACGACCCTGAACCTGCTCCCGACCCGGCGCGCCAAGCGGATCGCCGTCGTCGGTGCCGGACCGGCCGGGCTCGCCACCGCGACCGCGCTCGGCGAACGCGGCCACGACGTCGAGCTGTTCGAGGCCGACGACGAAATCGGCGGCCAGTTCGGGATCGCGCAACGGATTCCGGGCAAGGAGGAATTCGCCGAGACCATCCGCTACTACACGCGACGCCTCGAGGTCACCGGCGTGAAGGTGCGCCTCGGCACCCGGGCGACCGCTGCGGACCTGACCGGGTTCGACGAGGTCGTGCTGGCCACCGGTGTCACGCCGCGGGTCCCAGTGCTGCCCGGGATCGACCATCCGAAGGTGCTTTCCTACGTCGACGTCGTGCGGCACGGCAAACCGGTCGGCGAGCGGGTCGCGGTGATCGGCGCGGGCGGCATCGGCGTGGACGTCAGCGAATTCCTCACGCACAGCTCGTCGCCCGCGTTGGATCGCGACGCCTGGATGGCCGAATGGGGCGTCACCGACCCCGCGCTCGCGCCCGGTGGACTGGCCAAACCGAAGCCCGAACCGTCACCGCGGCAGGTCTACCTGCTGCAGCGCAAGAAGTCGCCGATCGGGGCCGGGCTCGGCAAGACGTCCGGCTGGGTGCACCGCGCCGCGCTGCGCGCCAAGGGCGTGGAAAAGATCAGCGGAGTTTCCTACGACCGGATCGACGACGCCGGTCTGCACGTCACGGTCGACGGGAAACCGCGGCTGCTCGAGGTCGATACCGTGGTGGTTTGCGCTGGCCAGGAATCCGTGCGGGAACTCGCCGGCGCGCTCGGCGACGTGCCGGTGCACCTCGTCGGCGGGGCGGACGAGGCACGGGAACTGGACGCCAAACGGGCGATCGACCAGGGCACCCGGCTGGCGGCCGTCCTGTAGCCGCTTGCGCGCACTGGCAGGATGGCCCCGTGCGAGACGTATGCGTGATCGGGCTCGGGCTCATCGGCGGTTCCCTGCTGCGAGCCGCCGCGGCGAGCGGCAGGACCGTCTGGGGAACCACAGTGTCCGAAGTGGACGCTGACGCGGCGAGCCGCGGCGGCTACGACGTCACCACCGACGCCGAAGCCGCACTACAGCGGGCCGCGGCCGCGGACGCGATCGTGGTCATCGCCGTGCCGCTGCCCGCGGTGGAGAACCTGCTGCGACAGGTCGCCCAGCACGCGTCGCACTGCATCCTCACCGACGTGGTCAGCGTGAAGGGCCCGATGCTCGACGCGGTCCGTCGGCGCGCGCCGTACACGCGCTACGTCGGCGGACACCCGATGGCGGGCACGTCGCGCTCCGGCTGGCTCGCCGGCGACACCATGCTCTTCCGCGACGCGGCCTGGGTCGTCGGCGTCGAAGAGGAGACCGACCTGACAGCGTGGGCCGAGGTCACCCGGCTTGTCCTGGACGTCGGCGCGCACGCCGTGCCGCTGCCCGCCGATTCGCACGACGAGACGGTCGCCCGGATCTCGCACCTGCCGCACTTGTTCGCCGCGATCCTCGCCTCGGTCGGCGCACAGGGCGGCCCACTAGCGATGTCGCTGGCCGCCGGTTCGTTCCGCGACGGGACCCGCGTCGCCGGATCGTCGCCGGACCTGGTGCGCGCGATGACCGAAGGCAACCGCGACGCCCTGCTCCCGATCGTCGACGACGCACTCGGCCGCCTCGGCGCGGCCCGCGGCTCGCTCGCCTCCACCGGCGGCCTCGCCGCGACCATCAACGCAGGTCACGAGGGCGCACTGGCGTTGGAAGCGGCCCGCGACGCGGCGCAGTCCGGCGTCCGCATCGACCTCACCGCCGCCGACGCCCGCGAAGGACTCGTCGCACTCGGCGAACGCGGCGGCCGGATCACCGGACTGGACGGAGCCGTCGCACTCGGCGAAGTGTCTTGACTTGCCTGGAACGCCTGGTGTGTGACGATTGAAGCCTCTCAATCCCAACCCCGGGGAGGCATTCGATGGGCATCAACTTCGACGAGCTCAAGAACAAGGCGACCGAGGCGCTGCGCGAGAACAGCGGCAAGCTCGAGCAGGGTCTCGAGAAGGCGGCTGAATTCGCGAAGTCCAAGGTCAGCGGCCACGACTCGCAGATCGACGGCGGCATCGACAAGGCCAAGGACCTGCTTGGCAAGGTCACCGGTAAGCACGAAGAAGGCGGCGAGAAGCCGGAAGACGGCCCCAAGCCCGAGGGCGGCCAGCCCGGCGGACAGCAGTAACTCCTCCGCCTCCAGGTTGGGCCCGGTCGCGCCCCGATGCGGCATCGGGGCGCTCTCGCAGGTGCGCGGCTCAGGTGCGCCGGTGGTACGGCAGGAACCGGCGCACCAGCCGCAGCGGCGACCGTTCCACCAGGTCCGGCCCGCGGACCGCGTCGAACGTCGAGCCCAGCTGGTCGACGACCCCGGCGAGACGCGGGTTGTCCGGCATCGGCACCGAATCCGGGTCCCGCTGCTCGCGGACCGCGGAAGACAGCTCCGCCAGCGCGTCCGTGAGCAGTTCGATGTCCGCGGGCGACGGTGCGGGCGCGCCCTCGCCAATGGTCACGCCGACCTCGGTCACCGCGTCGGTCACCCGCTCCAGCCCCGCGATCACCGGCCACCACGCCACCGCCTGCCGTCCCGCCGGCGACGGCTCCACGATCACCTGCTGAAACGCCGTCCGCAGGTCCGCGAGCGCGCGGTACGCCCCGCGCCGGGCCCGCGACCGGGCGAGCCGCGATTCGCTGGTCGAGTTCAGCACCATCGCGGTGCGGACGTACTTGGCGACCGTGTCGAAACTGTCCGCCAGCCGCCCGCCGACGGTCGGCCGCCGCGAACCCGGCCACAGCAGGTAGCCGACGACGAGCACGATCACGCAGCCGATCACGGTGTCGACCAGCCGCGCCAGCACGACGGTCCAGCTGCCGGTGTTCGCGAGGTCCATCTGCAGGATGATCAGCGGCGTCACGAACGTGCCGAGCATCCCGTAGTTGCGCACCTTCCCGACCGCGGCCCCGCCGGCGAACACCGCGATCAGCACCACCAGCACCCAGCCGCGCGCGCCGAACGCGAGCACGACCGCGCCGATCCCGACCCCGGCGACCGTGCCCATCCCGCGCAGCACCGCGCGGCCGAACACCGAGCCGAAGTCCGGTTTCAGCACCACGCCGACGGTGAGCGTGATCCAGTACGACCGCTCGAACGGCACCATCAGCGCCACCACTTCGGCCACCGCGACGCACAGCGTGAGCCGCAGCGTCGCGAGCCAGGTCAGCGGTCCGGAGAGGCCGCTCGCCCACTCGCGCAAGCGGCGCAGCAGCGAGACTTTCTTGCGGCGCTTGCGGTCGTCGAGCTTCCCGATCCGCGCCAGCCCGGCGTAAAGCGCGCTGACCACCGCGTCGGCGTTCTCGTCCGGCAGCTCCGGCGCGGGCGGCAGCGGCTGGCTCGCCAGCACCGACGCGGCGACGCGGGTCAGGTAGTCGATCACCTCGTCCGGCGGGCGCTGTCCGGCGTTGACCATCGCCACCGACGCCTCGACCGCGGGTGTCGTCGCGGACAGCCGGTTCAGCAGCCGGCGATACGTCGCGTCTCGACCGGACAGCCACGAGCGCGCGACCAGCAACCGGTCGTACGCCGTGCTCATCGCGGTGGTCAGCTGGTGGCGCGCGACCCGCGAGGTCGGTTCGTCCTCGGCCGACAGCATCGCCGCGAGTTCGATGTAGACCTGCGCGACGGCGGTGCGTTCGGGGCTCGTCGCGCGGAGCGTCCAGGTGCCGAGCGCGACCAGCAGCCCCCAGCCAGCGCCCGCGCAGAAGAAGCCGAAGAGCACTTCGGTACGTACGCCGGTCGCGTGCTGCGCGGTGCCGAGGACGCAGAAGACGAACATCTGCAGCCCGGCCACCGAAGCGTTGCTGCCCGCGGCGCTGATGAGCGCGGAAATCGCCGCTATGACGACGATCGCCGGGATCGACCAGGCGGGCATGCCGCCGGTCAGCAGGCCGACGAGGTACCCGATCCCGGCCGCGAACGTCGCCCCGCCCAGCCGGCGCGCGCGATAGCGGTAGGCCCCGGCCGCCTCGGACAGCACGGTCGGGAGCGCGCCGGTGGAGATCAGCGCGCCCACCGCGATGTCGCCCGCGGCGTACGCGACCGCCAGCGGAGTGGCCAGCGCGACCACCGCACGGGCGACCATGTTCCACGGAATGGGAACCGGTTTGGAACGCAGAAGTTGCGTCAGCCAGTGCGGCGCGGCGAAGTCGGGGCGGCTCACCGCACCATCTTGACCTACCGGGGCCGTCCGGGATTGATTTGTCGCACGGTCAACAACGTCTTCAAGGAGCTTTCATGCCGGGTCGCAGGTATTCGTTCGAGGTGAACCGCGTGAGCGCCGCCGCTCCGCCGGTGCTGTTCCGGCTGGAAAGCGACGGGACTCAGTGGTCGACCTGGGCGCGGCCGCTCGTGTGGCAGTCCCGGTGGGCGACCCGCGGCGACGACGGCGGTGTCGATGCTGTCCGGGAAGTCGGATTGTGGCCGGTTCTGCTCCGCGAGAAGACCCTCGAATACGTGCCGGATCGGCGGCACGTCTACACATTCGACGGTTTCAGCCCGGTCCGCGACTATCGTGCGGAGGTGATGTTCACGCCGAACGCCGACGGCGGCACGGACCTCAGGTGGTCGGGTTCGTTCGCCGAACGCATCCCCGGAACGGGTCCGGCAGCCCTCGCCGCGTTGCGCGGTGTGATCGGATTTTTGGCCACACAGCTGGCCAAAGCGGGCAATCAGGCTGCCTGACCGGGTGCGTTGCACCACAACGATCAACGAATGCCGGAGCACAGACGTCATCCCCCTCGGGTGACCCCGAGGGAAAGGAAGCTGCATGGCGAAACGCTGGCTGGCGGCGGCATTGGCCGGTGTGCTGGTGCTGTCCGCGTGCTCCGGCCCGGACTCGAGTCAACCCCCGGAACAGGCGAACCCCGCGCCGGGCGCCCAGAAACCGGGTCCGCCGCCGGGGCCGTACCCGTTCGGCACCGTGCAGCAGAAGGCTCCGGCGGTCCAGGACGGCAAGGTCCCGGTGATCCGCCGCATCCAGACCGACAAACCGTACGTCTTCATCACCATGGACGACGGCGCGGTGAAGGACCCGTCGGCGCAGGGCCTGATCCAGCAGTCCGGCGGGCATCCGGTGCTGTTCCTGAACAACCGGTACGTGAAGGGTCACGAGGCGTACTTCAAGGCCATCCTCGACTCGACCGGCGCGGTGCTCGGCGACCACACGGTCAACCACCCGAACCTCAAGGGCAAACCGCTCGAGTTCCAGAAAAAGGAAATCTGCGACGACGCGGACGACTTCCAGAAGTCGCTCGGCGTGCGCCCGACGCTGTTCCGCCCGCCGTTCGGCAACTTCGACCAGAACACGCTGAAGGCCGCCGCGATGTGCGGCATGCGCGCGAGCGTCCTGTGGACCGCTTCGGTCAACGACGGCGTCGTCCAGTTCCAGTCCGGCGACAAGCTCCGCCCGGGCGACATCGTGCTGATGCACTTCCGCAAGACGTTCAAGGAAGACTACGAGGCCTTCATCGCCCAGGCCAAGAAGGACGGCCTGACGCCGGTTCCGCTGGCCGACTTCCTGGGCTGAACCCGTCTCGTGAGCGGCTATGCCGGTTAGAACCGGCGTAGCCGCTCACGAGTCAACCCGCTCCGAGGCACACGAACGGCCGCCGCATCGGGTCCACCGCGATCGCTTCGGCCAGTGCCAGTGCGGGTGACGTCCCCTCGGCGAGCCGCCGGTGCAGGTCCGCCATCGTGTCCGCCGCCGCTCGGTCGCCGACGCGCGCCACCGCGCCGATGACCGTCTTCGACCCGCTCGCCAGCAGCGTTCCGGCGAAACCCAGTGCTTCCTCGCCCGGCCGGATGTGGCTCATCGCCAGCTCGCACGCGGCCAGCACCACGCGCTCCGGCGGGTTGACCAGCCGCGTCGTCTCGTGCGCGAACAGCGGGCCGTCGACCAGTTCGACGCGGGAGAACAGCGCGTTCGCCGGCTCGTGCGCGCCGTGCGCGACCAGGTGCGCCAAGCGGGTTCCGTCCAGCGCGGTCAGGACCGTGGCGCTCGTCGCGGCGTCGCCCTCGACCAGCCGCGCGTCCGGGTACACCGAGCGCAGCTTGCTCACCTCGCCGACCGCGCCCGGCACGCCAGGACCGCCCGCGAGCAGCACCGGACCGTCCGCAGCCGGACGCTTCGCGGTGATCCACGCGGTCGCCGACGGAGCGATCGACACCGGGTGCCCGCGCAGCGACGGCAACGCGCCCCACGGCATCGCGTACAGCTGGCCGATCGGGACGATCACCAGCTCGCGGTCGTCGAGAGTTTTGACCAGCGAAGCGGAAATCAGCGCGTCGAGCTTCTCCGCCCGGCGGCGCGCGGACGCGGACACCGTCTCGGCCAGCATCGGCGGCAGATGGTCCGGCGCGAGCGCGTCGAGGTCGGCGTGCAGCTGGGTCGCGGTCTCCACGATGTCGTCCAGCGGACCCAGTTTGAGCAGCCGGAACGTCCCGCGGTCGACGACCACCGAGTACAGCTGGTTGTTGTAGGGCACCAAACTCACCAGCACGCGATCGCCCAGCGCGGCGACGACCTCGTCCGGCGTCGCGACCGGCCGCGGACGGCCCCACTGGCTCGTGTACCAGCCGAGCCTGGTCGCCTCGCGCTGCAGTTCGGCGTACCTCTGCTCCAGCGCCTTCACCGACTCGCCTTCCAGCCGGGTGCGCTGGATGGTGCGCTGGACGTGCCGCATCTCGTTGATGTGCTTGGCCAGCACCGGATCCTCGATCACCGGCAGCGGTTCGTACCGGTAAACCTGCGCCCGGGTGCGTTCGAGCCAGGCGAACATCCGGCGTGCGCCGGCCGCGTTCCGCCGCGCGCGCCGCAGCACGAGCCGCATCGCCAGCCTGCCGAGCTCCTCGCCGTGGACGGCCGTTCCGCACAACAGGTCGAGCCCGCCCATCCGGTCGCGGATCGTGCCGAGTTCGCGCAGTCCGGCACGGGCCTGCGCGAGCGCCGCGCGCGGCCGGTCTTCGGCCACGGCCAGTTCCGCGCGGCACAATCGGAACAACATCCGGTGGTCGACCGGCGACGTCGCGCGCGGGGCGGGCACGTGGGTGAGGACGAGCGAGGCTTCGGCGATTTCCTTGCGGCGAATCAGCAATCTCACCGCGAAGAGCCGCGCGACCGCCGCCTCGTCCCGTAGTCCGAGCGCGGCCAGGCGTTCGGCGATCGAGACGAGTTCGGCGGGCAACCGCGAGGTAGAGCGCCCTTCGCGGTCCGACAGGACCTGCTGCGCTTCCGCCCGGAACCGCGCCAGACCGGCGATCTCGGCCCACGTTCGATTGCCGCGACGGAGAAATCGGCGCCGCGCGTCCGACGCGGACTTTCGCGCCAACGCGAAATCGCCCTCCAGCAACGCGGCCGCGGCCCGCGCGACCTCGGCTTCCGCGATGTGCTGGCCGGATCCGTTGGCGCGCAACTCCGGCAGCGCCTCGTCGAGGTGCCTGCCCGCCTCGTCGGCGAGACCCGCGGTGAGCAGCGCGCGGGCCTGGTCGAGCCGGATCAGCGGGATCGAACCGGGCGATTCGGTGACGAGGATCCGCGCGGCTTGTTCATAGCTGGACAGGGCTTGCGGGACGTCGCCGATGAGCTGCGCGTGGTCGCCGAGGTTTTGCCGGATCTTGCCTTCGAGCAGGGTGTGCCCGTTTTCGCGGGCGAAGCCGAGCGCGCGCTCCAGGTCGGCCTGCGCGGCGTTCGGATGGTTGAGCGCCATCTGCACGAGCGCGCGGTTCAAGAGCATGACGACCAGCGTGCGGCGGCTGTCGTCGAACTCGGCCTCGATTCCGGGGATGACGGCGTCGTACACCGAAAGCGATTCGCTGAACCGGCCGCCGCGCATCAGCACCACGGCGCGTTGGCCGGTGACCAACAAGCCGAGCTGGCGGGCGACCTTGCTCTCCGGGAGCTGGTCGCGAAGCTGCCGCGCGGTTTCGAGGTGCACGAGACCGGCGTCGGTGGAGGCGACCTCGGCTTCGGCCGCGCCGAGGCTCACCAGGACGCGGACCTGCAGTTCCCGGTGTTCGGGCAGCGGATCGGCGACGCGCGCCAGCCGCGTGAGCGCGCTGCGGAACAACCGCACCGCGATGCCGGGCCGCTGGTCGGACGCGGCGGCCCGGCCGCGCGCGTACAGATCGGACGCCGCCGCGATCGTTCGATCATGGACGGGCGCGGACACGGACTCTATGGGAGCACACCTCCGCCACTCTCCATAACGCCCGTCCGGGTTTCTCAGAGCACGACGGTCGGCGTGACGACGGTGCGGCGGTGCGGGCCCGCGCCGAGGTGCACGAGGATTTGCGTGGTTCCGCAGGGGACGCGTTCGAGCACGAACCGGCCGCCCTCGTCGGTCGCCGTCGCGAACGTACCGTGATCGGCGACGCGGACCTCCACGTCGTACTCGCCCGCGGGCGCGAGCCAGCCGTCGATCCGGTGCACCTTCCCGATTTTGGTCAGGTTGATCATCACGGTCAGGTCGCTGACGGTGAACGTGATGGTGCCGGTCGCCGTGCTGCGCACGCCCGCCAGTTCGTCGAGCCGTTCCCAGCGCGCGACCTCGACGTCGAGGTTCTCGAGCTCGAGCGCGAACTGGACCCGCTGCACCAGGTCGTCCGGCGGCGGGTCGAGTTCGTCGAGGAACCGGCCGATGTCGGCCAGGATGGCCTCGTCGTCCGGAACCGCGTGGCCGTGTCCCGGCCTGCCGATGTTGTCGCTCACCGGGCACCCCCTTCTCCTGCGAGCAGATCGCGCATCGAGTCGAGGCAGCGGCCCCTGGTGGGCCCGACGCTGCCGCGCGGCATCTGCATAGCCTCGGCCACCGCCCGATACTCGGCGCGGCCGGCGAGAACGGTCAGCCGCAGCAGCTCCTGGCAGCGTGCGGGCAGCCGGAGGAAGGCGCGCCAGACCCGGCGGTCCCGGTCGGCGCGGACGGCTTCCTCCTCAGGCGCGGGATGATCGCTTTCCAGCGTCGCGGCGACCTCGTCCGACAGCGGCACCGGCTGGGCGCGCCTGCCGTAAGGACGGGTCGCCTCCCGGCGAGTCGTGGTGATCAGCCAGGCAGCGAGCGCACGGGGGTCGCGTAGCTTCGCGAGCTGGCTGAACAGAGCGAGCCACACGGTCTGGACCACGTCCTCGGCCACTTGCCGGTCGAGCCCGTTGGCGCGCGCGACGTGCCACACGAGCGGCGTCAGCTCGTCGACGAGTTTCGCCATGGCGCGCCGATCGCCGCCCCGCGCCGCTTCCATGCACGCGGCGTGCAAGTCGGCGCCGGTCAAGCCTTCCCAGGGCGGGTCTACCTCGGTGGTGTGCACGTCGGTCACCGTAGCTGCCTCACTCCGGAGGTGGGCCGACCTGGGCGAGCAAGCCTCCGGTCGTGTCGGCACGTCCGGGCCCGTCGCGGGTCGCCTCTCCGGTCGGGTACCGGATCGATCGTGAATGGTGCGCGCTCTTTCGGTGGTGCGGATGGTGTCCAGGGGCACGGTGTGTGCCCCGTGGGTGGGCTCTTGGTTGAGGAGCAAACAGCTGGCTCTGGGATACATCAATCTCTGACTTTTTCCGGGTGAGTTTTTTTCACGAAGCCGATCGGGCGGCTGGTGGTGCGGTTTTGGTGCTGTTCGGTTGTGGGTTTGCGCAGGTCAAGCGGTACTCAGTTCGACGGGGTGCCGGGACACGACCGGCCGGGCTCCCCCTCCAGCACGGCCGTGTCCCGACAGCTCCACCGGACCCGATGAGTCCCCCAACGACCCATCGCGCCCCGCCGGACCGGTTCGGCCGGACGGATCCCTCCCCTGGATCCGCCCGTCCGCACCAGCCCGGAAGCTGTTTTGTCAGTCCGGGCGCGATCCCTGCCCTGGATCCGTCCGGTCCGTCTTGCCACCCTGTTGATCGAGCGGATCCCTCCCCGGATCCGCCCAGCCGATTCAGGCCAGCTCACCGGTTCGGTCCGGTCAGGCGGATTCCTCCCCGAACCCGTCTGACCGGACCGCACCGCGAGCCGACCCCCAGCCGGACCAGCTCGCACGCCCGCCGACCTCGCGAACCCCTCCCCGAAGTCCGCTCAGCCGGACAGGCAAGCCAATCCGTCAGTCGCACTGGACCAGCCCGCGGAGCCAGCCAGCCGGACGAATCCCTCCCCGGATCCGTCCCGCCGCGCCGACCCCTGAGCCGATCCGCCACTTCCGCCGGACCAGTCCACGAAGCGCGCCAGCCGAACAGGTCCTCCCCAGGCCTGTCCCGCCGCGCCAACCTCGCGAGCCGATCCGTCAGTCCCACCGGACCGCGGGCTCGCCAGCCGGATAGGCCCTCCCCGACCCGTCCCGCCGCGCCAGCCCACCGACTCGGCCAGCCGGGCAAGTCCTCCCGGACCGTCCCGCCGCGCCAATCCGCCGAATCCGCCAGCCGGAGAAGTCCTCCCGGACCGTCCCGCCGCGCCAATCCGCCGGTCCCGCCGGACCGCGAACCCGCCAACGGGGCAAATCCATCCGGACCTGTCCGGCCTCGCCAATCCGCCGGTCCCGCCCGAACCAGCTCGCGCAACCCGCTAGCCGGACGGGCCCTCCCCGAACCCGTCTAACCGCGCCAGCTCGCGAGCCGGTTCGCTCAGGACTGGTCGTTGCCGCTGGTCCGGTGGGCTCGGCGGCTGGCCGGGTCCCCTCCGAACCCGTCCGGCCGGGCCGGGTCCCCCAGACCCGGGCCGAGCTGAACCGGACCGGCGGTGTGGCCAGTCCCTGTCGCCATGTGCGTCAGTCGCTTCGCACTCGTCGGCGGCCTGCTCGCCCCCTTGTGCCGAGCAGGTCGCCAGGCGCGTGCGTTCGTGCGGGTGCGCACCGGCCGGCGTGAGCTGTCCGCCTGCGCCGACCGGTGCTTCCCGCCCCCAGGGGAGCCCGCTCCCCCTTTCGGGCTCCGCCAGAGGGGATTCCTCCCCGAACCCCTCCGGCCGACGACGTCCGGCAGCCCCCTCGGCTCCCGGGCGCCGCCCGTTTGGCTACTTGGCAGTCCCGGTGTCGTCGAGCGGCTCGTGGTTGCCGTCCGGCTGCACTCCCCGGTTCGCCCCCGGTGCGGGGCTCGTCTTGACGGGCGGAACGGTGGTTCCCGGCTGCCGCTCGTCCTTCTGATCCGCAGGCATGTGGCCCTCCCTTTCCTTGGTTCGCCCCATAGGACGCATCCAGGGTGCGCCTAGATACACGGAGCGCCAAAGTTTTTGGGATTTTTGTGAACCTGCCGGTCAGGATGGCCGTCCCACCTCCCCCGGATGCCAACCGTCAGTGACGATCGGTAACCCCTCCGAGAGCGCGGCGGCCCAGGCGCGGTAACCGATCGGGCCAGGGTGGAAACGGTCAGCAGCGAACATTCCCGGACGGAGCAATCCCGGCGCCAACGGGATGTGCGTGACCCCGGGAAGCCGGGTCAGCCCTCGCGCCGCCTGGTCGAGCGCGACCGACCGCGCGCCCAGCAAGTCCCGGAGCGGCCGCGGCAAGGACGGAAAACTCGCCAGCGGGGGCACGCCCGCGAGAACGACCGGGACGTCGCCGACCCTTCGCCGCACCTCGACGATGATTGCCAGCAGATCCCGCCGGTACCGCGCGGCCGAGTGCAGCTCCAGGGTGTCGTTCACGCCGAGGACGACCACCACGACGTCCGCCTCCCGCACGCGCGGAACCAGCTCGTCGAGCACCACCCGCGCCGACGCGCCGGTGATGCCCAGCGCGTGCCACCGCACCTCCCGGTCCGGGTACGCGCCGGCGAGCCCCACCGCGAGCTGGCCGGTGAGCGCGTCGGCGTGGGTGAGCGCGCCGACGCCGTCCACCGTCGATTCGCCGATGACGGTGAGCCGCAACGGACGCCCGGCGCCGAGAGCGCCCTCGATCGGACCCGTGGCCCCGGGAAGCCGCGGAGTCGCCCGACGCACCCGCACCGCCTGCGCGACAAGCACGGGTGCCATCAGGAAAAGGAGGAACAGCCGAAGAACTGCCATGCCTCCGACAGTAACGAGGGGCTACGACAGATCCGGGCTCGCGAGGGGAGTTGTCCACAGGGGATGTGAGTTGTGGACAACCCTGGGGATAGTTTGGGGAAACCCGCTGTCAGCAGCGTGTCTGCAACTGCAGACAGAACCAACGGACACGGGCGGCGAGGACTTCCACTCGGGACGGCAGGGGCGGTGGACGACCCTTCGCGGGCGGCAGGGCCGAGGGCGAACCCGCCATGCACGGCAGCATCTGCGAGCGATTCCGCTACGAGCGGCAGGGTGCGCAGGCAATCCCGCTGCGAGTGGCAGGGTTCGCGGCCTGGCCACACATGTCAGCATCCGCGAGCGATCCCGCCGCGGACGGCAGTGTCCACAGGCAACACCGCTGCAGGTGGCAGGGCCCGCGGGCCTGCCACCCAAGCATCGTGAGCAACCTCGCCGCAGGTGGCAGAGCCCGGGGCAAAGCCACCACACACGTCAGCATCCGCGAGCGATCCCGACCAAGGTGGCCGAGTCCGCAGAACAATCACGCCGCAGCCGCAGGCAAACCTGCCACGCACGTCAGCGACTACGAGCGATCCCGCCGCAAAGCGGCCGAGTCCGCAAGCAAACCCGCCACGCGTCAACGTCCGCAGGCAAACCCACCGCAGGCGGCCGAATCCACAGACAACTCCGCGACACGCGTCAGCATCCGCAGGCAATCCCGCCGCAGGTGTCGGCGACTGCAGACAGGCCCGTCACTGCGCGATCGACACCGTCTTCCCCACCAGCGAGTCGTCCTCAGCCGCGTCCAGCAAGAAGCGCGCCACGTTCGCTCGCGGGATCTGGAACCGCCTCCGCACATCCCGGCCCACCTCGCTGCGCACCTGCTCCCGGGCGGGCTTGTTCGTCAGCCTCGTCGGGCGCACGATCGTCCATCGCACGTCTGGGGCACCGTGCAGGATCGACTCCATTCGCTGCAGGTCGGCGTATCCGTTGCGCAACACCGCACCCAGCAGCGGCTTCACCAGCAGCTTCGAGAACAGGCTGTCGCCGTCCCCGGGCAGGCCGGATGCGCTCACCACCACGAACCTCGTCTGGGAGCCGTGCAGGGCGGTGACCACGGAGCGGGTGCCGTCGGAGTTGACGGTTGTCGGCTTGAGGTCTGCGGGGCCCAGGGCCAGGACGACAGCGTCACGACCGGTTACCGCGTCGGCCAGGCTGGGGTCGGTCAGGGAGTGAACCGCGACGTCCAATCGGGGGTGGGCGGGGACGGTCAACCGCGCGGGGTCGCGGACTACGGCGGTGACGTGCCATCCGCGGGCCAGCGCTTCCCGCACCGCCAGGCCGCCGATTCGGCCGCTCGCGCCCAGGACGGTGATCTTCATCAGAGGCCTCCAAGGAGGGGGTGAGTAAACACTTACCGGCTAGGGTAAGTGAACACCCACCACACTGAGAAGACCCTCAGGGAGCACGCATGGGAAGCCGCGAGGAGATCGTCGCCGCGGCAGCGACGGTCATGCGGGAGCAGGGGTACGCGCACGCCACGACCAAGGCGATCGCGCAGGCCTCCGACTACTCGGAAGCCTTGCTGTACAAGCACTTCCGCGACAAGACGGCGCTCTTCCTCGCGGTGCTGAAAGAGGAACTGCCCGACCTGGTCGCCACAGCGGCGAGGCTCACCGAACATCCGGAGAAGGCCGATCTCAGCGACAATCTCGCCGAGTTGACCACCACGGCACTGGCCTTCTACTGCGCGAGCTTCCCGATCTCCATCTCGATCTTCTCCTCGCGCGACCTGCTCCGCGCCCACCGGGACAGCCTCGAAAACGGTCCCGACCTGCCGATCCAGCACGTCGCCGGCTACCTCGCCGCCGAGGTCAAGCTGGGCAGGCTGCGCGCCGATCTCGACGTCGAGGCCGCGGCCCGGCTGCTGCTCGGGGCTTGTTTCCAGGAGGCGTTCCTCGCGTCCTTCGAGGAACGCCCGCCACGGCCAGACCTCGCCCAGCGGCTCGCCGCGACCCTGGAAAAGCTCGGCTAGTCGCGGTTCTTCCGCAGCTCGTGCCACCGGTCGTACAGGTTGTTGACCTCGACCAGCATGAACGCCAGGAAGTCCCGCATCTCGGCCAGCCGTTTCCCGGCGGGAGTGTCCGGGCCTAGCGCGTCGATGCCTTCGGTGGCCGCGTCGCGCCACATGATCAGGAAGCGGTCGCGTTTGAGGAAAGTCGCGTACCAGAGGTCGTCGTAAAGCTGGTAGTGGTCGCGGCGCTCGCCGGGTTCGCGCACCTTCCGCACCAGGCCGACCTGGTCCAGATACCGCACCGCGCCGGAGATCGCGGCCGGGCTCACCGACAGCTGTTCCGCCAGTTCGGCAGCCGTCAGCTGCCCCGAGTCGGTCGTCATCAGCGCCGCGAACACCCGCGCTGACATGCGCTGCATGCCGATCTGGGACATCACCAGCCCCAGGCTTTCGACGTATCGGCGGACGGCGTCCTCGTCTCTCTTCGTCTCAGGCGTCGTCATCCGTCCATCCTCTCCCACGCGCGCCTGGACGATCACTCGGTCCAGACGTTTTCTTAACTTCACAACTTCATGAAAAGAGTGTAGCTTCCGAACCATGGGAAACGCCATTGCGATCTCCGGCCTGCACAAGGCATTCGGCCGGGTGAAGGCCCTCGACGGCCTTGATCTTCAGGTTCCCGCGGGGGAAGTACACGGATTCCTCGGCCCGAACGGCGCCGGGAAGTCCACCACGATCCGGGTCCTGCTGGGACTGCTGCGCGCCGACGCCGGCGAGGTCCGGCTGCTCGGCGGCGACCCGTGGCGCGACGCGGCGAGCCTGCACCATCGGCTCGCCTACGTGCCCGGCGACGTCAACCTCTGGCCCAACCTGTCCGGCGGCGAGGTCATCGACCTCCTCGGCAGGCTGCGCGGCGGGCTCGACCAGAAGCGCCGCGAGGAACTCGTCGAGCGCTTCGACCTCGACCCGCGCAAGAAGGGCCGCACGTACTCGAAGGGCAACCGGCAGAAGGTCGCCATCGTCGCCGCGCTCGCGTCCACCGTGGACTTGCTGCTGCTCGACGAGCCGACCTCGGGCCTCGACCCGTTGATGGAGGCCACTTTCCAGGAGGTCATCCAGGAAGAACGCGCGCAGGGCCGTACCGTTTTGCTGTCCAGCCACATCCTCGCCGAGGTGGAAGCCTTGTGCGACAAGGTGAGCATCATCCGCAACGGGCGCACGGTCGAGTCCGGCACGCTCGCCGAACTGCGCCATCTCACCCGCACGTCGATCACCGCGGAGCTGTGCGGACCGCCGAACGGCCTGGCCAGGCTTTCCGACGTGCATGACCTGAAGGTCGAAGGCAACCGCGTCCGCTTCGACGTCGAGACGCGCTCGCTCGAGGACGCACTGCGCCAGATGACCGAGGTCGGCGTGCGCAGCCTGGAGAGCAGGCCGCCGACCCTCGAGGAACTCTTCCTGCGCCACTACGCGGACGAACTCGAGGCCGGGAAATGAGCGGCGCGCTCAACGGCACCGGGCCGCTGTTCCGGCTCGCCCTGCGCCGCGACCGGATCATCCTGCCGATCTGGATCGTCCTGCTCAGCCTCATCCCGGTGGCCACGATCAGCAGCTACGACCAGTTCTATCCGACCGCCGCGAGCCGGGCCGGACTCGTCGCGTCGGCCGCCGCGAACCCGTCGTTCGCGCTGCTCTACGGCCCGGCGTTCAACCTCGGCACGGCGGGCGGGTTCATCGCCTGGCGGATGGGCGGGTTCCTGGCGCTGCTGACCGCCCTGATGGCGGTCTTCACGCTCACCCGGCACACCCGCGCGGAGGAGGACACCGGCCGCGCCGAACTGCTCGCGTCCACTGTGGTCGGTCGGTACGCGCCGCTCACCGCCGCGCTCGCGGTGACCGGCGGGGCGAGCGTGCTGATCGGGGTGCTCCAAGCGGTCACGCTGGCGGCGAAGGTTCCCGCGGCGGGTTCCGTCGCGCTCGGCGCGAGCACCGCGCTTGCTGGGCTGGTTTTCACCGGCGTCGCCGCGGTCGCCGCGCAGCTCGGCGAGTACTCGCGCACCGCGAATGGCATCGGTACGGCCGTGCTCGGCGTCGCGTTTCTGTTGCGTGGCGCGGGTGATTCGACCACCGACGCGCATTGGTTGTCATGGCTGTCGCCGCTCGGCTGGGCGCAGCAGATCCGGCCGTTCGCCGAAGAACGTTGGTGGGTCCTGATTTTGCCCGTCGCGACCACGCTCGTGCTGTTTGTCGTGGCCTACGCGCTGCTGCCACGTCGTGACGTCGGCGTCGGCCTGCTTCCGCCACGGCTCGGGCCGAGCGAGGCCGCGCCGTCGTTGCGGTCGCCGTTTTCGCTGGCCTGGCGGCTGCAGCGGGGTCCGTTGTTCGGCTGGCTGATCGGGCTCGCGGTCGGCGGGGCGTTGTTCGGGACGATCGCGCAGGGCATTTCCGGACTGGTCGGCGGCACCGAGCAGAGCAGGCAGATCTTCGAACGGCTCGGCGGATCGCACGGACTGGTCGACGCTTTCCTCGCGACGATGGTGAGCCTGTTCGCGATGCTCGCCTCGCTCTACGGCGTGCAGGCGACGCTGCGGATGCGCACCGAGGAGACCTCGATCCGGCTCGAACCGCTGCTGGCCACGCGGGTCGGACGGCTGCGCTGGGCCGCGAGCCACCTCGTGTTCGCGTTCCTCGGCAGCGCGTTGCTCGTACTCGTCGGCGGCCTGCTGCTCGGGCTGTCGAACGGGCTGCGCGGCGGTGACGTCGGCCGCTCGGTCGGGAACATGGTCGCGGCCGTCGCGGTGCAGGTGCCCGCGGCGTGGGTGATCGTCGCGGTGGCCGCGCTGATCTTCGGACTGCTGCCGAAACTGGCGACCGCCGCGTGGGGCGTGGCGGCGCTGGCGTTGCTGATCAGCATGTTCGGGCCGGTCGTCAACGCGCCGCAGGTGCTGCTGGACGTCTCGCCGTTCCAGCATCCGCCGAAGGTGCCCGGCGCGGTGTTCACCGCGGTGCCGCTGGTGGTGTTGCTGGCGGTCTCGGCGGTGGTGCTCGCGGTGGGACTGACCGGCTGGCGGCGGCGCGACGTCGGCTGAGGTCAGCGTTCGTCGCGGACGAACCCACTGGTCGGGCCCAGCGTGGTCGGCGGGGGTGCCGACGGGCTCGACGGGGTCGGGGTGACCGACACCGTCGCCGTGGTCGTGCGCGGCGGCGGGGCCGGGGGTGCCGGCGGGCGGTGGGTCACGGTGATCGGCGGCAGAGGGAGGCCGGTCACCGTGACCGTCACCTGCTGCACGGGCGGCGGGGTGGGCGGCGACGACTCTCCGGCCGGACGCGGAGTGCGACCGGCGACCAGCAGCGCGGCGACCAGCAGTCCGCCTGCCAGTCCGGCGAGACCGGTCACGACGACATAACCCCAGGTGGGAGCGGTGTCCGACATCCGGCACCTCCTCGCCGCACGGTCACTCGGCTACGAGGGTTCGTCGCGTTGATCATAGGTGCCGTTACGCAGTGTGCAACTTGATATATACCGACTCAACTTATGTCACACTGGCCTTATGAGGGGGATTCTCCGCTCGCCGGACTTCCGGCGGCTCTGGCTCGCCGACGGCCTCAGCCAGGTCGGCAACCGCATCGACTTCCTCGTGATCCCGCTGCTGGCGACCACCACGCTCGCCGCGTCCGTGGCCCAGGTTTCGCTGCTGCGGACGCTGAGCACGCTCCCGTACCTGCTGCTCGGACTGCAGGCGGGCGCGTGGTGCGACCGGATGCGCAACCGGCCGGTGCTGATCACCGCCGACCTCGCCCGCGCGGTGCTCATCGGCTCGGTGCCGCTCGCCGCGGTGTTCGGGTCGCTGACGCTGGGCCATCTGTACGTCGTCGTGCTGCTGGCCGGCGGGTTCACGGTTTTCTTCAACGTCGCGCACCAGACCTACCTGCCGAACCTCGTCGAACGCGGCGAACTGCCCGCCGCGAACGCCCGGCTGCAGACGAATCTGTCCGTCGCCGCGATCGCCGGGCCGGGGCTCGGCGGGATGATCGTGCAGTTCATCGGCGGCGCGGGCGCGATGGCGGTCGACGCGGTGACTTACCTGTGGTCCGCCGCGTGGCTGCGCCGGATTCGCACGCCGGACGTGCGGCCCGAGCCCGCTGAGCGGAACCTTCGCCGCGAAATCGGCGAAGGGCTGCGGACAGTTCTGCGCAATCCGCTCCTGCGGGCGATCGCCCTGCACGGTGCCGCGTCGAGCCTGTTCCAGTCGATGTTCATGGCGGTGTCGATGGTGTTCATGGTCCGCGACCTGCACGTCGCACCGTTCATGATCGGCTTGCTCGGCACGATCTCGCTGTTCGGCGCCCTGCTCGCGAGCGGAGTCGCGCGACGGCTCGGCGCTCGCTTCGGTGCCGCGCGGGCGTTGTATTTCGGTGCCGCCGTGTACAGCGTTTCGTTCCTGTGCAACGCTTTCGCGACCCAAGACTGGGGCCTCGCCTGGTGGGTGGCGGGCGGTTTCGGGTCAAGTTTCGGGATCATCGTGCTCGGCGTGTTCGAGACGAGCTTCCGGCAGGCGGTCACCCCGCACGAGCTGCTGGGCCGCGTCTCGTCGGTGTCACAGACGGTCGTTTTCGGCATCGCCCCGCTCGGCAGTCTGCTCGGCGGCTTGATCGCGGAACTCACCACAACCCGGGTCACGCTGTACGTCTGCGGCATCGGAATCCTTGCCGCGTCAGCGATTCTCATTGCTTCGCCGCTTCGCAAGATGCGCGATCTGCCCATAGCCGAGAGTGCGGTCAAGAACGATTAGCGGGACAGCAAGCGCGGCTAGCACGGCTCCGATGAGGCTGACCCACGTGAGGGCCGTGCCTTGGGTCAGCGCGGCGGCCGCCAGGATCGGAGTGGCGCTGATCCCCAGTTGGAAAGCCGAAACCGTGGTCGCCCCAGCGAGTGTCGGGGCGTCGGCGGCGATCGCGAAGACCCGGCCGTAGATCGCGGGATTCAGCACGAAAGCCGCTATCCCGAGCAGGAAAACAGTGGGCAGCACCGCCCACGTGTGATGGATCGCGAAGATCAGGACGACCGAAAGCAGCACGATCGCGACGGCTCCGGCGAGAAGCGCGGCGTGGGGTCGCCGGTCGGAGATGCGTCCGCCGATGGACAGGCCGGCGAAAGCACCGACGCCGAACAGCGCGAGGATCGCGGGAATCCAGACCGTGGGTACGCCGGTGATCTCAGCGAGCATGGCGGAGAGGTAGTTGAACGTGATCATGTACGCCGCCGTCGTCAGGATCGTGATCCCGAAAATGCCCCAGAGCCGCGGTTTGCGGATCGTGGCCAGCTCTCGCGACACACTCGGTCGCGCCGTTGACCGGGTCGCCGCGGGGATCCCGAGCGAGCAGGCGACGACTCCGGCGAGCGTCAGTGCCACGACAGCCCAGAATCCGCCGCGCCACTGGGTGAAATGGCTGAGCAGGGTGCCTGCCGGTCCGCCCGCGACCATGGCCACGCTCAGGCCGCTGACCACGACACCGGAGGCGCGGGCGTTGCGGTCCGGGGTGACGAGACCGATCGCGGTCACCGACGCGACGGCGAAGAAGCCCGCGTACGAGACACCCGAGACGACCCGGCTCACCAGCAAAACCTGGTAGTCGCCCAGCAATCCGGCGGCGACGCTCACCGCGAACACCCCTTGGGTCGCGATCAGCGCGGCGCGACGGGGCCAGCGCAGGCTGAGCACGGCGAACGGCGGCCCGCCGAGGACGACCCCCAGCGCGAACGCGGTGATGAGAAATCCGGCGGAGGACAGCGAAACCTGGAGGTCGTCGGCCACCGCGGGCAGCACGCCCGCCAGGAGAAATTCCGCGCTGCCCATCGCGAACAGGCTGAAGGCGAGCAGGTACACGCCTAGAGGAAGTCGGCCGCTGCTCGGGTCGGCGCGCACACCGTCGGCGGTGGCACAAGTTGTCGAGTCCATGGGGACAAACTTCCGCGACCAGGATCGGAAGCGGCAAGAAACGTTGCCGTTTCCGGGGCGCATTGGTTGACTGCGCCGCATGAGCGACCAGCCCACCGTCGACAGCGTGCTCGAGCAGATCGCGCCCCGGCTGCTACAGGCGCGGGACAAACAGGGCGTCAGCCTCGCCGACCTCGCGCGAGCCACCGGCATCTCGACCAGCACGTTGTCCCGTCTGGAATCCGGACAGCGCAAACCGAGTCTCGAACTACTGTTGCCGATCACCGCGGCACTGGGCGTCCCGTTCGACGAGATCGTCACCGCGCCGCGGATCGTCGACCCGCGCGTGCCCCAGCAACCCGCGAAGAAGGACGGGCGCGTGCTGATCGCGTTGTCCCGGCACCAGGGGGAAATCCGCGCCTACAAACAGCTCATCCCGGCGCACGACGAAGAGCCCCACCTGCGCACCCACGACGGGCACGAGTGGCTCTACGTTCTGCGCGGACGCCTACGCGTACGCCTGAGCGATCACGACTTCATCATGGGACCCGGCGAAGCAGCCGAATTCGACTGCCACATCACGCACTGGTTCGGTGCCGCCGGCAAGGGCGACGTCGAAATCCTCAGTCTCTTCAGCAAGTCCGGCGAGCGCATCCACCTGCGCACCGGTCGCCGCTAGGGCCCGTCCGGCGGATCATGTGACTGCTTCAGTGACGGGTCGTTGGCATGGCTATGGGGCGGGGAGATCTGACGAATGAGGAGTGGGCACGGCTGAAGCCGCATCTGCCCATGACAGGGCAGAGGGGCGGACGTGGGGAGAACCATCGCAGGGTCATCAACGGGATCCTCTTCCGGCTCCGGACCGGGGCGCCGTGGCGGGATCTGCCTGAACATTTCGGTCCGTGGAAGACGGTGTACGAGAGGCATCGGCGGTGGTCGGCGGACGGCACCTGGGACAGGATCTTCGCGGCCGTCCTGGTCGATGCTGATGCCGAGGGCCGTATCGACTGGTCGATGGCGAGCGTGGACTCGACGTCCTGCCGTGCCCATCAGCACGCAGCTGGCGCATGCAAGAGTCCGCCGAGGGTGCCGGGAAAAAGGCGCACGCCCCGGCAACACCGTCCCGACGAGGGACTCGGACGCTCTCGGGGCGGACTGACATGCAAAATCCATCTCGGTGGAGACAAGGCATACTCCTCTCGCCGAAACCGCCGCTACCCGCGGCGACGCCAGATCAAGCACACCATCCCCGAGCCGAAGGACCAGCGAGCCCACCGCCAACGTCGCGGCAGTCGAGGTGGCAGGCCCACGGGCTTCAACAAGGCGATCTGCAAGCGCAGAAACGAAGTCGAGAGGACGATCAACGCCTTGAAGAACTTCCGGGCGGTGGCCACGAGGTTCGACAAGCGCGCCTACGTCTTCCACGGATCCGTGACGGTGCTCGCGATACGCCTTTGGATCCGCACTGAGCCGCTACAGGCCTCTCCAGCGATGAGCGCCAAATCGACGTCACAGGCTCTTTACTTCAACCAAGCTTGAGGTAAGACGATCTTCTGGAGTGGTCCGCGAGAAGCGGAGCTCGGGGATGAAGGGCAGGCCAATGGAGACAGTGACCGAATGGATCAAGAAGAACTCCCATGCGCTCGTGAACAGGAAGCCTGACGAGCCACTGGACGATCTGCGGCCGCTCGCCCCACTGGTGCGGGACGCCAAGATCGTGGCGCTTGGAGCAGCTGCCCGACAGACACGCGAATTATCGGACGTGGCGCATCGCATCGTGCGGCTGCTGGTGGAAGAAGAGGGGTTCCGCTCCCTTGCATTGGAGGGCGACGACCCTGGCCGCCTCGGCCTGGACGTCTATGTCGCCACCGGCGATGGAGACCCTCGTGCATTGCTGGGAAGGGCACGGCCGTTCTGGCAGACCGCCGAGATCCTCGATCTCGTCCACTGGATGCGGTCCTATAACAAGCGTCACCCCGGCGACCCGGTACGTTTCGCCCAGTTCCCTGCCGAACCGGTGCGGCATACCACCCGGCTCGATGGTCTGGCCGAACTGGAACGCACGCTGGCCGACGGTGTGAGCTGGTGGCAGCAGCTCACCGGCGACAAGGTCGTCTACTGGGGCGGTATGGCGCACACCGCCATCGGCGCCCCTCGTACCGTGTCCCCCTCCGAGCCCCTGGAGTCGCACCAGAATATGGGCGGATACCTGCGGGAACGACTGGGACTGGACTACCGGTCCGTTGGCCTGACCATGGCGCATGGTTCGATCGGTCAGCCCCTGCCCGCTCCACGCCCCGACTTCGTCGACAGCCTGCTGCATGCGGCCGCCGAGAACATGGCGGGATACGTCCTGGATCTCGGCACATCGCTACCCGAGCCGATCCGCCGCCTCCTGGACGCCCCGACGCGCACGCGGTTGATCGGCTCGTTCTACGACCCCCGGGATGATGCGGCCTACCACATGTCGGGCGGGTCGCTCGCGAGCTGGTTCGACGTCGTCGTCCACACGCAAGAGGTGACACCGTCCCGGCCCTTGCCCTGAAGGCTGCCCGGCGGAGCATTCCGCAGACGCCGGCTCCGTCACTTAGATATGCACTGAGCCGCCGGACAGGACCTAGACCTTGCGCAGACCGTCCAGCAGTACGCGCACCAGGTGCCGGCTGTCCGGTGTAAACCGCTCCACCGCGAGCGCGCCGACGATGAGCGCGCGCAGGTCTTCGCCGTCGATGTCCGTGCGTACAGCGCCCGCGGCTTGCGCGCGTTCCAGAAGCGCAGTGAGGTTCACGCGAAACCGCTCCGCTGCTTCAGCCTTGTACGCGGAACCGCTGGTCTCACCGAGCGCTTCGCAGATCGCACGGTTACGCGACGCCTGCTCGATGACGCGCGTGAAGTAGTCGTAGAACGCTTCGCCGGGCGCGTCCGAGTCGATCAACTCCTGCGCCTCGACGCCGTACTGCTCCAGCCGTTCCACGACGACGGCCTGGAACAGCGCTTCCTTGCTGGGGAAATGCCGGTAGACAGTGCCCGCGCCGACGCCAGCCAGCCGCGCGATGTCGTCGAGGGGCACCGAGAGCCCGTCGACGGCGAACGCTGCTTCGGCGGCAGCCAGCACACGGGCGCGGTTCCGGCGCGCGTCCGCGCGGAGCGCAGGCTTCTCCACCGGCTGTCTCCTCTGCTCTCAAAGTGGTGCGGTCGTCCGATTCTTCCTTGGAACGATCTGCGCCGCTTCTGACCGTGTCTCAGATCTCCAGACCGTCGTTGACAACCGGAGTGCAGGCTCCGTATCGTCGTAAGCGGGTGCCCCGTTCCGATTATCCCCCGTCTTCCCGAGTGAGGTTCCGATGCCCCGCACCGTGTCCGAAGTGGCCGAGATCGTCGCGAACGCGCTGAGCGCCTTCGACGCCGCGCCGCTCGCCGACGTTCTCGCCGAGGACGCCGTCTACGAAATCCCGTTCACCGGCCACCGCTCGGCCGGCCGGGACGCAGTGCTGGCCACGCTCGGCGCGGGCAGCGCCGTCGCGGCCCGGATCGGCCTGGAGAAAGTCAAGGTCACGACCACGGAGACGGCGGACGGGTTCGCCGTCGAGCTCGTCGCCGAGGGCCGCAACCCGCACACCGGGCACAGCTACCGGCTCCCGTCGTCCGCCGGGCTGCTGACCGTGCGGGACGGCGAGGTCACCAGGTACCGCGACTACCCGAACCACGGCGCGGCGACCGCGTTGCACGGGACGAAGGAGGTCTTCCAGCGTTTCCTCGACGCGGCTGTCGACAATCGCTGGGACGATCTCGCCGACCTGTACTCCGACGACGTCGTGATCGAAATCCCGTTCGCGCCGGCCGGAGTGCCGAAGGTGACGCGCGACCGGGAGGAGTTGCGCAAACGCTTTCACCAAGCAGGAGAGCGCCGCCGGATCACCAAGGCGGACCGGGTCGTGGTGTACGAGACCAGCGATCCGGAGGTGCTGGTGGCGGAATACGACCTGCACGGCGAGTACGAGGGCAAGCCGTATGTGTCGACGTACGCGATGGTGCTGACGGTGCGCGACGGCCGGATCGTGCACTCCCGCGACTACTCGGGCGCGCCTAGGTTCGAGGAGTAATCCCGCGGATGTCGTGGTCCGCGCCAGGAGCCGCGAACTTCAGCAGAAGCGAACCTTCGGTCTCGACCTCGGCGCGTTCGGCGGCGGTCAGCGGCCGGAACGGCTCGATCTCCAGCGTCGCCGACGTCTTGTCCTGCCGCAGCTTCCACGCCCCGGCGACCTGACCGTCCACCAGGAAAGTGGCGCGCACTCCGTTGCCGGTCATGACGCGTTTGCGGTCTTCGGTGGAGATCACCCGGGTGCGGTCGGCGTGCGAGGCCAGCAGGTTGTCGTACTCCGGCAGGAAGCGGACCGGCGCCGGAGCGTCGGCGGCGGGGCGGGGTGCGTCCGGCAGGTCGAACAGCTCCGTCCCGCCTTCGTCCCGGAAGACCGCCAGCCGCGGCCGCAAGCTTTCCAGGACCGGACGCAGCCGGGTTCGGCCTGCCCAGGTCTGCACGTCGGCGGCCGAGGCCGGGCCGAAGGCGGCGAGGTAGCGCAGCACGATCTGTTCGGCATCGGCGGCGGAGGCCGGTTCGGTTCCGGTCCAATCGGCCGCCGCCGCGTACCGGGTGGCGCCGCCGATGCCCCAGACCGCTCGCGGCGGCACTTGCACCAGCGGCACGAGGTTGCGCACGACGGTGGCGAGCGCGTGCGGCTCGCGGTCAGGCCACTGTTCGTGCAATGCCGCCCGGAGTTCCTTGGGGGTGAGCGGCTGGGCGCGAAGTAGCGCCCGGCCCGACTCCGCCACGGCCGCGCGGTCCACCCCGGCCAGCGGAGCCTTGAACGCAGTGTCGAGTTCGCGGTCGAGCGCGTCTTGCGACCACGGACGCAAGACGCGGTAGTCCGCCACGGTGACCAGGTGAACGGTGCTGCGCATCAGGGCCACCCGCACCAGCCGGCGTTCGGTCAGCGCGTCCGCCAGGTCGGCGGTACGGAACGCCCGGATCCGGCTCCAAAGCCCGAAGTAAGGCGCGTACGGCGCCTGCGCTTGCATGCCGACCAGCCGCGCGACCGCCTCCTCGACGGTCGCGTCGGCCCGTTCCAGCAGCCACTGACGAGCCAGCAGAGCGCGTCCCAGCGTTCGCCGCCCGAGCGTCATGGTGCGGTCCTTTCGGTCGTCGATCAGCTGCTGAAGTCGGCTCGGTGATCCGCGGTCCACTGGGCGTAGCTGCGGGCCGGGTGCCCGGTGACCTGCTCGACGATGTCGTTGACCGGTGCGGGCTTGCCGACCGTCTGCGCCATGAGGTCGAACAGGGCGGCCAGGAATTCCGGGTCCATGAACTGGCTCATCTGCTCCCGGACGGGTTCCGGATCGAGGTCTTCGACGACGAGCGGACGCCCCAGCGTCTCGCCGAGGACGCGAACCTGGTCCGCCTGGGTCATCGAGTCCGGGCCGGTCAGATCGTAGGCCTGCCCGGCGTGCCCGCCGCCGGTCAGGATCCGCGCGGCGACCTCCGCGACGTCCCGTTCGTGCACGGCGCTGAACGCCGCTTCGGCATACGGCACGCGGATGACGTCGCCGTGCGGAAGCTGCATCGCGAACGTCAGCGAGTTGATGGCGGGGAACAACAGCCGCAGGAACGTCCACTCGATGCCGGTCTCCTCGACGGCCCGCTCCACGTCACGGTGGTACTGGGCGATCACGTCAGGCTGGTGTTCGGCGCCGGGAACGACCGCTCCGGAGGACAGCAGCACCAGCCGCCGCACCCCGGCCTTGACCGCGGCCGCGAGCAGCGGAGCGACGTCCATCCCGTACTGGAGGACCAGGAACGCGGCTTCCACCCCGGCCAGCGCCGGCGGCAGAGTCTCGGGCTTGGTCAGATCTGCGCGGACCACGTCGACCCCTTCCGGGAGTCCGGCCCGCTCCGGTGCGCGGGTCAGCGCCCGCACCGGCGCACCCGCGGCGACCAGTTCTTCCACTGCCTGACGTCCGAAGTGGGCGGTGGCTCCGATGACGAGATACATGCGTGGTTCCTCCGTGCGGTTCCGTTTTCCGACTTGTCCCCACCGTAGGAGCCGATTAGGCAAGCTACGTTCCTATTCGCGAGGGATACTGAAAAAATGCTGGAAACCTCGGCGCGGTTGCTGCGCTTGCTCTCGCTGCTCCAGACGCCCCGCGAATGGACCGGAGGCGAACTGGCCGAACGGCTGTCGGTCAGTCCCCGCACCATCCGCAACGACGTCGAACGCCTGCGCACCCTCGGCTATCCGGTGCACGGCAGCCGCGGTTCGGTGGGCGGCTACCGGCTCGGGGCCGGGGCCGCGCTGCCGCCGCTCCTGCTCGACGACGAGGAAGCGGTCGCGGTGGCGATCGGGCTGCGCACCGCTGCCGGAGGCACGATCACCGGCGTCGAGGAGACTTCGCTGCGCGCGCTGGCCAAACTGGAGAAGGTTCTGCCCGCCCGGCTCCGGCGGCGGGTCGACGCAATCCAGCGCTTCGCCGTCGCGGTGCCTCGGGACGACCTCGGCCCGCGGGTGGACGCGGACGTCCTCAGCACCCTCACCGCCGCCTGCCGCGACCACGAACGCGTGCGCTTCGACTACCTCGGCCACGAGGGCACCGAGAGCAGGCGAGACGTGGAGCCGTACCGGCTGGTCAACTGGGGACGCCGGTGGTACCTCGTCGCGTTCGACACCGCGCGGGACGACTGGCGGACCTTCCGCGTGGACCGGATCAGCCCACGCACCCCGGCCGGGCCCCGGTTCCCGCCCCGCGACCTCCCCGAAGAAGCAGTCGACCAAGTACGCCGGGGCGTTTCCTCAGCCGCGTGGCGTTACCGGGCGCGAGTCGTGGCGCAGGTGTCCGCGGAAACGCTGGCCGAGCGGATCAATCCCGCGATCGGCGCTATCACGCCGATTGACGACAACCGTTGCGTGCTGGATACGGGTGCGGACAGCGTCGAGACTCTCGCTGTTCATCTCGGTTCGCTCGGGGTCGACTTCACGGTGACGGAACCACCCGAACTCGTCGAGGCCGTGCGTGCTCTCGGGGAGCGGTATCAGCGCGCTGTCCGGTGAGCCTCACTGAGTCGCGGTCTGCGAAGCCGACGGCGTGAACAGGTGCTCCACCGTGGCCACCGCCCAATCCCACACTCCCGGCACCAGCAAGATCCCCACCAGGACGAACACCGGGAACACCAGCCGCGTCTCGACCTTCTTCCCGGTGTGCAGCCGCAGCGGCTTCGGCGGGCGGAGTTCGTACCAGGTCTCCCCCGCGATCGGCAGCGGGAAGAGGAACGGGCAGCCCGATTCGGTGAGCGAATCGCCGAGGCAGTGCACGAAACAGCCGGCCGCGACAGCCACGCCGAGCCAGCCGGAGATGTCCGCCAGCTGAGCCACCCGGTCGTCCGGCGCGGTGAAGTACCACCAGGCCACCGCTCCGCCATAGGGCAGCAGCAGCCAGTCGCCCAGAGCCGCGACCGCGAGCAGCAAGCCGAACAGCAACACGCCCAGCACGGCCCAGGCCCCGCCGGCGGTACAGCCGGCAGAGGTAGCCGCGCCGAGCGCGACAGCGAACAAGAGGGTGTGCGACAGGTGCCGGTGCGTGCCGGTCACCTTTTCGTCGCGAGGGCCCTTCGTCAGGGCGTATACAGCTGCAGACACTCGGCGCAGCAGCCACGACAGCGCGCCGGTCAGCCAGCCGAACAGCCGGGTCGCGCTGGCGCTGGGATGGTCCAGGTCCGGCAGCAACGCGAAGCCGGCCGTGGTGGCCGCGAAGACCACCGCCTGGTGCACCGAGCCGACGCCGACCGCGGGCGCGAGGGCGAGCCCCGCGCACCAGCCGGTCAGGGCGTGCGTGCGCCCCATCATGATGGTTATCCCCCAGGTCGCGGACCATTTCAGAGTCCGCGCGACCGTATCGGGAGATCAGGCCGGAGGTTCCTCCGACACGCTCAGGTGTTCGGCCACGCCGGTGAGCTCGATCACCCGGCTGACCGCCGGGCTCGGCACGACCTCGAGTTCGACGTCCTGCTCCCCGGCCTGCCGCTGGGCGTGCAGGACGACGTTCAGCGCCGATGAGTCGAAGAAGGTCACCCCGGTGAGGTCGGCCACCACGCGACGGGAATTCTTGTCCGCGATCAATCCGGCAAGAGCTTCCTGCAGCTGCGGGCTGGTGAGCAGATCGAGCTCACCCGTGACCACGACCCTCGGCTCGGCGGCCGCGGTGTCCAGCGTGATGCCGAATCCGGGCGGAGTGGCGTTCTGGTCGGCTGCGGGCATGCAGTTTCTCCTCGTCAGGCGCTGCTCCTGCGCCGGTACGCGCCTGTTGTCTCAAGAGGCAACCGTGTCACGGTCCCAAGCATCTGGAGACCCAACCCTAACCCAGTGGGTGACTGAGTCCGCGTCGGCACATGGCAACACCCTTGGCGCGCGGGCGACGGCGGACGCACAGCACCCCGCGCGCCGCAGGTGGGCGCGCGGGTCGCGGGGGTCGGTCAGCTCAGGCGGACACCGTCTTGCGCTTCGCTCGCCGTTCGCGCATGAAGAGCTCGCGGCGCTCGATCTCGCCGAGCCCGCCCCAGATCCCGTACGGCTCTTCGACGGTCATCGCGTGCTTGCGGCACTGGGCCAGCACCGGGCAGGTGTGGCAGATCGCCTTGGCACGGGACTCGCGGCGCTCGCGCGCGGAACCGCGCTCATTGTCGGTATGGAAGAACAGGCTGCTGTCCGCTCCGCGGCACGAGCCTTGAAGCTGCCACTCCCACTCCTCGGCCACCACGTTGGGCAGTCGGCTCACGTCAGCCATGTCGTCCCCACCTTTCCCGGGATCAGCACACTCGACGGCTACATGCCCGCCGGTCGCGGCGGTCAAACGCGGGTTTGGTTTGCTCACCCCCCGGGCATGTGGCAGATCGGGCACGAAAGACTGGCGTGGCACGCCGGAGAGAGGACAGCACGTGGAGGAGAACGCCCCGCTCGAGCGCGAGGACGCACAGCTCATCGAGGTGCGGACGGCGGCTATCCCGCACGTGGTGCCCACCCTGCGCACCATCGTCGCCGACATCGCGATGCGCCAGGACTTCGACCTGGACGCGGTCGAGGACCTGCGGATGGCCGTGGACGAGGCCTGTTCGATGCTGCTGCCCTCGGCCGCCGACGGCAAGCTGACCTGCGTGTTCTCCTGGCTGGAGGGCCGGATCGAGGTCACTGTGTCGGTGGTCTCCGACCGGGCCGAGCACGGCGACGAGACCGGTCTGTCCTGGCAGCTGCTGACCGCGCTCGCGACCTCCGCGCGGCGCACCGTGACCCCGGCCGACGGCCGGTACCTCTCCCGGGTGCAACTGGTCCGGGAGAGTGAGGCGGCCAGCTCGTGACGAACCCCGCCGGCGGCGACAAGCCCACCGACGTGGCAGCACTGTTCCACGAGCTGACGCAGCTGCCCGAGCACGCGCCGCGCCGCGAGGAGATCCGGGACCAGCTGGTGCGCGAGCATCTCGAACTGGCGCGCAATCTCGCCCGGAAATTCCGCAACCGCGACGAGGCGATGGACGACCTCGTGCAGATCGCGACCGTCGGCCTGATCCACGCGGTGGACCGCTACGACCCGGCGCAGGGCACCGATTTCCTCGCATTCGCGGTGCCGACGATCTCCGGCGAACTGCGCCACCACTTCCGCGACAACAGCTGGTCGGTCCGGGTGCCGAGACGGCTCAAGGAACTCAACGCCACGATCTCGGCCGCCCGCGAGGAATTGACCGTGCGGCTTTCGCGCGCGCCGAAGCCCAGTGAGATCGCGCGGCATCTCGGCGTGCCGATCGAGGACGTCTACGAGGGTCTGCGGGCCGGTCAAGGCCGTTACGGGGCCTCGCTGGACAACCTGCTGGAGAACTCCGCGCACACGCGCTTCGGCGCGCCGGACGCGAACCTCGGCCAAGCCGAACTGCGCGAGGCGCTGCGGCCGATGCTGGACAGTCTGCCCGAGCGCGAGCGCAAGATCGTCGCGTTGCGGTTCGGGTCCGGGATGAGCCAGTCGGACATCGCGCGCCGCGTCGGGGTTTCCCAGATGCAGGTGTCGCGGCTGCTCGCGGCGACGCTGAAAAAGCTCCGTACCGGACTGGCCGAGACTGACATCACCGAGGGCACCTGATTCGCTTTCGGCCGGGTTGGGTAAACACCACATGCGAGCACAGCGGCCGGGAGGTGCAGAAGCCATGACGACGTCGAGGATGCCGACCAGGAGCACCGGGGCGACTGCCGCCACCGTGCTTCTGGAGCTTCCGGACGACGTCACCGCGCCCGCCATCGCGCGGGCACAGGTTCGCGCCGCGCTCGCCCAGCTCGACGTTCCCGCCCAGCTGCGCGACGACGTGCTGCTGGCGACCTCCGAGCTGGTCACCAACGCCTTCGAGCACGGCGACCGGCCGGACCGGCTGGAACTGCGGCTCGAACACGGCGAACTGATGGTGCGGGTCTTCGACACCTCTGCCTCCATTCCGCAGCTGAAGGAACCGGTCGCCCCGTCCGCGGCGCGCAGCCGAGGGCTGCAGCTGGTGCGCGCGCTGTCCCGGCGCTGGGGTTACGACCCGGCCGAGGGCGGCAAGTGCGTCTGGGCGGCGTTCGGCCTCAGCTGACGGCGGGCGCCCACCACGAGCCCGGCCGCGCCGAGCACCCCTAGCCCGACTCCCAGCCAGCCCACGATCATGCGCGGCCGTTCGGCGGCCGCACAGCCTTCCGCGCCGTGCGCCTCGGCGATCAGCCAGCTCTCCGGCGAGCTGAGCGCCGTGCCGCAGCCGATCCGGACGCTCGTGGTGTCCGTCGGCGGGTCGCCCTGGCCGAACATATTCGCCGGAAGCCCCAGCATCTGGTCGCTTCGCGTGCCGTAGATCGCCCGGACATCGGTCGGGTTCCCGGCGTCGTCGAGGTAATAAAGGGCAGTCACCGGCAGCAGGAAGAACACGATCCCGGTGATGAAGCACGCTGCGGACGCGAGTCCGATCCACAGCGCCGGACGCCGGGCGAGCGGTTTGCGCGATCTTCCCGGGAAGGCCTGGTCATCCGGGCCGGGGGACGTCGCGGGGCGGGGATCGTCGGTCATCGTCGAGCCTCCTGATCGGGGACGGCAGGCTCGGTTGTAGTCCGGTTCGCCGGGACTGGTCCCCGGCGGGCGCTGTCCGGTTTTGTCTCGTTCGCTCCCGTTGCCGGTGCCTTACGCTCGCCGGATGCTGGACGCAATCGGGGTGACTGGGGAGGAAGAGCGGGTCTACCGGCTCCTCGTGGGGATGTTCGACGCCGGACCGCGGCAGGTCGCCGAGCAGCTGGGGCTGAGCGCGGCGCAGGTGTCGGCGATCCTGCGTTCGCTGCACGCCAAGGGGCTGGTCAGCCTGGTCGCCGGAGACGAGCCGCGATACGCGCCGTCGCCGCCGGACGTCGCGTTCGGGCCGTTGCTGATGCGCGGGCAGGAATCCCTGGAATGGGCGCGCACCGCGGTGAGCCGGATGGCCGAGGAGTACCGCGGCGGTGCGCGACGGCGGGACGCGACCCAGCTGGTCGAGGTGATCACCGGCAGCGCGGCGATCCGGCAGCAGCTGACGAACATCCAGGTCGGCGCCCGGCACGAGCTGCTGTGGTTCTGCCGGGCCGGGCACATCGCGATGGCGTCGGGCGAGAACGCCGACGAGTACGACGCGCTGGCTCGCGGCGTGCGATACCGGGTCGTCTACGAGCGGGCGATGCTGGAAGAGCCCGGCATGATCGAGAACGTCGCGCACGGGATCCGGCACGGCGAGGAGGCGCGGTCGTCCACCGTGGTTCCGGTGCGGCTCGCGATCGCCGACGGCACCATCGCGTTGTGCCCGCTGGTGCAGAATCTCGACGGCTCCGGCGAACCGACCGCCGCGTTGATCCGCGAGAGCAGTCTGCTGGCCGCGCTGATCGCGTTGTTCGAAAGCTATTGGGAACGCGCGTGGCCGCTGCGCGCGGACGGGACTCCGCAGGACGCTCCCGGCGGTGCCGGTCCGGACCGCGACGAGCTGCACCTGTTGTCGCTGCTGGTCGCCGGGGTGACCGACAAGGCGATCGCGACGCGGCTCGCGGTGAGCCAGCGGACCGTGCAGCGGCGGATCCACGACCTGATGACCCGGATGAACGTGCAGACCCGGATGCAGCTGGCGTGGGAGGTCAGCAGGCAGGGCTGGCTCGACGAGCCTGCGGCAGCCGGATAACCGCGGGGGGTTATCCGGCTGCCTCTTTCTCAGGAGAGCCCGTAGGCCCGGATCACCGTCTGCTGCACCGCGTTCCCGTCTCCGTCGGATCCGTGCACGCGCAGCGCGACGAACCCGTTGGTGCGGTCCAGCCGCGGATGGTCGACCACGGCGCGGAAGCGGCCGCCGCCGAGGCTGTCCATCCGCTTGACGTTCGTCCACGTGCGACCGTCGTCATAGGACACTTCGACGGTCAGCCGCGGATTCTTCGGCGCGGCCATGCCGTCCTGGTTGCGGACGGTGAACTCGACCGGCAGCGAACGTCCGGCGCGGGTCTGCTGCGCCAGATCGGTCTGCACGCCGTAATCCACCTGCAGCAACGGAAGCAGGTCCGTTTTGCCTTCGGCGGGCCGCTTCGACCCGAAGGTCCACGACGTTTCGGTGTGCGTTCCGTAGGCCCAGCCCGGAGTGGACTTGGTCAGCGCCAGGTCGAGCCGGTACTTCGCCGGGTCCGCCGAAGCAGGGAACTTGCCCCACGCCGCCGGGCCTTCCTTGACGAGTTTTCCGTCCTGGTAAAGCTTCGCGCTCACCTGGTCCGGTTGCTCATCGCCCAATTCCGCTTCGGAGAACGCGTAGTGCGAGGTTTCCGGATCGGCGAACTCCGGGATGCGGAAGGCGAAAGTGTCGCCGGTGCGCGAGGTTTCCAGTCCGGCTCCGCGCGGGATCGCCGGGCGGACCACCGGTGCGTACCAGTTTTCCGTCGTCCGTTGCCCAGGGCTCAGCGTATGCGGCTGTTCGAGCATGCCGACCCCCAGCGGCTGGAAAGTGTCCCAGCTGAGCTTGTTGTTGACCCGGTGCTGCCAGATCGTCTCGTCGGTCGAAACGATTTCCTCGCGGGCGGTTCCGGTGTGCGCGTACCGCTGATACTGGTTGATCGCGGTCTTTTCCCACGGCCGCCAGCCGAACCGCTGCTCGGAAAGCCATTCGTCCTTGCCGGTCGCGTGGTAATTCGCGGTGACCGTCGCGGTGTTGCGCTCGCTGACCTGGTAGACGATCTTGTCCGGAATCTGGTCGTGCGTCACCTGCATGATGTCGTACAGGTACGGGCTCACCGGCGTGCCGTGCAGGAGCATGCTCGTGAAACCGAAATTCGCCCGGTCGGCCAGTTTCATGCCTTGTTCGTTCGTGACTCGCACGGCGGGAATCGGCAACCGCTTGCCGCGCGGCTGCCAGTGCGCGTACGTGTGCTCGTCAGGCAGGCTGACGACCATCACCATCGCGGCACCCGCGGCGGCGGCCAGCTTCGCCGCCTCTTCCGGGTTGGTGCCGTCCTTTGCGGGGGTCACCACCGCGATTTTCCCGCGTGCCTTGGCGTATTGCTCCGGTTTGTTCGCGTCGACCGGGACGACGTCGAGCCATTTCATCCCGGAAATCGTCGGGGACGAGGCGTAGTAGAACAGTTCGGTCTTGATGCCGAGCCACGGCAACGTGGTCGCAGTCAGCATCGGCGCGGTGAGCTGCCACCGGGAGCCGAATTCGAACGTTCCGTTCTTCACCTTCTGCGTCGGCGTCACGTAGATGTGCCGGACGCCGGGGAATTCCATAACGTAGTTCGAGATCTTGCGGGAGCCGAATTCGCGGTGCGCGTAGCTGCTGATGATGTTTTCCAGCGTCGACGGCCGCGGCGTCTTGATCTCGACCGGCACCGCGTTCCGCGCGTCCAGCACCAGGTTCAGGTCCTTGGTGATGGTGAACTCGGGCTTGAGCACGATCGCGAGTTCCTCGTCCGGAGCCAGTCCGGTGTGGAACATCCCGCGGGCGTAGTAGGTGCCCTCCGGGAGTTCGGTGACGAACGGGTGGTCGCTTTGGATGGTCCGGACGATGTCGTACCGCATGTCGTCGCCGAAGAGCTGGAGATCCATCGGGTACGCCTTGCCGTCGCGCCCGATGCCGGTGATGCTCACCTTGTGCTTCGGCGGTTCCTTCACCAGGCCGACCGTCGTGTGCACTGTGCCGACGAGAACGCTGCCGGTGTAGTTGCCGGGCACCAGCGCGGCCGAGTCGACGGTGATCGCCACTGTCGCGGTCCCGTTGGCCGGAACCTCCACAGTGGACTTGTCGAGCTTCACCGCGTCGCCAGGAGTGGCACCGTCACCGCGGCGCAGATCGAGCTTCGGCGTGAGGGTGACCGGCGTGGAAGTCGTGTTGGTGTAAGTGATTTCCTTGCGCACCGGGCCGCTGTCGTTGGTGACCGGGCCGAGGTTCAGCGTGCCGGTCGCGAAGACACCGGGACGCACCGCCGCGGCCGCGACGTCCACTCGACCGCCGCCCTGCTGGAACGCGTTCAGTCCCGCAGAAGGCTTCGACGTGCTGGCCAAGCCGTCCTTGAGCTGCTGAGCGGTCCATTGTGGATAGCGCTGCGCCAGAATCGCCGCCGCGCCAGCGACATGCGGAGTCGCCATCGACGTGCCGGACGCCGCGGTGTAGTACTGATCCACCACCTCGCCGAGCGAAGTGCCGGCCGCGCGCGCCGCGACAATTCCCACGCCGGGCGCGGTGATGTCCGGCTTCACGGCCTGGTCGCCCTGCCGCGGGCCCATGCTGGAGAACGGGGCCAGCTCGTCCTTGCGGTCCACCGCGCCGACGGTCAGCGCGGAGTCCGCGGTGCCGGGCGTGCCGATGGTCGACGCGCCTTCCTGGCCGTCGTTGCCCGCGGCGACCACGAACAGCGCGCCAGTGCGGGCGGTGAGTTCGTTGAGGCCGACGCTGAGGTCGTCGGTGCCGTCGGTCGCGCCGCCGCCGAGGCTCATGTTGATCACCTTGGCGCCGGAGTTCGCGGCCCACTCCATCCCTTGCAGGACTTCGGAAGACGAGGCCGTGCCGTCGTCGCCGAGCACCTTGCCGACGTACAGCTTCGCGCCGGGTGCCGCGCCCTTGCGCGTGCCGCCCGCGGCCGCGCCGGTGCCCGCGATGGTCGCCGCGACGTGCGTGCCGTGGCCGAACCGGTCGACGACGTCCGGGCTGGTCGAGAAGTTGGCCGACTTGGCGACCTTGCCCGCGAGGTCCGGGTGGTTGGGGTCGTAGCCGGTGTCGAGCACGGCGACCGCGACGCCGGATCCGTCGAATCCGGCCGCCCACGCCTCCGGCGCCCCGATCTGCGGGACACTGCGGTCGAGCGACGCGTGCACCTTGCGGTCCAGCGTAATCCGTTCCACCGCACCGGAAGCCGCGTGCGGACCGGTGAAGGACTTCCAGAACTCCCCGGCGCGCTTCTTGTCTTCCCGCACCGCACGGCCGTTCACGCTGGGCAGTTCGGCGCCCTGCGTGGTGGCGGCGAGCGCCGGCGCGGCAGCGATCGAGACGCCCTTCGCGTAGTGCGCGATCATCGGCACCGTCGGGCTCGACTCGTCGGCGTACCCCTGCGCGATCAGGTCGGTGACGTTGAACAGGGCTTTGTCGAGGCGCTTGTCCGCGACGAGCGACACCGCGTCGGCCGGGATGACCTGCAGTTTTCCGTCCACTTCGGACTGCGTGAAGCGGATGTTCTCCCGCCCCTTGCCCGGCCGGACCGTCGCGATCTGCCTGCCGCCTTGGACGCTTTCGACTTGCACGACGTCACCGGTGAGCAAGGTGACCGTGTGCCGTTCACCGGGACCAGGCGCCGGTGAACCGCTCGCGGGCTCGGCCGCCGCGGGCGCCGCGTGGCCGAGTGCCGCGACCAGTGCGCCCGTGCAGCCGAGAGTGATGGCTCGTGATCTCCACGTCATCGCACAAGATTCGGGGCGAGCCGGGGTTCACGTCACTACCTCGCGGTGTCGCCGTTGCGACATGTCGCAACTGGGACAGCGCCTGGTTAGCCAGCCACCGTCGCGTAATACGCCATTAGGCGGTCCGCCAGTTCGTCCGGACGGCTCAGCAGCGCGAGATGGGAGCCGGCCATCTCGTCCGCGTCCTCTCCCAGCCGCTCGCGCGCGACCCGACGCAGCAGATCCGCGGCGAAGAACCGGTCGTCGCGGAACAGCAAGACCTTCGTCGGCACGTCCGGCAGCCGCTCGCCCGGCCACGGAACGCTGTACTCGGCGCTGTTCTGATCCCGGCCGCGCCGCTCGTTTTCCTCCGCCAGCTCGGCCGGGACGTCTGCCATGAACTGCTCGGTGACGCTCAACCCCTCGGCCGACTCGAAGCCGACGTTGCCCCACCACTCCCCCGGAGCTTCGCCCGGCGCGGGCACCATCCCGGCGACGAACACGAGAAGCCGCGCGCCGACTCGTTCCGCCACGAGCGGCGCGGTGAACCCGCCGTAGGAATGGCCGACCACGACGACGTCCTGCGCGTCGCCGATCGCCGAGACGACGGTGTCGGTGAACTCGGTCAGCGTCGCTTGCGGGTTCTCGATGGGCAGGTCCGGTGCCACGACCTCGTGGCCGGACGCCTCGAGCCGCGCGGCGACCAGGTGCCAGTCCCAGCCGCTGCCGCCGCCCCCGTGGATCAGTGCGAAGGTCGCCATGGGGCCCAGCTTGTCACGCTGGGCAGCGCTTCAGCATGTCCTGCAGCGCGTTCTTCTCCATGTCGGTGATCGTCAGCCCGTAGTAGTGCTTCACCGTGACCCAGTCGGTCGCGTAGGTGCACCAGAACGACACCAGCGGCGGCTTCCACTCGTCCGGAGCCTTGTCGCTCTTCTGCCGGTTCACGCTCGCCGTCACCGCGAACAGCTGCGGCCGGGTGAGGTCGTTCGCGAACTGCTCGCGCTTCTCCTGCGTCCAGTCGCGCGCGCCGCTCACCCAGGCCTGGCCGAGCGGGACCATGTGGTCGATGTCGAGCTGGGTCGCCTTGGTCCAGGTCTGCCCGTCGTACACGCTGAGCCAGGTGCCCGACGTCGGCTTGCAGTCGCTGCCCGCCTTGACGTCCTTGCCCGCGCGCTTGAGGACGGCCTCGCGGGTGTCGCAGTTGTCGCCCTGGCTGTCCCAGTGCTTGAACTTGTCGCGCGAATAGCCGGTCATGGTGCCGCGCGCGCCGATCTTCAGCTCGGACAGCTGCTTCGTCGCGTCCGCGGCGGACGCGGGCGCCGCCTCGGACTGGGTGTTGCCGACTTCTCGCTGGCCGTACCAAAACCCGACGACAGCGATGAGCAGCACGACCGCGAGCAGCACGGTGCGCTTGGTGGGGAACGGCCGGGCCATGGTGCGCGGGATCCTCTCGGGCGGGGACTTCGGGGAGCCGGAGTATGCCTGTCGCCGGGCCGGTAATCGCGCAGACACTCTCGGCAGCGCTCGAGCCGTGGCAAGGACCACGTCGGGCCAGTTGTTGCCGGTCAACGAAAAAGCCCAGATCAGCGGGGGTGGATAACGCTCGCGAAGGTGTCACGCGGGCGCGTCGCGAAACGATTGACTTGAGTGGGGAGCCGGAAAGGAGCGGGTGCGAGATGCCCGGGCGGCTGCGGAAGTGGAACACACGAGTCGATGACTACCTGCGCCGGAAGGCGGCGGAGGGCGGCAACGTCGTAGCGATGACGCGGGTCGCTGCTGACCTGCGCGAACGCGGCGACTCGGCGGAGGCCGAGGAGTGGTACCGGCGGGCCGCGAACGGCGGCGACCGGATCGCCATGACCGCGCTGGCCCATCTGCTCGCCGAACGCGGCGCCGACGAAGAAGCCGCCCGCTGGTACCACGAAGCCGCGCAGGCCGGCGAACCGCACGGGATGGTCGGATACGCCCGCACCTGCGAAAACCAGGGTCGTCTCGGCGACGCCGAGCACTGGTACGCCGCCGCGTTCCAAGCCGGCGCGACGGAGGCGGCCGGACTGCTGGGCCACCTGCTGGTCCAAGACGGCCGGTACTCCGACGCCGAGGGCTGGTGCCGCGCGGCCGCCGAGGACGGTGACGCGACCGCGATGCTGGACCTCGGCGCGGTCCTGCGAGAACTCGGCGCACCCGAGGAAATGGCGCACTGGTGGCGAGCCGCGGCTGACGCGGGCGAACTCTCCGCGACCTGCTTGCTGGGCCGGGAAGCGGAACGGGCCAACCGGGAGGGCGACGCCGAGCGATGGTTCCGTCGCGGCGCGAAGGGCGGGCACGTCGAGGCGAAGGTCCGGCTGGGACTGCTGCTGCACCGCCGGGGCGACCTCGAAGAAGCGGAGACCTGGTACCTCGAAGCCGCCGAGGCGGGCGACGCGGCGGCGATGACCAACCTCGGCGTCCTCGCCCGCAATCGCCGCGACGACGGCGAAGCCGCGGCCTGGTACCGCAAGGCCGCCGAGCACGGCAGCATCCCCGCGCTCACCAATCTGGGGCATCTCGCCGAGGCCCGCAGCGACCTGGCGCAGGCCGAACGCTGCTTCCGGGTCGCCGCGGAAACCGGCGACGTCCAGGGCATGCTGAGCCTGACCCGGATGCTGCGCGCCCGCGGCGCGACCGCCGAGGCCGACCACTGGCAGGCCCTCGCCGCCGACCGTCCACAGTAGACGCTTTCTCGGGGTCGATCTCCGGGAACTTCCCCGATGTTCCCCGGCGCCGGCGCGGCTAGCGTCGATCGAGTGTTCCGACGCGTGCTTCTCGCCATCCTCGCCGGTATCGCGGTGTTCCTGGTGCCGTGGACCGTCTACCTCGGGCTGACCCTGCCCGAGCACTTCGACACGAGCCAGTGGCGGGTCGCCTGGGTCGGCTTCGACATCGTTCTGCTGTTGTGTTTCGCCGCCTCCGTGCTGCTCGGGATGCGCCGCAGTCGCGCCTCGGTGCCGATGCTGGCCGCGACCGCCGCGCTGCTGTGCTGCGACGCGTGGTTCGACGTCGTCCTCGACTGGGGCGGCCCCGACCAGTGGGCCAGCCTCGGCACCGCGTTGCTCGCGGAGGTGCCGATCGCGGTGTTCCTGATGCTGCGTGCGCGCGCTCTGCTCGCCGGGAACGCGCGACCGCGGCCGCTGACCATGCGCGACATCGCCGTGCACACGAACCCGAACTACCAGCGGTTGCTCCGGTTGCTGCCCGCCACGTCGGCCGAACTGCGCACGCAGATCCCGTCGATCGACGTTCCGGCCGCGCTGCTGACCCTCACCCACGCCGGATACACACGCCGCGCCCGCGACGGCCGCTGGCACTCCGTCCCGCAGAGCACGAACGAAGCCAGGCCGGAGGACTTCCCTGAGGAGGACCGGCCGAAGCTGGCTGCCTACCTGGACGCGAAATACGACCGCGAGGTGCGCCTGATGGCTTGGGCCGCCGAACGCCGCGACACCTTCGACGGCTGGACCGCCGGGAGCCGCGCCGGCATCCGGCTGAGCCACAAGGACTTGAAGGAGTTCGAGGCGGAGTACCTCGAACTGGTGCACCGCTACGCCGCGCGCAAACCCGGTCCGTCCGACGAGGCGCGTGATCTGGCCGTGCGGTTCTACGCTTTCCCGGAGCCGAAACCCGCTGAGCTGGCGTAGGTTTCGAGGCATGATCCATCACGTGCAGGTCGCCTGCCCAGCGGGCGCGGAGGACGACGAACGCGCGTTCTACACCGGTGTGCTCGGCTGGCCGGAACTGCCGAAACCGCCGCTGCTGGCGGCACGCGGCGGCTGCTGGTTCCAGGTGCCCGGCGTCGGCGGGCCGGACGGCGAACTGCACGTCGGCGTCGAGGCGGACTTCCGCCCGGCGCTCAAGGCGCACCCGGCGTTCGTGGTCGACGTGGATGCGGTCGCCGCCGCGATCGAAGCCGCCGGCCGGTCCGTGACGTGGGCCGACCCCGCGGAAATCCCCGGCAGGCGGCGGTTCCACACCTTCGATGCGGTCGGCAACCGGCTGGAGTTCCTCGAGGGCTGAGCCGCTTACAGTGGGGGGATGAGCCAGGAGGCGGAAGAGGCCGAGCAGCGGATCACGCGACGATTGCGCGAGCTTCGCCTGGAACGCGGCCTCACCTTGGACAAGGTCGCCGCCGCCGCGGACCTCACGCCGGGCTATCTGTCCCGGGTCGAGAGCGGCCAGCGGGTGCCCAGCCTCGGCACGCTGGTGGTTCTCGCGCGGGCGCTGGACGTCAGCGTCGCCGATCTCGTCGCTGCCGAGGAACGCCGCTCGCCGATCGTCAAGCGCGAGGACGCCGTCACGTACGGCACTCGCGGCGCTTCCATGACCCACCTGTCCCCGCCGTCGTCCGCACTTGAGGCGACGCTCGTGACGCTGCGGGGCAAGTCCGTCCCACCTCGTCCGACCCAGCACCGCGGCGAAGAGTGGCTGCACGTCGTCAGCGGTCAGCTCGAACTGACCCTGGCTGGCGAAACCCACCTCCTGACCGCCGGTGACTCCGCGCAGTTCCCGGGCAGCACTGACCACACCCTGCGCGGCGCGCCGGACGCGGAAGTCCTCGTCGTGATCGCTTGACTCCCGTTGTGCCTCCGAGGCACCCTAGTTGCCAGACAGGCAAACTTGGGAGATGCTGATGACCGACGCCCCGGTAGCCGAACTCGACCTCGACACCCTGCCCGAACGCCTGGATTCCGTTGCCGCCGAACGCGCGCACCGCAAACGCCAGCTCGCCGTCGCCTTCCGGCTGTTCGCCCGGTACGGCTTCGACGAGGGCATCGCCGGGCACCTCACCGCGCGCGACCCCGAGTTCCCGAACCGGTTCTGGGTCAACCCGTACGCGGTGCACTTCTCCCGGATCAAGGTCAGCGACCTGCTTCTCCTTGACGAGAATGGCAAGGTGGTCGAGGGAACGCGGCGCACGAACAAGGCCGCCTTCGCCATCCACTCGACCATCCACGAAGCCCGCGAGGACGTCGTCGCCGTCGCGCACGCGCACACGATCCACGGCCGCGCGTGGTCAGCGTTGAATCGTTTGCTGGACCCGATTATCCAGGAATCCTGTGCCTTCTACGAAAACCACGTGCTTTTCGACGAGTACAAAGGCTTGGTCCTGGAACGCGACGAGGGCGTGCGCATCGCTGCCCGGCTCGGCTCGAAACGCGCGGCAATCCTTCGCCACCACGGATTGCTGACCGTCGGCCGCAGCGTCGGCGAGGCGGCGTGGTGGTTCATCACGATGGAACGCGCCTGCCAGATGCAACTCCTCGCCGAAGCCGCCGGTACGCCTCGTGTGATGACCGCCGAGGAAGCCACACTCGCCGCCCGGCAATTCGGCAGCGCGAACATGGCGCGCAACAACTTCCGCCTGCTGGAGGACCTGATCGTCGAGGAAGAACCCGACGTGCTGGACTGACGGGATTCAGTCGCCGACCGCGTCCCGCCCGCGCTTCACGATCAGCGGATCCGGTTCCCCGACGATCTTTTCGTCCTTGCCCTCGTAGTCGAACCGGGACAGGAAGTACCGCATCGCGTTGATCCGGGCGCGTTTCTTGTCGTTGCTCTTGATCGTGATCCACGGCGCGTGATCGTTGTCCGTGCGGAGGAACATCGCCTCCTTGGCCGCGGTGTAGTCGTCCCATTTGTCGAGCGACTGCAGGTCCATCGGGGACAGTTTCCACTGCCGCACCGGGTCGACCTGCCGGATGATGAACCGGGTGCGCTGTTCGGCCTGAGTCACCGAAAACCAGAACTTCGTGACCGTGATCCCGCTCTCCACGAGCATTTCCTCGAACAGCGGCACCTGGTGCATGAACTGCTCGTACTGGTCGGGCGAGCAAAAGCCCATCACCTGCTCCACCCCTGCCCGGTTGTACCAGGACCGGTCGAACAACACCATTTCGCCGGCGGTCGGCAAATGCTGGACGTAGCGCTGGAAGTACCACTGGTGCGCTTCCCGGTCGCTGGGCTTGGCGAGCGCGACCGTACGAGCGTGGCGCGGGTTGAGGTGCTCCATGAACCGCTTGATGGTGCCGCCCTTGCCCGCGGCGTCGCGCCCCTCGAAGAGAATGACGTGCCGGCTGCCGGTCTCGCTGATCGAGTTCTGCAGCTTGAGCAGTTCGACCTGGAGCAGATACTTGGTCTCGTCGTACTCCTCGCGCGGCATGCGCTCGTCGTACGGATAGTTCTCCCGCCAGGTGTCGACGGCCTTGCCGAACGCGTCGATCAACACCGGATCGTCGTCGTGATCCTCGGCGACCGAATGCCCGTCGATCCCGAGCCGATCGATGTACTCCCGCACGTCCCGCAACATGCGGCCGACCTTAAGCAGGGCAGGTGAACGGGAGGTGTCTCCGGCTTCGCGCTTCCGGTGCGGGAGCCATGGCCGTGGTTAGCGCGCCTTGACCAGGTACAACTCCGCGCGCCCGTAGAGCGGCGCGGAAATCGTCCAGTGGGCAAGGTAGTCCGGCGGCGGCGGACCCCAAACTCGCTCCAACGCGAGGTCCAGCTTTCGCGGCCGTGCGGTGTAGTCGAAGAAGGCGAAGTTCACCCGGAGCAGCCCACGCGACAGATGCCCCGCCCGCGCCTCCAGTTCGGCGATCGCCCCGGGCATGCGGCCGCGGTCGGAAAACACATCGATGATCGCGCAGTCACAGGTGTAGGCCAGCACGCCGATCTCGTCGGCGGTGCCGACTGTTCTCCCAGCCGCCAGCCTGCCTACTTCGCGGCCGATCTCGGCGTACTGCGCGCTCGTGGTGTAGTTGGACGTGAACGGGGCGAAATCGCGCGGCAGACCGGCCCCGGCATAGCCGACCACACTGGCACCGACCAAAGCCACGACGACAGCTGTCCCGGCTACGCGCTCGATTCGGTGGGCGGAGCGAGCCACGACCGCACAGACAAACAGCGTCGCCGCGACGATTCCGGGGCCGTAATACCAATGGTACGGCGGCACTTTCAGCTGAACGTACGCCAGGCTGTGCCCCGCTCCGGCCACCGCGAGCGCGGCGAACGGGAGCAGTCGACGGCAGGCCGCGTCACCGCGCAACGCCAGGACCAGCCAGCGCAACCCGGCCAGCGCCGCCAACCCGACGCACAAGAACGCGAGCACCGTTTGTCCCGGCAGGTTCTGCCAGTACAGTCCGACGCCATTGCCGAATTCCCATTTCCCCCAAGCTTTTCGCGCGCCCTGCAGGGTCTTGATGACCAGCGTGTCCGGAACGGCGGCTCCCAAGACGACCCAACTGAACGCGAACCAGGGCACCGCCACGAGCGCCGCGCCTTGCACGCTGCGCAGGCCGTCGACCCAGAATCGCCGCCGGACCAGGAAAATCACTCCGGCGAAGAGCAGCAGATCGACCCGGACGAGGCTCAGCGCACCAGCCACGAGTCCGAACGCGAACGGCCGCCGCTCCGCTGAAAAGACCAGCAGCCAGCCAAGTCCGGCCGCGCCGAGTTGCACTTCCATGCCGATCGACGACACCAGCAGCGGATTCACCGTCAACGCGGCGGTCGCGAGAACCGGGAACCAGCGAGGCAACCCGGTTATCGTGCCCAGCCTCCGCAGCGCCAGCACCAGCAGCACCTGACACGCCACATACAACACGCCCGCAGCGAGAACCGCGTCCCGCAGCACGAACGTCAACGCCGCCAGGGAAAGCACATTCAGCGGCGAGGTTGCCGTATTCGAGGTGCTGTCGGCGAGCAATCCCCAATTTCCATGGAAAGCGAGATTGCGGGCGTAGCTCAAGGTGATATAGGTGTCGTCGATCAGATGACCGTGCACCACAATAAAGACCAACGTCGACGCGGCCGCCACGCCGAGAAGCAGCCAATCCACCCGTCTTCGGACAGAAACCGGCCGCGCCTGACCTGATCGAGGCGTCGTCAAACCCAGTGCCATTATTACGTTTCCCCCAGCAGTCTTCGCGCGAAGGCAGATCCGGTGCTATCTCCCCGGAACGTCGCGAACTTGCCCGTCGCGCATAGTCACCCGGAATTTTCGGCTGTAATCGTCATGCGGAGAATCGCCCTCGACGAATTTCACGACGAAAGTGCCGTCCTTCAGCAAAGCGGGCGTCATCGCGTCGTCCGGCCCGTACAGCTCCACTTTGGCCACGTCGGGGCTGGCGACCCCGAACACGACGCTCGGCTGGCGGGGATTGACGACACTGCTGAATCCGCAGATCGGGCGGGCGGCGTTGAGGAAGGCGTAGCTCTCGCGCCCGTGCACCCAGTCCCTGTTGTCGGTGACCATCAGGCCCGCGTTGCTGTCGGAACGCTGGCCGTGGTCGAGAACGCAGACCGCCGCGAGCGAAGCATTGCGGATGACGAGGTAACCCCGATTCGCGTCCTGATCGACCCTGAGCGTCGAGCGCCAACTTCCCGGGTCAGACAACGCGACTCCGAAAGAGGGTGAGCTGTCGAGACAGGCCTTGAGAACTCGCGCGTCGCTGGCAGCCGGCTTGGCACCGACCGGAACCCGCGTCACGCCCGGACTGGCGTCGTGCACCGGTGAGAACACCAGCGTCGCGCCCAAAGCCAGCCCGCCGACTCCCGCGGCGACCGCCAAGGGCAGGCCCAGTTTCCGCCGCCGCCGTGCGCGCAGTTCCGGAACAAGCCGGTTCCACATGGATTCCTTCAGGAGATCCGGCATCGGCCGTTCGGGCGGCAGGTTGAGATCGTCGGCCATCAGAACTCCTCCCCAGCCAATACGTCGTTGTCTCGCAGGAGCTCCCGCAACCGGGCGCGCGCCCGCGAAATCCGCGCCCGCACGCTCGGTTCGGCGATCCCGAGCACCGCGGCGCCCTCCGCGGTCGACAAACCGCCAAGCAGGCAAAGCTCAACAGCCCGCCGTTCGGCCCGAGGCAGTTTCGCGACCGCGGTCAGCACGACCTTCAGCCGTCGGTCCGCGTCGACCTGACCGGCCACGTCCTCCGCGTGATCGCGCACGACGGTGGTGCGCGTCAGCCGCGGCAGCGCAGCCGCGAACCGGCCGAGGCGGCGCTGTTCCCGGCGAGCCAGGTTGGCGGTCACCGTGAACAGCCACGGCCGGGCGCTGTCGTTCACCAACGTCACCTCGCCGAGGCGTCGCCACGCGGTGAGGAAGGTCAGCGAAGCCAGGTCCTCGGCGGTGGCCCAGGACCCGGTCAACCGGTACGCGTAGTTCCACACCGCGCTGACGTGCCGGTCGAACAACTCCGAGAACGCCGCGGCGTCGCCCGCCGCGGCACGCGCCCACAGCTCCTGGTCGCCACCGGGGGTGTCCGGGACGTCGTCCTCGGCCGACATCCCCCACCCCCGCCCCTGATCCGAAACTGTCGTCACAACCCCATGTCCCCGCTCGCCACGACAGCGTTGCATCGGACCCGGGACGAGAGTGATCAGTGTCTCGCCTCGGCGGAAGCGGATGGATATAGTCGGGCCGAGCCAGGCTGGGTCGCCCGGTTCGCTGGGCGGAGGGCTGCGGGGGATGACCGACAACGGGCGCGAAGAGCCGCCGACGAATCCTTTCGCCGCCGTCGGTTACGGATACCCGCCGCCTCCTCCGAAACCCCGGCGGACCGGCTGGATCATCGGCGGGATCGCCGCGCTGGTCGTCGTGCTGGGCGCCGGGATCGCCGTCGGAGTCGTGGCCGGACAGTCTTCCGAGCCGCCGCCGAAGCCGGTCGCCGCGCCGGGTTATTCGATGGACAACGTCGCCAATGCCTGCGATCTCGTCGATCCCGCCGCGTTGAAGAAGTGGTCGCCCACGCCCAAGGGCCAGCCCGAGCACAAGGAAGTCCGCCCGAGCGAGCACGACGCCGGCCGCCTGAGCTGCCAGCTCCGCTACACCGGCGACGATCTCCTGAACTCCGCCGAAATCCTCCTCGACGTCGATTTCACCGAGGGCACCGCGCCGTCCTCCTACGAGAGCTGGAAACGCGGCACCCTGGCCAAGACCGGCGAGGGCAAGGCATCCGGGCCGATCACCGGAGTCGGCACCGAGGGCTTCTGGCACTCCGAGGTCTACGGCGAACTGGTCGCGAACACGCGCTACGTCCTCTGCGCGGTGGACCAGAACGTCTCGGTCCGCGTCCGGCTCAACTTCAGCCGTACCCGGGAGGTCGCGCAGATGCACCGCGCCGAGGTCCAGCCGATCGCCGAAGCACAGGCCCGGAAGGCGTTGAACGGGCTGAAAGGGATTCGATGACCCACTCGCCTGGCAACCATCCCGTTGCCGGACAACCATATCCGCCGCCCGGCCAGGGATTCGGTTATCCCCCGCCGACGAAACCGCCGGGCCCCAAGCCGGGAGTGATCGTGGCGGGCGCGATCGGACTGGTCGTGATCCTGGGCGTCGGAATCGCGATCGGCCTGTCCCTCAGCGGCGGCTCGCCCGCTCCGGAAGCGGAGCCGACCCCGTCCGCCGCCCCGCCCCCGTCGACCACGGCCTCGCCCACCGCGCCGCCGGGCAAGTACTCGATGAGCGGGATCTCCAACGCCTGCGATCTGCTGGACCCCAAGCCGCTGGCGAAATGGTCCGCCACCCCGATCCCGCCGGTCCACCGGGAAGGCCAGCCAAGCGACGGCTACGGCGGCGACCTGAGCTGCAGCCTCCGCTACACCAGCACGTCCAAGACCGACGGCGTCGCCACGAACGAGGCAGGGATCGCCGTCCGCGCCGAGTTCGCTTCGCTGGACCGGCCGCCGGCGTACGAGCAGTGGAACACCAAACCGTCGCAGGGCTGGACCTCCGGCACGATCGCCGGACTCGGCACGCGCAGCTATTGGCGCGCGGGCAGCACCACGGAAACCGGCCCGGGCGCGAGTTACATCGTGGGGGTGGAGGACAGCAACGTGACGGTGGAAATCCAGGTCGCGGTCCACCGGGCTCCTGGCGAGGCCCCGCTGAAGATGGACGATCTGTCGTCGATCGCGCAGACCCAGACGCGTGCGGTGCTGGCTCGGCTGAAGAAGCCGTAAATGCACAACGGACCGAGATTCGGCTTACTGCGCCGGTTGCTGGCCGCTTAGGTCGGTCACCTCGGTGGCCGACCTAAGCGGCCGGTCGATCAAGCTATGCGGCGTTCCACATGTACATGTAGGCCCGTGCCTGTGCGCGTACGTAGTGGTCGAGCGCTACGCGATTGGTGTTCTTGCGGAGCTTGAACGCCTTGCCTCGACGTACGTCCCACACGACGGGAGTGGCACCCGGCAGCGCCTGGTCGAGCACTGATTCCATTAAGTAGAGCAGGACGTCTGCGCCGTCCTGGTCCAGGGGTTCGCACTTGACGTAAGGTGCGACGTACAGAACGGTGCCGTTCTTCTGCCGCAGGCCGATCATCCGCCGCATGACGACGGTTAAGTCGCCGTCGGTCCACCGGGCAGTCTTCACGGGCACCCCGGTTGCCCCTTTCGACATGAGCTTCAGGAACCCATCGGATGCCTCCCGAAACGCGAGACCGCGCGCATCATTCGCCTCGGCGGCCTTGCGAACCACCTTGTCGAGCGTCCCGCTCGGGTCCACAGAGTTCACCGCCGCTTTCAGGCCGGTGTACAGGTCTCCGTAGTAGATCCATCCGGGCTGGTCCGCCGAGGTATACAGCTCCTTCTGGGCTGCGACGACCTGGCGCAGCTTCCGCGGGCCGGCGACCACGGAGTCGAGGAACTGAAACCCGCCGACCTCGGCGGAGTGTTCGTTATTCATACTTCTTGCTCCAACTACGTAGGAGCACGCACCGACGGGTTCGGTCCCGTGTGGCCAGTCACAATCGGGTGAGACCCGGTTGACCTACCTATTCAGGTAGGCGTAGCTTGTCATTGTCTAAGTGAAAAGCTACTGGCTGGTGCGTACTCAGAGGTATGAGTACCTCCGTTGACCAGTGTACCATCTATGCCCAACGGACGCAAGTCTCCGTCTGGGCATTTTTGGCACCCGGATTATGGATATCAGTCCGGTCGATGCCGACTGGCCCCTGCTGCGCATATCCCAGTGAACACTCAATGACACTACATGTAGCAGTGGAGCGCGTCCAGGACGCCACATGTAGTGGTTCTCGTCTACGTGGCCGCCGCGATGAAGGCTCCGAAATGTCAATCCGGCCCGCAGCGATCAGCGGACGGAAGAGGCAGGCGACAACCGGCTATGCCTCAGCACCCGGGAACGCTGCCGTGGATCTTGCTCGCCGGGTTGCGGCGAGGCCAACCCGTGCCTGACTCGGACTGCCGATGCGCGAAAACGATGTCGACTGCCGGTGACCGCAGCAGAAGCTTGCGCTTCGCGGACCACTTCACCGATCGAGCGTGCACGGACCGAGCCGAGGAGGCCGCATAGGATTTGTACCTGACCGGCTGACATTCAGTCATCACATACCCGGAGAGATCGCGGTCGTGCGACGTAGGTCATTCTGAGCACGGCTTTTCTTCCACGCCGCTTGCTCGGACCGTTGATGCCTGGCCGCTCGATGATCACCAAGACGGTCAGCGCGATCCGTTCGCCAGTCGCAGAGTCCCTCTCGGCGGAAATCCGAGCCTGGAACTTGTCACAAGTGCTGGCGAATGCTTCCGGTTTCCGCGCCCCGGCCCGAAGGTCATCATAAGAATCACGGAGGAACGTTGGTGGTCCAGACCGTGGGCCGAGAACAACTTAACGAGCCCCAGCTACGTACGCAGAAGCGGGACGAAATACAGGAAACCCCCTACTATGAGGGGGTTTCCTACTGTCTCGACCAGACAGTGCGCCCGAAGGGATTCGAACCCCTGACCTTCTGATCCGTAGTCAGATGCTCTATCCAGCTGAGCTACGGGCGCGTGTTCAGTTGTTAACCTAGCACCTGCCGAAACAGGCACCAGCGGAGGCTCCGGGATTTGAACCCGGGAGGGGGGGTTACCCCCAACCGCATTAGCAGTGCGGCGCCATAGACCAGACTAGGCGAAGCCTCCTGGGTCCTAACGACCACTGCTCAGATAGGTTACACACCCCTCCAGCCCCTCCGGAAGGCACCCCCCTCAACGCTGCAGCACCCGCCGCAACCAGGGAGAACGGCCGCCGAGGCCCTCGGCTTCGAAGGTGGCGATGCCGACGCGCGGGAGGGATCCGACGCCGGGGTAGACGAGATACCGCGGGACCCACCGGGGCTGGAACTTGGCGTTGAACCGGTAGAGGCTTTCGATCTGGATCCAGCGCGAGAAGAAGTGCAGGACTTTCGCCGAAAGGCGCGCGACCGGGCCGGCACCGATGCGTTGGCCCTGTTCCATCAGGGCGCGGAAGGCGGCGAAGTTCAGCGACACGTGGTCGATGTCGTGCTCGCGGGAGTACAGCAGCAGCTCCGAGATCATCAGCTCGTTCACGCCGTTGTCGACGGTGCGGTCGCGGCGCATCACGTCCAGCGACAGGCCTCGCTCTCCCCACGGCACGAACTGCAGCACGCCTCGGACGCGGCCGCCCTGCTCCGCGGTGACGATCACCGAACCTGGGTCGCCCATGCGGCCCAGCGCCATCGAGAACCCGCGTTCGGTTTCGGTGCCGCGCCAGGTGGCGGCGAGGTGCACCAGTTCGGGCAGTTCGCCCGGACGCAGGTCTTCGGCCCGGCGCACCAGGACCTTGTAACCGGCCCGCTTCGTCCGCGACGCCGCCTGCCGTACGCCGCGCATCACGCGGCCTTCCAGTGTGAACGTCTGGGTGTCGACGACCGCCTCGTCGCCGATTTCCAGTACCTCCAGGCCGAACCGGGCCCACACCGTCGCGCCCAGTTCGGACGCGCCCATCGCGGCGGGCACCCAGGCGTTGCGCTGGCAGATGTCCAGGTACTCCTCGATCGCGCCGGGCCAGGCCTCGTGGTCGCCGAGCGGATCGGCCGAGGTCAGCGCGACGCCGGCGATCACGCGGAAGGTGACGGCCGCCTTGCCGGTCTTGGAGAAGACCGCGAACTTGTCGCGGCGCAGCGCGAAGTAGCCGAGCGAATCCCGTTCCCCGTGCTGCTTCAGCAACTCGTGCAGCCGCGCGAGTTCGTCGTCGGACAGCTCCGGCGCGGGTTCGGCCGAGCGCAGCAGGAAGTACGCCGACACCAGCACGCCGGTGATGCTGAAGATCAGCCCGATCGACGCGGACAGGTCCTCGAACCACATCTCGTGGAACACCGCCGGCCCGCTGACGCCGGTGAGCGCGAGCGCGGACTGGGACAGCCGGTCGGCGAAGCTCAGCGGGTCGAGCATCCGGGCGGGCGCGACCGACAGCAGCGCGAAGTTGAGCACGAACCCGGCCAGCACCAGTTGCAGCAGCACCCGCAGCGCGCGCCAGCGGCCGACGGTCGGGTCCGGGCGGGCGATGAAGTACCGCCGCGTGCCGAGAAGCCCGGCGAGCAGCACCATCGACACCACGCCGGCGCCGAAAACGTGCCGCAGCCCGAGGTGGGACAGCGCCAGCAGCGCGGCGAAGCCGACCGCCAGCTGCCAAGCGCGGCGTTTGCGGCGCCGGAGCCCAGCCGCGAGCATGATCAGCAACACACCGGTGACCAGTGCCACAGCGGCCGCCGCGGTGGTCGCTTCGCTCGGCAGTTCCAGCCATTTGGCGACGTGCCCGCGCACGTCGCGGCCAACCGGGACGACCGTGGACACGATCGCCAGCAGCCCGGCCAGCCTGGTCACCCACGTGATCGCGACGACCGACGTGACGCCTGCCGCCTGCCAAGTGTGCTGCGCGCGTGTCCCCGTCACCACGCGTGCAACACGCACGGCCCTGCCATGCTTCCCCCCGTTGGCGCGTTCACTCCGCGGCGAGCTCCACAAAGGGGGCCAGCGCGGCCGGGTTGGCCAGCGCGTCCGTGCTCACCGCCCTCTCCGGCGCGACTCCGGAGAGAATCCGCTTCACTGGTACTTCGCACTTCTTACCGTTCAACGTACGGGGAATCTCGGAAACGACCAGGAACCGATCGGGTACGTGTCGTGGCGACAGCGCACCGCGAATCTCTTTCCGCAGGTCAGGCTCTACCTCTTCGAGCTTCGCGCCCGGCGCGAGTACGAGAAAACACAGCAGCTGCCCGTCGTCGTTGCCCGCCGCCGACGTGTCGATGACGAGCGAGTCGGCGACCGTGGCGAACCCTTCCGCGACCCGGTAGAACTCGGCGGTGCCCATCCGGACGCCGCCGCGGTTGAGCGTCGAATCGCTGCGGCCGTAGACCACCGCCGAACCGCGGCGCGTGATCTTGACCCAATCGCCATGCCTCCAGATACCCGGGTATGTGTCGAAGTACGCCTCGCGCAGCCGGGAACCGTCCGGGTCGTTCCAGAACGAGACCGGCATGGACGGCATCGGTTCGGTGATCACCAGCTCGCCGACCTCCTCGACCACCGGCTCGCCGTGGTCGTCGAACGCCGCCGCGGCCACGCCGAGCGCGCGGCAGGACAGTTCGCCGAGCCACACCGGAACGTCCGGCGCGGCCGCGACGATCGCCGCGCACAGGTCGGTGCCGCCGGAGACCGAGCAGATCTGCACGTCCCGGCCGATCGCGTCGGCGATCCAGCGGAAACCCTCGGAGGACAACGGCGAACCGGTCGAGCCGACCACGCGCAGCGCGCTGAGGTCGTAGCGTTCGGCCGGGGCGAGGCCCGCCTTGAGGCAGCTCTGGATGAACGGCGCGGACGTGCCGAAGTAGGTGACGCGGTGCTGTTCGGCCAGATGCCACAGCGCGTTCAGGTCCGGATGGCCGGGACTGCCGTCGTACAGCACGATCGTGGCGCCGACGAGAAGCCCGGAGGCGATGAAGTTCCACATCATCCAGCCGGTGGTGGTGAACCAGAAGAACCGGTCCCCCGGCTCGAGCCCGCTCTGCAGGCCCAGCGCCTTGAAGTGTTCGACGACGATGCCGCCGTGGCCCTGCACGATCCCCTTCGGGAGCCCGGTCGTGCCCGAGGAATACAGGATCCACAACGGATGCGCGAAGTCCACCGGCTCGTACGCCAGCTCGCCGCCCGCGTGTTCGGCGAGCATCGCGTTCCAGTCGATGACGCCGTCCAGCGTCCCGTCGCCCAGGTATTTCACCAAAACGGTGGCTTCGATCGACGGAATCTGGTCGCGCAGCTGCTGAACGGTGTCCCGGATGTCGAATTTCCGTCCGTTGTAAGCATATCCGTTCACCGCGATGAGCACCTTCGGCTCGATCTGGGTGAACCGGTCGGCGATCGCGCGGATCCCGAAGTCCGGGGAACACGACGACCAGATCGCGCCGAGGCTGGCGGTGGCGAGGAAAGCGATGAGCGTCTGCGGGCAGTTCGGCGCGAGCGCGACGACGCGATCTCCTTTGCCGACACCGAAAGCACGCAACGCGGCGCGCGCGGCGGCGACGTGCGCGCGGAGGTCGCCGTAGGTGAATTGCTCGGCGAGCCCGTCCTCGCGGTGGAAAATCACCGCGAGTTCGTCGTCGGCCTTCGTGGCCCCGCCGGTGCCCGGGCTCAGCGAATGTTCGGCGTAGTTGAGCGTGCCGCCGTCGAACCATTTCGCGTCCGGCATCGCGCCGGACAGGATTTCCCGCGGCCGCTCATGCCAGCGCACGCCGAAGAACTCCGCCACCGCGGTCCAGAACTCCGGAACTTGCTCGACCGAGTAGTGCCACAGGTCGGCGTAATCGGCAAGGTCGACGCCGCGCTGCTCGCGCAGCCATCGGCGGAAGGCCTCGATCTTCGAGTCAGCGACCCGGTTCGGGTCGGGTCGCCAAAGCACCTCGGGAACAGCGGCGTTCTCGGTCACTCGCCGATGCTAACCCCGGCATGCGCGCAAAGTCCTTTTTCGACCGTGCCGACCCCGGACAGCAGCGCGCGGACGACGTCGAGGACGAACTCGCGGGTCAGGTCCTGGTGCCCGAACAGCGCGCGGAACACGACGGGGGCGGCGAACAGGTCCAGCAGCAGGTCGACGTCCTGGCCGGGCCGGAGGTCCCCGCGCTCCTCGGCCTTGCGCAGGGAAACGACGCAGGCCTCCCGGCGCGGGGCCCAGAACGAGGTCAGGAAGTCCTCCCGCAGCTCCGGGTCGTCCGCCAGATCGACGGCCAGCGCCGGGAGGACGCGGCCGAAGACCGGGTCCTCCAGGCCGATCCGGAGTGCGTCGAGGTGGCCGACGAGATCGCAGCAGGTGCACCCGGTGTCGATCTCCGCGACTCCGGTGCGCGCCTCGGCCAGCGCGGCGACCACCACGTGCTTCTGGCTCTTCCACCGGCGCCGGATGGCAGGTTTGGTAGTGCCCGCGCGCTGGGCGATGGCCTCCATGGTCAGCGCCGAATAGCCGGATTCCCGGACCAGTTCGCACACCGCGACCAGCACGGCGTGGTCGATCCGCTCGTCGCGTTGGCGCGCCATGAATTCTCCCGCTATCCGTTGAGCAGCACGACCTTACCGAACGATTTCCCCTGCTCCACGTGCTGGAGGGCAGCCGCGGCGCCGGCGAGCGGGAACGTTTGGTCGCGCACGGCGGCGAGCTGACCGTCTTCCACGAGCTCGAGGACGCGGTCCCACGACTTCCGGCGTTCTTCCGGCGGCACCGAGGTCAGGCTGAACGCGAACAACGTCGGCGACTTGTGGAAATCGCGCATCAGCGGCTCGAACGCTTCCGGTTCCGGAACACCCGCCGTTCCTCCACAAAGGACATAGCGACCGTTGGGGCGCAACAGTTCCAGATGCTCCCGGACCTGCGGGCCAGCCGCGGTGTCGATGATGACATCGTAAGTCTCCTCGGGACGCTCGCGGGTGCGGTCGACGATTTTCGCGGCACCGAGAGTCCGGAGCCGTTCGCCGTACTCCGCCGAGGACGTCACTGCGGTGACCTCGGCACCGCGAGCGTGGGCGATCTGGGTCGCGAGCACGCCGATCCCGCCGCTCGCGCCGCGGACGAGCACCCGTTCGCCAGGTGCCACCCCAGCCCGATGCACCGCGCTCTCGGCGACCATCGCGTTCACTCCGAGGGCGACCGCGTCGGCCGGATCGAGGTTTTCGGGCACGGGATACAGCTGGTCCGCGTCGGCGACAACCTGCTCGGCGTAGCCGCCGGAAAGGACCAGCGCCAGCACTCTCCGCCCGTCCCGCATCCGGCCGACGACCTCGACGCCCGGCACTGAGGTGGCGCCATTCCGCAGATTCATGATGTCGAAGTAGCCGACGCCGATGGCCTCGACCTCGACGGCGGCTTGCCCTGGGCCAGGAGCCGGGTCAGGGGTATCGGCCAGGACGAGTCGCTGCTGGGGTTCGACAAGCACCGCTTTCACAGGTGGTTCCTCTCGCGTTAACGTTTCGATCCGGATCGGAACGTTATGCGAGTGCACAGCGACCCGTCAAGGGTGCTGCCGAAGATCAGCGGAGGTGCGCGTTGAACCAGTCGAGGGTGCGCTGCCAAGCCTCTTCCGCCGCGCTGGGATCGGCGTCGAAGCGGTGGTTGGCACCCGGATAGTGCACGACGTTCGTCGCGACTTTGGCCGACGCCGCGGCCTCGCGCAGTTGCTCCACCTCGGCTTCGCCCGCCTCGTCCCCGGCGTCGCCGTACATGCCGAGCCACGGGCTGGTCACGCGTCCGGCGATTTCCAGCAGCTTCGGCAGTTCCGCCACCGCCTGGCCGCCGACGCTCACCGCCGCGCCGAACTTGCGGTGCGAGGCGACTACCAGCGCCGCCGTGCCGCCGAGATCGAAGCCGACGACGCCGCGCAGGTCGGCCTCGACGCCGCGGTCGGTGAGCCATTCGAGCGTGCGGTCGGTGGCGTCGAGCAGGTCGCGCTGGGTGAGCTTTTCGCCGGATTCGATGTGCGGGGTGACGGTGAGCCAGCCTTCGCCGGCAAGGCTTTTGACCAGCAGCAGGACGCCGTCGGTGACCCCGTCGCCCTCGTGCAGGACCACCAGGCCGCCGCGAAGAGCGCCGTCGGGTTCGGCGAAGGTGAGGCGGAGGGTGCTGCCGTCGGTACGCTGGTGATCCACGGTGGTCGTCGACGTCATCGCCTCATGCAATCACCTCCGGGTGAACATTGGGAACCTTTCCGGATCCGCCGGGGCGAGATACGGTGACCCCGTCGTCCCGTGAAAACCGAGGAGTTCCGACGATGCCGTCCCTCGCCCCCCGCCCTGACCTCGATTCGTTGCCGAAGTACGTCCCTGGCCGGACGATCGAAGGGGCCGTCAAGCTCGCGAGCAATGAGGTGCCCGGCGGTCCGCTGCCGAGCGTCCAGGCGGCGATCACGGCTGCGGTCACCGGAGTGAACCGCTACCCGGACAACGGTTCCCAGGCTTTGCGCGAGCGGCTTTCGCGGCGGCTGGACGTGCCTGCCGAACGCCTCGCGATCGGCTGCGGTTCGGTGTCGCTGTGCCAGCAGATGATCCAGGCGCTGTGCGGTCCCGGCGACGAGGTGCTGTTCGGCTGGCGGTCGTTCGAGGCCTACCCGATCGTGGTGCAGGTGGCGCTCGCGACGGGCGTGAAGGTTCCGCTGACGCCGGAGCACGGGCTGGACCTCGACGCGATGCTGGCGCGGATCACCGACCGCACGAAGCTGGTGTTCGTCTGCAACCCCAACAACCCGACCGGCACCGTGCTGCACCGGGACGAGATCGAGCGGTTCCTCGAAGCGGTGCCGCCGCACGTGCTCGTGGTGCTGGACGAGGCGTACAAGGAATTCGTCACCGACCCCGAGGTGCCGGACGGCGTCGAGTTCACGCGGACGCACAGCAATGTGGCGGTGCTGCGCACGTTCTCGAAGGCGTACGGGCTCGCCGGGCTGCGGGTCGGTTACGCGGTGGCTCCGGAGCCGATCGCGCAGGCGCTGCAGCAGGTGTACGTGGCGTTTTCGGTGAACAGCATCGCGCAGGTGGCCGCGATCGCGTCGCTCGACGCGGAGGACGAACTGCTCGCCCGGTGCCAGGAAATCATCTCCGAACGCACCCGCGTGCGGGACGCGCTGCTGGAAATGGGCTACGAGATCCCGCCGACCCAGGCGAACTTCGTGTGGTTCCCGCTCGGCGACGCCACCGCGGCCTTCGCGGAGCACATGCTGGACCGGAAGCTGATCGTGCGCCCGTTCCCCGGCGAGGGCGCGCGCGTGACGATCGGAACGCCGGAGGAGAACGACCTGTTCCTGGCCGCGGCCAAGGAATTCCGCGCTATTTGAGCACCAGCTGCACGACCGCGGCGAGCCCGATCACGACGATCACGCCGCGCAACACGGTGGGCGGCAGTTTGCGGCCGATCCTGGCCCCGAGCTGCCCGCCGATCGTGGACCCGAGCGCGAGCAGCCCGATCACCGGCCAGCTCACCGGGGCGACGAACGCGTAAATCGTGCCGGCGACGATGTTCACGACCGCGGACAGCACGTTCTTGACGCCGTTGAGCCGCTGCAGCGGTTCGGACAGCAACATGCCCATGACGGCCATCATCATCACGCCCTGCGCGGCGGTGAAGTAGCCGCCGTAGATGCCGATGACGAACAGCAGCCCGAACAGCAACGGCCCGGCGTGATGCTCGCGCCCGTTGGCCTCGCGGCGCTTCTGCACCCACTTCGACACCTTCGGCTGAACGATCACGAGCACGACGGCGAGCCCGACGAGCACCGGAACGATCTTCTCGAAGGCGTCCTTGGGCAGCGTCAGCAGGAGAATGGTGCCGCCGATGGCCCCGAAGAACGAGGCGACCGCGAACCGCACCACCTGCGGCCAGTAGCCGACCAGCTCATGCCGGTAGCCATAGGCCCCGCTGATCGTCCCCGGCGCGAGCCCGACGGCGTTCGACGTCGTAGCCGTCACCGGCGGATACCCCAGCGCGACGAGCACCGGAAAGGTCACGAGCGTCCCGGAACCGACGACGGTGTTGATCGTCCCGGCCCACATCCCGGCAATGAAGATGACGACGGCATGCCACCAGGTCATAAAGCACTCACCCGCTGACCCTAAGCAGCACCCCCGACACCCGGCGACGCGATGTGTCCGGTCAGACACTTGACGGCACCTTCGCGGGGCACGGGGAGGCTCGGTGATGGGCCTGGGTTCAGCTCACCGGCTGCCTGCCGTGCACACACCCGACGGCATCGCCCGCGAGCCACCGCGCCCGCGCCATGCACGTGCGCCAGCTGCACGCCATGCACACGCAACGACTGCCCGCCGCGAACGCACGCCCAACGGCATCACCCACGAGCCAACACGGCCGCGTGTATGCGCACCCGCCCGCCCGTCATGCCCGCACAGTCGACCGCGTCGCCCGCGAGCCGACGCCTCGCCGCGCAGACGCGCCAGCTGCACGCCATGCACACGCATCGGCTGCCCGCCGCGCATGCTCACCCGCAACCCGCCGCGCACACGCACCCGTGGTCTGCCGCGCATGCTCACCGGTTGGCCGCCGCGCACGCAGACCCGACGGCACCGCCCGCAAGCCGACACCTCCGTCGCGCCCGCCCGCCCGACGGCATCACCCAGCGAGCCGACACCTCCGCCAGCGCACGTCCCACTTCGCCTACCGAGCCCGCGCTTCACCCGCGCCGCCCGTCCGCACCAGCTTCTCCCTCCGCACCCCTCCTTCCATCCACATTCCCGCCTCCACCGCCGACCAGCGCCTCACCGACCAGCACCTCACCGCTCAAAAACGCAAAACTCATTCCCCTCCGGATCCGCCATCACCCACCACTCCCGGTCCTCGCCCCGCTCCGCCACCATCCGTGCTCCGGCGGCACGCAGCTCCGCCGGATCTCCCCACACGTCCAGGTGCATCCGGTTCTTCACCGTCTTGCGCTCCGGCACCGGGTTCAGCCAGAGCAACGGCCCCTCCCCTGCCGGGTCGACGATGGCGACCGGCCAGTCCGGCGGCCTCTCTCCGGGCGGGCTTCGGCGGACGTAGCCGAGCGTCGAACACCACCAGTCGGCTTGTGCCTGGTGGTCGAGTGCGTCCAGTGCCAGATCCTTGAATTTCGCGGTCATGGTCCCTCCCTTTCCCACCAAAGATCGTGACACCCGCCACCGACAATTTCGCGCGGCTCGGGTCGCCAGCTGCCAGGATGGGCGGCGTGGCTCACGAATCCGAGCAGGTCTGGAGCGCCACGGTCGACCATCTGCGCACGATGATCGACTCGGGCGAGCTCCCGCCGGGCTCGCGCCTGCCCGCGGAACGCGCGTTGTGCGAGCAGCTCGGCATCAGCCGCGGGTCGTTGCGGCAGGCGTTGCGGGTCCTGGATTCGATCGGTTACGTCCAGATCCGCGCCGGGTCAGGCACCTACGTCCGCGAGCAGGGCACTGCGGAAAGCCCGCTGAGCAGCTGGTTTTCCGAGCACGAGCAGCTGGTGGAGAAGTTGTTCGACCTCCGCGCGACCGTCGAACCCACCCTCGCCGAGCGGCTCGCGACGCAGCACACGCCGCGCGTCGTGCAGCGGCTCGCGGACAACGTCGCGGAGATGGAGGAGGCCGCGGCGGCCGGGGACATGCTGCGCGTCATCGCGACGGACGCCGAGTTCCATCGGGTGATCGCGGGCAACGCGGGCAACGACGACGTCGCGGACCTGCTCCGTTCGGTGCTCGCGCTGGTCGGCGAGGAACGCCGGGCCGCTCTGCGGCTTCCTGGGCAGATCCGCAAGGCCGTGGCCGAGCATCGCGCGATCCTCGACGCCATCAGCCGGTCGGACGCGGCCGCGGCGCGCGAGATCACGCTCAAGCACCTGCTGGACGCGAAAACCTACGCCCACGACTACGCGTCTTCCTGAATCAGCACCCGCGCAGCACGACGCGATCAGCGCTACAGTATTCACAAGTTTATAAAAAGACTGATACCAAGGGGGCCCGGCCGTGGAGAAAGTGCACTTCACCGAGGAGAAGGCGACCAACCTGGGCACGCTGTACGGCCGCGCCCTCGACGCTCGCCGCAAAGACCCGATTCTCGGTGACACCGCGGCGGACGAAGCGGTCAAGAAGATCGACTACGACTTCAGCAAGCTCGGTGTCAACGAAAACTCCTCGGTCTCCGTCGCGATCCGGGCGCGCGCGATCGACGCGATGGCCGCCGAGTGGCTCGTCGAGCACCCGGACGCGATCGTCGTGCACCTCGGCTGCGGGATGGACACCCGCGTGTACCGGCTCGACCCGCCGCCCTCGGTCGCCTGGTTCGATGTGGACTATCCCGAGGTCGTGGACGTCCGCGGCCGGATCTACCCGGAACGGCCGGGGTACGCCATGATCGGTTCGTCGGTCACCGATTTCGGCTGGCTCGACCAGGTTCCCGGCGACCGCGAGGCGCTCATCGTGGCCGAGGGGCTCACCATGTACCTCACCGCGGAGTCCGGGACCGAACTGGTCCGCAGGCTCGTCGGCAGGTTCCCGTCCGGCCGGATCGTGGCCGATTTCTTCAGCTCGCTCGGCGTCAAGGCGCAGATGATCAACCCGGTGGTCCGCCGCTCGGGCGCGACTTTGCATTGGGGCATCGACGATCCGCACGAACTCGAGCGCTACGGCCTGCGCCTGGTGTCCTGTTTGGACGCGACCGAGTGGGCGAGCGACGAAGTCCTCGCGAAGATCCCGGCCGGGTCCCGGCTGGCCTTGCGCGCGTCGGCGCTGTTCCCGGTGATCCGGAAAATGGGCCGGATCGCCGAATGGGATTTCTGAATCCCTGACCGGAACCGCGGCAACGGCGGTTACCGGGTTTCCAGCACCCGCGCCACGAACCGGCTGATCTTCTCGTTCATCCGCTCGACGGCTTCTTCCTGCGTGAGCGTCTCCTTCGGCTGCGGCACCGCGGGCTTGAGTTCGCCGCGCAGGTACGCGCTGCACTCCAGGTCGGCGCACAAATACGTGCCGACCGTATTGCCGTCGCGGCCGGCTTTCCCGGCGAGCCGCGCGCTGAACAGCGTGATGTCGGCGAGCGGATGCGTCGTGGTGCAGAACGCGCAGATGTTGCTGCGCACCCGTGATTTCGCCGGCGGCGCGGCGCGCAGCGACAGGCCGATCAGCTCGTCGCCGTGCGGTACGACGAGGTACGCCCGGCCGGGAGCCTTCACGTCGCGCCAGCCGAGGAAGTCGCGCTTCTCCCACGGGACGTCCGCGGGCAGCGTGACGGACTTGGCTTCCCCGCGAGAACAGTTGACGAACGAGGCGCGGATCTCCGCGGGGTCGAGCGGTTGCATACGGCCACGCTAACCATCGCGCCACCGCGGCGGCGACAGCTTTTTTCGCTCCCGGCCCCGCCACCCCATACGATCTGCGGGTGCGCACGATGATCGCGGGGAGGTTCCGGCTGGTTCTGCGCACCAGTCTGGGCTTCGCCGCGCTCGGCGTCGGATCGAGTGTCGCCGGTGCCGGAGTCGTCGCGTTGCTGCTGCTCCTGCAGGGGTTGCCCGAGGACGTCGACGACCGCGGCTGGGTGCTCGGCGTCACCGCGGCCGGGGTGGTCGCGCTCGCCCTGATCGTCGGCACGCTCTGGACCGCCTACCTGCAGCGCCGCACCGTGGTGTGGTTCACGATCGGCCGCCCGCCGACCGCGGACGAGGCGAAACGCGCGCTGCGGCTGCCGTTCGACATGGCTGTGGTGAGCGGCACGCTCTGGCTGATCGGGGCACTCGCGCTGGGCATTCTGGCCGGCGTTCTCGGTTCGCTCGGCGACGCGGCGGGCATCGCACTCACCATCGGCCTCGGCGGGCTGACCACAGTCGGGCTCACCTACCTGGCCGCGGAATGGGTCGCGCGTCCGGTGATGACGATGGCACTCGACGTGCTGCCGCCGCGCGGTTCGCTGCCGGTCACGGTGCTGACCCGGCTGGTCGTCACCTGGGTGCTGGCGAGCGGCGTGCCGCTGATCGGCGTGCTGCTCGTGACCACGCCGCCCGATCTCGGCCGCAACGGGAACCCGACGGCGAGCCTGATCGTGCTGTCGGTGACCGGCCTGACGACCGGCGCGATCGGCACCGCGCTCCTGTCCCGCGCCGTCGCCGCGCCGCTGCACCGGCTGCGGATCGCGCTGGACGGCATCGCGCGCGGACGCAAGGACGTGCACGTCGACGTGGACGACTCCAGCGAGATCGGGATGCTGCAGACGTCGGTCAACGACCTCGCCGCCGGCCTGCGCGAACAGGACCGGATGCGCGATCTCTTCGGCCGCCACGTCGGCACCGACGTCGCCCGGCACGCGCTCGAATACGGCGCTTCGCTCTCCGGCGACGTCCGCGAGGTCACCGCGTTGTTCGTCGACGTCGTGGACTCGACTGCGCTCGCGTCGCGCACTCCGCCGCAGGAACTGGTCGAGAAGCTGAACCGGTTTTTCGCGAGCGTGGTGTCCGCGGTGGACGCTCGGGGCGGGCTGGTCAACAAGTTCCAGGGCGACGCCGCGCTGTGCGTTTTCGGCGCGCCGACCCGGCTGTCCGACGGCCCGACGATGGCGCTCGCCGCGGCCCGCGCGATCCGCGACGCGGTGCTGGCGGAAGGCGAGCTCGACCTGGGGATCGGCGTCGCGACCGGACAGGTGTTCGCCGGGCAGCTCGGTGCGTCGAGCCGCCTGGAGTACACCGTGATCGGCGACGCGGTGAACGAGGCCGCGCGGCTCACCGAACACGCGAAAGCGGTTCCGTCGCGGGTGCTCGCCAGCGAAACGACGGTGAAAGCCGCGCTGGGCGGCGAACGGGAACATTGGCGGCTGCACGGCGAACTCCACCTCCGCGGCCGCCACCGCGAGACCCGGACCTGGACGACCTAGAGTTCCCGGCCTTCGTTCATCGCCTCCGTGATCCGGGCCAGAAAGTCCCGCACCACAGCGCTTTCCGCCGCGTTGAGCGTGCGCGACACCGCGTCCAGCTTCTCGATCGGCGGCCGCCACACCGCCGCCGCGATCTCCCGCGCGGCATCGGTGACCGTGACCGCCACTCGCCGCCGGTCGGTGTCGCTGCGGACGCGCGCCAGGTAACCGGCCTCTTCCATCCGGTCCACGAGCGTGGTCGCCGACGGTCCGCTGATCCCGAGGCGGCGGCCCAGTTCCACCGGCCCCATCGGCCCGTGGTGGTTGAGGATCGCGATCGCGGTGAGGTCGTTCGCGTTCATCTCGACGCTCTTCGCCATCCGCGCCATCAGGTCACGGCTGGCCTCGATGACGTCGCGCACCGCGAAGGTCGTCTCGTTCATGTTCGCGAGCGCTGCCTGGTTCTCGTCCACGCGACCCTCCTTGTCAGTAGAGAAACTAATAGATAGGTTATCTATGTACCTCAGCAACGGCAAGGAGGAGCACCATGACCCGTCGCAGTCTTCTCGTCTCCGGAGCCAGCATCGCCGGTCCCGCGCTCGCTTCCCGGCTCGCACGCTCCGGCTGGGACGTCACCATCGTCGAACGGTTCGATCATCTGCGCGAGGAGGGCCAGAACGTCGACATCCGCGGCGTCGGCCGCCAAGTGCTGCGCAAAATGGGGCTCGAAGAGGCGGTCCGCGCCGCGCACACCGGCGAGGTCGGCACGCAGTTCGTGGACGGACACGGCCGCGTGGTCGCCGAATTCCGCGCCGGCGAGGGCGATTCCGGAGGCGGGACGGCCGAGATCGAAATCCTGCGCGGCCAGCTGTCGAGACTGCTGTACGAGCAGTCAGCCGGCGAGACGACCTATCGATTCGGCGACCAGATCCAGGCGTTGCACGACGACGGCACCGGCGTGGACGTCGACTTCCAAAGCGGCCAAACCCAGCGCTTCGACGCCGTCGTCATCGCCGAAGGCCTGCGCTCCCGCACCCGCGCGATGCTGATGCCAAAGGCGCGTCCGCACGAACTCGGCCTCTACACCGCACACCTCGCGATTCCGCGCATCGCCACCGACAACGCTTGGTGGCGCACGATGTTCTGCGGTCGCGGGCGGATGTTGTTCCTGCGTCCGGACAACGTCGGCACGATGCGCGCCGGACTGTTCTTCCTGTCCGACGTGCGCGGACTGGACCGGCTCACCCCCGAAGACACCGTGTCCGTGCTGCGCAAGACGTACGCCGACGTCGGCTGGGAAGGACCGCGCGTACTGGCTGAAATGGACAACGGCTCGCTGTACCTGGAGGGCGTCGGCCAGACGAAACTGCCGACGTGGCACCAAGGCCGGGTCGTCTTGCTCGGCGACGCCGCGTACTGCGCTTCACCGATCAGCGGCATGGGCACGACGCTCGCCCTGACCGGCGCGTACATCCTGGCCGGAGAACTCATGGCCCACGAAGACCCGCAGGCGGCGTTCAGTCAGTACGAACGCCGGATGCGGCCGCTGGTCGCCGAGGCGCAGCGGCTTTTCCCCGGTGCACCGCAGGTGACGATGCCGAGGTCGCGGGCGCATCGGACCGCGCTCCACGCCGCGCTGCGGATGGCGAGCACGCCGTTGGCGCAGCGGCTGGGCAAGGTCGCTGGACGGTTCGAGAAGCCGCGTTCGGAAGCGATCGCGCTGCCGGAGTACGCGTAGCTCAGGGCAGCTCGGGCCAGGTCAGCACCGTGGAGCCCCAGGTCAGCCCGGCTCCGAACGCGGTAAGCAGCACCCGGTGGCCCGGCGTCAGCGTCCCGTCGGCGACCGCGTCCGCGAGCGCCAGCGGGATCGACGCCGCGCTGGTGTTGCCGACCCGCTCGATGTTCGACACCACCGCGTCCGCGGGCATGCCGAGCTGTTTCGCGGTCGCCTGGAGGATGCGGATGTTCGCCTGGTGACCGACGAACCGGTCGACGTCGCCGACCATCCAGCCGGCCTCTTCCAGCACCGCGCGCGAGGATTCCGCCATCCGCGCGCACGCCTGCCGGAACACGGCCGTCCCCTGCATGACCATGAACCGGTCCTTCGGGTTCTCCGGCACCCGCTGCGCCGCTCCGCCCGCCTCGACCCACAGCAGCTTGGCCAGTTCGCCCTCGCTGTGCAGGTCGAACGGGCCGAGCGCGCCGCGTTCGCCGGGCTCGCCCGCGCGCAGCAGCACCGCGCCGCCGCCGTCGCCGAAGATCGGCACCGTGGTGCGGTCGTCCGGGTCGACCAGCGAGGTGAAGACGTCCGCGCCGATCACCAGCACCCGCTCGGCGATCCCGCCCGCGATGAAGCCGGCGGCCGTAGCGAGCGCGTAGATGAAGCCGCTACACACCGCGTTGACGTCGAGGGCCAGCACCGTGCCGAGGCCGAGCCGGGCCGCCACCTGCGGCGCGGTGGCCGGGCACAGCTGGTCGGCGGTGGAGGTGGCGAGCACGACGGCGTCCGCGTACCCGTCCGGGCCGAGCGCCGCCCGTCCCGCCTCCTCGGCGAGATCCACTGTGGACTGGCCGGGGGCGACGCGGCGGCGCTCGCGGATCCCGGTGCGGGTGCGGATCCACTCGTCGCTGGTGTCCAGGCGGGCCGCGATCTCGTCGTTCGTCACCACGTGCTCGGGCAGCGCGCCGCCGATCCCGGCGACGACTGCGGCACGGTGGCGCGACCGGACAGCGCTCATGGCGGAACCTCCCAGACCGGCTTGTTGGCGGACGTCGCCGGTTGCCTCCCTTGTATGGCCTACCCCTGGGTAGACCGGTCAGTTGTGTTCCACGTCACTAAGAGACCTCTTCCACATTCGCTCGATAGGAGGTATTGCGACCAGCGTCTCGGCGGCGTGATAAACCCGAGGCTTTTTGTCGGTCCGCCCGGTTAGCCTGAAGTGTGCGCACTCCCGACCTGGACCAGCTTGACCTCGCCATCCTCTCCTGCCTGCAGACCGACGCCCGCACGATCGCCGAGGTCATCGGGTCCAAAGTCGGCCTGTCCGCCGCGGCCGTGCAGCGGCGGATCAAGCGGCTGCGCGAAGCCGGAGTGATCGAGAAGGAGGTCGCGGTGCTGTCCCCGGCCGCGCTCGGACTGGACATGACGTTCGTCGTCATGGTCGAGATGGAGCGCGAGAGCCTGGCGGTGCTCGACGGCTTCCGCGCCCAGGTCCTGGCCGACGACTGCGTGCAGCAGTGCTACTACGTCACCGGCACCGCGGACTTCGTCCTCGTGGTCACCTGCCCGGACATGGCGGCGTTCGAGAATTTCGCGCGGCGGATGTTCTTCGACAACCCCAACGTCCGGCATTTCACCACGAGCGTGGCCATGGACCGGGTCAAAGTGGGCCTCACGCTGCCGCTTTCCTGATCTGCGCGGAAACGCAAGGGTTCTGTGTCCGGCGTTACGTGTTCGCGGCCTGATGCAACCGATCGCGTGAACGTCGGCGGAACGACGTCATGTGCTCCCGAGTCGATCATCTCCCTGCCGACCAGTTCGCGAGGCGCGAACGACCGGAGGACTCCAGGAGCAGCCGTGCACACCACCGACGCCGTACACCAGACCCAGTTCGTACTGCTGAACGAGAGCACTACGCCGGTGCTGTCCCGCCTCTCCTTCCACGTGGCGGAGCCCTACGCGGTCACCGTGGCGTTCCGGACCGAGCGGGGCCGGTGGATCGAGTGGACGTTCGCCCGCGACCTGCTCGTGACCGGGCTGGACGAGCCGACCGGGATCGGCGACGTGCGGATCCGGCCGGACCTGTCCGAGGACGAGGCCTTGCTGACGCTGGAAATCGAGTCGCCCGACGGCTACGCGTCGTTCGAGCTGGAGCGCGCCGACCTCGAGGCGTTCCTCGAATCCTCCTACGAACTGGTGCCGCTCGGAGCCGAGAGCGAGCACTTCGACATCGACGGGCTGATCGAGGAGATCAGCAACGTCTGACCGAAGACCTGCCGATCCCGCGGCAATGCGGACAAGGGCGGTTCGAGTGCGCTGGAGGCACTCGAGCCGCCTTTGTCGTGTTTGGACTCAGCCGCGGACGAGCGTCGTGCCGGTCGCCGACAGCGCTACGTTCACCGGGTAGTAGTAGCTGTTGACGGTGTCGCCGCCGGAAACCATGCCCTGTGCCTGGTTTCCGCTGATGAACGATCCGCCGGAGTCGCCGTGGTCGGACCGGGCGTTGGTGAGCACCATGCCGGTCACGGTGCCTTCCTGGTAGCGCACGGTCTGGTTCTTGGCGCGGATCGTGCCGCAGGTCCAGCCGGTGGTGGAACCGGACTTGCACACCGAAGCGCCGACGGCGGCCTCAGTGGAACCGGCGACGCGGGTGCCGTTGTTGATCTGGCCGACCGGGGTCCAGTTGCTGTTGACCCGCGCGGCCGCGTAGTCCGCGCCGGGGAAGCGGTAGGTGGTGAACTGGCCCATCGCGACCCGGTTGTAGCCGGACAGCGCGCCGCCGCCGGTGAGTGCGGCGCAGTGGCCCGCGGTCAGGAAGCCGCCGTTCACCGAGAATCCGACGGAGCAGCGGGACGAGCTGCCGATGTAATACGCATCCCCGCCGAGGACGTTGTAGTGCGCCTTGGGCACTGCCGAGGTCTCCGTCACGGTCACCGCTGAACTGTCCACACCGGACTGACGGACGAACTGCTCCGCCGCGCCGCGCTGTCCCTTGAGGACAGTCAGGCTGATCCGGTTGCTCGCGGTGTCGATGCCCCAGCCGGTCACCGACTTCGGTGCCGCCTTCTCGTGGGCGTTGAGCGTCTGCACGGTCGAGTCGAGCTGCCGGGCGCTGAACCGGACCACCTGTGCCTCGGCGCCGGCCGCGCGCACCTGGTCGACCAGCGCCGCGTCGGTCACCGAGACCACGGCTTTGCCGGTCGACGCGTTGAAGCTCGTGCCGCTGAAGCGTTCGCCGAGAGACTTCTCCAGTGCCGCCCCGACCTTGTTCGCGGCCTCCTCGTTCGCGAGCCGGGCGAGTGCCTGGCCGTGGGTGAGGCCGAGGTCGCGCTGCATCGCCGGGACCATGTCGGGGTTGAGCGGGGCGGCGCTGGCGGCCGGGACGCCGGCGAAGATCGCCGTCACCGCCGCGGCAGCGGTTGCGGCGCCGAGGAATCTGATGGCTTTCATGCTTCTCCCTCGCGTTCGGTTCCCCCCGGCCTCGAAGGGTGCGGCGGTGGTCCAATCCACTGCAATAAGGGGGCGCGAGAATAGGTAGCGGAGCAATCCTTAAGTAGGGACTTGCGCGACTACCGAGCGTTGGCCGCGGCAGCGGGCGTCCGTGGGTTGTTCCGCTGAACCGGCGAACTCCACGAGGTTTCGCACTCTTTGTGACCGCGCGCCGGGTTTTCTACTGCCATTTGGTTACCGTGCGGAGGCAGACGTGTGAGGAGCGTGCGCATACTCCCGTCGAGAGTCGGTTTACCCCGCCCCGCGCACTGCTTAAGCTCCGGGCGAAACGGACAAGATGCTCGCTGGGGAGGTCGTGATGTGGCCGGCCGTTCCGACGGTGGTGTCCGTGCGTCCGCGTCCGGCAGCCTTCGCCGGGCGGGACCGCGAACTCGCCGCCGTCGCCGAAGTTCTCGGACACCGGCCCGCCGCGGTGCTGGTGGAGGGCGCGCCGGGAATGGGCAAAACCCGACTGCTCGCCGAACTCGCCGCGCGCCCGGAGTTTTCCCGCGTCCGCGTGCTGCGCGGCGCGTGCCCGCGACTGGCCGAGCCGTTTCCCTACGGTCCGGTGCTGGAAGCGTTGCGCTGCGCCGGAGATCGGCTCGGACCGCTGAGCCCGGTTGCCGGTGCGCTGCAACCACTTCTGCCGGAACTCGCCGACGTCCTGCCACCCGCGCCTGAACCGCTGCCGGACGCCAGCGCCGGGCGGCATCGCGTGTTCCGCGCGTTCCGGGAACTGCTGATCGCCTGCGGTCCGACCATCCTGCTCATCGACGATCTGCATCGCGCCGACCCGGGGACCGGCGACCTGCTGCGCTTCCTCGCCGTCGACTGGCCGCCGGAACTGGGCGTGGTCGCCACTTGCCGCGCTGGGAACTCTCGCGTTCGCACCGCGCCAGAAGTACACAGCGCGCAGGTGACGCTCGGTCCGTTGGACGCCGCGGCGGTCACCGCGATGGCTTGCGACCTCCTGGGGTTGCCCCGGATCAACGCCGAGTTCGCCGCGAAGCTGCACGAGTACACGGCCGGGATTCCTTTTGTCGCTGAAGAAACTCTCCGCGCGTTGCGGGGCGTTGAACTGACTGAGTCGGCGTTGGATCGGCTGGAAGTTCCTGCCGCGCTTCAGGAATCGGTGTCCAGGAAGCTGTCCGCGCTGACTGAGGCCGCGGTCCAGCGCACCAAAGCCGCCGCCGTGCTCAACATGCCCGCGGAGTTGTCGGTGCTGAACGAACTGGCCGGGTTGGCCGAGGACGAGAGCGCGTTGTCGGACGGACTGTTGGACGAGGTCGACGACAATCGCTACGGCTTCAGACATCCGTTCGCGCGCAAAGCCGTGTACGATGGTCTCAGCGCGTCCGAGCGGAAATTGTTGCACACCAAGGCAATGCACCTTCCTGGTCAACCGTTGTCGCTGCTCGCCGCCCATGCGCAGGCCGCCGGACGCGTCGAGGAATGGCAGTACTACGCGGAAGAAGCGGCTGACGAAGCGATCGCGCACGGCGATACCGCACGCGCCATCGATCTGCTGCAGGCGATCGTCGCGAAGGCCGACGAGGACGCGGTCGGCCGGTTGGCGAAAAAACTCAGCGATGTGTCGCTGCGTGTCTTCCGCCCCGATGTCCATCTGACGCTGGAAAAGGTGCTCGAAGACCGGCCGCTGCCGCCAGCCGTGCATGGGACGATCCGGCTCGCGCTCGGCATGCTGCTGGTCCGCGTCGCCGGACGGCTGGAGCAGGGGCGCGCGGCGGTGGAACGCGCCGTCGCCGAACTGGCGGACCGGCCGGAACTGGCCGCGCGCGGAATCAACCTGCTCGCGCTGCCGTTCGACGGGCTCACCCCGCTGTCCTGGCACGAGCAGTGGATGCGCCGCGCCCGGGAAGTCCACTCCGGACTGACCGATCCCGAGCTGCGGCTCGCGCTCACCGGCGACCGGATCGCGACCGCCGCGCACATCGGCGACGGTTCGGCGTGGGCGGAATTCCAGGCGATGCCGGACACCGCGCCGAGCGTCGCCGAGCGCGTCCAACTGGCGCGATTGTGGTGCAATCTCGCCGACGCGCAGTCGTGGTCCGGCCACCTCGAACGGACCGAAAAGCTGGTCGCCGAGGGCCTGCGCCGGGCTTCCGAAGCCGGCGCGCTGTACCCGAAAGGCCTGATCGAAGGCACCGAAGTACGGCTCGCCTGGTTCCGCGGCAAATGGGACGGCCTAGCCGAGGCGACCGAAGACGTCCGTACCCGGCACCCGGCGCTGGGCGCGATCGTCATGGAGACGTCGCTGGTGCTGGGCGGGCTGGCCGCGGTGCGCGGCGAGTTCGCGGCAGCCCGAAGACACTTGGCCGACGCCTCGGCACACCGTCCGGGCGAAGGCCCTATCCCCGTTGTGTTGTGCGCGGCTTCGGTGTTGATCGGCGTGCACCTGTCGACTGACGACGTCGCCGCAGCCTGCGAAGCCGCCGATGTAGCTGTCGACGCCGCACGTCGCAAAGGCGTGTGGGTCTGGGCAGCGTCGCTCGTCCCAGCCGCCGCGGAGGCGTACACGCGCGCAGACCGTTGGCACGACGCCGACGCTTTCGTCGAAGAGTTCGCGCGCGGCATCGAAGACCGCGACGCACCCCTCGCCACTGCCGCCCTGCACGCTGGCCGCGCCGTCCTGACAAACGCCCGCGCGAAACACCTAGCGGCCGCGACGCTCTTCGACACCGCAGCCGACGCGTACGCAGAGCTGCCGATGCCGTACCTCGCCACCGGCATGCGTGAACGCGCGGCGCGCTGTCGTCTCGAAGCAGGACAGAGCGGTGCGACAGCTGCGCTCAGTCAGGCCGCAGCTGCGTACGTACAGCTAGGTGCCACGCGCGACGCTGGCCGCTGTCATCACGTGCTTCGCGAACACGGTGCTTGGGCACCGTCACAGCGCGGCCGTCGCGGTTACGGTCGTGAGCTGTCGCCGCGAGAGCGCGAAGTCGCCGAGATGCTCGCGGAAGGCCGGACAAACCGTCAGATCGCCGACGGTCTGTTCCTGTCTCCGCGCACGGTGGAGCAGCACGTAGCGAAGGTGCTTCGCAAGCTAGGCGCGCGAAGCCGCACGGACGTCGCGAGGAAACTGCCGTCACCGGAAACCGCGCGGTAACGAGCACACCGTCCTACCGTGTGCACGTGGCTGATAAACCAGTGCCTGCCTGGCGGCGGGCGACCAAAGGCGAAACTCGGTGGCCCGCGGCGGCCGTCGTCATCGGGACTCTGGCCCTGCAGCTCGCCTTGCCTGACGAGATGGTGCTGCACCCGTGGTGGCTGCTGCCCTCGCTGACCGCGGTGCTGATCATCGCGCTGCTGTTGCTGAACCCGGGCCGGCTCACCGAGTTCAACATCGTCGAGCGCATGGTCGCGTTGACCGCGCTCGCCGTCGTCAGCGTGCTCAACGGCGCGTCCGCGGTGCAGCTGGTGATCGGGATCGCACAGGGCGCGCAACGCGGGCACGCGGTGCAGGTGCTGATCAGCGGCGTAGTCATCTACTGGACCAACATCGTCGTCTTCTCGCTCTGGTACTGGGAGTTCGACCGCGGCGGCCCGGCCCGGCGCGCGGCGGGCCGGGCGGACTTCCCCGACCTGCAGTTTCCGCAGATGAGCGACCCGTCGATGGCCAAGGCCGAATGGGAACCGCGGTACCTGGACTACCTCTACACGTCGTTCACCAACGCCACCGCGTTCAGCCCGACCGACGTCATGCCGCTGCGGATCTGGGCGAAAATGACCATGATGGTCCAGGCCGGGATCTCGCTGCTGCTCGCGCTGATGGTATTCGCCTGGGCGGTCAACGGCCTCCAAGGCTGAAACCCGCTGGCCTCGCCCGCGTCCGACCGGTATATCTCCGGCCATGGAGCTTCCCGAACCGCCGTACTACGCGGTGATCTTCACGTCCCGGCGCACCGACGGCGACCGCGGTTACGCCGAGCGCGCCGCCTACATGGCCGAACTCGCCGCGAAACAGCCCGGCTACCTCGGTATCAACTCCGTCCGCGACGAGTCCGGGCTCGGCATCACCGTGTCGTACTGGCAGGACGAGGAATCCATCGCCGGATGGCGCAGCAACCTGGAGCACACCGAAACCCGCAACCAGGGCCGGGCTGAGTGGTATCGCGAGTTCGACGTCCAAGTCTCGCGGGTCGAACGCGCCTACCGCTTCGAACGTCCGTGAAAAGGCCCCTGAGGGAATCGGATTCCCTCAGGGGCCTTGCTTTTTACTGACGGGTCATGGTGAAGCTCTGGCCGTCCGAGCCGATCGCGCCGGGGGTCCAGGTCGCGCTGCCGCCGTCGTCCGCGTTGAGGCCCTGCGGGCTGGTGTCGGCGAGGTTCTTGCCGTCGAACTTGACTCCGTCGAACTTCACGCCGCCGTTGATCGCCGGGTACGAATCGGACGGCGATTCGATGATCGCCTCCGCCGACGAGTGCTTCGCGTTCAACGACTGCGTGGTCGTCTTCGTCCAGCCCTGGGTGTCGTTCTTCAGGTCGAGTTTGTAGCTGTTGTTGCTGCGCGTGACCGTCGCGGTGATGTGATCGCCCGCCTTCACCGGAGCCTCGCTAGCCGAGTAGTAAACCGGTGCGGCCGGGTACATTTCGTACCACGCCTGGTATTGCGGGCTGCCGCTGGAGCAGTCGGTCGCGACGCCGGTCTGCTCCACAGAGGACGATCCGTCGCCGTCGATGCCGACCCATGGCGCGAACAGGTCGTTGCTGGAATTGCAGGTCGCCGCCGGTTCGGTCCAGCCCGCGGTCGCGGTGGTGAAACTGCCGAAACTGACGTAGCCGCCCCAGTTTCCGCCGGAGTAGTGGTTTCCGTGGAAGTGCTTGCCGAACGTCACGGGCCCGGCTCCCGCGCCTGCCACGAGGGTCGCGGCCGCGAACGCGCCGACCGCCAGCAATCCGAGGGGACGACGGAAAGATCGTGAACTCATGGGCATCCAATCTGGTCACGGGAGTGCCTGCGCGTACCAGTGTTGAATTTCGCTCGCCCGGGTTGGTAGCTACTTTCGAAGGGTATTCACATCTCGGGAAATCTTCACCAAATGTCCCGATTCTCCTTTGTGTACACGGAAGTCCGTGCCCGCCCGCCTGGGGAGGCAGCGGGCCGGCACGGACTCCTTCCGAAGTGGACTACCGCGCCGTACGGGCGTGCGCGGCGTCCACGAACTGGGTGGTGTACGTCTTGGACAAATCGATCTTGTCCTTTTTGGGCTTCACGTTGCTGGAAGACGCACCCAGCACCTTCAGCACGTTCTGCGCGCCGGACGGGTCCATCCGGCCGTCCTTGGTGAACATCGGCAGACTGTCCTTGAGCGACTTGATGTACAACGCCTTGTCTCCGCCCGCGAACGACGGCGGCATCAGATCCGCCACCTGTTCCGCGGTGTGCGTGGAAAGCCACTTCAGCGAATTCACATAAGCGTTGGCGAGTTTCTGGACAACGTCCGGATAGCGTTTCACGATTTCGCAGCTCATGTACAGCGAACTCGCCGGGTAAAGCCCGCCCAGCGCCGCGCGCGTGCCTTCCGGCGTGCGCATGTCGTAGAGCACCTTGGCCTGTCCGGTGTTGGTCAGCTGCGCGATGGTCGGGTCGGTGGTCATGCCCGCGTCGATCGAACCTTGTTGCATGGCAGAAATAAACGTCTGCCCGGCCCCGACCTTCACCGGCGTGTAGTCCTTGCTGCCGACGCCGCCGCGGCTGGCGAGCGCCTTGGTGAGGAAGTCGGTCGACGACCCCAGCGACGTCACGCCGAGATTCTTTCCGCGGAAGTCCGCGCCGGACTTGATGTGCCCGGCTTTCGGGGTCGCGACCATTTCCGCTTCCCCCGGCACATTCGCGAACTGCACCACGCTGGTGATGCATTGGTCCTTGGCCTGCAGGTCGATCGTGTGGTCGTAGAACCCGACCACGCCCTGCACTTCCCCGGCCAGCAGCGAGGTTTCCGCGTTGGCCCCGGACGGCTGGTCGAACAGTTCGACGTCAAGGCCCTGCTTCTGGTACTCGCCAAGCTGCTTCGCGAGCTGCCCCGGCAGATAGATCACTTTGGACAGTCCGCCGACCATGATCTTGATGTGCGGGCGTCCGCCGTTGCCGAGGTCGATCTCCCGGGAATCCCGGCAGGCGCTCACCCCGGCCACGGTCACCAGCGCGGCCGCCGCGACCGCGAGTGTCCTTTTCAGCCGCATGTCAGATCCCCTGGCTCGCCTGGGCCGAAGCCTGCGGACGCCAGCGCAGCAGTTTGCGCTCGGCCGAACTGATCAGCCATTCCGCGAACAGCGCGACGACCATGATCACGATCATCCCGGCGTAAACCCCGGCGGTGTCGAACGTGCCCTGCGCGTTCGCGATCAGGAAGCCCATGCCCGCCTTGGCGCCGGTGTACTCACCGACGACCGCACCGATCAGCGCGAAACCGAACGCGACGTGCAGCGACGAAAGAATCCACGACGTCGCACTGGGCAGCACAATCGACTGCAGCACCTGCCACCGCGTCGCACCGAGAATGCGGGCGTTGTCGATCAGGTTCCGGTCCACCTCGCGGGCACCGGTGAAGGCGTTGAAGAACACCGCGAAGAACACGAGCACGAACACCGTCGCGACCTTCGAGGACAGCCCGAGGCCGAACCAGATCACGAACAGCGCGGCGAGCACGATGCGCGGCATCGCGTTGGCTGCCTTGATGAACGGGGCCAGCACCTCGGCGAGATACGCGCTGCGACCGAGAATGACGCCGCAGATCACGCCAGCGACCGCGCCGAGCACGAACCCGATCACGGCTTCCTCGACGGTCACCAGGATCTGGTACCAAATGGTCCCGAAGTCGGTCCCGGCCGTGAACCATTCGGTGAGCCGTTCCCAGATCTTCGACGGCATCGAATAGAAGAACGGGTCGATCCAGAACCGGCCCGCGATCTCCCACAGTCCCAGCCAGGCAACGAGAATCGCCAGCCGCAGCAGCCAGACGTTGCGCTTGTGCCGACCGGCGGAGCGCTTCGCCCGGGAGAGAATGTCTTGTTCGGTTTCGAAGACCGGCGCCGGCGCGGTCTGAGTCTCAAGCGACACCGGTCGCTCCCTTCTGGCGGGCCTTGTCGACCTCGCCGCGCAGCGATTCCCAGATGTCGGAGTAGAGCTTGCGGAATTCCTCGGTCAGCCGCAGGTCTTCCACCTTGCGCGGCCGCTCCAGCGGAATCTCGAAGACGTCCTTGACCGTCGCCGGGCTCGTGGTCAGCACGACCACCTTGTCCGCCAACGCGATCGCCTCGTCGAGGTCGTGCGTCACGAAGATCACCGCGGCTCCGGTACCGGACCACAGCCGGAGCAACTCGTCCTGCATCAACGCGCGAGTCTGGACGTCGAGCGCGGAGAACGGCTCGTCCATCAGCAGGATTTTCGGCTCGGTGACCAGCGTCTGCGCCAACGCGACACGCTTGCGCATCCCGCCGGAAAGCTGGTGCGGGTAGTACTTCTCGAACCCGGCCAGCCCGACGCGGCCGATCCAGTCGGCGGCCTTCTTCCGAGCGTCCTCTTTGGACGCACCGCGGAACCGCGGTCCGGACGCGACGTTGTCCAGCACCGAACGCCACGGCATCACCGCGTCGGTCTGGAACATGTAGCCGACGCCGTCCGGAATGGACTTCACGTCGGAACCGTGCACGACGACCCGGCCCGCCGACGGCGGCTGCAACCCGGAGACCAGGGACAACGTGGTGGATTTACCGCACCCGGTCGGCCCGACCACGGCGACGAACTCCCCCGGTTCGACGGTCATGGTCAGCTCGCGGACAGCGGTGTGGACAGAACCTGATCCGCTCGGGAACCTTTTGGTGGCGCCGATCAGTTCGATGAGTGGGGCCATCGAGGTGACTCCTTCGTCACGGTGGGGACTCGCTCGAGGCAGGTTAAGTTCGGGTTTCGCGGCGGAGAAGCTTGTCGACGTTCTGCGTGCGCTCTGCGCGTTCTCCACGTTTTGCTCGTTTAGCGCACAGCGCTGAGCTGGGGGTATGTTCCCTGGCATGCCGAAGTGGGCGCTCTTTCCGCGGATGCGGTTCACCCGTCAGGTGCTGCTGTTGCAGATCGGCGTGGTGGTCCTCGTCGTGGGCCTCGGCGTCGCCTTGATCAGCTGGCTCCTGCGCACGACGCTGACCGAACAGTACGGCCAACGCGCCTTGGCGATCGCGAAATCAGTGGCCACGGAACCCGTGGTGATCGCCGGTGCGGCCTCCCGGAAACCCAATCCGGACCTGCAGCAGCGAGTCGAGGCGGAGACCCAGACCGACGATGCGCTGCTGTTCGTGGTCATCACGGACGATCACGGCATCCGGCTTGCCCACCCCACGTTGTCCGAGGTCGGCAAGCAGGTGAGCACGCCGTGGGAGGAAGTGATCGCGGGCAATGACGTGGTGAGCGAGTTCAACGCGGGCACCTTGGGACCGTCCGTGCGCAGCAAGACCCCGATCAAACAAGGCTCGCGGGTCGTCGGCGAGGTGAGCGTCGGCTACCGCGTCGGCGAGCTGACCGGCGACTTCAACCGGCTCTTCATCCTGACCATGGTCTTCGGTGGCGGTGCGCTCTTGATCGGCGCGGGTGCATCGGCCCTGCTCAACCGCCGTCTGCGCCGCGTCACCCACGGCCTCGAACCCCACGAACTGACCGAACTGCTCTACGAACACGAAGCCGTCCTGCATGGCATCGGCGAAGGCGTGCTGGCCGTCGACGCGGAACACCGGGTGACCGTCCGCAACGATGAAGCCGAACGGCTCCTCGGCACCCCGCTCCCGGTCGGCGCACCGTTGGAGGACCTGGACCTGTCCCCGCGAGTGCACAAAGCCGTCGCCGAAGGACGGCCCGTGGACAACCTCCTGGCGGTAGCCGGAAATCGGGTCCTGGTGATCAATTCCCGTGCCGTGCAACGGGATGAACGCGCGCTGGGCACCGTCCTGACCTTCCGCGACCGCACCGACCTCGACACCCTCACCCGCGAACTCGACGGCATCCGCTCGCTGTCCGACGGCCTCCGCGCGCAACGGCACGAGTTCGCGAACCGCCTGCACACACTGTCCGGCCTGCTGCAACTAGGCCACCACGCCGAAGCCGAGGAATACCTGCAAACCCTCACCGAGACCACCGCCTCGCGCGCGGAACCGCTCGACGACCGGGTGACCGATCCGTACCTGCAAGCCCTGCTGGTCGCGAAAACCGAGCAGGCGCAGGAAAAAGGCATGGAACTGCGGCTGGCCGACGACGCCTGGGTCCCTGCCTCGGTGACCGACCCGATCGCCGCGGGCACCGTGATCGGCAACCTGGTCGACAACGCCCTGCACGCCGCCCGCATGGGCCCGCGCCGCCCCGCGTGGGTCGAGGTCGGCCTGCTCGCCGATGGCTCCACTTTGCACGTGTCCGTTGTGGACAGCGGACCAGGAATCGACAATGCGTTAATGGACAAGCTTTTCGACGAGGGAGTGTCCACAAAGCTCAGTCCCGGACACGGCCTCGGACTGGCCTTGGCCCGCCAAGCCGCCCGGGCCCGCGAAGGCGACGTATGGCTCGCCGACCCCGGCGGCGCGACGACCGGCGCGTTGTTCGTCGCCAAACTTCCCGGCCTGCTAGACCGACCCGAGGAGACCGACGCATGATCCGCACCCTGATCGTGGACGACGATTTCCGCGTCGCCGGCGTGCACGCGGGATTCGTGTCGGAGGTACCGGGCTTCACCGTCGCCGGGGTCGCGCACACCGCCGCCGAAGCCCGCGCCCGCGTGCGCGAACTGGCCCCGGACCTGGTGCTGCTGGACGTCTACCTGCCGGACGAGCCCGGCCTTTCCGTCTTGCCCGACCTGAAAACGGACACCATCGTGCTGTCCGCAGCCACCGACGCCGCGTCCATCTCCGCCGCCATCCGCGCAGGGGCCCTGAACTACCTGATCAAACCGTTCACGACGCGCCAGCTGTCGGAACGCCTCACCTCGTACGCCCGATACCGCGGCCTGGTCACGACCGAACGCCCGATGTCCCAAGACGACGTCGACCGCGCCTTCCGAGCCCTCCACGACCAGGACCGCGCGGCGACGCCAAAGGGCCAGTCAAGCGCGACGGCCCGCCTGGTGTCAGAGCGACTGCGCGGTTCGCCGACCCCGCTCTCGGCCGCCGAAGTAGCCCGCGAACTCGGCATGGCCCGTGCCACGGCGCAACGCTATTTGACGGCGCTGGCGGAGTCGGGAGCAGTGGAAATGCGCCTTCGCTACGGCGCGACCGGACGCCCAGAACACGAATACGACTGGATCGGCTGACCCCCGACGCCCCGCGGCTGCCCTCGCAACCACCGCACGCCTGCCGACCGTCGAAGGTGCCGCAGCTGACCCCGGCGCGGCCGCAAGCCAGCGGCGAATCAGCTGACCGGACAACCGCAGCCAGCCCGTTTGCTGATCTCAGCCCGGCCGACAACCACAGCCAGCCCGCTCGCCGACCTCAGCTCACCCGGCAACCTCAACCAGCCCGCCCGCTGACCTCGGCCCGCCCAGCAACCACAACCAGCGCGCCTGCCGACCTCAGCCACCCGACAACCGCAGCCAGCCCGCTTGCTGATCTCGGCCCGCCCGGCAACCGCAACCAGCCCGCTCGCCGACCTCGGCCCGCCCGGCAACCGCAACCAGCCCGCTCGCCGACCTCGGCCCGCCCGGCAACCGCAACCAGCCCGCTCGCCGACCTCGGCCCGCCCAGCAACCGCAGTCAACAGCCCCATGCTCTTGCAGCAGCCGTCAACCCCAGCCAGCGTCCACTAGCTGATTCTCAGCGACCGCCAGCCATCCGCTGCGCCGCGTCGAGCCACGGTTTCCAGTCGAGGAACTGGTCGATGCCTGTCCGCGCCGGGGTCTTGCTGGGCGCGGGCGTCGCGAGGTCCGCGCGCGGATCGGCCTGCTCCGAAGAATCCGGAGCCGACGTCGCGCGCGGCGTGGTCGAGCGGACCGGGTTGTGCCGCCGCACCGGGGTGTCGTGTGAGGGCACCGGGACGTACACCGTGACCGGCGGCGCGGTCTGCGTCACCGGCGGCGTGATCGTCGACGGCACGGGAATCTGCTGCTCCGCGATCGGAACGCGCTGTTCAGCCTGCACGACGGCGTCATCCGCGGGCTGCCCGGGCAGCGCGCCGGTGAAGAATCCTCCGGCCAGCCAGCCGAGTCCGACCAGGATCACGGCCAGCCCGGCGCCGACCCACACCCGGGCGCGGCGCCGCGACGCGACTGCGCGCGGGCGTTCCTCGGCGGGCGCGCACCCGGCGATCACCGGGATCTGCTGGGTCGATTCGCAGCTCGTCTCCGGCGCGGCCTCGTCCGGCAGCCGGGGCCCGCGCGGCAGGCTCGCGGCGATGATGCCGGTGCGGTCGACCAGTTCCCCGGCGGCGCGGTCGGCGGGCGCGGCCAATCGGCGCTCGGCAAGGCGCAGCATCGAGGGCTACCTCCGGGGTGCGGACACACGAGTGGACTGGCAGCATTCTGCGACATTCCCGAGGGTTTCGGTGAAAATGCAACTCCATCGGGTGATCAAGAATGCGGACAGTCGCGACGAGTTATCCGTTCCGCTCGATGCGTTTGAGTCCCTGGCGCGCCAAAACCGCGAGCGGACGCTGGTATGCCGAACCGAGGACGCGCGGGATCGCGTCGATCACGTAGGCGTCCGGTCCGATGAGGATCCGCGCGGACCGCCTGCGCACGCCGCGCAGGATGGTCTCAGCCGCTTTCTTCGGTGTGGTAAGGGCGATTTTGTCGAATCCGGCCGCCGCTTTGGCTTGGTCGCCGGCCGCTCCGCCACGCGCGTTGCGGGCGATGTTGGTCTTGATCCCGCCCGGGTGCACGCAGCTGACGCCGACCGGATGCCGCGCCGCGAGCATTTCTTCGCGCAGCGACTCGGTGAATCCGCGAACGGCGAACTTCGCCGCGTTGTAGGCACTCTGCGTAGGCACTCCGACGAATCCGAACACGCTGGAGATATTGACGACGTACCCGTCACCGGAGTCGATGAGGTGCGGCAGGAATGCCTTCGTGCCGTTGACGACGCCGCCGAGGTTGACGCCGAGCAGCCAGTCGAAATCCTCGAACGTCATGTCCTCGACCGTCGCGCCGAGCGCCACGCCCGCGTTGTTGACGACGAGGTTGACCCGACCGTGCTCCCGCGCGACGTCCTCGGCATGGGCGAGAACCGCGGCCCGGTCAGCCACGTCGAGGGAATGCCCGCGCACCTCGGCCCCGCGTTCACGGGCTTCGCGCACGGTGCCGTCGAGCCCTTCGGCGTCGACATCGGACAGTTCGAGAAGCGCGCCGTGCAACGCGAGTTCGAGCGCCAGCGCCCGCCCGATGCCCGAGCCCGCTCCGGTGATCACTGCGACTTTGTTCGAGAAGTCCTTCATCGTCTCCCCACCCTGGTCTCACCGCGTTCTCTGATACTAGTGACGAGGACCAGTACTGGAGGTGGCATGCGGCGCACGGTGATCGGGCTGTTCGCACTAATGAGTGCGAGCGGGACCATCGTGGCTTGTGCTGAGCACGCAGCGGAACCAGCGGTCGCCCCGTCGACCCCGGCGAAACCGATCCAGGCGTCCATCGGCGCACTGTTCGTCGACGGCTCGCATTACTGCACAGCGAGCGTCGTGCACAGCCCCCGAGGCGACGAACTGCTCACCGCCGCACACTGCCTCCACGACGGCGAAGGCGGCGGTTACCTGGCCAATGTCACCTTCGCCCCAGGTTTCCACGACGGCGTCGCGCCCTACGGATACTGGCAGGTCGGGAACGAACTGGTCGCACAGAGCTGGATCGACTCGTCCGATCCCAACCTCGATGTCGGTTTCGCAACGGCCCGCCAAGACGGTTCCCCCGAACCCTTGGAAGCGGTAACGGGAGCCAACCAACTAGGCACGAACGGCCCCTTCGCGCGCCCCGTGACGGTCGCCGGCTACCCGGACGGCGTCGACGAGGTCGCCACCTGCGAAACACACACCCAGCAGCAAGACGAACACCAGATCAGAGTCGACTGCCCAGGCTTCGCCACCGGCACGAGCGGCAGCCCCTTGGTAGCCGACCCGTCCCCCGACACGAAAACGGGCACCGTAGTAGGCGTCATCGGCGGCTACGAAGCAGGCGGCTACACCGACGACATCTCGTACTCGAGCTACTTCGACGACCAGATCGCCGATCTGTACAACCGAGCGACGACGATGCCGTGACATGATGCGTCCCATGAGCACGCGCGACGTCCCGATCACCGGAGAGCCGATCCGGCTGGGCCAATTCCTGAAACTGGCCGACCTCGCGGACAACGGCTCGCACGCAAAAGACCTGATCGACGCAGAAGAAGTAACGGTCAACGGCGAAGTAGAAACCCGCCGAGGCCGCCAACTAGCAGACGGCGACGTAGTAACAGTCGGAACCGAAAACGCAAGAGTCTCGCTGGAACACTAAGCAAACCGCAGCCAGCACACCAAACGAGCGAGGCACCCACACCTCCCCCGCACCCCGATACGAAGCTCTCCTGCGGTCTGGGGGTGCTTGTCAAGGCATCTTTCCCGCCTTGACAAGCACCCCCAGACCGTCAGCACAATCAAGCTTCGGGGTGCCCCACGCGACCACAAGCGAGGTCGCCGCCAGGCGACGAGCAGTCACCCGACCGTAGACAACGGCGCCCTCCCCAACTTCAACGCCAACGAATCCAGCTGCCTCCGCACCGCCCCAGGCAACGGCACCCCCAACGCCCGGCACTGCTCCAAATACTGAGCCTCCCGCCACCCCGGATACCGCACCGGCGCACCCCCTTCCCACCCGAGCATGCTTCCGAACACCGCACTGGCCGCCCGATAAAACCCGTCCGCACTACGCAACGTCGTAGGCGCGATCGCCAACACCAGCAACCCGGTGTCATGCTCATGATCAGCTACCCCGGACAACACCCCGGCCAGCACATCCACCATCAGAGCGAACCCAGCGAACTGCGGGTTCCGAGCAGCATCAGCAAGATCGATATCGAACACAAACTCCGGATAAGCCCCGGCAGGAGCAGCCATCCCCAACGGATGCACCGGCTGATCCGCATACCCCCCGGCAGCCATCACAATCCCGATCATCCCGTGCGGCAACGCTCGAGCAGCATGATGCCCGACCCGCCCGAACGGCCCCACCCCACGCACCGACAGCAGTCCGACCCCGAACCGCCCGGCCCGCTGCACGGCGCGATCCATCGCGTCGCCCACCGCCCAAAGCCCGGACGCCCGCCGGTAATCAATGAGCGCCGCGGCCCCACGATCGGCGATCAGCAACGGCTGAGCACCAGGACTGACCAATCCGTTTTCGATCGCGGGCAGATGCACCCGCGTCAACTCCCCGACGCCCGTTTCCGGCGCGCCGGTGAGATCGCCGTGGCACAGCGCTTCCGCGGCCGGACGCGCACGCTCTTCGGGAAAGCCTTGTGCCATCAGGACAACGGAAACGAGCGTGACCAGTTCGTCGGCGGGAACGCGGTGCCAGGCCTGCTCGGGAATCGGGGTGTCGGCGGGAACTTCCGGGACGGGGCGGCTGAGCCGGGGAGCACGCGGTCTGAGGGGCACTTCATCAAGGTTGCCGGGCGATCTCGGACCCCGTCAACGAGGTTGGCCCTAGAGTGTGATGCGGTCAGCCGCAGAGACGTACCCTGAAGCGCATGTGCCGAAACATCACGACGCTCCGCGGCCTGCAGCCCGCCGCCACCACGGACGAGATCGAAGCCGCGGCACGCCAGTACGTGCGCAAAGTGACCGGGGTGCAGTCCCTTTCGGACGCGACGCGCGAACCGTTCGAGGCGGCGGTCGCCGAAATCGCCCAGATCACCGCGCGGCTGCTGGAGGAACTCCCGCAGCGCCGCCAGCCGCCCGCGACCGTGCCGCCGCTGCGCCGCCCGGAGGTCCAGGCGCGGATCGCCCAGCGCGAGGCCAAGAAAGCCTGACGCCGCAATCACTCCGCCTCTTGCCCGGGAAACCTCGGCTTGATCTCCTGGTTGAGGTAGCGCCCCGGGCTCTCGGCGGCCATCAGCTCGCGATGCACCCGCGCGGGCACGAGGTGGTAGCGGTAGACGCTGCCGTTGCGGAACCCGATTTCCAGCACCGACTTCGCGGCGTCGTAGCCGACGTCGCGAATGACGGAAGACTCCACGGGAACCCGGCGCACAGCACGGTCAGGGTACCCGCGCGGACGCGGGACCGGCAGCCGGAGAAAAACGGCCCCGTCTCCCGCGGGATGCGCGGAATCCGGGGCCGGACACTCGAGGCGTCAAGCGGAAGCGGAGGGATTTGAACCCCCGGTAGGTTTCCCTACGGACGCTTTCAAGGCGTCTGCATTCGGCCGCTCTGCCACGCTTCCTTCTAGGTCAGGGTATCGCGCCGTCCTTCGACGTCGTCCAGGTGTTCGAGGACCCGGGTGAACGCCGTGGCCATCGCCGTCTGCTCGTCGGGCGTCAGCAGGTCGACGAGGTGCTCGCGGGCGCCGCGCACGTGCGTCGGCGCGGCTTTGTCCAGTACGCGCTGGCCGGCGTCGGTCAGCTCGGTCAGCACCCCGCGTTTGTCTTCCGGGTCCGGGCGGCGGGTGACCAGCCCGGCGACCTCCAGTTTGCCGATCTGGTGCGACAGCCTGCTCTTCGTCGAGCCCAGCTGCGCCGCCAGTTCGGTCATCCGGGTGCACCGGTCCGGGGCCAGGTTCAGGCACACCAGGACCTCGTAGTCGGCGAGCGAGATGCCGTGGCTTTCGGACAGTTCGCGGTGCAGCCGCTGGCGCAGCCGCAGCGACGCGACGATGTAGGCCCGCCAGGCGCGCTGTTCTGCCGGGTCGAGCCAGCGCACGTCCTGGTCATCGCTCATATCCGGAAGCCTAGAAGGCCGGTTTCGCCGCCGCTGTTTCGGCCCGCCGTGAAATTTCCGGCCGAACTTCCCCCAATGGAGGGTTACGAAAAGGTTGAGACTCGGCGCGAAGAAGCGCATCCTCGGGAGACAGCGGAGGGACGACGAGGATCCCGGAGCGCGCCGAAGGGCACGCCGGCCCCGGTCTCCCCCCGGGAAAGGCCAGGTGGTGGCATGGCAGGTAGTTCCCGCGGTTGACCGCCCGCTGTGTCCCCGCGATCGGCACGGCCCCGTTCCGGTTCGGTCGCGATTGCGAACAGCACGAGCACCCCGTGCGCTCCGGCATCGGCCACGCGCACCGGCGTCGTTATGCCGCTGCTTCTCTTCGCGGCCTCGGCACCGCGAAGGCAGCGCCGGACGCCAGCCCGGCCGGTGGCCAACCGCTGTCAACGAAACCTCGGTAGTACCTGGGTGCGGCCCCCAGCGCAGGGGCCGCACCCAGCCTTGTTTCCAGGTTTGCGGCTACCCTTTCCGCGTGCGATTCGACGACAACGCGGATCTGGACGCCTCTGAGATCCAGGACATGCGCGGCAGCGGCGGGGGCGGCGGCATCGGCGGCCGCGTGGCCATCGGCGGCGGCGGGCTCGGCCTCGTCGGCCTGGTCATCTACTTCCTGTTTTCCCAGTTCGGCGGCATTCCCAGCACCGGGACCTCGCCCGCGGCGGGCGGGATCGGGCTCAGCGACGTCCAGTCCGGGCAGCAATTGGACGCCGGCACGCTCGCGAAGAAGTGCAAGACCGGAGCCGACGCGAACCGCGACCACGACTGCGCGATCGTGGCGATCGTCAACTCCATCCAGGACTACTGGACGCAGGAGTTCTCCCGTTCCGGCCAGACCTACCGCAAGGCGACGACCCGCTTCTTCACCGGCGGCGTGCGCACCGGCTGCGGCGGCGCGACGTCGGACACCGGCCCGTTCTACTGCCCTGCCGACTCGTACGTGTACATCGACCTGTCGTTCTTCAACGAGCTGAAGACCCGCTTCGGCGCGAAGGGCGGGCTGTTCACCGAGGCGTACGTGCTGGCCCACGAATACGGCCACCACGTGCAGAACCTCACCGGCACGTCCAAGCGCGGCACCGGCACCGGGCCGACGTCCGGCTCGGTCCGGCTGGAACTGCAGGCCGACTGCTACGCGGGCGTCTGGGCCAACCACGCCAGCACGACCCCGACCAGCTCCGGGAAACCGCTGGTCCAGGACGTCACCCAGGACGACATCTCGCGCGCGCTCGACACCGCGTCCCGGATCGGCGACGACTACATCCAGAAGAACCTCGGCAACGGCCACGTCGACAAGTCGAGCTTCTCGCACGGAACCTCGGCGCAGCGCGAGAAGTGGTTCACCACCGGCTACCGCACCGGCCAGCCCGCGAGCTGCAACACCTTCAGCACCAACGATCTCGGCTGACCCGGGATACAGTCGGGCGCATGCACGCGATCACGATCCGCGAACCCGGTGCCCCTGACGTGCTCGAATGGACCGAGGTCCCCGATCCGGAACCCGGGCCCGGCGAGGTGCTGCTGGACGTCACGGCCAGTGCGGTCAACCGCGCCGACCTGCTGCAGCGGCAAGGCAACTACCCGCCGCCGCCTGGGGCGAGCGACATCCTCGGCCTGGAATGCTCCGGCACGATCGCCGAACTCGGCGAGGGCGTCGAGGGCTGGCAGGTCGGCGACGAGGTGTGCGCGCTGCTCGCCGGCGGCGGGTACGCCGAACGCGTCGCGGTCCCGGCCGGGCAGTTGCTGCCGGTGCCCGCCGAAATCGAGACGGTCGCCGCGGCCGGGATGCCCGAGGTGGCCTGCACGGTGTGGGCGAACGTCGTGATGCACGCCGGTCTCGGCGAGGGCCAGGTCCTGCTGGTGCACGGCGGCGCGGGCGGCATCGGCACGCACGCGATCCAGGTGGGCAAGGCGCTCGGCGCGACCGTCGCGGTCACCGCGGGTTCGCCCGAACGGCTCGAACGCTGCCGCCAACTCGGCGCGGACCTCACGATCAACTACAAGGAAGAGGACTTCGTCGAGGTGCTGCGCGCCGAGACGAAGGGCGCCGACGTCATCCTCGACAACATGGGCGCGAAGTACCTTGGCCGCAACGTCGACGCGCTCGCCACCGACGGCCGCCTGGTCATCATCGGCATGCAGGGCGGGATCAAGGGCGAGCTGAACATCGGCAAGCTGCTGGGCAAACGCGCGAGCGTGTTCGCGGCTGGGCTGCGTGCCCGCCCGCTGGACCAGAAAGCGGCGATCGTCGCGGATGTCCGGAATCGCTTGTGGCCCTTGGTGGAACAGGGTTCGGTGCAGCCGATCGTCGGCGACGTGGTGCCGATGGCCGAGGCCGCGTCCGCGCACCGGATGCTCGAGGAGGGCAGCATCTTCGGGAAGGTCCTGCTGGCCGCGAAGTCGTGACGCGGCGCCTCAGCGCAGTTCTTCGAGCACCCGCACCAGCTGGTTGATCTCGAACACGTTGGAGTAGTGCGCGAGCCCGATCCGCACCGCTCCGCCGACCTCGCCGACGCCCAGCGACGCGAACACGCCGCTGGTGCCGTCGTCGGCGAACGCGCAGAGTCCTTGCGACGCCAGGTATTCGGCGACCTGGGACGCTTTGGCGCCGGCCACGGCGAACGCGAGGGCGGGGATCCGGCGCATCGCGTCGCCGATCACCATCACGTGCCGCAGCGAGCGCAGTTCCGTGGACAGCTGCGCGAGCAGGCCCGCGTGGTACGACTTGGCCGAGCCGAGCGACGTCACGAGCCGTTCGCGGCGGGAACCGGTCGCGGCGTCGTCGAGGCCGGCGAGGTAGTCGATGGACGCGACGACCCCGGCCAGCAGCGGGTACGCGTGCGGGCCGAGTTCGAGCCGCGCGGGACCGGTCGCGGCCGGGTCGAGCGATACCGACGAGATGCGCTCCAGCAGCTCCGGATCGCGGAACACGAGCGCGCCGACCGCCGGTCCGCCCCACGACGGAGCGGAGACGACCATGACGTCGGCACCGAGTTCTTGCAGGTCAAGCGGCACGAACGGGGCGGCGTAGGTCGCGTCGACCACGACGAGCGCCCCGACGCGCTTGGCGAATTCGATCACCGTCGGCACGTCCGGCCGGGTCCCGACGGACCCGGACGCCAGCGTCACCGACACCGCTTTCGTCCGCGCGGACACGAGGTTCTCGTACTGCCACGCGGGCAGTTCGCACGTCTCGATGTCGATCTCGCTCCAGCGCACGACCGCGCCGACGCGTTTCGCGGCACGCCGCCACGGCGCGATGTTGGCCTCTTCGTCGAGCCGCGAGACGACGATCTCGTCGCCGATCGTCCAGCGTTCGGCGAGCGCGTCGACGAGACGGCGCAACAGGACCGGCGCGCTCGGGCCGAGCACGACGGCGGCCGGGTCCGCCCCGACCAGATCGGCCACGGCCCGGCGGGCCGCGGTGACGATGCTTTCCGCCCGCTGAGAGGCCGGAAACGCTCCGCCCGGGCCGGACACCGGAGCCCGCATAGCTGTCGAAACGGCCGAAGCGACCTGTTCGGGCACGAGCATTCCGGCGGCGCCGTCGAAGTGAATCCAGCCGTCGCCAAGCGCGGGGAAGAGCCCACGGATACGAGCGACGTCGAACGCCATGGGGACACCGTACGGACGTGCGGTTTCGCGGTTGCCGCGGGGTTGGGCAGAACTGCCCGAACGGCCGCTAGGCTCGGGTCAGGACCGCCAACCGACGGGGATGGAGCATATGAGCGAGCCGAACTTCGGGGGAACGGGCGCAGCCGGGGACGCGGACGCGCCGCGCGTGGTCGTCGTCGGACCGGACGGCGTCCCGGTCGGCACCGCGCAGGCGGCACCCGAGGGCGAGGAAAACGAGTCCGTCGGCGACCTGGTCGAGGAACCGGCCAAGGTGATGCGCATCGGGACCATGATCAAGCAGCTGCTGGAGGAGGTCCGCGCCGCGCCGCTGGACGACGCCAGCCGCAACCGGGTCCGCGAGATCCACCAGACGTCGGTGCGCGAACTGGAGGAGGCCCTCGCCCCCGAGCTGCGCGAGGAACTGGAGCGCCTGGTGCACCCGTTCACCGACAACGAAACCCCCTCGGACGCCGAACTGCGGATCGCGCAGGCCCAGCTGGTCGGCTGGCTGGAGGGGCTGTTCCACGGCATCCAGACCGCGCTGTTCGCCCAGCAGATGGCCGCGCGGGTGCAACTGGAGCAGATGCGCCGCGGCCTGCCCGCGGGGTCGTCCGGTTCCGGCGGCCACCCGGGCGAGGGGCACGGGCACGGCATCACCGGAACCGGGCAGTACCTCTAGCTTTCCGGGCTCTCCGGGCTTTCCGCGGCGAAGAACGCTCGAAGATCCCCGATCAGCAGATCGGGTTCTTCGAGCGCCGGGAAGTGCCCGCCGCGCGGAAGTTCGGTCCACCGCACGATCCGGTCGGTGCGCTCGGCCAGGTGCCGCAGCGGAAGCCCGATGTCGTCCGGGAACACCGCGACGGCGGTCGGCACGGTCGACTTCGGCAGCGGTGCGCCCCACTGGACGTCTTGGTAGGCGTAGATCCGCGAGGACGACGCGGCGGTGCGGGTGAACCAGTAGAGCGAGACGTTGGCGAGCAGATCGTCGCGGTCGATCAGGTCGTGGTCGGTGTTCGAGAAAGCCCGGAACTTCTCCGCGATCCAGGCCAGCTGCCCGGCCGGGGAGTCGGTGAGACCGTAGGCAAGCGTTTGCGGCTTGGTGGACTGGATCATCGCGTAGCCGACGCCGGTTTGCTGGAAGGCCCGCGCTTTCTCCAGTGACCGCTGCCCTTTCGCCAGCTCTGCCCCGCTGAGCCCTTCCAGATCGGCCTCGCTGCGCGCTACCGCGGACGGCAGCATCGTCACGTGCGCCCCGATGATCCGCTCCGGGAATTGGACGGCGAGTTCGCGGGAGATCAACGCACCCCAGTCGCCGCCGTGGGTGCCGAAGCTTTGATACCCGAGGCGGGACATCAACTCCGCCCACGCACGCGCCGTCCGAGCCGGTCCCCAGCCGCGGTCAGGCGTCGGCCCGGAAAAGGCGAACCCGGGCACAGAGGGAACGACGACGTGGAACGCCGCGGCCGGATCGCCGCCGTACGCCCGGGGGTCGGCGAGGGGGCCGATGAGGTCGAGGAATTCGACGATCGAACCGGGCCAGCCGTGGGTGAGGATGAGCGGGATGGCGTTCGGTTCGGGGGATTTGAGGTGCAGGAAGTGGATGGTGGCGCCGTCGACGGTGGTGGTGAACTGGGGGAAGCCGTTGATGCGTTCTTCCTGGGCGCGCCAGTCGAAGCCCAGGCGCCAGTAGTCGGCGAGGTCCTGGACTTCGGGCACCGGAACGCCCAGCTCCCACGCCGGGTCGTCGAAGGCGTCCGGCCAGCGCGCGTCGGCGAGACGACGGTGGAGGTCGTCCAGGTCGGACTGCGGGATGTGGATCCGGAACGGGGTCTCGGTCATGGCGACGACGTTAGGGAGGATTGCGGACTGTTCCGGTCCTCAATCGACGAGGGCTTCCCGTCCGTTCAGTTGCGGATCCGCCGCGCCCACCGTCGCCGCTGAGCGGGCGGCTCCTCCTGCGCGAGCGGCTCCGGCTCCGGTTCGGGCTCCTCGGGGACCGGGCGGACCACCGGCGCGTAAACCTGCTCGGCGACCTTCCGCTTGCTGTTCTTGAAGTCAGCCAGCGTCTCTTCCGCGTAGCCGCCCGCGGTCGGGCGGTCTGGGACCTGGGAGAGGTCTTCGAGCAGCGTCCAGTTCGAACCGAGCTCGGCGAGGGAACGGTGCTTCGTGGCGTAATAGTCCGGGTGGATGCTCACCGCGACGCCGGAGGCCCCGGCCGCGGCAGCCAGCATGTGAATGTGGAATCGGGTGGAAATCCAGGTTTGTTCCGGCCCGACGGGAAGGCCATGCGTCCAAATGTGCGAAAACGGATAAAACCGCGCACCCGGCAATTCGCGTTCGAGCAACGAAAAGACTTCACGGTCGACTCGGGGCACGCCTTCGACGATGCCGATCTTCGCCGGGTCCGTCTTCCACGCGCGCAGCATGGAAAGCACCGCGCCGGCCACCGCACCGATGCCGACCTCGACCAGGTCGGATTGCAGGCACAGCATCACTTCGGGCAGGTCTTCGGCGTGGTCGTACCGCTCCGGCCCGATGGCGAGGAAGGCGTCGTCCAGGCCGACCGGGCGGCCCAGCAGATCCGCTGACGCACCGTCGCGGACCTCGACCACCTCGAACCGGTCGGCGAGCGCCTTCAGCAGCGGGACCGAGCCTTCACAGGCCGGCTGCAAGCCCTGTCCGGTCATGGCCGCCCGGCCGCCGGACCGTTCGACCGCGGCGACCGCGCCTGCCAGCAGGCCGATCTGCTTGGGCCACAGTTTGTTGATGTATCCCCCGCCGACGACGTGCACGACGTCGGCCTTCGCCAGCAGTTCGATGCTGTGGTGCAGCCGCGGCATCATGCCCGGGTTGTGCACCGCGTCGCGCACCCAGGCGGCGGCGCGCCAAGGATCGTCGTCCGGAGCTTCCCAGCACAGCCGCCACAAAGTGTCGGTGAACTTCGCCCGCGGGTGAATGCCGTCGAGCAGGACGCTCGCCGGCCCCGGCGAGTGAGTGTCCACCCACACGTCGGCGTCCGGAGCGGTCTCCGCGAGATAAGCCAGCCAGCCCGCGGTGATGAGCTCGTCGCCGTAGTTGGGGTGGCCCACAGGTGCGACCAGGTGATACTGCGCACGCGAAGAAACAGACTCCGGGTGCGAAGTGCTGATTTCGGGGACCGGCATTGGCTTATCGTAACGTCGCGCACACTCTGTCAGACAGCACGGGTGAGAAGGGACGAAGCGGCCGCGCGACGGGTCGAGCCTAGCCCGGCGCGCCCCATCGGTACCCTCGTCCACGTGCATGCCACCAGCACGGTTCACGCAGCCGAACCCGATGTCTCGACTCCGGTTCCACCGTCGTCGGACAGCAAGACGTTCGGGCGTGCGATCGACGACATCAAGACCGGTTTGGCCTCCCGCGAGCTGTGGACCCATCTCGGCTGGCAGGACATCAAGCAGCGGTACCGGCGGTCCATCATCGGGCCGTTCTGGATCACCATCAGCCAGGGTGTCATCGCGCTCGGTCTCGGCCTGCTGTACTCGCAGCTGTTCCGGACGCCGATCGAGGTGTTCCTGCCCTACCTCTCCACCGGCTTCATCATCTGGGGCTTCATCCAGGGCTGCCTCACCGAAGGCATGGAGACGTTCATCGCGAACGAGGGCCTGATCAAACAGGTCCCCGCGCCGCTCAGCGTGTACGTGCTGCGCACGATCTGGCGGCAGACGCTGCTGCTGGCGCACAACATGATCGTCTACGTCGTGCTGCTGATCATTTTCTTCTCGGCGCTCGATTCCCCGTATTCGCTGGGGTCGAAGGACGGCGTCTGCACTCCGGACAAGTACTGCCACCCGGGCCTGAGCTGGAACATTTTCCTCGCCATTCCCGGGTTCGTGCTGCTCGCCCTCACCGCGGGCTGGGCGGCGCTGCTGCTCGGCATCATCTCGACCCGGTTCCGCGACATTCCGCAGCTGATCAACTCGCTGATCCAGCTGATGTTCTACGGCACCCCGATCGTCTGGCCGGTCGACCAGCTGCTGTCCGGCGGCGCGCGGGACGGCGCGTCGTGGGCGTTGCCGATCATCAAGCTGAACCCGCTTTACCACTACATGCAGGTGGTGCGGTCGCCGCTCATCGGGCAGGCGGTGAGCTGGACCAGCTGGGTCGTGGTCGGCGGCATCACCGTCGTCGGATGGGCGCTCGCGCTCGTCGCTATGCGCAATTACCGGTCTCGCGTCTCGTATTGGGTGTGACAGATGGTCAGCATTGACGTCCACAACGCGTACGTGGACTTCCCGATTTTCGACGCGAAGACGCGTTCGATGAAAAAGCGCGTGCTCGGCAAGGTCGGGGGCAAGATCGGCACCGAGCAGAAGGTGCCGATCATCGAGGCGCTGCACGACGTGTCGGTCAGCCTCCGCGAGGGCGACCGGGTCGGTCTCGTCGGGCACAACGGCGCGGGCAAGTCCACGCTGCTGCGGCTGCTCGCCGGGATCTACGAGCCGACCCGCGGTTCCTCGCGGATCGTCGGCAAGATCGCGCCGGTGTTCGACCTCGGCATCGGCATGGACCCGGAGATCTCCGGCGAGGAGAACATCATCATCCGCGGCCTGTTCCTCGGCATGAGCGCCAAGGAAATGGAGAAGCGGGTCGACGACATCGCGGAGTTCACCGAACTCGGCGATTACCTGCAGATGCCGCTGCGGACGTACTCCACCGGCATGCGGGTGCGGCTCGCGCTCGGCGTGGTGACCTCGATCGACCCGGAGATCCTGATCCTGGACGAGGGCATCGGCGCGGTCGACGCGGCGTTCCTCAACAAGGCCCGCGACCGGCTCAAGGACCTGGTCAAGCGGTCCGGCATCCTGGTGTTCGCGAGCCACTCCGACGAGTTCCTCTTCGAGCTGTGCGATTCGGCGATCTGGATGGACGAGGGACATCTGAAGAAGCAGGGTTCGCTGCGCGAGGTGCTCACCGAGTACAAGGGCCGCGACCCGTTCGAGAACATGAGCCAGGAAGGTCTCGAGCGCCTCGGCATCGAGCCCGCGACCACGACGAACGGCGGGGAATGATGGCCGGCGAGACGCGAGAGCTGCCCGAGGGCGCCGTCGTCGGCGTGGTGGTCACGCGGCACCGGCGCGAGCTGCTCGCGGACTCGCTGAAGATCATCGCCGCCCAGACCCGGCCGGTCGATCACCTCGTGGTGGTCGACAACGGCCCGGACAAGTCCGCGCGGGACGTCGTGGAGGCCTTCCCGCTGCCGTACACGTACCTCCCGTCGCACCGGAACCTCGGCGGTGCGGGCGGTTTCGCGCTCGGCATGCTGCACGCACTGTCGCTCGGCGCGGACTGGGTATGGCTCGCCGACGACGACGGCCGCCCGGCGGACGAGCACGTGCTCGAAATCCTGCTGGAGGAAGCTGAAAAGCGCGGTCTCGCCGAGATTTCCCCGGTGGTGGCCAACATCGACGCCCCGGCGAAACTCGCGTTCCCGCTGCGCCGCGGCCTCACCTGGAAGCGCTCGTCGGCCGAACTGGGCACCGATTTCCTGCCGGGCATCGCGTCGTTGATGAATGGCGCGTTGTTCCGCGCGTCCACTTTGGACGTCACCGGGGTACCCGACCTGCGCCTGTTCTTCCGCGGCGACGAGGTGGAACTGCACCGCCGCCTGGTGCGGTCCGGCCTGCCGTTCGGCACGTCGCTGCGCACGACCTACCTGCACCCCGACGGCTCGGACGAATTCAAGCCGATGCTGGGCGGGAAATTCCACGCACAGGACCCGGAGAACGAGGTCAAGCGGTATTACACCTACCGCAACCGCGGGTATTTGCTGTCGCAGCCGGGAATGCGGAAAATCGGGGCGCTGGAAGTGCTGCGCTTCGGGTTGTACTTCGTGGGCGTGAAGCGGGACCCGAAGGCGTTCGTGCAGTGGCTGAAGCTGGTGCGGCAGGGACGCGCGGAGAAGTTTTACCGGTACTGACCCCGGTCAGTCCGTTGTGGACGATGACTCCACCGTCCACAACGGACTCTCAGGCTATTCCCCGATCACCGGCGGCGCGGACCGATGTCCGCTGCCGAATACCTCGTCGTCCTCGATTTCCATGACGAACGCGGGCTGGTCGTTTCCGTCGTCGTACGGGCGGGCTCCGAAGCCCATGCCCGGGCGGGCTGGGGCGCCGCCCATTCCTCCGGCGGCTACGTCCGCTGCGCCCGCTCCGTCGCCGGGGCCGAACGAGCCGGCGCCGCCGCCGCGGCCGACCTTGGTTTCGTGTTCTTCGTCGGCGCCGAAACCTCCGCCGCCACCGCCCATCATGCCGCCCATCGGCATCGCGCCCATGCCCATTCCGGCCGCTCCGGCGTTGCCGCCGCCGGGGGACGCCTGGGCCGCGGGCGGTGCGTAACCGGCCGCGGTGGTCGCGCTGTCCGGCATCGGCTGGTGGACCGCGCCGGTGAACTGGCTCGGGCCGCTCACGGTCGGTGCGCTCGTGTGCCCAGCCACTGCGGCACCGCCGCCGGCAGCGGCAGCGGCACCCGAGGAGGCCGAGCCAGCCGGAGCCGGAGCCGGAGCGGGCGCAGGGGCAGGAGCGGGAGCGGGAGCGGCGTCGTGGTGCTCCGGACCAGTCGGCATCACCACCGCGGCACCGCCACCAGCGGCGACCCCGAACTTCGGCGGATGCGCGAAAGTCGGCTGCTTCGAACCCGACGAGTACAGCGACGAGTCGTACTTCGACATCGTCTCCGCGGCCTGCTCGTGCGCGGAACGGCTGTCCTGCTGCTTCTTCAGCGTCGCGTCGATCTCATTGCTCATTTCGAGCGGGCTCGCGTGCGACCATTTGTCGAATTCCTCGGACCAGTCGAACGGGACCGCGTCCGGCATCGAGTGCTTCGCCGCCTGCGCGGCGGACGCCTGTTCCTCCACGATCTGCGCGGCCAGCTTCGCGTTCTGGCCATTCGCCTCGGCCCATTCCGCAAGGCTCACGAAATACGCCTGCGCACCGGCCGCCGCCTCGCCGCTCCACGCGTGCGCGGCCTTCTTCACGGCCTCGCCCAGCTGCGTCGCGAACTCCTCGAACGCCTTCTGCACCTCGGTGTACGCGTGCGACACCGAGGAAACCTGCTCCACGTCGAGATTCGACTCGACGTACGACTTCAGCTGCTGGTGCGGGTGCCCGAGGTAGTCGGCGTCCGACGGCGCGAGCCCCGGCTGCGGCGTGCTCATTCGGTGCCCTTCACGGTGCGGTGGGAGTCGATGGCCTGGTTCTCGTTCTCGGTGTAGACCCCGCCGGCGCGCGCGAGCGCCTCGTCGGCTTCCTTCAGGATCCGGCCGAACTGGTCCAGGACGTCCAGCGCCGACCCGGGCGCGTCGGCTCCGCTCTTGCGGTCGTGTTCGGCCACGGTGTGCCCGTACGGGTGGCTGCCGAGCTTCGGCGCGGTCGTCAGCGCCTGGGTCTGCGGCTTGAGCCGTTCCAGGCGCGTGACCATGTCGGTGAGCGCTTTGCGCAGGTCACCGAGTGCGTCGCCGTCGATGCTGAACCCGCCGGCTTTCGCGGTGCCGGCCAGCTTGTGCGTTTCGGCCGCGGCTTCGGCGATGCCCTTGGCGTTCAGCCCGCCTGCCGCCAGCGGATCAGTGCTCATGCGCCGGAGTTTACCGACGCGAGCCGCTCCGGTCAGGCGTTTGCCGAATAGCCTTCAAGCTGGGTGAACAGTTGTTGGGCCAGACGGGCATTGTCGGCGGGCGCGTAGGTGAGCCAGCGGTTGCCGTCGCTGGAATCGCGCGTGCTGAGCAGGTAGCGGCCGAGTTCGGTGTCGAACCACACGAGCGACGGCAGCGCCTTTTCGTGGCCGTTGCCGTCGCCCACGTACGGCGTGAACTCGCCGACCGCCAGCCGCGGCTTCTCGAAGATCCGCTGGACGGACCGCAGTTGCGGATTGTGCGTGCGCGGTCCGCTGACCCCGGCGAACGGGTCGTACGCGTCTCCCCGGACCGGCTGCTTCGCCGGCCGCGCGACGGTCACCGACTGCCCCGGCGCGGCGGGCGTGAGCGGCAGCAGGTCGACGATCGCCGGGACGATGCCGGTCGGGCGGACCTCCTCGAAGGTGAACATCCCGTCCCGCTGGCAGACCAGCACCGCGAACGTGCCGTTCGACGCCACGCGCGCGAACAGCTGATCGTCGCCGAGCTTGGCCGCCGCGGACACCGCGAGGCCGGGCCGGGCGAACGTGGCGAGCGCGATCTGGACGTCGTCGTCGACGGTCCCGCGCCGCAGCAGGCCGCGGCCGTCGAGGTCGCGGAAGACGGCGTCGCGCACCGCGGCGCGTTCCTCGCCGGTGATGCCGATGTGCGGCACCTCGAACGGCAGCGGCGCGCGGCCGAGCCCGAGTTCGGCCAGCAGGAGATCCACCGCTGCCGGTGACAGCGTCAACGTGTACGGCACGACCCACCCCTAAATCCGGTCTCTCCCCGGCGAAACCGTAGTCCACTCCGCACCGTCGCGGCCATCGGCTCCGCAGCCGGGGCGAGATCCGCTTCCGCTGTGAGCGGATCCGCTGTCGGCGAACCGCTCTTGCCGCCGATGATCACCCGCTGCTGCCATGGATTCATGGCAGATCCCAAACCAGCACTCGTCCTGCACCTCTCCGCCGGCGGAGAACCGTTGATCTTCCCGCTCACCGCCGACAGTTCCTCGACCGTTCAGGAAAAGCTCCCGGACCTCCTGAAACACGGCGGCGTCCACTCAGTGGAAACCCGGGACGGCAACACTGTTTCGGTAAATTTCGTCCACGTGGCCGCCGCATATGTGGACGATCTGAGCCGAAAGGGCAAATTCGGCCTGTCCGTTTAGCGACGGGCGAGGGCGAGCAGTCCGGCGCGGATCTCCGGTCTGCTCGCGGCCACGAGCAGGAACGTCGCCTCGCGCACCAACCGGCCGGCGTGCGCTCCGGCCAGCACCGCGCGGCTGCCCGTCGCCGCGGCGAGCGCGCCTGCCGACCGGTACGCCAGTTCGGCACCGGCCGCGCGGGCTTCCGGGAGCGTGGCCGGATCGGCGAGACCAGCGTTGAGCCGACGGCGGATTTCGTCCTGTTCGGACCGCAGTGCCGTCGCCGTTGCCTCCTCGCCCGCCGCCTCGATCAAGCAGGCGCAGCGTTCGGCGAGACCAAGCGGCGCACATCCGTTGAGCCGCGCGGCAAACGTATTGCCAGCCACGAATTTGTCGTAGCTGACCTGGGCGAAAACCGATTCGTCGGGAATGAAGTGGTTGTCGAGTTTCAGCCGCACGGTCGCGGTTCCCTGCGCGGCCATGAGCGTCAACGGCTCGGCGACCAGGCTGTGCCCGACTATCGGCGACACCAGCGCGTTGACCACCGTGTCGCCGTCGCGCCCCGACAACTGCAGCAGGTCGATCGCGTCCCAGCCGCTCACGAAGGGCGCTTCGCCGTCGAACCGGTAGCCGCCGTCGACGCGCTGGACCCGCACTTTCGGCGGCGTCGGAATCACGCCCGCGTACGCGACGCCCGCGCGCAGCCGTCCGCTGATCAGGTTCGGCAGATAGCGTTCGCGCAGGTCCGCCCGGTCCGTCGCGGCCAGCCCGGCGACGAGGCCGTGGTGCTGCAGCCAGGTGAACGCGGTGCTCAGGCAGCCGCCGGCCAGCGCTTCGAGCACCCCGACCAGCTGCTCGAGGTCGACCCCGGAATCCGGCGCGGCGAGACCGTAGAACCCCTCCTCGGCGAGCGCGTCGAAATGCGACCGCGGCACCACGCCTAGCCGGTCCACCTCAGCTGCCGCCGGAAACAACAGATCGTCGGCAAGAGCCCGCGCGCGGGAAACCAGGTCGGCCATGAAACCAAGCTACCCAAAAAGACAAAAAGGGCGTCCCGCCGAACGCGAGACGCCCTTTTCGGACCAGCTCAGGCAATCACAGCTCGTACAGCCGCTTCCAGTTCTCCCGCGAGGTGAGTTCCGGCATCGCGCGCTTGTACTGCTCCTGCACGCCGGCGCCTTCCTTGCGCAGCCGGTTGATCACCTTCGCGCCGCGCTTGGCGAGGTCGAACATCTTGACCTTGTCGTAGCTGCGCACGCGCACGCCTTCCTGCGACGCGTCGGTGACCACGGCGGTGTCGAACAGCGCGATGTGCCACCAGTGCGCCTCGTCGATCGGCACCGCGCCGAGCCCGAAGCGGCTGCGGCCGAGCACCTTGTCGAGGATGCGCTTGATCAGCACGAGCCGCTGCATGCTCGGCCGCGGCGCGCTGTTGATGATGCCGATGTCGTTGGACGCGATGCCCGGCACGTCAGTGGCCTTGTGCCGCTTGGTCTCCGGGTACGCGTCGCGGATCCGGCGGATCTCCTTCATCGCCTCGACGCCGCCGTCGCGCAGGATTTCCGGGCCCTCCAGGAAGTCCTCGACCGCCTTGATCAGCGTCGCGGACAGGCCGTACTGCATGCCGAGCAGGTAGCGCACCAGCTGCGCCATCAGCACGCGGGAGAGCAGGTTCAGGTTGAACGGCGAGTGCAGCGCGGCGGTGATGATCGAGTTGCGCAGGTTGAAGTACCGGTGCCACTCGTCCCAGTCCTTCCAGTGGAAGTCCGCGTGCCACACGCCGGCGCCCGGCAGGGTCACCGTGGGGAAGCCGTATTCGCGGGCCCGGTAGGAGTACTCCGCGTCGTCCCACTGGAAGAAGAACGGCAGCGGGTAGCCGATGGCCTTGACGACCTCGTACGGGATCAGGCACGACCACCAGCCGTTGTACCCGGCGTCGAGGCGGCGTTCCTGGCGGTTCGGGGCCCCGGTCTCCTCGTCGACGCCGAGCAGGTCGGCGGTGGACAGCGAGTGCTGCACCGGCTGCCCCGGCTCCAGCGTGTTCAGCCGGGCGTACTCGGCTCCGACGTGCAGCTGGTTCGGGTGCAGCAGGTTGAGCATCTGGCCGCCGACGATGATCGGGTTGGCCGAGCGGTTGGAGAAGGCCGTGACGCGCACGACGAGGTCCGGCTCGAGCAGCACGTCGTCGTCCATGAACAGCACGTTCGCGTGCTCGGTCGCGGTGTGCCCGGCGACCTCGTACAGGCCGCGGGTGAAGCCGCCGGCACCGCCGAGGTTCGGCTGCTTGATGTAGTGCAGCTTCTCGCCGAGGTCCTTCGCGACCTGCTCGAAGCCTTCGCGCGATTCGACCAGGTCGGTGCCCTGGTCGGCGACGTAGATGGCGTCGAGGGTGTCGAGCGAGGACACGTCCGCGGCGAGCGCCTGGAGGTTCTTCAGGCAGTCGTCGGCACGGTTCATGGTGCAGATGGTGACCGCGGTGGGGCGGATCGACTCCGGCGCGTCGACGGTCCAGCGGACCTGCTCGACCCGCAGCGTCTGGCCGCCCTCGGTCTCGAGGTCGAGCCACAGCGCGCCGCCGTCGTAGAACTTGTCCAGCTTGCCGGTGAGCTCGACCTTGGCGCCCTTCACGCCGGCCACCTGCTTGGCGTCGACCACGCGCGGGTCGCCGAGCATGTCGGACGCGCCGAGCGACAGCAGCCCGTCGCCGGTCACGACGGCTTCCAGCTTGACCTCGGTCGCGGTGGTCCAGCGCTGCCAGTAGCTGGCCGGGAAGCGGCCGAAGTAGGTGTTTCCGGTGACCTTCGCGGACGGCTCGAGCGTCACGCTGCCGCGCTCGCGCTGGGCGTTGCCCTGCACGACCTCGGCGTACATGTCCTTGCTGACGATCGGAGCCGGCCCGGCGTACAGCCCGCGCTGGGCCGTGAGCCTGCCTTCGGGGGCGTGTTCGGCGAACCGCGTCTGGCCTGCGGGGGCCGCCTCCGCGACCGGGGCTGCTTTACCGGGCATCGAACTCAGTTCTCCTTTACCGGCCGTACACGGAACACGACCCACTTGAGCATCACGAAATTGATCACGGTGGCCGTCCCCTGGGACACGACCCAGGCGAGGGTGGCCTTCCACGCCATCTCCGGCAGGACGTTCAGCATGAGCCGATTCACGCCGATCGTCACGAAGAAGGTCACCGCGTACAGCAGAACGAACCCGCCGATCTGGGCGTTCCCGTCGCGCTTGCCCTCGGCGAAGGTGAACCGCCGGTTCAGGAAGAACGCGGTCGTCGTGCCCACGACGAAGCTGATCGCGCGAGCGACGTCCGCCCACGGGGCCCCGTCCATGCCGACCGCTCGCAGCAGCGAGTACGTGCCCAGGTCGAGCAGGGCGCAGAAGCCGCCGATCACGCCGAACCGGATCAGCTGGCCCAGCAGACCGGGGCCCGCGGGCACCGGCTGCGCTTGGTCACTCTGCGGTTCTGTAGCCACCACTTGGAATACCTTCTCGGCCTATTGCGTCAGTGTCCGTATTACCCACTTCGACGCTCGGACGCTTGTGCCTTGATGCGCAAAGTGTAGAAGCGAGCACTTCAGGGTCACGTTCCGGGCGGTGTTCGGCGTGGCTACCCTGGTCCGCGTGACCCAAGCACCCGAGACACAGCGCCGCACGCTCACCGGCTGGGGCCGCACCGCTGGCACCGTCGCCGACGTGCTGAGCACCCGCGACGTCGACGCGATCGCCCGCGCCGTCGCCTCCGCAGGCCCGCGCGGGGTCATCGCTCGCGGGCTCGGCCGCTCCTACGGCGACCCGGCGCAGAACGCGGGCGGCCTGGTCGTCGACATGACCGTGCTCGACCGCATCCACTCGATCGACCCGGACTCCGGCCTCGTCGACCTCGACGCGGGCGTCAGCCTCGACAAACTGATGCGCGAGGCCCTGCCGTACGGCCTGTGGGTCCCGGTCCTGCCGGGCACCCGCCAGGTGACCATCGGCGGCGCGATCGCCAACGACATCCACGGCAAGAACCACCACTCGGCGGGCAGCTTCGGCAACCACGTCGTGTCGATGGACCTGCTCACCGCCGACGGATCTGTGCGCACCCTCACCCCGGAAGGCCCGGATTCGGAGCTGTTCTGGGCGACCGTGGCGGGAATCGGGCTCACCGGGATCATCGTCCGCGCCACGGTGCGGATGAAGAAGACGGAAACGGCGTACTTCTACGTGGACGCCGACCGCACCTCGAACCTCGACGAGACCCTCGGGCTCTTCACCGATGGTTCAGACCTCAATTACGACTACTCGATGTCGGTGCCGGACTTGATCTCGTCCGACAGCCGCCTCGGCCGCGCCACGTTCTCGCGCGGTTCGCTCGCGAAGCTCGACCAGCTGCCGCCGAAGCTGCGCAACGACCCGCTGCGCTTCGACGCGCCGCAGCTGCTGACGCTGCCCGACGTGTTCCCCAGCGGTCTGGTCAACAAGCTGACCTCGACCATGATGGGCAACCTGTGGCAGCAGACCGTGCCCAAGAAGGGCGCCCGCGGCAAGATCCAGAACCTCACGCAGTTCTATCACCCCCTCGACATGCTGAGCGAGTGGAACCGCGGCTACGGCAGCAAGGGTTTCCTGCAGTACCAGTTCTCCGTGCCGTTCGGCGCGGAAGACCAGCTCAAGGGCATCTGCCGGGCCATCTCGCGGTCCGGGCACTACTCGTTCCTGAACGTGTTCAAGCGCATGGGCGACTCGAACCCGGCTCCGATGTCCTGGCCCGCGCCGGGCTGGATGCTGAGCGTCGACTTCCCGATCAAGAACGGGCTCAGCCGGTTCTGCGAGGAAATGGACGAGATGGTCCTGGACGCGAACGGCCGCCTGTACACCGCGAAGGACTCGCGCACCTCGCCCGAGACGTTCGCGAAGATGTACCCGCGGCTGGAGGAGTGGCGCAAGGTGCGCGCTTCCGTTGACCCCGAAGGCGTTTTCGCCTCTGACATGAGCCGGAGGCTCGCACTGTGATCGACGCGGTCGGTAACCCCCAGTCCCTGCTGCTGCTCGGCGGCACGTCCGACATCGCGCTGGCGATCGCGGAGAAGTACCTCGCGGAGAAGCCGCTGCGGGTCGTGCTGGCCGGCCGTCCTTCGCCGCGGCTGGAGGAAGCCGCGCAGCGTCTGAAGGATCGCGGCGCCGAGGTGTCCACTGTGGCCTTTGACGCCAAGGACCTCGCGTCCCACCCGAAGGTGCTGGACGAGGCGTTCGCTGGCGGCGACATCGACGTCACGGTGGTCGCGTTCGGCCTGCTCGGCGAGGCCGAGGAGCTGTGGCAGGACCACGGCAAGGCGGTCGAGCTGGCGACGGTCAACTACACCGCCGCGGTGTCGGTCGGCGTGGCGCTGTCGGAGAAGCTCAAGACGCAGGGCCACGGCAAGGTCATCGCGCTGTCGTCGGTGGCGGGCGAGCGGGTCCGCCGGTCGAACTTCGTGTACGGCTCGAGCAAGGCCGGTTTCGACGGCTTCTACCTCGGTCTCGGCGAGGCGCTCGCGCCGCACGGCGTGCAGGTGACCGTCGTCCGGTCGGGCCAGGTCAAGACCAAGATGACCGCCGGGATGAAGGACGCTCCGCTGACCCGGACCGCCGAGCAGGTCGCCGACGTCGCGGTCGAGGCCGCGCGCAAGGGCAAGGACCTCGTGTGGTCGCCGTCGGAGTTCCGGCTGGTGATGTCGATCCTGCGGCACGTGCCGCGGCCGATCTTCCGCAAGCTTCCGGTCTGACGTTCTCCCGGCCCGGCCTCCACCGAACGGTGGATGCCGGGCTGACCGGCTCGACGATGTCCTGAGGCGCCCGCCGCGCCGAAACTCGGGACATGGGGAACGAATTCCGCTCGTCGCTAGCCGCGCTGCTGATCGACCTCGGCGCGCCAGTCGGCGGCTACTACCTGCTCCGGGCCTTCGCCGTCCCGCCCGTGTGGGCGCTGCTGCTGAGCGGTCTGCCGCCCGCGCTGCGCGTGCTGTACACGCTGGTCACCCGGCGTCGCGTGGACGGGATCGGCCTGCTCGTCCTGATGTTCCTGGCCGTCGGCCTGGCCACCACCCTGATGACCGGCGACGCCCGGCTGATGCTGGTGCGCGGAGCCTGGTTCAGCACGCTGGCGGGCGTCTGGCTGCTCGCGAGCCTGGTCGTCGGCCAGTACCCGACGACCTACCAGGCGGCCCGCGCACTGCTGCCCGGCCGAGGCTCCCGGCTGGACGCGGCGTGGGAGGCCCGCCCGTCGTTCCGCCGGGTGTGGCGGACGCTGACCGTGGTGTGGGGCGTCGGCAGTCTGGTCCACAGTGGACTGAGCATCGGGATGGCGTACACCCTGCCGGTCGACGACGTCCCCGCACTCGACGCCGGGCTGTCAGTCGCGTTTTTCGTTGGACTGCAGGTGATCACGCAGATTCTGCTGCTCCGGGAAGGCACATTTCGCCAGGTGATGCGTCCATCCACAGTGGACTCTGCCCAGGGCTAATCCGGGTCTGGCGGCGGACGCAACCCGTCGACGAGCTTCGCCGGGTTCACCCCGAGCCCGTCGGCGAACTTGAGCAGGTTGTGCAGGTTGATGTTGCGCAAGCCGCGCTCGACCTGGCTGACGAACGTCCAGTGCACCCCAGCCGCCTCGGCCAGCTGCTCCTGATTGAGGCCAGCCTTGTGCCGGAACTCGCGCACGCGCTCGCCGATAATGCGCGCGGCAGCGGAGATCGGAGGCTTGGCCATGGTCGACTAATCACACACGTCTAGCGCCAGCAAAACCAGAGCACAAATGACTAGAGCAGTTATGTCTATAGCGTTTATGTCTAGTCGTCGAGCACCTTTCAGAATCGAGTCCACCGCGGGTGATTGATCGGCTACCGTGCTACCTGTAACCAATTGCCGACACCAGCGTCGAGGGGGCACAGGTGTGGGAGGACACGGCGTTCATCGTCGCGAGCGAGCAGGCCAAGACGACCGCGCCGGACGGCTTCGTCCTGGAACCCGATGAGGCGAAACAGCTGCTCAGCAAGCTGAAGGGCATCAAAGAGACGCTGACGGAGATGCACCGGAAGGCGGTCAACCTGTGCGGGATGAAGACTCCGTCGCAGGATCCGTCGACGCTCGCCGCGCATGTGGCAATGGTTGGCGACGGCGCCGCAAAAATGGGGGCCTACTCTTACGGCGGGGGCCACATCGACCTTCAGATCGCCTACGTCGATGAATTCATCCAGCGCATCGCGGAAGCGCTCGGCATGACAAAATCAAGCGATCAGCAGCAAGCTGGCCGACTCAACAGTTTCAACAACCGGGGAACTACGGAATGAAATTCCGCATGCCGATCGTCCTGCTCAGCTCGGCGGCCCTGCTCGCCGCTTGTTCGGGCACCACCGGCGGGCACCCGACTCCGGTGGCGAGCAGCAGCTCGCTGCCGGGCGGAGAGGTACCGCCCTACGGTGGTGCTCCGAAGGTCGAGAACCCGCTTCCCGACTCCGTTCTCTCCGGAAGCGCGTGCGATGCACTCGACGCGCAGCAGATCCGCGTCAACTTCGGCGCAGACCTCGTCGGCAAACCCGAGGACGGACCGCTCGGCCCCAAATGCACCTGGTCTGACCACCAGGGCGGCTCAATGCTGACGATCTTCTACACGACCAAGCAACGCGAAGGCTTGAGCATCATCTACAAGCAGGTCAAGCCGCAGATGAAGCGTTTCGAGGTGCTTCCGCCCATCCAGGGCTACCCCGCCGTCGCGTACGACCCGAAGCCGGGCCCGCGTACAGATGGGTGCCAAGTAGCGGTCGGGCTCTCCGACACTCTCGAATTCGAGGTCGGACTCGACCTCGGCGACTCCAACAGCGGCAAAGCTGACGCCTGCGGCCTCGCGGCCGAGGTCACCGGGGACGTGGTGACCACGCTCAAGAAGAAAGCGGGGCGGTGACATGGGCTGGGTGGAGTCCACCAAGGCGCTGCTCGACAAATACCAGGAAATGACGGTGCCGATCGAGGAGATCGTCCCGCAGATCCAAGCGGCGCAGCCCGGGGTGTGGCATGAAGGAAGCGACATCGCCAAGGGACTCGCGCGGGATCAGGAAGCGGTCAGCCAGGACGTCTCGGAGATTCTCGGCGGTCTCGAATCCGTCTGGAGCGGCGCTTCGGCGGACAAGGTTTCGCAGCGGCTGCGAACGGTGCGTTCCTCGATGACCGGTGCGCAGCAAACGTTCCACGACAACAGCGGCACGCACGCTTCCGCGGCGGCGATGCTCGACAATCTGCGCAACCAGATGGCTCCCATGTCGGCGGAACCGCTCACGAACGCGCTGAAGAGCGGGAAGAACCTGTTCGACTCCGACGTGCTGTCCGAGATGCGCAGCCACAACGAAGCTTCGGCCAAGAATCTCCAGCTCTACCAGGAATTCACCCACCAGACCCAGTCCAATTCGGGGCAGTTGAAGTACGACTACGGCAAGCTCGGCGCGTACGACGGCGGCGTCACGGTCGACCAGCAGCCGAACGTCCCTGGCCCGGGCCATCCGCCAGCGGGCCCACCAGGCCCCGGCGGTTGGCGGCCGGGAGGTCCCGACCCACGTGAGACTGGACCAGGCGACCAACCTCCCGGAGCGAGCGGGGCGGGCAGCCAGGTCGGCCCCGGCGTCAGCGGAGGCTACAACCGCGACAGCGGGCCGTACAGCGGCAGCCCGGGCAGCTACCCGCATTCGTCGAATCCGGCCGACGCGACCAGCACCTCCGGCTACGTCGAGCCGACCGGTTCCGGTCAGTCCCGGTTCACCCCTCCGGGGATCGGCGGGTACCAGCCCGGCGGATCCGGCCCGAGTTCCGGCGGGTCTGGTCTCGGCTATACCCCGGGCATCGGCTTCGGCTCGACCGGCGGAGAGAGCGGAGGCACCGCGATCACGCCCCGCGGTCCGGGCGGCGGTTCCCGGGTCGGAGCCGGAGAGTTCGGCCCGCGAGGCAGTGTCGGCGCGGGTACGGGTGCGCTGCGCGGAGGTGCGGCCGGCGAGCGCGGTATGCCCGGGGCCGGGATGAGTGGCGGCCGCGGCGGCAAGAAAGAAGACGACGCCGAGCACAACCGCAAGTACGTCCTCGACACCGACGACATTTTCTCCGACGAGGAAGCCACCATCGATCCCGTCACCGGCCTCCGGTCGACGCCGCCCACTCTCGGCGCATGACCGGACTGGATTCCACGGTGCGGCTGCCGACCGCGGTGTTGTCCCTGGTGTGGGACATGCTCGACCTCGGCGAAATGCACCCGCTGCTCAGCGGCAAGCGGCTTTGGGTGAAGGACGGCGCGGACCGTCGGCTGCACGCCGAGACCATCGAGTACCTCACGCAACTCGGGCTCGCACGCGACGAGGCGCCGACACCGCACCTGCGGGCGACCTTGCAGGTGATCGCCTACGCCGAGGGCGAATACTTCGCGCACTCGCAATTCAGCACCGGGACCGATCGCAGCGCATTGGTCGCCCAGCGCGGGGCGGACGCGGTACGGGTGTCCGTGCAGGACGACGTGGTCGAGATCCGGCAGATCGCCCCGAACCGGCTGGCCACCGCGCTTTTCGACGCGCTTCCGCAGATCCCCGGCGCGCCGGTGCGCTCGGTGTCGGTCGCGTCCGACGAGGCGCCGGACCCGTTCGACGAAAGCACCAGCGCCGAGTACCTCAATTCAGTCCTGGACCAGCCCCGCCAAGCGGTGCATCAGCTGTACGTCGGCCGCCGGGCCGGTGGCAGGCACCTCACCGGCGGTCCGATTTTCGCCCTGGACCTGGAAGCCGGCCGAGTCCTGACGTACCGGACCACCGACGACCGGACCGAGCTGATCCCCGGCGACCCGCGTGCGATCGTCAAGATCCTGAACGACACCTCCGCCGCCCTTTAGTCCAGCACGACCGGGCAATGCGGATTCGGCGTCTCCGCCAACGCGATCATCTTTTCCAGCCGCTCGCGAGTGCGTTCGAGACCGGAGATGTATTCGTCGAGCCGGGCCTTTTCCTCGCGCAGCCGAACGCGCGATTCCGGCGTGCTGACGCCCGCGTGCAGGCACGGCATCAGCTCGCGGATAGTCGCGCTGGACAGCCCCGCCGCGTAGAGCTGCTGGATCAGCCCGACCCACGACACCGCGTCCTCGCCGTAGCGGCGCTGCCCGCCCGAGGTGCGCATCGACTCGATCAGCCCCTGCTGCTCGTAGTAGCGCAGTGAACGCACGCTGACCCCGGCGCGCTCCGCCACCTCGCCGATCCGCATCCGAGCCTCCGTGATCCGCACCACAAACACAAGAACCTGACATTGACGTCAGGATCCAGGATAGCCGTTGTCCCCTTCCAACGGCTTTTCCCCAGGAGAACCTCATGCAGATCGCAGGCTCGACCGCGCTGGTCACCGGTGCCGGACGCGGACTCGGCACCCACTTCGTCCGCGCCCTGCTGGACCGCGGCGCGGCCAAGGTCTACGCCACCGCTCGCCGTCCCGTCGACCTCGACGGCGCCGTGTCGCTGCCGCTGGACGTCACCGATCCCGATTCGATCGCGGCCGCCGCTGCCGCCGCCCCGGACGTCACGTTGCTGATCAACAACGCCGGAATCGCCTCCTTCACCGACCTGGTGACCGGCGACCTGGACTCGATCCGGCGGGAAATGGAGACCAATTTCTTCGGCCCGCTGCGGGTAATCCGGGCATTCGCGCCAGGGTTGAAGAATGGCGCGATTCTGAATGTTCTGTCCGCCCTGTCCTGGGCGACCTATCCGGGCTCCGCGGGATACGCCGCGTCCAAATCGGCGGCGTGGAGCATGACCAACTCGGTGCGGCTGGAACTGCTGGCGCAGCACACGCTGGTGAGCGGCCTGGTCATGGCCAGTACCGACACCGACATGATGGCGAGCTTCGACATCCCGAAAAACGACCCCGCCGACGTCGTCCGCGCCGCGTTGGACGGGTTGGAAGCGGGAGAAATCGAAATCATCGCGGACGCGGACAGCGCGACGGCGAAAGCCGGGCTGTCCGCGCATCCGACGGTGCTGTACCCGGCGCTGCTGGGCGACTGAGGTCAAGCGGGCAGGGATTCTGCGCGAATACGCCGTTCGCTCAGTTGCCTGTTCCGGAGCCGGTGCCGCCGCCGTTGCCGAACCCGGGGCCGTTGTTGCCGTTGTTGCCGCTGCCGCCGTTCTGGCCGTCCGGGATGCGGTGGCGCTGGCCGGGACCGCCGTCGTTGAAGCGGTGGCCGCCCTGGTGCTGGCTCATGCCGGGCCGGCCGGGATGGTGCGTCGCGGCCATGACGCCGCCGACGATCCCGCCGCCGACCACCAGTCCCAGCACGCCCACCGCGACCAGTTGCGTGGCCCGGTGGGCGACAAACCGGCGGAATCCGCTCTGCTTCGGCGGCGGCAGCGGCATACCCCACGGGCCGGGTTGAGCGAACTGACCGGGCTGATTCAGCTGCTGAGCGGCCGGACCGGCGTGCTGGCCCGCTTCCGCGGAAGACGCGCCTTGGCCCGCCTGCTCAGCAGACGGCCCGGGTTGACCCCCTTGGCGTGCCTGCTCGGCAGACGATCCGGGCTGGCCCAGCTGGCTGGTCTGCTCGGCAGACGGCACCGGCTGGCTCGGCTGAGTAGCGTCCCCCGACGATCCCGCCTGGCCACCCGCGGCAGCCGGGCCCGCATCGGTCGCAGCCCCGCCCAGGTCCCCGGTCCGGCCGAACTGCTCAGTCGGTTCCTGCCCGGCAGGCTCGCCAGGCGAGGGGTTCTTTTCGTCGTTCATCGTCGGTCCTCCGGGCTGCGCGGGCGGGAGGCGGGGTGTCCCGGCTCCCACCCCCGAGGGTGACCGTCGATGCTGTGGAGAAGCTGAATCCCAGCTGTTTAAATCTGCGCGCCGTTCACAGGTAGAACGACAGGAACAGGGTCACGACCCAGGTCGCGCCGAGCACCTGCAGCACGCGGTCCTTCAAGGCGATCTCGTCCGGCGCACCGGCGTTGCCGCCGTCCACGTCGACCGCGTAGCGGAGCACCGCGATCACGAACGGGACCATCGACACGACCGCCCACACCGAGTTGTGCTCGGCCTGGCGGATCTCGAACGCCCACAGGCAGTAGGACATGATCAGGATCGCCGCGGACGTCGCCCACACGAAGCGCAGGTAGCTCGCCGAGTACTTCTTCAGCGAGGACCGGATCTTCGCGCCGGTGCGCTCGAACAGCATGATCTCCGCGTACCGCTTGCCGGCCACCATGAACAGCGAGCCGAACGCCGTGACCAGCAGGAACCACTGCGACATCGCGATGCCGCCCGCGACGCCGCCGGCCACCGAGCGCATCAGGAAGCCCGAGCCGACGATCGCCAGGTCCACCACCGGCTGGTGCTTCAGGCCGAAGCAGTAGCCGAGCTGCACGGCCTCGTAGACCGCCAGCACGATCGCCAGCCGCCAGTCCGCCGCGAACGACACGGCGAGGCCGGCGAGGAAGAACACCACGGCCGCCGCGTAGGCCACCGGGACCGGGACGATGCCCGCCGCGATCGGGCGGTTGCGCTTCGTCGGGTGGGCCCGGTCGGCCTCGACGTCGACGGCGTCGTTGATCAGGTAGACCGACGAGGCGGTGAGCGAGAACGCCACGAACGCGATCAGCGCGTCGATGACCAGCTCGGTCCGGTTCGTCGCCTTGGAGAACGCGAAGAACGGCGCCGCGAAGACGAGGACGTTCTTCACCCACTGCTTCGGCCGCGCGGTCTTGATCACCCCGAGCACGAGGCCCACGGGGCTCGTGCCGGAGGTCGGGGTCGGGGCGGCCGGGGTTTCAGGCTTCTCGACCTTCTCGGTCTTCTCGACCTTCTCGGTCGCCTCGGCCGCGTCGGTCTTCTCGGCGGCCGCCTCTGTCGCTTCTGCGGATTCGGCCGTACCGGACGCGTTTTCGGTTCGCTCGTCGGTCGTTTCGCTCATCGCTTCTTGGTCAGCTTCCGTCGGATCAGACCGCCGACGACGCCTCCCAGGGCGGCTCCGGCCAGAACGTCTGTCGGATAGTGAACGCCGAGCAGCAGCCTCGAGGCGAGCATCGGCGGTACCAGGGCGGGGACCAGGTTACGCCCGGTCAATCCGGAGTAGAGCACCGCCGCCGCTGTCGTCGACGTCGCGTGCGACGACGGGAAGCTCAGCTTGCTCGGCGTGCCGACCAGAACCTCCACGCTGGGATGGTCCGGACGGCGCCGCCGCACGACGCGTTTCACGGCGATCGACGCGGCGTGCGCGCCCACCACTCCGGCCGACGCGACCAGCCAGTCTTTGCGCCGGTCGCGGTCCACCGCCGCTCCGAGCAAGCCCAGCGCGAACCATCCCGCGCTGTGCTCCCCGAACAGCGACATTCCCCGCGCGACCTGCACGGCGCCCGGCTTCTTCAGCACCTTCTGGGTGCTGGAGAGCACGGCCACCTCACCGCGCGGGGTGTCCTTCTCAAGCATCGATCGACCCGTCCAACGGCGCACCGTCGGTCAGATGCGGGGCGATCTTGTTGTCGAACATCGACAGCGCCGACCCGATGGCCATGTGCATGTCGAGGTACTTGTACGTGCCGAGCCGCCCGCCGAACAGCACGTTCTTCTCGCGTGCCTCGGTCTTCGCCAGCTCGCGGTAGCTTTCCAGCTTCTCGCGGTTCTCGGCGGTGTTGATCGGGTAGTACGGCTCGTCGTCTTCCTTCGCGAACCGGGAGTACTCGCGGAAGATGACCGTCTTGTCCTTCGGGTAGTCCCGCTCCGGGTGGAAGTGGCGGAACTCGATGATGCGGGTGTAGGGGACCTCTTCGTCGTTGTAGTTGACGACGGAGGTGCCCTGGAAGTCGCCCGTCTGGGCGACCTCGGACTCGAAGTCGACGGTGCGCCAGGTGAACCGGCCCGCCGAATAGTCGAAGTAGCGGTCCAGCGGCCCGGTGTAGACGGTCGGGGTGCCCGCCGGGATGTGCTCGCGGACGTCGAAGTAGTCGACGTTCAGCCGGATCTCGATGTTCTCGTGCTCGGCCATCTTCTCGAGCCACGCGGTGTAGCCGTTGACCGGCAGACCCTCGTAGGTGTCGTTGAAGTACCGGTTGTCGAAGGTGTAGCGGACCGGCAGCCGGTTGATGATGTTCGTGCCGAGGTTCTTCGGGTCGTTCTCCCACTGCTTCGCGGTGTACCCGCGGATGAACGCCTCGTAGAGGGGACGGCCGATCAGGGAGATCGCCTTCTCCTCGAGGTTCTGCGCGTCCTCGGTGCGGAACTCGGCGGCCTGCTTCGCGATGAGCTCGCGCGCCTCGTCCGGCGTGTGCGACTTGCCGAAGAACTGGTTGATCAGGCCGAGGTTCATCGGGAACGAGTAGACCTGGTCCTTCACCCGCGCGAAGACCCGGTGCTGATAGCCGGTGAACTCGGTGAAGCGGTTGACGTACTCCCACACCCGCTTGTTGGACGTGTGGAAGAGGTGCGCGCCGTAGCGGTGCACCTCGATGCCCGTTTCGGGCTCGACCTCGGAGTAGGCGTTGCCCCCGAGGTGGTGACGGCGCTCGAGGACCAGGACCTTCTTGCCCAGCTCGGCCGCGGCCCGTTCGGCGATGGTCAGGCCGAAGAAACCGGACCCGACGACGACGAGGTCGTAACCGCGAAAGTCGTCTTCAGTAATCTTGGCGGAGTTCGTGTGCTCGCTCACGGGCGCTCAGGGTACGCAGTCGCGCGACCGCGTCCCGAACCGACCTCGGCATCCCGCCAGGTTTTACCGGCACTACACACGTGAGAAGCATGCCTGCACCAGACACCTTCTGGACCTATCTAGGCGCGGTCGCCAGCTACGTGGCCGTGCTGGCAGTCCCTGGCGGCCTCATCGGCCGGGCCGCGGGAGTGCGCGGGTGGGCCCTCGCCGGGCTCGCGCCGCTGCTCAGCTATGCCGTCACCGGCCTGGCTGGGCCCTGGTTGTCGACTGTCGGTCTCCCGTACAACGTCTTCACCGCCGCAGCCTGCACGCTGCTGCTGGCGGGGGTCGCGTGGGGAATCCGGCGGCTCTGCCTCGTCCGCGGCTGGATCACCCCGGGCGCGGAGGAGCCTCCGGTCGTCTGGAGCACGCGCGCGCAGTGGTCGGTCGCCGCGTGCGTCGCGGTGGCGACGGCGCTGTCGATCGCCGTGGTGCTTTCCGCGCGCGGCGGGACGACGGCGGTCTTCCAGCGCTGGGACACCGTCTTCCACGCGAACGGCATCCGCTACATCGCCGACACCGGCGACGGCTCGCTCATCGGCATGGGCAAGATCAACTGGTACCCGGACGGATCGTTCTATCCGAACGGCTATCACCTGGTCGGCGCGCTGGTTTACCAGATCTCCGGGACGAGCATCCCGGTCACGCTGAACGCCATCACCATGCCGGTCGCGGGCATCTTCGCGCTGTCGATGGTCGCTCTGGTCCGCCAGATGGGCGGCCGGGCGGTCTTCGCGGGCTGCACCGCCCTGATCGCCGCTGCCGCGACGACGGGCGCGTACGAGTCGGTGTCGAGCGGCCTGCTGCCGTACGCGCTGGGGATAGTCCTCACGCCGCTCACGGTGGTCGCGCTGCAACGCTTCCTCGTACGCCCGGGCGTCGACACCGGCCTGGTCTTCGCGCTGTCCGCGGACGGTCTGCTCACCGCGCACTCGAGCGCACTGTTCGGCGGCGTCCTCTTCGCGGCGCCGCTAGTGCTGCAGCGTTGGTACCGCTCGCTTCGCAGGCTTCGGGTGGACGGTGTGCCTGAAGGGCGCAACGGGCTGCGCGTGATCGGCGGCGACATCGTGCGCACAGTGCCGGTCATGGCGGCCGCAGTCGTCTTCGCCGCGCCGCAGATCCTGGGCGCGATCAAGTTCACCTCCGGCTCGTACCCGTACCAGCCGTGGAATTCGGACCTGCCGGTCCTGTCGGCGCTGAACATGCTCGGCACGTTCCAGCAGGTGCTGCACACGCCGCAGCTCTGGCTCACCGTGCTGCTCGTGGTCGGCGTGCTGGCCTTCCGCACCCTCGACCGGATGCGCTGGCTGGTCCTGTCCGCGATCGGGCTCTCCGGGCTGTTCGTGCTGGTCACGTCCTACGGCGCCTCGCCGCTGGTCATCTCGCTGTCGCGGCCGTGGTGGAACGACCGGTTCCGGCTGATGGCGCTGGCCGCGATCCCGCTGTGCCTGCTCGCCGGGCACGGCATGGCGGAGCTGCAGCGCTGGACGGCGCAGCGGATCCGCTCGATCAGCTGGGCGAAGGCGCGGCCGCGGGTGGTCTCCCGGCTCGGGATCGCGGCGGCGGCGGTCGTCGTGGCCGTGACCGCGGTGCTGACCGGCGGGTTCTACCGCACCGCGAACGCCACCGCGGTGTCGTTCCTGTACTACAACGGGCCGGAGGGCGAGGTCACGCCGCCGGTCAGCCCGGACGAGATCGCGGCCATGGAGTTCCTCGGCCGGATGCACATCCCGCCGGACGAGAAGGTGCTGAACGACCGGCTCGACGGCACCGCGTGGATGTACGCGCTGACCGGCGTGCACCCGGTGGCGGGCCACTACGACGGCGGCGGCCCGGTCTCGCCGGACGCGACCTACCTGGCGCTGCACTTCCGCGATTACGACCTCGACGTGCGCGTGCGCGAGGCGGTCCAGCGGCTGAAGGTGCGCCACGTGCTGGTGGGCAGTGGTCCGATCGCCAAGGGCGCGCCGATCTCCCCCGGCCTGCGCGACCTCATGGGCAGCGATTTCCTGCAGCTCGTCTACCGCAATCCGGGCGCGCAGATCTACACGATCATCAGGTGACTCTCGTGACCGCGGCCTCCCCTGGCCGCGGTCACGAGGGCTACTCGGCCTTGAGGCCCGGCAGCACTTCTTCGACGACCTTTTCCAGCACCGATTCGTGCCCCTCGTACGGCCCGCTCGAGCGCGGCCAGTGCGCGATGACGTCGGTGAAGCCCAGCTCACGGGCCCGTTCGGTGGCCTCGCGGAACGCCGCGACGCTGCTGAGCGAGAACACCGGCGCCGCGTCGAGGCTCAGGTACCGCTGGATGCCCGCCAGTTCCCGGCCGGCCGCTTCGGCCCGCTGTTCGAACGTGGCGACCAGCTCGGCGATGCCGGTCCACCATTCGTCGAGGGTGTCCCCGCCGCGCCCGGTGGTGACCCAGCCCGCGCCGAACCGCGCGGCCAGCGTCATGGTGCGCGGGCCGTTGGCCGCGACCAGGAACGGCAGCCGGGGGCGCTGCACCGTGCCCGGCAGGTTCCGCGCGCCGCGCGCGGAGTAGTACTCGCCGGAGAAGTCGAAGTTGTCGGTCATCAGCAGCCCGTCGAGCGCCTCGACGAACTCGGTGAAGCGGTCGACCCGCTGCCGCGCGGTCAGCTCCGGAGCGGCCAGCACCTGCGCGTCGTAGCGCGAACTGTCCACGCCCGCTCCGACGCCCAGCACGAACCGGCCGTCGGACACGTCGTCGAGGGTGATCAGCTCGCGCGCGAACGGCACGGGGTGCCGCGCGACCGGAGAGGCGACGAAGGTGCCCAGCCGGATCGTGGAGGTGACCATGGCGGCCGCGGTGAGGGTGGGCACAGCGGAGAACCACGGCCCGTCGACCAGCGACCGCCAGCCGAGATGGTCGTAGGTCCACGCGTGGTCGAAGCCGTACTCCTCGGCCGCGCGCCACTTCGGCTCGGCCGCCCACCAGCGGTCTTCAGGAAGAATTACGATGCCTGCTCGCACGAGGCCGACCGTAACGTCCGGCACTGACATTCGCTCGAACGGGCGGCGACCGGGAGAATGGGAGACGTGGAGAAACCCCGGTTGATCGCGTCCGACGTCGACGGCACCCTGCTCGGCCCCAGCGAACAAGTGACGCCGCGCACGGTGTCGGTCGTGCAGCGGGTACTGGCCGACGACGTGCCGTTCGTGCTGTGCACCGGCCGCCCGCCGCGCTGGATCGCGCCGATCGCCGGACCGCTCGGGCTGACCGGCTACGCGGTGTGCGCCAACGGAGCCGTGCTGCTCGACATCGGCACCGACTCGGTGGTCGCGGTGCACGGCGAACTCGAGCCGAAACTGCTGCACGACCTGGCCTCGGCACTCGACAAGGCCCTGCCCGGCTGCCGGCTGGCTGCGGAACGGATCAGCACCGGATCGGTGGACCACGAACTGCGCAATTTCGTGATCGAGCCGGAGTACCACAACCCGTGGGGCGACGAGGAGAGCCGCATCGCGCCGCGCGCCGAGGTGCTGGGGAAAACGGCGATCAAGCTGCTGGTCAGCCGCCGCGGGATGACGTCGGAGGAGATGGCCGAAGCGACGAGCGCGGTGCTCGACGGAGCGGTGGACGTCACGTATTCGTCCTCTGGCGGGCTGATCGAGCTGTCCGCCCACGGAGTGACGAAGGCGACCGGGCTCGCGGACATCGCCGAGCGCTTCGACGTGCCCCAGTCGTCGGTGATCGCCTTCGGGGACATGCCCAACGACGTCGAGATGCTGCAGTGGGCGGGCCACGGCGTCGCGATGGCCAACGGCCACCCGACCGTGCTGGCGGTGGCGGACGAGGTAACCGGACCGGCTGCGGAGGACGGGGTGGCGGAGGTTCTGGAGCGCTGGTTCTAGGCACCCCAATGAGGTTGTTTCAGTAGCGCGGTTCGCGGCAGCGGTGGTTGCCAGGACGCTGCGGGCCCCGGCCGACTAGGCGCACCGGCGGCTCCTCCCCCCGAGGCCCGTGAAGGGCTCCTTCAGGGAATCTGATTCCCTCAAGGAGCCCTTCACGGACGTCAACTGGAGCGGAGAAGCGACGCCGCCCGGTCGACGCCGCGCATCGCCGTCACGACGCCGCACGCCGCACTACTGAGAAACCCCAATGTGGCATTGGGTGCGTCAGATGCACCCAACGCCACATTCGGTGCGCTCAACGCACCCAATGCGGCATTGGGGCGCTCAAGAGCGGCGGTCGAGCGCAGCAGCCTCCTCGGGCGTCGGCGCGCTGCCGCCGAGGTGGGCGGGCAGCCACCAGCGCTCGGCGTCGCTCTCCGGGGCCTCCGGGTACTCCGCTTGGGCCTTCTCCAGCAGCTCCGACATCCGGGCGCGCAGGTCCGTCGTCAGCGCTTCGCACGAGTCCTCCGGGCCGGGGCGCATCGGCTCGCCGATCACCACCGAAATCGGCACGTGCCTGCGGGTGAGGTCGCGCGGACGGCCCTTCGTCCACAGCCGCTGCGTGCCCCACAGGGCCATCGGGATCACCGGCACGCCCGCCTCGGCGGCCATCCGGACCGCGCCGGTCTTGATGTCCTTCACGGTGAACGACTGGCTGATCGTGGCCTCCGGGAACACGCCGACGACCTCGCCCGCGCGCAGCCGCGCCACAGCCTCGTCGTAGGACGCCTGCCCGGCGGCGCGGTCCACCGGGATGTGGTGCATGCCGCGCATCAGCGGGCCGGCGACCGGGTTGCTGAAGATCTCCTGCTTGGCCATGAACCGCACCAGCCGCTTCGCCGGGCGGGCGCCGAGGCCGCAGTAGATGAAGTCCAGGTAGCTGACGTGCGTGCAGGCGAGCACCGCGCCGCCGCGGGCGGGCACGTGTTCGGCGCCGGTCACCCGGAGGCGGTTGTCGAGCAGCCGGAACATCAGCCGCGCGGCGACCAGGACGGGCGGGTACACGAATTCAGCCATGCGCCCAAGGCTACGGGACCGTAGGTTTCCCGCCGGTAGGTCGCGCGGGTCGGCTCCGCCACACTTCAGGGGCAGGACACGTAGTGGAAGTCCGGCGCTCGGTCGAGTTCGCCGACGAGCCGGCTGGCGTCGTCGGCGCGCGGGTAGACCGCGATCCAGAACGGCGTCCCGGTGCGCCGGAAGGTCGCGACGCGGTACCAGGCGGGCAGGTCGTCGGCACAATCCTGGCGATCGGCGTATCCCGACCGGCCGGGCACGGCGAGCGTCGACCGTTCCGCGTCCATCCCGACCACCAGCACGTGCGAACCGGCGCGGCTCGCGAGCAGCCCCGGCGACCCGGCGCTCACAGTTGATCCGGGCGGCAGGTAGCGGGCGAGCCAGTCCCCGACCTCGGCCAGTTGCGCGCCCTGCGTGCTCCAGGCCCGCACGCGCTCCAGCACTTCCGGACTGAACACGGAGACCGCCACCGCGACCCCGGTGAGCGCCGCGGTGACCGCCGGAACCGCCCGGGAAATCGCCCGCGGCCTCGGTACCGGAGCGAGGACGCCGCACCCGGCCACCGCGGCGACCGCCAGCAAGGGCGGCACCGGCACGAGCAGCCGCCACGACAGTCCCGGATCATCCTCGAAAAGCACCACGATCCCGGTGTGGCCGACGGCGAGCGCCAGCACCAACCACAACGCCGACCGGGCTTCCACCGCGCGCCCCCGCGATGCCACCAACCCCGCCACCACCGCGGCCGGGACGAGAAAACCCAAGTGCGCCAAGGCGAAGCCGCCCAGATACGGCCAATCCGGTGCGGGCGGCAGGCTCACGTCCGACGCGAACCGGTCGTAGTAGGTAACGCGCCAAGCCGTCCACGGAGCCAGGAACACCAGCGCGCCCAGCACAAAACCGACCGGTGCCCACCAGGTGTGCCGCCCGCGCACGGCAGCGAAAACGAGCCATCCCGCGCCGACAACGGCGAGCGCAATCCCTTCCGGCCGCGTCATCACCGCGCTGGCGACGAGCACGCCGGCGACCAACGGCCGACCGGCCACCAACGCGTACGCGACACAGAGCATGAGCAACGCGAACATCGGCAGCTCAGTGCCCGAAAGCCCGTACACCGCAAGCCCGTTCGCCCCCGCGGTCAGCAACGCCGCCGCGACCCCGATCGCGCGCCGCGGCTCGGCCCCGTCCGGCAACCCGAGCGCGGCGATGCGGTTGGCGAGGAAATACGCCATCAACACGCATCCCAACGCGGCCACGCCACTCAATACGACAGCTGCCGACGGCACTTCCGCACCGAATGCCCCGCGTGGCAAGGCGATCGTTACGAGCCAGAGGAAATTCGAGTACGTCTCGCTGCGGTCGCCAGGGTTGAAGACCGGGCCGTTGCCGTCGGCGATGTTCTGCGCGTACCGGAAGCTGACGTACGCGTCCTCGGTCGCGGTGGCGAACAACAGCTGATGCAGCAGAGAAAACCCGAGAACGAGCAGAAGAACCGCGACCCGCCAGCTCCGGTCCTGCCCCATCCGCCGCCAGGCGGCGACGACCAGCGCGGCCAGCGCCAGCCATCCCCCCACGACCGCGTAAACCACGCGCCCCCAGCCTCCCGCGCCCCTCACCCGTCCAGCCGACCCCCGGGCGGACCGTTCCTCACCGGCTCCAGTCAAGCGCGCGGCCGCGCTTCCCGGACATCAGCCGTTCGGGTGTATATGGGGTGCGGCTAGCCTAAGGCCCGATTCCCATCCGCCACGGGGAGCAGGCGGACGCCGATAACTCGAGGAAGACTGTGCCGAGCGACCCCACAACGTTGTCCGTGGTAGCCAGCATCGCCTGCTGCCTGCTCGTGCTCGGGATTCCCGGGCTGATCACCGGCGCCGCCGCCGGATTGCGCGGCTGGCTGCTGGCCGGCCTGACCCCGCTGCTGAGCTACGCCGTCGGCGGCCTCGCGGGCCCGTGGACAGCGGCGATGGGGCTGCCCTTCAACGCCTGGACCTATGCGCTGGCCACCGTCATCTTCGCGGCTGTCGCGTTTGGACTCCGGTGGCTCACGGTGCGCCGGTGGCGGCCCGAGCGAGAGGTGCGGGCCTGGGAACCGCGGGCGAACTGGGCAGTCGCTGCCTGTGTCGTCCTCGCCACCGTCATCGGGTTCTACACGGCCGCGCACGGCATGGGTCACCTCGGCGCGATCGCGCAGGGCGGCGACGCGCCGTACGCGGCCAACGGCGTGCGCTACATCGCCGAAACCGGCGACGGCAGCCTTTTCGGCATGGGCACGGTGAACTGGTACGGGGACGGGAAACCGCCTTTCTACCCGAACGCGTACCACCTGCTCGCCTCCGTGCAGTACACGCTCAGCGGCGGTTCGATCCCGCTCACCCTGGACGTGAACACGGCGTTGCTGCCGGGCTTGCTGGCGCTTTCGCTCGCGGTGCTGGTGCGGGCGTTCCGCGGCCGCGCGGTGCTGGCCGGAGCCGTCGCGCTCGCCTCGGTCGCGCCGGTGATGGGCCTGTACGAGTCAATGGACCGCGGGCCGCTGTACCCGTTCCTGCTGGGCATGGCGCTCACCCCGTTGGCCGCCGTGGTGCTGCGCCGGTACCTCGACCGGGTCGCACCGGACACCGGTTTCGTGCTGATGATCGGGGCGGTCGGACTGCTCTGTATCCACTCGTCCACGTTGTTCGGCGCGATCCTGTTCGCCGGGCCGCTGCTGGTGCAGCGCTGGATCGAGCGGTGGCGCTCGATCGGCAAGGACCTGCTGGCACTCCTGCCGATCGCGGTGCTGGCGATGCTCGTGGCGTGGCTGCAACTGTTCGGCGCGCTGGGGCTGGCGAACAGCTCGACGGTGCAATATCTCGGCTGGCCCAGCGAATGGCGCGCGACGACCGCGCTCGGCGCGTTGCTCGGGTTCCAGCATTTCGAACCACAGCCGCAGATTGTGCTGTCGGTGGCGCTGCTGGCCGGTTTCATTTTCTTCCGCAGGCTTGGCTCGCTGCGCTGGATCGGCTTGACCGCGCTGGTCACCGGCCTGTTCTATATGGCGGTCTCGTCCTCGGACGCACCGCTGGTCATGGCACTGGCCCGGCCGTGGTGGGACGACCCGTACCGGTTCATCACGATGGCGATCGTGCCGCTGTCGTTCATCGCGGGCCACGGAATCGCGGGACTGCACGAGTGGCTGAAGGAACGGCTGCCCGCGCGGGTGCCGCCGGCAGCGCTCGCCGGGGTGGTCCTGGTCGCCTTCGCGGGAGCCTCGAAAGGCCTGTACACCGAGACCAACAGCGAGGTGGTCGCGCGCGGGTATCACCGCCCCGATCCGCACACCCTGGAAATCACGCCCGGCGAGGAACGCGCGATGGCGGAACTGGGCAAGCTCGCGAAGCCGGGTCAATGGGCGATGAACGACCGCTGGGACGGCACGCCGTGGACCTACGCACTCAGCGGCGTCCGCACCGTCGCCGCCCACGACGACGGCACGAGCCCGCCGTCGGATGCCGTGCTGCTGGCCGCGAAATTCCGCGACTACGACACGGACCCGGCCGTCCGCGCCGCCGTACAGCGCCTGAACATCCACTGGGTGATCCTGGGCCGCCCGGCGGCTCCGCCGAAGCGCGCGTACGCGGATCCGGGGGTGAACGGGTTGGCGGGGCTGCCGTTCCTGAAAGAGGTGTACCGCAACGAGGACGCGGTGATTTACCAGCTGAATCGCTGAGGGCTGGTCATTCCAGGATCAAGTACGGCCTCTTCAGCACCCGGAAAATATACTGATCGGGCCCGACTTTATCGACCAGAGTGCGAAAGTTCGCCGCACTGAGCACCGAGTACATCGTCTCCTCGAGGATGTCCTTCGCGGCATCGTCCGAATCGGCGACCACGGTTTTCCACTTGACGGTGACGCCGTACGGCGGGCCCGCGTGGACCTCGACCACCGCCCCCGGACTCGCCTCGGCCCACGCGTGCACGACAGCCGGGATCCCCATCCGCACCAGCTCGTCGCGGGCGAGATTCGCCAGTTCAGTCCACGACTCGACCGCGTCCGCCGAAGCCTGGACAGCCTCGCCGCCCTCGGTGGACCACGTTTCCATCAACCGAAGCGGATCAGACACTCTTGGCCCCCCTCAACCGGGCCGGCGCGGCCAAAACCCGGAACTCGTAGTACCTGTGCGCGGAATTGTCGATGAACACTCGGAAACCAGCCTTGTCGAGCAAGCGGTGCACCGCGCGCTCTATCATCCCGGTCACTTCGAACACCCGGACCACCAGCGGGTCGTCCATTTTCTGCGCGATCAGCTTCTCCCGAAAACTCTCCGTATCGATGATGGGCGCATGCCAGCTGAACAGCACTCCGTACGGATACCGGTCGGCAATATGAATGCACACCCCAGGAGGAGTGTCCAGAGAAACGGGGTCGCGGGAAGTGCTGATCGACGCGGGCAGCCCTAGCCGTTGCAGTTCAGCACGAGCCAGGTTCGCCAATTCGACCCAGGTCGCGACCGCCTCGTCCGGAGCGCGTTCCTCGAGCGCCTGCTGCTGGTCAAGCAGGGATTTCTTGGAGAATTGGAACGGGTCTGTCACAGCGGTTCCCCATCATTGTCAACCCCTCCGGACGGAGGGTCTTATTCTCGACAAAATACCGGAACTGGCCTCGCTGTGACACTCATCACAGCACGTAATGCCCACCCGTCACCGGCGATAGCAAAGCGGACGATCTGCAGCGATCAATCGAATGGATTGACATACATATGAAAGAACTGGGGATAGGCAGCAATTACGTCATTCGGTCTATGGACCGCGAAAGCCGTCACTGGTATTCGGCCTGCCGCGCCCGGTCCTAGCCGCCGATTACGCCAGCACTCCATCGGACCGAGAAGGAAGAACGCCTGTGCCTCGAAGAACCCGCAGCATCCTGGCTCTCTCCGCCACCCTGGTCACCGGCGGCGTACTGACCGCCGTCCCGGCGCACGCGATTTCCGGGGGAACTGTCGTGCCCTCCGGAACGTCGGGCTACCTCGCGCGCATCGCGACCCCGACGAAGGCATGCTCGGCCGCGCTGATCGACCCGTCCTGGGTCATCACCTCGGCAACCTGCCTGACCGCGAGCGCAACCGGTGCGCCTACTGAAAACGCAACGGTCAGCGTCGGCGCAGTCGACGTCAGTACCGGAGCAGGAACGAACGCCAAGGTCGTCAAAGTAATCGGCCGGACCGATCGCGATGTCGCGCTGGCGAAGCTCGACAAGCCCGCTACCGGGATCGCGCCGGTCGCGTTGGCCACGACTGCCCCGGTGAGCGGGGAATCACTCCAACTGGCTGGCTTTGGCCGTACCGCGACCGAATGGGTGCCCGCTCGGCCGTCCATTGCCACGTTCTCGGTCTCGTCGGTGAACGCCACCGAGGCGTCAGTGACTTCGGCGAACGGGTCGGACACCTGCCTCGGCGACGCTGGCGGCCCCGCCCTGCGCACGGTGGGCGACAAGGTAGAGGTCGTGGCCGTCAACAGCCGCTCCTGGCAGCACGGCTGCCTCGCGGTGGCCGAAACCCGCGAAGGCGGCACCGAAGCCCGGGTCGACGACCTCGCCGACTGGATCCGGCAGAACACCGTTCCCGCCCCGGTGACCTGTCCGAACGGCGCGACCGTGTGGGACGCCCGTTCCGACGGCTCGATGTGGCGCTACGTGCACCGCGATCCGGCGAACGGCGCCATTTCCTGGGACGTGCCGACCAAGGCGATCGGAACCGGATGGACCGGACGGCAGATCGCCGGCAAGGGCGGGGTTCTCTGGGACGTCCACCGCAACCTCGGCGCGGGCGACAGCGTCCCGAGCGGCGTGCTCCGGCGCTGGACGTGGAGCGCGGCCAACGGCTGGGGCGGCGGCAACGGGGTCGGCGGCGGCTGGGAAAAGTTCCTCACCCCGGAGTACCAGAACCGCGTCACCGTCGACCAGGCCGGCCGTATCTTCGCGGTCGACCAGCTGGGCCAGCTGAAGGCATACGTCTGGAACGACGCCACCAACACGTGGGTCGACGGAAACGGCCAGCTGATCGACACCGGCTGGGGAAAGTTCGACTCCATCACCGCGGCGGGCGACGGAGTCCTCTACGCCCGGACCCCGGCAGGCAACCTGTACCGCTTCGTCTACGACTTCGGCTCCGGAAAGTGGACCCAGCGCGACAAGTCCGCCGGCGTGGGCTGGAACATGTTCACCGAGATCTTCTCGCCGGGAGCCGACATCCTGTACGGCCGCGGCGCGAGCCTGTCGGGCAACCCGACGCTGCTCTGGTACCGCTACTCGCCCAACACCGACACCTGGTCCGCGAACGGCGCGGGCACTCCCGTCGGATACGGATGGAACACCGACATCCACGTGACCGCGGCACCGGACTCGTGCCGGTTCGCCTAGCGAATCTGCTCCGCTGACCAAGAAGGCCCGCCCGAACCCGGGCGGGCCTTTCTCGTACGCAAAAACTCAGGCAGCGTCGACCGGGACAGCCCGCCGAGCGGCCATCTTCGCGGCGAGCGCGGCGAAACCGGCCGTGAGCAGGTCCGCCACCGTGAACATCACCCGCGAGGCGACCGCGAACGCCGTCGCCTGGCCGACCGTCAGGCCGCTCGCCGTGAGGACCGCGACCTGGGCGACCTCGCGGACGCCGACGCCGCTGGGCAGGATGAACGCGAAGGTGCCGACCGTCATCGCGACGGCCATCGCGCCCACGCACAAGACCAGGCCGTTGACACCAGGAGCGCCGACGGAGTTCGCCAGCAGCCACAGGTGCACCCCCTGCAGCACCCACGCGCCCATCGACGCGCCGAAGGTCTTGAGCACCACGCCCCAGCCGAGCGGCTCGGACAGCGGCGGACGGCGCAGGATCTTCAGGACGAGCGAGGTGCCCCAGGTCAGGATCCGCGGGTGCAGCAGCGCGAGACCGACCGGGATCAGCACGAACAGCCACATCGCCCGCGGGCTGTTGCTGAAGACCGCGGGCGCGGCCAGCAGCGACACGACCAGCGCGGAAACGACGCCGACACCGAGCTGGATCAGCGAGCCGGTGAAGATCCGGGCCCGCGCCAGCCCCGCCTTGCGGCCGAGCTCCATCTGCAGCAGGTACGCCCACACCGAACCCGGCACGTACTTGCCGAGCGAGCCGACCAGGCAGATCTGCGCGCCGCGGGCGTAGCCGATCGGCTTGCCGAGGTGGTCGACCAGGATCTGCCAGCCCCAGGTGGACACCATGATCGACAGGATCAGCGCCACCAGGCTCAGCGCCGAGGACTGCCAGGCGACATCCGACAGCGTGTGCCAGAACTCGTCCCAGTTGGACGCCAGGCTCTTCGCCGCGAAGCCGATCACCAAGAGGATGGCGACCCAGCGCACGACGTCGAGCACCCGCGCCTTGGTGGACTTGCGGGCTTTTCCGGTGGTCGGGGCGTCCTCAGTGGACGGAGTGTCCTCAGTGGACGGGGTGTCGTCCCCCGGGCTCTGCGTACGAACGGTCGTCACTGCCTCTCAGCTCCTCAGGCCTGTACCGTGACCAGCCGGCTGAACTCGGACAGCAGATCGTAGCCGTCCCAGACCCCGGCGAACGTGAGGGCCGAGCCGAAGGGCACGACCCGGTCCACCCCGCGTCCGGCGAGCGCCGTCACGAATCCGGTCAGTTCCTCGCGGGTGAACCCGAACTGGCTCACTGTCTGGTCCTTGCGCTGCACGATCGGCACCAGCTCGTCCAGCGACGCCACCGAGGCGTTCGCGAACGTGCCCGCGCCCAGCCATTCGCGCGGCATCACCGTGGCGTCGGCCAGCTCGAGCGTCGCCAGCGCGTTGCCGTCGAAGCGGATCGACGACACCAGGCCGTCGACCGCCGCGCCGTACGCCGACACTCGCTTCTGCACGGCCATCGCCGGCTCGGTGACGTGCTGTTTCGCTGCCAGCACCTCGGCGAGCAGCCCGCGGAACTCCCGTCCGGCGGCCTGCGCGCCCGCCGCGTCGCCGACCCAGAACACCGCGCGCGGCGACGAGCAGGCGGCCTGGTCGAACCAGTACGAGTCGTTGTAGAAGCCCTCGGCGGCCGCCTTGCGCTGCTCCGGCGCGGCTTCCTGCCAGCCGCGCACCGACGCGATCGCGAACGACGAGCGGTCCGGGAAGGTGAGGTCCCGCGCGTGCGGGGCCAGCGGGTATTTCCGCAGCGCGGCCACGGAAGCGTCGCCGCCCCAGATCACTCGCAGGTCCGCGGCCAGCGACAACGCGCCGCTGACCTCGTCGCTGCGGTCGTAGGTGACCATGCGCTGGGTGGCGCGGATGGTGGCCGCGGTTTCCGGCGAGACGTCTTCCATCGCCGCGTTCAGCGCTTCCAGCACGGCTTCCGCCGCACCGGCCGAACGCGAGGACACGCGCACGACGTTGCTGTTGCCCGCCAGCGCCGACAGCGCCCACGAGTACACGAAAATGGTGTCCACGTTGGCGGGCGGCACGTGGAAAACGAGCCCGCGCGGGAATCGCAGCGAATCGCCGTTGGTTTCCAAAGTGGACAGTGACTTCGCGAGTTCTCCCTTGCGCAGGAAGAAACCCAGCGAAGCCAGCTCCGGGAAACGCCGCGCCAGCGCGGGCGCGAGCAGCTTGCGCGCGAACTTGGTGACGAATTCGACCACCCGCGGGTCGCCGACCGTCAGCCTGCCGCCGGGCGGTTCCTCGCGCAGCTCGTCCAGCAGGGCGCCGACCGAAACCGAGTCGCCCAGCGGAAAACGCTGGTCCAAAGCACTCATGCGGCAGCTCCCTGGAACGTGTCCGAGCACCCGCGGGCCTCGGCCTTCGGCAGCCTGCCCAGCACGGAGAAGTGCTTGCCGGGCCAGTCGCCGTCGTCGATTCCGTTGTACACGCCCAGGTCCTCGGTGAGCAGCACGTGCCCCGGGTACGAGCGCGGCAGCGTGCTCACCACCTCGATGACTCCCGGCTTGCCGACCGGCTGCTCTTCCCAGGTCTCCGGGTCGCGGATCACGACGTCGGCGAAATCGGGGCAGTACAAGGAGTTCCCGGACGGGCCCTCGAGGAACACGGTGCCGATCTGCTCGATCATCCCGTAGTAGTTGTGGATCCGGGTGAGGCCGGTGTCCTCTTTGAACCGCCTGCGGAACTCGCTGTTGTCGACCGCGCGGTCGATCAGCTTCTTCCAGCCGCCGGAGTGGATGAGGATGCCGTTCGACAGGTCGAGCTTGTGCTCGCGGGCGACCTCGTAGAGGTACTGCCACACCATGAAGGTGAAGCCGAAGATCAGGAAGGGCTTGTCGCCGTACTCGGCGAGGAACTTCCGCACGGCCTCGACGTCCGGCTGGTCGTTCTCGTCCAGCACGTAGGTGTGCTTGCGGCCGAAGTTCGCCATGCCGAGCACGCCCGCGCCGCGCGCGGAGAACGAACGGCGGTTCTTGATGATGCCGATCGTGTCGACCATCAGCATCGGCAGCCGCTCGCCGCCCAGCACCTCCTGCAAGGTGGCGCCGAGCTGCTTCGTCTGCGCGCCCGCCGCTTCCTTGTCCAGGTAGATCCGCGACGCGCCGGCCCCGGTGGTGCCCGAGGACGTAAGGGTCTTGAAGACCTCGGAGTCCGGAATGGACTTCAGGTCGTGCGTTTTGAACATCCGCACCGGCAGCCACGGCAGGTCCGCGATCGTGGCGAACGACGCGTCCGGCGCGAAACCGAGCGAGGAGAGGATGCGCTCGTACCCGGCGGAGTTCGCCCGGTGGTGCGCGGTCAGCTCCGCGAGCTCAGGGAGCAGCGCCGCCTCTCGCTCCGCCTGCGAGCGCGTGAACACACTCATACCCGTCCTTCCAGCGACCGGTAGTCGATCTTCCCGCTGGCCAGCAGCGGCACTGTGTCGATCGGACGCACGTCGAACCCGCTGGCGTGCAGGTGCAGCCGCTCCGCCAGCGCCCGCGCCGCGTCCTTGCAGATCGCCTTCGCGCCGTCGCCCTCGGGCAGTTCGGCGAACAGCACGACCTTGTCGCCCGCGGGCACCGCGGCCACGACGTCGATGCCCACCGCGGCCGTGCGCACGGCCTGCTCCAGGTCGTCCAGGCTGACCCGGTTGCCGAACACCTTGCCGATCCGCTTGAGCCTGCCGGTGATGTACAGATACCCCTCGTCGTCGAGGTACCCGAGATCCCCGGTGGCCAGCATTCCGCCGTATTCGTCTCCCGCGCTCAGCCCTGCTTCGTCCTCCGCGTAACCCATCATCACGTTAGGTCCACGGTAAAGGACCTCACCGACAATTTTGGGATGCGTGGTTTCCTCGCCGTCGTCGCGGCGGATGGAGAACGAACCGCCCGGCAGCGCCGGACCGGCCGAGCCGATCTTGTCCGCGAGCCGCTCGGCGGGCACCGTGGTCATCCGCGGGGACGCCTCGGTCTGGCCGTACATGACGTACATCCGGCCGCCGACGGCGAGCATCTTGTCGTTGAACTCGGCGACCAGGTCGTCCCGCAGCTTGCCCCCCGCCTGGGTGAGGGTCCGCAGGGTCGGGTACTTCGCCGGGTCGAATTTCAGCCGGCGCAGCATTTCGTAGTGATAGGGCACGCCGGACAGCGAAGTCACGCCGTGTTCCTTCACCGAATCCCAGAATCCGCGGCCAAGTACGCCAGAGGATTCGATAACCACAGTCGCACCGCGCAAAAGGTGCGAATTGAGCACCGAAAGGCCGTAGCTGTAGTGCAGCGGCAGACAGGTCGGAGCGACCTCCTCCGCGTCGATCGCCAGCACCTGCGCGATGGCGTCGGCGTTGGCCAGCAGGCCCTGCCGGGACAGCCGGACAAGCTTCGGATTGCCGGTGGAACCGCTGGTCGGGAGCAGAACGGCGAGGTCAGGGTGCGGGACCGCGCCCTCGGCCGACTCGCGCACCCAGTGCCCGTTCTCGGCCCGGTAGCCATCGGGCGCGTCCGCTTCGGGCGCGGCCAGCACGGCAGCCGGCCGGAACCGGGTGATCAGGCCTTCGAGCACCTCCGCGTCGAGCGCGGGGTCGATCAGCGCGATCGCCCGTCCCGCCTCGAACGCGCCGAGGTACCGCAGCACGCTGTCCAGGTCCAGCGACATCCGCGCGAACAGCACGCCGGGCGGGAGCTCCGCCAGCGCGGTCGCGGACCGTTCGACCTCCGCCGTCAGCTCGTCGCCCGCCAGCGTGCGGCCGCCGGCCACGTCGACCAGCCGGGACCCTTCGCCAACCAGATTCACCGAACCTCCTCGTCGTGCCCGTGAGCGTGCATGCCGGCGAGAACCGGCATATCCGGACTCACAACACCAAGCCGCCGTCGATGCCCAGGATCTGGCCCGTCACGAAGGCCGCCTCGTCGCTCGCCAGGAAGCGGATCGCCTTCGCGACCTCCTCGGGCTTGCCGAGCCTGCCCAGCGCCGTGTCCTCGATGCGCTCGGCGATGACCTTCTCGCCGAGGTGGGACGTCATGTCGGTCTCGATCACCCCGGGCGCGACCGCGTTGACCCGGATGTTGTGCCTGCCCAGCTCCTTCGCCGCGGACCGGGCGATGTTGCCGACCGCGGCCTTGGAAGCGGCGTACGCGGTCTGCCCCGCGCTGCCGTTCTCGCCGACGATCGAGGCCAGCAGGACGATCGCACCGGACTTGCGCCTGCTCATCACGCGCGAAGCGGCCTGCACGGTGTTGATCGTGCCGCCGACGTTCGTCTTGAACATGCGGTCGACCAGGTCTTCGCTGATCATGCCGAGCAGCGCGTCCTCGAGAACGCCGGCGTTGGCGACGACGATGTCGAGCGCCCCGTGTTCCTTCGCGACGCCGCGCACCAGCGACGAGACCGCCTTCGCGTCGGTGACGTCCAGCGCGAGACCGGCCGTGGCGCCCGCCTCGGCGGCGACTGCCTTCGCCCGGTCTTCGTCCCGCCCGGTCAGCACGACGGTGGCGCCCGCTTCGACGAGCGCGCGCACGGTGGCCAGCCCGATTCCGCGCGTCCCGCCCGTGACGAGCGCGACGCGTCCGGTCAGATCAGTCATTCTTGGACACGAGGTCGGTGACCATGTCGACCGCGACCTTGAAGCTCGACATGTCGATCACCTGGTCGGTGTCGAACTCGATGTCGAACTCGTCCTCGATCGCGGCGACCAGCGCCATGTGCCCGACCGAGTCCCACGCCTCGAGGTCGCGGTACTTGAGGTTCTCGACGTCCACGTCCCCGTCGAGGTCCAGCGCCTCGACGAAGACCTCGCGCAGCTTGGGGGCGACATCCGGCCTCGCGGCCTGAGCGTCAGACACAGTCATCGTTCCTTTGCACTTAGTGTTCTTCGCGCGGGCGTGCGTCCCACGCCCTCACCAAGGTAGAGAGGTCTTCGGGGAGCCCGTCGTCCGGGAGGTCGCCTTTGCCCTTGACCCACGGGCCGAGCGCCTCGACGGCCGCCTCGTCGAGGCCACGACGCGACAAGCCCACTGTATTGACGCCCGTGACCCGGGCCGGGTTGCCGACCGTGATGGTGAACGCACCCACCTCGCGGCGGACCGCCGAACCCATCCCGACCATCGCGCCCGGGCCGATGCTTCCGCCCTGGTGCACGACCGTGCCCATGCCGAGGTTCGCGAACGGCCAGACATGGGTATGCCCGCCGAGCATGACGTTGCAGGCGAGCGTGACCTGGTCGTCGACCAGCACGTCGTGCCCGATGTGGCTGCCGCGCAGCACGTAGCAGTCGTCGCCGAGCGTCGTGGCGCGCCAGGTGCCCTGCTGGATGCTGGTGTACTCGCGGATCCGGTTGCGGCTGCCGACGACGACGCCGTGCCCGTCCTGAGCCGGGTCGCCGGTCGGCGCGCCCTCCCAGGCGGCCGGGTGCGGACCGCCTCGGTCCTCGCCCGGCGTGCCGATGGTCACGTGGGGTCCGATCCAGTTGCCGTCGCCGATGCGGGCCGGGCCGACGATGACCGCGTACGGGCCGATGACATTGCCTTCGCCCAGCTCCACGCCCTCGCCGACGACTGCCGTGGGGTGAATCCGGTTGGGTGCCGCAGGTGACACAGTCGGTGATCCGTTTCGTCGCTTCCGGCCTGGACGGCCTGGGGTCAAGGGCTGCCTGCGGCGCCCGGTAACGTGTGGCCCGCGTGCATGCAGGGTGGCCGGGCGCAGAACCGGCGGCTTTCCGGCCTCGCGGCCGGAGCGCCTAGCACTGTACCGGACGCACAGAAATCCCCAGCCGAGAGAGACTGCCGATGATCCCCATTACCGTGGTCGACGTCCGAGACGCGGAGGACCTGGTCGTCGAGGTGCTGCGATCCGGCGCCATCGCTCAGGGGCCGATGGTCAAGCGCTTCGAGGACGCTTTCGCGCAAGTCGCGGGCACGAAGCACGCCATCGCCGTGAACAACGGGACGACGGCGCTCGTCGCGTCGCTGCAGGCGCTGGACCTTCAGCCCGGGGACGAGGTGGTGACCTCGCCGTTCACCTTCGTCGCGACGCTGAACGCGATCCTGGAGGCGGGCGCGACCGTCCGGTTCGCCGACATCCGGCGCGACGACTTCGCGATCGACCCGGACGCGGTCGCCGCGGCGGTCGGCCCGCGCACCAAGGTGCTGATGCCGGTCCACCTGTACGGCCAGACCGCGGACATGGGCAAGCTCGCGCCGCTCGCCGCCGAGCACGGGCTGCGGATCATCGAGGACTCCGCGCAGGCCGTCGGCGCGTCGTTCGAGGGCAAGCAGGCCGGGTCGTACGGCATCGGCTGCTTCTCGCTGTACGCGACGAAGAACGTGACCACCGCCGAGGGCGGCGTGATCACCACGGACGACGACGCGCTGGCCGACAAGCTGCGCGTGATGCGCAACCAGGGCATGAAGGCCCGCTACCAGTACGAGATGGCCGGGCACAACTACCGGATGACCGACCTGCACGCCGCGGTCGGCATCCCGCAGCTGGAGAAGCTCGACCAGCTCACCGCTGCCCGCCAGGCCAACGCGAAGCGGCTGTCCGAGGGTCTCGCCGGCACGCCGGGCCTCGAGGTCCCGCAGGTGCTGCCGGGCCGCGAGCACGTGTGGCACCAGTACACCGTGCTGGTCGGCCCGCACGCGATGCTCTCGCGCGAGGAATTCGCTTCCGCGCTGACCGAAAAGGGCATCGGCAACGGGATCTACTACCCGAAGATCGTCTTCGACTACGACTGCTACCGCGGGCACCCGCTGATCCCGGACGCGCGCGTCGAGGACTTCCCGGCGGCGTCCGCCGTTGCCGCGCAAGCGCTTTCGCTGCCGGTGCATCCGCACCTGACCGAATCCCAGCTGGACCGGATCATCGAGGCCGTTCGCGAGGTACTGGGCGCATGACACACCGCATCGCACTCGTCGGCACCGGCAACATGGGCTCGCTGCACGCGCGTGTCCTGTCGCAGAACGACCGGGTGGACCTGGCCCGCGTGATCGACCCGCGCGAGGAAGCGGGCCGCGCGGTCGCCGACCGCTACGAAACCCAGTGGACGCCGGAAATCGGCTCGCTGTCCGATGTGGACGCGGTGGTGCTCGCCTCGGCCACCGAGGTGCATTACGAGCTGGCGCAGGAGATTCTCGGCCAGGGCAAGCCGATGCTGGTCGAGAAGCCGGTGTGCAACAGCCTCGAGTTCTCGCAGGAAATCGTTGCCCTGTCGGCGAAGAAGGACGTCCCGCTGATGTGCGGGCTCCTCGAGCGCTACAACCCGGCCGTGATGACCGCGCGGGCGCTGGTGAACGAACCGGTGCACCTGATGGCGCGCCGGCACGGCCCGTACGCGCCGCGGATCAAGACCGGCGTCGCGTGGGACCTGCTGGTGCACGACGTCGACCTGGCGATCCAGTTCTTCGGCGGGTCGACCCCGAGCCGGGTCACCTCCAGCGCCGGCTACTTCCACCCGCAGTCGGTCACCGGGGCCGAGGACACCATCGAGACGGTGCTGTCGTTCCCCGCCGGACTGGCCACGGTGTCGGCCTCGCGGCTGGCGCAACGCAAGGTCCGGTCGCTGACGGTGTCCGAACTGGACCGGATGATCGAGATCGACCTGCTGCGCCGCGACGTGACGATCTACCGGCACGTCTCGCACGATTCGGTCACCCCGGACGGCCTCGGCTACCGGCAGCAGACTGTCATCGAGATCCCGGAGCTGGTCACCGCGCGCGAGCCGCTGGCGACCCAGCTGGACCGGTTCGTCGACCTGCTGGAGGGCAAGGTCGACGCGGATGTCGAGCGGGCGCTGATCCTGCCGTCGCACGAGGTCGTGGCGCAGGTTCTGGCCGAAGCCGCCTGATTATTTGGTGAGGCGTTTGCCGTCCGCGGAGTAGGCGACCAGCGGGGTCGCGCTCTCCGCGGACGGTACGTCGTCCTGGTCGAACCAGAACACGACCACGTCCGGATCCTCGCTCCAGCGCGCCGTATGCGCCGGGACCGTGCGACCGTCCACTGTGGTCTCAATGCGCGCGGCCGGTCCGCTGAAGTAGCCGTAGACCGGCACCCAGGTGTCGGACACGGTGGTGCCGCCCGAGGTGGCGTGGAAGCCGAAAGAGCGGTCCCTGCCTTCGGATTCGTTGGCGAGGTAGAGCGGGCGCAGGTTGCCGTCCGGTTCGGACAGGCTGGCCATCACTCCGAATTGGACAGCCGGCAGGTTGTCCGGGTCGTCGATTTCCGTTGCGTAGAAGACAAGTTCCGCGCCGTCGGAGTAAGTGCCGGTGGAAATCACGTCGCCGAGCGGCCGCGGCTCAGCCGACGTCGAAGCCGGTGCCGGCGCGGCGGTGCTCGTTGTCATTACCGACGGCGGAGGCGCTGCCGCCGCGTGCACCTGCTCCGGCGCACCGCCCGGCGAGCCCAGCCAAGCCGCTCCGAACACGACGGCGACCACGGCCACTGCCGCTCCCGAGGACGTCAGAAACCGCCGCCGACGCCGGATCCGCCCGCCGTCTTTGAAGATTCGCTCCAGATCGGGCTCCGCGAAGGGTTCCGCGGGCGCTTCCTGAAGCGCGGCGCGCAACCGGTCGAGTTCGTCCGTCACGCGCTCACCTCCCCGACCAGCGCGTCACCGTCCACGCGCAGTTTCGCCAGCGCGCGGGAATTGGTGCTCTTCACCGTGCCGACGGACACGCCCAATTCCTCGGCGACTTGGTGTTCCGGCAAATCGAAGAAATGCCGGAGCACGACCACGGCGCGTTCCCGGGCGGTGAGCCGGGCCAATGCGTCGGAAAGCCATTCTCGATCGGTGACGGCATGCGAAATGTCCGGCACCTTCGACGGTTCCGGCATCTCCTCGGTGGCGTATTCGCGGATCGGGCGACGCCACATGTCGATGACGTGATTGGCGAGGACGCGCCGGGCGTAGGCGTAGGGGTTCTTGCGCCGCACCTTGGGCCAGGCGGCGTAGGTGCGGGTGAAGGCGGTCTGCGCGGCGTCCTCAGCCTGGTGGCGGTCGCCGGTGAGCAGGTAGGCGGCGTGGGTGAGGCGGGCAGAACAGGACCGCACGAAGTCGGCGAACTCGTCGTCCCCGCGCACGATCCCCCCTCTGTTTCCCGGTGGCCTTGGTGTCCAGGTTACGGGGGCGGGGGACGTGCGTCGACGTAATGGCTGGTCAGTCTTGTCTCAACGGCGACGCATGGTGTTCGGGTCAGCGCTGCGCGCGAGGGTCGACAAGTGCGCTCAGGTCGAGCTTCACCGGCGCGCCCGCGACCTCGAGTTCGACGGTGCCGGAATACTCGCCGAAATTCTCGTAATCGCCGTCGATGAGCCGGTAAGCAATCATGCTGACCGGCGGATCCAGATCCACGATCCAGTAATGCTCGATCACCAGCTCGGAACGCGGATCGTCAGCGGACTCTCGCACAGGAGCAGCTCCGCCTCGGCACCAGCGCTCATTTCCGGGCAGAGCTGCTCGTCGAGCAAGAAAGCCAACCGCGTCACGGACCGCAGGTGGAACCACATCGGACGCGGCGACGGCACGAGAACTCCGTCGACGACCTCAGCCCGGTCTTCCGGGCGGCCTGTCCAATCAGCGAAAACCGGCAAGATTCGAGAGTCAGCGCTGCGCACGAGGGTCGATCAACGAGTTCAGATCGAACTTCACCGGCACACCCGCGACCTCCAGCTCCACCGCACCGGAATACTCGCCGAAATTCTCGTAATCGCCGTCGATGAGCCGGTAAGCAATCATGCTCACCGGCGGATCCAGATCCACGATCCAGTAATGCTCGATCCCCGCATCGGCGTACTCGAAAAGCTTCGCACCCAGGTCGACGTCCTTGGTGGCAGGCGAAAGCACCTCGACCACCAGGGAAACGTCGCTCGCCCCGACTCGCGGGACGTTGGCTTCGATCAGGTCCGACGGGGCGACCAGCACATCCGGCACCCGCACGGTGGGTGGGAGCTCGGCCAGCACCGTCTCGAATTCGCCTACCGCCACCAGTTCCGGCGGCAGCTGCATCGTCAGCAGATACGGCAATCTGCTGATGATCAGCTGGTGGAGCGACATCGGACGCGGCGACGCTGACAGGACCCCTTCGACGACCTCGACTCGGACCTCCGGGTGCGCCGGAAGGTCCGCCCAGTCGTCAAGAGTCAGGAGCCGGTGAGGCCATTCAAGGACACTCATGAGGTCTCCTTCACCGACAGTGACTGAGAGCAGTGTCCCATGTTACCCGGAGCATCCGCCAGCGCGTGACGCACCGTGTCCGAATCACTTCCCCGTGAAGTCGCCTGACGGAGAGCCCCACCCGGACGAGTCGTCCGACAGCGATCGGCGGCGGGCGTTTTCCTCGCGGACCCGCTTGACCTCCGCCTCGATGTACTCCTCGTCGTAGCGCTGGAACACGCGCGCCGGGTTGCCCGCCACCAAGGAACGTGCCGGGACGTCCTTCGCGACTACCGAGTTCGGCTGCACCGTCGCGAAGTCGCCGATCGTGACGCCCGGCATGATCACCACGAGGCCGCCGATGAAGCAGCCCTTGCCGATTTTCACCGGCTTGCGTTCGATCAGGTCGCTGCCGGAATGGTTCTCCAGAGCCATGTTCGCGAGCCAGCTCGAATGCGTGAACACCAGCGTGTTCAGCCCGATGCTGGTGTGCTCTCCGATTTCCAGCCCGCCGCTGGCGTCGAGGGTCGCGCCCTCGCCGACCCAGCAGTGCTCGCCCATCGTGAGGTTGTCCGGGCTGACGATCTTGACTCGCTCGCGCACGCGGCACGACTCCGGCAGGCCGTAGAACGCGGCCCGCTCGGCGTCGTTCATGTACTGCGCGACGAGGTCGTTCAGGATCATCGGGCGCAGCCGGTTGCTGCGCTCGTCGTCGAAGAACATCAGTTGTCCGCCACCAGTTTCGTGAGCACCCGCAGGTGTTCCTCGGCCACTACGTCCAGTCCGAAGTTGTCCCGGACCATCGAGGCTTCCCGCTCGGCGATCCGCGCGCGTTCCTTCGGATCGTCCAAAAGGGACAGCACGGTGGACTTGACCGCCTCGGAATCGTTCGGCCGCACCAGCAGGATGTTCTCGCCGTTGTGCAGTTCGATGCCCGGGTAGTTGTCCTCGGTGACCGACGCGATGGTCGCCGTGCCGGACAGCATTGCCTCCAGGGACGCGGTGCCGCAGCCGCCGTTCAGGTCGTGCGTCACGATGTCCGCCGCCGCGAAGTACGCGGGTACGTCCGCCTTCGGCACCGCGCCGGTGACGATCAGTGCGTCGGCTACGCCCAGTTCCTTGGCTCGCTGCTGGAACGCGTCGTGGTACACCCGGCCGACGATCACCACGCGCAGGCCGGGGTGCCGCTCCAGAATGGCGGGCAGCGCCTCGATCAGCGGCAGGCGGTTGCGCAGCGGGATCACGTGTCCGAGCGACACGATCAGCGGCGCGTCCCCGATCTCCAGTTCCGCGCGCACGTCCTTGGTCACCGGCTTGGCGAAGTGCCCGGTGTCCACCGCGATCGGAAAGTACTCGGAGTTCTCGTCGCTCGTGCCGTAGCGCTCGACGCAGTAGTCCACGCCGAGCTTGTCGAGGATGACGAAGCGCGGGCGCAGGTACTTCAGCACCGGGTTCACCAGCATCGCGTCGAGCGCCCGGAACACGCGGCCGTACATCTTGTTCTCGCTGATCAGCAGCGTGTGGATGGTCAGCAGAACGGGCAGCTTGTGCCGGCGCGCGTAGATGCCGACCATCCAGGACAGGTCGAAGAACTGTCCGTGCAGGTGCACCGCGTCCGGTTTGAACTCGTTCAGCAGCTTCCACAGCCGCCGCCAGTTGCCCGGCCGCATCGACGCGAACGTCATGTCGAAGTCGATCGACAAGCCGAGCTGCGGCATTTTCACCGCGGGGAGGCGCACGACGCGGTAGCCGTCGCGCTCCTCTTCCGCCGGCGCGTCACCGTAGGCAGCGGTGATCGCCAGCACTTCGTGTCCGGCAGCCGCGTACTCGGCGGCCAGTGAGGCCGACATGTGCGCGCTCCCGCCCACGCGCGGCGGGAAGAAGTTGTTCACCACCACGATCCGCATGGGCTTTCCTTCGGCCGGGCCCGCAGTGCTCATTACGCATTCCCCTCGGAAGACGCGCCGACGGCGAGGCTCACTCGGAGTCCCGCACCAACGCGCGCATGCCCTCTTCGACGGTGATCTCCGGCTCCCAGCCGAGCACCTCGCGGGCCCGGGTGATGTCCGCGGCGCGGCGGGACACGAGGACGTCGCGCTTGTTGAACACCGGCTCGACGTCGACGCCGACCGCCTCGATGAGGATCTTCGCCAGGGTGGCGATCGAGGTGTCGATGCCGGTGCCGATGTTGATCGGCAGGTTCGACTGCTCCGACTCCAGCGCGGCGACGACGCCCTTGGCGAGGTCGGTCACGTGCACGAAGTCCATCGACTGGTCGCCCGCGCCGTCGATGATCGGCGGCTGGCCGGCGCGCAGGCGCTGGATGAAGTGGTTGATGACCGAGGTGTAGTACGCCTCGATCTTCTGGCCGGGGCCGTACACGTTGAAGAACCGCAGCGCGTTCCAGGAAAGGCCCTTGGTGCGCTCGTAGAAGCCGAGCAGGTCCTCGCCCGCGCGCTTCGAGATGCAGTACGGGGTGAGCGGGTTCAGCTTGTCGTCCTCGTGCATCGGCAGCTTCTCCGGCTCGCCGTACACCGAGGCGCTGGAAGCGAACACCAGGCGCTCGACGCCCTCGTCGGCCGCGGCCGCGAAGACGTTGTTGTTGCCGACCATGTTGATGTCGATCGACTCGCCCGGGTCCGCGATCGACTTGTTGATCGACACGGTGGCGAAGTGGATCGCGTGCGTGCAGCCGCGCATGGCCTCGCGGACGCCGACGCCGTAGCGCACGTCCTTCTCGACCAGTTCGACCTTGCCGGTGGCGACGAACTCGTTGACGCGGTCGCGGTCGCCGCGGGTCATGTTGTCGAAGATCCGGACCGTGTAGTCCTTCTCCAGCAGGATCGGGATCACGTGCGAGGCGATGAAACCGCCGGCGCCGGTGAAGAAAACTTTCTTGTCGGACATGGGTTCTCCTCAGGGAGGTCGGCGGGTCAGGAAAGAGCGGACACGGCTTCGCGCACGGTGGTGACCACGCGCTCGACTTCGCTGTCGGTGAGTTCCGCGTGCATCGGGATCGCCAGCTGGCGGCGGAAGGCGTCGGCGGAGACGGGCAGCGGCTGCTGCTCGCCGTACACCGGCTGCAGGTGGGAGGCGTAGGTGCCGAAGTTGCACTGCACGCCCTGCTCGCGGATCCGCAGGGCCAGCGCGTCGCGGCTGATCTCCGGGGCGACCGTCATCAGGTAGGCCTGCCACGGGTGTTCGCGGTCGGGAGCCTCGACCGGCACGGTCAGCGCGTCGACGTCCTCGAACGCCTCGTGGTAGCGCTTGGCCACCGAGCGGCGGGCGGCGAGCAGGTCGGGCAGGCGGTCGAGCTGGACGCCCATGATCGCGGCCTGGATGTCCGAGAGCCGGAAGTTCCAGCCCAGCTCGTGGAAGGACGGGATCGGCAGCGTGTCCGAGCCTTCGCGGCTGATCGCGGGCTCGATGCCGTAGGTGTGGATCTTGCGCGCGTGCGCGATCAGGTCCTCGCGGTCCGAGACCAGCGCGCCGCCCTCGCCCGCGGTGATGCCCTTGCGGCCGTGGAAGGAGAACGCGGCGAGGTCGGCGAGGCTGCCGGCCGGGCGGTTGCGGTAGGTCGCGCCCGCGGAGCAGGCGGCGTCCTCGAACAGCCACAGGCCGTGCTTGTCGGCGATGGCGCGGTACTCGTCGAAGTCGCCGGGCTGGCCCGCGACGTCGACGGCGAGGATGCCGACCGTGCGCGGCGTGATGAGCGCTTCGATCGCGGCCGGGTCGGCGCTGAAGATGTCCGGGCGGATGTCGGCGAAGACCGGCTTCGCGCCGGCCTGCAGCACGGCGTGGCCGGTCGCCGGGAAGGTGTAGTCGCCGACGATCACCTCGTCGCCGGGCTGGACGCCGAGCACCTTCAGGCCCAGGAACAGGGCGGAGCCGCAGTTGCTGGTGGTCAGAGCGTGCGCGGTGCCGGTCAGCTGCGCGAACCGCTCCTCGAAGCGACGGCACGCCGGACCCGCGCCGGCCAGCCAGCCGGAACGGAACACTTCGGCGACGGCTGCGAGCTCTTCGTCGCCGACGGTCGGCTTCCCGAGCAGGACGGGTTCGCCCACTGTAGATCTCCTGTGCATCGGGGTGTCCCGCATTGCGCGGGGTCGCGCCAAAGTGTATAGAAGTCGCGTTTGCCTCCTGTTTCGGGGACAGAACCCACGGGTAAGCACCCGTTCCGGGCATAGGCTCACGGGATGCGGATCGGGGTGCTGGGGGCCGTCGTCGCTTGGGACGGCGCGGGCGGGACGGTCGCCGTGGGCGGCCCGCGAGGCCGGGCGCTGCTCGCGTTGCTCGCGGCGGACGCCGGGCGGTTCGTGTCCGCCGAGCGGCTCATCGACGGGCTTTACGGCGAGGAACCGCCGGACGGCGCGGCCAACGCGCTCCAATCGCAGGTTTCGCGGCTGCGCAGCGCGCTGAAACTGCCGATCGAACTCACCTCGGCGGGGTACCGCCTCCGGATCGAACCGGACGAAGTGGACGCGCACCGGTTCGAGCGGCTGGCCGGCGAGGGCCGGCGCGAACTCGCCGAGGGCGACCCGACGCGGGCCAGCGACCTGCTCGGCGAGGCGCTCGCGCTGTGGCGCGGACCGGCGTTCGCCGACGTCCCCGCCGCAGAGGTCCAGGCCACCCGGCTCACTGAACTCCGCGCCGAGGCGGCTGCCGACCGGGTCGACGCGGAGATCTCGCTCGGCCGCGCCGCCGACGTCCTCGATGAACTGCGCACCGCGATCGCCGAGAACCCGCTGCGCGAGCGGTCGCGGGCTCAGCTGGTGCGGGCCTTGCACGCCGCCGGGCGGACCGCCGAAGCGCTCGCTGCGTTCGAGGACGCCCGTCGCACCCTCGCCGACGAACTGGGCGCGGACCCTGGTCCAGACCTCACCGAGGCGCACCTGGCCGCCTTGCGCGGCGAGTCGGCGAACGCCGCGACCCCGTTGCCCGCGCAGCTCACCAGCTTCGTCGGCCGGGACGGCGAACTGCGGCAGGTCGCGGATCTCCTGCGCCAGGCCCGGCTCGTCACGCTGCTCGGTCCCGGCGGGACCGGGAAGACCCGGCTGGCCGTCGAAGCCGCGGCGGACGCGGGACCGTGCGTCTTCGTGGAGCTGGCCCCGCACGTCGCCGACGACGTTCCGCAAGCCGTCCTCACCGCGCTCGGCCTGCGCGAGGGCGCCCGCGGTCGACAGGACCCGGTCGACCGTCTCGTCTCGGCCTTGCGCGACCAGGCGACGTTGCTGGTGCTGGACAACTGCGAACACGTCATCGCCGCAGCCGCGAGGTTGGTCGCGCAGCTGCTGCCCGCGTGCCCCGGACTGCGGGTGCTGGCGACGAGCCGGGAACCGCTCGGCATCACCGGCGAACAACTCGCCCCGGTCCCCCGCCTCGCCGTCCCACCGCCCGACGCACCCGACGCGGAGACCTACCCCGCCGTCCGGCTGTTCCTCGACCGTGCCCGGGCGAGCGACCCTGCTTTCCAGCTGACCGGCGAAACGGCGGCCGACGTCGTGCGGATCTGCACCGCGCTCGACGGCCTCCCGCTCGCGCTGGAACTGGCCGCCGCCCGCGTGCGCACGCTGCCGGTCGCCGACATCGCCGCGCGGCTCGACGACCGCTTCCAGCTGCTGGCCCGCGGCAGCCGCACCGCCGACGAACGGCACCGGTCGCTCCGCGGCGTCGTGGAATGGAGCTGGGATCTGCTTGATGACGACGAACGCCGCCTCGCCCGTCGGCTGACCGTCTTCACCGGCGGCGCGACGCTCGCGTACGCCGAGCAGGTGTGCGACGTCCCCGTCGACCTGCTCCCCGAACTCGCCGACAAGTCGCTCGTCGAACCGTCGAGCGGGCGCTACCGGATGCTGGAGACGATTCGCGCGTTCTGCGCGGAAAAGCTCGACGCCGCAGGCGAGACCGAACGCTTCCGGCAAGCCCACGCGCAGGTTTTCCTGCGGCTCGTCGAGGAAGCCGACCCGAAGCTGCGTACCGCGGACCAGCTGGACTGGCTGCGGAAAATCGACGCTGAGTACGACAACATCGTGGCCGCGCTCCGGTGGTCGGCCGCGGCAGATCCGTCGACCGCGTTGCGGATCGCCGCCGCGCTGTCGATGTATTGGTGGCTGCGCGGACGACGTTACGAAGGCGCGGCGCTGTCGATGGAAATCGTGCGCCACTGCCAAGCGGAGCCGCCGGAAGGACACCGCGAGCAATTCCTCATGTGCCTGCTGACCGCGATGGCCGGCGCCCCGGAAGCCGCCGAGACTGCGAACTATCGGTCCTATGTGGAGCGGTACTTAGCAGAAAGCTCCTGGACCCCGGAGCATCCGATGATGCTCATGCTGTCCGGCGTCGTGCTCGGGCCGCCCGACGACGAGGACGCGCGGCTCCGGCTGTCCGGGCTCGAAAAGCATCCCGACCCGTGGCTCACCGCGCTCGTGCCGATGGGCGACGGTCTGCGCGCGATGCTCGCCGGGGAACTCGACGAAGCCGAACGCGGTCTGCGAGAAGGCGAAGCGTGCTACCGGGCGCTCGGCGAACGCTGGGGGCTGTCGATGGCGCTCGACCACCTGTCGCAGTTGCTGGTTTTGCGCGGCCGCCACGAGGAAGCGCTCGCCGCGATGACCGAGTCCCTGTCGCTCATGCAGACACTCGGCGCGACCGACGACTACGCGGACCTGCTGTGCCGTCGCGGCGACAGCCGAGCGTTGCGCGGCGACCTCGCCGGCGCGAAGGCCGACTACGAGCGGACCGTCGAACTCGCCCATCGCACCGGGATGCCCGAGACGCGAGCCAGCGGTCACGTCGGTCTGTCCGGCATCGCCCGCCGCTCCGGAGATCTGGCCGGTGCGCGGGCGCTGGCCGAGCAGGCGCTCGCCGAATGCGCGGCGGACTCGTTCTCGGCCGCCATCGTGCGGGCGGCCGCGTCGATCGCGCTCGGCTGGATCGACGTGGCCGAGCACCGCCCGGAGGATGCCCGCCGACGGATGCAGCTCGGCGTCGAAACCGCGCACCGCTGGCATGACCACGGGTCACTGGCCACCGCGTTCGAGGGCGTCGCCGGGGTCTTCGCCGAGGAGGGCCGGTTCGCCGACGCCGCCGCTTTGCTCGGCGCGGCGGCCGCGGTGCGCGGGGCCGCCGTGCCCGGCCAGCACGATGTCGCGCAGGTCACCGAGGCCGCGGAGAAGGCGCTCGGACCGGACGGGTTCACCGCCGCGTACACCGCCGGTAAGCAGCTAGAACCGCATCACCGCCTCGCGTTGGCCGGATTGTCCCCGGTTCAGTGAACGGGTACCACGCCGTCGGGGGGTACGCAGCGCCGCACCGGAGCGCGTAGCCTTCCCTGCCGTGCGGAACGTAGTTGTGATCGGTGGGGGAATCGTCGGGCTGTCGGTCGCGTGGGAGCTGTCCCAGCGCGGCCAGGACGTGACGGTGCTCGAAAAGGAAGCTCGCTGGGCGGCGCACCAGACCGGGCACAACTCCAACGTCGTGCACGCCGGGCTCTACTACAAGCCCGGTTCGTTCAAGGCGCGGATGTCCGTCGGCGGCAACCGGTCCATTGTGGATTTCGCCAGGCAGTACGGGGTGCCGGTGCAGGTGTGCGGCAAGCTCGTCGTGGCGACCCGCGAGGAGGAGATCCCCGCGCTGGACACGCTCGCCGAACGGGCCGAGGCCAACGGCGTGCCCGCCAAGCGGATCACCCCCGCGGAGGCCCGCGAGTACGAGCCGGAGGTGTCCTGCGTCGCCGCGCTGCGCGTCGAGTCGACCGGCATCATCGACTTCCCCGCGGTGTGCGCGGCGCTCGTGCGGCTGCTCGACGAGGCGGACGCGGACCTGCGGCTGAACACCCCCGCGCTGGGCATCCGCCCGGCTCGCGGCGGCGGGGTCGAGGTGGCCACCGGCTCCGAGGTGCTGCACGCCGACGCGCTGGTCAACTGCGCCGGTCTGCACGCGGACCGGGTCGCCGAAATGGCCGGCATCACTCCGAGCGCGCGCATCGTGCCGTTCCGCGGCGAGTACTACGAGCTGAAGCCGGAGCGCCGCCACCTCGTGCGCGGGCTGATCTACCCGGTGCCGGACCCGACGCTGCCGTTCCTCGGCGTGCACCTCACCCGCATGCTGGACGGCAGTGTCCACGCGGGCCCGAACGCCGTGCTCGCGCTGCGCCGCGAGGGCTACCGCTGGGCGGACGTGTCGGTGAAGGATCTCGCCGACGTCGCCCGCTTCCCCGGCGCCTGGAAGCTCGCCCGCAAGTACGCGTACCCGACCGGCCTCGAAGAGGTGCTGCGGTCGTTCTCGAAGAAGCGCTTCGCCGCCAGCCTCGCGCAGCTCGTGCCCGCGGTGACCGAGGACGACATCGTGCGTCACGGTTCCGGCGTCCGGGCACAGGCGCTGCGCCCGGACGGTTCGCTGGTGGACGACTTCCTCATCGAGTCCACAAAGGACCAGGTGCACGTGCTCAACGCGCCGAGCCCGGCGGCGACGAGCGCGCTGGAGATCGCCAAGTACATCGCCGACCGGGTGACCGACTGAACCGTCCGATGTAGACGGTTCAGGAAGGCAGGTTCCCCGACACCATCGGGATTCCGGCCTTGATCGCGTCGCACGCCTTGGTCTTGTCGGCCAGCTGCCCGCTGACGATCTGGATCGAGGCGGTGTCCGAAACCGGGAGCCCGGCCGCGCAGATCACGCCGCCGGAATCGTTGAAGTTCGGGAACAGCGACCACTTCCGGCCGTTCACGTCGATCTGCTCGGTCGGCGCGACCTCCATGCCGGGCCAGCGTTTCAGCGGAACGTCCGGCCCGACCCAGACCTCGAACGGCTTCTGCCCGCCGTCGCCGTCGGTGTCCTTCCACAGGCAGTAGGTCACGTTCGGCGAGATGACCTTGGAGCTGTCGAGTTCGCCGTTCGGCACCATTTTCAGCTGCTGCGCCTGCTCCGGCTTCAGCAGCTGGCACGGATTGACCGACGCGAGCGGCCCGGTCGGCGCGGTGCCCTCCGGCGGCGTGCTCGGCGCGATCGACGGCGCGGGCTGCCCGCCCGGCAGATGCGCGGCGACCTGCGGGATGACCTTCTTCGCGCGTTCGCACGCCTGCGCGTCGTCCGGATAGGACACGCTCACGAAGGCGAACGACTTCGGGCCGAGCGTCGTGTACAGGTCGCAGCTGCCGTTGATGAACCCGGCGTAGCGCGTCCACGGGAAGCCGCCGAGCTGTACCGGGTCGGCCTTTTTGAGGGCGCCCTGGAGGTAGTCGTCGAGGCTCAGGTCCACCGACCAGCCGACGGACATGACCACCGTGTGGTCGGTGTCCGTCCCGGTCCACAAGCACATCGCGGGCGCGCGCTGTTCCTTGCGCGCCTTCACCGACCGGCCCGGCGGCTTGTAGCCGAGCCCGGCGAGCTGCTTCGCGTCGAGAAGCTGGCACGGCTCGACGACCGGCGTGACCGGCCCCTGCCCCGGTACCGGCGAAGCCACGCCGCTCACCTGCTGCGTGCACCCGGCGAGCAGCATCGCGACCGCCGCCAGGGCGACCGCCGCTTGTTTGCACCTCATCAGCTGCCTCCTCCGCTCCGCACCCTACTGAGCAGCGGGGTTCCGCACCCGCGGAACGGGAAGGAAGGACCGGAGATCACGGTTTGGGCACCGCGCGCCGCAGGACGAGCGCGGAAACCCCGGCGGCCGCCACGACCACCGCGGCGGCGGCGATCGCGATGGCCATCGTGGTTCCGTTCACCTGCGGCCGGAACGGATGCGAGTTCGGCACCAGCAGAATGACGCCGGAGCCGATCGCCGCGAGCAGCAGGCCGAACAGCCAGATCCGCAGGGCGCCTTGCCGGAGCGTCGCGAGAAACTGCGCGTCCGCGGACCGGAACATCGGCCGCCGATCCCGCCCCCGGACCAGCATGACCCCGTTGACGACGAGGCAGAACGCCGCGCCGCCGATCGCGATCAGCCCGACGGAACGACGCGTGCGTCCCCTTTTCCGCGGCGAAGAGCAGCCAGCCCGCGACCGCGAGCACGGCGAACGCCAGCGCATAGTCCACTGTGGCCAGCGCACCGGCCTTGCGCAGAGCGGGGATCAGGGCTCTGTCGGATTCCATCTGAGGTTGTCTCGCCTTCGCGAAGTTCAGCGCTTGACCGGCTCCAGCACCTCAAGCCCGCCGAGGAACGGACGCAGCGCCACCGGCACCCGGACCGAACCGTCGGGCTGCTGGTGGTTCTCCACGATCGCGACGATCCAGCGCGTGGTCGCCAGCGTGCCGTTCAGGGTGGCGGCCGTCTGCGGTTTGCCGTTGTCGTCGCGGTAGCGGACGGACAGCCGGCGGGCCTGGAACGTGGTGCAGTTGGACGTCGAGGTCAGCTCGCGGTAGGTCTCCTGCGTCGGGACCCACGCCTCGCAGTCGTACTTGCGGTAGGCGGACGTGCCGAGGTCGCCGGTCGCGGTGTCGATGACCCGATACGGGACCTCGATCGCGGCGAGCATGTCCTCTTCCCAGCCCAGCAGCCGCTCGTGCTCGGCCTCCGCGTCCTCCGGCTTGGCGAACACGAACATCTCGACCTTGTCGAACTGGTGCACCCGGATGATGCCGCGGGTGTCCTTGCCGTACGACCCGGCCTCGCGGCGGTAGCACGACGACCAGCCCGCGTAGCGGCGCGGACCGGCGGCGAGGTCGAGGATCTCGTCCGAGTGGTAGCCCGCGAGCGGGACCTCCGACGTGCCGACGAGGTACAGGTCGTCGTCGCGCAGCCGGTACACCTCCGACGAGTGCGCGCCGAGGAAGCCGGTGCCCGCCATGATTTCCGGGCGGACCAGTGACGGCGTGATCATCGGCGTGAAGCCGTTCGCCGTCGCGCGCGCCACGGCCATGTTCAGCAGCGCGAGCTGCAGCTGCGCACCGACGCCGGACAGGAAGTAGAACCGCGAGCCCGACACCTTCGCGCCGCGCTCCATGTCGAGCGCGCCGAGGCCTTCCATCAGGTCGAGGTGGTCGCGCGGGGCGAAGTCGAACGACGGCACCTCGCCGACGGTCTTCAGCACCGCGAAGTCGTCCTCGCCGCCGATCGGCGCGTCCGGGTGCACCAGGTTCGGCAGGATCCGGAACAGCTTGTCGAACTCCTCCGACGCCTCGTTCTGCTCGACCTCGGCGGCCTTGACCTGCGCCGACAGGTCCTTGGCGCGGGCGAGCAGGGCGGGCTTGTCCTCGGCGGAGGCCTTCGGCACCTGCTTGGACACGGACTTCTGCTCGGCCCGCAGCTTGTCGGCGGTCGCGATCGCAGAGCGGCGGCGCTGATCGAGGTCGAGCAGCTTGTCGACCACTCCCTCGTCCTCGCCACGGGCACGCTGCGACGCGCGCACGGCTTCCGGGTCTTCGCGCAGAGTCCTGGGGTCAATCACGGACAGAAGGGTAGTCGTTGGCGTATGACCTCCATACGCCAACTCCGCGCACAGTGTGTACAGCCGCCTGAAGACAACCCGACAGTCTGATCGTTGTCGCCCGTTTCCCGCGCTCCCCATACTCGCTAGAACCCGGAGCGGAGGGAACTCACATGACCGACGACCTGCTCGCGCGCCACCGCGCGGTGCTCCCGTCCTGGATGTCCCTGCTGTACGACGAGCCGATCGAAATCGTGCACGCGCAGGATCGCCGTCTGACCGATTCCACCGGCCGCACCTACCTCGACTTCTTCGCCGGCGTGCTCACCAACGCCATGGGCTACGACGTCCCCGCGATCAGCGACGCGGTCCGCAAGCAGCTGGACACCGGCGTCCTGCACACCTCGACGCTCTACCTGATCCGCTCGCAGGTCGAACTGGCCGAACGGATCGCGCGGCGCTCCGGCATCCCGGACGCCAAGGTGTTCTTCACCAACTCCGGCAGCGAGGCCAACGACACCGCGCTGATGCTCGCCACCCAGTACCGCCGCAGCAACCAGGTGCTGGCGATGCGGAACTCGTATCACGGCCGGTCGTTCGGCACGGTCGCGATCACCGGCAACCGCGGCTGGTCGGCGTCGTCGCTGAGCCCGATCAAGGTCAACTACGTCCACGGCGGCTACCGCTACCGCAGCCCCTTCCGCGACCTGCCGGACACCGCCTACATCGACGCCTGCGTCGCCGACCTGGTGGAACTCCTGGAAACCGCCACCGCGGGCGACGTGGCCTGCCTGATCGCCGAGCCGATCCAGGGCGTGGGCGGCTTCAGCTCCCCGCCGGACGGCCTGTTCAAGGCGATGAAGGAAGTCCTGGACGAGCACGGCATCCTGTTCATTTCCGACGAGGTCCAGACCGGCTGGGGCCGCACCGGCGACCATTACTGGGGCATCGAGGCCCACGACGTGGTGCCGGACATGATGACCTTCGCCAAGGGCCTCGGGAACGGCCTGGCAGTGGGCGGCGTGGTCGCCCGGGGCGACGTCATGGACTGCTTCCAGGCAGAGTCGTTCTCCACTTTCGGCGGCAACCCGGTGTCCATGCAGGGCGCCCTGGCCGTCCTTGACTACATCGACGAGCACGACCTGCAAGCCAACTGCAAAGCCCGCGGCGACCAGTTGATGCGCGGCCTGCGCGCGGCGAACAGCCCCTGCGTCGGCGAGGTGCGCGGCAAGGGGCTGATGATCGGCGTCGAACTGATCGAACCAGGCACCACGACGCCGAATACCGCTGCCGCCAAGCAAATGCTGGAAGAAACGAAAAAGCGCGGGCTGCTCATCGGAAAGGGCGGGCTGCACAAGAACGTCCTGCGGATCGGGCCGCCGATGACGCTGACCGAAGCCGAGGCGGCCGAAGGACTGCAGATCCTGCTCGATTCGCTGGCCGCCCTGTCCTGACCGCTCGCTCCGCCCGGTTTTGTCGTACCCCGGTGCGAAGATCCGTGCTCGTGAACACCGAACAGTTCTGGGCCCTGATCGACGAGGCACGCGGCCAGGCCTGCGCACCGGAAGACAGCTACGAGGTAGCCGAACAAGCCTGCGCCTTGCTCGCCGCGCGTCCGAGGGAGGAGATCGTGGCCGCCCAGCAGATCGTCTGGGACCTGCTGGCCGACTCCTACCGCGGCCCGCTGTGGGCAGCCGCCTACCTCGCCAACGGCGGCTGCTCCGACGACGGCTTCGAGTACTTCCGCGGCTGGCTGGTCCTGCAGGGCCGGGAGGTCTTCGAGTGGATCGTGGCGGCCCCGGACGAACTGGCCGAGTTGCCCGCGGTGCGCGCGGCCGCCGCGGACGGCGAAGAACTGGAGTGCGAAGCCACCCTGGGCATCGCCTCGAGCGCGCACATCGACGCGACCGGAGAGGAGCTTCCGGCTGACTCGTTCACCATCCGGTACCCGCCGCTGGATCCCGAGTGGGAGTTCGACTACGAGGACGCCGAAGAGATGCGGCGCAGGCTGCCCCGGCTCGCCGCGGCGTACCTGAACTGATCCCTGCCGTGCGAGTGCTGTCCAGTCAGCGCCGCACGAATCGCGCCACGTGCTCCGCGAGCGTCTCCCCCGCGTCCTCCTGCAGGAAGTGCCCAGCCCCGGCCACCGTCGGGTGGTCCAGACCAGCTGCCCCGCGCATCGAACGCTGCAGAATCGGCCCCATCGCGCCGGTGATCGGGTCGCCGTCCGAGAACGCGCACAAGAACGGCACGTCCAGATCCGTCAACGTCGCCCACGCCGCCCGATTGGCGTCCGACGCCGGATCGTCCGGTCGCGTCGGCACCAGCCCCGGCATCGCCCGCGGCCCGGCCTTGTACATCTCGTTCGGGAACGGCGCGTCGTAAGCCGCCCGGATGTCCTCCGGCAGCGGCGTCTTGCACCCGGACTGCACACACCGCCCGACGTCCAGAATCTGCGCGCCCTCCACGGCTTCCCGGAACTTGTGCCACACCGGCGGCATGTCCACGTCCCCGGTCGGCAGCCCGGTGTTGGCCGCGACCACCCCGGCGAACCGCCCCGGGTGCTCAGCCACCAGCCGCAGCCCGATCAACCCGCCCCAGTCCTGCCCGACGACCGTGACCCCTTCGAGCCCGAGCACGTCGAACGCGAACCGCCGCATCCATTCGACGTGCCGCGCGTACGTGTGGTCGACGATCTCCGCCGGCTTGTCCGACCGGCCGAACCCGACCAGGTCCGGGGCGATCGCCCGCAGCCCGGCATCGGCCAGCACCGGAAGCATCTTCCGGTAGAGGAACGACCAGCTCGGCTCGCCGTGGAGCAGCAGAACGGGCGGCCCGTCCGCGGGCCCGGCCTCGACGTAGCCGACTCTGATCAGCCCGCCGTCCGGGTCGGACAGGTCGGTGTACTGAGGTTCGAAGGCGAAATCGGGCAGGTCCGCGAACCGGTCTTCCGGCGTCCTGAGGAGTCGCACGGTTCCCACGTTAGTGGGAACGGGACCGCGCGGCAGTGCGCGAACGCTACGAAATCGCTACCGCGACGACCAGCCCGAGCCCGAGGTGCGCCGCCGCGACGACGACGCTCGCCGGCGCGAACTTCTCGCTCTGGATGGTGGACCCGACGTCGATCCGGGTCGCCCACTCCAGCAGCCGCACCGCCAGCACCTGCACGATGACCCCGATCAGGCCGTAGACCAGCGACGTGATCAACCCGGCGGTCAGGTCGCTCGCGGAGCTGTAGATCGCCACGACCACGATGAACGCCATCGACAGCAGCCCGGACGCGGTCACGATCACCGCGTTCGGCAGCCCGCGGGTGACCAGCTTCGACAGCTTGCCCGGCGTGGTGAAGTCGATCGCGTAGAAGCCGGCGAACATCAGCAGCAGGCCGACGATGCCGTACAGCAGGATCGCGCCGATCCCGCGCACGAGATCGGAACCGAAGGTCGCGGGCAGCGCGAGGGTCGTGGTCACGGGGTCTCCCTGGATGGCCAATTCAGCCAGTTGAATCGGACATCCAGGGTTGTATCACGACTCCGGGATCCGGTGCGGCACAAACGCCGCGCCGTCGTCGGTGACGAGTCCGCTGGTCTCGCGGATGCCGAGCCCCGCCGACTGGTCGCCGACGATCCACGCGCCGAGCGCGGGCCGGTACCCGTCGAACTCGGGCAGCGGGTCGAACGCCTGGTAGACGTAGCCTTCCGCGCCGTAGACGCCGTCGGTCTGCGTCTCGTACCCGGTGGCCACGATCTGCACGTTCGCGCCCTCGCGGCCGAGCTTCGGCTTGCGCACGTACTCGGTGAGCAGGCCGGGATCGTCAGCGAACGCGGGCAGCAGGTTCGGGTGCCCGGGATAGTTCTCCCACAGCACGGCGAGCAGCGTCTTGTTCGACAGCAGCATCTTCCACAGCGGTTCGACCCACAGCGTGCGCGGCATGGTCTCCACCGCGAACTTGCCGAACTCCTCGTCGACGACCCACTCCCACGGGTACAGCTTCACCACCGTGGACATCTGTCCCTCGGCGAGGTCGACGAACCGCTTGAGCACCGGGTCCCAGCCGATCTCCTCGATCGCGAGCCCGACCGTGTCGAGCCCGGCCTCGGCCGCGGTCTCCTGCAGATACGCCGTGGTGACGTGGTCCTCGCCGCTCGGGTCGGCGGAGGACCAGGTGAAGTGCAGTTCGTTCGACGGCAGCTTCCCGCCGATCTCCTCCCAGCGCTCGACCAGCTTCTCGTGGATGGAGTTCCACTGGTCGTCTTCCGGGAAGACGTCGGTCTTCCAGTGCCACTGCAGCAGCGACGCCTCCAGCAGCGTGGTCGGCGTGTCCGCGTTGTACTCCAGCAGCTTGGCCGGCGACTTGCCGTCGTAGCGCAGGTCGAAGCGCCCGTAGACGTGCGGGTCCTGCCGCTTCCACGATTCCGCGATGTGCGGCCACACCCACTCCGGGATGCCGAAGCGCTGGTACTGCTCGGTGGTCACGACGTTGTCGACGGCCTCCAGGCACATCGAGTGCAGCAGTTCGACGTCCGCCTCGAGCGAGAGCACCTCGTCCATGTCGAAGACGTAGTGCACCGATTCGTCCCAGTACGGACGCGGTTTGCCGGTGCCGTCGCGTGCCGGGGTGCCGTAGACCAGGCCCTGCTCTTCGACGATCCGCTGCCAGTCGCGGCGCGGTTCCCGCCGGTCCCGATACACCTATGAGCCTCCGCTCTTCCCGGTCCCGCCGAAGCTGCCGCCGCTCTTGCCGCTGATGCCGAACCCGCCGCGCTGGACGCTGGTGCCCGACTTGGTCGAAACGTTGGTGTTGCCCGACGGCGCGGTGTAGCTGCCGCCGGACACGTGCTGCCCGACGCTGCCGCTGCCGCCGTAGTTGTAGCGGTACTGCGAGTAGCCGCCGCCCGGGAGCGGGATGATCCAGAACCCGCCGCTGTAGTGCCCGCCGTGGCTGGTCGCGTAGCTCTCGTCGCAGTACTTGTCGTCCTGGATTACTCCGTCGGACGTGACACAGGACGCGGTCATCTCGGCGGGCTTCGCGATCGTGTAGAACGTCGCGACCAGCCCGACGAGACCGACAGTGACCCCGCTGCCGATCAGGATCTTGCGTTTGGTGGCCGCCTTCGCGTCCGCCGCCTCCCGGGCCGCGACGGCTGCCTGCCGTTCGCGTTCCTGGTCGGCGATGGCCTGCTTGCGGGCCCGTTGTTCGGCCACCGAGGGCTGCCGGGGTTGCGTGTTCGCGTCCTGGAACCGCATCGAACCCGGCTTCTTCGGCTCCTCGGGCGGCTGCACGCCGCTGTTGTCGTCTTGCGTCATGTGCGCTCCGTAATCCCCCAGCACTGCAAACCCCGCGTTCTACCCTAATCGACCCGGCACACGCGCGGTTCATGCGGCGCGGGCATCATGGGTATCGATGTCTCAACGCTCGGAGCGGTTCCCTTCGCGTATGCAGACCCTGACCACCCGCGTGGTGATGGCCGGGGTGTTCCTCGGCGCGGTCATCGCGCTGGCCTTGAGCGTCGCCTTCTCTTGGACCGACACGCTCGCCGGCGGCACGGGCGGCGGCGAGGGCAAGCTCAGCGAGGCCGCCCAGCAGGCGTTCCACTCGCCGCCGGGCACCTGCCTGGCCTGGAACGCCAAGGACGCCTCCGACGCGCACCAGGTGCCGTGCACGCAGCCGCACCTGTTCGAGGTCACCACCGTGGTCGACATCGGCGCGAAGTTCCCGCAGCAGGCTCCGTTCCCGAGCCTCGACCAGTGGCAGGACATCGCGCAGCAGCAATGCAACGCCGACGTGCGGCCGTACCTCGGCCATCCGCTCGACCCGTACGGCAAGCTCACCACCAACCTGCTGCGGCCCACGTCGGCGCAGTGGGCCCAGGGCGACCGCCAGCTGCGCTGCGGCCTGCAGTTCGCCGGTCCGGGCGGGACGCTGCAGCTGACCACCGGCGCGGCGAAGACCCAGGACCAGTCGATGGTGTGGGCCCCGGGCACCTGCCTCGCGCTGGCGGGCAAGGGCGTCGGCGACCCGGTCGACTGCAGCAAGCCGCACTCGTACGAGATCATCGCGACGCTCGACCTCGCCTCGCACTTCAAGGACGGCTACCCCAAGCTGGACGACCAGAAGTCCTGGCTGGACACCGAGTGCAACAAGGCCGCGAAGGAGTACACCGGCAGCGCCGACCTCTCCTCGAAGAAGCTCACCCTGGGCTGGGACTCGCGCGAGCAGGAGAGCTGGGACGCCGGGTCCACGAAGGTCAACTGCAAGGTCGCGGCCACGCTGCAGGACGGCAGCGGGTTCCAGGCCGTCACCGGCAGCGTGAAGAGCGGGGCGGCGAACTCGTCCGGCCAGCAGCAGAGCCCCCCGCCCAGTTCCAGCTCCGGCGCCGGCGGAGGCAACTGAGCCGTGCCCGTCGAGATGAGCCAGGCGCGGTTCGAGGAACTCGTCTCCGACGCGCTCGACCAGGTGCCCCCGGAATTCGCCTCGGCGATGGACAACGTCGTGGTGTTGGTCGAGGACTTCAACGAGGAAGCGCCGGACATCCTCGGGCTCTATCACGGCATCGCGCTCACCGAGCGCACCAGCCACTACAGCGGGGCGCTGCCGGACCGGATCTCGATCTACCGCGAGCCGATCCTCGACATCTGCGACACCGAGGACGACGTCGTCGAGGAAGTGCTGATCACCGTGATGCACGAACTCGGCCACCACTTCGGCATCGACGACGAGCGGCTGCACGAGCTCGGCTGGGGCTGATTCCGGCGGAACCCCGTCCGCCCGTTGCTCTTCCCTGCCCGGCACCACGCCGCGACCACGGAAAACACCGAAGGTCACCAAAGCGTCACAGAACGCCGCCGATCTCCCTAGACTGGCCTCACCAGGGCGTTTCCTTTCCTCGTGAGGTGGTTCGTGTCGCATCGTCAGACGGACAGCCGGCTTCGCTGGCTGCTCGCCTCGAGCGGCACGTCGAACCTCGCCGACGGCATCGCCAAGGTCGCTTTCCCGCTGCTGGCCACCACCCTGACCCGGGATCCGGTCGAGATCGCCGCGCTGTCGGCGGTGCAGTTCCTGCCGTGGCTGCTGTTCGCCATCCCGGCGGGCACGCTCGTCGACCGGATCGACCGCAAGAAGGCGATGGTCGCGGCGAACGCGATGCGCGCGCTCGTGGTCGCGGCGGTCACCGCGCTGCTGGCCTTCGGCACGGTGGAGATCTGGACGATCTACGTCGCGTCGCTGCTCGTCGGCATCGCCGAGACGGTCGCGGAGAGCGCGGCGAACGTGCTGCCGCCCGCGCTCGTCGAGGCGGACCGGCTGGAGAGTGCCAACAGCAAGCTGCAGGCGTGCGAGATCGTCGGGCAGACGTTCCTCGGCGGCCCGGTCGGCAGTGCCACCTTCGCGCTGTTCGCGGTCTTCCCGTTCCTGCTCTCGTCGGTCGGGTTCGCGGTCGGCGCCGCGGTGCTGCTTGGCATGGCGGGCAGCTACCGGCCGCGGCAGGAAACGAAGTCGCACATCCGCGCGGATTTCGCGGACGGCTTCCGCTGGCTGCGGCGGCATTCGCTGCTGCTGCGGCTGCTCGCGATCGCCGGTTTGCTCAGCCTGATCAGTGAACTGGCCCAGGCGCAGCTGGTGCTGTACGCGCTGGAAGACCTGCATTTGTCCGACGCCACGTTCGGCGCTTTCGCGTTCGTCGGCGGGGCTGGCGGCCTACTCGGAGCCGGGTTGACGCCGCGGCTGGTCCGGCGCATCGGACGGCGGACGGTCCTGGTCGGCGGGGTGTTGTTCTGCGCGCTCGGCTTCGGCGGCATGGGCCTGGTGCGGCAGCCGGTGGTGTCCGCGGTGCTGTTCGGCGTGTTCGCGGCGGCAGTGGTGGCGGTGAACGTCGTGCTCGCGACCGCACGCCACACGCTGGTTCCGGGCGAGCTGCTCGGGCGCGTCCTCGGGGTCTGGCGCACCGTCGTCTGGGGCGCGATCCCGCTCGGCGCGCTGCTCGGCGGATTGCTCACGAAACTGCTCGGTTCGGCGGGCGACACCTTCGCCGCGTCCGGCCTTCTGCTGCTGTTCGTGACCGGCTATGCACTGTTCGCGCTGCGCGGGCACCCGCTCGATGACAAAACCGCCTCGACCGGCGACGGAGTCCGTTCGCAGCAGTGATCCGGGGCGGGTTTGGTGCTGAAATAACACCTCACCCCGGCCGCCGGAGGTCTGCGATGACTGCACTCGACACCCCGCCGCTGCCGGACGACGACCGCGACACCGAACTCGAATCGCCGCCGCCCGCCTCCCGCCGGCCGCTCGTCATCGCCGCGGTGGCCGGATTCGTGCTCGGCGGATGCGTGCTCGGGCTGCTGTGGGGGCTGTCCGGCCAGCGTGCCGGAGCGAATGTCGACGCCGCGGCCGCCTGCGCCGCGTTCGCCCGCGTCGGGCACATCCCGGACACCACCGGCGGCGTCGACGCGGCGCAATTCACCCGGATGTCCGACGACTCGGTGCACCGCGTCACCGGCGCGGCGGAGCTGGCCAAAGCGGCGGCGACCTTCGACGGCAACTACCAGCCGCTGGCCAAAGCCCTCGACGCGGTGAACAAGATGGTGCTCAGCAGCCGCTTCGACAACCGCGACGGGCAGGCCGCCGTCGTCCAGGCGGAACAACTCTGCGCGCGGGGCTGACCCCACGCGCAGAGCGACCGGTCAGGCCTTGTGCACGGTCTTCACGCCGAGCTGCTTGCCCGGGATGTTCGTGCCCGCGCAGCCGAGGCCGTCGAGCGGCACGAACTTCGACGCGGTCTCCTGCGGCAGGTACACGCGCAGGCCCTTGACCGGCGTCGGCTTGCAGACGCCCGGGTCGAAGTTGCGCACCTGCGCGAACTGCAGGTCGGCCGCGGCGGTCTGACCGGGAGCCAGCTTCACCGGCGCGCCCTTGGTGCCGTCGCGCTCGGCGGCCTGGCCGATCTGGGTGCCGTTTTCGCCGCCGACGTAGGACACGCCCGGGAAGCCCTGGATCGTGCACGGCGTGCTGCTGGTGTTCTTGATCAGCAGCGGCCGGTACTCCGAGCCGGCGCCGGCGTCGCCGCCGCCCAGCGACAGGGACACGTCGCCGGCCTTGCACAGGCCGTTGTCAGCGGGTGGTTTCTCGGCCGGCGCCGTGCCGCCGCTCGGGGCGGACGACGACGCGGAAGACGGAGCGGACGACGCGGCGGACGAAGCCGACGACATCGGGCTGCTCGACGGGGTGTCCGAACTCGCCGGGCCGCTCGCGGCGGGTGCGCCCTGGCCGCACGCGGAAAGCAGCAGCGCCCCCGACGCGCCCACTGCGGACAGGAAGACCAGGGAAATCCACGGTTTCTTCGTGTTTGCCATCTCACTCGCCTCGCTGTGCTGGTGAACGCCTAACTGAGTGAAACCTTCATCCGGAGGACGTGCCAGGTCCGGACGGGGTTGCTCCGCATCCGGTGAGTTCCCCACCGGGCCCGGCTTCACTCGGCGTTTCCCCGCACGAGTGACCGACCGCTCACGAAAGGCGGGTATCGACCCAGCGGAGGCACTCCCATCCGTGGTCGCGGGCTTCCAGCTCGACGAACTTCGTGTTCGGGATCAGGGCCTCGTTCGCCAGCTCCGCGGGCACGTTCGAGGCCAGCCATTCCCCGGCGAGCCGGATCGCGCCGCCGTGGCTGACCAGCACGACCACCCCGTCCGGCGACGTTTCCTCGTGCTTGGCCCGCAGTTCGTTCGCCGCGCCGAGCATCCGGTCGCGCACCTGCGTACCGGTCTCGCCACCGGGGATCGGGACCTCGAGGTCGCCTTGGGTCCAGGCCTTCACCACCCGCAGGTAGACGCCGATCGAATCCAGGTCCGTGTTGCCCTCGAGGTCTCCGGCGTCGACCTCCTTGACGCCCTCGATCACCTGCACGTCGAACCCGAACGCCTCGGCCAGCGGGGCCGCGGTCTGCTGCGCACGCACCGCTTCCGACGCGTAGACCGCCACGATCGGCTCGTCTTTCAGCTGTTCGGCGAGCGCCGCGGCCTGCTCACGGCCGAGTTCGGTGAGCGGCGGACCAGGCAACGCGGTGTCCAGCGCCCGGCGAACATTGCCCTCGGTCTGTCCGTGCCGGACCAGCAGCAACCTCATGCGCCTTCTCCCTTCAAAACCGCGTCGACCCACGCCTGCGCGTCGAGGAAATCCTGGTTCCCCGCGCCCTCTTCGATGGTGGCCGCGACCTCGTCGGCGCGCGGGTGCGAACCGAGGAAGCGCAGGTGGCAGCGGCGGCGCAGGGCGGTCATCGCGTCGATGATCCGGGGTTCGGCGACGTGGCCCTCGAAGTCGATGAAGAACCGGTACTCGCCGAAGTTGTTGCGCGTCGGCCGGGCGTCGATCCGGGTCAGGTTGATCCCGCGGCCGGCCAGTTCGACCAGCAGATCGGACAGCGTCCCGGTGCGGTTGACCGCCGCCGCGACGATCGACGTCCGGTCGGCGCCGGTGGGCGCGGGCAGCTCGCCCGGGCGGCGCACCATCAGAAACCGGGTCTGCGCGTCGCGGACGTCGGCGACGCCGGTCGCCAGCTCCTCCAGCGGGTAGTGCTCGATCGCGACCGGCGCGGACACCGCGGCGTCGAAATCGCCCTCGACCACGCCGACCGCCGCCGCCGCGGTGGACGACGAGGCGACCGGGGTGGCGTCCGGCAGATTCGTTTCCAGCCATGCGCGCACCTGCGCGAGCGCGTGCGGATGGCTCGCGACGGTGCGGATTTCGCCGCTGCCCGGCCGTTTGAGCACGCTGAAGTGAATCGGCAGGATCGTCTCGGCCGTGGCGACGAGCGGGTCCCCGTCGCTGAGCCCGTCGAGCGTCGCGGGGACCACGCCCTCGACGGAATTCTCGATCGGCACGCACGCGGCGTCCGCGGCTCCGTCACGGACGGCCTGCAGCGCCAGCCGGACGGTCTCGTAGGGGGTCAGGTCCTCGCCCGGCGCGAGCGCGCGGGCGGCCTGCTCGGTGAACGTGCCCTGAGGGCCGAAATACGCGATCCGCAACACGACGGTCAGGCTAGCGACCGCGGGCGTGGCGCTTTTCACTCGGACAGCCGGTGGCTAAACCGGTTACGCCGGGTGGCGTTTTTTGCCATGCTGGAACGGTGACCGCCGACTCAGGCACACACGCCGGGCACGGGGAAGCCGGTTTGCCGGGTTCTCCCCGAACGCCGGAATTGGTGCTGTGCGCCGTCGATGAACCGCTGGCCGCGGCGTGGACCTCCGCCGTGGCGGATTTCGGCGGCTCCGTCCGGGTGCACCGCGGTTCGGTGCTCGACATCTCCGCACAGGCGGTGGTCAGCCCGGCCAATTCCTACGGCTGGATGCGCGGCGGGATCGACGCCGTCTACTCGCGGGCGTTCCCCGGCATCGAGCAAAGCGTGCGCAGCGCGGTACTGGCTTCTTACGGCGGTGAGCTGCCGATCGGCGAGTCGGTGATCGTCCCGACCGGCGAATCCGAACCGGCGTGGCTGATCAGCGCGCCGACGATGCGAGAACCCGGCGAACGGCTGCCCGCCGACACCGTCCACCCGTATCTCGCGGCACGCGCGGTGTTCCTGCAATGGCAGCGCGGACAGCTGGATTCCGGCCCGGTCTCCTCGGCCGTGCGGACGATCGCGATGCCCGGGCTCGGCACCGGCGTCGGCGGCGTGGCCCCGGCCGCATGCGCCCGGCAGGTCGCCGCCGCGTGGCAGGAAGTTTTCGGGGCAAACGGTCACCTTCGGTGATCGAATTCCCGCCCCGGTCAGGGGTGCGTGCATCACATCACAGCGCGTTCACGCGCGGTAAGCCCTACCGTTGATACGGCGTTACGGAAGTAGCGCAGACGGAGCCAGCGCAGGCGACGGCCGAGGAGTGTGCGATGCCCACACGGGTCCGTGAACTCAGCCCTTATGTAGAGCTGCATCGGGAACAGTGGCGGGAGCTGCGCAGCTCCACTCCGCTGCCGCTGACCGCGGACGAGCTGGTCCGGCTCCGCGGGCTCGGGGAACAAATCGATCTCGCCGAGGTCGCCGACGTGTACCTGCCGCTTTCGCGGCTGATCAACCTCCAGGTGAAGGCCCGGCAACAGCTGTACGAGGCCACCACGACGTTCCTCGGCGAGGACTGTCGCAACACCAAGGCTCCGTTCGTGATCGGCATCGCGGGCAGCGTCGCGGTCGGCAAATCGACCACCGCCCGGATCCTGCGCACCCTGCTCGCCCGCTGGCCCGACCACCCGCGCGTCGACCTCGTGACGACCGACGGGTTCCTCTACTCCCGCTCCGAGCTGACCCGGCGCGGGATCATGCACCGCAAGGGTTTCCCGGAAAGCTACGACCGGCGCGCGCTGCTGCGGTTCGTCACCGAGGTGAAGTCCGGGGCCGAGCGGGTGTCCGCGCCGGTGTACTCGCACCTGGCCTACGACATCCTCCCGGACCAGGAACAGGTCGTGGAGCGGCCGGACATCCTCATCATCGAGGGACTGAACGTCCTGCAGCCCGGTCCGAGCCTGACGGTCTCGGATCTGTTCGACTTCTCGATTTACGTCGACGCGCACATCGACGACATCGAGCACTGGTACGTCGAGCGATTCCTGAAGCTGCGGCACACCGCGTTCGCCGATCCCGCCTCGCACTTCCACCACTTCGCCGGACTGCCCGACGACGAGGCCCGCGAAGAAGCGCGGCACCTGTGGCGCACCATCAACGAGCCGAACCTGATGGAGAACATCAAGCCGACGCGTCCACGCGCGACTCTCGTACTCCGCAAGGACGCCGACCACGCCATCAACCGTGTTCGACTGCGGAAGCTCTGAGGGTCACCCACACGCGTCTCTCCGGTCTCGTGTTGCACAGCGGCCGGAGTAATTGACCGATCGGCCAGCGTCTTCGTAACCACTTGGCCGATACCAGCGCACCCGTCCGCAAGCGACCCTGAGAGCAGCAGGACGAGAGCAGTTGACCTGCGGAGGAGGCCACGATGTTGACTATCGTCCTGACCTGGGTCGGCGCGGTATTGGGATTGACGCTGCTGGTCGCGATGGCCGCCGGGGCGTTCGTCGTCGACTTCGACGACGCGCTGCGCGAACGGCGAGTGAAGGCACGCGGCACGGCGGAGCCGACCAGCTGAGGCCTGAGCTTCGGGTCCAGGCAAGATGTGCGGCATGAGTCCGGTGAGCCGCGCGCGCAAGAAGAGTTCCCTACCCACCGCCCCCAGCGTCAACGGTCTGTTCAAGGACGTGCTGCGGGACTTCTCCGCGGTCGCGGCCGAGCCCGGTCCGTTCGACATCGAACTGCTGGGTTCCGAGGTCGTCGGGCAGTGGCGGGACGTCGTCGTGGAGGACGAACCGGAATCGCAGCTGGGACTTGAGCTGATCGCCTTCGCCCAGCGGAAGATCACGCCCGGCGCGGCGGCGCTGCTGGCCGCGCTGAAGGTGCTGGCCGAGTCCGAAGAGGAGCGTTCGGCGGCGGCCGAGGCGCTCGGCGTCGTGCTCGGCCGGGGCATCCCGGAGCCGGAGTGGGCCGCCGAGGTCGGACAGGTCAGCGTCGGCGAATGCTGGCGCACCGGGGACGTCTACGGCGACGAATCGTCGCTGCTGTGCGTCTTTTCCCGCGGCGACCACTCGCTCGGTTTGCTGGCGCTGCTGGACTTCACCGAGGGCGGCCGGGTGCGCGACCTGGTGGTCATCGAGGAGCCGCACGAGGTGCTCGCCGAAATGCGCTCGCAGGTCGAGGAAGACGGCGAACTGGTCGTACTGGAGAAAATCGAGCCCGCCGACGCGCACCGACTGCTGGTGTCCGGGATCGCGGCCACCGACGCGCTGGACGAGCCGGACGTCGGCGAGGACTACACGCGATTCCACGCCATCGCGCTGACCTGGGCGCGTTCGCTGCCGGAGCCGACCGAGGTTCCGCCGGTCGCCGAATGGACTGCCGCGCAGCGCGACGAAGCGGTCTCCCAGTTCCTCGCCGACACGAACCTGCCGGACGCCGACGCCGCCCGCGAAATCGCCAATCTGCTGGTCGACCACGGCTGCCGCACCGAACCGGCGAACCCGCTGCGCGTCGGTCCGGAGAAGCTGGCGAGGTTCCTCGAATCCTTGCTGGACGGCGAATACGAACTGGAAGACGAGGACGCCGTCGCACCGGTCGTGCTGTCCTGGGCGGGCTGGGCCGCGGCGCGCGCCGGACTGTCCGAAGTCGCCACGGCCGCGCTGCTGGAAGAGGTCACCGAGTATCTCGGCGAGTACCTCTCGGACGACGACGAGGACGAGGACTTCAGCGACTACCTCGACGGCACCGAATCCGCCGACGAGGCACTGGAAGTGGTGGCCCGCCGCCGGTTCGCGGTACCCGAACTGTCCACAGTGATCGGTGACGAGGAACTGACCGACCTCGACCCCGGCGACCCGGAACAGCGCAGGCTGCTGGTGATCGGCGCGCACCCGGAGTACCACGAATCGCTGGCCGCGGAAGAATTCGACGGCGCGGACGGCCTCCGCCTCGCGCTTGAGACGTCCATTGTGGACCAGCTGTGGGACGACGAGCCCGCCGAGGTGTGGACCGCCGCGCAGAACCTGCTGCAGCAGGACCTTTCCCGCGCCGACGTCCTCGACCGCTTGGTGACTGTCCTCGAAGGACAGTTGACCGAAACCGAGGAAGAAGACCAGCTGGACTACGACCTCGACGCCTACCGCGCCGCCTTGGCCGAAATCTAGCCCTTCGGCAGCGCGATCCGGGCCGACCGGATCTCCGCGAGCAACCGGGTCTTGCGGCGGTGGACGTTCACCAGCTCGGCGACGTAGCCGGTGAACTCCTCCGCCGTCCCCGCTTGCTTGTGGAGAGTGCGCAGTTTTTTGAGGCACTGCGCCGCTTCCCGGTACGCGCCGGCTTCTTTCTGCGCGATCAGCTGCTCGATCCGTTCGCGGTATTCCGGAATGGACTCTTCTTCTTTTCGCGGCACCTCTTTTTGCCGCGGTGCCTCTTTTTGCCGCGGTGTTTCCTTCCGCTGCGGAGTCAACACGCGCGCCGCGTAAGCGATCGCCTCGCTGTGCCGCCCAGCCGCCCGCAACACGCGGACGATCTTGAGACTGACGTCCACCCGCGGCGGTTTGGCCGCGAGAATGGCGACCAGCCCGTCCACGTCCCCGCTCGCCTCGGCGATTTCCTCCTGCAGCCGCTCGGCGATCTCGCGCTTTTCGGCCTGTTTCCCGCGCAGCACTTCGTCCACAATGGACTTCATCCGGGCGAGCCCGGCGTCCCCGAGCGCCGCCGCGAAATCCGCCACCGCGACCGCCCGCCCACTGAACGCCGCCTCCAGCACCCAGTCCGCGAGCAGCTCCGGATCCGGCGGCCGAGCCGCACAAGCCCGCGCGTACAGGGCGACCGCCTGGTCAAGCCGCACCTCGAGGTCCGCCGCGAGCGCACCGTGCTGCTCGAGCATGCCCACGATGTCGTCCACCGCCCGCCGCGCGAGCGGCGCGAGATCAGCGCGGCTGCCCGAGTCGAGCAGCCGCCGCACAGTATCGAGAACCGCACCGATTTTGGCGGTGTACTCGACCGGGTCGGGGACGCTCACGCGAACAGTCTGCCGTATGGCCCGTAACCGGCGTGTGGGCCAACGGCGTACTCTTTTCGGCCCAACCCGGACACCCCAGGTGAGCACCGCGCGTGATAATCAGGTCCGGTGACTCTAGAAGACCTCACCCAGCGCCTCCGCGACTTCGCCGCCGCCCGGGACTGGGAACCGTTCCACACCCCGAAAAACCTGACGATGGCCCTGTCCGGCGAAGTAGGCGAGCTGATCGCCCTGTTCCAGTGGCTGGCCCCGGAGGAAGCCGCGAACTGGCGCGCGGACCCGGCCCAGGAGTTCAACGTCCAGGACGAAATCGCCGACGTAATGCTGTACCTGGTCCGGCTGGCGGACGTACTGGGGATCGACCTGCTGGAAGCGGCGAACGCGAAGGTGGACCGGAACGAGAAGAGGTTCCCTCCGCTAGCCCGGTGAAACCGGATCAATCGCCGACTCGGCCGCTTCCCTGGCCGTATCGGTTGAGAGACACTGAGCCGGTGGATAGTGCGCCGCCGGCGTTCTCGACCTGGATGGAGCAGGCCGCGCTCGACGAGCTGAGAAGCCAGGGAGTACGCCGTCCTTTCCGGACCGGCACCCGGCTCTTCCGGCAAGACGATCCGCACGGAAGCGTGTTCCTCATCGAATCCGGCCTGGTCACGGTCTCTGTGGCGGACGCCGACGGGACCGAGCTGATTGTCGGCATCTACGGCCGCGGCGAACTCATGTGCGAGGTGAGCGCGGTGGAGAAGAGTCCGCGATCGGCTTCTGGCGTCGGCAGGCGGCCAGGGTTCGTCACCGAGATCCCCGGATCCGCGTTCCGTGCTTTCACTGTCCGCCACCCGCAGGCGATGCGGTACTTGCTGACCGCGGTCCGGCTGCGGTTGCAGCGAGCCGAACAGGCTCGGCTGACCCAGCTCTCGGTCGACGTGCTGGGCAGGGTCGCGCAAACCCTGCTCTCGTGGGCGGAATCGTTCGGTCGCACCGGCCCGAGCCACATCACCATCACCGGGTTCTCCCGGCGCGAGCTGGCCCAGACTGTCGGCGCGTCGCCCAAGTCGGTCGACGCCGCGCTCGCCCGGTTGACCTCCGACGGCGTCGTCCGCACCGGACGGTTGCTGTTCGTCCTGCGTGATCTGCCTCGCTTACGGGCGCTTGTCGAGCGGTGACGATTAGCACGATTCCGCTCCCCTGTCTACCCACGAGGTGGTAGTCGACGGGCCAGGTCGTATCGAAGACTCTCCGCACCGGATCACGGGAAGGGGAGAAAAAATGCCAATGCCCAGCTCAAAAGCGCTGTTCGGCTACGACATCGTCGACTCGTCCAAGGTCGACGACGATCAGCTCGACGACCTCCGACGCGACGCGAAAAAATTCGTCGAAGCGGCATTGACGGAGTCCGGTGCAGACCTGACCGCACGCGCCAACTACTCCTATACCGGCGACGGCTCCCTGTCGGCTTTTCCAGAGCAGAACCTGCCCGCGCTGGTCGACGCCGCGTACTTGCTCCAGCCGAAGCTGTACCAGCACAACCGCCGGCACCGTCCGGCCATTCGGCTGCGGCTGGCAGTGCATACCGCACCGGTCGTCGTGACGGAGGACGAGCGCTATCAACGGCCGACGATCAACCTCTCCCGGCTTCTGGCCGCGAAAGCGTTCGACGAACTGGTGAAGGACCTCGAAGCCCGTCGCGAGGTGCCGGTAGCCCTAGTGGTCTCGGACCAGACCTATCGGGCCGCGGTGAAAGGCAGGCACACCGCCCACCTGCGCCCGGACCAGTTCGCTCCCTTGCGCCTCGGCCACAAGGAGTTCGGAGAACAGGGCTGGGTCTGGGCGCCCGGGCTCGATCCGGAAGCATTGCCCGACCCCGCGAAACCCAGCCGGTCCTCGACGCCAAGCGTCGCGCGGAACCCGAGCAGCAATGGGTCGGCACCGCAGTTCAACACTGAAACCGTGTACGGGGTGAACCTGCAAGGCTCGAATTACGGGCCGATCGAGTCGACCATCCAGGTTCCTGGCGGGCCGCGGTGACTGCGGCAACCGAAGCACCCGCCTCCGAATCTCCGTCCGTCGAGTCCCCGGCACCCGACAGTCCAGCCGCCGCGGGCCCGGTGGATGCCCCAGAACGAACCGAATCTCCCACCGTCACCGGGACAAACGTCGAAGGCGACCACAACGGGGACATCTACCAGATCTTCAAGCCGGATGAACCGGAAACCGCCAAGTCCAGCCTGGTGGAAGGACCGGTGCCGGAGGACCGGATCACCCAAGCCGCCGAGGCGTTCTGCTTCCCCGAGCGGTTCGCCGATGCGGCTGCCATCCTCCGGAAGCGGCATCTCGTCGTGCTGGCCGGACATTCAAGTGGGCGGACCCACTCCGGAATCCGCCTGCTGATCGACCTCAACCTCGAATCGCTGCACCACCTCAACCCGACCCGTCCGCCGAAAGATCTCTTGACCCGCCAGGCGACTACGACCGGTTACCTGTGGGCAAATCACGATGCCACCGGTTGGTCGCCGGAGGACTGCGAGCGCACGCTGGACCAACTGTCGGAGCGGCTTCGATCGCAGCACTCGTATCTGGTGCTGACTTTCCTGGGCAAGCCGGAACTAGGCAACGTCACTAAATACGTCGCCGAATTGGCCGCACCACCGACAGCAGCCGTCGTACAGGCGCATCTGACCGCGCGCGGAATCTCCGACGGCCGCCGGGCCGAACTGCTCAGCGAGATCGACCTCGAAACCGTCTCGCCGGTGCATCGTGGACCACGCCATGCCGCGGAAGTGGCTCGACTGCTGGCCGCGGTCGAAGCGGGAGAACATTCGTTGGCCGATGTGAAAGCCACGTTGACGAGCCGTGCTGACGAGGACATCCAGGCCTGGTTCGAAGAGCACCCCGACGTGAGCAGCAGGGCTCTCGCCATCACTGTTTCCTTGCTCGAAGAATGCCCGTATTACGATATCGCCTCCGCTGCCAATAAACTCGAAAAAGTACTGGCCAATCCAGAGAACGAGGAAATCTGGCCTTACCAGCCGCCTGATCTCCTCGAGCGGAGCAGGAGCGACCGGCTGAACTCGGTCCACGCACACGTCGTGCGCAACGCCTCTGGTTCGAACATCGCGCTAGGGCCGGTCAAGTTCAGCCGTCCGGGTTGGGGGCCACGGCTGCTGAGCTTCGTGTGGACCGAGTTCGAACGGGTCCGGCCCGTCATTCAGGAATGGCTGTGCACGCTCACCAAGGAACTGCTGAGCGAGTCGCCAGCACAACGAAGGGCACTGACCCGATTCGGCACCACACTGGCCTCCGCCGCGGAACCCAACCCGATGCAATGGGTTCTTCCTTGGCTAGGCCCGGACAAGCCAGTCCACAGCCAGACCATGGCCGCGACGGTACTGGGCGCGCTGTGCGCCAACCCCGGGTACATCCAGCAGATCAAGGACGTCTTGCGGCATTGGAGCAAGCCGAACGCACCAGCCTGCTACCGCCATGCGGTCGCGATCGCCTGCGGAGTCGAATTCGGAAAATCTCATCCAGAATTCGCTATGACCCAACTGGGAAGGCTCACCAAGAACTGCGACGAGAGCCTCCGGTACTTGATCCCGAGGGCCGTGCAGGCGCTGCTGGCCGAGCCCAACAATCGAAGCCTGGTCCTGAGCACCGCGGCGGTGTGGCTGCTCACTGGAGGGGCACAAGCCCAGGCCATGGCTTATCAGTGCGCGATCAAGGCTCTTTTCGTCGCCGGAGCGGAGAAACCGCTCACCGAACGCGACAAGCCCGCGGTGCGGCTGGTCGGCTCAGCACTGCTCACAAGCCGGAAGTACCGACCGCTGATGATGCGATGGCTGGCCAACCAGGGTGCCTTGGCGACTATCTCCGCCAGCGAGGCCGCGAAGAGCAGATACCTGCTGCACACCCTCCTCACCGGCGACTCCGATTTTGTCCGGCGTTTTGGATACGACCTCCGAAAATATCTGGACGCCCACCGTGACAACTCTCGAGGACTCGCCCGTCAACTCGATCTGATCGTGAAGGAAATCTGAGATGGAGAACGAATCGCCCTACCAGTCTTGGCACGGGGTGCGCCGGCTTCCCCGTCCCTTCGCTGCCATCCTGCGCCATCAATCGCGCAAGCGGCACGACCGGGTCCTGGTCGCTCGCTGCGACGACGGAATGTGGGCCAGCACGAATCTGCACCTGGGCTCTACGACCGGCGTGCACAAGCTCGGGCTGAGCATGGCGAAGCACGTGAAGGACCTCTACGAGGTCGACATCTCGCCGACCAGCATGACCTTTACGAGCGTGTTCGAAACAGCGAACGAAGGCGGCATCGTAGAGGCGACTATCTCGGTGATCTGGCAGGTCACCGATCCGGTCGCCCTGATCTACCGGCCGAAGTTCGATCACCTCGACGCCATCCGCAGCAGTGTTGAGGACCGGCTGCGCCCGGTCGTGCACCGAACCGCGTTGGACGAGGTAGAAGACCTCGCGGACGTCGCCGACCGGCTGCTCGCTCCGATGATCCCGGTGAGCGAGGGCCCCATCTCGTGGGGCAAGGCCGACACGCTCTTCCGCCTCAACGGTGCCGGTTCCCTGCACCGGCACGCACTCGAGACGATCCGGCGGGCTCGCATCGTCGACCGTGAGCAACGCGAAATGGACCGTGAGCGCATCAGCTTTTTCAGCGAAGTGATCGATTCCGGCAAAGTGAGCCTGCTCGCCATGATGCTGAGCCAGGACAAGGTGGAGGTGAAGACGGTCCTCGACTACATCCACACCTACGACATCCCGATCGGCCGAAACCTGCTCGACAGCGACGACCCGTTCCGCAACGCGGTGGGACGACTGATGAGCGAGGCCGACGACTTCGACCGCCAGGAAATGCGGCTCGCGCTCCTCGACTCGGCGAACTCACGGGGCCGCGACAGCGAACTGGCCAAGCTGCGCGCAACACTGGACGAGACGCTTGCGGGCGAACGCCGGAACGGCTCCCGCCCGCGTTCCAACGGCTCGAGTCCGGGATGAGGTCTCATTGCCCGCTGGTGTCGTGCGGCACCACCGGCAGACGAACCGCCCCATGCCCCGTAACCTGGAGATATGCCGATCCAGGTGCTGCTCGTAGACGACCACGAACTCGTCCGGCGGGGCCTGCGCGACCTGCTCAGCGACGAGGCCGACCTGGAAGTGGTCGCGGAGGCCGGGAGCGTCGAGGAGGCGCTCGCGGTGGCCATGCACGTCGAGCCGGATGTCGCGGTCGTCGATGTTCGGCTCGGGGACGGCGACGGCATCACGCTCTGCCGCGAACTGCGGTCCAAGCCGAATCCGCCGGCCTGCCTCATGCTCACCGCGTTCGACGACGAGGAAGCCATGGTCGGCGCGATCATGGCGGGTGCTTCGGGCTATCTGCTCAAGCAGGTTCGCGGCCAGGACGTGGTGAACGCGGTCCGCGAGGTCGCCGCCGGACGGTCGCTGCTCGACCCGGTCAGCACCGCTCGCGTGCTCGACAAGCTGCGCCATCCGCCGACCGACGAGCTGGCCGCCCTCACCGACCGCGAGCGCGACGTCCTGGAGCTGATCGGACAGGGGCTGTCGAACCGCGAAATCGCCGAACGGCTTTTCCTCGCCGAGAAAACGGTGAAGAACTACGTGACGTCCGTGCTGGCGAAGCTCGGCATGCAGCGCCGCACCCAGGCCGCGGCGTGGATTGCCCGGCGCGGCAAGTGAATCAGCTGCCCGCGACGGCGCGACCGTAGCGTTCGGACAACAACTGCAGCCGCGGGATCAGCTCCGGCGGCGATTCGACCGTGAAGTCCATCATCAGCATTCCAATGTAGACAGCCACGGTGTCCAAACTGTCCGCGCCGGTGACGAGTACGCATTGGTGCTCGTCAAGGGGTTCGACGACGCCGACCGTCGGATTGATCCGCGCCAGCACCTCGTCCGCCGGGGCGTCGATGCGCAGCCGCGCGTGCACGATCCACCCGCTCGCCGCGATCGTGCGCATCGCGAAGGCGGTGTAATCCCCGCCCGGCAAGGGATTCGGCTCGAACCGGCGGCGGGTCGGCATCCGCGGCTGCATCAGGTCGACGCGGTAGGTCGCCCAGCTGCCGTCCTGCGGGTCGCGCGCGACCAGGTACCACCTTCGTTGCCAGCTGAGCAACCGGTACGGCTCGACCAGCCGCAGCTCGTCCGCGTAGTCGAACTGGAGCCATTCGACATGGCGGATCGCCCGCGCGACCTCCTGCAGCACGGTGCCGTCGACCTCCGGATCGGGCGCGTCGGTGCCGGTGTTCTCCGGACCGCGGTCGATTGTCGAGCGCAGGGCGTCGACCGTCGGACGCAGCCTCGACGGCAGAACCTGCTCAAGCTTCGCGAGCGCCCGCGTGCCGGCCTCCTCGATCCCGGAGATACCCGCCGCCGCCCGCAGCCCGACCGTGACCGCTACCGCCTCTTCGTCGTCCAGCAGGAGCGGCGGCAGCTTCCCGCCCGAGCCCAGCCGGTAGCCGCCGACGTTCCCGCGCGTCGCCTCGACGGGATAACCCAGGTCACGCAGCCGTTCGACGTCGTGCCGGATCGTGCGGGCCGAGACGCCCAAGCGCTCCGACAGTTCCCGGCCGCTCCGCCCAGCGGCCGTCTGCAGGAGAGCGAGAAGCGCCAGCAACCGCGCCGTCGGATCGGCCATCGAAACTCCTTATTCTATTAGGAACTAATCCTACCTAATAGCCTCCTAGTGTTCTTCTCATGACGAACGCAACCGCCTCCCTCGCCCTCCGCCCCTTCACCGTCGAGGTCACCGACGCCGAACTCGCGGACCTGCACGACCGCCTCGCCCGCACCCGCCTGCCGCAGCCGTCGCCGACCGACGACTGGGACGCTGGCACCCCGAACGCCTACCTGCGGACGGCGCTCGAGGCGTGGCGGAGCTTCGACTGGCGCGCCGCCGAAGCGCGGATCAACTCCTTCCCGCACTTCACCACCGAGATCGACGGCCAGACGTTCCACTTCATCCACGTCCGCTCCGACCATCCCGGCGCGACGCCGCTGCTGCTCGCGCACACCTACCCCGGCTCGTCGGTCGACTACCTCGACCTGATCGACCACCTCGTCGACCCGGTCGCGCACGGCGGCCGCGCAGAGGACGCCTTCGACGTCGTCATCCCCGACGCGCCCGGCTACGGCTTCTCCCAGCCCGTCGCCGAAGCGGGCTGGACGGTCGCCCGCGTCGCCGTCGCGTACGACCGCTTGATGCGCGGCCTCGGGTACGAGAGCTACGGAATCCACGGCTCGGACAACGGCGCGATGGTCGCCAGGGAGCTCGGTGTGCTGAACCCGGACGGTTTCCTCGGCCTGCACGTCCTGCAGCTGTTCTCGTTCCCGTCCGGCGACCCGGCGGAATTCGAACGCCTCGAACCGGCCGATCACGCCGGCCTCGCGCACATGCAATGGTTTCAATCAGTCGGTGACTACAACACGATGAACGCGTCGCGCCCCCAGACGGTTTCCGTTGGCCTCAGTGACTCCCCGATCGGATTACTCGCCTACAGCGAGCTGTTCAACTCCTTCGGCAACGGGACGTCGCTGGTGCCGCTGGAAACGATCCTGCTGGAGGTGAGCGTGAACTGGTTCGCCAACGCCGCTTCCGGGATGAGCCGCAGCTACCTGGAGAACGCCCGCGCACAGGCCGAGCCGCGGGTGAGCGACGCGCGCACCGGGGTCGCGGTGTTCAAGGACGACTTCCAGACCATCAAGACCTTCGCCGAACGCGACAACACCAACATCGTGCACTGGAGCCGCTTCGAGGAAGGCGGCCACTTCGCGGCGATGGAACGCCCCGCCCTCCTCGCCGGCGACATTCGCGCTTTCTTCGCTAACCGCGACTGACTCCTGCTGATTCCGCGCCCAAACCCCGCCCGCGTTGCTGCGGACGGGGTTCTCGGCGTCCAAGACAGAGCTGTGGGTAGCCGACTTCCAGGGAGTGGTTCACCCAATTGAGTGCCGAATGGATGTTCGATTCTTCGCTACCATGGGGAACGGCTCGGTGGCAGAGCGAATTCGAGGAAGGAGTGTGTTCGATGACTCGTGAAGGCTGAATCTCTTGGTGCGCGGTGTGTTCACAGCGGTGGGTTCACAACGGCGCGAGGTCGATGCGGCGTGTTTGCCGCGACGATTCAGGACAAACGCGATTCAGACAACGCAGACACAGCGCGTTTCCTGCGATCCGAGGCGGCGGATTCTAGGTGGCTGGCTTGAAACAGTGCTAGGTCGAGGTGACGTTTCGGTACTGCGCTAGGTCACCGCGACGCGGGGTCGACGACACAGTGCAGAGCTACGCCGTGCTGTGCGGCTGCCCCTGCCGAGTCCGATGCGATGTCAACTCGGTGCGATGTAGTTACCGCGACGTGCGCGCGCGGCGCGGTAACTGCCGCTTCGGAGTCCGCTCAGGACTCGACGCTGGGCGGGTTATTGCCTTATTGGCTTATTGGCTTATTGCCTTGGCAGCCAAGGCAATCCGGTCACGGCGTTCGGTGCAACGCGAACTGTCGCCGGTGCGGCGGAGTCGCCGTGCGGTGGAGTCGCAGCGTGATGGCTCCGTGGTGGCTACGCGGTGGGCGTCCCGTCACAGCTGCAAGAAGCGCGGTCGCGCGTGCGGTGTCGACGTTGCGGCATGGCTGCTTCACAGTCGATCGCTGCACCGCGGTTGTTCGTCGCTGCGCCGCAGTAGTCGTCGCCGCACTGCGGTTCTCGCCGCCGCGGTGCGGTTGTCATCGCTCCGCTACGGTTGCCGTCACCGCGCCGCGATTTGCCGTCGCTGCACTGCGATTCTCGTCGCCAGCCGCAGCTCCCCATCGCCACACTGCGGCTGTCATCCCTCCCCTGCGCTTACTGAACCCTGCGCAGCAACGCAACCACCGAACCACTCACTCAAGCGGCAGGTCAAACGCGACCAGTGTCCCCAGACTCGGCGAAGAATTGAGGAAAAACCGGCCACCAGCAGCATCAGCACGCTCGGCGAGATGCCGCAGCCCCCGAGTCGCGACCCCTTGCGGCACCCCGGATCCGTTGTCCCGCACGCGAAGCTTCACACCCTCCGCGTCGCGGGTCAGGGTCACGCGGGTTTCGCTCGCACCGGAGTGTCGGACCACATTGGACAGCGCCTCGCGCAGTGCGGCACGGATGTGGTCGGCCCGCTCGGCGGGGATGTCGGCGAACTCGCCGGACAGCTCCAGCGTCGGCGGATACCCGAGCAACTCGCCGGCGATGCGCACTTCGCCGCGCGCGGATTCGGCGAGGTCGGTCGGGGTGCCGGGGTCGTGTCGTGGCTCCGGCGAGCGCAGGGCGCGCACGGTGCCGCGGATTTCCTCGATGGTCTGGTCCAGCTGGTCGATCGCGTCGGACAGCCGGGCCCCGTCGGCCTGCGCGAAGCGTTTGCGCATGTTGCGGCGGACCCGGTCCAGTTGCATGCCGGTGCCGTAGAGCCGTTGCACGATCACGTCGTGCAGCTCGCGGGCAATGCGTTCGCGCTCTTGGTAGAGGGTGACGCGATGCCGCGCGTTCGCGCCCTCCGCCAGCGCGAGCACCACCCCGGCCTGCGCCGCGAACGCCGCGAGCATCTCGACCGTGCCCGCGGAAAACGGCTCGCGACCTTGTCGTCGGTACACCGTGAGAGCACCAAGCACCCGCCCGCCGGAACCGAACGGCGCGGCCGCGAACGGTCCGTACCCGCGCAGTTCGTCCGGCACATACGGGGCCGTGCGCGGGTCGACGATGAAGTCCTCCGCCGCGATCGGCTCACTGCCGCGCGCGACCTGGCCCGCCGCGGAATCCGTCCCGAGGGTCAGCCCGCGCAGTTCCCCGACCGGCCCGCCGTCACCGTCGCCCGTCTGCACCTCGGCGAGAAAGCCGTCGACCCCATACGCCGCCTCGACCACGACGCGCCCGTCATCGGCGCTGACCATCGCCAGCCCGAGGTCCGCGTCCGCCAGCTCGACGGCTCTGGCCACGACTGTTTCCAGCACCCCCTCCGGGTCGTCCCCGGACAGCGCGGTGCTGGTGATCTCCGTAGCCGCGGAAAGGGCGCGTGCGGCGAGTGTCGGGTCCATAAGCAACTCCGACCTTAGCGCGGAGCCCTGCCCCAGACCCGAAATCGTGACCGTCACCAACAACCCTCCGTCACGCCGCCACCCGCGGCAACGCCCGCCGCACGACGCGCCCGTCCCGGACCTCGAAAACGATGTCCGCTTGCAGCTCTTCATCCGCATTGTGCGTTACGTGCACGACCGTCCGTCCAGCAAGCTCTGTACGCAACGTCGCCCGCAACGCCCGCGCCGTGGGCTCATCGAGATGCGACGTCGGCTCGTCAAGCAACACCAACTCCGCCGACGGAGCCGCCAGCAACGCCCGCGCCAACGCCACCCGCTGCGCCTGCCCACCAGACAACCCGGCCCCGGCGCTGTCGAGCACCGTCGCCAAATCCAGCTCCGGCAACTGCGCCTGATCAAGCACCCGCCGCAAATCGGACGTCTCCGCCAGCGGATCAGCGAGCCGCAAATTCTCCGCCACAGTGGTCGAGACAAGCATCGGCTCCTGCGGCGCCCAAGCCACCTTCGCCGGCACCACGACCTCGCCGCGACGAGGCTCGAGGAACCCCAGCAAGGCCGCCACCAACGTCGACTTCCCAGCCCCGCTCGGCCCGACGACCGCGACATAAGCCCCGGCCGGCACGCTCAACTCGACGTCCTTCAGCACCGCCTCGCCGCCAGGCCACCCCAGCTCGGCACCCCGCAACCGAACCGCAGCTGCACGCTCCAAGTCCGGCTCGTCGACGGACTGAGCGACAAGGGAACCCGCCGGTTCAGCGCGACGGGCTTCTTCGTCAACGCCCTCGGAGGAATCAGCCGCACCACGCGAACGCCCTGCTCCCGCGCGACCTGCTACTTCGTGGATGCCCCCAGTGGAACCAGCCGCCGCGCGCGCTCGGCCATCCGCTCCGCACGCACCCCCGGCAAAACCAGCCGCGCCCTGCGAACGTCCAACCTCCGACTCGCCGACCACCGCGCCGAGCCGAATCCGAGCCGCTCGCAGGGTGTCCCAATGCACCGCCGCCTGCGGCAACAGCGCCAATACCTCGGCCAGCGCCAACGGCACCAACGCCAGCAGCGGCGCCATCACCCCCGCCAGCTCCCCACGCCCGACCGCTCCCGCCGCCAGCATCGTGCTGACCACTGCGGCCGCCCCGGTCGCCAGCGTGATCAGTGCATCCGCCGCGCCTGCGCCGAAGGCCTGCCGTCGGGTGTCGGCGGCCAGTCGGGTGTCCGTCGAGGCCAAGTCGCGGCGACGCGAAGCCGCCCCGCCGTAAGCGAGCAGTTCCGCCGCCGACGAGAACAGCACCAGCACCCGCGCAGCGACGTCCCGGCGTCCAGCAGCCAGGGCCGAAGTCGCCCGTCGCTCCAACCGCAACGCGACCGCCGGTGCCGCCAAGCCGACCAGCACAGTCAAGGCCAGTACCAAACCGGCCGACGGCAGCACCAACGTCTGCACCGCGACAGCCCCGGCCGCGACCAGCCCGACCACGATCGGCGGCGACACGACTCGCGGCAGCAGATCGCGCACCGTGTCGACGTCCGTCACCAACCGCCGCTGGCTCTCCCCGGCTTCGAGACTGCGCGCAGGACCCAAGCGCACCAACGCATTCCATAGCCGAACACGCAACCGTCCGGCGATCCGGAAGGCGGCGTCGTGCGTCACGAGCCGTTCGACATACCGGAGTCCGGCCCGGCCGAGTCCGAACGCGCGCACCCCGACGACCGCGACCGTCAAGGTCAGAATCGGCGGCTGCAACGAAGCTTTGGCGATCAACCAGCCAGAGGTCGCGGTGAGGGCGATCCCGGCCAAGAGTGCCAAGGCACCTAACAGGGCTCCCGAGAACAGCCGTCGGTCGAGCAGCATCCGCCAAGGAAGCGGTCGGGCATCAGAACTGTCCGAAGTGGACTCACTGACCGCCGCGGGAGCCGAGTCCTGAACAGCGACTGCGGCTGAACGTTCGTGCGCAGCGATGACCGCCGCCGCACCGTTTTCGACGGCTCGCTCGACGGCGTCCATGACCCGGCGCGCGTTGACGTCGTCCAGGTGTGCGGTCGGCTCGTCCAGCAGGAGCAACCACGCGCCTGACTGAACTCGCAACAATGCCCGAGCCACGGCGACGCGCTGGCGTTGTCCTTGGGAAAGCCGGTCGACCGGACGGTCGGCGAGGCCGTGCAGGCCGAGTTCGCCGAGCATCGCGTCGACGTCCGGTCCAGCGACCGCGAGTTCTTCCCGCACGGTGCCGCCGCTGAAAACCGGCGACTGCGGGACCCAGGCGATCCCCGCGCGCCACCGTTCGAGGTCGGCCTGAGCCAGCGGTACGTCTCCGGCCAGCACCGACCCGTCGTAGGACGGCACGAAGCCCAGCAAGGTCGCTAGCGTGGTCGATTTACCGCCACCGCTCGGCGCGCGCAGCCACACGATCTGGCCGCGCCGGACGGAGAAACTCTCGCCGTCGGGAGCGAATCCACCGCGTCGAGCGACTTTTAGGTCGGACACAACCAACGATCCACAGGGCGCGGTCCGCGTTCCTTCGGCCGGGACCGGTTCCGCGAGCACCGCGGTCACCCGGCGGACCGCTTCCACGCCGTCCTCGCTCGCGTGGAATGCCGCGCCGACCGCGCGAATCGGCTGGTAGCACTCGGGAGCGAGGATCAGCACGCCGAGTCCGATCGCCAGCGGGAGCGATCCCGACACCAGCCGAACGCCGATGACGACCGCCACCAAGGCGACCGAAAGCGTCGCCGCGAGTTCGAGCACGAATGCCGAGGAGAACGCGACGCGCAACGTCTTGAGCGTGGCGCGACGATGCCGGTCCGACAGTTTCCGGACGGTTTCGGCTTGAGCGTCGGCTCGCCGGAACGCGGTGAGCACTGGCAGCGCCCGCACCAGTTCGAGCAGCAGGCCGGACATCCGGTGCACCGCGTCCGTCGCGCCGGAAACGCAGTCGGCGGTGAATTTTCCGACCAGGACGGCGAACATCGGCAGCAACGGGACCGTCGCGGCGATGATCACCGCCGACGGCCAATCTGTCCACAGGATCGCCGCGCCTGCCGCGACGGGAACGACCGCGGCGGTGACGAGCGCGGGCAGGTACTCGCGGAAGTAGGAATCGAGTGCGTCGAGGCCGCGGGTCACGAGGGTCGTGAGTTCGCCGTGGCCGCGGCGGGCGAGCCATTCCGGGCCGAGGCGCAACGCGTGGTCGACGACGCGGGCGCGCAGGTCGCGTTGCGCGGTCGCGGCGGCGCGGGCGGAAACCACCCGCACCGCCCAGCTGGTGCCCGCGCGGCCCACGACGAGCGCGAACAGGACAGCCAACTGGACGGTGCGGCCCCCTTCCCCCAGCCCCCGGGAGACCACGTCCGCGAGGATGTCCGCCAGCAGAAAAGCTTGTCCGACAAGGAAAACCGCGTTCCCGAACGACAGCACCGCGACCAGGATCAGCGCTCGGCGCGCGGCCGGCCCCAGGGCCGAGAGCGCGCCGAGCGGACCCTTGCCCGGCCGCACAGGGTCCATGGGGGACCCGGTGGCGGAAAGGGGTGCGCGGCCGGGAAGCTCGGTCATGGTGCGTGCACCGCCGGGATGTGCTGGACGCCGATGCGCTTGCGGAACACCCAGTAGGTCCAGCCTTGATAGATCAGCACAGCTGGCGCCCCGAACGCGCCGACCCAGGTCATCACCGTCAGCGTGTAGTGGCTGACCGCGCTGTTCATGATGGTCAGCGAGTGCGCCGGGTCGAGCGTGGACGGCAGGACGTTCGGGTAGAGCGCCCCGAAGAAGGTCACCGCGGCGGCCGTGATGACGACCGCGAGCGCGGCGAACGCCTGCCCGTCGCGGTCGACGTAGAGCCGCAGCCACGCGACCGCGGCCGCGAGGACGACGATCACCAGCGAGAAGAGCGTCCACAGTTTGCCTTCGCGGACCTGGACGACCACGAGGAACGCGACCAACGGCAGCAGCCCGACCGGGAGGATGCGCAGCGCGATGGTGCGCGCGCGTTCCCGCAGGTCACCGGTCGTTTTCAGGGCAAGGAACGCCGCGCCGTGCACGAGCGAGAACCCGACGATCGCCACCGCGCCCAGCAGCGTGTCCCACCGGACCGACTCGAACGGCGACCCGACGCGGTTGCCTTGCGCGTCGAGCGGCAGGCCGAGCACGGTGGTCGCGAGCAGCAGCCCGACGCCCAGCGGAGGGATCCAGGAACCGATGATGATCACGCGGTCCCAGACGCGCCGCCAGCGTTCGGAGTCGACCTTGCCGCGGTACTCGAACGCGACGCCGCGCCCGATGAGCGCGATGAGGACGAGCAGCAACGGGAGGTAGGCGCCGGAGAAAAGCGACGCGTACCAGCCGGGGAACGCCGCGAAGGTCGCCCCGGCCGCGACGATCAGCCAGACCTCGTTGCCGTCCCAGACCGGCCCGATCGTGTTGACGAGGACGCGCCGCTCGGTGTTCGTCTTCCCGAGCACCGGCAGCAGCATCCCGACGCCGAAGTCGAATCCTTCGAGGAAGAGATACCCCAGCCAGAACAACGCGACGATCGCGAACCACAGCGTTTCGAGCGTCATGCCCACTCACCTCGTCCGGCGTGCGCCGGCGTCATCCGGTCGGCCACCGGGTTGCCCCCACGATGGCCCTGAGTTATCCACAACCCGCCGAGTTGTCCACAGATTCGCTGTGGGTAACCCGCGAGAGCCACGAACCGATTACGCTGGGTACGGGGCGTCCCCCCGGTGAGGGCGGGGGCTGCGTTCTCGGCGGGAGGCTGGTCTCGCCAGCCGGTCCAGGCCAGTGGAGCGGGCCGCGCCCAGACCCGGCCCTCCGGGTCTTCTGGCGGCACCCCGGCCCGCTCCACCGGGTCAGTAGGCGAACGAAAGCGCCTGGTCATCGGAATCATCCGAACCTTCATCAGAAGAGGAAGCAGCGGCAGGCGGCATCACCGCGTCCACCCCGCCCCGTACGTACTTGCGCATCAGGTACAGCTCCACCACGCCCAGCACCGCGTACAGCAGCGTCAACGCGATCAGCGACGTCAGGATCTCGCCCACCGTCAGCCTCGACACCGCCTGCGCTGTGAACATCCACATGCCCTCGACGCCGGTCGGGTTGGGCGCGACCACGAACGGCTGCCGCCCCATCTCCGTGAAGATCCAGCCCGCGCTGTTGCCGATGAACGGCGTCGCGATGCCGCCGAGCACCAGCAGCGGGAACCAGCGTCCGCCGGGGATTCGACCGCGTCGGGTGAGCCACAGCGCCAGCAGGCCGATGCCCGCGGAGATCGCGCCGAAGCCGATCATGATCCGGAAGCCCCAGTACGTCACCGGCAGGCTGGGCACGTAGTCGATCGGCTTGCCCGCGAGCGAACCGAGCGCCGGGTCGTCCGGGTAGTTCGTGCCGTATTTCGCCTGGTATTCCGAAACCAGGTTCTCCACGCCCTTGACCTCGGTGGAGAAGTCGTTGTGCGCCAGGAAAGACAGCAGCGCGGGCACGTTGAACGTTTTGACGTCCTCGCAGTTCGCGTTAGCGACGTCGCCGATCGCGATGATCGAGAAGCTCGCTGGCTTTTCCGTGTGGCACAACGCTTCCGCCGACGCCATCTTCATCGGCTGCTGCTCGAACATCAGCTTGCCCTGCATGTCGCCGGTGATCGCCAGTACCGCGAACGCCACCACGCCGACCCAGCCGCCGAGGCGCAGCGACGAGCGCCAGACCTCGCGGTGTTCGTCCGACGTCGAACGGCGCCGCCACAGGTGCCAGCCGGCCACGCCGACCAGGAACGCCGCCGCTACCGAGAACGCGCCGGCCAGCGTGTGCGGGATCGCGGCGAGCGCCGTGTTGTTCGTGAGCACCGCGCCGATCGAGTTCATCGTCGGCTTGCCGTTCACGAACTCGACGCCGACCGGATGCTGCATCCAGGAGTTCGCGGCGAGAATGAAGTACGCCGAGGCCATCGTGGCCAGCGAGAACGCCCACGCGCAGGCCAGGTGCACGCGACGAGGCAGCCGGTCCCAGCCGAAGATCCACAGGCCGAGGAAAACCGACTCGACGAAGAACGCGAGGAGGCCTTCCATCGCGAGCGGCGCGCCGAACACGTCGCCGACGAACCGGGAGTAGGCGCTCCAGCTCATCCCGAACTGGAACTCCTGCACGATCCCGGTCACCACGCCCATGGCGAAGTTGACGAGCAGCAGCTTGCCCCAGAACTTCGTCATCTTGAGGTGCCGCAGCTTGCCGGTGCGCACCCACGCCGTCTGCATGGCCGCGACCAGCACCGAAAGTCCGATGGTCAGCGGGACCATCAGGAAGTGGTAGACGGTGGTGATGCCGAACTGCCACCGCGCGAGCTCAAGGACATCCACGTGTCCGATCCTCCGCGCGCGCAGTCGCGCCAGCCAGTTCAACACGTCCTGAACCAGCCGGGACCAACGTCCCGCCGACCTGCTGGAATCCGGGTCCGGACCCAGGCCGAGCTACCCCCGATCAGGTGGTGCTCAGCGGGTCTCCTCCACGAGCCACGACAGGTACCGCGGGCTGCCGCCGACGATCGGCGTGACGATGACCTCGGGCAGGTCGTACGGATGCCGCACGTTCAGGAACTCCTCCAGCGCACCGGACCGGTCCGCGGCCGTCTTGCACTCGACCCGCCATTCGGCCGCCGTCTGCACCTCGTCCTCCCACCGGAAAACGCTGGTGATCGGCCCCACGATCTGGGCGCACGCGGCGAGCCGGGCCTCGATGGCGCTCGCGGCGATGGTGCGCGCGGCGGCCTCGGAGTCGACGGTGGTGGTGACGACGACGTGGTCAGCAGACATGACCCGCACCGTACCGCAGCCGGAAAACAGAATTCGGCGCACCGAAAAAAATATTCCGGCCCACCAGCGGCGAGCATTCTGCCGACCTTATCAGGCAATTCGCGAAACCCATCAGCTTGCGGTTTTCTGAACCTCCCCTTTATCGTTGCAGTGAAAGGGGTGAGCACGAACCCATGTCTCCCGCATTGATCGCTCTGTTTAGCGCGTTCGGCCTGGTACTAGCCGTCGAGCTGCCGGACAAGACGCTCGTCGCGACCCTCGTGCTCACCACCCGTTTCCGCGCCTGGCCGGTATTCGCCGGAGTATGCGTGGCGTTCGCCGTGCAATGCGTGATCGCGGTCGCTTTCGGAAGCCTGCTCACCCTCTTGCCGGAAACTCTTGTTTCGGTGCTGGTCGCCGCGATGTTCGGCGTCGGCGCGTTCCTGCTGCTGCGCGAGGGCTTCAGCGAAGGCAGCGAAGCGGGCGAGGACGCGTCGCGGTCCGGACCCGGGCCGGTGTCGTTCCTGCGTTCCGCGCTGACGTCGTTCGGCGTGCTCTTCGCCGCGGAGTGGGGCGACGCCTCGCAGCTGGCGACCGCGGGTCTCGTCGCCCGTCTCGGCAACCCGTTCGCGGTCGGGGTCGGCGCGTTCGTCGCGCTGGTGTCGGTCGCCGGGCTGGCGGTGTTCATCGGCGCGAAGATCCGCGACCGGATCCGGCCGAAGCTGATCCAGCGGGTCGCCGGGTTCGTGTTCGCCGGTTTCGCCGCGTTCGCGCTGGCCCAGCTGCTCTGGTAACGGCCGTTTCACAGGAACGCCGGGTAACCTCTTCGGAACCCCGGAACGAGGACCAGGTGAACCCCCGGTGACGCCATGGCCTCCGCCATGACCGCCGAGGAGCGCCCGTGCCGACCACCTCCCGCGCCGCCGTGTCGCCGGTGTCGCCGGTGCACGGCAGGCTCGCGCTGGCGGGCATCGGGGCGGCGGTGCTCATCGCCACGGACCTGCACCTGCGGCTCTCCGCGCAAATCAGCCCGATCTGGCAGACGCTGTCGGAGTACGTCTACGGCAGGCTCGGCGACCATTCGGCCGCGCGGCTGTTCGCCGTCATGTGCCTCGCGCTCGCGCTGGGTTCGCTGGCGTTGCTGGCCGGGCTCGTCAAAGCCCGCCGCTCGCCCGCGGTCGTCATCCTGCTCGGCGTGTGGTGCGCCGGCCTCACGATCTGCGCGACAGTCCCCGTCGACCCCAACGGCGAAGCCCGTTCCTTCGACGGCCAGTTGCACAACGCCGCCGCCCTCACCGCTTTTCTCGCGCTCCCCACCGCCGCCTGGCTGCTGACCCGCCGCGGCGGTCGATCGTGTCCGTGGGAGCCGCGCCGCACGACGATCCGCCGCCTGGCCGTCGCGAGTTTCGCCAGCGTGGCGGTGGTGCTGGGCGGTTTCGTGTTCACCCTGCTCACCGGGCCCGCGCAGCAGGAAGTGACGCTCGGGCTGTTCGAGCGGCTGCTGTTCACGGTCGACCTGGCGCTGCTGCTGACCATGGTCCGCCCGCTGGTCGCCGCGTCCCGCCGCTAGGTCCGCAGCACCTCGGCAAGCTTCAACGCCGCTTCCACCGCCAACGGCCCCACCTCGTCCGAAGCCAACGGCTCCAACGAGATCACCCCGACGCTCGCCCGCAGACCGGGAACCCCCCGCACCGGCGCGGCGACGCCAGAAGCACCGGCCTCGATCTCGCCGGTCGAAACGGCCCACTTGTCAGTGCCGCCGGGCCGCAACGCCATCGCCCGTCCCGCCGCACCCGCGGCGAGCGCGTGCCTGCTGCCGACCCGGTACGCCACGTGGTAGCTCGTCCACGACGGCTCCACCACCGCGACCGCCTGCGCGTGATCGCCCTGCGCCACCGTCAGATGCGCGGTAGCGCCGACCTTCTCGGCCAGCTCGCGCAACACCGGCCGCGCGGCCTCGCGCAGCTGTGGCAGCACCTGACCGGCCAGCCGCAGCACTCCGACGCCGAGCCGCACCTTCGTGCCGTCCCGCCAGATCAGGCCGCGTTCGGCCAACGGCACCAGCAGCCGGTACACCGCCGCGCGGCTCGCGCCGATGGTCACCGCGAGTTCGGAGATGGTCGCCGCCTGCTCGCCCGAATCGGCCACCGCCTGCAGCAGCGCCAGACCGCGGTCGAGGGTCAGCGACCCCTCCGTGCTCACAACAGCTCGAGTTCACCCAGGTCGGCCACCGGCTCGGCGAAGGACGCCGCCGCGTACGACCCGAACAGCTGCCGGACCGCCTTCGCGGCCGGCTCCGGCAGCGCACGCGCTTCGTCCGCGAGCGCCTTGCCGTCGGTCGATTCCAGCGCCGCGCGGACGTCGCCGCCGGAGAGGCAGCGCGCCGACGCGACGAGCAGGTTCAGGAAGCCGTGATGCGTGAAGCCGGTGTCCGGGTCGACGTGCCGGACCGCGCGGTGCAGGCTGTTCGTCGCCTTGAACGACGCTCCCGGCGAGCCGCTGACCACGGACAGGAAGTCGGCGACCTCGTCCACGCTGGGGAAGTTCTCCCCCGCCTTGCCACCGCAGCGGATCTTCGGCCAGCTGCCGTGCTCGATCACGTTGCGGACGCCGTCCAGCCAGCCGACGCCGCGGCGCGGTTCGACCACCCGGATGACGTCCTCGGGCACGAACTCCGAGACGCGTTCGAGCCACACCTCGTCGACGTCGGACGGGGCGGGCATCTCCACCATCCGCAGCGACAGCAGCTCGCTGCGCGATTCGACGATCGAGATCGCCTTCGGAACGCCGCCCAGCCCGGTGTCGATGATCAGCGACAGCGGCAGCGGCTCCTTGGGCTTGATCTTGATCAGCTCGGTGATCAGCTCCGGCAGCCGCGAGGCCTGGCACAGGAAAACCCCGAGCACCCCGGCGTGTTCCCCGCCGCGCGATTCGAAGTGCGCACGCAGCGCCTCCGGCATCGCGACGTCCGCCGGCGGGAAGAGCGCCGAGTCGTCGACGAGCCGCGCGAACAGGGGAGGAATTCCACGGGGGCCGGGGGGCGTGAGTTCCACAGCGCTTGACACGACTGACACGCTAGTAGCGTACGGCATGGGGACAAAATCGTTCGCTCTGCGGACGCATTTCAAGGCCTTCCCGACACGGGACCAACCGGCCGAATGAGCCGCTTCCACGCGGTCCCACCCTTAAGCCGATCCGCTGACCAGCGTTTTCCCGCCCCGTGGGTGATCTTCGCGCGCACTCTTCCCTTCGCGCGGCAATTCAGGTTAGGCTCACCTAAGTAGGAGGTGAGCCGTGACCGAGGCACCCGTATCCGTGCGCCGCCCGCCCGCGCCGAATCCCGCCGAACGCGCCAAGACGATCGCGACCCGCGGCGGCCCGGCGACGATCATGCCGACCGTCGAGAGCGCCGGCTGCGAGGCCGAACGCGTCGAACCCGTCCTGCATCACGTGCACCACAGCGGAAGCGTCAGCATTCTTCTGCCGGACGAGCACCCGATGGTGCGCGCGTCCCGGCAGGCTCAGCGCGGCGAGCTCGCCGTCATGGTCGAGCTCGCCGACCACGCCCCAGTGGCGCTGCGGGAACCGGTCCGCGGCCTGCTGTGGATCACCGGATGGCTCCGGCCGCTGACGGAGGTGTCGGCCCGCGCCCGCGCGGTGTCGATCGCCGAACAGCGGCCGGACCACCGGCTTCTCGACGTCGGCCACGGCCTCACGCTGCTCCGGCTGACCCCGGCGTCGCTGGTCCTCGCCGACGCCGAGGGCACGCATTCGCTCCGGCCGCACATGTTCAGCGCGGCCCCGCCGGACCCGTTCCACGATTACGAGGCCGAATGGCTGCGGCACCTGGAAAGCGACCATCCGGACGTGGTGGAACAGCTGGGCCGGCACCTGCCCGCGGACCTGCGCGGCGGCCGGATCCGCCCGCTCGGCCTCGACCGGTACGGCCTGCGCCTGCGCGTCGAATCACCGGCGGGCGACCACGACGTCCGGCTGGCGTTCTCCCGCACCGTCGACAGCCCGCCGCAGCTGGCCGCAGAACTGCGGCGCTTGCTCGGCTGCCCGTTCCTGCGCCACCAGCACGGCGAGGACTGACCGTCAGTCCTCGGCCAGCTCCGGGGGAAAGCCGCCGGTCGCGATCGGCCCCCACCGGTCGATCGTGATCCGGATCAGGCTCTTGCCCTGTTTGCGCATCGCCTCGCGGTACTCGTCCCAGTCCGGGTGCTCGCCGGAGATGCTGCGGAAGTAGTCGACCAGCGGCTCGACCGAATCCGGCAGGTCGAGCACCTCCGCGGTCCCGTCGACCTGCACCCACGGGCCGTTCCACTCGTCCGACAGCACGCACACCGACACCTTCGGCTCGCGCCGCAGGTTGACCGCCTTCGCGCGCTTCGGGTAGGTCGAGATGACGATGCGGCCCTCGTCGTCGACGCCGCAGGTGTTCGGGGACAGCTGGGGCCGCCCGTCGGCGCGGGTGGTCACCAGGATCGCGCGGTGGCGCGGCTTCAGGAACGCGACCAGTTCGGCGCGCTCGACCTTCGTGTTGGTGGCGATAGTCCTCGGCATACCCCGACGGTAGCGTGCGTTCATGCGCACCACAGAGCGTTCCGGACGGCCGTCGGGCCTGCGATCCTGGCTCAACCCGGCACTTCCGGCGTTCCCGGCTCAGCTCACCGATCCGCGCGAGCGGCGGGCGGTCAAGATCGAGCTGGTCCTCGTTTTCGGCATCACCCTCGGGCTGTCCGGCGCGCGCAGCCTGCTGTCCCTTGTGGACTCGCTGCTGCGGCCGACCCCGTTGGCGCAGCAGCAAGTGCAGCTCAACGTCCCGCGCGCGGCGGCGAGCCTGCTGGACCTGCTCCAGCAGCTGCTGAGCGCCGCGCAGCTGATCGGCTGGGGCGGGCTCGGGCTGTACCTGCTGTGGCGGGCCGGGATGAAACTGCGCGAAATCGGGCTGAGCAGGCGCATCCGTTCCGACGCGCTCATCACCGTCGGGATCGCCGCGCTGATCGGCATTCCCGGGCTCGCGCTGTACTTCGTCTCCTATCACCTCGGCTTCAGCCTCGCGGTGCAACCGTCCACTTTGGGCGATACCTGGTGGCGGCCGATCGCGCTGACGCTTTCCGCGTTCGGCAACGCTTTCGCCGAGGAAGTGCTCGTGATCGGCTATCTGCTCACGCGGCTGCGGCAGCTTGGCGTGCGCGAGAACGCGTCGCTGTTCGGCGCCGCGGTGCTGCGCGGTTCCTACCACCTGTACCAAGGCTTCGGCGGGTTCGTCGGCAACCTCGTGATGGGGCTCGTGTTCGGCCGCGTGTGGCAGCGGACCAACCGGCTGTGGCCGCTCATCGCCGCGCATACTTTGTTCGATGTGGTGTCCTTCGTCGGCTATTCGTTGCTGAAAGGCCGTCTTTCCTGGCTCCCGTGATGCCCGCTCATTAGGCTCGCACTTCGTGAGCGAGACGAGCGAAAGCACCGCACCTCCCAGGGTGGACAGCGAAGTCGGGCCGCTTCGGGCAGTACTGCTGCACCGGCCGGGAAACGAGCTGAAACGGCTCACGCCCCGCAACAACGACAAGCTGCTTTTCGACTCCATCCCGTGGGTGAGCCGGGCTCAGCAGGAGCACGACGCGTTCGCCGACGTCCTGCGCGGACGCGGCGTCGAAGTGCTGCTGCTGGCCGACGTTCTCCGCACCGCGCTGGAAGATCCGCGCGCGCACGCCGCCGGGGTCCACGCGGCGGTGGACGACCGGCGGCTCGGCAGCGACCTCGCGGACTCGCTGAGGTCGCATCTCACGAGCGTCGACGCGCCCACGCTCGCCGAGGTCCTGATGGCGGGCATGACGTTCGAGGAACTGCCGTCCGCCGAGGGCGCGTCCCTGGTGCGGATGATGCACCATCCGCGCGACTTCGCCGTCGATCCGCTGCCCAATCTGCTGTTCACCCGCGATTCGTCCGCGTGGATCGGCGACCGCGTCGCGATCTCGTCGCTGACCATGCCCGCGCGGCGGCGGGAAACGGCGCTGCTCGACCTCATTTACGCCTACCATCCGCGATTCCGCCACGCCGCCCGCGCTTACGGCGCGCATTCCGCGCCGATCGAAGGCGGCGACGTGATGCTGCTGGCCCCCGGCGTCGTCGCGATCGGCGTCGGCGAACGGACGACTCCGGCCGGAGCCGAATCGCTCGCCCGTTCCGTATTCGCCGACGGACTCGCGCATACCGTCCTCGCGGTACCGATCGAACAATCGCGCGCGACAATGCATCTCGACACCGTATGCACGATGGTCGATGTCGATGCCGTCGTGATGTATCCGCTCGCCCGCGATTCCCTGACCGCGTTCACCATCAAGCCGACCGGCGACGGCGGAGTGAAAGTGGCGGGCCCGACGCCGTTTCTCGAAGCCGCCGCGGAAGCGATGGAGATCGACCGGCTGCGGGTGATCGACACCGGCCTCGACCCGGTCACCGCGGAGCGCGAGCAGTGGGACGACGGCAACAACACGCTGGCACTGGCCCCGGGTGTGGTCGTGGGATACGAACGCAACGCGGAGACCAACGAACGACTCACCGCGGCGGGCATCGAGGTGCTGCCGATCACCGGGTCCGAACTGGGGTCCGGCCGCGGCGGCCCGCGCTGCATGTCGTGCCCGGTGCGCCGCGATCCCCCGGCAAAGAAAAGTTAGCCTCTCCTTAATAAGGGCGCACATATTAAGGGAAGGCTAACCAAAATAAGCATTTCCTTCTTGAGGAATGGTAACCCTAATAGGGTGGAGATCACCAGCCAAAAGTGGAAAACAATCGGACATTGACGTACGGTGATGGACATGGCCGCTACGAAGAAAGAACCGCGCTCGAAGTTTTACGAACTGCTGCAGGCGCAGATCCACAACGAGTTCAACGCCTCCCAGCAGTACATCGCGCTCGCGGTCTGGTTCGACAACGAGGACCTGCCGCAGCTCGCGAAGCACTTCTACAAGCAGTCCGTCGAGGAGCGCAATCACGCGATGGCGCTCGTCCAGTACATGCTCGACCGCGACCACCACGTCGAGGTCCCCGGCACCGGCGAGGTGCGCAACGAGTTCTCCGCTCCGCTCGAGCTGCTCGAGCTCGCGCTGGAGCAGGAGAAGGAGGTCGCTGCCGACATCTCCGCGCTCGCGAAGGCCGCGCGAGCCGAGGAGGACTACATCAGCGAGCAGTTCACCCAGTGGTTCCTCAAGGAGCAGGTCGAGGAGATCTCCCAGATGTCGACGCTCGTCACGGTCGCGCGCCGCGCGGGTGACAACGTCTACGAGATCGAGAAGTTCCTGCACCGCGAGGCCGTCGGCGACGCCGGCGCGGACGCCGGGATGCCCCCGGTCGCGGGTGGCGCGCTGTAAGCGCTCGACACGTGCCGGAAGCCCGGTTGTCCCCAGTGTGGACAACCGGGCTTCCCCATGTGGATAACTTCAGCGCCGCACGTAGTGCGCGATGAGCACGCCGGTGGTGGTCGCGACGCTGCCGTCGAGCGAAAACTCGGTCAGCGGAGCCGGTCCTTCGAACAGCCGCGCGCCGCGGCCGAGGGTCAGCGGATGGATCAGCAAGGTGTAGCGGTCGACCAGCCCGGCGGCGTGCAGCGCGCGCACGAGCGAAACGCTGCCGATGATCGAAAGATCCTTGCCCGGCAAGGCTTTCAGCTCCGCCACGGTCTCTACCGCGGAGCCCCGCAGCAGCACCGAATTCTGCCAGGCGTCCGCGTTGTCGAGGGTGGTCGAGACGACGTACTTCGTCGCCGCGTTCATGTGCGCGGTGAACGGATTCCCGTCCGTCCGCGGCCCCCAAGCCGTGGCGAAGTCCTCCCAGGTGCGCCGGCCGAACAGCATGTCCCCAGGCCGGCTCATGCCCTTGCCCATCTCGCGGGCCATGACGTCGTCGCTGTAGCCATTGCCCCAGCCGCCTAGGTCGAACCCACCGCGCGTGTCCTCGTCGCTGCGGCCGAGGCCTTGGACGACGCCGTCGAGGGTGATGCTCAGGGTGACGCTGATCGAACGCATCGGGGATGTCCTTCCGCTTCCGCGGGCCGCCAATCGGCCCGTCACCCGCTACACGAGCGGCGCGGAGCCAGATCGACATCGGCTCACGGAATTTTTCAGCCGGCGCAGTCCTGCGTCTTCGCCCGGACCTCGATGGCCTGGACCGCCCCGTCCGAATCCAGCGTGAAGTGGTACGCGCCCTGGTCACCGGTCGGCGACACGAGTGCGCTCCCCGACTCCGACGTACCCGGATAGGTCGCGGTGACCTGGTCCTTCGGCGACCCTTCGCCCACGCCTTCCGGGGTGTGCGCGGCACCGTCGGGCTTCACCGCGACCACGCCGTTCTCCGCCGACACGACAGCCGTCGAGGGAGGCACCCCGCCACCGCTGACGTCGTAGTAAGTGCAGCCGGCCGACTCTTTCACCGTCGTGAGCTTCATGCCCTGGTCGGTGAGCTGCTGCTCGGTCATGCCGAGCTTCACCGCGCCAAGGCCGTCCGCGGTCACCAGCGCTCCGGACACGGCTTTCGGCGGCGTCGTCTTCGGCGGCGCCGGCTTCGTGTGGTGCGGACGCGCGGGCGGCACCGGCGGGTCGGCCACGGTGGGCTCCATCGGCACGGGCGGCGCTTGCACCTGCGTTGATTCGGCGCTCGACGGGGGCTCGGGTACCGAAGAAGGCAGCGTGGGCTGCGCCGAAGCGACCTGCTGGGCGGCGACGCCGGTCGCGGCGGGCTGGGTGCGCAACTGAATCGCCACCAGCCCGGCCGACCCCACCGCGAGCACGCACACCGCCCCGGCCGCGGATGTCAGGACCCGCTGCCTGCGCCGCCGCCTGCGCGCGCCGGCCACGATGGCCGACGCGGCGTCCTCGGCTGGTTCGACGGCTAGCCGGTCGTCGGCGAGGAGGGCGCGGAGCCGCTGTTCCAGATCGTCGGGCTGACTCACCCGGCGTCGCCTCCTTCCTGGTTCCTCAGTTTCGCCCGCAGGGACGCGATCGCCTTGCTCGCTTGGCTTTTCACCGTCCCCTGGCTGATGTCCAGCGCCTTGGCGATCTCCGCTTCGGACAGTCCTTCGTAGTACCGCAGCACCATCACCGTGCGCTGCCGCGGCGGGAGGTCGCGCAGCGCCTGCCACAGCGGCTCATGCTCGAACGGGTCCTTCGGCGCGCACGGGCTGGTGTCCGGCAGATCCGCGACGAGGTTCTCCCGCCGCGTCCGACGCCAGCGGCTGACGTGCGCGTTCGCCATCGAACGCCGCACGTACGCGAGCGGGTCGCCGGTCTTTTGCTGCACGTACGACCAGCGTGCGCCGATCTTTTCGAGCACGGTCTGCACGAGGTCCGCGGCGTCGTGCGGGTTCCCGGTGAGGACGTGGCCGTAGCGGAGCAGCCCGGGCAGGGCCTCGCGCACGAAGTCGCCGAAGTCCGTGATGGCGTTGACCGTCTCCGCCTGCTGACCGGCCCAGGGCGGATCCCCGCTGGTCAGAGGCAATGCGGCTGCCGTCACCGTATCGCCCCCTCCCCGGATGACCGCGTCGAGCGACGGTTCCTCGTCATCCCCACCACGCATGAGCGCCCCCGAGGGTTGTCCCGTCTCCGTCGCTACTTTCCGTAGCTGTGGACAACTGAGGTCAGCGCACGGAAAGCGACTCGGGCAGCTTCAAGACACCGTCCGCGTCAGTGGGGAAATCGTGTACCGCGACCACAGCGTTTCGCGGGATCGGCCCGTAAATGTGCGGGAACTGGATTCCGCGCGGGTCCGGCGGGTCGCCGTCCTCCCAGCGGACGGGCGCGTCGACCAGCTTGGGATCGATTTCCAGCAGGACCAGGCCGGATTGGCCGCGGAAGACGGCGTTGGCAGGAAGGGCGACGGTGCCCGGGTCCGAGCAGTGGATGAATCCGGCGTCGTCGAGCGAGGACGCGCGGTATTCGCCGTCGGCGGGCACCGCGGCCCACTCGGCGCGGGTGCAGATGTGGAGGATCACGCGGCGATCATCCACCTGTGGACAACTCGGGTCGAGTTGTCCACAGGTGGACAAGTCAGCGGATGGTGAGCTGGCGTCCGATCAGCCCGTCGCGGGCACGCCGCTCGGTGGCGTTGAGCGGCTCGGCGTCGAGCGACTTGAGCGCCTCGTCCAGCCGGGCGCCGAGCTGGTCCTTGGGCTCGGCCCACTCCCGGGCGTGCGCCTCGGGGTCGAGGTCCCACACCGGAACGAGCAGGCCGTGCGCACGGAACGACCCGGCGTACCGGGTGCCCTCGCCGAGCCCGAGCGTGCCGGCCGCGGACAGCCGCGCAAGCGCTTGCAGCAGCAGGTTCTCCGGTTCCGGGCGGACCCAGCGCAGGTGCGCCTTCTCGCCGGCGAGCACCCAGTACGCGCCGGAGCCGAGCCGGTCGGTGGGCATGATCGCGGCGTTCGCGCGCTCGAGGGAGACCGCGACGTCGCCGGTCGCGTCCGCGTCCTCGGGCAGCCACCACGCGAAGTCGGTGTGGAGGGCGACCTCCAGCTCCGCGCTCGGCACGAGCAGGTCCTGGAGCCGGTTGTGCTCGTCCGGGTCGGTGGGCGACGTCGTGTCCGGCACCGACAGCACGTCGCCCGGTTCGGCGTCGAGCAGCCAGCGCAGCGCGCGGCCGAGGTCGCGGCTGATGTCGGAGGACCGCGTCTGCACCTGAAGCCCGAGGAACCGCTCGCCGTCCGAGCGGACGAACGCCGCGGCGGCCATGGGCAGCACCGTGCCGAGCGTGACGTCGCCGCCGTCGGCGAGCGTCAGCTTCGCCGTGGCCGACGGGACGAACTCGCGCAACGCGATCAGCTCCGGCTCCGCGGCCAGACCCTCGAACGGCTGCCCGACGAAGACGTCGCGCACCTTCGGCTTGCGGTCCGGCTTGGGACCCTTCTTACGCGCGCCCTTACCCATTTCAGCCTCCTCGGAACTCGATGTCAGACGCTATCGAAGGGACCGGCCGTCCAGGCTCGCGGGTTAGAGTCAGCTCGTGTTCGACCCTCGCGATCCCGCCTTCCTCGCCGACCCGTACCCCGCGTTCGCCGCGCTGCGCGCCGAAGGCGAGGTGCACCAGCACGACGGCCTCGACATCGCAATCACCGTTTCGCACGCCGCGTCCGCCGCCGTGCTCCGGCACCGCGGGCTTGGCCGCATCTGGACCGACGCGCAGCCGCTCGAACGGTTCGCGTCGTTCAACCTGCTGCACCGCAACTCGTTGCTGGAGAACGAACCGCCGGCGCACACCCGCCTGCGCCGCGTCATCGCGGGCGAATTCGGCCGGGGCCACGTGCAGCGGCTGCGTCCGATGGTCGCGGAACTCGCGGAGTCCATGGTGGACACGCTGGCCGCGAAAATCGCCGCCGACGGCAGCGCGGACCTGCTCGAACACCTCGCGCAACCACTGCCGGTCGCGGTCATCGCCGAACTGCTCGGCGTCCCGACGTCGGACGGCGCGCAGCTGGTGACGTGGAGCAACGCCATCGTGAAGATGTACGAATACGGCCTCTCCGAGGACGGCCGCGACGCCGCCGAACAGGCCGCGGCCGATTTCGTGGCGTACCTGCGCGAGGTCGTCGCCGGCTCCCCTCGCGGCATCGTCCGGGACCTGACCGCGAGCGAACTGACCCCCGACGAGGTCGTCGCCACCGCGGTACTGCTGTTGATGGCGGGCCATGAGGCGACGGTGAACGTGATCGGCAACGGGGTGACCGCACTGCTCACCCACTACCCGGAATGGGAGCGGCTTAGGTCCGACCCAACGTTGCTGGACTCGGCTGTGGAAGAACTGATCCGCTTCGATTCTCCGTTGCAGTTGTTCGAGCGCACGGCGACCGAGGACGTGGAAATCGCTGGTCACCGGGTCGCGAAGGGCTCGAAGATCGGCGCGCTGCTGGGTGCCGCGGCACGCGACCCGAAGGTGTTCGACGCCCCGGACACTCTCGATGTGGGCCGGTCGCCGAACGCGCACCTCGGCTTCGGGATGGGGATCCACTACTGCGTCGGGGCACCGCTGGCCCGGGTGGAGATCGCGGCCGCGTTGACGGCGTTGACGAAGCGGCTTCCGGAGTTGCGGCTCGCCGCGGAGCCGGAGCGGAGGCCGGAGTTCGTGATCCGCGGATTGCGGACTTTGCCGGTGACCGCCTGAGGCAGGGCTCGTGAGCGGCATCTAACCGGCAACGTCGCTCACGACAACACCTCAGCGCAAGCCCGCGAACAAGTCGTCCTCCAACCCGGCGGCTGGCGCGACGGAACCGTTCGTGCGGGCAAGGTGGTAATCCTCCCAGGGCCAAGTCTTTCGCTCGATCTCGCGCGAGTGGGCGAAAAACGGATGCCCCGGATCCATCTGCGTGGCGTGCGCGCGCAACGCCGCGTCCCGGGTCGCGAAGTGTTCTTCGCAGCGGACGCGGGCGGTCACGGTGAGCACGTCGGTCGGCGGCAGTTCGTCCAGAACCGGGCCCATCAACGACTCCTCACCAGCCGCGATCGTCGCCTCGTGCATGGCTGCGAACCAGGATCGGCTGAGGGTGGCGAGGTAGTAGAGCTTGCGCGGACTGCCGTCGTCGGATTCGGCGAACGCCGCGGTGGTGACCTCATGCGTGCGAATGTGGTCGGGGTGTGGATAACCGCCGGTCTCGTCATAGGTGACCACCACCTGTGGACGGAATTCCCCCATCAGCTCCAACAACGGTTTTGTCGCCTCAGCCAAGGGAATCTCCGCGAAGCTGCCAGCCGGGGAAGGCGTGGCCAACCCCGAGTCGACATGTCCGAGGAACGTCTGGCGGATGCCGAGAAGCCTTGCCGCGTCAGCCATTTCCCGGCGACGGATGGCAGGCAGATCCCGCCGGACGTCCTCTCGGTCCAAAGTTGGGTTGAGCACATCGCCGCGTTCGCCGCCGGTGCAGGTGGCTACCAGGACGTCGACGCCCTCGGCTGCGTAGCGGGCCAGAGTCGCGGCGCCTTTGCTTGATTCGTCATCGGGATGGGCGTGCACGGCCAAGAGGCGGAGCGTCATGCGCGGGTTCCTTTCGGGAAGAAGAGAGCGGGGACAAAGCTCAGCAGGGAAAGGCCAAGTGCCCAGGTGAACGTGGTGCCGAACGCGGCGGCACCGGGCGGTTGCGCGTGCAGAACAGCCACCAGAAGCGCCGTGCCCAGCGAGCCGCCGATGCGGTTGACGACGTTGATCGCGCTCGCCGCACGCGGGATTTGGCTGCGTTCCAGCGAGGTGTAGAGCATCGTCATCCCGGGCGTCGTGGTCGCGCCTAGGCCGAACCCACGGATCAGCAGCGAAATTGTCAACAGGGTCGGGCTGGGGGAATCGCCGAGCTGAGTAAAGGCAATGGTGCCCATGAGTGACAACGCGATGCCGGTGAGCATGACGGTTCGCGAGCCAAAGCGGTCCAGCAGTTTTCCGCCTGCGATAAGGACGACGGCTGATCCCAATGCCTGTGGCGCGAGCAGGAGGCCAGCGGCGAGAGCGGACGTGTGCTGGATTTGTTGGTAGTAAAGCGGAAGCAGCAACATCGAGCTGTACAGCGACGCGCCCAGCAAGAAGGTGCTCGCGCTCGCGACAGTGAAAGCCTTGTGCGCGAACAACTTCAGATCAAGCAGCGGCGATTGCGCGCGCCGAGCGTGCCAGGCGTACGCGATCAGCAGCACGGCACCGGCGATGGCGAATGTGTTGGACCCTTCGCCTAGGCCGTAGCCAAGCGCACCGAGTCCCGGCGGGAGCAGCAGGAGACCGCGGACGTCGAGTGGATCGCGCGTGCCAGCGGGTTCCTCGCGCGGCAGCACCCGGACGGCGAGCAGCAAGGTGGCGACGCCGAACGGCACGAGCCCGAAGAACAGCCAGCGCCAGCCGAGGTCCTGGACGAGCGCACCGCCGAGCATCGGGCCGAGCACCGGCGCGACGGTCGCGGGCAGCGTGACGACGCCGATCATCCGGCCCAGCCGCGGACCGGCCGCCTGCGCGAAAATCGCCTGGCCGACCGGTTGCATGAGACCGCCGCCGAGACCGTGCAGCACGCGGAACGCGATCAGCGCCGGAGCCGACCAGGCGAACCCGCAGAGCACCGTCCCCAGCGTGAACAGCGCGACGGCCGCGATCCACACCTGACGGCCGCCGAACCGGTCGGAAAGCCAGCCGGACAGCGGAATGGTCAGCGAGGCGGCCAGCAGGTACGCGCTGGCCACCCACTGCACGGTCGGCAGCGAACTGTCCAGGTCACGCGCCATCACGCCGATCCCGACCGACACGATCGTCGCGTCGAGGATCGACAGCACCGCGCCCAGGATCAGCACCCCGCCGAGCCGGCGAAGCCCGGCATCGGAGACCGGAGCCGCCGGAAGCTGCGTGGTCATTGCCTCACCCCCTTCATTAGGTCGGACCTGAGATTAGGTCGAACCTAGTTAATGGGTCAAGCACAATTTTAGGTCGGACCTAGTACACTGGGCGGGGTGAGCCTCAGGGAGCAGAAGAAGCTGGAGACGCGGCAGACGATCTCGGCGGTGGCGACGCGGCTGTTCATCCAGCGCGGGTTCGACCAGGTGACGATCGCCGAGGTCGCGGAGGCGGCGCGGGTCGCCAAGATGACCGTCACGAATCACTTCAGCCGGAAGGAAGACCTGGTCTTCGACATCCGGAACGACTTCGTGGACTGGCCGGCGAACCTGGTCCGGGCCGACCCGGAGACGCCGGCGCTGATCGCCGTACGGGACGGGTGCTTCGCGGAGCTGGACAAGGCGAGCGCGTTGCTCGGGTTCGCGGACGTGTCCTTCGTGCGGATGGTGCGGCAAAGCGAACGCCTCACGTCCGCGCTCCGGGACATGCACGTCGACCGGGAATTCGAGCTCTCCGCCGCGCTGCTCGACCGGCATCCGGACCGGGAGATGCTGTCGCGGACGGCCGGGGCGCACCTCACGTCAGTGCTGCGGCTTCTTCTCGACGACGTCTGGCGGCTGACCTGGCAGGACGTCAAGCCGGACGATCTGGTGGAGCAGATCCGGGATTCCGCGGCGGTCGCGTTCGGCCAGCTGGAACCGGCGCTCGGCGACCTTTAACGCGCGGCCCCGACCGGACGCGCGGTCCGCAGCTCGGGCTCCGGCGCGCCCTCGATCTTGAGCACGCGGAAGTCGCGCAGACGTTCCGGCGCGATCGGCATCAGCAGATCCGAGAACCGCCGGATCACCAGCGCGGTGCCGACCGCGAGCACGGCCGCGGCGAGATCGGTGAACGCGACCAGCAGGACGCTGTCCGCCATCGCCTGCACGCCCGGCCGGATCCGCCAGATGATCGTGACGATCAGCAGGACCCAGTTCGCCACCCACGCACCCCACCAGCCGAGCACGAGCCGCGACGGCTTCGGCCGCTTGTCGCGGGACCGGCGGAGCACGGCGTGTTCCAGCTCGCTGACCACGGACAACGCCAGCGGCAGGTTCACGATCGGCACCAGCACGCCCACAAGCACCTGCCAGACCGGCCGCGGCGGCGCTTCATCGGCCTCGTCAGCGGCCGCTTGTCGGGCGACCAGCAGCCACCAGACCGAGAGCCCGGCGGGAAGCAGCGAGAAGATCGTGGTGAGCAGGCCGGCGAGCATGACGAAAGCGTCGGAGAACCCGACGACGCTGCTGTTCAGCGCGGAATCGCGGCTCTCCACGAGGAGCGCGTACCGCCAGATCTCCGCCCCCGCCGCGATCACGGCGAGAACGGCGAACGTCCAGAGGATCGTGGTGAGGCTCCGCGCGAGCACCGGGATCCGGTCGATCGGCCGGATTTCGCCGGACGCGGTGCCGGGCACGTTCGTCGGCCGGCGCCAGGTCAGGTTCGGGAAGCCCCAGCGCGGCGGCACCGGATAGGACGGCGGACCGGAGTAGGGCGTCGCGGGCACAGCACGCCGACGACGAACGACACTCGGCGGCGGGGACGCGACCCAACGCAACTTAGCCGCCCGCTTCGGCGGACTCGCCTGCGATTGCTGCGGCGCGGGCCGGTGGATCGCGCCTTGCGGAGCAGCGGTGAACGGACGCGCGTACGAGGGGTGCGGCGGGTAGACCTGCGCCGGGTACTGCTGCTGGTACGGCTGGGCGAACTGCTGGCCAGGATGCACCGCCCCGGCTTGCTGCGGTGCCCAATGGCCGGGTTGCGGTGGCGGGCCCGACTGCCCATGCGGCGCGGGACCACCCTGGTGGCCGGATTGCGGTGGCGGGCCTGGCTGCCCGGGCGATACGGCAGCGCCCGGCTGTCCGGGCTGCGGCGCTGTGCCGGGCTGCCCAAGCTGCGCGGCACCACCCTGCTCGCCGAGCTGCGATGCCTGGCCTGGCTGCCCGGGCTGCGGTGCCAGGCCCGGTTGCCCATGCGATGCGGCACCGGGCTGCGGTGCCAGGCCCGGTTGCCCATGCGATGCGGCACCGGGTTGCGGCACCATGCCGGGCTGCCCGGGCTGCGCGGCACCACCTTGCTGACCGGGATACGGCTGCGCACCCTGTTGCCCGCCGCTGGGCTGGCCAGAATGCGATTGCGCGCCGAACTGCGGCACCGAGCCAGCCCAACCGGGGACAGGTCCGCCAGCCGGAGCGCCCGGCCCGACGTGCCCAACCCCAGCCCCGGTGCCGGTGCCGGTGCCGGTGCCGGTGCCGGTGCCGGTGCCAGTGCCAGTGCCAGTGCCAGGAGAACCGTGCCCAACCCCGCCGTGACCTGCGTCACCCGGCGGGCCACCGTCCCCCCCGTCCCGGCCGAAGCCAGGCACGAACGACGCCGGATCCGAGGATTCCGGCGGCTCGGGAACAGACTGGGCAGGCATCCGTCAGAGAACCTCGGGTTCAGTGTCGGGGTTTTCGCTCACCATGCGGCGGCCTTCGCGCGCCCAGGCTCCCATTCCGCCCGCGACGTTGACCGCGTCCCAGCCGCTCGCGTTCAGCCACGCCGCGGCGCGTGCCGAGCGGCCGCCGGAGCGGCAGATGACGTAGACCGGGTTGTCCTCGGGGAATTCGGCGAGTTCGCCGACTCGCGCGGGCAGTTCGCCGAGCGGGATGTGCACCGCGGCGGGGGCGTGCCCGGCGGCCCACTCGTCGTCCTCGCGGACGTCGAGCAGTGCAATGTCCGCGGGAAGGTCGCGGACTTCAGCGGTCGGAATTTCAGCAGGGCTCACCACAGGTTCCATGCTCCCATGTCAGGACGTTGTACGCGTGTGAGGAACGCTAACCGCTAAGCCTTGCGGTGGCGTCCCCGGCCGGCCCGCAGTTTCTCGTCGGCCTGGCCGAACCGGGCGACCGCGCGGTCGCGCATCAGGCCCAGCGGGTCGGGGGCGTGCAGGCGCAGCATGATGTCGTTCACCAGTTCCGGGCGGCCGGACCTGGTCAGCCTGCTCACCACGTAGGTCGCCAGGAACGCCGAGGGCACCGAGATCAGCGCGGGCTGAATGGTGAACCACGGCATCTTGTCCCCGGTGTACTCGCACACGATGTTGTACGCCAGCGCGCCGAGCACCATCCCGCCGCCGACGACCATTCCCGCCAGCGCGCCCGGCCAGCTGAGCTTGCGCCACCAGATGCCGAGCAGCAGCAGCGGGCTGAACGTCGACGCGGCGAGCGCGAACGTCATTCCGATCGACAGGGAGATGTCCTCGGTGCGGAAGATCAGCGTGAGCGCCATCGGGCAGATCGCGACCAGCAACGCCGCGACCCGGAAGTCCTTGACCCGTCCCGGCAGCAGATCCGTCGACACCACGCCGGCCACGCTCACCAGCAGGCCCGAGCAGCTCGAGAGGAACGCCGCGAATGCGCCCGCGGCCGTTACCGCGGCGAGGATCTGCCCTGGCCAGCCCGGCAGCACCGCGGTTGGCAGCAACAGTACGGCCGCGTCGGTGTTGCCGGTGAGCAGCAGCTGCGGCACGTACATCCGGGAGAGCGCGCCCAGCATCGTCGGGAACAGGTAGAACAGCCCGAGCAGCAGGAGGACGTGCACGGTGGTGCGGCGCGCGGCCTTGCCGTCGGGGTTGGTGTAGAAGCGGACCAGCACGTGCGGCAGGCCCATGGTGCCGAGGAACAGCGCGAAGATCAGCGAGTACGTCTGCAGCAGGTCGGTGATGCCGTTCGACGCCGGATGCAGCCACGCGTCGTTCGACGTGGGCGCGTCGCTCACGACCGGCACCGGCGTTCCCGCGGCGAATTCCAGCGTCGTCCCCGCGGACACCTTGTGCGGCACGAGCGGCGACCAGCGCGCCATGCCGCCCGCGGGACCGTCGTCGATGTGGCCGTGTGCGTAGAAGAACGTCTCGGTGGTGACCTTCACGGTGACATCGGTCTGCACCGTCACCTTGGTGTCCGACGGGAACACCGGCGGCGCGGGCGCACCGAGCGCACGCACGCCGCCCGGGCCGCCGCCGGCGAAGAAAACCATGCACAGCACGAAAGTCGGCACGGCGATCGCGAACAGCTTCAGCCAGTACTGGAACGCCTGGACCACGGTGATCGCGCGCATCCCGCCGGAGATCACGTTGACCGCGACCAGGACGATGACGAGCAGCGCGCCCGCCCACGCCGGCACCGGAACGATCTGCGCGAGCGTCAAACCGGCGGCCTGCAACTGCGGGACCATGTACAGAATCCCGATGAACACCGCGCCCGCGGTCGCGAAGCGGCGCAGGCCTCGCGAACCGAGCCGGGCCTCCACGAAGTCCGGCAGCGTGTACGCACCGGATCGGCGCAGCGGCGCGGCGACGAACAGCATCAATGCGAGATACCCGGCGGTGAAACCGATCGGGTACCAGGTCGCGTCGGCGCCCTGTTTGAGCACCATGCCCGCGACACCGAGGAACGACGCCGCGGACAGGTATTCGCCGGAGATCGCCGCCGCGTTGCGGCTGGAGCGCACGGTTCGGCGGGCGACGAGGAAGTCGTGCGTGCTGGTGGCCCCGCGCGACGAACGGAAGCCAAGGTAGTAAGTCGCGAAGGCGACCAGCGCGAGGCCGGTCAACGTCCACGGGGTCAGCTGCACGGCGTGAATCCTCGCACGACCACACGCTTCCGGGACGCGCCGCCACCAGCGAACGCATCCCCCGCGCGGGTCAGTTCTCGATCATGTCGACGAAGTCGCGTTCGTGCCGCTCGGCGAGCCGGTTGTACCAGAGGCCGACGGCGAAAAGGAACGGGAACGGAAGCAGGCCGAGCACGAGCCACGGGATCGGGATGCCGATCACGGTGAACCGCGCGACCGCGGGGAGGAAATAGAACAGCGCGGGCAGCATCCCGAGCACGACCAGCACCAGCACCGCCAGCCACACCGACGTGCGCAACTGGACCTTCACCAGGTCGCGGACCAGCAGTTTTCCCCAGCTGGTCTGTTCTTCCAGCTCGACCCGCCCGCGCATCCGCGCCGACGACTGCCGCGAATCGGCGAGCACCACGCGTTCCCGTTTCGGCCGCACGTGCGCGGGTTCGCTGGAGCGCGGGACCGGTTCGGGAGCGGGCGGCACCGGTTCGACCACCGCGCGGTCCTCCGGCCGCACGCCCAGCGTCGGGTCCGGTTTGCGGACTCCGTTCTCGAGCCGGTGGTAGGGGTCTTCGGGCGAGGACATCGACGGCTAGCCGCCCCGGCCGGAACCGACGATGCGGTCCTTCAGCGCCCGGGTGTGCCTGCGGCTGACCGGCAGCACTTTCTCCTCGTTGCCGATCACGACCTGGTAGCCGCCCTGGCCCATCCGCATTTCGGTGATCAGCGGCAGCGCGACCAGGAACGACCGGTGGATCCGCACGAATCCGGCCTTCTCCCAGCGTTCTTCCAGCTGGGCGAGCGGGATCCGGACGAGGTGGCTGCCCTCGGTGGTGAACAGCCGCGCGTAGTCGCCCTGCGCTTCCACCCAGCGGACCGACGAGCGCGGGATCAGCTTCGTGGTGCCCGCCAGTTCGACCGGGATGACCTCGTCGTCGGTCTTCACCGGCTCGGCCCCGCCCTGGCCGGCGGGCGGGCCCGTGACCGTGGCCAGCTTCTCGCGCACCCGCGCGACCGACCGGTCGAGCCGGTCCTGCTGGAACGGCTTGAGGACGTAGTCGACCGCGCCGAGGTCGAACGCGTTCACCGCTTCCTCGGCGTGCCCGGTGACGAACACCAGTACCGGCGACGGGTTCATCGCCGCGATCACGCGCGACATCTCCATGCCGGACAGGCCGGGCATGTCGATGTCGGCGAACACGGCGTCGACCGTCGGCAGGCCGCTTGCCCGCCGGGCAGCCAGTTCCGGGTCGTCGTGCGAGAACAGCCGCAGCGCGTCGGAGGCGTCCGAGGCCTGGAAAACGCGGTGGATGTGCGGGTTGTTCTGGAGTCCGTGGCTGAGTTCGTCCAGCCCGGCCAGCTCGTCGTCCACGGCAAGGACGATGAGTTTCCGGGTGTCGTCGTGAGCACTCACAGTGAGACGCATCCTGCCGATTGCGAGGTGCATTGTCCAGACCCCAGCCGAGAGTACCGCTTGTGAGTGGCGTACCGGAGTCGCCGCTCACCTCGGGTCAGAGCCCGAAACGCGACCAGGCCGCCTTCGTGGTCACCGCGTCCAGCAGCGCGCTCGCCGCCGCGGGCGCCCCGATCCCGAGCCGGGCGAGCAGCGGTTTCTTCGGCTCCGCCACGGAAATCTCGGCGTCCGGGTACCGCTTGCGGACGATCTCGCGCAGCGAACCGAGCCCGTCGACGAGCCCGAGGTCGACGGCTTTCTGTCCGAGCCAGACGTCCCCGGTGAACAGATCGGTGGAATCGGTGAGCCGGTCGCCGCGTCGTTCCTTGACCCATTCGACGAACAGTTCGTGCAGCTGGCTGTGCATGTTTTTCAGCCACTCGACGTCCTCGGGCTTCTCCGGGCTGAACGGGTCGAGCCGCGATTTGTTCGCGCCCGCGGTGTGCAGCCTGCGCTCGATGCCGAAGCGTTCGAGCAGTCCGGTGAATCCGAAGCCGCCGCTGATGACGCCGATCGAGCCGACCATGGACGTCCGGTGCGCGTAGATCTCGTCGGCCGCGCAGGCCAGCCAGTACCCGCCGGAGGCGGCGATGTCCTCGGCGAAGGCGAGGACGGGCACGCCTTTCTCGTCGGCCAGCTGCCGGATCCGCTCCGCGACCAGCCCGGACTGCGTCGGCGCGCCGCCGGGCGAGTTGATCTGCAACGCGACGGCCTTGAGCCGGTCGTGCGCGAACGCCCTGGTGAGCGCGGATTCGACGGCGCCGAGGTTGATCGCACCGCGAGCCAGCGGCGACGGCGACGGCGTGATCACCCCGTGCAGCTTCACGACGGCGACCACGTCCTTGCGGTCGCCCCGGTCGCCGAGCACGGGAAGGCGGGAAGTCAGCTTGTCGGTCACGCTCATCTGCCCAGGCTAACCAGTTCAGTGCGCGGGCAGCATTCCCGAACGCGAGCCGTGCACTCCGTCGGGTTCCGGTTCCGGCTCGACCGGAGCCATCGGCTGCTGCGGCACGTCAGCGGAGTAGTCCGGCATGTTCGGCCGCACGCCGAGCTTGAACTTCGGCACCCGCAACGCGACCTTCATCCCCGCCCCCGGCGCGGTTTCGACGGTGAGCGCGTAATCCTCGCCGAACACCTGCCGCATGCGCTGGTTGATGTTGCCGAGCCCGACGTGCGCGCCGGTGCGATGCGCGTTGCGCAGATCGGTGAGCTGCCGCGGGTCCATGCCGATGCCGTCGTCCTCGACCGTGATCAGCGCTTCGTGCCCGTCGTCCCGCGCGATCACCGTGACGCACCCGCCGCTCGGCTTGCTGGCCAGACCGTGTTTGACGGCGTTCTCGACGAGCGGCTGAATGATCAGGAACGGCACGACGACGCTGAGCACCTCGGGCGCGATCTTCATCCGCACCTCGAGCCGGCCGCCGAACCTCGCGTTCTCGATGGTCAGGTAGCGGTCGATGTTGCGCAGTTCCTCGGCGAGCGTGGTGTACATGCCGGACGTGCGGAACGAGTAGCGCGTGAAGTCCGCGAAGTCCTGGAGCAGCTCGCGCGCTTCCTCCGGATCGGTGCGGATGAGCGCGGAGATGGTGTTGAGCGCGTTGTAGACGAAGTGCGGAGAGATCTGCGCGCGCAGTGCTTTGATTTCCGCCTGCTGCAGCTGATTGCGCGATTCTTCGAGCCGCGCGAGCTCGAACTGCGTGCAGACGAACTGGCCCACCGCCTCAGCCATCTGCACCAGCTTGCCGCGCGTGCGCCCGACGACGATCAGCGTCGCCTCCGCCTCGCCCTCAACGAGAATGGGAACGATCGCGGCGGTCTTCATCTTGCAGGTGCCCCGGTGATTGCAAGGCATCTTGTTGTGATCAGCGACGGCCCGCCGGTGCTTGCGCAACGCGGTCCCGATGTCCTCGACGACGTCCAGGTAATGATCGGTGGCCTCGCCCGCCCAGGACAGCAGCGTGCCTTCACTGTCGGTGATGCCGACGGCGAGACAGTCGAGCACCTCGAGCAGCTCCGCCGTCATCCGGTTGGCGGCCTCCTCGTCGAGCCCCGCCCGCAAGTTGGGCGTGGCCTTGGACATCCGGTGAACGGCCTGGAGAACGGCGTCCTGGATGACCCCCTTGGGCCGGCGCGCCCGGAAGGCGAGGACCAGCACCACGATCACCAGGATGCCGACCAGAACCCACGGGACGACCAGCGCATAGGGGAAGTCGGACACGACGTCCATGCTCTGCGCTCGACCGACCGGGTGCAAGGTCTGCTCCCCACTTTCTGTCCAGTAGCGACGCCGAGAGTGGGCAAACCCTACCGTCACTCCCGGTGAGCGTGAGGATCTTGCGCCATTCGAGTGGTGGCGGTGGCTGTGGGGCGCCGATGGGTGGAGTGGAGGGACCCTTCATGACTACGGAACGTTAGGGGTGAAGGGACCCTTCATTGCTTGCTAGTGCGGATGAGGGTTCTTAGTGGTTTCGGGATGGATTCGCGGGGCGGCCCTTCCGGTAATTTGGGCTCGGCGCTGCCCACCTGGCAATGGCTCGGCGCTGCCCTCCTGGCAATTCGGGCCTGGGGGCCGGTTGTCCTGGCAACTGGGGGCGGCCTTCGCGGCAATTCGGGCCCCGGGGCGGCTGTCCTGGCAACCGCGGGCGGACCTCCTGGCAATTCGGACCCCCGGGCTGCTCGCCTGGCGTCCCCCGGCGATTCGAACCCCGGGGCCGCTCTCCCGGCAACCGCGGGCGGCCCTCTCGGCAATTCGGGCCCGGGCGGCCCTCCCGGCAATGCCGAGTGCTGGCTGCCTCGTCAGCGGCTTCTCGCACGCGGAGCGTGCGGCCAAGTGTCGTGAGGGGAACCCTCACGGAATCTGATTCCCTGAAGGGGCCCCTCACGACACCCGCGCTGCGCCCCTCGCAACCCGTGCAACTCCCTCACAACCACCTTGTTCCCTCACGACACCGCGTTCCCTCACGACACCGCGATGATCTTGGCGCGAATCACGCCGAGAATCCCTCCGGAGTAGCCCTTCACTCGCGAGACCAGGTGCCCCACCACCCGCCGCGAAGTCTCTCCGTGCCACGACCCGCCATGCGGACGTCGAAGCATTCAGAGAACCAACCGCAGCCGATGCACCCAACGATCGGTGCACCCACACCACCCCCGCACCCCGATACGAAGCCCAAATGCGGTCTGGGGGTGCTTGTCAAGGCATCTTTCCAGCCTTGACAAGCACCCTCAGACCGTCATCACAATCAAGCTTCGGGGTGCCCCACCGCACTCCCCACAAGCAATGTCGCCGCCAGGCGACGAGCCGACTACTTCAACAACCGAGACATCCGCCGATCAGCCAACGGCTTCCCGCCAGTCTGACAAGTCGCGCAATACTGAAACGACTTATCCGCAAACGAAATCTCCCGCACAGTATCCCCGCAAACCGGGCAGGGAAGCCCAGTCCGAGCATGCACCCGCAGCCCAGACCGCTTCTCTCCCTTCAACCGCGCGGCCTTCTGCCCCACCGACCGCGAGACAGCGTCCGTCTCCACCTCGCGGATCGCCTCGGCCAGGACCTCCAACGCGCCCTCGTCCAGCTTCCCCACGGTCGCATAAGGCGACAACTTCGCCCGATGCATGATCTCGTCCGAATAAGCGTTCCCGATCCCCGCGATCAACGACTGATCAGTCAACGCCCACTTCAGCCGAGTCCCCTTCCCCTGGAACAACTCCCGCAACTGCGAAGCGTCAATCGCCAGCGCGTCCGGCCCCAGCCGCGCCACGCTCGCCACCTCGGACGGGTCCGCGACGATCCACACCGCCAGGCCCTTCTTCGTCCCCGCCTCGGTGAGATCAAAGCCAGGACCGGAAGCCGACTCCAGATGCACCCGCAGCGAGATCGGCCCCTTGCCCGGCTTCAACGGAGCCGGGGACAGCCCGTCCGACCAGCGCAGCCAGCCAGCGCGCGCCAGGTGCACCACCAGGTGCAAATCGCCCAGCACGACATCCAGATGCTTGCCGTGCCGAGTCGCGTCGGTGATTTCGCGGCCGTGCAGCTCGGTGTACGGCGGCACCGCGGTCTTCAGCACGCTCAGCGACGCGACGTCGAGCCGGAAAACGGTGCTTCCCACGGCGTGTTCGCGCAGGTGGTGGGCCAGTGCTTCGACCTCGGGCAACTCGGGCATGGCACCAGTCTCGCGCGCCGGCCCGGTTCCGGCCAGGTCTATTCGACCGGGTGCAGCGGACCGTCGAAGTCCGGCAGCGAATGCCTCTGGATCGTCTTCGAGATCCGCTTCACCTCGCCGGACACGGTGAACATGCCGCGGATCGTGCCGACCCAGCGCTCCGACGGCCGGTCGCCCGCGACGTCGCCCTCGGTCTCGGCGACCACCGTCCACGGGCGGCGCAGGATCCACCGCAGCGGGAAGAACAACACCACCAGCAGCAACGCCAGCAGCACCCACGCGGGCACCTTCACGACATCCGGGGTCCAGACCACCAGCGCGATCACCAGGAACCCCATGACCACGATCATCGCGATGCCAGGTCCGTAACTGCCCGCGACGTCGTGTTCGAAATCGTCAGCGGTGGCAGGAGCCCGCCACTCCATCTGGGCACGGACCACCCAATGGCGACCGTCTTCGCCGCGCACCAGCCGGTTCATCCTGTTGCCTCCCGGGCGACGTCGAACTCGCTCAACGTTACCGTGACCGTGCCGTCCAGCGCGAGGCGCTCACTGAGAGTTACTGGCGGTTTGCCGGGTTTTGGCTGTTCGGGAGCTTGCGTCCGCTGAGGAATCGGCCGAACCGGTGACATCGTTCCCGGACGTGGAGTCCGTCTTGGCCGACTTCGAGGACTCGGCGGACTTCGAAGACTTGGTCGACTCGACCGGCTTGGAAGACTTCGGGCAGTCGGACGACTCAGCCGAGCTGGAAGACCGCGGAGCAGCAGATGCGTCGTGCCGCGACCCGGTCGGCGTGGTCGTGACCGACGGCGGCACGTACGAATCCGGCGAAGGCACGTACGAGGAGGGCGGCGGAGCGTACGACGAAGGACTCGTGTCGTCCGTCGTCGTGCTCAGGACGCCCGGGCTCGACGAGTTCGTGGACGTGTCCAGATCCGACCGCGACTCCGTGCTCGAAGACCGGCTCGTCATCGGCGACTCCGTACGACTGCCGTCCTGGCTCGGAAGATCATCCCGCGGCGTCGAACCAGTCGACCCAGCCGAATCCGACGCCGACGAGGACTGCTCCCCGGACGCCGCCTGATGCACCGGCGGCAAATGCGGCACCTCGGCCACGCCCAAATGCTGCGAAACCCCCGGATGAACCCCCACGTGCGCGGGCCGCGCGCTGCCGTTCAGCTGCCCGGAAATGACCCGCGGACCCTGCTGCGCCGGCGGCGGAGGCGGCTGCGGCGGCTGCAACGCCAGCTCCGGCGCGCCCCCGCCCAACCCGACGTCCTGCACCGGATGCGACCCGAACACCAGCGGACCGGCGGTCAAACTCACCGCACCCGCCGCCGCGGTCGACGCCAGCGCCAGCCCGACCTTCACCTTCGAGCCGAACACCACGCTCTTCACCGTCGCGACCGCGCCAGCGGCCTTGCCGACCCCGGCCAGCGCCGGAACCGCGAGCACCAGCACCCCGGCATGCGCTCGCAACGACGAACACACATCCCGCAGCTCGTCCTGCGTCGCCCGGCACGACGGACACCCCAGCAAATGCGCCTTGATCCGCTCCGCCTCCGCGCCGGTGACACTGCCCGCGGTGAACCCGCCCAGCTTCTCCACCACCGCGCGGCACGTCTCCGGACCCCGGTTCACCGACAAATGCGCCTGCAGATACGCCGCCCGCAACCCCTGCCGCGCCCGCCGCGCCAACGCCGCCGTCGCGTTCGCCGACAAGCCGAAATGCGGAGCCACCATCGCCGGCTGCTCGCCCTCGACCTCGGTCTGCCACAGCACCGTCCGCCACCGCTCCGGCAAACTCGTGAACGCCGTCGTGATCAACGTGTGCTCAGCCGTCCGCGCGGGCGTGTCCACCCCGGCGCCCGCCCGGAACGTCAACTCGTCGTCAGTCACCGGGACATCGCGCCGAGCGCCATGCCACTCCCACGACACCCGGCGCGCGACCGTCAGCAGATAAGCCCGGATGTAATCCCGCGGACCCGCGCCGCGGCGCAACGCCTGCAGCACGCGGAAAAAAGTCTCCGCGGTGATGTCTTCAGCTTCGGAACGATCCGCCGCCAGACTCTGCGCCAATCTGCGCACGGCCGCGGCATGCAGCTCGAACAACTCCCCGAACGCGGCATCCTCGCCGTCGCGCAGCCGCTTCAAAAGTGCCTGCTCGTCGGATTCCGAGGCCGCTGGTGGCGGCGCCGTGCCCAGCTCGGTCATCCGGCAAGGCACCTCCTCCCCCGAAGGACTCACCACTGAAGTCGATTGGGGACACCATACGGAGCAGAGCGCCCGTCGTCACCCCTTGTGCGCTCGACGTGACGCGCAAGCACCACATCTCAGCAGGTCCACGCCAATAACGGGGCCCCCGAAAGTGTCACCGGGGCGACGGTATAGAGTGTCTTCAACACCGAGCACCAAGCGGTTAACGCGGATGTAGCGCAGCTGGTAGCGCATCACCTTGCCAAGGTGAGGGTCGCGGGTTCGAATCCCGTCATCCGCTCAGTCCCGAAGGCCCTGTATCCACAAAAAGCGTGGATACAGGGCCTTCGCCATTTCACCCGGGGGCCCGAGCCCCCGGACCCCCGCGGTGCCTTCGGCTGCGGTTGTGTGCGTGGGCGGCTTTGTAGCTTGCGGAGCAAGCGGAGAAGGTGCGTCGCGACCTTCCGGGGCCTGTCCTCTTACAACTCGTAGGTGTCTAGGACTGTGGGGGCGATGGGGGACAGGTGTTCGTCTTTTTGTTCCGTTAGTTGGCCTCTTGCCATTCGGTAGACCTGGAAGGCGTTGTCGTGTTCTGGGTGTTGGTCGTCCCAGATGTGCAGGAGGCCGTAGGAGCCTGGGGCCAGTTCTCCTACTCGGGCGAAGGTTTCCAGCAGTTGCGGGGTGATGGCTCCGCCGTGTTTGTCTAGACCACCCAGATGGAGCATGGGCAGGCCTTCGCTCCAGCGGAGGTCTACCAGGTCCAGCATGGTTGTGTTGTTCAGCGAGCGGTGGACCCGTTCCACCAGGCGCTCCAGCAGAGCTGCGTCGTCGTCGCCCGTCGCGGTGGCGGCGATGGTCACCCAGCCGTGGTATTCGAACACGTGCGAGACGGTAGCAGCGGCGGTGATCAGCGGGTCAGCGCAGAGGGCTGGCCGTCCCGGCGGAGCTGGTTCGTGAGGATGCCGTCGGCGTGCTTTTCGACCGCGGGGAGCAAGTTTTCGCCGAAGACGCACAGGGTGCGCTCCCACGGGTGGCCGAGCGTGCCGTAGCTGAAATCGGCGGCGAGGAACAGGTGGTAGTCGCCGCGCGGGAAGACCGAGACCGGCCACGGCGCGTTCTGCTGCATGCGATGCGGCCAGAACTTGAACGACTGGTGCTGCCAATGCAGGACCCACAGCCAGTCGTCCTCGGCGGTGACCTCCTGGAGCGCGGCCAGCACGGCGCGGGCCACGTCGTGCTCTTCCACCGCGTACGGGCCGAGGCGGAACTCGGCCGAGGCGCGGTCGTACTCGCCGGTGGAGAGATCCCAGGCAGCCGACGGGCACGGCTCATGGAAGCCGGGCCAATCGTGCGCGAAGGTGCTCGGCCAGAACCTGAGCTTGTCGTGCACCCAATACCAAGCGGGTTCGTCAGCCACTCGCGAGAGCGGCTCCCAGGCTGCAGCAGCGTTCACTTGTCGACCTCGAAGTCATCGGCCGGGCTCGAAACTGCCGAAAGCTTCGTGTCCGGGACCGGGATTGTCCAGTCCACCGGAGCCGAGCGCCAAGCTGTCACTCGACCGGGTGGCCCGCGGACCGGGAAAACAGCGCCCGGTCCGCAGGTTCCTTACCCGAGACCCGTGCCGGTCATGCACGGAGCAGTTATGCGGCGCGCCACAGCGTGACGAACGCCGACGCCTCGCTGAACGCCCACGGCCGCAGCCGCTCCCGGTCCCGCGCCGACAACGTGAACTCCTTCGCCCGGCGGACGTCCACGACCAGCGCCTCCCCGCCCGGCAGCAGATCCGGCATGCCCTCGGTGAGCAGCCACAACGCGAGCTGCGCGGCGTCCCGGGTGAGCGGCTCCTCCTTGAAGTACAGCCAGGTGGCGAACCGGCGGCCGTTCGACTTCCGCAGCCCCAGCTGCGGGCTGATGCCGATCTCCAGCTCGCCGAGCGCGAACCGCGCCCGCCCGACCTCGATCAGCTTCGGATCGCGCCTGCCGAGGTAACGCAGCCAGCCCTCGGCGATGGCGGCGTAATGCGGACGCGTGCGCTCGTCGGCGTTGTTGACCAGCGCGCGCATCGCCACCTCGTCCTGCCGCGCCGCCCGGCCGGCCCGCACCGCGTTCGCCGCGCGCCGGTAGTAGTTGAACGCCGCCCGGGCCGGGTCCTCGTACAGCCGGCGCTGCCTGCGGACGAACGACGAACGCGACGGGCCCTTGCTGGCGCTGTACCCGACGAACGTGGGCAGCGTGACGTATGCCGACTGAGAACTGGTCATGGGCGGCCGCCTTCCGATGGATGGTTTCCCCAGTACACGGCTAATTTTAGAACATATGTACGACAGTTTTTGCCGCTTAACGGGTGACCGGCGGCCACGGACCCGCCAGTACCGCGCGCGCCTGCTGCAGAACCTGGTCCTCGCAGTAGCTGACCGGCGTGACATCGGTGGGAATCCAGGTCGCGAGCATCGCCAGCCACTGCCGCAGCTCGGCGAGCGCGACCGGATGGCCGAGCCGTCCGTCGAGGGCTTTGACGCTCTTCGCCGCCACAGCGAGCCGGACGTCGCCGCGCACCATCTCGCCGAGGTGTTCGCCGAGCAGCTGCCATTGGGCCGCGGTGGCGTCGGCCGGGAGTTCGATGCCCAGCTCCTCGACCACGTGCGAGAAGGCGGCGGAAACCGCTTGGTGGTTTCGGTGGTCGAGGGCGGCCAGTTCGGGAAGGGAGGGCGCGTCGAGGCCCTCGCCGACGGCCCGCGCCCCGGCCTCGACGAGTTCGGCAGCGGTGATGTCGAGACCGGCGAGCCGATCCACGGCAAGGGCGGCGAGCGCACCGCGCGCGGAGGACATGCTCCCGATCGTACGGACCCGCCGGTTTTCCTGGCGGTCTCGCGAAGCGGGCGCGTGATCTGGGCTGATCTTGTGCACCTGAGCCCCACGGAGCCAGAGCGCGTGGAACACTGTCGCCCGAACCGGTGACAGGGGGTTGCGTGATGAGCTGGCAGGAAGAGCTCCGGCGCTTGGACGCGGAGTTGGCCGCCGGCCGCCTCGGACACGCCGAACACCGCCGCCAGCGCGACGAACTGCTCGCCGAGGCGTCGGGCGGCGGGGCGGCTTCGCCAGTGGCGTCGCCGTTGCGGCAGGACGCGCCGTCGGCGAGCGAGTCACCCACCTGGAGCACACCGGCCGTCCAGGCCACGGCTACGCCTGCCGGATCGGACAGCCAGGCAGCGGCGGAGCCGAGCACTGGCAGCGCGAGCGCCCCGGCCCAGGGTGCTTCCGTCGACAACAGCGCGAGCACTACGCAGGTCGTGGCGACGATGCCGGAGCACGACCCGACGAGCACGCTCCGGCTGGGCACCCCGCCTGGAGGCACCGCGGCACCCGAGCAGCCCGCCGCGAACTCAGCTGCGACGACGAGCTCAGCAGCCACCGTCAGCCCGGTGGCTGCGCCGAACTCAGCAGCCACGACCGACGCGGCAGCGCCCTTCTTCTCGCAGCCGCAGAGCCCGGCCACTCCGCCGCCGAGCCCGGCAGCCCAGCCGCAGACCCCGGCCACCCCGCCGCCGAGCCCGGCAGCCCAGCCGCAGACCACGGTCACGCCGCCGAGCACGCCGAGCCAAGCCGGACCTCCTCCGCCGCACCAGCCGCAGCCGCAGCTGCCCGCCCAGCCGGGAACCTGGCCGGGCGTCGCTCCCGTGCAGTGGCACACCCCCGGCCAGCAGCAACAGCCGAGCCAGCAGCAACCGGGTCAGCAGCAACAGCCGGTCGTCGGCTGGGCCAGCACCAACCCGGCGATGCCCGCGCCGGAACCGCCCGCGGTCGAATCGTTCCTGAATTCCGGGGCCGCGGTCCCGTCGGCCGAAAAGCCGCAGCCCGCCTTCTCGCACACCCCGTTCTCCACCGACCGGCCGACCACCGCGCCGAGCCCCGCCGACGACCGGCCCACCGCGGTCTTCGGCGCGATCCCGGCGAACGGCCAGCCGGAGCCGCGCCGGCTCTGGGAGGACGACGCCAAGCCTCGCCGCGGCAAGCCGACCTGGCTGTTCCTGTCGCTGGCCGTGCTCGTGGTGCTGGCGCTGGTCGTCGGCGGCATCTGGTTCCTCGGCAACAAGAACGACTCGAACGACACGGCCGCGCAGCCGCCCGCCGCGTCGTCCGCGCCGAACACCCAGCCGGCGTCGCTCGAGGACAAGCTGCCCACGCTGCCGGGCACGCCGAACCCGGAGAACTCGACCATGGCGCTGGACAAGGCGGTCCAGGCCAAAGCCGTTTCCGACGCCGACGCGAACCTCATGCGCGCGGCGGGCGCGGACCAGCTCGTCTACCACGCCTACGCAGGCACCGACGGCGGCACGACGCTCATCGCGGTCCCGGCGCCGTCCAAGGCGCAGGCCGGTCAGCTGGTCCAGGGGCTGCGGCAGAACCTGGTCACCGGCGGGTTCGACAGCAGCCCGCTCGGCCCGGCGGCCACCGATCTGCTCTACACCGGGAGCAGCCCGGCCGGACGCGTGATGGCCTTCTGGTACACCTCGGGCGGCGTGTCGGTCGGCATCGGCGTGTCGGGGCCGGTCGGCCAGGATCCGGCGGTGCTGCGGTCGCGGATGGAAGAGATCCGCGCGAAGGTCGCGGCCGCGCTGCCCGCCGGCTGAACACACCCCGGCGCACAAGGCCACCCGCCAGGTCACGCGGGGTCGGACCCGTGCACAATGTCCACGTCGTCACACACAATCGGGTAGCGACGACGCATTGACCGTCGCCATGCCGACAGATAAGGGGGGCCCTGGTGTCCTGGCAGGAGGAGCTGCGCCGGCTGGACGAGGAGCTCGCGTCAGGGCGACTGTCCGCGGACGACTATCGCATCCGGCGTGATCAGGTGCTGTCCTCGGCCGTCGGCCAGCAGGACCAGCCCGCCCCGCCGCAGAACCAGAGCGCGGACTCGACCCAGGTGATCGCGCCGGTCAGCCCGCCTGGAGGCGTCCCGCAGCAGCAGCCGCAGGCTCCGCAGCAGCCGCCCGCCGACGGCGGTGCCGAGCGCACTCAGGTCGTCCAGTCGTGGCAGACCCAGCAGCCGCCCGCGGACGCCGGTCCCGAGCGCACCCAGGTGGTGCAGCCGCAGCAGCACCAGCCGCAGGCGCACTACTCCCCGCCCGGCGGGTTCCCGCAGGGCACGCCGTCCTCGCCGCCCGGGGGCTTCCCGCAGCAGCAGCCGTGGAACGCCGCCGAGAGCGACCAGACCCCGCCGTGGGGCGGCGGCGATCTCCCGCCGCTCGGCCCGTCCGGTGGCGACTCCGAATGGGTCCGCCAGGGTCCGGAGTACTTCAGCGACAAGCCGAAGAAGAGCAACGGCAAGAAGATCGGCGCGATCGTCGGCGCCGTCATCGTGCTGGCCGGCATCGCGTTCGGCGCGTACTGGCTGTGGGGCCGCGACAGCGGAGGCGGCGGCACCGAGCAGACCACCGCGCAGCACCAGCCCGGTCCGTCCTCGGCCCCGAAGCCGCCGGACCCGCTCGGCGTCGCGACCATGCCGGGCAAGGCCGAGACGCACGACGACATCACGTCGTTCTCGCAGGTCGACACGCTGAAGTACCTCAACCCGCAGGAACTGAGCGCCTACCAGGCGGCGGGCGTGTCCAAGGTCAAGTTCGTCGTGTACCACCTCGAAGACGGCAACCTGATCACGCTGTTCCTCGCCCAGGCCAGCAGCCCGACCGCGGCGAAGACCGCGGCCGAGAAGCTGATGGAGGTCCAGGTCACGAACGGGGCCAAGCGCGACACCACCGCTCCGAACGGCGTGTACGCGACCTCGATCGACGCGAAGGAAGGCCAGTCGGCCCAGTCGCGCGGGCACTACGCGCACGGGAACGTGGTCGTCCGCGTCGAGGTGTCCGGCAAGAGCCAGACCTCCACCGACTTCACCACCGCGCTGAACCAGCAGCTCACGGTGCTGACCGCCGATGCCTGAGCCCGGGACCACCGCCTGCACGATCGTCGCCCGCAACTACGTGCCCGCGGCGCGCGTGCTGGCCCGCTCCTACCTCGAGCACCATCCGGGCGGCCGCTTCGTCATCGCGGTCATCGACGCCCCGCGCGATCAGTCGGACCGGGCCGGCGACGGACTCACCGTCGTCGGCCCGGCCGCGTTCGGCATCGACGAGGACGACTACCTGCGGATGGCGACCGCCTACTCGGTCACCGAACTCGCCACGTCGGTCAAGCCGTACCTGCTGCGCGAGCTGCTCAAAGAGTCCGAGGCGGCGATCTACCTCGACCCGGACATCGAGCTGTTCGCGCCGATCCCCGAGGTCGCCGAGCTCGCCAAAACGCACGACATCGTGCTCGCGCCGCACTTCCTGACCCCGTTGCCGCAGGACGGCATGGAGCCGGACGACGCGGTGATCATGGGCACCGGCATGTTCAACCTCGGCTTCATCGGCGTCGGCCGCGGCGCCGGGCCGTTCCTCGACTTCTGGGCGGGCAGGCTGCGCCACGACGCGATCGTCGCGCCCGAGCAGCAGCTGTTCACCGACCAGCGCTGGGTCGACCAGGTGCCGTCGCTGTTCCGGCACCACGTCGTCACCGACCCCGGATTCGACGTCGCGTACTGGAACCTCCACGAGCGGCCGATCGGCCGCGACAAGGACGGCGCCCTGACCGCGGGCGGCGCGAAGCTGCGGTTCTTCCACTTCAGCGGCTACCGGCCGGAGAAGCCGTGGCTGCTCAGCTTCCACTGCGCGCGCAAGCCGCGGGTTCTGCTGTCGCACAACGACGACCTTCGCGCCATCTGCGATTCGTACGGCACGAAGCTGCGCGAAGCGGGGTACGCCGAGTCGCTCGACTCGATTCCGTACGGCTTCAAGGACTTCCAGGACGGCACGCCGGTGCCGAAGCTCGCGCGGCGCGTTTTCCGCGAGGGCTGGATCAAGGCCGAGCGCAAGAAGAAGCCCGCGCCGCCGCACGCGTACGCCGAGGACGGCGGGCTCGCGCTGCGCGAATGGCTCGCCACGCCGGAGGACCAGGGCCAGGCCGCGGCCGGGCTGAACCGGCTGACGCACGCGATCTGGGCGTCGCGGATCGACCTGCAGATGGCGTTCCCGCACCCCTACGGCGACGACGCGGACGGCTTCCGGCACTGGTGCGCCGGGTCCGGCGTCTCCGAGGCCGGGCTGCCGGAGTGGGCGCTGCCGTCCGAACCGGTCTCGACCCGTCCGCCGCACGACGAGTTCGGCGTGAACCTGCTCGGCTACCTGACCGCGGAGCTCGGGCTCGGCGAGATGGGCCGGATCGTGCTCGAGGCGATCGAAACCGGCGGTGTGCCGGTGGCCACCGTGCTGGAGGAGAAGGCGGTCTCGAACCGCACCGGCATCGAGCGGCCCGCGACCGTCGGCGATCCGCGGTTCCCGGTCAGCGTGTTCGCGGTGAACGCGGACCAGACGCGCACGATCCTGACCAACCACCCCGAGGTCGGCGCCGGGCGCTACCGGATCGGGCTGTGGGCGTGGGAACTCGAAGACTTCCCGCAGTGGCAGCACGAAGCGTTCGGGATGCTCGACGAGGTCTGGACGGTCAGCGACTTCTGCCGCCGCGCGTTCGCCGCGCATTCGACGATCCCGGTCAAGACGATCCCGGTGCCAGTGCGCGATCCGGGCGAGCCTTCGCCGCCCGCGCGCGACAAGGGCGAGCCGGTGCGGTTCCTGTTCGCGTTCGACTTCAACAGCGTCGCGGAGCGCAAAAACCCTTGGGGCGCAGTAGAAGCGTTCCAGCGGGCGTTCCCGGGGCGCGAGGACGTCCGGCTCACCGTCAAGGCGATCAACGCGAAGCTGCACCCGCAGGCCGCCGAACGGCTGCGCGCGGTCGTTCGCGGCGACGACCGGATCGAACTGGTCGAGCGCTACCTCAGCGTCGCCGAACTGCACGAGCTGTACGAGACCAGCACCGCGTACGTTTCGCTGCACCGCAGCGAGGGTTTCGGGCTCACCGTCGCCGAGGCGATGGCCCGTGCGATGCCGGTGATTTCGACGGATTACTCCAGCACCACGGAATTCCTCGACGAGTCCACCGGCTGGCCGATCCCGTACCGGCTGGTGCCGGTCGGCGAGGGCAACTACCCGTACCACGCCGACGCGGTCTGGGCGGAGCCCGATCTGAACGCCGCCGCGGCCGCGATGGTGCAGATCGCCGACGATCCGGACGAGGCGACTGCTCGCGGCCGGCGCGCGCGGGAGGTCGTCCTGCGCGAACGGTCGATGGCGACCGCGGCCGAGTGGATGCGGCGTGAGCTGGAGCAGGCGCACGAGACGTGGCAGGAGCGGCAGCGCGCCGCGACCCCGCCACCGGAGCACCCGCTCAGCCCGCTGCAGCAGGCGACCGAGGCGTTGCGCTGGCGTCCGGAAGCGAGCGCGCCGTCGCGGCTGCCGCTCGCACCCGCGCTGCGCAAGGCGGTGCTGCGCGCGATCGACCACTACGACGTGCACCAGCGCCAGGTGATGGGTGCGCTGCTCGCGGCGACCGAGGACAGCAACCGGCGGTTGCTGGACCGGATCGAAGGCCTGGAACGCAACATCGACGAATCGCGCCGGGCCGCGCTGTCCACGCGCACGCTCGGCGAACGGCTCGAAGCGTTGCGCGGCACGGTCAACGAGCTGCGCCGGCAGGCTCCGGAAACGGACCTGGCGCTGCGCAATCTCGAAGCGGACGTGGCGAAGCTGGCCGAGGGCTACGACGGCGTCGGCGCGGAGGTCGAAGCCGCCGCGGGAACCGTGCACAAGATGTTCGCGCGGCGCGACGAACGGCTCGACGCCGACGAGAAGGCCATCCAGCGGGTGACCCTCGACGTCAGCGCGATGCGGGACGCGGCGCGGCTCCGGCACGCTCCGGTGCCGCGCGGGGCGGACGTCGTCCAGTGCGACGTCGGCGCGCTGCTGATGCCGGTCGACGAGGTCATGCTGCCGTGGATCCTGTTCCACCGGTCCTGGGAGGACAGCGAGGCCGAGCTGATGGCTTCGCTGGCGGACGGCGCGTTCCTCGACATCGGCGCGCACGTCGGCTACCACACGCTGCGGCTGCTGCGGGCCACGCCGGAAGTGACCAGGGTGATCGCGGTGGAGGCCGACCCGGTCAACGCCGCGTACCTGCGCCGCAACGTCGAGGTCAACCTGCCCGCGGCGGCGGGCGAGCTGGTCACCGTGGTCGAGTCGGCCGCGTGGGACGAGCCCGGCACCGTGCACCTGGCGCAGGCGACCCCCGGCAACAGCGGCGACAACCGGGTCACCGTGGACGGTTCCGGCGTCGAGGTCCCCGCGGTGCGGCTGGATTCCGTGCCCGAGGTGACCGAACAGCGGATCAGCCTGGTAAAGGTCGATCTGCAGGGCCGCGACCACCGTGCGCTGGCGGGGCTGGCCGAGGTGCTGCGCCGCGACCGGCCGCACGTGGTGTGCGAGTTCGACCCGGGCGCGATCGCCGAACTGGGCGACGACCCGGCCGCCGTGCTCGCCGGGTACCGCTCGTTCGGCTACACGCTGAAGGTGGTCACCGACGACGGTCCGTCCGACCAGGTGCTCGAAGATTCGGCGATCATCGCCACCGCTCAAGCGGACGAGAAGGAATTCGTCACGCTGTGGCTGGCGCCCTGACCTGATCGCGCACGTGGCGCCTCACGGTGCCACGTGCGCGATGGTCAGCAGAAACGCGCCGTACCAGGCACTTCCGACGGTGATCACCGGCAGCAGCACCGCCAGCACCCGGTTCGGCAGCTTCGCCAGCATGAGCGCGACCGGCACGGTCAGCACGAACGCCGGCAGCAGGAAACGCGCGCGGGACTGGAAGAAGTTCGAGGAGCACAGCGCGATCACCACGGTGAGCGTGCCGTAGATCTGCCACGGCAACGGCAGCTTCGTCGCCCAGGTCCAGAACTGCAGCACCACCGCGGTGAGCACGACGAGCGCGGTGACGGTGATCCAGCTCGCGTTGTCCGAGGTGAGGCCTTCGCGGACCTGCGTCCAGGTGAAGACGCCGAAATCGAAGTGCATCTGCCAGGCGTTCTGCAGCCAGAACCAGCCGTCCGGGCGGCCGGTCTGGATCCAGACGTAGCCGAGGTAGCCCAGCAGGCCGAGCGGTGCGATCAGCCCGCCTGCCCACGGCCGCCAGCCGTCGCGCCGCTGGAAGACCGCGATGAGCGCGGCGATGCCGACCGCGGCGATCAACGCCCCGGAACTCGCCCGCGTCAGCCCGGCCAGCACCGCGAACCCGCCCGCGACCAGCCATTCGCGGCGCGCGAGCATCACGAACGTCCAGGACACGAGCGCCATCAGCAGCGATTCCGAATACGCCAGATGCAGTGCCGTCGAACCCGGCCCGATCGACCACAGCACCGCGACCAGCAGGCCCACCCGCGGTCCGGCCAGGTCGCGGCCCAGCACGAACAGGCCCCACGCCGCCGCGCACCCGGCCAGCAGCGAGATCGTCATCCCGGCCGCCAGCGGCGGGATCCCGACCAGGGTCAGCAGCGCCACCGTCGCCGGGTACAGCGGGAAGAACACGAGGCTGTTCTCGACCGGCAGCCCGTCGGCACCGTGCACGACCGGCTGGTCGTAGCCGTGCTGGGCGACCGAGAGAAACCAGTTGGCGTCGAAGTTGTCGATGAACCGGCCCGGCGACACGTCGGCCTTCCAGCTCATCATCCACAGCACGCCGAACGCGACGAGCTGGAACAGCAGGTAGAGGCTGATCGCGGGGGCGGCTTGGCGGAAAGCGGCGCGCAGGGTCGGCGAAGGCTCGACGGGACCGCCGAGACTGGACTGCTGCACGCTCCCCGAACTCCTGAACTACCTAGCGTGAAACCGGACGAATTCCTGCCTGATCGTACCTGGCGACCGCATAATCCGAGGCCAGAACGGGTGTTGTGACTAATCCCCTGCTTACCGCCAATTGCGGGGAGTACGTCCGGGGCGGGTGTGCGAGGCGGTAACCTTCACGAGGTTGTCGGTAGCGGAAGACGGGGGTGAGCACGCTGGCCGAGCCGAATTCCGCTGCCCTGGCCGACCCTGCGTCCGCGCCCGCGAAGAAAACCCGGATCGTCTTCATCGACATCGGCCGCGGCCTCGGCGCGCTACTGGTCTTCTACAGCCACATCGCCCATCCGTGGGTGATCGCGAAGAACGACAAAGCCCCGTACGTCGACTTCATCGAGGCGCTCACGAGCGATCCGATGCACATGTCGAAGCAGGGCATCGGGCAGATCGCGGTGCCGTTCTTCTTCCTGGTCAGCGGTTTCGTCGTGACGCCGATCGCGCTGCGCCAGGGCACCGGCCGGTTCGCGCTCAACCGGTTCATCCGGGTCTACGCGCCGATGCTGTTCGTGGTGCTGCTGACCGCGTTCCTGCTGCTGGTGAATCTGCACCCGCCGTCAACCGGCCAAGCACAGACGCTGAACCCGCTCACCGTCTTCACCAACACCACGCTGGTCAACTACCTGATCTACCCGCAGATCGTGCTGGTGCCGGTGGCCTGGACGATGATCGTCGAGGTCATCTTCTACCTGCTGCTCATGGCGGTGCTGCCGCTGCTGCGCCGATGGGTGTGGCTCGCGATCGCGGTCGAACTGACCTTCATCTTCGTGGTGATGATGAGCCGGTCCCAGCTCGGACCGTCGTGGTCGCTGTTCGCGGTGAACGTCTCGTACCTGCCCGCGATGGTCATCGGCCAGGTCGTCTGGGCGACGACCAAGAAGCAGATCCCGCTCTGGACGGGCGCGCTGTACGGCGGCTGCGCCTGGTCGCTGTACGTGCTGGCGGACGTCATCAACGTCGGCCGGGTGGACAGCTCGTACAACCTCGCGCTGGCGTTCGCCGTCGCCTGCTTCCTGATGGGCATGTTCGCCGAGGACCGGCTGAAGCAGCGCAAGATCTGGACCATGCTGTCCGAGCGCAGCTATTCGATCTACCTGCTGCACATGCTGGTCACGTTCGTGCTGCTGCAACTGCTGCGCCCGGCGGTGCCGCTGCCGATCGCGCTGCTGATCGTGATCCCGGCGGTGTTCGGGGTGGTCGAGTTGAGCTACCGGTTCGTGGAACGGCCGAGCCACTCGCTGGCGCGACGGTTGTCGCACAAGCCGAAGCCGCCTCCGCCCGCGCCGGAAACGCCTGAGCCCCCGGTGGAACCGCCGGTCGAAACTCCGGGCGAAACGACTCAGCTCGTCGAGGACGCCGAAGTGACCGCTGAGATCCCGAAGATTCCCGCCGAACCGCTGCCGCCGCGTCGTCCGGCGCCCCGGCCGCGTCCGGTGCAGAACGGGCGGATGCCGAGGAACGGAGCTCCGCCGCCGAACGACGCGCCGCGCGCGATGCCGCCGCGTGCGAACGGGGGCGCGCACCGGGCGCGTCCTGTCGAATCAGCCGTCGACCGCACCGCCGAGCCGCCGGTGCGCCGGGCGATGCCGCCGCGCCGGCGTCCGTCAGCTCCGCCGGAGCTGCGCTACCAGCCGGACCAGGAAAACCAGGGCCAGCGCGGCGACCACGACGATCTCCCACGCCACGGGAACTCCTTCCGCCACACCCCTCGCTGAGCAGTGATGCTCTTCCGGTAAGGCGTGCGACGGTGGGACGACGTTCACCGACACGGCGTAACTCACACTCCCGGCTTAGCTCATTCGTGCGAGCCGCGGCGCGGGGTGACGAGGCCGGATTCGTACGCGAGCACCACCAGCTGCGCCCGGTCGCGCGCGCCGATCTTGGTCATGATGCGGCTGACGTGCGTGCGCGCGGTCGCCGTGGAGATCACCAGGTGGGCGGCGATTTCGTCGTTCGACAGCCCGCCCGCGACCAGCGCCAGCACCTCGCGTTCGCGTTCGGTCACCTCCTGCACGGCTGAGGTGTCGATCCGCCGGTGCTCCGGCCGTCCGACGATCTCGGCGATCAACCGGCGCGTGACGGTCGGCGCGAGCAGCGCCTCCCCCGCCGCGACGACGCGCAGCGCGTGCAGGAGTTCGACCGGTTCGGTGTCCTTCAGCAGGAACCCGCTGGCCCCGGCGCGGAGTGCCTCGTAGACGTATTCGTCGACGTCGAACGTGGTCAGGACCAGCACTTTCACCCCGCCGAGGTCGGGGTGCGAGGTGATCCGGCGGGTCGCTTCGAGACCGTCGGTGCCGGGCATCCGGATGTCCATCACCACGATGTCGGGCCGGTGCTCGACCGCCTGTGCGACGGCCTGCTCGCCGTCGCTCGCCTCGCCGGCCACCTCGAAGCCGTCCTCGGTGTCCAGCAGCAGCCGGAATCCGGCGCGGACCAGGGCCTGGTCGTCGGCCAGTACGACGCGGATGGTCATTTCTCCCCCTCCACGGGCAGTTCCGCCCGCACCTGGAAACCCTGCCCGGTGACGCTCGCCTCGACGCTGCCGCCGAGCGCGGTCGCGCGTTCCCGCATGCCGCGCAGACCGTGTCCGGGCGTCGGCTGGACGGTGCCGCGGCCGTCGTCGCGCACGATCAAGACCAGCGTGCCCGGCTTCCGCTCGAACCGGACCTCGACGCGCTGTGCCCCGTCGGCATGCCGGACGACGTTGGTGAGCGACTCCTGAAGGATCCGGTACGCCGCGCCGTCCACCGGCGCGGGCAGCTCGCCGGCTTCGCCGTGCAGTTCGACTGCCAATCCGGCGGCGCGCGCGTGGTCGAGCAGCTCGTCGACCTGCGCGAGGCTCGGCGCGGGCGCGCGGTTCTCGCCGGAACGGAGCACAGCGAGCGTCGCGCGGAGGTCGTTGAGCGCGGACGCGCTGGCTGCCTTGATGTTGAGCAGCGCCTCTTTCGCCTCCTCCGGCCGCCGGTCCGCGACGTGCGCGGCGACGCCCGCTTGGACGTTGATCATCGCGAGGCTGTGTGCGACGACGTCGTGCACCTCGCGGGCGATCCGGAGCCGTTCCTGCTCGGCCATCCGGTGCCGGTGCTCGTCGGCCTGCTCGCGCCGGGCGGCGACGGCGGCGAACTGGAACCGGACCGCGGTCGCGATGCCGATCACGGCGGCCATCCAGACCACGGCGAACAGCGCCCAGGCGCTGACTGCAAACGTTTGCGCGGTGATGATGTGGACCACGTACGCCCCCACGAGCACCGCCGCACCCGTGCTTCCGGCAACCACCGGGCCCTTCCGCCGCGTAAGCACGAACAGCGCGATGGTGGGGACGATGATCACCGGGCCGCCGGGCTCCGGCGACAGGTAGTACGCGTACGCCGAGGCCGCGGTGAGCACGAAGAGCGGCAGCGGGTACCGGTGGACGAGCAGCAAGGTGAGCACGGTCGCGGCCAGCCAGGCGGCGCCGAGCGGGCTCAGCGGATGCGTGGCGTGCTGCCAGCGGCCGGACGCGCTGGAGCCGCCGAGCACGAAGGCGAGCACCACGAAGGTCCGGAACACCCGCCCGAACCACGGGTTCTGCGCCCGCCACCAGTAGTGCATGGTGCGAAAGCTACCGGGGAAGCCGGGCGGGCGCGTCCGTCGTGAAGCGCGGGATCGGACTACGCGCGGCGCGGTATGTCGAGAACTCTGATCCGGCTCCGTTCATCAGGCAAACGGCGAAAAAGGAGACAGTGATGGGCGAGGTAGTGGCCGGGGCGAGCATGTCGTTGGACGGGTTCGTGGCCGGGCCGGGCGAATCCGGGTTCGATCTGCTCTTCGGCTGGCTGGGCAGCGGCACCGAGGAGGTGCCGACCGCGCAGCCGGGACGTTCGCTGCGCATGTCCCCGGCGAGCGCGAAGGTCATGCGTGCGCAACTGGAGTCGACCGGGGCGCTGCTCGTCGGCCGGCGGCTGTTCGACCTGACCTCGGGCTGGGGCGGGACGCATCCGTTCGGCGGGCCGGTGGTCGTGGTGACGCACGAGGTGCCTGCCGGCTGGGAGGGCTCGCCGTTCACTTTCGTCACCGAGGGCATCGAGGTCGCGGTGGCACGGGCGAAAGAACTGGCCGACGGCCGCGACGTCGGCGTGAACGCGGGCGAGATGGCGCGGCAGTGCTTGGCGGCAGGGCTGCTCGACGCGGTGCGGATCGACCTCGTGCCGGTCCTGCTCGGCGGCGGGGTGCCGTTCTTCGGCGAATTCGGCTTCGGCCCGGTGCGACTCGGCACGCCCGAGGTCACGCCTGGCGAGGGCGTGACCCACCTGCACTACCGCGTCTTGGGCACGAACTCCAGCAGCTTCGCGTGAGTCTCGTCGTTCGCCGGGGTGTAGACCGACATCCGGATCTCCGAGCGGCGACCGGCGTAGAGGTAGGTGAAGTCGAAAGTGAGCAGGCCCGCGTCCGGGTGCAGGTAGCGCTTGCTCTTGGCCAGCTCGGTGTTCACGTCGTGCTGGCTCCACAGCTCCTCGAAGCACGGCGACTCCGCCCGAAGCCGTTTGACCAGCGACTTCCAGCCGGGCTCGCCCACGTGCTCGGCCATCGCCGCGCGGAAGGACGAGACCATCCGCGGCACATTCTGCTCCCAGTCGACCATCCGCTCTTTCCACTGCGGATTGAGCAGGCATTGGACGAGCGTGTTGCGTTCCTCGTACGGGATCGCGTCGACGCCGCCCATCAGCCAGTCGTAGCCGGCGTTGTGGCCGAGCACGTCGAAGCGCGCGTTGCGGACCGCGACCGGGAACGGTTCCAGCTGGACCATCATGTCCTGCATCGACGGGGTGATCGCGGAGCAGTGCTTCTTCTCGGTCACCGGCTCTGGCGCGCCGGCGAGGGTGAACAGGTGCACGTGCTCGTGCGGGTCGAGCCGGAGTGTGCGGGAGATCGCGCTGAGCACCTGCTCGGACGCGTTGATGTCGCGGCCCTGTTCGAGCCACGTGTACCAGGTGACCCCCACCCCGGCGAGCTGCGCGACCTCCTCGCGGCGCAGCCCCGGCGTGCGCCTGCGGCCGCCGAGCGGCAGGCCGACCTGCTCGGGCGTGATGCGTCCGCGCCGGTTGCGGAGGAACTCCCCCAGCTCGGTCCGGCGCAGGCGGTCTTCGATGCCACTGGTCACGAGTACCAAGTAAGCACAGCGCCGAGCCTGTTACCAGGTAGTCCCAGTACCAGGATAGAAGCACACCTGGTACCAGGGTTTGCGGCGGCGGAACGTAGTACTCATGACGACTACCACCACTGCCCCGGCGACGGCCACCGCCGCTGTCGGGACGTCGGAGAGGACGGGCCTCTCGTCCGCCGGCTTGATCACCGTGCTGCTGGGGGCGGCACTGCCGATCATCGACTTCTTCATCGTCAACGTCGCCCTGCCCACCATCGATACCGACCTCCACGCGTCCACCGCGACGCTCGAACTGGTCGTCGCGGGCTACGGCATCGCGTACGCGGTGCTGCTGGTGCTCGGCGGACGGCTCGGCGACACCTTCGGCCGTCGCAGGCTCTTCCTGCTCGGCCTCACGCTGTTCACGCTCACCTCGCTGGCCTGCGGCGTCGCCCCGGACGCCGCCACGCTGGTCATCGCCCGCGTCGCACAGGGCGCGGCTTCGGCGCTGTTGCTGCCGCAGGTGCTGTCGATCATCCAGGCCGGGACCTCCGGCGAACGCCGCTCGCGCGCGATCGGCATGTACGGCGCGACCGGCGGCATCGCCACCGTGGTCGGCCAGCTGCTCGGCGGCGCGCTGGTCGCCGCCAACGTGTGGGACCTGAGCTGGCGGCCGATCTTCCTGGTCAACGTGCCGATCGGGATCGTCGGGCTGCTGCTCGCGCGCCGCACGGTGCCGGACAGCCGGGCGAGCAACCCGCTCGGCGTCGACCGCTGGGGCACCGTGCTGCTGGCCGTTTCGCTGCTGTCGCTGCTGATCCCGATCATGGAGGGCCGCGCGCTCGGCTGGCCGTGGTGGAGCATCGCGCTGCTGGTGATCTTCCCGTTCGCGGCGTTCGGCTTCGCCCGCACGGAACGAAACCTCGAGGCCGCGGGCGGCACCCCGCTGCTGCCGCCTGCCCTGCTGCGCACCGCGAGCGTGCGGCACGGCCTGACCGTCGCGGTGCCGTTCTTCTGCACCTTCGGCTCGTTCATGTTCGTCTACGCGGTGACCCTGCAAAACGGCCTGCACCTCGGCCCGCTCGGCGCCGGGCTGGCGTTGACCCCGATGGCCGTCGCGTATTTCACGACCTCGCTGGTCAGCAGCCGCCTCGTCGCCCGCTTCGGCCGCAAGATCGTGCCGATCGGCGGGGTGATCCTCGCCGTCGGGCTGCTCGCGCTCGCCGGAACCGCGCTGCTCGACTGGCCCGACCTGTCGATCTGGCAGCTGGCCCCGGCGATGGTGCTGATCGGCGTCGGCAACGGGCTCGCGATGAGCACGCTGTTCCGGGTCGTGCTGTCCCGGGTGCCCGCCGACCTGGCGGGGGTCGGCGGCGGCGTGCTGACCACGACCCAGCAGACGTCGCTGGCACTGGGAGTCGCGGTGCTGGGGAGCCTGTTCGCCAGCCTGAGCGTGCCGGGCGCGATGGGCTACCAGGGTGCGTTCGTGCTGGTCATCGGGATTCTGGCGGTGCTGGCGCTGCTCGTGAGCGGGCTGGCTCGCAAACTTCCCGATCCTCGCTGAGAATTCGACCGACGGAAAACCCCGCTCCCGGACGACGATGGAGATGTGACGGAACCTCGGGTGCAGCCAGACCCGGCCTTCGCGCTGCTCGGCCTCTACGAGAAGGCCCTGCCGGAGGTCTATGGCTACCTGCTCGCGAGGTGCGGCGACCGCGTGCTGGCGGAGGAACTGACGTCGGAGACGTTCCTCGGCGCGGTCGCCGCCTGCCGCAAGGAGCACGCGCCGCCGGTGAGCACGCCCTGGCTGATCGGGGTGGCCCGGCACAAGCTGGCCGACCACTGGCGGCGCGCCGAACGGGAACAGCGCGGGCTGCGGCTCGTGCACGACGCCGGATGCGACGTCGAGGATCCCTGGGACGAGCAGCTCGACGCCCTGCGTGCGCGGCAGGTGCTCGAAACGCTGACTGTCTCGCATCGGGCAGTGCTCACCTTGCGGTACGTCGACGGCCTTCCGGTGCGCGACGTCGCGGCGCATCTCGGCCGGACCATCCACGCGACGGAGGCGTTGCTGACGCGGGCCAAAACCGCGTTCCGCCGCGGCTACCAGGAGAAGGAGGGACGCGATGCCTGAACCGTTCGACGCGCTCGCACTGCCTTCGACTCCGGCCGACCCCGATCCGGCCTTCGCCGAGCAGCTGCGGGACGACCTCCGCCGACTGATCCTGAACGGAGCGGAGATGACCACCACCGAAACCACGCCGCAGCAGGCCCGAGCGGGTGCGCTGACGCCGTACCTGGTCGTGACCGACGCGCGCGCCGCGCTCGACTTCTACGTCGAGGTCTTCGGCGCACGACGCCGAGCCGAGCCGATCGTGATGGACGACGGCCGGGTCGGGCACGCCGAACTGGACATCGGCGACAGCGTGCTGATGCTGGCCGAGGAGTTCCCCGAGCTGGGCAATGTCGTCGCGCCGGAGGGCGGCGCGCTGGTGCGCGTCGAGGTGCCCGATCCGCAGGACGCGGCGCGGCGGGCCGTGGAACTGGGCGCGGAACTGCTGCGTCCGGTCGAGGACCGCGGCTACGGGCTGAACGGGGTGATCCGCGACCCCTACGGCCAGCGCTGGCTGGTCGGAAAGGCCGCGCCACAAGCGAAAACGCCCGGGGAGCGCACGTACCGGCACGGCGAGGCCGGGTACTTCACCTTCCAGGTGCCTGACGACAGCCGGGCCAAGGCGTTCTACGGTGCGGTGCTCGGCTGGCAGTTCAACCAGGGCAGCCTGCCGACCGCGTGGCGCATCGAGGGCGACGGCCTGCCCGGCGGGCTGTGGGGCGGACCGGAACTGCAGTCCGGCTGGAAGCTGATGTTCGCCGTCGACGACCTCGAGGCCGCGCTCGGCCGGGTGCGCGAGGGGGGCGGCCGGGCGGGAGAGGTGGAGAACCAGCCGTACGGCCGAACGGCGGATTGTGCCGACGACCAGGGGATCGAGTTCTGGTTGTGGGAACAGCCACGCACGTGACCTCGGCCAAAACCCCGGCGGCAAACCGGCCGGCGGGGCGCACACTCAAGGGATGGCCGCGCACTGGACGCCCCGCGACGAAGCCGAGCTGACCGCCGGCTGGCAGCTGTGGCTCGCGCTGGGCTCGTGCGCCTGGCCGGGACCGGACTGGGACGGCACACCCGCCGAAGCTGTCCGCGGCCTGGAACGGTGTTTCACCACCTGCGACGAAATCCTCGCCGCGTACGACCGGCCGGATTCCGCGGTCGCCGGGCTGGTGCGCTCGATGATCCTGGCCGCCAACTGGACGCTCGAACTGTGGCGCGACGACGCGGACCCGCTCGATTCCGAGCGGGCCGCGCTGTTGCACGCCGATCTGGCCGCGTTCTCCGACCACGCGGAGAGCGTCCGGACTTTGCTTGCCACGGGCGGCGGGTGGGCCTCGCTTCCGCTGTGACCCGCCCGCCGTCCGTCTACAAAGGACTTACCAGCTCGCGGGCCGTTTCCGCTCCGGCTCGTACGGCTGCGTGATGACCTCGATCCCGTTTCCGCCCGGGTCGAGGAAATACACGCCGCGTCCGCCGTGGTTGTGGTTGATCTCGCCGGGGCCCTGCCCGCCCGGCCCGGCGTGGTAGTCGACCCCGGTTTCCTTCAACCGCAGGAAAAACGCGTCGAAGTCGTCCTCCGGAATGAGGAAACAGTAGTGCTGCAGCTTGCGATCGGCGTCCGGCACCGTCGCGAAGTCGAGCCGCACGCCGTTGCTGGTTTCGACCGGGATGAACGGGCCCCATTCCTCGCCGATCTCGAACCCGAGCAGGTGCGCGAAGAATTCGGCGGATTCCCGGTTGTTCCGGGACGGGACCATCAGGTGATTCAGTTCAAGAGAAAGTGACACGAAGCAATGCCTCCACAAGGCATCCCAGCACCTCCATGCCTCACCCAGCCGGTGACCGACACGCGATGCCGCCGAGGAGCATAGCGCAACCGAAGCGAATCTCCCATCAGAAAACCGGAACTCGCCGCCGGGCCGCGCGCGGGCGCCCGACTCCCTGCCAGGACAACCCGGCGTCGAGAATCATCCGCGGGTCGAGCAGATTGCGGGTGTCGACGACGTCGTCGCCTTCCATCGCGTCGGCGATCGCAACCCAGTCGAGGTTGCGGAACTCGGCCCATTCGGTAAGCACCACAACGACATCCGCGTCCTTGGCGACCTGATACGGGTCGTCCACGACGGTCATCCCGGCAATGCCGCCGGAGACCGCCGGGTCGTACGCGGTGATCTCCGCGCCGAGCGCGCCCAGCACCGAAGACACTGCCAGCGCGGGAGAATCGCGCAGATCGTTCGTGCCCGCCTTGAACGCCAGGCCCAGCACGCCGATCCGCGCGCCGGCCAGCGTTCCGCCGCAGGCTCCTGCGATCTTCGCCACGATCCGGTCGCGCTGGGCGATGTTCTCGTCGATCGCCGAGGTCAGCATCCGGAAGTCGTAGTCGACCGATTCGGCGACCTTGACCAGCGCGCTGGTGTCCTTGGGCAGGCACGAACCGCCCCAGCCCGGGCCGGGTTTGAGGAAGGTGCGGCCGATCCGCCGGTCGTAGCCCATGCCTTCGGTGACCAGGTCGATGTCCGCGCCGAGCCGTTCGCACAGTTCGGCGATCGAGTTCACATAGGACAGTTTGAGCGCGAGAAAGCAATTCGCCGCGTACTTGACCAGTTCCGCGCTCGCCGCGTCCGCGACCACGACGGGTGCGGCGAGGTCGCCGTACAACTGCCCGACCCACGCGGCGGCCGCGTGCGAATCCGATCCGACCACGATCCGGTCCGGGTGCAGGAAGTCTTGCACCGCAGTGCCTTCGCGCAGGAACTCCGGGTTGGAGACCACCGGCACGTCGGCGCGGCCGACCATCGCCTGGATCCGTTTCGCGGTGCCGACCGGCACCGTCGACTTGGTGATCAGCGCACAGCCGGCCGGCAGCACGTCGCCGATCTCGGCGGTCACCGATTCCACCGCGCGCAAATCCGCGGACCCGCCCGCGCCCATCGGCGTCGGCACGCAGAGGAACACGCCCTCCGCGCCGCGAACGGCTTCCCGCGCGCCGACGACGAACGACAGCCGTCCGTTCGCCAGTCCGCGGGAGACCAGATCGGCCAGTCCTGGCTCGAGGATGTCCACGCGCCCGGCCGACAGCCGGTTCACTTTCGCCACGTCCACGTCAACGCAGGTGACGCGGTGCCCGAGGCTCGCGAGACAAGCCCCCGTGGTCAATCCGACGTATCCCGTCCCTACCACCACGATCCGAGCTGAGCTCATGACGCTGAAGGTGACAGCCGGAGTTGACCTCAGTGCTAACGGAAGCGGTCGCGGCCGAATACTCCTCGCGACGACAGCGGGTGAGGCGACACACTCCGACAGGCATGCGAACGAGCGTTAACCTGGGCGCGGAGGTGCACCGCGGCACCGAGAGCAGGAGGAAGGCTGAAGATGCAGATCACCGACACCGCAGCGCTCGTCACGGGTGGCGCGTCCGGACTCGGCGGCGCGACCGCCAAGGCGCTGGCCGCGAAAGGCGCGCGGGTGTTCGCCCTCGACCTCGCGCCTTCGATCGAGAAGGCCGAGCAGATCGACGGCATCACCTACGTCGAGGCCGACGTGACCGACCCGGACCAGGTGCAGGCCGCCGTCGACACCGCGGCGGGCTCCGGCGTACCGCTGCGCACGGTGGTCAACTGCGCGGGCATCGGACCGTCCGCGCGCATCCTGTCCCGCAAGGGCAGGCACGACCTCGCGCTGTACGCGAAGGTCATCCAGATCAACCTGATCGGCACGTTCAACGTGGTCACCATCGCCTCCGAGGCGATCGCGAAGACCGAACCGCTGGCCGACGACGCCCGCGGCGTCATCATCAACACCGCGTCCGTCGCCGCGTACGACGGCCAGATCGGGCAGGTGGCGTACGCGTCGTCCAAGGGCGGCGTGGTCGGGATGACCCTGCCCGCCGCGCGCGACCTCGCCTCGCACGGCATCCGCGTGCTGACGATCGCCCCCGGCATCGTCGACACCCCGATGCTCGCCACCGTCAGCGACGAATTCCGCGCCGGACTCGCCGCCGGGGTGCCGTTCCCGAAGCGGCTGGCGCGGCCGGACGAGTACGCGCAGCTCGCCCTGTCGCTGATCGACCACGACTACCTGAACGGCGAGGTCGTCCGCATGGACGGCTCGCTGCGGATGGCCCCGCGCTGACGTTGCCTCGCGAGTGGCTGTGCCGCCCCCTCAGCGGCACAGCCACTCGCCCGGTCATTCCTTGCGCATCCGCACCTCGAGGCCGATCCCGTCCGGGGTCACCTCGCAGGTGCGGAACTTGCTCTCCGCGACCGTCGCGCGGAACTGCTCCGGCGTGTACGCCCGCCGCCGCAGCCCGCGCAGGGTGCGAACGGTGGTGAACGTGGCCACTGGACCGAGATTCATCCGCGCGACCTCAGCGTCCAGCTCCGCATCGGTCGTGCTCTTGCTCAAGTCCTGCACCAGCGCGACCCCGCCCGGCCGCAGCACCCGGTGCATCTCGTCGAGCGCGTCCACCGGGTCGGCGAAGTTCTTGAACGCCGCCTGGCAGATCAGGAAGTCGAACGACCCGTCCACGAACGGCATCGCCGCCACGTCACCGCGACGGAAATCGACCGAGACGCCCTGCTCATGCGCGTACTCCCTGGCCAGCTGAACAAACGTCCGGCTGACATCCAGCCCCGTCACCGTGCACCGGCCGGTGCGGGCCAGCTCCACCGCGAAGAAGCCCGGCCCAGGCGCGACCTCGAGCACGTCCGCGCCCTCGGCCAGCTCCGAAGCCAGCATCTCGGCCGTTTCGCGATACTGAATTCGCTGCGGTTCGGTACCGCGTCCCCGCGCGTACGCCCGGGCGACCGGCCCCTCCATCTCCGGCAGCAGTTTCGTACGGTGGCGTTTGACCTGGGTGTTCCCCATCGTGTTTTCTCCCTGTTCGGTTGAGTCCGAACCGGTTCGCCGCGGGGCCGTATCCTTGTCAGCGCAGCCTGAAAACAGGTTCCCGCACCTCGCGGTTTCCAGTTCGACGGTTCCCGGTCCCGGGGCGGTGTGCCAGCACCTCCTCCGGGACCTCTTTATTCGCCCTCGTTCTCGACGAAGGCGGCCATGTCAGGCAGCTCCCCGGTCTCCCGGTAACGCCGCCACTCCTCGACCCCCGGCATCGCGCCGGTGGTCAGCTCCTCGTGCAGCCCGCGAACCCATTCCGCCTCCGCGCGCCACATCGCCAGTTGGTACTCCGCCTCGACGAGAACCAGCCGAGGCAGCTCAGCCCGCATCTTCGCCAACGCCTCGACGCGGTCGCCGATCAGCCGGTCCAGCTCGCCGACCCGATGCCGCAACTGCTGATCGACCACGTCCGGCCCGAGCGCGAGCATCACCGAGAGCCCCGTGTGAAACCGCGTGGCCTCCAAATCCGGCACCGCGAGCAACTCGGCGACCCAATCCTCCAGCTCAGCCTGACCAGCGTCGGTAATCCGATAAACGGTCCGCTCCGGCCGCGCCCCGTCCCGCACGTTCTCGACGGCCTCGAGGAACCCGTGCTTTTCGAGGTTGCCGACGACTGTGTAGAGGGAGCCCCACTTGATCTTCAGGTCGCCCTCTTTGCCGCGTTCCCGCAGGAGAGAGGCCACTTCGTACGGATGCATCGGCCGCTCGAACACGGTGGCCAGCACGGCGAGGCCCAGCAAGTTGGACACCTTTCGCCGCTTCACGCTTACGACCTCCTCGTGGGCGAGTACTCGTCGACGAGTATAGCGGAAACGCGACCGCGTGCCCAGCTTGGAGAAAATCTATGGCGACTGGGGTAGACATTCGGTTTCGATCATGGGTAGCATCCTTCTTGTACAAGAGAGACAACGTCAATCAGGCACGGGAGATGACGAACTGCCCGTGAAGTGAGACAAGACGGTCAGGCAGGGCGAAGCCGCTGAACGAACGGGTTTCGGCCGGGACCGTGCAGTGAACGCAGGTGCAATAACCGCACTGGCAGGCCAGGCAGTGCGGGAGCGGTCAGGTGGCCGGAGCCGATTTCCGACGGGGCTCCAGCCAGTGACCAGCGGCGTTACGCGTGCTGGGGCCGATCAGCGGAAGGGTTCCAGCCGGTGACGTTCGAAGCAGTAAACGCAGTACCGGAAGTGCGACACCGCAAGAGGAAAACACCGGAAAGAAGGGAACGGGCACATCATTGGATCGCCCGCGGCGGCGGAGCAGCAATGCCGCGCGGGTACCGCAGTCCCATCAGATTGGCAGGTGGTTCTCGGTTACGAATCAGCGATCTCCGCGCGGCATGTCCGGTGAACGGACCCCGCGGATACCAGAAGCCGGCTTCACGGCCGGTTGACAATGATGAAACCCAACCCTGGGACCCCGGGTGCCGCGTGGCACCCGGGGTCCCTTGTGATGTGGAGGTGGAATGATCCCTGACCCACGCGATACCCCGTCCGCCGGTTCCGGCGGAGCGGACAAGTTCGACGACGACGAGTACCCCGCTTACACGATGGGCCGGGCCGCCGAGATGCTCGGCACCAGCCAGAACTTCCTGCGCAGCCTGGACGAGACCGGGTTGATCGAGCCCCAGCGCTCGTCCGGCGGGCATCGCCGTTACTCCCGCCAGCAGTTGCGCCTCGCCGCACGCGTGCGCGAACTGGTCGACCAGGGCACGGCTGTCGACGCCGCCTGCCGCATCGTCTCTCTCGAGGACCAGCTCCACGAGGCCCAGCGGGAGAACAAGAAACTGCGCGCGGGCGAATAACCTTCTGCGGGGTCAAGTGTGCTGTCCGAACACCGCAGCACACCCCCCGGTGCCTTTCGCACCTCTCCTCGCGGCGGTCGGACTCCTGCCCCTGCCGCGAGGATCCGCGCGACCCCCTTCGGATCCGCCAGGACTCGTGCCGTTTCCGCGCCGAAATTCCGGGGCCGCCGCGGCTTCCGGAGGACTCAGAGGTCCAGCATGTACGGAACCTCAACCTGAGCCCGCCCGCTCATCCACTCCCGCAGCGCCTTAGTCGCGAGCACGTCATCCTCGTTGTACCGCAACAACCGTTCTCGCTGCTCGTCATCAGGGACCGCGCCGTCCATCCCCACCGCATCCCGGTACCACCGCATCGAGGCTTCGCCCCCAGCCTCCGGATCCCGCCACGCGAACCCGGCCACTGGGGCGATCACCTTCAAGCCCTTGCCCCGCGAGCACAGGAACTGATCCGTCACGCTGCGGAAAAGATCGACCCACTCATCGGAGTCCACAAAGGACTGAACAGTCCGCTTCTCCGGGATCCCGGAATACTCCCCGAACCGTTCGACCGACCCGAACAGCCACCGGTTCTCCGCGAGCGCGTTGTAGCAATACGCCCGGAAAGTCAGCCCCGCGGCCAGGGTCCGCTCACGAACATCCGTGAACCACGCCCAAAACTCAGCGAACGACCGCGCCTCGTCCACGGTCGGCAGCGGCTCCCAGGTCGCGAATGCCCGGTACCCCTGCGGCACCCCGATGTCCACTCCGGACAACAGCGTCCCCCACAGGTAAGCCCCGGAATCGCCGAAGCTTTCCATGTCCACGTCGACCTCGACGTCCGCGCGCGGCACCTCGATCTTCGGCGTGCGACGCACCACCGTCAGATCCGCCAGCCACGCCCGGGCCAGCATGATCGCGTCCGAGAACGTGCCGCCCGTCCAGTTCATCGGCGGCATCTCGGCGGCCGGGTCCAGCGCGGCCAGCTTGTCTACAGTGGACACTCCGACGCGGCGCAGCTCGCCCGCGTCCTCGCCGCGCACGACCAGGCTCACGTCACGCGTTTCGGTGAGCACGACCTCGCACGTGGCCCAAAACGGGCACCGCCGGCACTCCAGCACCCGCGAAGGCGCGGCCAGCGCTTCGGCACCGGTGGCGGCAGCGGTCGCGACGGCGAGCCGGTCCGCGAAGCGTGCGTCGTATTCGTCCAGTGCGCTGCGTCCGCCCGGCCAGGTGCCCGCGGTGAGGTCGTGCCAGACGACGACGTCCGCGTCCAGACCGATCACGCCGCCGAGCGCGCGCCCGCCGGCCGCCAAGCCGCGCGTCTCCAGCATTCGCCGCAGGTGGGCGAGCCGCAGCTGGTCTCGCGGCTGCGAGCGCACCTTGCGCAGCTCGTCCGGCGAACGGCGCGCCGGATCCAGCTCCGTCATCGCGGTGGTGGGTGCGCCCTGGCCGCGGTCGGTGATCCGGTGCCGGACCACCAGCACCGGCACATACCCGTCGTCGACGCGCACGAGCAGGTCGATGCCGCCGCGCCGGTGCCCGACCGGGTCGGCTGGCAGCAGCGCGCCCCAGATGTACTGCGTGCCGTCCGCGAACGCCTGCTCGGTGAGCCGCACCCGCTCGCCAGCGGACGCGGTGCGCGGCACCCTGGCCCAGGTTGCCTCCGGCCCCGACGCCGCGACCAGCTGTTCGAGGATTTCCTCGCGGTGCGCGGTCGCGTCGTCGATGCGCTGTTGTGCGGTCGGATCCGGCGGCGGCAGCGGCACGTCGCGCATCGCCGGGTCGTGTTCCAGGTGCACCCGGCGGCGGCAACGACTCACTGCTCCCGCGTCGAGCAACACCTCGTCTCCCATAGCGATCACAATAGATCGTGGGTACGACATTCCCCGCGCGAGCCGACATGCCCGTCAGGTCGGGGACCAGTAAGTTCATCCGGAGAAGGCGTGGGAGGTAACGGCCATGGCGCGCAAGGCCAAGCAAGACAAGGCCAAAAAGGACGAGGGTGAAGCCCGGATCACCCCGAAGAAGGCGAAGAACGCGGTCGCGGTGGCCAAGGTGCTCGGACCGGCGGTGCTGCCGGTGCTCGCGCCGTACGCAGTCCGCGCGGCGGGTGCGGCGCGGGAGGCGTACGACCGCTACCAGGCCCGCAAGCTGGGTGTCGCCGTCGACCAGCTCGGCGAGTACACCGGCCGCGGCGCGGCGCTGCACGCCCGGATCGCGGGTCTCGTGCAGGGGCTCGGCGAGCTGAAGAAGTCGGCGAAGGCGACCGAGCAGGACCAGAAGTTCGCCGCCGAAACGCAGTCGACGCTGGAGCAGCTGTCGGCCACGGTGCGCGCCGCCGAGCGCATGCCCGCGGGCCGGCGCAAGGCCGCGCACCGTGCGGTCACCGGCGAGCTCGAACGGCTGGAAGAGCAGCTGCTGCACCGCTTGGGCATCTGAACCCGGCGAAAGGGCCCCTTGAGCGAACTCAAGGGGCCCTTTGCGCTGCCGGGAAGCGCTACTTGATGAAGCCCTTTTGCAGCATCCAGTCGTGCGCGACGGTGCCCGCGTCCTTGCCGTCGACGTCGACCTTCTTGCACAGCTCGACCATCTGCTTGTTGTCGAGCGCCGCCGCCACCGTCTCCAGCGGGCCGCGGATTTCCGGGTGCTGGTTCAGGAACTCCGTGCGCAGCGTCGCCGCCGCGTTGTACTGCGGGAACGCCTTCTTGTCGTCCTCGAGCACGCGCAGGTTCAGCCCGGAGATCCGGCCGTCGGTGGTGAAGACCTCGCCGACCGGGCAGGTGCCGTTGGCCACCGCCGAATAGATGGTGCCGATCCCGAAGTTCTCGATCTTCGGGTTCTTGAACCCGTACGCCTTGACCGCCGCCGGGAACCCGTCCTGGCGGCTGGTGAACTCCGTCTCCAGGCAGAACCGGTTCTGGTCCGGATGCGTGGTGAGGAACTTCGCCAGGTCCGACGTGGTCTTGAGGTTGTTCTTCGCCGCGTACGCCTCAGTGGTGGCGAAGGCGTACTGGTCGTTGAGCGGCGAGTAGTTCAGCCAGGTGACGCCGTACTTCTCCGCGTCGGCCTTCTTCGTGGCCTCGTACTGCGCCTTCTCCCCGCCCGGGACCGGCAGTTCGTTGCCCTGGTAGTTGATCCAGCCGGTGCCGGTGTACTCCCAGGTCACGTCGGTCTGCCCGTTGAGCAGCGCCTGCCGCGACGAGTTCGACCCCTTGATGTCGGTGAGGTCGATGACGTCCGCGCCCGCCGCGCTCAGCGCCATTTCGGCCATGTAGCCGAGGATGATGTTCTCGGTGAAGTCCTTCGATCCGACGACCACGCGCTGGCCTTCGAGCGACGGGATCGGCCGGATGGACCCGGGTTCGATCTTGAACGGGATCGAGGTGTTGACGTCGAGCCCGCACGCCGAGAGCGTCCCGGCGAGCAGGGCGGCGCCGACCAGCGCGCCCGCCTTTTTCAGGACGTTCATCAGCGCAGTCCCTTCGGTCCGAAGTACTGCTCGGCGACCGCGCCCAGCCAGTCCACCAGCAGTGCCAGCGCGACGGCCAGCACCGAACCGGTGATCAGCACCTTGGTCAGGTTGAGCTTGTAGCCGGTGTCGATCAGGAGCCCGAACCCGCCCGCGTTGACGAACATGCCGAACGTCGCGGTGCCGACCGCCAGCACGAGCGACGTGCGCAGGCCGGCCAGGATCAGCGGAACCGCGAGCGGGAATTCCACCCGCCACAGCACCTTCTGCGCGGACATCCCGATGCCGCGGCCGGCGTCGATGAGCGACGGGTCGACCTGCTGGATGCCGACCATCGTGTTGCGCAGCACCGGGAGCAGCGAATAGAACGCCAGCGGCAGCGCGGCGACCCACAGCCCGCCGACCGCGCCGGTGAAGATGAACCACAGCACCAGCACGCCCAGCGCGGGCGCGGCCTGTCCGATGTTCGCGATGGCCAGGAAGATCGGCGCGAGCCATTTCGCCCACGGCCGAGTGACGATGATGCCGAGCGGCACCGCCACCAGCACCACGATCGCGGTGACCACGACGGTCATCGCAACGTGGTCGCGCAGCGCGGTGAGCAGCGACTCCGCGTTCAGCGTTTCCTTCTCGGTCGCGGTGAGCCCGCTGGCGAACACCCAGATCAGCGTCACCGCGACGATCAGGACGACCACGGCTGGCTGGGCGAACAGACGGACTCGTTCCGCGCGACGGGAGCCTGACTCGGTGCTGAATCCGGTATCGACGGCAGCGGTCATGCCGTGGCCCCGTCCTCGTCGACGTGGTCGTCGGCGTGCTCGTCGCGCAGCTGCTGGATGGTCGCGATGACGGTGTCCAGCTTGATCGTGCCCGCGTACTCGCCGCGCGCGCCGGTGACCGGCACCGAACCGCCTTCGGCGAGCATCGCCTCGAGCGCGTCCTGCAGCGTCGACTGGAGGCTGACGATGTCGCGCAGCGGCTTGCCGACCGAACCCAGCGACGTGGCGTTGGTCAGCTCGCGCACGTGCACCCAGCGGATCGGCCGTCGCCGCTGGTCGAGCACCAGCGCGAACGGCTTGCGCGATTTGCTCAGCTTCTCGCGCAGGTCAGCGGGCGCTTCGTCGATCGTGGTGGTGAGCGCGTCCTGCTGGAGTTCGACGTCGCGCACGCGCAGCAGGGTCAACTGCTTGAGCGAAGCGCCGGCGCCCACGAATCCGGCGACGGTGTCGTCGGCCGGGTTCGCCAGGATCGACTCCGGGGTGTCGTACTGCAGGATCTTCGACTGGTTGCCGAGCACCGCGATCCGGTCGCCCAGCTTGACCGCCTCGTCGAAGTCGTGCGTGACGAAGACGATCGTCTTCTTCAGGTCGGTCTGCAGCCGCAGCAGTTCGTCCTGCAGGTTGCCGCGGGTGATCGGGTCGACCGCGCCGAACGGTTCGTCCATCAGCAGCACCGGCGGGTCGGCGGCGAGCGCGCGGGCCACGCCGACGCGCTGCTGCTGGCCGCCGGACAGCTGACGCGGGTAGCGGTCGCGGAAATCGGCCGGGTCGAGCCCGACCAGGTCCATCATCTCCTCGACCCGCGCGGTCACCTTTTTCTTGTCCCAGCCGAGCAGGCCGGGCACAACGGCGATGTTCTGCGAGACGGTGAAGTGCGGGAACAGCCCGGCCTGCTGGATCGCGTAGCCGATCTGGCGGCGCAGGGTGTCCACGTCGAGCTTCAGCGCGTCCTGCCCGCCGATGGTGATCCGGCCGGACGTCGGCTCGATCAAGCGGTTGATCATCCGCATCGTGGTGGTCTTGCCGCAGCCCGACGGGCCGACGAACACCACGATCTTGCCCGCGGGCACGACCATCGAGAAGTCGTCGACGGCCGGGGCGCGGGTGCCGGAGTAGCGCTTGGTGACGTGGTCGAGTTCGATCTCGACGCCGGAGACGTTTTCTTCGGTCGCAGTGTGCTCAGCCACGGACACCCCTAGAAATGGTGAATCGCTTGATCAGGACGTAGATGCCGTCGAGCACCAGCGCGAGGATGACCACGCCGACGGTGCCGGTGAGGGCCTGGTTGAGGGAGTTCGTGCTCCCGGCATTGGTGAGGCCGGAGAAGACCTCCGCGCCGAGGCCGGGGCCCTTGGCGTAGGCCGCGATCACCGCGATGCCCATGAGCATCTGCGTGGCGACCCGCATCCCGGTGAGGATCGCGGGCCAGGCCAGCCGCAGTTCGACCCGGGTGAGCACGGAGAGCCTGCTCATCCCGATGCCGCGGGCGGCGTCGGTGATCGCCGGGTCGACCGCGTCGAGGCCGACGATCGTGTTGCGGACGATGGGCAGCAGGCCGTACAGCACGAGCGCGATCACCGCGGTCGTCGAGCCGAGGCCCGAAAGCGGGATCAGCAGACCCAGCAGGGCGAACGACGGGACGGTGAGGATCGTGCTGGCCAGCGCCGTGGCGACGGCGGAGCCGATGGGGCTGCGATAGACGGCGATGCCGATCAGCACGCCAAGGATCGCGGCGAGGATCGTGCACTGCACGACCATGCTGGTGTGCAGCCACGCCTGGAGCAGCAGCCTTCCCCACCGGTCCGAGATGTACTCGAAGAGGTTCATCCGTATTCGTTCTCCCGCCAGCTTGCGAGCCCCGGACGTCACCCGTTCGGAGTAGCCCATCAATCGGCAGGGTGACTACCCGGAACGGATACGGTCGAAACCCCCACTTCTCGGTTGTGATTACCCACCGTTTCGCATCAGCGAGGGGTCGGCAACCGAAGCACAGCGCTCCACCGAGCGGTTTTTACCGGATCGAGACCCGCCTACCTGTGCGTTTTCCGCAGGTGCTCACCATTCGAGACGCTTCAGTCACCCACCGGAGTGCCGTTAAGCTGCCCGAATGAGCACTCCAGCCCGGCATCGCGGCGCACTCGCCGCTGTCCGCGGCGGACTGCTCGCACTGAGTTCGGCGTCACTCGCCGTCACCGCGCACGCGGCCGCCGACGGCGGGCTGCCGGATCCCGCGCTCACTCTCCTGCTCACCGGACTGCTCGGCTGGACCGCCACCGCGCTCGCCGGGCGCGCCCGAGGACCGCTCGGCACGATCGCCGTGCTCGGCGGCGGACAGCTCGTGATGCACCTGGTGCTGACGACGCTCGGCGGGCACGACCCGTCCGGTGCGCCCGCCGCGCCGGACGGCTGGGCGATGACCGTCGCGCACGCTGTCGCGACGCTGCTCACCGCGCTGGTGCTGGCGCGGGCGGACGCGATGCTGCTCGCGGTGCTGCACGTCCTGCGGGTCGTTCTTCCGCTGCTGGTCCGGCCGTTGCCGGTTCCGGTGGCGGCTGCCGGGATCGCGCGGTCGCGTGCGGCTGGGGCGATGCCGTTGCTGACCGTGGAACTTCGCCGCGTCCGGGGCCGACGCGGACCTCCTTGGCTCTCCTGAACCCGCACCTTCTTTCCCCTTTTCCGGCGCAGGCCTCGTCCTCCGCCGGCCCTTCCCTGTTCAGGAGAACTTGTGTCCCACCATGTCTTCCGTCGTGCCGGCGTGCTCGCCGCGACCGTCGCCGCCACCGGTCTGCTCGGCGCCGGCATCGCGTCCGCGCACGTGACCGCCAACGTCTACGGCGACCAGCCGGCCAAGGGCGGCTACGGCACGATCTTCTTCCGCGTCCCGAACGAGGACGCGAAGCTCGGCACGATCAAGGTCGAGATCGACGTCAAACCGGACTACGGCATCGGCAACATCCGCACCAAGCCGATCCCCGGCTGGACCGCCGAGGTCACCAAGTCGAAGCTGCCGCAGCCGGTGACCACCGCCTCCGGCACGAAGATCACCGAGGCGGTCACGAAGGTCGTCTGGACCGCGCAGCCGGGCACCAAGATCGGCTCGACCGAATTCCAGGAGTTCGAGATCAGCGGCGGCCCGCTGCCGTCCAACGTCGACCAGCTGGAGTTCCCGGCGATCCAGACGTACGAGGGTGGCAAAGTGGTGGACTGGAACCAGCCCACCCCGCCCAGCGGCGAGGAGCCGGAACACCCGGCCCCGACCATCAAGCTCGCCGCCGCCGAATCCTCGGAGCACGGCGGCCACACGCAGACCACAGCTGCCGGAGAGAACGCTGAAGCCGCGTCGTCGTCGGACAACACGGCTCGCTGGCTCGGCGGGGCCGGCCTCGTGGTCGGCGCGCTCGGGCTCGGCGTCGGTGCGGGCGCGGTGCTGCGTTCCCGCCGTCCCGCCGCAGGAAAGACCGAAGGAACCAAGTAATGCGTAAAGCGCTCCTCGCGCTGGCGATTTCCGGGGTGGCCCTGCTCGGCACGGCCACCCCGGCGCTGGCGCACAACGTGCTGATCAACTCCGACCCGGCGAACGGCGCGTCGCTCGCCAAGGGCCCGGCGAAGGTCACGCTCACGTTCGACCAGTACGTGCAGAACGCCGACGTCAACCAGATCGCGGTGACCGGCCCGGACGGCAGCCAGTGGGCCGAGGGTCCGGTGACGGTGGAGAACAACGTGCTCAGCGCGCCGCTGCGGCCGCTCGGCCCGGCGGGCAAGTACACCGTCGGCTACCGGGTCCTCTCCGCCGACGGGCACCCGGTGTCCGGCGAGATCCCGTTCACCCTCACCACCGCGGGCAACGGCACCCCTGCGAAGGGCGACGCGGCCAAGGCGGCCGGTGCTCCGGCCCAGTCGGCCCCGGCGGCGTCCTCGTCGTCGAGCGGCGTGCCGATCTGGGTGTGGATCGCCGGTGCGGTGGTGCTGCTCGCGATCGGCCTCACCGTCGCGCTGCGCACCGGCCGCGACCCCGGATCGGACAAGGCGGACCAGTGACGCGAGCCGAGACCACCTCCGCGGTCCGCTGGGCCACGCTCGCCTGCGTGGTCGTCGCGGGACTGCTGGGCGCGCTGATCGGCATCGCGCTCACCGCGTCCTCGCCCATTCCGGGTGTCGTGGAACCCAGCGAGGTGGTCTCGGCGGCCATCCCGATCGTGCGCGTGCTGCTGGACCTGGCGGCGGTCGCGACGATCGGGCTGGCCCTGCTGTCCGTGCTGGTCGGGTACGACCGGCCGAAACTCACCGAACCGGTCATGCGCCGGGCCCGTCCCGCCGCCGTCGCCGCCGCGCTGGTCTGGGCGGCGACCGCGGTGGTCGCGCTGATCCTGCAGACCGCGGAGTACAAGCCGGGCAAGCGGATGCTGACCGGCGGCGACATCGGCAACTACATCGCCGAGGTCGGCGCGGGCAAGGCGCTGGTGATCGTGGCCGTGCTCGCGCTGCTGCACGCCGTGCTCGGGTTTGTCGCGCTGCGCAAGGGCGAGAAGGTGCCCGCCGAGGTGCGGGTGGGTCTCGGCATGTTCGCGCTGCTGCCGTTGCCGGTCACCGGCCACGCGTCGAACTGGGCCTATCACGACTACACGATGATCTCGATGGAGCTGCACGTCATGAGCGCGGTCGCCTGGTGCGGCGGCCTCGGCGCGATGATCGTGCTGCTGGCGGCCAACCGGACGCTGCTCGCGCACGCGCTGCCGCGGTTCTCGAAACTGGCGACGCTGTGCCTGGCGCTCTCCGCGGTGACCGGCCTGTTCAACGGCATCGTGGAAATCCTGGCCAACCCGACGATCGGCTTCTGGGCAGGCGTGTTCACCACGCCGTACGGCCAGCTGATGGTGCTGAAGGTGCTGTGCACCGGCGCGATCGCGCTGCTGGCCGCCAACTTGCGGTGGCGGCTGATGCCGCGCATCGTGCGACACCAGCGGACGGCGCTCGCCTCGTGGGCCACGCTGGAGTTGACCGTCATGGGGCTCGCCTTCGGGTTCGCCGTGGTGCTCACCCGGGCCCCGGTCGCGGTGTCCTGACCGGCCGAGGTGACGGCGGGTAGCCGCAACTTGCACAATGGGACTAGCAGTACGCTATCCGGGGCGATCTGCCGGACCGAATTATCGCTGCGCAGCGATACCTCGTCAGCCATCGACGGAAAGCGGCGAACGGTCATCTGCAGTCGGCGAATGCACGTGCAGAATGCCGTTCAGCGGTATCTCGTCCACGCGGTGGCCGTCCGGCCGGCGCGAAGGTCCGCCAGCCGACGGCGGAGTTCAGCCCGCACCGGCGGATGACTGCGCAGGATCGGCAGCACGCTCGTCGTCAGCTTCAGCTCCCGCACCGCCCTGAGCACCGAAAACCCCGGCCAAACCGTCACGTCGAACCCGTAGGCGGCGGCGAACTCGGCGTACCGGGCCGGAGGGTCGCCGAACCGTTCGCGGCCGACGGCGAGCGGCGTCAGATCCCATTCCGGCGGGCCGACGCAGGAGGAATCGAAATCGCACAGCACCGGGCCGTCCGGGCCGGGCAGGACATTTCCCGGATGCGCGTCGCCGTGCACGAATCCCCTGGCCAGCGGGAAATCCAGGGTGTCGAGGCGGTCCTGTACCTCGGCGCAGCGCTCCAGGAGGAACCGCCGGTCGGCCGGGGCGAGTTCCTCCGCGTCGGCGACCCTGGCCTCGATCGAACGCAGCGGCTCCCATGCGGGAAGGCCGTCCGGCGGGGGCAGCGCGTGCACCCGCCGCAGCAGTCCGGCCAGGTCGGCCGGCGTCGGCGACGGTCCGGCGAACGGCACCAGATCCCACACGGTGACCAGATGTCCGTGCACGTCAAGCGGTTGCTCGACCCCGGACAGCAGCCGGACCGCGGGCACGTCGTGCCGGGCGAAATGCTCGGCGACGCGCACGACCGTGCCGACCCGGTGGCGCAGCTTGGTGGAGCCGACGATCCGCACGACGACCGGTGCCCCGTGCAGCGCGAACACCGCGTTGTTGGTGAACCGCAGCAGCCGCGCGCCCGCCGGGTCGAAGCCGAGCCGAGCGCAGACATCCGCCAGCACCTGGCGCAGTTTCGCAGGGGTGAACCTGCCTTCGGGCAAGGCGAATCCGGTCGGCTCAGGCCGCGTAGAAGATCTTGAGCCGGTCGGCGAGGTCGCGGGCGTCGGGGTTGTTGCGCCGCCGTTCGGCTTCGGCCAGCAGCGGCCGCATCCGGTCCTTGACCCGCGCGGATTTGATGCTCTCCGCGCATTCGATGGCCTTGCCGCCGATCTTCACGCCGTGGTCGATGTCGCCCTCGAGCAGGTGGTTCGTGGCGAGCGCGCTGAGCATGAACGCCTTGCTGCGCGCCATGTCGTCGGTGTAGGTGTCGACCGCCCGGCTCAGCGCCGGGATCGCGTACTTCGTGTGCTCGGGGTTCTTCATCGCCAGCACGGTGTGCACGGTGCCGGTCATCGCGTAGACGTCGGTCTCGTTGAAGAACTTGACCCACGATTCGGCCGTGGCCAGGTCGGCGCGCGCGAATTCGTCCTTGCACCGGCCGAGCAGCTTCACCGACTGCTCCTCGTTGCCCATCATCGCGTAGGCCCACGCCTCGTTGGCGCAGAGCACGGCGACGGCCAGCTCGGAACCGGATTCCTGCGCGGCGATCTGGCCGAGCTGGAACAGTTTGAGCGCGTCGTTCGCGGCGTCCTGGTGCAGGTAGACGCGGCCCATCCGGTACAGCACGTTCGCCACCAGGTGGTGGTCGCCGCCCTGTTTGGCCAGGTCGAGCGCCTGCGCGAAATGGCCGCGCGCGGAGTCCATCAGGCCGGTGTCGAACGACGTCCATCCGGCGAGGCTGTGCAGGTCGGCGATCGCGGTGTACAGCCGGTTCTTCACCTGCTCGGCCGCGCTGGAGTCGAGCATCTGCTGGCCCCAGGACAGCTGCGCGACGACGGCGTCGCGGCAGAACCCGCCGCCGTACTGGTAATCGAGCGCGCGCAACGCTCTGGTCGCCGCCTCGACCTGGCGCACGTCGGTCGTCCCGATGCGCCCGGGGGCGGGAGTGCGCGCGGGCGCCTCCGACCACGTGCCGGATTCCGGACCGAACACCGCCGCACCCATCGTGACCTGGGCGGCGTGCGCGAGGAACCTCCGTCGCTTCACGGACTCGTCCTCCTCAGCCTGCCGGCCGTCGGACGCGCCGACGACCCGTATCGCCGTGGTCTCGTCATAGGCGAGACCCATGTATCCACGAGGGACACCCAGGCCGTCGGCGATTCTCGTGAGCACGTCGTAGGCCATGACCTGGCGACCCTTGAGGATCTCCGACACCTCGGACTGCGACTGGCCGGTCATCGCGGCGATCTGGCGCTGCGATACCCCGTGTTTGCGCAACAGCCGGTACACGGCGCTGACCTCGCGGGCGGCGAGCGCCTCCCGCATCTCGGGCTGTTCCCAGGCGTCGGCCGGAACCGGATTGCCTGACCGGGCGTCGGTGTTAGCGACTCCGGAACCACTGCCAGCACTGGCATCCATTGCCATTGCGCCCCCTCACCGTCTCCTGGGCGTCTGATCAGCACCCTAAGCACACGCGAGAACCTTGTGAAACGCGCGGACGCACGCGTTGATCGGCAGGGCCGAACTCCGCTGACCGCTTACCGTGGAACGCGGTCCGGTCACCGCTATGACGCGGTTTCGACCTTCTCTCGCACCCGGTTTCACTTCACTGTAGTTGCCAGATCTCCGTCAGCGCCCGGTCACCCGCGGCGATCACGGAGAGCGATGGACCCGACGACACAGATCTGCCGGCGCTGATGCATCCCGCAAGGTGCAGCGGCCCGGGACGAGAAAGCGTGGAGGGACAGTGGAGTTCGTGGATTCGCTCGGTGGAGGACAAGCCGGGACCGCGGTGCGGTCCGTTCGGCCCGCACCGGGAATCGCCACGGCACGTCCGGTGCCGCCTACTGTCGCTTCCGCCGTCGCCGCCTCGGTGTCCGCTGACCCGCGTACCGCGGGCGTGCGGCATTTCGAGGGCGGCCAGGTCGTGTGGCGCGTGCAGTGCGGAGATCTCATCAGCCGCGAGCGCGCTGTCACGGTGTTCGTCGAGGACGACGAGGTCGTAGTGGTTTCTCCGCCTGGGGAGACCGCCCGCCTCACGTCCGGCCAGCTCGGCCAGCTCCGGGCCGCGCTCAACGAAGCCGCCACTATGGCGGAAAGGTGACGGTGAGTTTCCCCATGGATCAGGTTCTCGGTCAGGTTCTCCGCAACGCCGTGTGGGAGCGCCTCGACATGCTGTCCGACCTGGCGGAACGCGCCGACGCCCCGTCGCTGGTCTCGGTCGCCCGCTCCGAACTTCCCCGGCTCGCCGAGGGCTGGCGCGCGATGCTGCAGGCGCACGAGCCCGACGAGCGCGGCGACTGCCCCACCTGCTCGACGCGCTGGCACCGCTGCAAGGCCCCGTGCTCGGTGTGGCAGGTAGCGCACGAGCACCTGGTCGCGGGCGGGCTGGCCCCGCAGGCGCTGTCGGCTGCCGGACACCGTCCGGCCCGCCGCCGCGCCGCGGTCCCGGCGGTTCCCGGACAGAACCGGCGAGCCGAATCGCCGGCGGAGACCACCGGCAGGCACGCACTGGTGAAGCCGCGCCCGGTCAGCGCCTGACCTCTCGGGTGGGGTGCTTCCGGGCGGATCACCCCACCTGGGTTCGACTGGCGAGCGCGCGATCGTCCGGCTTCCCCGACCGGTCAGGTCGCCCGGCATCCTCGCCCGGCCGAGGGTGGTCCGTCCGTCCCCCCGAGCGCGACGGACCGCCCTCGGCCACCCCCAGTCTTAACGCGATTAATCGAAAAATGTCCGGCAGAACACCTAGCGGACGCAGTAATCGGACGCTAGGTTGAAGATCATCGCACCGGCCGCCCCGCGCCGGTCGCGACCCAGAACTCCGCGGGCCGGTGCCGTTGCACTCCCCTCCCCCGACCGGCACCGGCCCGCGGTTCCACTCCCCAGACCCGCCGTCGTCTCCTCGGAGCCCGCGGCGGGTTTGTCGCATTCGCGGCGGCGCGCACGGGTACCGGCGCGGTAATTCCGCGCAACACCACGGCAAACGTTCTCCGGCCGTCGGTAATCTGCTTCGGGGGCGCGTCCGTTCGCATTCGGCCGCGCGCCCGAGATCGTGGTGCGCAGGGAGAAAGGCCGGGCATGTCGAATCCTTTGGTTGCCGAAAAGAAGGACTCGACCTCGGCGATCTCCGGCATCTCGATCCTCGAGGCCGGAAAGGGCCTGAAGGACGGCATCGAGTCCGGCGACTGGGCGGCGACCGTGATGGGCGCGGTCGGGGTCGGCATGGAAGCGCTCGCCGCGGTGATGGACCCGTTCGGCGCGATCCTCGCCGCGGGCGTCGGCTGGCTGATCGAGCACGTCGGTCCGCTCAAGGAAGCACTGGACAAGCTGGCCGGGGACCCGGACCAGGTCCACGCGTACTCCGAGACCTGGAAGAACGTCTCCAAAGAGGTCAGTTCCGTCGCGCAGGATCTGGCCGCACAGGTCAAAAAGGACATCGAGTCCTGGGAGGGCGGCAGCGCCGACGCCTATCGCAAACAGGCCGAGGAGGTCGCCAAAACGCTCGAAGGCGCCGCGCAGGCGTGCGAGGGCGCGGGCAGCGGGGTGAAGACCGCGGGCGACGTCGTCGGCGCGGTGCGGATGCTGGTGCGCGACATCATCGCCCAGGTCGTGGCGCACCTGATCTCGTGGGCGCTGCAGGTGCTGTTCACCCTCGGCATCGGGATGGCCTGGGTGGTGCCGCAGGTGGTCAACCTGGTGGCCAAGACCGCCAAGCAGATCGCCGAACTGGTCAAGAACCTCACCAAGGCGCTCAAGGAACTCGGCAAGCTGCTCACCAAGGCGCGCGGCCTGTTCGACGATGTCGCCAAGTCGATGAAGAGCATCAAGTCCGGGGGCAAGGACGCCACGCACACGCCGAAGGACATCAAGACCTCCGGTGCGAAGGACACGCCGAACGAGAAACCGCCGCCTGCCAAGGACGAATCCACCCACACTTCCGGCGCGCACGACGGTCCGGGCGAACACAAGGGCGGCGCGAACCACGAGCCGCCTCCGCGCGAACCGGGGAAAGACGAGGGCGGATCCGGTGGCGGAGCGGGTACGAACGACCGCGGCGGGAACGAGCGTTCCGATCCGGCGAAGGACAAAGACAAGACCGAAGCGTCCAACGCGAAAAACGAGGGCGACGGCGATCCGCCCTGCCTGACCGACCCGGTCGTCATCTCCAGCGGCGAGGTGCTCGTCGAGGACTTCGACCTCGAACTGGCGCACCTGCTGGTGCGGCGGACGCATCGCTCGTCCTACCGCTCCGGGCGCTGGTTCGGCCCGACGTGGGCGTCCACTGTGGACCAGCGGCTGGAGTACGGCGAGGAATACCTCCGGTACTACGGACCGGAAGGCGTCATCCTCTACTACCCGATGCCCGCCGGGGACGAACCGGTGCTGCCGCTCGAGGGCGCGCGCTGGCCGTTGACCAAACATGCTGACGGCAGTTGCACCATCGAGCAGGTGCGGCCGGACCGGACGATGCGGTTTTCCGGCGAGGGCAAGGCGTTGCCGCTGCGTTCGATCGAGGACGCCGACGGCTCGCGGACCGAGTTGTCCTATTCGGACACTGGCGCGCCCGTGCTGCTCACGCATTCGAGCGGGATCCAGGTCGGCTTCCGCACCAACGGGCACCGGATCACCGAACTGCGGATGATCGGCGCCGGCCCGGCTCCGGACGTCGTCGTGCGCGGCTACCGCTACAACTACCAGGGCCATCTCTCCGAGGTCGTCAACTCCTCGGGAACCGCGAAGCGCTACACCTACGACCCCGACGGCCGGGTCACGAGCTGGGAAGACCGCAACGGCGTCGGCTACCGCTACGTCTACGACGCCGAAGGCCGCTGCGTGCGCACCGAAGGCGCGCAAGGCTTCTACAACGGCGCGTTCGAGTACAACACCGCCGCCCGCATCACCCGGTTCACTGACTCGCTCGGCCACGTTTCGGAGTACGAGTACAACCTCGAAGGCCGTCCGGTCCGGGAGACCGATCCGCTGGGCAACGTGACGCTGTCGGAATGGGACCGCTACGGCAATCTCCTCCGCCGGGTCGACCCGCTCGGCCGGGTCACCGAGTACACCTACGCCGACGACGGCACGCCGCTCACCATCGCCCGTCCCGACGGCAGCCTCGCCGAACTGGAGCACGACGGCACCGAACTGGCCGCGATCACGGTGTACGGCAACGGAAGAAGCTGGCAGCGCCGGTACGACCAGCCCGGGTCCGCGCTCGAGTTGCCGGAGTTCTTCGCGACCGAGCCCGAGGCGGACGACCCTGCTGCGGAACTGGACCAATTCGGCAGGCCGCGTTCGGCACCCGAGGTCGGCGGCGGGCGGACGCAGCTGGGCTGGACGGTCGACGGCAAACCCGCGTCGCGGATCGGGGTGCACCGCGAGCGCGCGCTGTGGCGGTATGACCGCGAGGGCAATGAGATCGAGCACGTCGACGAGCTCGGCCGCGTGACCCGGCGCGAGTACGGCCCGTTCGACGTGGTCACCGCGGTCGTGGACCCCTCCGGCGCGCGCACCAGCTACACCTACGACACCGAACTCCGGCTGACGTCGGTCACCGATCCGCTGAACCGCACCTGGACCTACACCTACGACCCGCTCGGCAGGCTGGTCGCGCAGACCGATTTCGACGGCCGGACCCGCACCTACGCCTACGACGCGGCGGGGCAGCCGATCCGGGTGACCGAGCCGGACGGTTCGGTCACCGAGAACGAGTACGACCTGCTCGGCAACCGGGTCGAGGTCCGCGGCCCGCACCGCACCGTGCGCTATGCCTACGACCCGGTCGGCAACGTCGTGCGGGTCGAGTCCGCGGATTCGGTGGTGGAGTTCGACCGCGATCTGTACGGCCGGGTCGTGCGCGAGGCGATCGACGGCGTCGAGGTGCGTTTCGCCTACGACGAGCAGGGTCAGACGATCCGCCGCCGCACGCCGTCCGGCGCGGAGAGCGTGTGGACCTTCGACGAGGAAGACCGGCCGGTTTCGCTGACCACGGCGGGACACACCGTGCGCTACCGGCTGGACGACGAGGGCCGCGTACTCGCCCGTGACACCGACGGGATCAGCACCCTGCAGCAGGCGTTCGGCCCGCGCGGGCTGGTCACCGCGCAGCAGGTTTCCCGTGGAACAACGCCGGTGCAGCGGCGCGGTCTCGAGTACTACGCGGACGGCAGCCTCGCCGCGGTGCAGGACAGTCTCGCCGGGAAGACGGCCTTCACCCGGGATCCGGCCGGCCGCGTGGTCACGGTGTCCTCCCCGACAGGCCGGGAGGAACTGCGCTACAACCCGGCCGGGGAACTGACCGCCTGGTCGGGCAGCCCCGGCCTGTCCGCCGACTACGACTCCCTCGGCCGCCGGATCCGGCACCGCGAGGTGCACCCGGGCGGCGTGCGGGTGTGGGAGTACGTCTGGACCGGCGATCTGCTCACCGGCCTGCGCACGCCGGACGGCGCGCAGTGGCGCTACCGGTACGACCCGCTCGGCCGCCGGATCGCCAAGGAACGGCTGCTGGCCGACGGTTCGGTCGCCGAATCGACCCGGTTCGTGTGGGACGGCTTCGTGCTCATCGAGCAGGTGCACACCGATCCGGCCGGCGTGCGCCGGACGACCACCTGGGAACGCAGGCCAGGCAGCGACGAACCGGTCACCCAGCTCGAACGCGGCCCCGGCGGCGACCGGTTCGCGTCCGTCGTCACCGACGCCATCGGCACGCCGACCGAACTGATCGACGAGCACGGCGGCCTCGCCTGGACCGCGCGCCGTTCGCTGTGGGGCCGGGTCCAGCCCGGCGGCATCCCGCTGCAGTTCCCCGGCCAGTACGCCGACGCGGAATCCGGCCTGCACTACAACGTGTTCCGCTATTACGACCCGGCCGCCGCGCGCTACCTCAGCCAGGACCCGCTCGGGCTGGAGGGCGGGCCGAACCCGGTCGCCTACGTCCCCGACCCGTTCGCCGCCTACGACCCGCTCGGCCTCGAAGGCTGCGGCAAAGGCAAGGGCAAAGGCAAGGCGACGGACCCGCCGCCCGCGGACTCCACGGCCAAGCACAACGCCGGCAACGGCGGCGGCAGCACCAGTTCCGCGTCGACCGGCAAGGGCAAAGGCAAGCGCAAGCGCGACGCCGACGACGACGGCTCCAGCGGCTCCGGCAGCAAGCCGGACGCGAAGAAAAAGAAGGACGACGTCTGGGACCGGATGGCGTGGAACTCAGACGCCAAGAACGCGCGCAAGAACCAGACCGGCGACAAGAACGACCCGTTCCACAAGGCCGGCAGCGACGTGGCGCAACGGCACATCATCTCGTTCCAGAAAATGCGGGACGGGCTGAAGAACTGGGTGCACGAACAGCCGGTCGACAAGCAGAGCGCGCTGACGAAGAAATACGGCGAGGAAGAACTGCCGAAGCTGCACAACCAGCCGAAGAACCTGCCGCTCGGCCCGCAGCACACCAACGCCGGGATCGGCGGCGTCTCCACCCGGATCGGCAACATCGAGGACGGGATCGCGGGCAAGCTCAAGGTCGGCAAGAACGACGAAATCAAGAGCGAGAACCCGAAGTGGCCGAGCGATTCGCTGGACAAGAGCGGCGGCTACAAGCACAAGGACCACCCGGATCTCGACAAGAACTGGCGTCCGATCGGGCAACAGGCGGACCGCATCACCGATCCGAAGGAAATGAACCGGGCCACCCGCGACATCGGCGACAGCGCGGACTTCGACTGGCCCGGCGGCAAGAAGGAAGAATTCGAGAAGTGGCACAAGTCCTTCCTCGACTTCACCGATCTCAAGGAAAACCCGAAGAACTACACCGAAAAAGACGTGGACGACATGATCAAGCGGTTCCACGATCTGCCCTCGCCGTCCGGGCGGCATCCGACGATCGACGAGTACAACAAGGCCCCGGACGGCAACCCGTACCGGTTCGACGACAAGGGCAACCCGGTCAAGGACATCGACAAGGACTCGGATCCGGACTGGAAGCGCCCGGACAAGCCGCTCGACGGCAACCAGTCGCGCACCGAATGGGGCAACCGGAACGAGCAGGGCATCGGGCCGACCAAGAAGGACTGGAACGACCTCGAAAACGGGAAGTACGACCCGGAGGGGTGGAACGACCCGGACAAGAAGAAGTACCTGGACGAGGTCGGCGAGCCCAGCAAACAGGACGTCAAGGACGCCGCCGCGGAGGCGAAAGCCAAGTCCGACAAGCTGGCGGAGGACGCGCGGAAGAACCGCGGCTGGTGACCTCCGGAGCCCGGCTCGAGGACCGGGCCGGGCTCCGCGGACGTCAGGCGGTTTCCTCCGCGTCGCGGGCGGCGAACACCTCGCGCGCGGCGAAGGTGGCGTTCAGCGCTCGCGGGAATCCCGCGTAGACCGCCGAGTGCGTGAGCGCCTCGGTGATCTCCTCGCGGCTGAGCCCGACGTTCAGCGCCGCGCCGATGTGCACCTTCAGCTGGGCTTCGCAGCCGCCGAGCGCGGTCAGCACGCCGAGGGTGACCAGCTGGCGGCTGCGCGGGTCGAGGCCCGGCCGGTCGTAGATGTCGCCGAAGGCGAACGCGGCCACGTGGTGCCCGAGCGCGGGGTTGATGTCGGCGAGGGAATCGATGACGGCTTCGCCCTGGTGACCGTCTATGCGGGACAGCACCTCGATGCCGTGCTTGCGGCGGGCGAGGTTTTCCGGGCTGTCGATGTCGTACTGGGTCACGGCAGGGGGCCTTCCTGGTAAGTGGCGATCTTGTATTCGGTGGCGGCGAGGGAGAGCTGCAGCTGAGCGATCTGCGCGCGCAAGGTGTCGCGGTGCTCCAGGAGCATTTCGCGCCGTTCGGGCACGGTGTCCGAGCCGGACTCGATCAGCTCGACGTAGCGGCGCAGGTCGCTGATCGACATGCCGGACACGCGCATCCGCGTCAGGAACACCAGCCGGCGCACCGACGCGGCGTCGTAAACGCGGTGCCCGGCGCTGTCCCGGGCGACCTGGACGAGCCCGATCCGCTCGTAGTACCGCAGCGTGTGCGGGTTGAGCCCGAGATGCTCCGCCGTGGTCGCGATGTCCCACTCGTTCGCGTCGTCGTCCCGGACCAGTTCCCGCAGCGCTTCGACCGACACCGTGCCCGGCGGGTCGATCGCCAGCCGCAGCGCCTCGGTCAGCGCGTCTTCCTTCTCCATGCCGAAGACGCTAAGCCTGTGAGCGCGCTCAAACGCAAGCGCTAACCCACCGACCGCACGCGAGTCACCAAAACCCCGGCCAGCAAGGTCGCCGCCGCGGACGCCGCGAAGAGTCCCGGATACCCGCCCAGCCACTGCAGGATCAACGTCGTGAGCAGCGGCGCGACCACCTGCGGCAGCGAGTTCGCGATGTTGACCACGCCGAGGTCCTTCGCCCGGTTCTGCGCCGCGGGCAGCACCTGCGTGAGCATCGCCAGCGCCACCGCCATGTACGTGCCGAAGCCGACTCCCAGCAGCGGCGACGCCACCAGCGCCACCGGCCAGCTCTGCCAGATCACCAGCAGCAAGGCGGCCAGCGCCATGATCGCCGCCGAGCCGAGGACGTACGGCTTGCGTTTGCCGGACTTGTCCGAGAAATGCCCGGCCAGCACCGCGCCGATCACCAAAGCCACGCCGTACAGGCCCATCATGATCAGCAGGCCGCTGTCCGGATCCGGGTAGTGCACCGCGTCCTTGAGGAAGAACAGCAGGTAGAGCGTGCCGAACGCGTTGCCGAGGTTGATCATGAAGTGGCAGGCCCACGCCCACGCGAAGTCCGGATGCCGCCGCGGCGAGACCCACAGGTCGGCGAGGATTTCGCGGATCCGCCCGCTCGGCCGGAACTCCACCGGCAGCCGTGCGTCCGGCGTGCGCAGCACGAACGCCGCCGCGCCGGCGAGCACGATCGCGGCGCAGGCCGCGTAGCCGAGCGGCAGTCCGGCGAGGTCGAGCATCACCACGACCACCACCGCGCCGAGCACGGTGCCGAGCATCTGCGCGATGCCGACCAGTCCGCCGACCTGCGCGCGCTGCCCGACCGGGACCCGGTCGGCGATGCCGGACATCAGCGTCGCGAGCATGCCGTTGAGCCCGGCCTGCACGAGACACCAGCCGATCGTCATCACGACGACGTTCGGGGCCTCGGCCAGCACCAGCAGCCCGGCCGCGCCGAGCGCGCCGCCCGCGATCGTCCACGGATGCCGCCTGCCGAACCGCGAGCAGGTGCGGTCCGAGAGCAGGCCGATCGCCGGGTTCGCGACGAGCGCGACGGCCGCGCCGATGCCGGTCACGATGCCGAAGACGGCTTCCTTGTGCGCGGCGTCGAGCAGTTCGGCCTGCTGCGGCAGCAAGACCTGGATCGGCGCGTAAACGCCAAGCCACAGCGCGATGTTCGCGAGGAACAGCAGCGTCATCCACCCGGCGCGGACGCGTTTGACCGGCTCGGCGAAGACCTCCGGGACAGCGGCGGCGGTGTCACTCATGGCGGACCAGCTTCCGGTACCAGGCGAAGGAATCCTTGGGCGTGCGGCGTTGCGTCTCGTAGTCCACGTGCACGAGCCCGAAGCGGGGCGCGTAGCCCTTGGACCATTCGAAGTTGTCGAGCAGCGACCAGACGAAGTATCCGCGCACGTCGACGCCGGCATCCATCGCTTCGCGCAGGGCTTGCAGGTGGCTGGCGAGGAATTCGATGCGCTCGGGGTCGGGGACGCTGCCGTCGGCCGCGGGTTCGTCGGCGAAACTGCAGCCGTTCTCGGTGATCTGGACCGGCGGCAGGTGCTCGCGGTAGCGCTCGTGGAAGGACACCAGCAGTTCGCGCAGCGCCTGCGGGACGATCGGCGAGTCGTTGGTGGTCATCGGATAACCCTCGATCGGGCGCAGTTCGAACGGCAGCGGGTTGCCCTCGCCGGGAGCCGTCACGCCTTGGGGTTCGTAGTAGTTGACGCCGTAGAAGTCGAGCGGCTGCGCGATCGTGGCGAGGTCGTCGGCGAAGTTGTCCGGCAGGTGCGGGTGGACCTGTTCGGGGTAGCTGCCGAGCAGCATCGGGTCGGCGAAGGTGCGGTTGATCAGCGCGTCGAGCCAGTCCGCGGCTTCGCGGTCGGCGGGGGTGTCGTGCTCGGGCCAGATCGGCGAGTGGTTGTTCGCGGAGCCGATGCCGGTCGCGCCGGCCGCGCGCAGTGCCTGCACGGCCAGTCCGTGGGCGAGGTTTTGGTGATGCGCGGTGGGGAGCGCGTCGAGCAGCAGGAACTCGCCGGGCGCGTACTCGCCGATGCCGTAGCCGTAGATCGACATGACCATCGGCTCGTTGAGCGGGATCCAGAGTTTCGCCCGATCGGCGAAATGCTCCCCCACGATCGTGGCGTATTCGGCGAAGCGGAAGGCGGTGTCGCGGGAGCGCCAGCCGCCTTTGTCCTCGATCGCCTGCGGCGTGTCCCAGTGGTACAGCGTGATCGCCGGGGCGATTCCAGCGGCGCAGACCTCGTCGATCAGCTTGTCGTAGAAGGCAAGTCCCTCCGCGTTGGGCTTGCCGGAGCCGTCGGGCTGGATTCGCGGCCAGGCGATCGACATCCGGTAGGCACCGACGCCGAGTTCCGCCATCAGGGCGATGTCCTCGGAGTAGCGGTGGTAGTGGTCGGCCGCTACCTTGGCGTCCTCGCCCCGGGCGATCTTGCCTTCGGCGGCGGTGAACGTGTCCCAGATGGACGGTCCGCGACCGCCCTCGGCCGTCGCCCCCTCGATCTGGAACGCCGAGGTCGAGACACCCCACAGGAAGTCGGGCGGGAAGGTCGGATGGTCCACGCTGAGCACCCCTTGCCTTCGGACACCCTCGCGGGTGAACGTGAAAAGTTCTCATATGTTAGGTCGTCACTCGTCTCGGGGGAAGCCCCGCGGGGCGCTAAAGTCCCAGATCAGATGAGTGAATCGCGAGAGACTCCGAGGAACGACGTGGCCGAGACCCAGGCTGAACCCACACCGCTGCGGCGAAAGCCGGTTCAGCAACGCAGCGCCCGGCGGGTGGAACAGATGCTGGACGCGAGCGCCGTGCTCATCGACGAGCTGGGCTACGACGCGCTCACCACCACGCTGATCGCCAAACGCGCGGGCGTCGCGGTCGGGTCGCTGTACCAGTTCTTCCCGGACAAACGCGCGGTCGTGCAGGCGCTGACGCAACGGAACCTGGAACGGTTCGTGGCCGCGGTGAACGAGCGGCTGCAGCAGCTGAGCCCGGAGCACTGGTGGAACATCGTCGACTCGGTGCTCGACATCTACCTGCAGATGCACCGCGAGGTGCCGGGATTCTCGAAGGTCCACTTCGGAGACGTCATCGACGTCCGGCTGCTGGCTGACGACCGCGACAACAACTCGGTCATCGCGGATTCGCTGGTCGAAATCCTGCGCGGACACGTCGACCGCCCCGCCGACGAACTCCGGTTCGCCATCGCGATCGCCAACGAAACGGCGGACGCGCTGCTGAAACTCGCCTTCCGCCGCGACCCGAACGGGGACGAGCGGATCGTCGCCGAGGCCAAGCACGTGGTGAAGGGTTACCTGGCAAGCAAATTCGGCGACTGAACGCTTAACCGAAGTTCTGCCCCTCGCCGCGGTAAGTCGGGACGGTTCGCTCCACCTGGCTGCCGCGGACGAGGTGATACGCCAGGAATCGTTCGGCCAGTTCCCCGGCTTTCGCGTGGCGCAGCCAGACCCGGTCGCCGAGGCGCAGCGTGCGCGCGGCCTCGCCGGTCACCGGGGTCTGCACCTCGCCGGCACCCTCGAAACCCAGCAGGCGCAACCCTTCTGGCAGGTACGGCGACGGTTCGCGCGACGGGCCGGTCGGTCCCGAGGCGATGTATCCGCCGGAGTACAGCGTCGCGACGTTCTTCGCCGGGCGGCGCACCACCGGCAGCGCGAACAACGCGGCCGGGCGCGGCTGGAAGTGCGAATAGCCGTCGAACAGCGTCGGGGCGAGGAAGCCGGAACCGGCGGCGATCTCGGTGACCACGTCCTCCGCGCCGGTGGTTTCGATGCTTCCGGTGCCGCCGCCGTTGACGAACTCCAGGTCAGCGACCTCGCGCACGGCCCGCACCGCCGCCCCTCGGCGACGGGCGAGTTCAGCCGCGGAACGACGTTGCATCCAGCCGATCACCCGGTTTTGCAGGCCTTTTCCGGCGGCGTCGCCGAGTCCGGCGATCTGGCCTTCGTACGCCATCATCCCGACCAGCCGGAACCCCGGCCGCGCGACGATCTTCCGCGCCACCGCGACGGCTTGCGCCGGTTTGAACACCGGCGAACGCCGGGTGCCGACGTGCACGCCGGGCAGCGGACGCCAGGACGCGTCGAGTTCGAGGCACACGCGGATGTCGGGGTGGCCGTGGCCGAGCGCGGCGTCGACGAGGTCGAGGTGGTCGGTCGAATCGACCATGATCGTGATCGCCGCGCGGGCGCGTTCGCTCGCGGCCAGCCGGCGAAGCGCTTCGTGGTCGGCAGTCGGGTACGCGACCACGATGTCGTCGGAAGTGCCCAGCTCAGCGTGCCAAACGGCCTCGGCGAGCGAGTAGCACATCAGGCCTTCGAAGCCGTCTCGCGCGAGTGCTCGTTCCAGCAGCGCACGGCAGCGCACGGACTTGCTGACCACCCGGATCGGCTTGCCCGCGGCCCGGCGCAGCAGGTCGTCGGCGTTGGCGTCGAAGGCGTCCAGGTCGACGATCGCGAGCGGCGGATCCAGGTCCTTCGTCGCGAGGTCGTACCCGTGCGCTGAGGTGGTCACACCACTTACGGTACGACAACAACGCTTGAAACGCGAATACTATTCACTTACGGTTCCGGCATCTATCGTGGGAACCTTCCAGCGAAGAACAGGTGCCGCAATGACGTGGAGCAACTGGGCCGGAACGGCCAAGGCCACCCCGCAGCGGGTGCACCGGCCGCGCAGCACGGCGGAGATCGCCGAGGTCGTGGCCGGGGTCGCCGACGCCGGGCGCCGCGTGCGGGCGTGGGGCAGCGGGCATTCGTTCACCGCGATCGCCGCCGCCGATTCCGATGCGCTCGACCTGACCGCGTGGACGGGCATCGAGCGCGCTGACCTGGAAACGCAGCAGGTCACGGTCCGTTCCGGCACTACTTTGCGCACCCTGAACGCCGCTCTCGACGCGCTCGGGCTGGCCATGACGAACCTCGGCGACATCGACGCGCAGACCATCGCGGGCGCGATTTCCACCGGCACGCACGGCACCGGTGCGCGGTTCGGCGGGATCTCGACGCAGATCGTCGCGCTGGAACTGGTGCTCGCGGACGGTTCGGTGGTCCGCTGCTCGGCCGGCGAGCGTCCGGAGTTGTTCCACGCCGCCCGTGTCGGTCTTGGCGCACTGGGCGTGATCAGCACGGTGACGCTGCAGTGCGAACCGTCCTTTGTGCTCTCCGCGCAGGAACGCCCGGAGCCGCTGGAGCAGGTCCTCGACGGCTTCGACGACAACGCGGCGAACAACGACCACTTCGAGTTCTACTGGTTTCCCTACGGCAGCAAGGCGTTGGTGAAGCGCAACAACCGCCTGCCGCTGGACGCCGAGCGGAAACCGTTGTCCCGCTTGAAGCAGTTCGTGGACTACGAGCTCACCGAGAACATCGCGTTCGGCGGGCTGTGTCGGCTCGGCCGCGCGGTGCCGAAGCTGGTGCGGCCGCTCGGCGCGTTCGCCTCGCAGGTGTCCTCGCCGCGCGAGTACAGCGACCTGTCGCACCGGGTTTTCGTCACCCATCGCGGGGTGCGGTTCGTGGAGTCGGAGTACGCGGTCCCGCGCGAATCCGTGCTCGACGTGCTGGCCGAGCTGCGCGGGGTGGTGCCGCGGCTGAAAGACCCGGTGGCGTTCCCGGTCGAGGTGCGGGTGGCCGCGGCGGACGACATCTGGCTGTCCACCGCGAACGGCCGCGATTCCGCCTACATCGCGATCCACCAGTTCCTCGGCATGCCCTACCGCGAGTACTTCACCGCGTTCGAGAACGTCGTGGGCCAGGTCGGCGGACGGCCGCACTGGGGCAAAATGCACGACCTCGACGCCTCCGTGCTGCGCACCCGCTACCCGCACTTCGACGATTTCCTGCGGATCCGCAAGGAGTGCGACCCGGCCGGGACGTTCACCAACACCTATCTCGACCGGGTACTCGGCAGCGTCTGATCAGCCCGGGTGTCAGTTCGGCTCGAACAGCGAACTGACCGACTCTCCATTGTGGATTCGCCGCATCGCCTCGGCCAGCGCCGGGGCAATGGACAGGATCCGCAATTTCTCCGTGCGTTCCTCGGCGGGCACCGGCACGGTGTTCGTGCAGACGATCTCCAGGACGTCCTCCTGGCCACCGATCCGCTTGAGCGCGCCGTCGGCGAACAGCCCGTGCGTACAGGCCACCCGGATCGACCGCGCGCCCATCTCGCGCAGCCGGTCCAGCAGTTCCAGCACCGTGCTGCCGCGGGCGATCTCGTCGTCCAGCACGATGATGTCGCGTCCGGCGATCTCGCCGATCACCGACGTGATCTCGACGCGGTCGTCGGCGAACCGCTGTTTCGCGCCCGCCGCGACCTTGGCGCCGAGCAGCCGGGCGAAATGCGCGGCCTCCTTGGCGTTGCCCAAATCCGGCGACACGACCGTGGTTTCCGAGAGGTCGTACTGCCGGAAGTACTGGGCCAGCTCGTGCAGCGCGTGCAGATGGTCGACCGGCACGCTGAAGAACCCGTGCACCTGCGGCGAGTGCAGCGTCATGGTGAGCACGCGGTTCGCGCCCGCGGTGACCATCAGATCGGCGACCAGCCTGCCGCCGATGGAGATCCGCGGCGCGTCTTTCTTGTCCGAGCGCGCGTACGAATAGTGCGGCATCACCACGGTGGTGCGCGCGGCCGAGGCGCCACGGGCCGCGTCGAGCATCAACAGCAGCTCGACCAGGTTCTCCTGCACCGGTTTGACCAGCGGCTGGATCAGGAAGACGTCCCGCTCGCGGCAGTTGGCCTGGAGCTGGACCTGGAGACAGTCGTTGGCGAACCGGTCGATCTCCACCGGAAGCAGCGGAACGCCCAGGTTGACGCAGATTTCCGCGGCGAGTTCAGGATGTGCGCTGCCGCTGAAAACCGCGATGTCGCGCATCAGATCCGGGACAGCGCGTCGGCGATGGAAGCGTCGCCGGAGACCAGCTCCAGCGTGCGCCGGGCCGTCGCCGGAGTGTCGAGCAGCGCCAGCAGCACCGCGGCGACGTCCTCGCGCGGGATCTCCCCGCCGCCGACCTTCTCCGCGATCTTCACCTGACCGGTGCCGGAATCGTTGGTCAGCCGGCCGGGGCGCAGGATCGTCCAGTCGAGGTCGCGGGCCTTGAGGTCCTCCTCGGCCGCGCGCTTGGCCCGCAGGTAGGCGGCGAAAACCGGTTCGAAGCCGGGGTCGTCCGCCTTGTCCGCGTTGATCGAGCCGACCTGGATGAACCGGCGGACGCCCGCCCGCTGCGCGGCGTCGGCGAACAGCACTGCCGCGCCGCGGTCGACGGTGTCCTTGCGGCCTTCGCCGCTGCCCGGGCCTGCCCCGGCGGAGAACACCGCGGCGTCCGCGCCCTCGAGCACCTTGGCCACAGCGTCCACATCGGACTTTTCGAGGTCGAGCACGACAGTCTCGGCGCCGACGGCGGTGAGGTCGGCTTCGTGCTCGGGGTTGCGCACGATGCCGACCGGCGCGTCGTGCCGCTGCGCGAGCAGCTTTTCCAGGTGCAGGGCGATCTGGCCGTGTCCGCCAGCAATGACGACTCGCATGAGCCCGACTCTATCGCCGCGCGCGGCCCGAGGCCGGTGCTTCAGTCCGCCTCGGCGGGGACCGGGGCGTCGGAGTCCTCGCGCAGCAGCAGGTCGTAGGCCATCTCGTTGACCCAGCGCGAAACCGGGTCCTCCTGCAGCAGCACCCGGTCGTGGTGGGTGTCGAGGTCGAGGTCGGCGGTGGCGTACGGGTCGGCGGTGACGACCGCGAGCCCGTACGCGCGGGCGCGCGGCAGGCAGTTCGTCACGTAGTCATCGGTCAGCACGGCAGGCGATGGGAGCACCATCGCGGCCTCGCCGTAGCGCGAAAAGGGCACCGCGGAGGCCATCGCGGTCCGCCAGTGCCGGGCGACCGCGAGGACGCCGATGATCTCGGCGGCCGGCGCGGGTGCGGTCGCGGCCAGCTCTGGCCAGGTCCAGGTGTCGACGAGGGCGCGATCGGCGACGGGACCGACACCCATCGCGATCCGCTCCGCGTGCACGTCGGTCTTGAGCTTCGCGACGATGCTGACCTTGCGGCCGAGCAGGGTCGTCGCGGGCAGCACCACGCCGTTCCAGCCCAGAAGGGCCGCGGCCTTGCGCGCCAGCTCGTCGACGCTCGCGGGGAGCTCGATCGGCGGCAGCACCCGGCTCGCCGTCGTCCGGCTGCGCTTCGCACCGCCGGCGACCGTCGAGCGCTCGGTGTTCTGTGGGGTAGCCGCCACGAGTCCGCCTCCTTCAAGCACCTGTTCCCGTGTACCGGCGAAAACCGGTACATGAACTGAGTACCAGGGCAAAGACGCGAGGTCTCCGGGTTGCCCCGCCGCGTGCGATCGGCGGCGCTCAGCGGTCGGTGACCGGTCGGTGGGCGGTCGTTCGACTTCAGCCCGACCGTGCGGCCAACCGAGTGAGACGGGGGTGAGTGGTGGGCACGGAGCGCTTCCGCCGGGTGTCGCGCCACCCCTCGCGGGGCAGGGCAAGCGGCGCAGTTCCTTACTCCGATCGGCCTAATCAACGCGGTTCCACAGTGGACTTCCGCTGGTCACGGGCGTCACCCGGTTGGCGGGTGAGCTTCGCCGCAGCGGGGGTTCGCGTCTCCGGTTTAGGGTTACCCGTCGGTCAAGTACCCGCCGGGAGGACCAGGATGCGCTCGCCGAAGGACTTCTTCGCCCCGCTCGCCGTCGGAGCGCCGCAACCGCCGCGGCAGATCCCGGTGCGCCCGTCGCGCATGATCCACTTTTTCGATCCGGGCAACGAAAAGATGGCCGCGAAGGTCCCCGACCTCGCGAAGAAGACCGACGTGCTGCTCGGCAACCTCGAGGACGCGGTCCGCGCGGACCGCAAGGAAGCCGCCCGCGCCGGGCTGGTGTCGATCGCGAAGGCGACGGACTTCGGCCGCACGCAGCTGTGGACGCGGGTGAACAGCCTCGACTCGCCGTGGGTGCTCGACGACCTGATCACGCTGGTCACCGAGATCGGCGACAAGCTCGACGTGATCATGATCCCGAAGGTCGAAGGCGCGCAGGACATTCATTACGTCGACCGGTTGCTGGCGCAGTTGGAGGCGCGGGCCGGGCTGACCGAACCGCTGCTGGTGCACGCGATCCTGGAAACGGCGAGCGGCGTGGCGAACGTCGAGGAGATCGCCGGCGCCTCGCCGCGCATGCAGGGCATCTCGCTGGGCCCGGCCGACCTGGCCGCGAGCCGCCGGATGAAGACGACCCGCGTCGGCGGCGGCCACCCGGGTTATCTGGTGCGCACCGACCCGGTCGGCGAGGACCTGAACGAGGGCCGCTCGACGTATCAGCAGGACCTGTGGCACTACACGGTCGCGCGGATGGTCGACGCGTGCGCGATGAACGGAATCCTTCCGTACTACGGGCCGTTCGGGGACATCCGCGACGTGGTGGCCTGCGAGGACCAGTTCCGCAACGCGTTCCTGCTCGGCTGCGTCGGCGCGTGGAGCCTGCACCCGGTGCAGATCGACATCGCGAAGAAGGTTTTCTCGCCGTCCCCCGCCGACGTGGCCTGGGCCCGGCGCGTGATCGCCGAGATGGGCGACGGCACCGGCGCGGTGATGATCGACGGGAAAATGCAGGACGACGCCTCGGTCAAGCAGTGCCGGGTGGTCGTGGAACTGGCTGACGAACTGGCCGCCACCGACCCCGAACTGGCCGCCGCGTACGACGCCGCGACGAAGGAGATCCAGTCATGACCGAACTCCGCCCGCGGCGGTCCGTGCTGTACATGCCCGGCGCGAACGAACGCGCGCTGGAGAAGGCCAAGTCTCTGCCTGCGGATGCGTTGATCCTGGACTTGGAAGACGCCGTCGCCCCCGATGCGAAGGAAGCCGCGCGGGAGCGGGTCTGCGCCGCTGTTGGCACTTACGGCTCGCGGGAAGTGACGATCCGGGTCAACGGCCTGGACACCGAATGGCACGACGCCGACCTGCGCGCCGCCGCTGCCGCCGGCCCCGCCGCGGTGGTGGCGCCGAAGGTGAACTCGGCGGCTGAGGTGCACAACATCGAGCGCGCGCTGGAGCTTGGCGGAGCGCCGGAGCACACGAAGATCTGGGCGATGGTGGAGACTCCGGTCGCGATGCTGCACGCGGAGGAGATCGCGGGAGCGTCGGAAAGGTTGACCGTGCTGGTGATGGGCACGAACGACCTGGCGAAGGAACTGCACGCGGAGTTCGTACCGGGCCGGGGCCCGTTGCTGGGCGGGCTTTCGCTGTGCCTGCTCGCCGCGCGGGCGACCGGGAAGGTGATCCTCGACGGGGTCTACAACGACGTCAAGGACGCTGAGGGCTTCGAGGCGGAGTGCTTGCAGGGGCGGCAGTACGGATTCGACGGGAAGACGTTGATCCATCCTTCGCAGGTGGAGCCGTGCAACCGGGTCTTCGCGCCGTCGGAGGAAGAGATCGACCGGTCACGGCGGATCATCGCGGCGTTCGAGGAGGCTTCGGCTGCGGGACGCGGCGTGGTGACGGTGGATGGGCGGATGATCGAGAACTTGCATGTGGAGAACGCGCGGCGAGTGCTGGCGTTGGCGGAGGCGATCGGGCGGAGTAACTAATCGCCACCTTGAAGAGATCGGAACGTTAGCTACTTTCAATAAGCAATAGGTATCTTCTCCGTGACCGGCTCATCAAGCACGGGGAGGTACTTGTGTCCGGCTGGACCATCGCGCTCATTTTCTATTCAGCAATAGCCATCGCATCTTTCACCCCGACCGCAGTTTCGCTCTTTCGAAAAACAAGCCTGCCACCCGGAGAACCTTTATTCAGTGAATCAACACATTTTTCCGAGCTAGCAAAAATCCGCTTGATTCAACATGAGGATCGAATTCGTGGAGCGTTGACATACTGGAAGTCCAGGGCCGAAAAAGCCCAGACCTTCCGTCACTACTGCCTCGTCTGGGTGACACTTTCGACCGCACTTGTACCGTTCCTCACTCAGGCTGTCACCAATGACCCGACCTCCAAGTGGACAGTCACCATCGTCGGTGCACATGGGTTTATCATGCTGTCTCTCGCGCGAGCATTTCGAGTCGACGAAAACCACAAAGCCTTCCGCAGCGGAGAGTCCGCGTACCTGGACCTTCGCCGCCAAGTTCTGGACACTCCCAAATCGTTCGGGCAAAACGAAGAAGCACAACTTCAAAATTTCTTCGAGTCCGCTGCCGAAATCCGCCGATGGGTCCGCAACGCGGAAACGCACAACTACCCGTCAGTGGAAAACCTTCGCGCAGAGCGTGGCCCTGGCGACGTACCGTCGGACACGATCCGGTAACGTCAAATGCGGCGCTGGCACAGCGCGGCTACGCAGTTTCGATCCGGCGTTAACGGAGCAGCTCCAGAGACCTCCGCCAGCTGTTCAGCAACCGGCAGGAGCGCGACGCGCACTGATTCGATTTCCGCGCGCAGTTCCTCGATGCGTTCCCATTCGTTCTCGTGGTCGATCGGCGCGACGCCGTCCGCGCGGGTGGCGTCCCACGAGCCGAGGCGAGGGTGTCAACGCGCCACCAGCGGGCGCACCGCCCACGTTCAGCATTGTCAGCACGAGCTTTCCGAAGGTGATCGCGTCCGCGCGGCCCCTCGGGGACACTTCCGGGCCGTACTTGCGCAGGATGTCCCGTGTGGTGCCGAACAGCGTGTAGAGACTGCTCAGCGCTTCCCGCGCGAGGCCTTCGTCGCGGCGGAGTTTGACGACTGAGATCCGGGTCGCCAGTTCGACGTACAGCTCCCGCGCTGCTTTCGCTTCCGCCTGATGCGGCGTCCAGGATCCGCTGATCTCGCCGACGAACGGCAGCTTCAGTTTCACCCCGACCTCGCGCGGCCGGAACTGCCTGCTTCGCCTTCCCATCACCGCACCGCCATCAGGAGCGAGCCCGCGCCGGCGAGTTCGGCGAGCCGTTCGGTCGCGTCGCGCAGCAGCACCTGCAGGTCGGCCAGCTCGGCACGCAGCTGCCCAGCCTGGTCCCACGCCCGCTCGTGCTCGAACTGGGACACCCGCGGCGGACGACGCTCGAGGTGGGCGTCGAGGAGCGGATGCCATTTAGCCAGGAACGGGCGCAGTCCGTCATTGAGCAACAGGAATACCACCTGGTGCAAGGAATCCGACGTCAGCGACCGCTCCGGCGGATGCTCGGCCAGTGCCCGGCGCGCTTCGGTGAACACCTGGTAGAGGCTGCTGAGCGCCTCCGACAGCATTCCCTCGTCCGGTCCGAGGCGGACCGCGGAGATCCGGCTGGCCAGTTCGACGTGCAGATTCCAGGCCAGAGACTGGTCAGGTCGCCCGGATACGTCCATGTTCGGCATTCTAGAGAGGTAGGGGCACGATCAGCTGTCCAAAGAGAGCAGGAGGGAGTGCCGGGAGCGTGGACGTCTTCATCAGCTACGACCGTGCGGACGCCGCCGCGGTGCAGCGCATCGTATCGGCCCTGGAAACTGCTGGCCTGCGGGTGTTTCTCGATGTTGAACAGATCCGGCAGTTCGAGTCGATTACAGATCGCTTGCGGCGCGCACTCAGCGAGTCCCGGGTCCTGCTCGCGTACTACAGTCGCAGCTACGGATCTCGACGCGCGTGCCAGGAAGAGTTCACGACAGCGTATCTGGCAGGTCCGGAACACGTGCTGGTCGTGAATCCCGAACCAGGCACCGAACACCTAGCGCCCCGAGAAATTCTCGACGTCCTACTTCCCGGGCATCCCGCACTGAAGCCGGCGTTGGCCGCGTTGGTCGAGGCAGTGCGCGAGCGCGTCGCATCGGTGTCCGGGGCCATCGGGTCGAAGCCATCGCCAGAACGCCTTGGCGAGTTCGCCGCACCGACTAAGTTCACCGGCCGATGGACCGAACTATGGCAACTTCACTCGATCCTCCGTCACGGCGGGACTGCCGTAGTACACGGGCTGGTCGATAGCGGCAAAACCACCCTTGCCCGCGCGTACGTGCAGGAATTCGGCCGCACGTACAACCGGGTCCTCGTGAACGACTGGTCCACCGCACAAGCCGGAGATCTAGTGGTAGCCGAGGATGTCACCGCACCGTTCGACGACTTCAAGGCTCCTGCGGCGTGTCTCGCGCTGACGCGGGATCCACGCCTCGCCAAGCTCGGCACCAGCATTGAATTGGGAGATCTCCGCGAGGACGAATTGGACCTTGATCCGGCGTTACGCATCGCAGCCGAAGGCAGCACTGGGCTGGCCAGGCGTCTTGCTGAGCAATTCTCGAGCAGCACAGACGTCGCACTGGATCGTCTGTACCGGTTCAGGACACCGCTGCTTGACCCAGTGATAGATCGGCTCGCACCGATCGTCGCCGGTCTGGGAGAGGAGGCTTGGGATGTGGTCCGAGTGCTCGTTGCGACTACCCCGGTCCCCCTTCCCCTCGGTGTGATCGCGGGCATTCTCACCGGTGAACACAGACAGGTCGGCGACAGTGGCCTCGACACCGTGGAGAGCTCTGTTACTGGCCTTCTGGCCAGCGGAGTACTCGTCGACAGCGGTCTGGGAGAATTCCGATTGCCAAGGGCGTTTCAGCTCGCGCTACGGCAAGCAGACCATCGGCCCAGCCGTGCGGAGCAGTTGCGGGAGAGAGCCGTGCAGTTCCTTGCGGACCGAGCACGTCCGCGGCCCACAGTTGTCGCCGCGAGGCATCGTTCGACGTTGGACGACGAGGTGCGACGCACTGCGCACCGGATTCTCAACGAGGTGAACAGCCGAGTCGCGCTCCGCGAACTTCCAGACGGAGAGGGCATGCTGCGGGACGCCCTGTCTTCACTGCACACGTTGTTCGACCGGATTCGTCAGATCTGCGGAGACGTCGATCCAGATGCACTACGCCCGTCAACGCTAATCCGGCCTGGCCTAGCAACGCTGACCAGCCGGCTGCAAGAGGACCTTCTGCGGCCATTTCTCGTATACTGGCACCCCAGGCTCGACAACCACCACGACGTACGGCCATCGGGCATCGGCAGCCGCGACCACGAACTAGCTTGGTCACTTCACGCACAACTTCGTTCTGAACTCGGCAAATTGCGGCTGTCCATCTTGGAGGTAGCCGACGAGCTGGCTGTGTTGAGCGGAAACCCGCTTAGCTGACCGGCCAAGGACGCTGATCCCCGCGCAGTTTCTCGAACTCCGCCGCGACCCGCAGGACCTCCAGGTCCGCGAACCGGCGTCCCGCGATCTGCAGCCCGATCGGCAAGCCCTCCGTCGTATAGCCGCAGTTCACTGACACCGCGGGCTGGCCGGACATGTTGTACGGCACGGTGAAAGCGATGTGCTCGAACGGCCGCGTCGGGTCGTTTGTCGGGGATGGCCAGTCGGCGGGCGGGGGCAGGACGGGGCAGGTCGGCGACAGCACGACGTCGTACGGTTCCGTCGCTCGCAGGGCTGCCACGCTGATCGCGTCGATGGCGGCGAAACCTCGGTAAGTGTCCACACCGGACGCATTCGCTCCCCCGGCTGCCCACTCCGCGATGTACGGCAGGACTTGCGCACGCTGTTCCTCCGACAGCGCGGCCAGGTCCGACCAGGCGCGGACTCGCCAGAAGGTGTCCAGGCCGTTCAGGTGTTCGCGGGTCAGGAACGGGGCGACCGGTTCCACGATCGCACCGGCGGAGGCGAACACATCGGCGGCTGCGGTGACCGCGTCGGCGACAGCTGGAGTCACCGGGAGGCCGACGCCGGGGTCGAGGTGCAGGCCGACGCGGAGACCGTTTAGCGAACCCGTCAGGGAAAGCCAGTCGATGGGCTCGGGCGGCAGGCTGAGGTGGTCTCGCGAGTCGGGTTGGGCCAGGACGCTCATCAGCAGGGCGGTGTCGGCGACGGTCCTGGTCAGGGGTCCGGCGACGCGGCCGAGGAAGGGCGGGTCCACCGGGACGCGGCCGAAGCTGGGTTTCAGGCCGACCAAGCCGCACCAACCGGCGGGGAGGCGGATCGAGCCTCCGATGTCGGTGCCTACGTGCAAGGGGCCGTAGCCCGCGGCGGCTGCGGAGGCGGCACCGGCGCTGGAGCCGCCGGGGGTGCGTGTGACGTCCCACGGGTTGCGCGAAGCGGCGTGGAAGCTCGAGAGACCTGAGGTGAGCATGCCGTAGTCGGGCATGGTCGTCTTTGCCAGCAGTACTGCGCCTGACTCGCGTACGCGGGCTGCGGCGGGGGCGTCTGCAGCGGCGGGCTTCAAGGCCGTGGCAGCAGTGCCTAGGGGCGTGGGGACGCCGACGGAGGCGATGTTTTCCTTCAGCGTCAGAGGGACGCCGTCGATGGGACCGGAAGGCTCACCGGCGTGCCAGCGGGCTTCGGACGCCTTCGCTGCTTCGCGCGCTGAAGCGGCGTCGTACGCGTACAGGGCACGCAGTTCGGGTTCGCGGGCGTCGATGCGCGAGAGGACGGCTTCGGTGACTTCGACGGGCGAGAACGTCTGCGCGCGGTACCCGGCTACCAGCTCGTTAGCGGTCAGGTCAGCCAATTCGGTCATCGCGGAACCTCCGATTCACGAAGCGGGTGGGTCAAAGCGGCCGTCGACTGCGGTCCAGCCGCCGTCGACGGCCAGGACGGAGCCGGTGACGAAGGTCGAAGCGTCCGAAGCGAGGTACACGACGGCGCCGGCCAGTTCGTCCGCGCGCGCCCAGCGGCCGAGGGCGCCTTTCTGGGCGTAGGCGTCGTACCAGTCGGGGCGCGCTTTGATCTGTGCGGTCAAGGGCGTCTCGACAACGCCAGGGGCGATGGCGTTGACGCGTACGCCGGACGGTCCGAACTCAGCGGCGGCTGTGCGGAACAGCTGCACTAAGCCGCCCTTCGTCGCTGCGTACGGGCCTTGGCCGGGTTCGACAGTGGTGCCGCGGATCGAGGAAAACCCGATGATGCTTCCCCGGCCCTGCTCGACCATCGGGGCGCCGAACGCGCGCAGCACCTCGAAGGCGACGCCCAGGTTCAGCTCCACCACGCGGTCGAACTCTTCGCGGGTGTAGTCGAGAAGGCGTTTCCGGACGTTGGTAGCTGCGGTCAGCACGACAGCGTCCAGCGGACCCAGTTCAGCAGCAGCGGCTTCGACGGCACCGGGGGCGAGCAGGTCGATCTCGTACGCTTCGCCGACGCCGGTCTCCCGCGCGGCGGCGACGTCCCGGTCCGCGCAGATCACCGACGCGCCGTGCGCAGCCAAAGCTCGGGCGGCTTCGCGGCCGATACCGCTGCCCGCGCCGAGCACGACGGCCCGGCGGCCGTCCATGCGGAACAGTTCGGCGTAGTTCACGGGCGCAGCACCGCCATCCTGGTCACGGTCAGCTCTTCGACGGCGAAGCGCGGCCCCTCGCGGCCGATCCCGGAGTCCTTGACCCCGCCGTACGGCATCGTGTCGGACCGGAAACCCGGCACCTCGTTCACCACTACCCCGCCGACCTCCAGCTCGTCCAGCGCGCGGAACGCGGTCTTCAGCGAGCGGCTGTACACGCTCGCGTGCAAGCCGTACCGCGACGCGTTGACCGCGGCGAAGGCTTCGTCCACATCGGACACTGTGCGCAGGCAGACGACCGGTCCGAAGATCTCCTCGTCCCAGCATTCGACGCCGTCCGGGACATCCGCGAGCACCGTCGGCTCCAGCACGCCGTCGCGCACCGACCCGCCCGCCAGCAACCGGGCACCCGTCGCGGTCGCTTTGTCGACCCACTCGGCGACCCGGGCTGTCGAGCGTTCGTCGATCAGCGCGGACACTCTCGTGTCCGGGGATCGCGGGTCACCAACGGTCACTTCGCCCAGCCGCGCAAGCACTCTGGAGGTGAATTCTTCAGCCACGGAAGACATCACCAGCACGCGCTGTACGGAAATGCAGGCCTGTCCGGACGCGTAGAACCCGCCGCGCAGCACCGCATCCGCAGCCGCGTCGAGGTCGGCGTCCTCGGCGACCACCAGTGCGGCGTTCGAGCCCAGCTCCAGCAGAGTCTTCGTCGGCGCGGCGTCGCGGGCGATCTGGTGGCCGACGGCGGCCGAGCCGGTGAAGGACACCGCGCCGATCCGTCGGTCCGTGACCAGCGCCGATCCGACCGAAGCGTCTCCGGTGACCAGCTGGACCATCGCGGGAAGATCGGTTAGCGAGCGGACCAGGTGCACCAGCCACAGCGTCGCCAACGGGGTTTGCGGCGCCGGTTTCACGACCACCGGACAGCCGGCGGCAATGGCCGGGGCGATCTTGTGCGACGCCAGCAGCAACGGGTAGTTGAACCCGGCGATGCCGACGACCACCCCGATCGGCTTGCGCTTCCAGAACCCGACCAGTCCGTCGCCGGACGGCAGCAGGTCGAGCGGCACAGTTTCGCCGTGCAGCCGCGACACTTCCTCAGCCGCGGCCTCCCAGGTGACGATCGTCCGCGCGACCTCAACCTGGCAGTCGACCAACGGTTTTCCGGTCTCCAACACGAGCAGCTGCTCGAACTCTGCTTGACGTTCGCGAATCGCCGAAGCCACGTCGTTGAGCAAGGTGCGGCGAGTCCGCGAAGGCAGCGAAGCGACTTCGCGAGCCACTGCCACCGCTTCGTCGACAGCACGCGAAGCCAGCGCGGCAGTGCCGACCGGCGCGGTGCCGATCACGCTGCCGTCGTAGGGAAACACGACGTCCGCAGTATCCACTGTGGACACCCAGCCGGGACCGACCGGCAGGCCGTCCGGGTAGTCAGGCATCCGTTTCTCCCTTCAACCGGGCCAGCTCGGTCCGCAGATTCGGCGCGGCGGCCAGCAGTTCCCGGGTGTACTCGTGCTCCGGCGCGGCGTAAACCTGCTCGACCGCACCGATTTCCACGATCTCGCCGCTCCGCATCACCGCGACGCGATCGCACACGTGCCGCACCACGCCGAGGTCGTGCGAGACGAAAATCAACGTCAGCGAGAACTCTTCGACCAGCCGGGCCAGCAGGTCCAGGATCTGCGCGCGCACCGAAACGTCCAGCGCGCTCACCGGTTCGTCCGCGATCAGCACGCTCGGGTTCGGCGCGAGCGCGCGGGCGATCGAAATCCGTTGTCGTTGCCCGCCGGAGAACTGGTGCGGGTACCGCATCGCCGCGTCCTCGGGCAGCCCGACCGCGGTCAGCAACTCCGCGACACGCTCCGGTGACCGGCGGCCGAGCGGTTCGGACACGATGTCCCGCACACGCATCCGCGGATCGAGCGAGCCCATCGGATCCTGGAACACGATCTGCATTTCGCTGCGCAGGAACCGCAGTTTCCGTTCGGGCAGCGAGTCGATCCGCTTCCCCTGGAACGACACCGAGCCCGCGGTCGGCCGGTCCAACGCGGCCAGCAACCGCACCAGCGTGGACTTCCCGGACCCCGATTCGCCGACAATCCCGAACCGCTCACCAGCGGAAACGTCGAAACTCACGCCGCGCAACGCATGCACGTCCCGCCGCGCATACCGTCGTTCCAAATCCCGGACGGAGATCATCGCGCCCCCTCCAGATCGGAAGCCGCGAGCAACCGCTGCGTATAAGAATGCTGAGGCGCGGTCAAAACCTCCCGCGTCGAGCCATGCTCCACAATGGACCCGTCGAGCATCACCAGCACCCGGTCGCACATCTGCGCCACCACCGCCAGATCGTGCGTGATGAACAGCAGCGAGCTCTCCGCCGACAGTCGCTCACGAATCAGGCCGAGGATCTGCGCCTGCACCGTGACGTCCAGCGCGGTGGTCGGCTCGTCGCAGATCAGCAGTGCCGGGTCGTTGGCCAGCGCGATCGCCAGCACCACCCGCTGCCGCTGCCCGCCGGACAGCTGATGCGGATACGCCCGCGCGACGTCCGGCAACCCGACCGCGGCCAGCAGTTCCTCCGCCGGACGCCCGCGACGGCCGTGCACCCGGAACGGCTCGGTGACCTGCCGTCCGATCCGCATCGCCGGGTTCAGCGCCGTCATCGGCTCCTGGAACACCATCGCCATCCCGTTGCCGCGCAACCGGGACAGCTCCTTTTCCGACGCTCCGAGCAGCTCGCGATCGTCCAGCCGCACCGAACCGGTGGCCGACAATCCTTCCGGCAGCAGGCCCAGCACGGACAGCGCGGTGAGCGATTTCCCGGACCCGGATTCGCCGATCAGGCCAACCCGCTCGCCCGCGCCCAGCTCGAACGAAACCCCGCGCACCAGGTCCGTGACCTGCAGGTTCTCCACGGTCAGCGTCATACCCGCGCCGCCAATCGGGGGTCGAGACGGTCGCGCAGACCGTCGCCGAGAAGGTTGAAACCGAGCACTGCCACCGCGATCGCGACGCCGGGCACGAGCGCCAGCCGCGGATGCGCGGTGAGCAGCTCCTGCGATTCCTGCAGCATCCGGCCCCACGACGGCGTCGGCGGCCGCGTGCCGAAGCCGAGGAACGACAACGCCGCTTCGGCCAGCACCGCGATCGCGAACGACACCGACGCCTGCACGATCAGCAGCCCGCCGATATTCGGCATTACGTGCGACCAGGCGATCCGCGTCCGCGACCGCCCGCCCGCCCGCGCCGCGAGCACGTATTCGCTGCTCATCACCTGCAGCGAGCCCGACCGCGCGATCCGGGCGAACGACGGGATGGTCGCGATGCCGATGGCGACCATCGCGGTGAGCGTGTCCGCGCCGAACACCGCGCCGAACATGATCGCCAGCAGCAGTGCGGGAAACGCGAGCACCAGGTCGTTCACCCGCATCACGAACTCGCCGAGCCACCGCGGGGCCATCGCCGCCAGCACGCCCAGCGGCGTGCCGATCACCGCTGCGATGCCGACCGCGACGACGCCGACGTACAACGTCGTTCGCGCGCCGACGAGGAGCTGACTGAAGACGTCGCGCCCGAATTTGTCCGTGCCGAACAGGTGCTCGGCCGAGAAGCCCAGCAGCCGGTCCGCCGCGTTGACCTGCACCGGGTCGTACGGCGTCCAGACGAACGACACCAGCGCGGCCACCACGACGAGCGCGACCAGTATCCCGCCGAGCAGGAGATTTCCGTTGCGGCGCATCAGGACCCCCGCAGTCTCGGGTCGAGCACCGAATAGAGCACGTCGACCACGAAGTTCACCAGCAGCACCCCGGCCACCAGCACCAGCACGATCCCTTGCACGGTCAGCAAATCGCGCTGCGCGACCGCGTCCAGCAGCATGCTGCCGAGCCCGGGCAACACGAACACCCGCTCCACCACGACCGCGCCGATCAGCAGCGTCGTCAACTGCAGGCCCAGCACGGTGACCACCGGGACGGACGCGTTGCGCAACCCGTGCCGGAACAGCGCCTGACCAGGCAAGAGTCCCTTGGACCGGGCGGTGCGGAGGTAGTCCTGGCCGAGCGTGTCGAGCACCGCCGAGCGGACGTAGCGCGTGAGCACCGCGCCCTGCACGAGACCGAGCGACAACGCCGGAAGGATCAGTCCGCGCAGGAATTCGCCCGCGTTCTGGTCTGGTGGCGTCCATCCGCCGCTCGGCAGCCAGCGCAGCTGCACGGCGAAAATCTGCACCAGGATGATCCCCGCGAGGAACGCCGGGATCGCCACGCCGACCTGCGACAGCCCGGAAACCGCGACACCGCTGGCTTTCCGGTGCCGCACCGCGGCGAACGCGCCAGCCGGGAGAGCGATCACCAGCGCGACGATCATTCCCGCGCCCACCAGCCACAACGTGACGCCGAGCCGGTCGAGCAACTGCGGGCTGATCGCCTCGCGCGTGACGTACGACCGGCCGAAGTCGCCGTGCAGCACCCCGCCCATCCAGCTCAGGTACTGCTCGACCAGCGGCCGGTCGATGCCGAATTCGGCGCGGGTCTTCGCGAGCAGTTCGGGCGTCGCGTTCACGCCGAGCGCGACCTGCGCCGGATCGCCCGGCAGCACCGCCATGAACAGGAACACCACAATGGACGCCACGAACAGGCTCACCGCGAACACGGCCACCCGCCGCAGCACGCGCGCGGTCATGCCGGCCTCACCCCGGTCAGATCGAAGGACTCGCTGACCTGGTTGCGCGCGAGCCCGGTCACCTTCTTCTTGGCGACCACGACGTTCGGGAACAGGAACAGCCAGTCCGCGGCCGCGTCGGCGTTCAGCTGCCGCGCGACCTCCTTCATGTCGCTCACCTGCTCCTGCGGGGTGCCGCTGTCCGCCGCGGCGAGCAGCTGCTGCACGCGTTTGTTGTCGTAACCCCAGTAGTACTTGGGTTTTCCGAACGTCGAGATGTCGCGGGCTTCGACGTGCTGGATGATCGACAGGTCGTAGTCGTGGTCGGTGAAGACCTGCTTGAGCCACACCGCCGGGAAGTCGAGCGGTTCGATCGTCGCGGTGACCCCGACGTCCGCCAGCTGCGACTGCACCACCTGCGCCGCCGACACCGCGTACGGCAGGTTCGGAATCCGCAGCCGCAGCTTCAGATCGTGTACACCCGCCTCGGCGAGCAGCTGTTTCGCCTTCGCCGGGTCGTAGGAATAGGCCTTCGACAGGTCCTCGTACCACGGGTCAGTGGGCGGGACCATGCTGCCGATGAGCGTGCCGCGACCGCTGAACACCAGGTCCAGCACGGCTTTCCGGTCGATGGCGTAGGTGAGCGCGCGGCGGACGCGCACGTCGTTCAGCGGCGCGCGCCGGCCGTTGAACGCCAGCGTGACCTCGCTGTTCGTGGTGCCCTGCTGCACGGTGAACCGGTCGTCGCCCTGGAACTGCGGGATCGAATCGGCCGACGTGAGATTGGAGATCACGTCGATCCCGTTGGACAGCAACGCGTTGTTGAGCGCGGTCGGATCGGCGAAGTACTTGAGCACGACCGTGCGATACGCCGGTTTCCGTCCCCAGTACCGCGGATTCTCCCGCAGGACAATGGAATCGCCGCGACGACGCGAGGCCACCTCGTACGGTCCGGTCCCGACCGGATGGTTCGCCAGATCCGCGACGCCGGTCGGGCTGAACATCGCGCCGAGCCTGCTGGTGAGGCTGAACAGCCAGCCGTTGCTCGGTTTCGCCAGCACGACGCGTGCGTGATCCGGCGCGACGACCTCGACGTGGTCCACGACGTCCATCGCCGACTTGATCGAGATCGTCCAGTCGGTCTTCACCCGCATCAGCGAAAACTGGACGTCGGAGGCGGTGAACGGCGCTCCGTTGCTGAACTTGACGCCCTGCTGGAGCTGGAAGTCGTAGGTCTTGCGGTCCGGGCTGATCGTCCAGGACTTCGCGAGCAGCGGCACGATCCGGCCCTGCGGATCGAGCTTCACCAGGCCCTCGTAGACGTTGTAGAGCAGCGCCTGCGGGATGGCCACGCCGTCGGAATGAGTGAAGTCGAAGTTGGCCGGTTCCGCCGTGTACCCGACGGAAAGCGTGTCCGGACCTGGGGAAACACTCGCGCTGGAGCCTGCCGAGCAGCCGGACGTCACGAGCAGCAGTGCCAGTGCCGCCGCAGTGCTCCGGGCTTTCATTCCGCCTCCTGCTCAGTACACTGGTCTGACCAGTAACTCGGACAGCAGACTCGCATCCGGAAGACACCGAGGTCAAGATGAAGTTCGAACCGGTGGCTCCGGTCCGCGCCTACGAGCGGATCGTCGAGCAGATCGAGGAGGCCGTGGTCAGCGGCCGCCTCAAGCCCGGCGAACGGCTGCCCGGCGAACGGGAGCTGATGACGCAGTTCGGCGTCGGCCGCTCGACCGTGCGCGAGGCGCTGCGGGTTTTGCAGGCCGCCGAGCTGATCCGGTCGCGACCGGGCGATCCGCGCGGACCCGAGGTGCTGGCCGCGTCCCCGGGCGCGCTGCACCGGTCGATGCACCGGCTGGCGCGCGCGGAACACGTCGGACTGGCGGAACTGCTGCAATTCCGGATGGTGCTCGACGGTTCGTCGCACCTGCTGGCCGCGGAACTGCGCACCGCCGAGGATTTGACCGCGCTCGACGGCGCGTTGGAAGGAATGGCGGAGGCGGACGGATACGCCGAATTCAGCCGCGCCGACGTCGCATTCCATGACGTCATTGCCCGGGTGTCCCGAAATCCGCTGCTGGTGGTGAGCGGCGAAGTGGTCCGCGGCGTGGTGCTGGAATTGATCGAGGACAAACTCAGCCACGCCAACGACCGCGGCACGCTGATGCGTTCCTGGCTGCGCCACCACGAAGAGGTGCTGAACGCGATCCGCGCCGCCGACGGGGAGTCGGCGGCGCGGCTGGCGCGGCAAGCGCTGTATGACAACTACTCGGAGTACGTGCCGAAGGAGCAGCGAACGCTGCTCACCCCGTTGCTGACCTGAGTCAGGAGACCAGGTTCGCGTACACCACGATGTTGTCCTTGTAGCTGTGCTCGGCGTGGTCGAACACGCCGCCGCAGGTGATGAGGCGCAGCTGCGGCTTGTCCGTGTTGCCGAAGACGGCCTGGGTCGGGAACGTGTCCTTGGGGACCTGGTCCTTGTGGTCCACGACGAACTTCAGCTTCTTGCCGTCGCTGCGTTCGATGTCGATCTCGTCGCCCGGGTTGACGTCCTTGAGCTTGTAGAAGATGCCCGGCTTGTGGTTGCCGTCGACGTGCCCGAGCACGATCGCCGGGCCCACGTCGCCCGGCACCGGCGAGAGCCGGTACCACGCGGCCTGCATCGGGTTCTTCACCGACGGCACCGAAATCTGCCCGTCCTTGTTCGGCAGGACGGTGATCAGCGACGATTTCGCGCCGATCTTCGGGATCTCGACCGAGGTCGGCCGCAGTCCGGTGAACGGCTTGGTCACCGGGACCGCCGCACTGGCCGGAGCCTGCGCGGCGGGCGCCGCCGGGGCGTCCGAACCGCCGCACGCGCTCAGCGAGAGGGAGAGGAGCAGAGCGCCCGCGAGAGCGACGCCCTGCCCGTACTTCCTGGTCATCAGGCGGCCATGCCCCCGAAGCCGGTCTCGATGCCGTGCTTCGGCGCGTACTTCACCTGCGAGCCGCCCTGGCCGCCGGTGGTGCCGGCCGAACCAGCGCCCGCGCCGCCCGCCGGGGGAAGCGTGCCGCCGTCGGTCGGCTTGCCGCCGCAGGTCCACTCCGCGCGCACGGTGCCGCTGTCGAAGGAGACGCCGTCATGGCGCTTGACGAGCCACTCCCAGTAGCGACCGTCGGTCTCGTCCTGGTGCGGGCCCTCGAGGAGGTCGAAGTCGTTGGAGCGCAGGCCGGTCGGCTCGCCCGCCGCGCACGCGATCACGACGACGCCGAGGTTCTCGTCGAGGTCGACGCCGTAGCCGGTGTCGTCGACGTACGGCGGCTCTTCCGGAGTGGAGGTCTCCGAGGAGGTCGGCGTGGTCGGCTTGCTGGTGTCAGTCGGCTTGCCGGTCTCGGTCGGCTTGCCCGTCTCAGTCGGCTTGCCGGTTTCGGTCGGCTTGCCGGTCTCCGTCGGCGCGCCGGTCTCGGTCGGCTTGCTCGCCTCGGTCGGCTTGCCGGTCTCGCTGGCCGGGGCCTCCGAGGTGGGAGCCGTCTCGCCCGAGGTGGCCGGAGCCGAGGCCGAGGTTTCCGGCGCGGTCTCCGCGTTCGCGGCGGGCACGACGGTGAGGCTGATCAGGGCGCCCGCGAGCACTGCGCCCGCGAGTCTGCCCAGGGTCTTCTTCAAGATGATTACCCCTCTGAGGAAAAGCGCGATGACCCCCACCGCGCGTGCTGATCCTGCCGAACATTCAGCACATAGGGGTAACCCTTTAGCTGGTGATTAATGACACGAGGGAAAGCGGTAACGAACGCCTTCTCGGTAGCGATGATTCCGCCCGATCGCCGGGAATCCGGCCCGTCGTGCCCATACCGTAACAGTTGCGAGGCAACCCGCACAGCCCTCGTTAAAGAATGGCGGAAATCAGCCGAGCGCGGTCAGCAAATCCCGCCACAGGTCTTCCGGGTCTTCCAAACCGATCGAAAACCGGATGAGCCCCGGCGGCACGCGTTCCTCGCCGGGCAGCCACGCACGCCGTTCCACCAGGCTTTCCACCCCGCCGAGACTGGTCGCGGGCCGGATCAACCGGACGCTCGCGCACACCTTGTCCGCGGCGTCGGCATCGGCGACCTCGAACGCCGCCATCATCCCGAAACCGGGGTAGCGGACCTTGGTTACCGCCGGGTGTTCCGCCAACCGGGACACCAGCAATTGCGCGGTACGAGTTTGCTCGGCAAGACGAACCGGAAGCGTCCGCAAACCGCGCAACGCGAGCCACGCTTCAAGCGCACCCGGCGTCGCGCCGACCCGAGTCCGCGCCGCGCGAAGTTCGTCCACAATGTCCTGATCGGCCGCAACCGCGACGCCGAGCAGAAGGTCGCTGTGTCCGCCGATGAGCTTCGTCGCGCTGTGCACAACAATGTCCGCGCCGAGCGACAGCGGTTGCTGATGCAGCGAAGTCGCGAAGGTGTTGTCGACGACTACGCGTCCCCTCGTGCCGCGCGCGATGGTCTCGATCTCCATCACGTCGAGCGTCGGGTTAGTCGGCGATTCGAGCCACAACAGATCGGCGTCGCAGTCGAGCCACGCTTGCGTGTCCGTCGGCTCCAATTCGGTGACCGTGAGCCGACCGAGCTGCTGCGCGTGCTTCAACGCTCCGCGCGTGACGGCGTAACTGAACGACGGAACCGCGACCGTCGACCCGACCGGCAACGAATCCAGCACGGCGGACAACGTCGCGACGCCAGACGCGAAGGAGACCGCGGTGCCGCCTTCAAGGGATCCGACGACCTCTTCGAAAGCGTCCCAGGTAGCCGTGCCGTCGGAGCGGGAATACACCGCGTCGCCGCCGGCCTCGAAGGTGCTCGTGGCCACGATCGGCGTGTTCAGCGGCTCGCCAGGGCCGTGCGGCCGGCCCGCCGCGATCGCGCGGGTCCGCGGAGTCCAGTCGTCCATGCGGACACGGTAACTTCGCGACCGCCGAAACGGCAGGCGACGAATGTCACCAGGTGGTCAGCCGTTCCACAAAGTGGGCAATACCCAGAGCACAAGAACCGCCCCGGCCGATCCTGCTGGCCGGGGCGGTTCCGCAACGACTGCGGTCAGTGCGCGTAAACCTCGAACTCATACAGCGAATACCCGTACTTGGTCCCGCGCGTGACTCCCTGCATCCGAACGAACCGCGCGTCCGAAGGCGCGAACGAGACGTTGTCCGCCCCGCCGTTCCCGTCTGTCACCACAGCCGCGTCGTGCCAGTCGGTGCCGTCGGTAGACAGCTGGATCTTGTATCCCTTCGCGTATGCCTTCTCCCACGACAGCACCGCTCGCGAAACCTTCTGCACCGAGCCGAGGTCCACGGTGATCGACTGGTTGTCGCTCCAGTCGCTCGCCCAGCGGGTGCCGGGGTTGCCGTCGACGGCGTTCGAGGCCGGGGAGTTGTAGAAGCCGGTTTCCGCGCTGGAAGCGTTCACCGGCTTGCCCGCCGCGAGGTTCGAGACGTTGTCGCCGCGATGCGCCGGGTACTCGACGACCTGCTGGAACGTCGGCCGGTTCTGCGTGCTGATCTTGCCGTGCGCGATGCCGCCCAGCGGACGCTGGATGATCGTGTCCGCGCACCACTGGTCGCCCGCCGAGCAGTCGGCATCGCCCGGGTACACCGTGTTCGCGGGCTGGCCGGCGGCCGCGGTCAACGAATCGACCAGGGTCTGGCGGCAGGCGGTCAGGTCGCCGCCGCCGCAGAACTTCGCGCCGAGCGGACCCGCGACCGGCTGCCCGAGCGCGGTGCGGATGTCCTTGCTGACGTAACCCCACCAGCCGTGCTGGTACGCCGAACCCTGGTGCGGCTGCCCGACGTGCTTGCCCGGCGTCTCGTTCTGGAAGCCGGACGGGCTCTCGTTGATCTGCAGCACGTTCGTCATCGCGCCGAACGCGTCGTCGCCCATCGCCGGCTTGAACTCGCCGGTGACCAGCAGCGGCCACCACGCGTCCATGATCCGGATCGCGTCCGCGTCGTTGTAGGTCTTGCTGCCCGGACTGGACTCGACGCGCTGGTGTCCGTGCTGCATCCACGTCTTCAGCTTCGCCTCGGCGTCTGCCGCGGCACCGGTGAGCGGAGCCTTGTCCAGCACCTGCAACAACAGCGGCAGCACCTTCTCCGCCCGCAGGTCAGCCAGCGCCGCGTCCTCCATCGCCTGGGTCAGGTTCACCCGGGTCACCTTGGTGCCGCTGGAAAGCAGCGCCTTGACCCGCGCGTCGAGCAGATCGCCGCGGTGCACGGCGGACTTGTCCGCACCGCCGGACGCGTAGCCGTTGGACTGCGCGTTGTTCCAGCTGATGTAGTAGTCCTGATTCACCGACTGCGGATGCTCCGACGCGGGCGTGTAGTCCGCCTTGTTGCCCGCCGGGTTCCAGCCCTTCCAGTCGAACCCGCGATCGCCCCACGCGGGCATCATCGGGTCCACAGTGGAATTGCGCACCGGGTTCGCGCCGGAGTTGAAGTACGCGATGTCCTTCGAATCCGCGTAGAACCAGTTGAAGGTGAAGTTGACGTCGTTCGCGGCGCGCTGGAAGTCCGCGGCCGATTTGACGAAGCCCGGGTCGTTGAACTCCTGGAACCCGATCAGCGAATCCACCTCGTGGAAGTACGAGGACCGCAGCGACGAGTACGCCACCGGCTTCCCGTCCACCGTCGCCCGCGAGGTCACCGGGCCGTACTTCGTGCGGTAGCTGCGCAGGGTGTAGGACCCGGCGGCGGTGCCGTCCGCGACCGTCGGCGACCAGGCGTTCTTGCGCTCCACGGTGTCCATCGGGAGGCATTTGCCCTGGTAGAGGTAGTAGTTCGAGTCCTTTGTGGCCGGTTTGCCGCTCGGGTCGCACAACGGCAGCGCGTAGGTGTCGATGATGTCCTGCGCGGCGGTCGTCGCGCTCCACGAGTAGTCCTGGCCGCGCCCGAGCAGCACGTACATGCTGAGCCCGGCGAACGACGCGCCCCGCGCGCTGATGCCCGGACCCTGGATTTCCTGCAGCAGCAACAGCTGCGGCGCGAAGTACCCGGTCTGCGGACCGAACACGGCGACCGGATGCCCGCTGGCGGTCTTCGCACCGGACACCAGCAGCGCGTTGGACATGCCGTGCTTTTCCTTGAGCATGTTGCCCGGCAGCACGCCGTTGTCGAACATGCCGCGCGCGGACTCCTGGTCCTTCGGCGCGGCGACCTTGACCTTCGGCTGCGCGGCGGCGGCCGAACCGGTCGGGTCGAACACGAGCTGCTGGTTCGTCACCGAGCCCTTGTCCGGCAACGCCGCGCCCTGCGGGTTCGCCGGAGTGTTGCCGTACGGGAAGTTCTGCCCGTCGTGCAAGGTCTTCACGGCCTCGGGATCGTCCGCGGCGCGCAGACTCTGCCACACCTTTTCGCCCTGCTCGACGCCGTACTTCTCCTGCAGCGCCAGCTTCGCGACCGCGTTCTGCACCTCGCCGCCACCGCCGGCGCCGAACTGCGCGCCGACCACCGAGGCGAGCACGACGAGGTCGGTGAGCTTGAACGGTTCGATGGTGCCCGCGTTCGTGATCGCGTCGACGTGTCCGGTCAGCACGTACTCGCCCGGGAAGTACCGGCCGTTGTGCGAATCGGTGATGTATTTGTTGATGCCTTCGATGTACGCCTGCGCGTCGGCGAGACCCTGCTTGCCGCGCGGACCGCTCGCCGCCACCGCGTCGATCTGCTGCTGCAGCTCGTCCTCGGTGTAGGGCGCGGAGGCGAAGAAAGACTGCTCCAGCTCGCGGTTCGCTTCCGCGCCGCCCGCGTACGACGTCAGCTGGCCGCGGCCGACGCGACGCATGATGTCCATGAGCCACAAGCGATCCTGCGCCGCGGCGTATCCCGCGCCGTATTCGGTGCCGGACCGCGTCGTGCCCTGGATGTGCGGGACGCCGGTGGCCTTGTCGCGCGTGATCGTCACGTCGTCGCGCGGTTTGATCGTGCTCGCGACCTGGTCGGCGGGCACCCCGAAGGAGGAGTCGTTGAAGAATTTGCCGATGGTGTCGGTCGTCAGGGTCTTGTACCCGCCCGCCAGATCGGCGTATTTGCCGAGCTGGTCGTCGGCGTGCCCGGGCTGGGTGCCGAACGCCTTGTTGGCGAGGATTTCGGCGAGCGTCGCGCTGCCGTTCTCGCCCGGCGGGAGGATGTCGTTGCACTGGCCAGCGCAATAGTCGTTGCCGGGCAACGCGGCGGAAGCCGGTGCCGCGGTCCCGATCTGCACTAGCCCGGCCGTGAGCACGGCTACCGCGCCCGCGGCCAGGATGGGAATGCGTCGTCGCATGCCACAGCTCCGTCCACGAAGGATGCCCCAGGGTGACCCAGCGCACGCTACCGACGGGTAGTGCACATGTGAAGAGTTTTCGCGTTTATCCCCTCGTTGGGAGTAGTCCGTCTGGCGGTACTCCATCCGGCGCAGCGTTTGCCCGATAGGTACGGTGAGCCCCATGAGCGTGGAAAAGCCCCAAGTCGAGCGCCCGGACGGACCGCCGCCCGCCGAGCTGCAGATCAAAGACATCACGGTCGGCGACGGCCCCGAAGCCAAGTCCGGCAATGCGGTCAGCGTGCATTACGTCGGCGTCTCGCACTCCACCGGCGCGCAATTCGACGCCTCTTACGACCGCGGCGCGCCGCTCGATTTCCAGCTCGGCGCCGGCCAGGTCATCCCGGGCTGGGACCAGGGCGTGACCGGCATGAAGGTCGGCGGCCGCCGCCAGCTGGTCATCCCGCCGCACCTGGCTTACGGCGAACGCGGCGCGGGCGGCGTGATCGCCCCGAACGAAACGCTGATTTTCGTCGTCGATCTCGTCGGCGTGAGCTGATCTGCACGAAAACGCGGGCAGCCGGGAAAGCCCGAACGGGCAGCCCCGGCTGATCCCCCTTTCGGGGGAACCGGAAGGCGCCTAACGTTCGCATTGAGTAGTCGTCTTCCGGAGGATATTTCATGCGTTTGCGTGCTGCCCTTTCCGCTGCCTTCCTCGCCGCCGGCGCCGCGCTCGCCGTCGCGGCTCCCGCGTCCGCGGTCGCGAACGGCAACGATGTGGCGCCCGGCGAGTATCCGTTCGCTGCCAAGCTGTCCATGCCCGTCATCCCGCGCGCGGACGGCACCACTTATTCGAGCGGATGCTCGGGTTCCCTGATCGCGCCGCAGTGGATCATCACCGCCGGGCACTGTTTCCACGACGTCAACCGCAAGCCGGTTTCCGGCCCGGTGCCCTACGGGACTTCGGTGCTTCTCGGCGCGACCACCGACGAGCCGGGCAAGGGCGAGCGTCGGCAGGTCACCGAGGTGCAGCAGGCGGGCGTCAACGACGTCGCGCTCGCGAAGCTCGACCAGCCGGTCACCGACATCAAGCCGCTGACTGTTTCGCCCGCCGCGCCGACCAACGGCCAGAAGGTGCTGCTCGCCGGATGGGGCAGCCTGACCGAGGTTTCGCCGAAGCCGTCGGACAAGCTGCAGCAGGGCGAGATGCAGGTGGTCGGCTCGGACGCCACCACCGCGAGCATCATCGGCGTCTCGCCGAAGAAGGACACCAGCGCGTGCAGCTACGACTCGGGCGCGCCGTACTTCGTCGACGACGGCGACAACACCGGCCGGCTCGTCTCGGTCGAGTCGACCGGCCCGGACTGCCCCCACTCCACGCCGGAGACGACCGCGCGCGTCGACATCCTCAAGGATTGGATCGCCTCGCACACCCAGTGAGGACAAGTCGCGAGATCGGTCGGTTTTCGTCGCCCATCAAGGGAATTCCGCATCGTGGACGGTGTCGTTAGCGTGGAAGGCCGAGTTCATCGGCGTCCGCCGGTGACCCGGACGAAGGGACAGAATGCGCGTCCGCGCCGCGATCTCCGCAGCAGTACTCCTGCCCATCCTCACCGCGAGCCCGGCCTTGGCCGTCGCCAACGGTTCTGACGTCCCGCCAGGCCAATTCGGCTTCGCCGCGAAGCTGAGCATGGCCGGAATCCCGCTGCCGAACGGAAGCACGTACTCGAGCTTCTGTTCGGCAGCGCTCGTCGCACCGCAGTGGATCGTCACCACCGGCCACTGTTTCCACGACGCCAACAAGAACCGGGTGTCCGGCCCGGTGCCGTACCCGACGACGGTGTCGCTGGGTCTGGTCGACGAGACCAAGGAGAAAGGCGTCCAGCGCAAGGTCACCCAGGTCCTGCAAGCCGGCCCGAACGACGTCGCGCTGGCCCAGCTCGACAGCCCGGTCTCCGAGGTCAAGCCGCTCACGGTGAACCACCTGGTGCCCGGCGTCGGACAGCAGGTGACGCTGGCGGGCTGGGGCAGCCGGACGGCGCAGAATCCGGTTCCGTCCAAGCAGCTGCAGCAGGGCACGATGAAGATCTCGTCGGTCGGCGGCACGACAGTCGGCATCCACGGCGTCGCGCCGCAAGCGTCCACCAGCGCGTGCACCTACGACACGGGCGCGCCGTACTTCACCGACGGCAAGCTGATCTCGATCGAGAACAACGGCCCGGACTGCCCGCACACCGGCGCGGAGACGACGTCGCGCATCGATGTGATCGCCGACTGGATCGACGAGCACGCGAAGTGAGTACGGTGGAGGGGCCGCCGACCTGAGGAGAGTCGCATGCCCGAGCCGATCCTGACCGCTGTCGCCACCGCGCTGGCCACAAAGGCCGCGACCGGGCTGTATGACCTGGTCAAGCGCAAGTTCTCCGGCAACAGCAAGGCAACCGCGGAACTGGAGGCGGCCACCCCCGACAACCCGGCCACCGTCACCGCACTGGCCGAACGCCTCGACGAGGCCAGCCGCCAGGACCCGGACTTCGGCACGGCGCTGCGCACCGAGTTCGAGGTGCACCAGGAGGCCCGCAGCGGCGGGGTGACGAACCACGTGGGCACCGTGGCCGAAGGGGCCAAGGTCGTCCAGCTGCGTGACGTACAAGGCAATATCAGCCTCTGAGCCTTTTCCGACGACCGGCACGGAGCGCGATCGGTAGGATCGCTCTCCGTGCCGTCGTCGTCTTACCCCGTGCCGCGCCGATGGCGCACCGTGCCCACGGAACGGACGCTGCTGGCGGTAGTGCACAACGTCACCGCCGCGACTCGCTTGCTGGACGTGCTGCCGCTGTTCGCCGGGGATCCCCGGGTGCAGGTGGTGTTCACGTGCCCGGATTCGAGCGCGTTCACCCGGGGAACGCAGGAGTACCTCGCCGCGCGCGGGATCCCACTGGAGCCGTGGGAAGACGTCGTGACGGAGGACTTCGACTGGGCGCTGGCGGCCAGTTACGGCGGGGATTTGCATAAATTGCGCGCTCCGTTGACGGTTTTGCCGCACGGAATGGGGTATAATAAATTCTTGGAAACCGGAAACCGGAAACCGGAAACCGGAAACCGGAAACCGGAAACCGGAAACCGGAAACCGGTTTTCGGGTTGTCCGAGCAATGGCTGATGCACAACGGCGAGGTGATCGCCGAACATCACGTCCTGTCCCACCCGGAACAACTCACCCGGCTGCGGCAGTACTGTCCGGAAGCCGCTGACCACGCGGTCATCGCCGGAGACTCCTGCCTGGACCGCCTGCGCGACGCCCGGGAACTCCGCGAGTCCTACCGCCAAGCCCTCGGCGTAACCGGCGAACAAACCCTGGTACTGATTTCCTCGACGTGGGGCCAACTCTCGTCGTACGGCTCCGGCCCCGACCTCCCCCAACGAATCGCCCAGCAACTACCGCTGGACGAATTCGCCGTCGTCCTGGCCCTGCACCCGAACATCGGCCAGGGCCATTACCCGTGGCAACTGAAACAGTGGCTACGAGAATGCGAGCGCGCAGGCGTAATCGTCCTGCCGGAAGAAGATCTGTGGCAACCAGCCGCGGTAGCCGCCGACGTCACCATCGGCGACCACGGCTCCGTCACCTACTACTCCGCCTGCCTGGGCACCCCAGTCCTGCTGGCCGCCGCACCACACGACGCCGTCGATCCGGATTCCCCGGTAGCCGCCCTGCTGCGCGCCGCCCCCGCGCTCACCGACGAAAACCTGGCCACCCAACTGCGCACCGCGACCCAGCCACCAGCCCTGATCGCCGCGACCGAACTCGCCACCAGCGTCCCCGGCCAATCCGCTGCGTTGCTGACCGAACTCGGCTACCGCACGCTCAACCTCCCGCTCCCGGCCCAACCCGCCGGATTCACCGCGTTCCCACTGCCGCGCGTCCAACGCCCAGAACCCGGCGAACAGTGGATCCGGGTCCGCGGCGACGAAATCACCAGATTCGCCGCTACAACACCTGAGGCTCACCTAGTAGTCCACGTTGACGGCCCCGACCCGCGCCTGCTGCGCCGCGCCGACATCGTGCTGGGCGACCGATTCCCCGATCCCGGCCGCTGGATCGCCCTCACCCTCGCCGAATTCCCCGGCTGCGAATGGGCCGCGTGCCCAGCCGGACCAGGCTGGCTAGCCGGCAGCCGAGACGGCCTGGTCGTCTCCTTCACCGGCACCGACCTGCCACAAGCTGTGCCGTCGCTGCTGTACAAGCGCGACCTGCTGGGCCTAGATTTCCCCGAACAACTCCCCTTCACCGCTGGCGGCCGCAAGCACGAGGTGCGCCTGACTATCCACTATGGATAGTCAGAGCTGTTCGAGCCAGATCAGCAGATCGGTCGCTTCGGCCGTGAATCCGTGCAGCTGTGCGATGCCCAACGCGTCCTCCGCGTGCGCCTTCGCCTGGTCACGGTAGCCACGAGCAAGCGCGGCCTCCGCCCGAGACCGCAACGCGGCGATACGTTCTCGCTGCAGCTTGGCCTTCTCCGCCGCGGCATCGAGTTCGGCCAGCAGAGCCGCGCCTTCCTCGTACGAACCAGCCTCGATCAGCTTCCGCCCCTGCCACAGCCGGATCTTCACCAGATTGCCGGGCTCGTTCTTCAGCCCCTGCTCCGCTTGCGCCAGCAAGACGGCCGCTTCCTCCGGCGGCACGACCTTGGCCAGATGCATCCGGATCAACGCGAGCCTACGAGGATCACCGATCTGCTCGGCAAGCTCGAGACTTTCCCGAAAGCAGGCCTCCGCCTGGCTGTACAGCGAAACCGCTTCCTCGTCCCGTCCCTGCTGCCGCGCGATCAACCCCGGCTCGAAGAACGCGAGCCCTCGTGCTTCCAGCGCGGACGCGTGTTCGTCCGGCGTCGTGGCCAGCTCGGCCGCCGCGGCGTACTGCTCCAACGCCGCCGCCCAATCCCGCCGCTGCAGCTGAGCGAACCCGAGCTGGGTCCGGACCAACCCCTCGGCAAGCGGCATCGCGGCAGCCTGCGCGGCCTGGACCGCGTCCTGGCTCACCGCCAACAGTTCGACGGGGTAAGCGCCGTCTTTGTAGACCGGCCACAACGCCCTCGCCAGCCGGATGACGTTTTCGTGCGCCCCCTCCTGCAACGCGACCTCCGCCGCGGCAGCCAGGTTCCCCTGCTCGTCGAACAACCACTCCCATGCATCCACGTCGGCCGGCACCGGAGTGAAGCCCGGCCAGATCTTCTTCGGCCAGCCAGTCGACAGCGCGCGTTCCGCGATCCGGAGCCCGTGCTCGGCGTAGTAACCGACCACGGCGTCGGAAAGCTCACCGGCCAGCGTCGCTGCGTGCATGCGCGCCAGCTCGGACATCCGGTAGCGACCCCCGATGACCTCGATCAACTTGGCAGAGACCAGCTTCTGCAGGGTGTCCTCGGTGTCGTACTCGTCGAGGGCGAGAAGCGCCGCCACAGTTTCCAGCCGAACGGTGCCGTCGCCCGGATGCGCGCCGAAGACCCGGTACGCCGCTTGCTCACGCTCGCCCATCTGCTCGTAGGCAACGTCGTACACCGCGCTGGCCAGTGCACCTTTCGCTCGGATCCGCCCGACCAGCCGCCGCACCGTCGCACCCGGCCGCGCCAGGAGCACGCCCGCGACGTTGAGTTCCGCGGCAGATCCCGCGCAGATCCGCAGCAGTTCTTTCAGCTGTTCTGGCTCCGCGGCGAGCTTTTCGTCACCCACCAGTGCCGCCAGCACGCCCAGCGCCGCCTCGTCGCTCAACGGTTCCAACTCGACTTCGCGAGCGGAATACCGGGCGCGCAGCGCCTCCAGCCCAGACCCGACTACGAGCACGTACGAGCCGGGATGCGTCGGCAGCAGCGCCTTGACTTCCGCCGCGCTCAACGCGTCGTCGACCAGCAACGCGACCTTGAATTTGGCGGTCTGCGACTGCCACATCGCCGCGCGCCCCTCGAGACTCGCCTGCATCTCGTCCGGCCCGTAACCCAGCTTGGACAGCAACTCGGCCAGCACATCAGCGCCGGCCCGGTGGCCCACGCGCACGTCGTAAAACCGGTCGAACCGGTCCTGATGCTGGTGCAGCCAGGTTTCGCACAGCGTCGTCCGCCCGCTGCCCGGCGCACCTCGCACGATCGCGATCGCTACCCGGTCCGGCACCTCGTCATGAATGCGAGTGAGCGCGGCCAACTGACGCTCGTTGTTCCGGTAATGCTCCGGAGGTGCCTGGACCTGCAACGCCGGCGCCGCGGGCTGCCGCGGCCCGTGGAAGTGCACGTCGCCGTACACGTCGCGCGCCTGGAAGACCTTGTCCGCCTCGCCGTCGAAGTAGTTGCCGTCGCTCACCGTTTCCCCCGCCCAGCTGGTCCCGGCTCAGGCTACCGGAAACGTCACGGTCCGTGTCCAGCCTTTCACCACGATCGGGTCCGGGTAAGGTTCTGACCAGGAATTCCAGGACGGATTTGGTAGAATTGAATTGAGCAGCAAAGCAGCAAAGCAGCAAAGCAGCAAAGCAGCAAAGCAGGTGGCGGACCTTCGACCCGGTCGTCGTGCTCGGGGTCGTGCGCACCTGGACTTCAGCGATCAAGCTGCTCGAGGTCTGCCGTCTGTTTCAGGATGACCAGCGGATTCGCTTCACGTTCACGGTCGACCGCGGGTCTCGGTTCAGCGCGGGCGTCGAGGAGTTGCTGGCCCGCGCGGAAGCGCATTGCACGCCGTGGGAAAACGTTCCGAAGCTCAATTACGCACTCGCGATCACGGCTAGCGAAAACATCGATTTCGACCACGTCTCCGGACCGGTTCTCGTTCTTCCGCACGGCGTCGGATTCCACAAGTACGTTCCCGACTCCGGTTCGGCAGGCACCCGGCTTTCCGGGCTGATCCCGTCGGCCGCGCTGCGGTCCGGGCGGGTGTTGATGGCGGTGTCGCATCCGAGCCAGCAGAAACAGTTGCGCGACGCCGACCCGCTGACCGACGGCAGGACCGTGCTCGTCGGCGATCCGCAGTTCGAGCAGCTTCTCCGGAGCGAACCGCACCGCGAGCACTACCGTGCCGCGCTCGGCGTGGCTGATCGCACATTCGTGCTGGTCAGCTCTACCTGGGGGAAGACCTCGTTGATCGGCCGCCGTCCTCGGCTCCCGGCCGAACTGCTGGCGTCACTGGACTATGACTCCGCGGCCGTCGGTCTCGTGCTCCATCCCAACGTCTGGTCGCGCTACCGGCCGTTCCAGATCCGGTCCTGGTTCGCCGCGGCCCAGGACGCCGGGCTGCTCCTCCTCCCACCGGAACGCGGGTGGCAGGCCGCCATCGTCGCCGCGGATGTCGTTGTCGGGGACCACGGATCGGTCTCTTTGCTGGCCGCCGCGACGGGACGGCCGTTGCTGCTTGGCACGTTCGGCAGCGAGGTCGTGCCCGGCACCAGCGCCGAACTGCTCGGTCGGCACGCGTCCCGGCTCACCTGGGACCGGCCGTTGCGTGACCAAATCGACGAGGCAGAAACCCAGCCGTGGCAGCAGGATCTCGCTGAGCGCACCTTTGCGAACCCGCACGGAGCAACCGCGGAACTGCACGCTCTCGTACTCCGTCTGACGGAGCTCGAACCCCGTCCGCTCGAACTCCTTCGCGCACCGGACCCGGAACCGAATCCCATCACTCCGCTCGCCTTCACCGCGTACCCGGAGTTCACCGGCCCGGATTCCCTTACCTTGCATCGGTTTCCCCGCTCGGTAGAAGAATGGCGACCCGACGTCGAGCGGGCCTCAACCAGACTGAGACACGTAGTCGCCGACGAAAGCGACGACAACCTCGGCCGGATCGGCAACGCCACCGTGCTCACCAGAACCGCACTGCGTCCTGCACCAGAAGACTGGTGTGCCAACGCATTGCGGCTCCATCCTGCCTGCACGCTGGCCGCGGCCGCCGTCCCGGACGGATGTGTCGCGCGCACAAGGGCCGGCGATATGTTCACCGTCACCGGCTCAGCTGACGTCGCCGCGCTGGCTTCGACGCTGCACGCGTGTCTGACGACCGGTCGAGAGGGTGGGCGTCCGTTGTCCCTACGACTCGGCTCCGTCGAGACCACCGTCGTTTTCTGACGCCAACTTCTCCGCCCGCGGACTGCCCAGTTCTCGATACAGTTGAATCGCCCGATCCAGGTGGCTGCGCGCCTCCGCCGGATTCTCCCCGACCAGCGCACCGTGCAGCGCCTCCCGAGCCTGGGCCTCGTAGAAAGTCGCCCCGCTCGTTTGGAAAGCCTCTGCCGCCGCGGTCAACGCGTCAACGCCGCCCGGCAGCCCGGTGCGTACGCGCACCTGACCGGTGATCAGCAAGGCGCGCGCAGCCGAGCGACTGTCGCCAAGCTCGCCGAACGCGCGATGCGCTGTTTCCAACTCACGCAGGCCCTCCGCATCGCCGAGCGACTGGCCGAGGAACATCCGGCTCAGCGCCTCTCCCCGGGTCTCCCCAGCCGCCTCGTTCAACTCGATCGACTCGCGGTACCTCTGCTGCGCCAGCTCCGGTTGATCGGTCAAATCGTGGTATCGACCGGCGAACTCTCGCACCGAGGCCCGCAGCACGAGGTGCCCGTCCTGATCCGCCAGCTCGATCGAACGTCGTACGAAGTCCCCGGCTTGCTCGAACTGCTCGAGATCCGTCAGCGGACGCGACGCCAGACTCCGCAACCGCGCCTCCGCAGCGCGATTCCCGGCCTCTTCCGCGGCCTTGATGCCGTGCCGGAGACTGCTGAGCGAATCGGCCTGCCGCTTGCGATCGAAGTAGTAGGCCGCGAGAGACTCGGCGATCTGCCAAATCTCGTCGACCAGGCCGATCTTCTCGGCCACCGGCAGCAATTCGTGCAGCGCGCGCCGGTTCTCCTCGAACCAGGCCAGTCCGTTGGCCCGGCGATCGCCGCTGAAGGGGTCCGCGATCTCCGGCGCGTCCGCGACCCGGTACCGCTCCACCCCGATCATCGCCGCGTCCGCGTAGTAGGCGGCGTTGCGGAACCCGCGCACCACCCGGGCGAGCGCCTCGTGCGTTTCCTCGTCGTCCAGTCCCGAAAGGGATGCCGCGTGGTCATGGACGAGCGGATGCATGGAGTACCGGCCGTGCTCTTCCTGGAGCACCTTCAGCAGAACCAGCTCGGCGAGAATGTCCCTCGACGTGGCCTCGTCCAGCCCGATCAGCAGATCGAAGACCGGCGGGGTGAAGTCGATCGCCGGGTACGCGCCGAGCAGCCGGTATGCGCGCTGAGCAGGTTCGGTCGCTTCCTGGTACGTCGCTTCGAACACCGGGTTCCCCTTATTCGGCCCACGGTCGGATCGCATCAACTCGGCGCGTGAACGCCGAAGCCGGGCAGCCAGCTCCGGCAACGAAGGACACCGCCCGACCACCACGAGCGTCGCGGCGTTCCGGAGGGCCAACGGCAATCCGCCGCAGTAGCCGAGGATCTCAGCTACCACCGGATCGTCTGGGTCCGCGTCCAGTCCGCTCAGCTCGCGAAACAACTCAGCAGCCTGCTCGTCGTCGAGCGGCTCGACGGGGATCGTCTCGCCGCCGACCTCGCGGACCTCAAGCCGCGACTCCACGCGGCCCGCGACGAGCACCAGCCAATCCCGTCCGCCAGGCATCAACTGCAGAAACTGCTCGGATTCCGTGACATTCTCCAGCAACAGCACGGCAGCCGCCCCGGACGACCGCCTTCGCCACAGACTCGCCAACCCAGGTTCGGCGGGCATCACTTCGTCGCGAACCCCGTCGCGACGCAATAACGAACGCAGCGCCGCGGAAATCACCGACTCGCCGTCGACCGTGTGCGTCGCGTAATCCGTGTAATAGGCCCCGCCGGGATAGCGGTCTTTTACTTGCTCAGCGACATACCGGGCCAACGCGCGCCGACCGACCCCAGTCAATCCGTCGAACACGACGAGCGGTACACGCTGATCGGCAAGACAGGCCTCGATTTGTTCGTTTCGCCCGACCAATCGCCGCAGCGCTCGTGGCGTTTCGTGCGGCACCACCCGTTCGGGTCCCGGCAGCTGCTGGTTGACCGTGCCGATGTACTGCGCCTGCACGAGAGAACTGCCGCCGTCGACCGATCTGACTTCGTTGTGCACTAGTCCGCCCCTCACCCCGAGTCACCGCAAGCTTACCGATTCACCGGGGAGCAAGCATCAACATCGCACTGTCTGAACGCTGCCCACGAACCTCGGTCTGCGTCATTTCCAGGACACACCGTGACAGCTTGGTTACCATCAGATCAGCTCAGTGAAGGTACGGGCAGGGCCAGGCGCAAGGGGAGGACGCAGATGGCCGAAAGAGCACGTCCCCGGAATCCTCGCTCCAGCCTGCCGCTCTCTTCAGCGACCGCTTTCGCAGGAGGAAGAGAGAACCCGCAACGGCAACCATGACGGGCGATGAGGATTGAGGGGTGGGAAACATGGTTCATCAAGGCAAAGAGTTTGGCGTTGACCTGTATGAACTGGAGAAAGTGGCAAAGGTCGACTTCCCGGCCGTCTCGGCCGGCTACGGGGACGCGATCGGCAGCTGCGATCGGGTCCTCGGCGGCGTGGATCGCGCGATGCTCCGCCCAGAGCAGTTCGGCGGCGGCGCGCTAGGGCCGGTCTACCAGGCATATCTTGATCTGCACGAGACTGTCGCCGGATTCCTCAAGGAAACGAAGACCAATCTGGACGACACGGCTGCCGCGCTCGGCACAGCGGCACAGCATTACGCGGGTACCGATCAATCAGCGAGCGACGAACTGCACCGCCGCGCCCGCACCGACCCGGACCTGGACGGCAAGCTGTGACCTTCGACCAGCTTATGCAGCACGCCAAAGACATCAAGGACAAGGCCGTCGAGCTGGCGATCAAGGAACATGATCAAAAGTACGCGACGCAATCCGGAGTGGTCCGCGACCCTGGACCGTTCAACCAGCACTACTCGTTCATCGAATCGATGTTCGAGCCGTTTTCCAGGATGCCCGATCCCTCCGCGTACGACCCGCTGATCGCCGACCTCAACGCGGCGATGGCCAAGGTGAACCCCGGGTCGGTGCACACGACCGAACTCAGCAGCGAGGTGAGTCTGGGCAACCCGGTTTTGGACAAGATGACGACCGCGGGCAGCTACCTCCAAGGCTGGACCGGCGAGGCGGCGATGGCGTTCAAGGCCGGTTTCATCGACACCTTCAAAACTGTCGCGGGGAACCAGTTCACCGTGTTGTCCACCCTCAAGGGTGTCCTGCAGGCGCACCAGGCAATGTGGGCCAAGGCCCGCGACGACGTCGACAAGATCGCGGAAAACACCAAGAACGCGCTGGACAACGCTGGGGGTTGCGGCAAGAACCAGTGGACTTTCGATTTCTCGGTGCTCTCCGCGGTCGGCGCGGTCGGCGGTGTTTTCGTCGCTATCGCGACGGGAGGCGTGGTGCCGCTGGCCGCGATCGGGGCGGTCGCTTCCGCGGGCAGCGCGGGCGTGGCCGGACTCACCGCATCGGGGGACTCCGTCGAGACGATCATCAACTCGATGAAGCAGGCGATCGACGAGCTCCACCGGCACATCGAAGAGGTCGAGACGCGGGAGATCGCGGACAAGGTGCGGGCGCTCGCCGGTGCCGTGCGCGCGAACAAAGACAAGCTCGTCTCCGCCCGGCCGAAGCTGGCCGGAATGAACGAACATGACCTGGCCAGCGACAGCGGCATGGGCGGATCGGACTGACGACAGGAGGGGACTGTGCCGGATCTTGCCGAGAGGCTCGACGGAATTCAGGTACGCGTGCGCGCACCTGGTGCGGAAATCGAAGCCGAGTTGCGCCGACGCACCGACATCACTGTGTCGTTCGGAGAAAGCGTCTACGACTTCATCGACGAATCAGCTCTGGAGACCGCGCTGGCCAGCCTGGCGCGGCTGCTGTGGGCCGGGTGGCAGAGGCAGTACCGGGCGGCGATCGACGAGACCGGTCTGAACATCGATGTTGACGATCTGCGTGATTCACATTTCTTCACCGACCGGGCCAACGTCGAAGCAGTCGGCGCGTCAGCAGGCGAACGGGTCGCTATCTCCGCGGTAGGCATGGAGAATTTCTCGGTCGCGATCAAGCCCGGAACCGTCCGCGAGATACCCGAAGACCAGTTCAGCGTCGATGTTTCCGTTGCGGCGGCGAAGTTGATCCAGGACTTCCAAGCCCAGGTGGACGAGCTGAAGAAGCGGTACTACGAATGAAAAAACGCAACCTGGTCGTGGCCGGAATCGTCACGACGCTAGTCGTAGCCGCCGGGGTCGTCACGGTGGTGCTGTCCACCCGCGGCGACTCGGCGGCGAAGCCGTGCGATATTCCGAATTCAGTCCGAGAACAGCCGGTGTCGGCGAAGAGCGCACCGGGCGGCGGTGCGGTCGAAGTCGCGGAAAAGGGTGCTTCGTCGTCCGGGCTGGCGAGCATGGGTGCGGTGCTGCGCAACACCAGCGACCGCATCGCCTACCGGACCAAAGTCACGTTCAAGGTGATCGTTTCCGTCAACGGCCTGCCGCCCGGCCCGATTCAAGGCGCGCCGATGACCATGGAGGTCCCGGTGCTGCTGCCTGGTCAACGAGCCGGCATCGGCAGGCCGCTCATCAACGTCGGCGGGACAGACAAGGTGATCTCGGCCGACGTCGACGTCCAAACGACGACCTGGCTGCCGAACGGCGCGCTCGGCGGATTCGCCCCGGCGACCGACATTTACGAGTCGACCAGCCGCGCGAAGGCGTCGCTGCCCGCCGACGCGGTCCGATACACCGAGAAATCGACGAACTGCCGGGCACTGGCGAGCCGCCGTACCGCCGTCGTGTTCCGCGACGCGAACGGCGCGATCGTGGGCGGCGACCTGGTGCCTCCGGACGGCAAGGGCAACCCGGCCGGCACCCCGCAAGAACCGCCGTCGAGCCCGTCCTGCTCGCCAGGAGAACGCAGCACCTGGATCGTCCCGCTGCAGAAAATCCCGAAGAACGCAGACGACAACCACACCGAGCTGTACTCGTACTGCGATCTCAACGCCCCCCGCCCAGACGTGAACGACGCCTTCTAACCACCACCCACCAAAAAAATGTGCCCTGGCCCACACCCACCGCAACAAGCCAGCCCAACCGCCCCCGCCCAAAACCGGCCATGCCCGCCAACCGCACCAAAGGCACCGCGGGGGTCCGGGGGCTCGGCCCCCGGGAAGAGGAACGACCGACAACGGAAAAGAGCCCCAGTCGCGCAAGCGGCTGGGGCTCTGACCATGGTGGGCGAGGAGGGAGTTGAACCCTCACGTCCTTTCGGACACACGGACCTGAACCGTGCGCGTCTGCCATTCCGCCACTCGCCCGAGTTGCTTCCTTGAGGCAGCCAGCAAAGCTTAGCAGGGCCTTCTGACGGGTTTCACCGGGGGCATGCCCAACCCTTCCTCCCCCGGATAGGATCGATGCGGAAGCACACGTGTGAGGAGGTTGTCCCCGGTGGGTCGCGTTGAGCGCTTTGACAGGCGACTCGAGAACCTGGTGGGGAATACTTTCGCGCGCATGTTCGGCGGCAACGTCGTCACGCAGGAAGTGGCGGTTGCGCTCGAGAGGGAAGGCGAGGAGAACGTTCGTGAGCTGGCAGGCGGTCGGCAGCTCGCCCCGAATCACTACATCGTGTCGTTGGGGGCGGCTGACCACGATCGCATGGCCGGCGATGAGCAGCGGGTCACCGGGGTTCTCGCGAGGGCGGTGGCGGAACACCTCGCCGCGCAGGGCTGGGACACCTATGGTGACGTCGTCGTATCACTCGAGCGCAACGAGGCGCTGCATACTGGACAGTTCAAGACCCGTTCGTCCGTCGATCCCGACGCCCGCGACACTGCGGGAGAAGGGCCGTCACGGTCGGCACGACCCAGCAACGCAGGAGACCCACCAATGAGCCAGCCCCCCGGCTACGGCCAATACGACCAGGGTGACCCGTACGGCCAGCAGGGCCAGTACGGCTACGGACAGCAGGGTGGCCAGCAGCCCGGGTACGACCAGGGTTACGGCGGCCAGCCTCCCGCGCAGGGCTACGACCAGGGCTACGGCGGCCAGCCCCCCGCGCAGGGCTACGACCAGTACGGCGGACAGGCTCCGCAGCCCGGGTACGACCAGGGCTACGGCGGGCAGCCGCCCGCGCAGGGCTACGACCAGGGTTACGGCCAGCAGGGCGGCTACGACCAGGGTTACGGCGGCCAGGCTCCGCAGGGCGGGTACGACCAGGGTTACGGGCAGCCGCAGCAGGGCTATGACCAGGGTTACGGCCAGGCCCCGCAGGCCGGCTACGACCAGGGTTACGGCCAGCAGGGCGGGTACGACCAGTACGGCGGCCAGCCGCAGGCGGCTTACGGGCAGGACCCGTACGCGCAGCAGGGCGCCCCGGCCGCGGGCAGGCAGCTTCAGGCGAGCCTCCAGCTGGACGACGGCTCCAACCGCACCTACTCGCTGAAGCAGGGCGGCAACGTCGTCGGCCGCGGGCAGGACGCGGACTTCCGGCTTCCGGACACCGGCGTTTCGCGGCGGCACCTGGAGATCACCTGGGACGGGCAGAGCGCGACGCTCGCCGACATCGGGTCGACCAACGGGACCACGGTCAACGGCACTCCGGTGCAGACGTGGCAGCTGGCGGACGGCGACGTGATCCGGGTGGGTCATTCGTCTCTGGTGTTCCGAACCCAGGGCTGATCGCAGACCGTCCACGGGGTTCCCGCAGAATTGTCATGCGGGGGGAACCGCGGTGCGCGTGGCGCCGCGGCTTGCAGGCACAGGCGGGAGCGGACACAACAAGTGCCAGAGCTGGTCGTTCAACTCACCAGAGTGGGCTTTCTCGTGCTGCTCTGGCTCTTTGTGTTCGCCGCGCTCCGAGTCGTGCGCTCGGACCTCTACGCCGCGTCGGGCCTTCGGGTCCAGGTGCCGTCCTTCCGCCGCAACAAAGAGAAGAAGCCGCGGGGCAGCAAGGCCCCGCAGCAGTTGCTCGTGACGCACGGGGCCCTCGCGGGCACCCGCATCGCGCTCGACGGGCGGCCGATCCTGATCGGCCGGGCCGACGACTCGACGCTGGTGCTCGACGACGACTACGCATCGACCCGGCACGCCCGGATCGCGCTGCGCGGGGAGGACTGGTACGTGGAAGATCTGGGCTCGACGAACGGGACCTACCTCGACCGGGCTAAGGTCACTGCACCCCTCCGGGTCCCGCTCGGAGTCCCCATCCGGATCGGCAAGACGGTGATCGAGCTTCGCCCATGACTCTCGTCCTCCGCTACGCGGCCCGCAGCGACCGGGGCCTGGTGCGTTCCAACAACCAGGACTCCGTGTACGCCGGCCCGCGTCTCCTCGCGCTCGCCGACGGCATGGGCGGGCACGCCGCAGGTGAGGTGGCCAGCAAGGTCGTCATCGCCTCGCTCGCCCCGCTCGACGACGACGAGCCGGGCGACGACCTGCTCGCCCAGCTTCGCGAAGCCGTCCAGAACGGCAACGCGGCGATCGCCGAACTGGTCTCCCAGGACCCCGACCTGGACGGCATGGGCACCACGCTCACCGCCGTCCTGTTCGCGGGAAGCAGACTTGGTCTGGTCCACGTCGGCGACTCGCGCGCGTATCTGATGCGCGGCGGCCAGTTCGCCCAGATCACCCGCGACGACAGTTTCGTCAACGAACTGCTCGAACAGGGCCGCATCACGCCGGAAGAGGCCGCGGTGCACCCGCAGCGGTCGCTGCTGCTCAAGGCGCTCACCGGACACGAGGTCGAGCCGAGCCTGACCGTGCGCGAGGCGCGTCCCGGTGACCGGTACCTGATTTGCTCCGACGGTTTGTCCGGAATGGTCAGCGACGAAACGCTCGCCGAGGCCGTGCAGATCCCGGACCCGCAGGACTGCGCCGACCGGATGATCGAGCTGGCGCTCAAGGGCGGCGGCACCGACAACGTGACCGTCATCATCGCCGACGTGGTCGACGTCGATTTCGGCGACGACGCCCCGATCGTGGGCGGCGCGGCGGGCGACGGCAGCGACGAGATGCATCAGGGGGATTCCCCGGCGGCGAGGGCGCGCGCGCTGACCCAGCCGCCGCCGCAGCCGCGACCGGAGCAGCAGCCCCCGCCGGAAGACCCGAAAGCGAAACGGCGGAAACGGTTCCGCTGGCTCGTGGGGGCGGTCGTGGTGCTGATCGTGCTGGGCGCCGCCGCGATCGCGACTCGATACTTCGTGCTCAGCCAGTACTACGTCGGAGAAGGCCCCGATCAGGAGGTCGTGATCTACCGCGGCGTCCCGGGCAGCATCCTCGGCATCGACCTGCACTCGCTCGAGCAGGGCTCGTGCCCGCCGGGCCAGCTGTGCACCGACAAGCTCCGCGTCTCCGCGTTGCAGGAGGACGCGCGCATCGCCGTGCAGAACGGCGTGAAGCGCGAAAGCCTCGACGACGCGCGCAAGTACATCGACGATTTCCTGCGTCTCAAGAAGAAGTTGTCGGACTGCAAGCCGGCCAATCCTCCGGGCACCCCGCAGTCGGGCGCGCCCTCGTCCAGCGTGGCGCCTCCCGGGGGCACGCCTTCGTCGGCGAACCAGCCTGCGGGGAGGGACTGCTCGACGGCGGGTACGCCGCCGACGGGGGGCGGTAACTGATGGGCCAGCCGCTGGCCGACCCGACGTCCGCCCAGTTCGCCACGAATCCGCCGCGAGACCTCCCCAAGCGCAGGGGCACGGAGCTCGCGTTGCTGGCGTTCGCGGCGGGCATCGTCACGCTCGCGCTGGTCATCGTCGAGGCCAACCAGGAGCAGGAGCTGACGCTCTCGATCCTGTGGGTGGGACTCGCTTACCTCGGCGTGCTCGCCACGACGCACCTCGCCGTGCGCCGGTGGGCCCCGTACGCGGACCCGGTGCTGCTGCCGTGCGTCGCGCTGCTCAACGGGATCGGGCTGGTGATGATTCACCGGCTCGATCTGGCGAAGGCCGAATCGTTCATGCAGCGCGGCAAGGAGTACTCGCCGGAGATCACCAAGCAGCTGCTGTTCACCGCGGTTTCGCTGGTGCTGTTCGTGATCGTGCTCGTGGTGGTCAACGACCACCGCACGCTGACCCGCTACAGCTACATCGCCGGGCTGGTCGGGCTCGGCGCGCTCGCGCTGCCCGCGGTGCTGCCCGCCAGCCTGTCCGAGGCGGGCGGCGCGAAGGTGTGGCTGAAGCTGCCGTTCTTCTCGATCCAGCCGGGCGAGTTCGCGAAGATTCTGCTGATGATCTTCTTCGCGTCGTTCCTGGTGTCCAAACGCGATTTGTTCATGGTGGCGGGCAAGAAGTTCCTCGGCGTGGAACTGCCGCGCGCCCGTGACCTCGGCCCGATCCTGATCGCCGCCGCCGTCGCGATCGGCGTGCTGGTGTTCGAGAAGGACCTCGGCACGTCGCTGCTGTATTTCAGCATCATCCTGGTGATGCTCTACGTCGCGACCGAACGCGCGATCTGGGTCGTCGTCGGGCTGACGTTCTTCATCGGCGGCTGCATCATCGCCTACAACCTGTTCGGCCACGTGCAGCAGCGGGTCGAGAACTGGACCGACCCGCTCGGCCCTCGCTACGACGTGCTCGGCGGCAGTTACCAGCTCGCGCAGGCGTTGTTCGGGCTCGGCACCGGCGGCGTCGGCGGCACCGGGCTCGGCGCCGGCCGTCCGGACATCCCGCCCGCCGCGAGCACCGACTTCATCACCGCCGCGATCGGCGAGGAGCTCGGCTTCATCGGCCTGGCCGCGGTGCTGATGCTGTACATGCTGCTGGCGATGCGCGGCATGCGCAGCGCGCTGGCGGTGCGCGACACGTTCGGCAAACTGCTCGGCGGCGGGCTCGCCTTCACCATCGTGATCCAGATCTTCGTGGTCGTCGGCGGCGTCACCGCGCTCATCCCGGAAACCGGCGTCACCGCGCCGTTCCTGTCCTACGGCGGCTCTTCGCTGCTGGCGAACTACATCCTGGTCGCCCTGATGCTGCGCATTTCGGACGCGGCGCGCAGGCCGGCCTCCCGGCCGAAGCCGCAGCAGCCGCAGGCTCCGATCGCCGAGGCGCACACCGTCATGGTGCGGCGTCCGCCCGCCGAAGGCGACCCGAACGGGAGGACCGCGTGAACGCCCCCCTGCGCAAGGTCGGCATGGCGATGCTCGCGATGATCGTGCTGCTGCTGGCCAACATCACCTACGTCCAGGTCATCAAGGCCGACACGTACCGCACCGATCCGCGCAACCAGCGCGTGCTCTACGACGAGTACTCCCGGCAGCGCGGGCAGATCGTCACGCCGGACGGCACCGTGCTCGCCGGCGTGAAGCCCTCGACCGACAAGTTCAAGTTCTTCCGCACCTACGCCGACGGCCCGATGTACGCCCCGGTCACCGGGTACTACTCGATCAACTACGGCGCGGGCGGGCTCGAGCGCGCCGAGGACGACGTGCTGAACGGATCGGACCCGCGGCTGTTCGTGCGCAGGCTGTCGGACATGGTCACCGGCCGCGATCCGCGCGGCGGCAACGTGAAGCTCACCATCGACCCGAAGGTGCAGAAGGCCGCCTACGACCTGATGACGCAGCGCGGCTACACCGGCGCGGTGGTCGCGATGGAGCCGAAGACCGGCCGCATCCTGGCAATGGTCTCGACCCCGTCGTACGACCCCAACCAGCTCGCGACGCACGGCACCGACCAGAACAAGGCCTGGGACGCCTACTCCAAGGACAAGAACAACCCGATGCTGAACCGGGCGATCTCGGAGAACTACCCGCCGGGGTCGACGTTCAAGATCGTCACCGCGACCGCGGCGCTGGAGAGCGGGATCGGCCCGGACACCCAGATCAGCACCGCGCCGAACGTGCAGCTGCCGGGCACGAACACGACGCTGGAGAACTACGGCGGCGAAACCTGCCCCGGCAACACGTTCAAGGACGCCCTGGCGCACTCGTGCAACGTCCCGTTCGCGACGTTCGCCGGCCAGCTCGGCGCGGACAAGATGAAGGCGGCCGCGACCAACTTCGGCATCGGGCAGAACGACCTGACCGTGCCGATGCGGGTCGTCGGCTCGACCGTCGGCGCGCTCGACTCGCCGGGCGCGCTCTACCAGAGCGGCATCGGCCAGCGCGACGTCCGGCTCACTCCGCTGCAGGACTGCCTGCTTTCGGCGACCGTCGCGAACAACGGCTACGCGATGAAGCCGCAGCTGATCGAGTCGATCCTGGCCCCGGACCTGTCGACGGTCGAGAACGTCGACCCGGAGCAGCTCACCGGCAAGCCCGCGCTGTCGCCGGAGAACGACAAGATCCTCACCGACATGATGATCGCGTCGGAGTCCTTCACCAAGGGCGGCGGCAAGAACGACGCGCTGAAGATCGCGTCGAAGACCGGCACCGCCGAGCACGGCGCCGACTCGAAGAACACCCCGCCGCACGCGTGGTACACCGCGTTCGCGCCGTCGGACAACCCGCAGATCGCCGTGTCGGTCATCGTCGAGAACGGCGGCAACCGCGGTCTCGCCGCGACCGGCGGCTCGGTGGCCGCCGAGATCGGCCGTGCCGCCATCGCCGCCCGGCTCGGGGGTGGATAGCCGATGCTGTCCTCGGGTCAGCTGCTGGCCGAGCGCTACAAGCTGACGAACCGGATCGCCGTCGGCGGGATGGGCGAGGTCTGGCAGGCGAGCGACACCCGGCTCGACCGGATCGTCGCGGTGAAGGTGCTGAAGGCCGAACTGTCCGGCGACGCCGAATTCCTGCACCGTTTCCGGACCGAGGCGCGGATGACCGCCTCGCTCAACCACGCCGGGATCGCCGCGGTGCACGACTACGGCGAGACGGTCAACGAGGACCTGTCCATCGCGTACCTGGTGATGGAGTACGTGGAGGGCGATCCGCTGGCGGGCATCCTCGCCAAGCACGGCAGGCTCACCGCGGACTACACGCTCGACCTGCTCGAGCAGGCGGGCACCGCGCTGCAGGCCGCGCACGAACAGGGCCTGGTGCACCGCGACGTGAAGCCGGGCAACATCCTGGTCACCCCCGCGGGCAAGGTGAAGATCACCGACTTCGGCGTGGCCAAGGCCGCCGACGCGGCCCCGGTCACCCGGTCCGGCATGGTCATGGGCACCGCGCACTACATCGCGCCGGAGCAGGCGCTCGGCCAGGACGCGGAACCGGCCAGCGACGTCTATTCGCTCGCGGTGTGCGGGTACGAATGCCTCGCCGGGCACCGGCCGTTCCTGTCCGAGAACGCGGTGACGGTCGCGATGATGCACATCCGCGACGTCCCGCCGCCGCTGCCGCCGGACGTCCCGCCGGGCGCGCGGGCGGTGATCGAGGCGACGCTCGTGAAGGACCCCCGGCAGCGCTACGCCAGCGGCGGCGAGTTCGCGGGCGCGATCGCCGCGGTCCGCGCCGGCCGTCCGCTGCCCACCCCGCTCGGCCTGGTCAACGCCGCCTACGCGGCAGGTCAGGCACCGCCCGTGCCACCGGTTCCGCCCGCAGTGCCGCAGGCGGCCGGTGCCCCGGTCGGACCCAGTTCCAACCCGGCGTTCCGGCCGCTGTCGGCTCCGCCGGGCCCGCCCGGTCCGCCGGTCCCGCCGCCGAAACGGAACCAGTGGGGCTGGTGGGTGCTGCTCGCGGTGGTCATCGTCGTGGTCCTGGTGGCCGTGGCGTTCTTGATCGCGAGAGTGGTGTCCTCCGGCAACGGAGGACCGCCGCGAAGCGTGGACAGCGGGAGCGGACCGACCTCAGCCACCCCGGCCGGTACGAGCGAGGCCCAGGGCCTGCAAGGCATGATGACCACACCTTGGACGGAATGGAACGGCACGAAGCGATGACGACACCCAGACTGCTCTCCAATCGGTACGAGCTGGGCGACACGCTCGGGTACGGCGGTATGTCCGAGGTCCACCACGGGCACGACGTGCGGCTGGGCCGGGAAGTCGCGATCAAGGTCCTGCGCGCGGACCTCGCCCGCGATCCGCAGTTCCAGGAGCGGTTCCGGCGCGAGGCGCAGAACGCGGCCGCGCTGAACCATCCCGCGATCGTCGCCGTGTACGACACCGGCGAGGCGAACACCGACGTCGGTCCGCTGCCGTACATCGTGATGGAGTACGTCGAAGGCCGGACGCTGCGGGACATCGTCAAGACCGAGGGCCCGCTGTCGCAGAAGCGCGCGATGGAGGTCATGGCCGACGTCTGCGCCGCGCTCGACTTCTCGCACCGGCACGGCATCGTGCACCGCGACGTGAAGCCGGCGAACGTGATGATCACGAAGAACGGCGCCGTCAAGGTGATGGACTTCGGCATCGCGCGCGCCATGCACGACGGCCAGTCGGCGATGACGCAGACCGCGGCCGTCATCGGCACCGCCCAGTACCTCTCGCCGGAGCAGGCGCGCGGCGAGTCGGTGGACGCCCGGTCGGACGTCTACGCGGCGGGCTGCGTGCTGTACGAACTGATCACCGGCGAGCCGCCGTTCACCGGCGATTCCCCGGTCGCGGTGGCGTACCAGCACGTGCGGGAGGACCCGAACCCGCCGTCGTCGGTGAACCCGGCGGTGTCGCCGGAGCTCGACGCGGTCGTGCTGAAGGCACTGGCCAAGGGCCCGGCGAACCGGTACCAGTCGGCCGCCGAAATGCGGTCGGACCTGGTCCGGACGCTGTCCGGGCAGCGTCCGTCGGCCCCGATGGTGATGTCGGACGACGAGCGCACCCAGGTGATGAACGCCGACCGCCGCCAGCCGGTGGCCTACGACGACTACGCCGACGAGCCGGACGAGGACCCGCGCGCCAAGCGCCGCCGCCGGATCATCTTCGGGGTGATCGCCGCGCTGCTCGTGGCGGGTGTGGTGCTGTTGATCTTCTGGCTGAGCGGATCGTTCCGCGACAAGAACGAGACCGCGCAGATCCCGCCGGTGGTCAACCAGCAGGTCACCCAGGCGAAGGCGGCGCTGCAGCAGGCGGGCTTCTCGTCGTTCGCGCCGAACAAGAACGTGGTGTGCGGTCCGGAGGCGAGCAACCCCGGCGGGCAGACCTGCACCGAGGACCAGATCGGCAAGGTCATCGCGATCGACCCGGAGGTCGGCAAGACGGTGCCGACCACGTCCACGATCACGCTGACCGTCGGGCAGAAGCCGGGCAACACCACCGTGCCGGACCTGCACGGCAAGTCGGCGGAAGACGCGAAGACGGCGCTCGAACAGGCCAAGCTGAAGCTCGGCAACACGACCTCGCAGCCCGTCGACACCCCGGACGACGTCGGCAAGGTCGTGTCGCAGAACCCGACCGCGAACTCCTCGGCCACCGAAGGCACGCCGGTGGATATCGTCGTCGGGTCCGGCGTCAACCAGAAGGAAGTGCCGAACACGGTCGGCAAGGACTACGCGACGGCGAAGCAGATCCTGCAGAACGCCGGTTTCAAGGCCCAGCGGGTCGACCAGGCCTCGGACCAGCCGAAGGACCAGGTCATCGACCAGCAGCCGAACGGCGGCAACCTGCCCCCGAACAGCACGGTGAAGCTGACCGTGTCGTCCGGTCCGCAGCAGATCCAGATGCCGGACCTGACCGGGATGACCTCGGACCAGGCGACGCAGAAGCTGCAGAGCCTTGGCTGGTCGGGCAGCATCCAAACGCAGTCGACCTCGTCCGGCAGCGGCAAGGCCAACACCGTGGTGAAGCAGAACCCGCAGGCAGGCAGCCAGATCAGCCCGACCCAGCCGATCATGCTGACGATCAAGGAGGACGACGGCAGCGGCGGCTCGCCGACGTCGAGCTCCGGCGGGATCTTCCCGCCGGGCGGGATCCGCAACAACAACGGCGGCTGACTCGCTCGCAGCGCATAAGGAGGGCCCGCACGGTGCGCACCGTGCGGGCCCTTTTTTCGCGCCGGCCGATCAGTCTTGGTCGAGGAAATTCCGCACGCTGGCGAGCACCTCGTCGACGTCGTGCCCGCCGCCGCAGTCGACGTCCAGCTCTTCGACGGCCCCGGAGCGCTTCACGGTGAGCGACACGCGCCGTCCGTCGCGCTGCCGGTGCAGCCAGCCGAAAAGCGACCGGCAGAAGGTGCCCGCCGACCGGCTGCTCACCATCACGACCACGCCGCTGCCCGGCCCGGCGAGCCGCACCCGCCCGGCCAGTTCGTCCTCGGCGCCGAGCCAGGAAACGAGGTGCCGCACCTCGTCCGCTGAGCCGTCCACGGTGATCGCGGCGATCCCTGCCGTCACGGATGCTCCCCTCCCGGGCCCAACAGACGGCGCGAGGGTAACCGACTCGCAGCCCGACCCGGAACCCCCAAATCGGCATTTGCCGAATGCAATTTGCAGAAAGGTCAGGATCGGCGGGTAGAGACCGTGCCCACCACCGTCATGCTCGCCGCCAGCAGCACCACCGACGTGCCTATCGCCAAACCGAGCGGGCCGCCGTACGGGGAGCCGTTCATCAGCGCTTGCAGCAGCGGATGCACCAGCGGAACCCACTTTCCCAGCAGCACCACGCCCAGCACGAGAACCGCGGCGAGCACAGTCCAGCCGATGCGCGACACAAGCAGCCGCGAGCACGGCAGGCCGATCGCGATGCCGACCAGAGCGCACGCGAGATGGGTCGCCAGCCCGGCACCGATGATCTGTGCCTGCAACTGATTCCGATGCGTCGCCGCCCAGCCGACGGTCACCAGCGTGCACACCAAGGTGCAGCCGAACACCGTCAGCACCGCGCCGCCGATGGTTTTGCGATTGCCGCCGGCGTGGTTGAGCGTGATCAGTCGCTGCACCGGATCCTCGATGTCCAGCAACGCGATCGTGAGCCAACAGCCGAGTACGAGAATCCCCGCGCCGCTCACGCCAAACAGCGGAAGCACTGGCGAACTCGGGTCTGCGTAAAGGATTGAGCACAACGCGAGGTACGCGAGCCCGGCTGGCAAATAGCGTTGCGAATGGCCGAGCAGCGCCAGGTAATAGCGGCTCACTGCGAGCACGGCGCCACCTCCCGCACCGACCAGCCGCCGGACAACGCGCGCAGCAGCACGGCGTCGGCGTGTTCGGCGTCGACCGTCAGGACCACGCCGCCTGCTTGGTCGGCGACCGCGTGCACGCCTGGTTCGGCGGACCAGTTGTCGACGCTCGACGACACCGGCAGCAGCGTGATCCGCTTCCGCTCCGGATGCGTTTCCAGCGGCGCGACCCGGCCGGACGCGAGCCGGTACACCTCGTCCGCGTGTTCGCGCACGACGTCCGGCCGGTGGTCGGTGAACACGACGCTCGCGCCGCGTGCGCGGGTTTCCGCGACCAGTTCGCCGAGCACCGCGTGCGTGCCGACGTCGAGGCCGGACCAGGGTTCGTCGAGGATCAGCAGGTCCGGCCGCACCAGCACGGCTTGGGCGAGGCCGACCTTCTGCGCATTGCCTTTCGACAGCGTGCGCAGCTGCGCGTCCGGACTGCCGACCAGCGCGAGCCGTTTCAGCAGCGGATCGATCCCGGACAGGTCAGTCAGCCCGCGGATCCGCGCCAGATGCCGCAGGTACGCCCGCGCGCTCAGCCGCTGGCCGCCGGGGAACCGGTCGGGCAGGTAGCCGACCGCCGGGCTCCCGGTGATGTCGCCGTACGACGCCCGCGACACCCCGGCGAGGATCCGCAGCAGCGTCGATTTGCCCGATCCGTTAGTGCCGAGGACGCCGACCACCCGTCCGGCGGGCACCTCGAAATCGATGTGCGTCAGGACGGGTTCGCCGCTGCCGTACCGTTTTCCGACTCCGCTGAGCCGGATCAGCGGGGTCGGCGCGGTCACGCAGTCGCGGCCTTCTGCAGGGTGCGGGTGGCCCGCTCCAGGTCGTCGACGACGGTCGGCGCGACCGGGTGGCCCGCCGAGGCCATCCAGTTCGCCAGCATCCGGTGGCCGCATTCGGTGAGCACGGATTCGGGGTGGAACTGCACGCCCTCCAGCGGCAGTTCGCGGTGCCGCATGCCCATCACGATGCCGGTTTCGGTGGTGCCGGTGACCTCGAAAAGGTCCGGATCGATGGTGTCCGGGAGCACGGTGAGCGAGTGGTACCGAGTGGCGGTGAACTCCTCCGGCAGCCCGGCGAGGATGCCGGAGCCGGTGTGCCGCACCTGGCTGGTCTTGCCGTGCAGCAGCTCGTCCGCGCGGTCGACGGTGGCTCCGAAGTGCACACCCAACGCCTGGTGGCCGAGGCAGACGCCCAGCATCGGCGTGCGCGTCTCGGCGCATTTCGCGATCACTTCAATGCTCTGACCTGCGCGTTCCGGCGTTCCGGGACCCGGGGAGACGAGCACCGCGTCGAAGTCCGGCACGCGATCGAGGTCGACGACGTCGTTGCGCCACACCGTGCAGTCGGCGCCGAGCTGCGCCAGGTACTGGACGAGGTTGTAGACGAAGCTGTCGTAGTTGTCGACGACGAGAACGCGCATGCCGCCAGCTTAGCGGCTCCCACCTGCTGGACCGTACGCCAGATCACAGTGATTGTTAGGATCACCTAACTTACCGTGGAGCGGGTGAGCCGAATCCTTCGTGTCGCCGTGGTGGGCGCCGGCCCCGCCGGCATCTACGCCGCCGACCTGCTGGACAAGTCCGACGCGGACGTCGAGATCGACCTGTTCGAGCGCATGCCCGCGCCGTTCGGGCTGATCCGCTACGGCGTCGCGCCCGACCACCCGCGCATCAAGGGCATCGTCAACGCCCTGCACAAGGTGCTGGACCGGCCGAACATCCGGCTGCTCGGCAACGTCGACTACGGCACCGACCTGAAGCTGGACGACCTGCGCGAGTTCTACGACGCGGTCATCTTCGCGACCGGCGCGATGGCCGACCGCGCGCTCGACCTCCCCGGCATCGACCTCGACGGCAGCCACGGCGCCGCCGACTTCGTGTCCTGGTACGACGGCCACCCGGACGTGCCGCGCACCTGGCCGCTCACCGCGTCGTCGGTGGCGGTGCTCGGCGTCGGCAACGTCGCGCTGGACGTAGCGCGCGTGCTCGCCAAGACCGCCGACGAACTGCTGCCGACCGACATCCCGGCGAATGTCTACGAGGGCCTCAAGGCCAGCCCGGTCACCGACGTGCACGTGTTCGGCCGCCGCGGTCCGGCGCAGGCGAAGTTCTCGCCGCTGGAGCTGCGCGAACTGGACCATTCGCCGAACGTCGAGGTGATCGTGCACCCCGAGGACATGGAGTTCGACGAGGCCAGCGTCGCCGAACTGCGGTCCTCGAAGCAGACCGACATGGTCGTGAAGACGCTGCAGGAATGGGCGATTCGCGACGAGGGCACCCGCCCGCGCCGGCTGCATCTGCACTTCTTCCACGCGCCGGTCGAGGTGCTCGGCGAGGACGGCAAGGTCGTCGGCCTGCGCACCGAACGCACCGAGTACCGCGACGGCAAGGTCGTCGGCACCGGCGAGTTCCACGACTGGGACGTGCAGGCGGTGTACCGCGCGGTCGGGTACCTGTCGTCGCACCTGCCGGAAATCCCGTTCGACCACACCGCGGGCGTGATCCCGAACCAGGGCGGCCGGGTGCTGGACCTGGACGAGAACCAGGTCCCCGGCGTGTACGTGACCGGCTGGATCAAACGCGGCCCGGTCGGCCTGATCGGCCACACGAAGGGCGACGCGGCCGAGACCGTCGCGAACCTCTTGGCGGACGCGGACACCCTCGCCGCGCCGCGGCATTCGTCCCCGGACGCGATCCTGGAATTCCTTGCCGCGCGCGGGATTTCGTTCACCACCTGGGAAGGCTGGGGCAAACTCGACGCGCACGAGAAGTCGCTCGGCGAGGCCGAGGGACGCGAGCGGGTGAAGGTCGTGGAACGCGACGAGATGGTGCGGGTTTCGCGCGCCTGAGGTCAGTTCAGGTAGACGATCTTCCCGCGGGCGTGCCTGCTTTCGCTCAACTCGTGCGCGGCCGCGGCTTCGCTCAGCGGGAAGGTCGCTGCGACTGGAATCCTCAATTGGCCTCCCTCAGCGATCTCTACTGCTGGGGCAAGTCCGTGTACTGCCAACGGATCCGCGCCAGGGAGCGCGGCGCCGTGCGAGAAGTGCACGCCATGCTGTGGCGCGGTGGTGTCGGTGATCGTCACGACCCGCGCGGGGTCTCCGGCGATCTCGATCAGGTCCGGCAATGCTCCCCCGGCACAGTCGAAGACCGCGTCGACGCTGCCAACTCGGTCGACCAGCCCCGGACCGTACGTCGTCGCCTCGGCCCCGAGGGAACGCAGGAAATCGTGGTTGCGCGGACTCGCCGTGCCGATAACGGTGGCCCCGCGCGCGATCGCCAACTGAACCGCGACCGTGCCGACGCCGCCTGCCGCGCCGTTCACCAGGATCTTTCCGCCAGGAAGCTGATCCAACACCCGGGTCGCCGTTTCGATCGCGCCCGCGGCACCGCCCGCCTCAGCCCAGCTCCAGGCGTCCGGTTTGGCAGCCCAATGCACCAAGACGGCGTACTCCGCGTTGGCTCCCCGGCGATTCGCGTCGGTCATGCCGAAGACGTGCTCGCCGGGCGCTATTCCGGTGACCCCGTCGCCCACCTCGTCGACCACGCCAGCAGCGTCGTAGCCCGTCCGGAACGGGAACGTCACCGGCATCGTGTCTTCGCGCGCTCCGGATCGGATGATGGTTTCGCCCGCGGAAAACCCGGACGCGCGCACCGAAATGCGGATCTCCCCCGGTCCAGCGTGCGGTTCGGCGACATCGGCGACGTGCACGACGCTGGGCGGGCCATACTGGGAAAACTGGACGGCTTTCATGTGCCCGAAGGTATTCCAGCAGGTCAGCGATCCAGCCGGAAGTGAGAGGGGTGGCGGCCGAAGTGAGACGGACCGACGCCGCCCACAACCGAGTCCGCATCCTCGCGGCGGCGCGGGTGGCTTTCACGGTCCGCGGATACGGCGTACCGATGCGGGAGATCGCCCGGCAGGCCGAGGTGAGCGTCGCGACGGTTTACCGGCATTTTCCGACCAAAGACGCGCTGATCGCCGAAGCGTTCGCCGAGGAACTGGCACTGTGCTCGTCAATCGTCGAAGAGGGCCTGGCGGCGGCCGATCCGTGGCAGGGTTTCGTCCTGGTGTTGGAGAAGCTGACCGAGACGCATGCCCGTGAGCAGGGCTTCCGCGCGTTCGTCGCCCAACTGCCCCGGCGACTCGACTTCGCCGCCGACCGAGCCCACACCCTGCGGCTGCTGCTCGAACTCATCCACCGAGCGAAGGACACTGGCGAACTGCGTGCGGATTTCGTACTGGAAGACCTCGTGCTGGCATTGGTCGCCAACGAGGGGATCCGGGTGGAACCAGCTTCTGCGCGGCTCGCAGCGGTGCGTCGGTTCACGGCGTTGCTGATCCAGTCGTTCCGGGCGCACCCGGATGCCGGACCGCTGCCGCCAGCTGTGCGGGTGCCGCTCGGCCGCGCTTAGCAAGGATGCTCACCGTGCGGCTGTTCCGGTGGGAGTGATCCACCAAAGTGGTGATGAAACTCGTTTTCTCTTGTGGCCGGGTCGGGCGGGCCGGTAGCTCTGAGGGGTACCGCTGACCATGGAGGTTGTCTTGTCCTTGGACGTATCGCCCGCGCTGCTGGAAAAGGCCGAACGCGGGGAGGTCTCCGACGCCGAGTTCGTGGCCTGCGTGCGGGAATCGCTGCCGTACGCGTGGGAGGTCATCACCGGAGTGATCGCGGAAGCAGACACCGCCGCGGACGGATTCGCGGACAACGAAACCCCGCCGCCGGACGAGACCGCCCGCGGTCAGCTGCTGCGGGCACTGGCCTCAGACGCGATCCGGGGCGGGCTGGAACGGCATTTCGGCGTGAAGCTGGCGTTCCAGAACTGCCACCGGGTAGCCGTGTTCCGCGAGACGGACGGGGATCGGTACCGGGCGTTCGTTTCGCCTCGGGGGCAGTTGCTGAACCAGAGCCCGGAGCTGCGGGACTGCTAACCGAGCACGGCTCGGGGGTTTGCCCGGTGCTTCGGCAAACCCCCCGAGCTGGGCCCGCGTTTTGACGACCGCGTCCCAGGCGTGACGGGCCGAACCTGCGATCTAGAGATTAGAAGGCTCAAGCCCCCCGCAGTGCGGGCAACACCTCGGCACCGATCCGCGCGATGTTTGTCATCGTGCCTTCCTCCGTGCCCGACGCTTCCACGAACATGATCACGTGCGACACCCCAGTACGCGCAAAACTCGTCCGCAAAGTCTCGACGCAATGCTCAACCGACCCCACCGGATGGATCGCGCACAGTTTTTCCGTGTACTCCCAAGGATCCCGCCCCGGACCAGGCCGATCGTCCACTGGCACATGGGCAGCCAAGCCATCCGCCAGCCATCCCGGCAAAGCGCGGCGCACAACGGCGGAAGCATCGTCGCCGACCTGGCACAGCACCGTCGACACGTGGGCCGCGGGAGCACCGTAAGCGGCGACAGTGGCCGCCTTCTCCGTGTCATCCGCGTGCAAGCCCAGCAACAACGGCAGCTCACGTTTCGCAGCCAGCCGGACTGCGGAGGAAGTCGGGCCGCCGCAGGCCACCACGACTTGTGGGGCGCGCTGCGGAATAGGGCGCAGCGGTACCTCGCGGAAGGAGAAATGCGCGCCCCGGGCCGAGACTCGGCCGCCAGTGGCGGTCAGCAACAGGTCCAGCGACTCGGCGAAACCCGTTTCGTAGCGCGGCAATCCGGTCCCGAATACCTCCAGGTCCTGCCACGGCCCACCTCGGCCGACGCCTAATCGCAGGCGGCCGTCAGAAACCGCGTCCAGCATGGACCACTGTTCGGCCAACGCCACCGGATGCGTCGTGGACAGCACGCTTACCGCCGTGCCCACACTGATTCGCGACGTCTGGCCGAGCACGTGCGCGGCCAGCGTGATGGCTGACGGGCACACGCCATACGGCATGAAGTGGTGCTCGGCCAGCCACACGTCATCGAAACCGGCGACCTCGGCCGCGCGAGCCGCGTGGACGGTGCGGCGCAGTACGGCGGCGTCGTCCTGGCCCGGGAAGCAGCCCGAGACCAGGAAGACCCCGAACCTCAGTTGCTCACCGACACGTTGTTGAACCACAGCAGCGGGTCCAGCCACGGGAACACCACGAACATCAGCAGCGCCACGATTCCGAGCACCAGCACGAGCGCGATCACGAACTTCACCGCGAACGGTCCGGGCAGATGCCGCCAGAGCCAGCCGTACATCAGGACGCGACTCCGATCTTCTTCAGCAACGTCGTGTAATCCGGCACCTGCGTCTTCGGCACCTGGCGGGTCAGCACCGAGGTGATGATCAGCCGTTCCTTCGCCGAGAACTGCGGGTGACACGTGGTGAGCGTGAGCAGCGAAGCCTGCTGCGCCTTCGGCAGCGCCCCGGCCGGCTTGTACGGCACCGGGTTCACCGCGTCGCCCTGGCTCGGCTGGACGACCTTGCGGCCGAACGTCTCGTCGTACGGTCCGCCGCCGGGGATGCTCGAGTTGCGCAGCGTCGACACGCCCTTGCACTCCGGCTGCGCGCCCTTGCCGCTGCTCCAGCCCTTGACCTCGTCGTCGTACGGCAGCACCTGGTAGATGAAGAAATCGGTGTGCGTTTCGATCACGATCTGGTCGCAGGAACTCAGGTTGTCCAGGTCGTTGAACGGCGCGCCCTTGCCGACGCGGTGCCCGGCGACGCCGAAGTTGCCCGGTTCGCCCGGCAGCGCGGTGCCCTTGTAGTGGCCGGGGCCGATCGCCAGCGAGTCCTCGCCGGTGCCTTCCTGGATGGTGAAGTTCCAGTCCGCGCCGAACGACGGGATGTGGATGCGCGCGAACGCCTTGCCGTCGATCAGCTCCGGGTGCAGCGTGCGGTCCTTCGCCCAGTCGCCGTCGAGCTGATCGCTCGCGGTGTGCTGTTTCTCGGCGGAGAACAGGTCGGTGACCCACACCTCGTACACCATGAACAGCAGCACGACCACGCCGAGCGTGATGAAGATTTCGCCCGCGGTGCGGATCGCGAGCCCGCCCTTGCCCAGCGGCGGCGGGGTCTTTTTCGCCTTCTTGTCGTCCTTGTCCTCCACCGCGACCGCAGAGAACACCTCGGTCGGCTGCTCGGCGAACTCCGGGCCGGTCATCCGCCGCCGGGACGGGTCCGGGGCCGCGGTGCCGACTCGGCGCGGCATCTGACGGCCTTCTTCCGGCTGGCGGCGAGGACGTCCGCCGGGGTCGCCGGGACGTCGTTGCGGACCGCCTTCGGCGCGGAACTCCGCGGTACGGCGGGGTCCGGGATCGCGCGGACCGCCGAAATCACCGCCGCGGGGGTCACCCTCGCGGGGCCTGCCTTCGCCCGGCCGGCCCTGCACGGGCCGGTTTTCGCCGCCGTCCCGGCGCGGTCCGCCCCGGTCGATCGGCGTGCGCTGTTCGGGTGATCTGCCGCTGGGGTTCCCGGCCACTCTTCGCCGCGGCGGGGTCTCCCCTGGCTGCCTTCTCGGCGGCGGCGGCTGACGGCGGACCGGGCGGTCAGGTCCGGTGCCGGGGCGGCGGTCGTCCTCGCCCGGCCAATCTTGCGGCGTCACGCAAGCTCCTCCCGCGCCCGGCCGGAGGCCTCCTCGGCACTCCAGGTGGCGCTATTGTCACAGTCTGAGAAACCCGACCGCTCCCGCCCGGTGCTGCGGAGCCGTCCTTTACGTTAACGTGTGCACGTGGCGCTGGTTGCGCACCCCGACAGCGGGACCTCGTCCAGGATGCCGCCACCAGGAATGCCCGAGAGCACGCGAGGAAACGATGCCGAAGTCGAAGGTCCGCAAGAAGACCGCGTACACCCCGCCTGTCGACCGCCGCACCCCGGTGAAGGTCCAGGCCGCGGGACCGTCGAACCTGTTCTACAAGATCGTCATGTTCGGCCTCATGCTCCTCGGGCTGGTGTGGCTGGTCGTGAACTACATCGCCGGCGACAAAGTTTCGTTCCTCAGCGAGCTCGGAAACTGGAATTTCGCCATCGGATTCGCCGCGATGATCGCCGGCCTCCTGATGACGATGCGGTGGCGCTGACCATCCGCCGGATCAGCTTTGCTCCGGTCGGCCGATTGACACCGAATCACACCGGTGTGACTCATCCCCAGTGTGGATAACCCCTGTGGATAACCACCCGACCTCCTGGGCCCCGCGCCGAAACCTCGTGGTAGTGGCGTGGGGCCTGACCGCATTGCTGCTGGTCGGAACCGTCGCGGACGCGTTCTTCGGCGACGGCAAGGGCGCGGTGCTCACCGGCCTCGCGACCCTGGCCGTCGGCGCGTTCGCGGGCCACTGGACGCTCGTGCGGCCGCGCCTGGCCGCCGACGAGCACGGTCTTCAGACCCGCACGCTCTCCGGCACGCACCGGCTCCCGTGGACCGGCACGACGGTCCGGCTGCGCAGCACCCGCCGCCTCGGCCACGACGGGGTGACGCTCGAACTGGAGCGCGACGAGCAGTTGTTCATCTTCGGGCAGACGGACCTCGGCGAGGATCCTCGCGACGTGCTGGACGTGCTTACCGAACTGCGGGCCCGCTCAACTGGAGCGTGACGGCTGGCAGCCGTAATCGGTCCTGCCCTGGAACTGGTGGAAATCGCACGACACCGTGGGGATCTGCGTGGCTCGCCAGCTGATCAGCCCGACAAGCGCGACCACGACGATGACTGTGCCGATCGCCTGCCACCGGGCCAGGTTCTTGGCCGGTGCGTACAGCATCGCGGCCGTCACCAGTGCCCCGGTGACGAGCCCGCCCGCGTGCGCGTAAATCGATATGCCGGGGATGGCGAAGGTGACGTAGGCGTTGATCACCAGGTTGATCAGCAGCGCGGAAGGGTTCAGCCGGAGCTTCAGCACAATGACCGCGTAGCTGCCGAGCAGTCCGAAGATCGCCCCGGACGCGCCCGCGGTGGCGCCGTCGATGTCCTGGAAGAGCAGGACCGCGGTCGATGCGCCGAGCATCGACACGAAGTAGAGCGCGAGGTACCGGATCTTGCCGAAGACCTGCTCCAGCGCCCGGCCCATCATCCACAGCGAGAACGCGTTCGCCGCGATGTGAATCGGCCCGTAGTGCAGGAAGCCCGAGGTGAAGATCCGCCACAGCTCACCGCCGCCGAGCGTGGCCGAGGGCCAGAGGACGCCAGCCTGCTCGACGGACGCGACTTGGTTGTTGAACAGGCTCTTCGCCTGGACAACGGTGATCAGGAAGACCACCACGTTCACCGCGATCAGAGTCGCCGTGACGGTGTAAGAGTTCGACAGCCGGGCCCCGGCGATCGTGCGGGAGCCCATTCCGGCGTCGCGGTACTGCCGGTGCTGCTGTTTCTGCTGTTGCGCGCCGGACTGGACGCAGTCCGTGCACTGGAACCCCACCGGGGCTTCGCGCAGGCAGTCCGGGCAGGCCGGACGTCCGCAGCGGGCACAGCTGAGGCCGGTCGGGCGGTTCGGATGCCACCAGCAACCGGGAAGAGAGGGCGCGGACGGGTTCGGCGGTTGGCTCACGATGACTCCAACCTACCGAAACCCCATCCCTGCCTGCGGCGCGTCAGTCTTCGACGGTGATCTTCTCGATGACCACATCGGACAGCGGGCGGTCCGCCGGTCCGGTCGCGGTCGTCGCGATGGCGTCGACGACGTTGCGGGATTCCTGGTCCGCGACCTCGCCGAAGATCGTGTGCCGGAAGTTCAGGTGCGAGGTCGGTGCGACGGTGATGAAGAACTGCGAGCCGTTGGTGCCCGGCCCGGCGTTCGCCATGGCCAGCAGGTACGGCTTGGAGAACTGCAGCTCGGGGTGGAACTCGTCGCCGAACTTGTAGCCGGGGCCGCCGCGGCCGGTGCCCGTCGGGTCACCGCCCTGGATCATGAAGCCGTCGATGACGCGGTGGAAGATCGAGCCGTCGTAGAACGGACCGGAGTTGCCGCCCTTCGCGTTCGGCTGGGTGTACTCCTTGGAGCCGGTGGCCAGCCCCACGAAGTTCGCCACGGTCTTCGGCGCGTGGTCGGGCAGCAGGTTCACGTGGATGTCACCCTGGTTGGTGTGCAGGGTGGCCTTGCGGGCGCTTTCAGTCACGCCGCCATCGTGCCACCCCTTCGCACAAATGGGGGGTTCAGGGGGCGTCCCCGGCCCGTCGCGCTGGACACCGGCCCAGGAAGAAGGCACTTTCCCGAGGTTTCCGCGAGGCCCGCAGCGGGAAGCCGCAGCGGTGTCGGCGGAAAAAGGGCAGGATAGATGTCAAGCAACAGATCTGTTTCACAACGATTGATGAGGTGAAGACCATGACCCGGGCCGTGGAATCGGTCGGTGAGTCGGCCAAGTCCGGCTCGGCGGACCTGCGGAAGCTGGTCGTCGAGGCGGGCAAGGCGGGCGCGAAGGCCGCCGAGGCCGGCGCGGAGGAGCTGGGGAAGCGGAGCCGCCGCGCCCGGCGCAAGCTGGCGAAGAAGACGGAGCTGACCCGCAAGGAGCTGAAGAAGAGCTCCGCCGCGGCGCGCAAGGAAGCGCTCGCCCGCATCGCCGAGATGAAGAAGCCGGGCCGCAAGGCCAAGAAGGCCGCGATCAAGGCCGCCGCGTCGGCGGGCGAGTCGAAGCGCCGCGGCAAGAAGGACTTCAAGGCGGCGAAGAAGGAGTTCCGCGCCGCTCTGGAGGAGGCGAAGAGCGCGGCCAAGGGCACCCGCAAGCGTCGCCGCTGGCCGTGGATCCTCGGTCTCGGCGCGGTCGCGGTCGGCACCGCCGTCGCGCTGAAGTCGCAGCAGCAGGAGCCGCCGGTCGCCCCGGCGCCGCCGAAGGCCACCCCGCCTGCTCCCCCGGCTCCGCCCGCGAAGCCGGCCGCCGAGGCCAAGGACGCGAAAGACGCCAAGCCGGGCGAGCCGAAGACGAACGGCAAGGCGCCGAGCCCGTCGGCTGCCGAGAAGAAGAACTGAACGCGCGAAAAGGGCCCCGGGAAGTGCGTCCCGGGGCCCTTTTTCGTGTTGTCGCTCAGTCGGTTCAGACCGCGGCGGCGTGCTTGTCGATCAGCTGGCCGAGACGCGGCAGCGCCTCCTCGACGTTCTTCTTGCCGTTCGGGCGCAGCTTCGAGTAGACCTTCTTGATGCTGTCGCGGCTGCTGCGCTCGGCGCGGGCGTCGGTGACCCCGAGCAGCGCGTCCGACGCCTCGTCCGAACGGCTGGTCAGGTAGGCGCCGAAGTCGTTGCCGCCCTGGGCGCGGAAGTCGCTGTAGAACGGCTCGAGGGCGGCGGAGAAGTCGTCCAGGAGGCTGTCGATCGCGGACGGGATGATGCCCGGCTTGATCTTCTTCACGGCGGCGAAGCCGGTCTTCACGACCGCGCCGGAGACCCCGCCCTTGTCGGCGACCTCGGCGTCCACGAGCTCCGCGAAGTCGGCGACCACGGTGGGGCGACGGCTCGAGTCAAGCAGGATTTCCTTGAGGGTGTCAGCCACGAATCTGTCCTTGTCGTCGAAAAGGGGTAACCAAAGTATTCGGTGCCGGACGGGCACCCGCCGCGCGAGTGTTGGGGGAACCGCGCGTGCTGCTTAGAGTAATACAAGATCAACTTCACTCACCCGTGCGGAGCCCGTTACTCAGAGCTTCAGGGCAGCGATAGCCTTTTTCGCCACTGTGCGTGCTTTGATGCTCTGCTTCTGGTTGCTCGTCACGATGACGGCGGCCTCGCCCTTGGCGACGGCGTAGACCACTCCGTCCCCGGCCGGCTGGTAGCCGCCCTTCCACCCCGCGGGCTCCGAAGCCGGGTTCGACGTGTCGACCGGCGCGGCCTTGTTGACCAGCGCGGTCGCGACGTCGCTCTTGCCCACGTACACCCGCACGGTCAGCTGGAGGCTGCCGTCCGGACGGTAGAAAAAGCACGTCGGATGCGGCTCGTCGTCGGACACGCTCACCTTGGTGACGTGCTGACCGTTCGCGTCCTGCACTGTCTCGTTGGACAGGTACGGACACTCCGCGGTGCGCGCGGGCTGCGGATCCGGCGGCAGCGCCGCGGAGGCCGAAGCGGAACTCGCCGGCGCCGAAGACGGAGTCTCCTTCGCCGGGCTCGACGGGTTGCAGCCGGCGAGCAGGACCAGGGCTGGGGCGAGAACGAGAAGTCGGCGCATGGCGGGCACAGTCAACCATGCCCGGTGAAGTCCGCGCGAAGGCGGCGCGTGCGACGATGACGTCGGATTCCGCTCAGCCCGGGGAGGTCGCGGACGTGCTCACGCCCGAGCAGTACCTGCAGGTGGTCGCCGAACGCGTGGTGCGCAGCGGCGGCAGGCTCAACACCGTCCAGATCGGACCGGTGACGTGCGCGGTCGGCCTGTTCGCCGAGTCGATCATGCTGTCCACGATGAACTATTGCGTGGTCGCCGGGGCCTATCCGGAGATCGACGCGGCGACGCTGCAGCAGTTCACCGGCATGGCGACGCAGCACGCCCGCGCCAACGTGCAGGGCACGATCGGCTGGACCGCCGCGTCGGTGGTGATCTGCGGGCTCGTCGGCCGCGTGCACCCGGACGCCGCGCAGCTGGCGAGCGCGAAGACGAGCAACCAGTTCGGCGGCGAAACCCGGATGGTCGCGGTGGATCCGCAGGCGGGCGCGACCTACGCGTTCACCGGCGGGAAGCTCTGGGGCGCGGCGATGCACGGCGCGATCAGGGCCAAGCTGACGTTCTGTTTCCCGCAGCCGGGCGAGGCTCTCCAGCAGGTGCAATGGCAGCAGCAACAGGCCGCCTACGGTCAGCCCCCGCAACCGGGTCCCGGCGGATTCCCGGGGCAGATCCCGTCCGGGCCGATGCCGCAGACCGGTCCCCCGCCCGCCGCCGGACCGGCCGGGCCGCAGCCGCCGCACTACCCGCCGCCGGGGCAACCGCCGTACGGTCGGTGACATGGTTTCGTTGCGCGGCTGGCAGTCGTTTCCCGAACAGCTCCCGGAATTCGACCCGGACCACACCCCGGAAACGCCCGAGGAGCTGTTCCTCGCCTGGCTGACCGAGGCGGGCGAGCACGTGCTGGCCCCGCACGCCGTCACTCTGTCCACAGTGGACGCCGACGGGGCTCCGGACGCTCGCGTAGTGATCCTGAAGAACGTCGACGCGGACGGCTGGGCGGTCGCGACGAGTTCGGAAAGCCCGAAGGGCCAGCAGCTGGCGGCGAATCCGCGCGCGGCGCTGACGTTCTTCTGGCCTGGCCGCGGACGCCAGGTCCGGGTGCGCGGCTTGGTGGTGCCGGCCGCGCCCGAGGTGTCCGCCGACGACTTCCTCGCTCGGCCGCCCGCGTCGCGGGCCGAGGCGTACGTCGGGCATCAGTCGGAGGTGCTTTCCGATCCGGCGAAGCTCGTCGAAGCGGCCGCGGCGGCTGCGGATTGGGTAGCGGAGAACCCGGATGTGGCACCGGAAACGTGGACGCGCTACCTGATCCAGCCGGAATCGGTGGAGTTCTGGCAGGCCTCGCACGACCGGCAGCACCTCCGGGTCCGCTACCGCCGCGAACCCGCGGGCTGGGTCCGCGAACGCCTCTGGCCCTAGAGCCGCGAGTTGGCGCGCAGCTTGGCGATCGCGCCGACGGTGGCGTAACCGCGCCATTCCAGCGCGGCCGCCGGGGAGAAGCTGGCGAAGTCGACCGTCCAGCCGCCGTCGGGCTGCTGGCCCTGTTCCAACCGGGTCAGATCCGCTTCGACCGCCTCCGCGGTGAACAGCCGCCGGGACGGGCCGGGCACCGGGCTGAAGTCCAGCGGACGCAGCACCTCGCCTTCGGAACCGCCCTGCACCGGGACGATTCCGCTCTCCGGCAAGAACTTCCCCAGCTTCGTCAGGAGTTCATCGGCTTCCGGATACCTGCCGTGCACGGCGTCGAGCAGGTGGATCGCGAAGCTCAACTCGATGACGTGCGGCATCTCCTCGAGCTCCCGGATCGCCCGCAGGCACGTCTCGGTCGCCCGCGCGAGCCACGGATGCGCCGCGACCGACGGGTCGTGTTCGGCGACCCGCCACGCCGCGGACGTGACGAACGCGGTGCTCTGCAAGGAGAACACCGTCGGATCGGCTCCGGTCCAAAAGGGAGCGCACGCGGCCGGGTCCGCGACCGGGAACGCGAACGGCAGCCCGCCGTCGGTGAACGACACCGATTCCAGCCAGTCGCACAACTGCACCGCGTGCGGCGTAGTCGCCGGGGCGATGTCGGCGAACACCTCGAACGCGTGCAGCGCGCCGCCCGGCTGGCTTTCCGGCGCGCGCAGGTCCGGTTCCAGGCCCCAGCCGTACCCGCCGTCCGGATTCCGGTAGGCGGCGACCGCCGCGAGCACCTCCTCGGCCCGTCCGTTTCCGTTCAGCAGCTCGAACCGCCGCTGGTCCAGCACCCTGCCGTGCCCGGCGAGGAACGGGGCGACGGCCTCCAAGTTCACAGTCACCCGGAAACCGTCGCACGAGTCCGGCGCGAGGGTCTTGAACGAATCGGCCACCAGCCCGAAAGAGCGGATTGCTGGGGCTCGGGCGATCGCCGTGGCACGATTCGGAAGTGACCAGCAAACCGGACGACGCGCAGCGATTGGCCGATCTCGCACGGTTGCGCCGGGTGCGCGACCGGATCGACCGCGAGTACGCGCGTCCCCTGGACGTCGAGGCGCTCGCGCGGAGCGTCAACGTGTCCGCCGGGCACCTGAGCCGGCAGTTCCGCGCCGCTTACGGAGAGTCGCCGTATTCGTATCTGATGACCCGCCGCATCGAGCGCGCGATGGCGTTGCTCCGGCGCGGCGACCTGAGCGTCACCGAGGTGTGTTTCGAGGTCGGGTTCTCGTCGCTGGGGACGTTCAGCACGCGCTTCACCGAGCTGGTCGGAAAGCCGCCGAGCGTGTACCGCCAGGAGGAGACCGGGGCGACCGAGGGCATGGCGCCGTGCGTCGCCAAACAGGTCACGCGACCGATCAGGAATCGAGAAGCACCCCGTTCGGCGCGAACCTAGTGTGATCGGCATGGACATGACGATTCACGCGAGCTTCCTCCCGCACACCGATCCGGAAGCGACGCTGACCTTCTACCGCGACGTCCTCGGCTTCGAGGTGCGCAACAACGTCAAATACGGCGACATGGCCTGGATTACCGTCGGCCCGCCCGGACAGCCGGACACCTCGCTCGTGCTGCAGCCGGTCGCCGCGTTCCCCGGCCTCACCGACGACGAACGCCGGATGATCACCGAAATGATGGCCAAGGGCACCTACGCCGCGCTGAACCTGGCCACGAAGGACGTCGACGCGACCTTCAACCGGTTGCAGGCCAGCGACGCCGAGGTCGTGCAGGAGCCCACCGACCAGCCCTACGGCGTCCGGGACTGCTCGTTCCGCGACCCGGCCGGGAACCTCATCCGCATCCAGCAAGCGAGCTGAAGCAGTCCGAGCCGGACCGCCGGGAAAGAAACTGGGAGAGAGATGACCAAGGCCAAGGGGAAGACCACGCCGGGGCACGCCGCGGACAGCCATGACCTGATCCGCGTGCAGGGCGCCCGCGTGAACAACCTCAAGGACGTCAGCGTCGAACTCCCGAAGCGCCGGCTGACGGTGTTCACCGGGGTGTCCGGCTCGGGCAAGAGCTCGCTGGTGTTCAGCACGATCGCGGCCGAATCGCAGCGGCTGATCAACGAGACCTACAGCAGTTTCGTGCAGGGTTTCATGCCGACGCTGGCCCGTCCCGAGGTCGACGTGCTCGACGGGCTGACCACCGCGATCATCGTCGACCAGCAGCGGATGGGGGCCGATCCGCGCTCGACGGTCGGCACCGCCACCGACGCCAACGCGATGCTGCGGATCCTGTTCAGCAGGCTCGGCACCCCGCACATCGGGTCGTCGCAGGCGTTCTCGTTCAACGTCGCCTCGATCAGCGGCGCGGGCGCGGTCACCGTGCGGCGCGCCGGTAAGGAGATCAAGGAGCGGCGCAGCTTCAGCGTCACCGGCGGCATGTGCCCGCGCTGCGAGGGCCGCGGTTCGATCAACGACATCGACCTCTCCCAGCTGTACGACGACTCGAAGTCGCTCGCCGAGGGCGCGCTGACCATCCCCGGCTACACCCCGGGCGGCTGGAACTACCGGCTCTACACCGGGTCCGGCCTGGTCGACCCGGACAAGCCGATCCGCAAGTACACGAAGCGCGAACTGCAGGACTTCCTGTACAAGGAACCGACGCGGATGAAGATCGAAGGCATCAACATGACCTACGAGGGTCTGGTGCTGCGGATCCAGAAGTCGTATCTGTCCAAGGACGTCGAGGCGATGCAGCCGCACATCCGCGCGTTCGTGGACCGCGCGGTCACCTTCGCGACGTGCCCGGAATGCGACGGGACGCGGCTGAGCGAGCTGGCGCGGTCGTCCAAGATCGACGGGATGAGCATCGCCGACGTATGCGCGATGCAGATCAGCGACCTCGCCGACTGGGTCGGGAAGCTGTCCGACCCGTCGGTCGCGCCGCTGCTGAAATCGCTGCACGAGACGCTCGAATCGTTCGTGGAGATCGGTCTCGGCTACCTGTCGCTGGACCGGCCGGCGGGCACGTTGTCCGGCGGCGAGGCACAGCGGGTGAAGATGGTCCGGCACCTCGGCTCGTCGCTCACCGACGTCACGTATGTCTTCGACGAGCCCACCATCGGCCTGCACCCGCACGACATCCAGCGGATGAACGACCTGCTGCTCCGCTTGCGGGACAAGGGAAACACCGTCCTCGTGGTGGAGCACAAGCCGGAGGCGATCGCGATCGCCGACCACGTGGTCGACCTCGGCCCGGGCGCGGGCACGAACGGCGGCACGGTGTGTTTCGAGGGCACTGTGGACGGTCTGCGCGCGAGCAAGACGTTGACCGGCAAGCATTTGGACGACCGTGCCTCGCTCAAGCCGTCGGTGCGGGAGCGCACGGGCGTGCTGGAAATCCGCGGCGCGAACACGCATAACCTGCAGGACGTGGACGTCGACATCCCGCTCGGCGTCCTGTGTGTGATCACCGGCGTGGCCGGATCGGGTAAGAGCTCGCTGATCCACGGGTCCATTCGAGAATCCGACGACGTCGTGTCGGTGGACCAGGCCCCGATCCGCGGTTCGCGGCGGAGCAACCCGGCGACCTACACCGGGCTGCTCGAACCGATCCGCAAGGCCTTCGCCAAGGCCAACAACGTGAAGCCCGCGCTGTTCAGCGCCAACTCCGAAGGCGCGTGCCCGAACTGCAACGGCAACGGCGTCATCTACACCGACCTCGGGATGATGGCCGGGGTGGCCACCACCTGCGAGGTCTGCGAGGGCAAGCGGTTCGACGCCTCAGTGCTGGAGTACCGCTTCGGCGGACGGGACATCAGCGAGGTGCTCGCGATGTCGGTCGCCCAGGCCACCGCGTTCTTCGCCGACGGCGACGCGAAAACCCCCGCCGCGCACCGGATTCTCGAGCGGATGGAACAGGTCGGACTCGGCTACCTGACCCTCGGCCAGCCGCTGACCACGCTGTCCGGCGGCGAGCGGCAGCGGCTGAAGCTGGCCACGCACATGGGATCGAACGGCGGCGTGTACATCCTCGACGAGCCGACCACCGGCCTGCACCTCGCCGACGTGGAACAGCTGCTCGGGCTGCTGGACCACCTGGTCGAATCGGGCAAGTCGGTGATCGTCATCGAGCACCACCAGGCCGTGATGGCGCACGCCGACTGGATCATCGACCTCGGCCCCGGCGCCGGGCACGACGGCGGCCAGGTGGTCTTCGAGGGGACGCCCGCCGAGCTGGTGAAGAAGAAGCGGACGCTGACCGGGAAGCACCTGGCCGCCTACGTGGGCTAGTCGAGCGGCGGCCGCCGGTCAGCCCAGGGCAGCGCCTGTTCCAGGGTGCGGGAGACCTGCAGCAGCAGGTCTTCCCGCCAGGGCGCGGCGACCAGCTGGACGCCGACCGGCAGGCCGCTGGCCTCGTCGTGGTGCAGCGGGAGGGAGATCGCGGGCTGGCCGGTCACGTTGAACAGCGACGTGAACACGCCCATCGGGTACGCGGCCACCACCGGATTTCCGCTCGCTCGCCACGCGCCGACCTTCGGCGGGAGGCACGCCATGGTCGGCGTGACCAGCAGATCGAAGCTGCCGACGAAGGCTTCGACAATGCGGCGGGAGAACACCTGGGTCTGGTGCACGCTCTCCGCGTAAGTCCAGGAATCGACCGACTTCGCGGCTTCGCGCTGTGCCCGGTTGTGCGGCTCGATGCGGTCCGGGTCGATTACCGGGACGCCTGCGCTGGCGACGTTCCAGACCTTCAGGAATGTCGCCAGCAGTTCCTCGGACGTCGGCAGCGGAAGTGGCTTGTCGACAACCTGGTGTCCGGCTTCCTCCAGCGCGCGAAGGGTTTTGTCGACCGCGGTCAGGCAGGCCGGGTCGACCTCGATGCCGTCGATCAGCGAGGTGGTGAGGACACCGATCCGCAGGCGAGTCGGGGGTTCGGTGTTCAGCGCGTCGGCGAGCGACTGGGTGGGCGTCGGCTGCGACCACCACGCGCCCGGGTCGTGCCTCGTGAGGACGTCCAACACGGCCGCGGTGTCGGCAAGCGTCCGGCTGACGACGCCGCTGGTCGCGAAGCCCTCGACCTCCACCACGGCGTTCGTGACCAGGCCGCGGGTCGGCTTCAACCCGACGAGACCGGTGCACGACGCCGGGATGCGGATCGACCCGCCGCCGTCCTCCGCGTGCGCGACCGGGGCCATTCCGGCGATGACCGCGACCCCCGCGCCGCTCGACGAACCGCCGGGCGTGCGGTCCGGGTCCCACGGGTTGCGCGAGATGCCCTGCGCCTCGCTCTCGGTGAAGGGCACCGCGCCGAATTCCGACGTCGTGGTCTTGCCGAGCGGGAGGAAACCCGCGTCGGTGAACCGCTGCACGATCGGATCCGACTTGGGCTGCGTGGCACGGTCGGTGGCCAGCGAACCGTAAGTGGTCGGCCAGCCTTGGACGTTGACGAGGTCCTTGATCGGCAGCGGAACCCCGTGGAACGGCGGCAGTTCTTCCGGCGCGCACCGCACTACCGCGTCGGCGGCGGCTTTCGCGGCGGCGCGGACCTCGTCGTCGGCGCGGAAGCAGAAGGCGTTGAACTTCGGATCCAGCTCGGCGATGCGGTCGAGGTAGCACTCGGCGACCTCGACCGGGCTCACCTCCTTCGCGCGGATGGCGGCGGCGACTTCGACGGCGGAGCTGAACGGATTGATCATCACGGATCCCCTTTCCGGTACCCGTTCAGCCTGGTCGGGGCGATGGTGGCCGGTCTTGGAGAAATGTCGCGCGGGCGAATTTACGTACGATGGCGGCATGCGACCAGCCGAGTGGGCTCGCGACGGACCAGCGGTGTGGGGCATCGCCGTGCCGTCCCGGCCGCTCCGGCTGCCCGGGGTGCGGATGGCCGGATTCGTCGGCGACACCGTCGACCAGGTGGACCTGACAGTGGTCCCGTACCCGGCCGTCACGCTGTTTCTCAACCTGCGCGAAAAGCTGCTCGTCAACGACGTGGCACGCGGCAGCGTCGTCGCCGGACTCGTGCCGCACGGGATGCGCGTGCGCGGCCAGGGCATCGAATGCGTGCAGATCCGGCTGTCGCCCGAGGTCGCACACGCGGTGCTCGGGACGGAGTTGAGCGGCGAGGTCGTGTCGCTCGAGGACGTCTGGCCCACCGAACTGCCCGGCCGGCTGCGCGCGCTCGACTCCTGGAACGACCGGTTTGCCCTGGTAGAAGCAGCTTTGGGCAGGCGATACGAGGCCGGTCGCACGGTCGATCCGGAAGTCGCCTTCGCCTGGCGGCGGATGGACGCGCACCACGGTCAGGTGCGGATCGAGCAGCTGGCCGACGAGACTGGATGGAGCCGGAAACGCCTGTGGTCGCGGTTCCGGAGCCAGCTCGGGCTCAGCCCGAAACGCGCCGCGCAGCTGGTCAGGTTCGACCACGCGGTGCACCGGCTCGCCGCTGGCGAAAGTCCCGCTTTGGTGGCGGCGGAGAGCGGCTACGTCGACCAGTCGCACCTGCACCACGAGGTCAAAGCCTTCGCCGGGATCACCCCCTCCGCCGCCGCGAACGCGCCGTGGCTCGCGGTCGACGAGGTCGCCTGGTCTCGCCCCCACTGCGCGAACGGGTGATCGCACCGGCATGATCGCGGAGTGACTTCCATCCGGCCCCCCGCTGTCGCGCTGCGCCGGTGGCTAGACGACGCCGGCACCCGTCGTCCGGCGGTGTTCCTGCTGGTCCTCGCCTCGGTGGCGGTGGCAGTGACGATTCTGTGGCTCGTCTGCACGATGTGGCCGCTCGACCTGGAGATCTACCGCTCCGGCGCGCGGGCGCTCGCCCAGGGCGAGGACGTCTACGGTCCGCTCCCGCCGACCCGCGCCGGGCTGATCCTGCCGTTCATCTACCCGCCGTTCGCGGCCGTCGTGTTCCTGGTGTTCGCCGCGATGCCGTTGCCGCTGGGCGCGATGCTGATGCTCGCCGTCTCGCTGGCGTGCTTGTGCGGGACGGTCTACGTCGTGGTCCGGCCGCATGCCGAGCGGCGGACCGCCATGCTGGCGGCGCTCGTGATCGGCGCTGGTTCGCTGGCGTTCGAACCGGTCCGCGAGACGTTGTGGTTCGGGCAGATCAACCTCCTGCTGATGGCCCTCGTGGTGATCGACTGCCTCGGCCCCCGGACCCGGCTGCCCCGCGGCGTCCTGCTGGGCCTCGCCGCCGCCATGAAGATCACCCCGGCCGGATTCCTGCTGTTCTTCCTGCTGAAAAGGGACTTCCGGGCGGCACTGACCACAGTGATCACCTTCGTGCTCGCCGGCGTGGCCGGGTTCGTGATCGCGCCGGAAGCGTCGATGAAGTACTGGTTCGGCGGCGGATTGACCGGCGCGTCCGGGATGAGCGGATCGATTTTCGCGACAAACCAGACCATCCAGGGCGCGGTGCACCGGTTCGGGCTCGCCGAAACGCCGACGCTGATCCTGGTCGCGGTGCTGACCCTGGCCGCGCTCGCGCTGACCGTTCCCGCGATGCTGCGCGCCGACCCGTCGATGGCGTTCCTGCTCAACGCGGCGGCGATTCTGGTGTGTTCGCCGATTTCGTGGTCGCACCACTGGGTGTGGATCGTGCCCGCGATCGTGCTGTTCGCCGCTCGCGCGCACACCCGGACCGCGGTCGCCGGTTTGGCTGCCGTGGCGGCGATTTTCGTGATCGCCCCGCATGCGTGGCTGCCGAAGAACGGGTACCTGGAGCTGTCCTGGGGACCGGTCGAGCACGTGATCGGCAACAGCTACTTGCTGCTGGCGCTGGGTTTCCTGAGCTGGCAGTGCTACTCGACGCGCCGTCAGACCGCCGCGGTCTGAGCCAGCAACGGCTCCGGCAACGGGTCCGCGTGGAGTACGTGCAAGGTGCTGACCGCGCGGGTGAGCGCGACGTACAACCGTTGCAGCCCACGCTCTTCCGCCGCCACGATGCGCGCCGGTTCGACCACCAGGACCGTGTCGTACTCCAGCCCCTTCGCCAAACTCACCGGTGCCAGCGTAATCCGGGCTGTCCCCTCGGTACCCAGCACCGTGTGGTCCAGCCCGCGCTCGGTGAGGACGCGGTGCAATTCCGGGATGTCCACGTCCGCGGCCAGCAGCCCGATCGACCCTTCCTGCTGCAGGGCCGTCTCGCAAGCATCGGCCGCAGCGGCGATCGTCTCGTCGGTTTCGGTCAGGTGCAAGGCATCCGCGGAATGCCGGAACGACGTGGGACTCCGCAGCTCCGGTGCGATGTGCGGGAGCAGCCGGGCAGCGAAGTCGAGGACATCCGCCGGAACGCGGTAGCCGTGCGTGAGTTCTTCGATCCGCCCTCCCGGCCGGTCAAGATGGGTCAGCACGGTCGTCCAATCGCGGACCGCGGACGGACTGGTCGCCTGCGCGACGTCGCCGAGAACCGTGCACGCACCGGCCAGCCTGCGCGCGATCGCCCGCAGATGCATCGGGCTGAGGTCCTGCGCCTCGTCGACCACGACGTGCCCGAGCTTCGCCGGCCGCTCGATCAGCGCCGCGACCTCGTCCAGCAACGCGAGATCGAGCGTCGACCAGGTCATCGCCTTGCGACTGCGCGGACGCGGACGGATGAGCGCTTCCTGTTCCTCAGCACTAAGGATTCCGTCGGCCGCTTCGGCGAGAAGTGCGTTATCGGTAAGCAAGTCATAGACCAGCCGCGCGGGCTCGACGGCAGGCCACATGTCGCGGACCGCCTTGTTGATCGCGGCATTGCGGCGAAGCTGATGGAGGGTCGCGCTCGTACCGCCGGACCGCTCCATCTCGCGCAGGACCCGATGGGCGAGCCGCTGGGCCAGCAATTCGCGCCCCGCGCTGTAATCCGCGCCGCGGCTGAGGATTTCCGTGAGCTCCTCGGCGATGTCCTCCGGATACAACCGCCAGGTCCGGTGCTGGTACTTCACCTCGAGCGTCCGGTCGACCGGCCGGATCCGCGCCCACACGTGCCGCCGGACGACCTCCGCCATCCGGACGTCGCCCTTGATGCGCGCCGTCCGCGGATCGTCGACGTAGTCCGCGGGCTGGCCCGCCCCGGTCAGTTCGTCAATCGTGGCTTGGGAAACCGCCACCTCGCCGAGCGCCGGAAGCACACCCGCGATGTAAGCGAGAAACGACCGGTTCGGCCCGATCACCGCGACCCCGCCGGCCTTCTGCAGCCGCACTCGCTCGGTGTAGAGCAGGTACGCCAGCCGATGCAGCCCCACCGCGGTTTTGCCGGTCCCCGGTGCGCCCTGGATGCAGATCGTCCGGTCGACCGGCGCGCGAACGAGCCGCATCTGGTCCGGCTGGATCGTCGCGACGATGTCGCGCATCGGCCCCTGCCGAGGCCGCTCGATCTCCGCGGTGAGCAGCCGATTCTCCGCCGACCCCGGCCGATCGAGCGGCTCGTCCTCGTACGCGCTGAGCACTCCGGCCTGGTCGAACCCGTAGCGCCGCCGGACCCGCACGCCCATCGGATGATCGTGATCGGCTTCGTAAAACGCCCTCGCGAGCGGCGCCCGCCAATCGATCACCAGAGGTTCGCCGTCGTCGTCACGAATCCCTCTGCGGCCCAGGTAAACGAGGTCATGCTCGGGCGACCGGGTATGCGACCCGCGGGCCGCCTCGTAGACCTCGCCCGGCGGATAGTCGAGGCGGCCGAAGAAGAGCGGCGCGTCGTCGATATCCGCTAGCTCCTCGGCGATCTCGATGCGAAACTGCCTGAGGACGTGGTTGAAGTACTTGTCGTCGACCGCGTCGCCCTCGCCCATTCCCGTCGCGATCGCGGTCTTGATCTCCGCCCGCATGCGGTCCAACTCGGCGTGACAGGCCTGGAGAAACTCGCGCTCTACCCGGATCTCTGGTTCCAGTATCTTCACTGGGTTAAATATACAACCGAGTCAAGTTTTTATCCTGGTTCGAGTTCCGGTTAGGCTGGCGGCCGTGTCAGGACTGCGCGAGCTCAAACGCCGCCGCACGAGGGAAGCCATCGCCTCGGCGGCCCTGCGCCTGTTCCGCGAATCCGGCTTCGACGGGGTGTCGGTGGCCGACATCGCCGCCGAAGCCGAGATCTCGAAGCCGACGCTGTTCGCGTACTTCCCGACGAAGGAAGACCTGGTCATCCACCAGTTCGTCGACGAAAACGGCCCCGCGGAGATCGTCCGCGCGCGGCCGCCTGAGGTGTCGGCGCTGTCCGCGCTGGAACGTTCTTTCCTGGACCGCCTGGCCGCCCGCGACCCGCTGACCGGCCTGAACGACTCGCCGGACGCGATCACGTGCCACACGCTGCTGTACTCAACGCCTGCGCTGCTGGCGCGGCTTGCCACGTACCTGTTGGAGAAGGAACAGGAACTGGTGGAGGAACTGCGCGCGTCGTGTGGGGTTCCGGACGAGTTCACCGCACGGTTGGTGGCTGCGCAGATCTTCGGGGCGCAGCGGATCTTGGGGTTCCACAACGCCCGGGAAATCCGCGGTGGGCGAAGCGCTGATGAGACCTATCCGGATGCTGTTGCCCGAGCGGAGGCGGCGTATCGGATGTTGCGGGAGGGGCTGGCTTCGGTGCTGTGACTCAGTCCGGGGGCCGCGCGAAAGGGCCAGACCTCGCAAGGCCTGGCCCACTCCCGCAGCTCGCGCTCGCTCAGTTCTGATCCGGGCTGTCGACCGGCACGCCCTGGTACCCAGTCCCCTGGTCCTGCGCGTTCGGCGGGTCCACCGGAACCCTGTGGTACCCAGTCCCCTGGTCCTGGTCGGCGGGCGGGTCGATCGGCACCCCGTTGTACCCGGTGCCCTGTTCCTGCGGGTCCGGAGTGTTCTCATCCTTCGGCGGCGTGGTGTGCAGCTTGAAACCGTCCTTCGCGCAGCGGATCTCGTGCGTGCCCTCCGCACCGGTGTCGGTCAGGCACTGCCAGCCTCGGACAGTCAGCATGTAGTTGGACCCGACGGCTTTGTCGATATTGTCGAAGTATTCGGTGATGACATTGAACGCTTCGACGCAACCAACGGTACCTGCCTTGGTTTCGTCCGCGATCAAATCAACCTTGCGCGGTCCGACCGGCCCCCCGAGGGTGCTGCAATTAACGTCCTCCGCACTGGCCCCGCCACCACCGCTGCCGCCCTTTTTCACCGGCGTTTCCGGCTGCTGCACCTGGCTTTTCGCCGCGACGTTGACCTGGGCGGATTGGTTGCTCGCCGGGGCTGCCGAATTCTGGCCAGAGCATGCGGAAAGCAGTGCGACCGCACCGAGAGCCGCTCCGACGGTGGCCAATTTGACAGTCTTCCTGAGCATTTCCATTCTCCCCTGACCAGCTCTTGGCTTTCCCTTTGCCTATAGAGACGCACACCGCTGGAGGGGGTTGCGAAGAAATTCCGCGGACTTCCCCGGGAAAGCCCCTCAGCCCCAAAACCGCACTTCGGGGTACCGCGGCGACGGCCCGTCCAGCAGCCGCTGGGGCGTCCCGCGCAGGTGCTCGTCCAGGAACGCGGTCAGGTACGCCTCGCTGACCCGGATCGCCCGCAGCGGATCGATCTTCAGTCCCGGCACCGGCACCCCGGCCTGCTGGCAGAGCAGCAGCTGATCAGTGAACATGCTGTGTTCCCCGTCGTTAACGGTGATCCACCGTTTCCATCCGGTCATCTCGCGCCACGCCGAATCCCACGACGGATCAACCGTCCCGCCCGGCTCGTGCACCGGCGCTCCGAACTGCAGAAACGGCCGATCCAGCCCGGTCACCGGGAGGTAGTACATGCCGTCCAGCATCGCGCCGGCGCGGATCCGCCGGTCGGCCAGCATCGCCGGCGCCGTGCTGGCTCCCCCGATCGAATGCCCGACCATCGCGATCCGCCGCGCGTCGATCAGCCGCCCGCCGCCCCACACCGGATTCCGGCCCACGAGCCGATCGAGTACGAACGACACATCCGCCGCCCGGGCTTGGACAAGTTTCACCCAGTCCTTCGCAACGCATGCCACGCATTCCGTCGTATGCCCGTCCGGGAAGGTGATCGCCGTCGACTCGTAGTTGTGCCCGATCCCCGCCACGACGTACCCGCGGCTGGCCAACTCCTCCGCCAACGACGACAACGTCGCGCGCGGCAACGTGAACCCAGGCGACAGCACCACCAACGGCATCCGCCGGAACTGCGGCAGAGCGTCCACAGTGGAGTGTGTCCGCACCTTCGTCAGCGCGTCCTCCGGAACTGACTTATCGCCCAGCTCCTTCACCATCAGCTCCGACTCTCGCTGAGTGAGGTACTGCGTGGGCCGCCATCCGGGATATTGCGCCGGATACCACAGCGTCACCATCATTTCCCGCCGCTGCGAAGGAACCCACGGATCCGCGCGGGAAGTGTCGGTGAAGTGAAAGGCAGTAGTCCCGACCGGGCTGACCCCGCCAGGCCGCGGCAACGCCAATCTCGGTGCCGCCTGCGCTGTCCCCGCCCCGACCACGGCGAGCATCGCCGCGACGATCGCAATTACGCGTAGTCTCATGACTCCAGCTTGGAGCCGCGCGACCCCCGGCAGCATCGGTGATGCCCCCGATAGCGAAGTCATCTTCCAGGACGATGCTCAGCTGACGACGTCCGCCAGCCGGGCGATTTCGTCGACGTCGTCAGTCGTCGGCACGAAGACCAACTCATCCGCGCCCAGCTCGGCGAAATCCGCGATGCATTTCTGGACCATCTCCGGAGACACACAGGGCACGACACTGTCCGCGACTTCCTTCGGAGCCAACCGATAGAAGTCCCGGACGTTCGCCAACCCGGCGTCGACGTCTCCCAAAACGAAGTACGCCAACGAAACCAGCCGCGGCTCCCCGGTCCGGCCGCCCTCGCGCCAAGCACGTTTCGCCGCTTCGAACCGAGGAGCGGTCGCCGCCACCGAGCCCGAACCGGCGATGTATCCGGTGCCCCACCGCACCATCCGCCGCAACGCCTGCTCGGTGTAGCCGCCGAACAACATCGGCACCTGCCGCGTCCCGCTCGGCACTGCCGCGTTCTTGCCGCCCCAGACTTCCCGGTAAGTCTCCAGGTCCGCATCAAATCGCGCGCCCCGGCCACGTGCGCCGAGGCCAGGCACCGTGAACTCCTCTTCCCGAAGCCCCACCCCGACCCCGAACGTCAGCCGATGCCCGGAAACCCCGTCGATGCTCGCGATTTCCTTGGCCAGCAACGCTCCGGGCCACGTCGGCGCGAGCAGCACGCCGCTCAGCAGACCGATCCGCGTCGTCGCCCCGGCTGCGGCGGCCAGCGAAACCGTATCGCTCACCCCCGGATACGCGTATCTGCCGATCGTCGCCAGCGAGGAAAACCCCGCCTCCTCCGCCCGCGCCGCCCACCGCGGCACGACCGCGGGGTCGACGTCGCGCACTTGATTCGGAAGCCCGATGCCGATTCGCACCCGATGATCCTCTCGAACTGTTGCCTGACCCGGCTCTCAATGACAGCATGCTGTCATGTCCGACAAGCTAGCGATACGACAGCATGCTGTCAAGAAGGCCTGCGACTCCTACAACGACCTGATGGACGAGGTCATCCGGCTCTCCGACGTCCTGGAAGCAGTCGGCAACGGCATCGCCCGCCCGACGGGGTTGAGCGTCGCGCGGTACCAGGTGCTGGCCGCGGTCGAGGCGGAAGCCGCCCCGGTCGTAACCATCGCCTCGCAGCTGGGCCACACAAGGCAAAGCGTCCAACGAGTCGCCGATCTGCTCGTCGACGACGGCCTCGCCTGCTACCGCCCGAACCCCGCGCACCAACGCGCCAAACTGCTCGAAGCGACTCCGTCCGGACACACGGCTTTGCACCGAATGCAAGCGGCGTACGAGGATCTGGCCCTCCGCACGACCGACGGCTTGGACCTGGAACGCCTCGAACTGGCCCGGCAGACACTCATCGAGCTGCGCCATCGTCTGCGATCCGAACTGACCTAAGCTGGTTTCGCCGGATGCCACGCCAAGGAGAAACCCTCGATGCGCAAGCGAAAAACGCTGCCGAAGAACTTCAGCGAACTGCTGTCCTCCGCATCGCTCGCAGAACTCCAGGCAGTGTTCCGGCGCACCGAGTTGGCCGCGCGCGGCGGCTACGGCAAGGAGACTGCGATTGGCTTTCTCGAGTGTCCCGACGAACTCATCGTCTGGCTAGTCGAGCAAGGCCTCGACATGGATACCGCCAACCAGTACGGCGAGACTCCACTGTGGACACGAGCCGCGAGAGGCGCGGCTGCGCAAATCCCGCTGCTGCTTTCGCTCGGCGCGGACATCGAACGGCCACGCGCGCACAGCGGTACTCCATTGCACGGTGCGGCCGGCAGGCAAAGACCGGAGACCGCACGAGTCCTGATCGAGCACGGCGCGAATGTGCACGCCACGATCGACGGCAAACCAGGCCGCACCCCGCTCCTGCACGGCTTGCGGCTCACCGAGAACATCGGGATCGCCGGGATGGCCGAAACTGCCGCGCTGCTCCTCGAAGCCGGCGCTCCCATACCGGACGAGGCGCGAGAGTTGGTCCGCCGGATCGGAGCCAAATTCGAGTTCCACCGCCCGAACTTCAGCCACGATCTCCTCGACGCGACCGACGCCGGACTGCACGAGCTGTACCGGTTGTTCGAGGTGAAACCGGTCCCGCCGCGGCTGATCCACGACGGAACCGCCCCGATCGAGGTGCCCGACGGGCCCTGGCAGAAGCAGCATGACCACCTGTGGGAGCTGCTCGTACCGCCCTCCGGCGCGGCGAAAACCGTGCAGGGAGAAGCGATCCGCCTCTCCGGCAAGGTTGCGCACGAGATCCTCGACAACGGCAGCATCAACTGGGACCGCTCGTTCCGCGCGATGGCCGACGCGCTCCCCGCTTGCTTCGCGTCGGGCACCCCGCTGCCCGAACTCCAGGAAGCGCAGAGCCTCGCCAAGCGCATCCGCTCCGGCAACGGAGCCGACGACGAACTGGCCCGGCTGTCCGAACTCGCCGTCGCGTGGGTTCGGCTCAACCCAACCCCGTTGCCGATGACCGCGCCGGACTACCACCGTTAATCGGACAGCACCGCGCCCAACTGGTTGGCCAGCCATCGTTCGAAGGCCGCCGATGTCCATCCGCAGCGCCGGACGAGCCGGTCGTACACCTCGGGCGCGGTGAGCGTCCAGACCGCGTCGACCGCCTCGTCGAATCTCTGCGGTGGCAGGAGCCCGCGTTCCGCGAGACCGCGCAGGCTATTCGTGTTGCCCTTTCTGCGTTCGGAGTCGATGGTCGCCACGAAGGCCTCGAGCACCTTGTCGCCGCCGGGACCGTGTTCGACCAGCACCCCGAGCAGCGGCCCGACCCGGTCGGAGATAGCGCGCACCCAAGCGGCGTACGCGGCCGCGTAGGACGGCACATCGGTCGCGTCGGCCACCCGGCGGAATTCGGGACGTTCGCTCATCGGCGTCTGATCCTCGTCGCCGGCGAGCATCACGTCATAGACCGCCTTGATGACCTCGGCCTTGCCGCCGACGGAGTTGTACACCGTCTGGGGGCTGACGCCCGCCGCCTCGGCGAGGCCGGTGATCGTCATGCCCGCGTAGCCACCACCGCCGAGGAGCAGCCCACGCGCCGTCCGCACGATGTGCGCGCGGGTGGCCTGGGCCTTCTCCTCACGCTGCGGGGCGCTGTATTGCCTTGCCACAGCCCTCTCAATCCGCTAGATTCTGATTCCACTGGATTTAGGTTCCAGTCAAGTTCGAAGAGGAGCTTAGCCGTGACCAACCCCGCACGCACCGCCGCCCTTGCCGTGTTCGACGCGATCAACACCGGAGAGCTTTCCGTCCTCGACGACCTGGTCACCCCGGACTTCGTCGACCACGGGTCCCCGTTCCCGCTGCCGCCCGGACCCGCGGGCTACCGGCAGATCCTCACCTTCGTGCACCACGTGCTGAACATCAGATACGCGATCGACGACATCTTCGACACTGACGACCGCGTCGTCGTCCGCGCGACCGCCACCGGAACCGGAGTGGACGCGGTGCACGGCGCGGGCGCCGCGGGCAAGCCGTACCAGATGCCCACGGTGCACATTTACCGCACCGAAGGCACTTTGCTCGCCGAACACTGGGGCGTCCGGGACGAACTCGGCGCCCGCATCCAGCTCGGCACGCTGCCCGCGCCCGACTTCGCTCCGCAAGACGCCTGAATCAGGCTGGCTCTTTCGCGGACAGTCCCAGCGAAAGACTGCGCACCATCCGATACCGCCGGAACCCGCCGCCGCGCACGCCCGGGAATTCCTGCACCTTCTGCCATTCGTCGGACACCCCGACCGTCCCCCGGCCGGACCGCGCCAACGCGTCGCGATGCGACTGTTCGTCGGTCCACTCCGCGTAGTTGAGCACTCGCGTCCCGTCGGTGCTGACATGGAAGTGCCCGGACAGCCCGCCCGGCGCGGGTTTCTCCTCACTGGCCAACGCGCCGAACACGGTGTCCACCCAACGCCGCTGGCGCTGCGCGTCCGCACCGTCGAACTCAACGCTCACCACGACAATGCACCCCGGAATGGTCGCGTTGTCCCGATTTCCGCTGCGATACAACCGATATTCGACTGGATCACTTCCGGAAACCCGTTGCACCAGACCGGGATCAGCTGCTCCCTCGGCCCACTGGGTATAGACCAGCGTGCCCTCGCCCTCGGTACTGGCCAAGGTATTGAACGAAACCAGCCCGGCCGGCCACGGCTCTTTCTCCAGCCGGGCAAGCACCTCCGCCGCCTCGACGGTCGTTTCGGCAACCAGCACAGCGTCGACGTCCGTGCGCACAAAGTCAGGGCGCGCAACGCGATTGACAGTCATGAGTGTCCTTCCAAGATCGATGACGACTCTTGAAGGATCGAACTTCAAGGGAAGTTGAAGTCAAGCCATCAACCACGACTCTCGTTACTCTGACGGCTACGAGGGCAGGGGCTCTTGATAGTTTCCAAGCACGCCATGATGGTGGGCTGTCTCGGGGTATCGGCACTGTTGGCAGCCGGATGCAGCACCGTAGTCGCGGGCTAAGCCCGCGGCGACCTGCAGATCTACGAGATCTACAAAGCCGAGGACTGGGGACTTTCGTTCACCAACGACACGGTTTCCGGCCGGGTCGAGGAACAATCCTCCGTACAGCCGTCCCAGCTGAGCGCCGATCCCGGCGAGCACGGCAAGGGACCTTGGCAGTGGAGCGGTTGCTTCCGCACGAACCACGGCAACTGCCACCCGCGTCGCCGGTCCGGGCGGTCAGCCCAAGGAAGCCACCTCGAACAGGAAGGTGGGCGACGGCGAGATCAGCTGAATTCCGATGCCCCGGGTCACGAGGATCTGTCGTTCAAAGTGGGCCGCCGCGTGGTCACGAACTCGACTTTCCGCAGCGAGGACTACCAGGAGCCGACGCTCAACCAGGTGTTCGGCGAGGCTATTTTCAAGATCATCGACCGGTTGAAGCAGAGCCCCTGACGCACAAATCCCCGTCCAGCTTCGGCCGAACGGGGAGTGCGGGTGGACCTGAGGGGAATCGAACCCCTGACCCCCGCCTTGCAAAGGCGGTGCTCTACCAATTGAGCTACAGGCCCGGTGCGGACCGGGGTCCGCTAAGTACTACGTCAGTTGCGCGACGCGTCCGCGGCCTTGGCCGGCGCGCTGCCGTTCGCCGACGGGGCGGCAGGCGTGGTGGCTTCCCGCCACAGGTCAGCCTCGGCCTTGGCCGCCTTGTTGCGCTTGACGACGAACAGGACGCCGCCCGCGACGACCGCGAGTGCCAACAGCTTCTTCACCTGAAGCCCCCTTCTGAGTGCTTGCGCTACCCCACGATGCTACCGGACCCGCCGCGCGTCCCGTCCAGCGGTTCCGTCTCGCTCGTTCCACGTGGAACACCGGGGAATATCCGGAGTGAGCGGTCCGTTGAAACAGGCGGTCCCAGCGGCCACGCACAACTCAGCCCTGCCGGTCCTTCTCTTCCCGGCAGGGCTGACTCGTCTCCGCGAGCCGCGCGCGGGTGCCGGCGAGGCCCGATTCGACCAGGTCAGGCCGGTCGTTCTCCAGCCCGTACGTCACCTCGTACCACGGCCCCAGCCGGTTCCACGCCCCAGCGCGCCGGCGCAGTACCGGCGTGACCTCGTACTCCGCGGAGAACCCCGCGACGCACTCCGCCGAGGTCCCGTGCAGCAGCCACGCCAGGTCCCGCGCGGGGTCGCCGACAGACACGTCGGTCCAGTCGATCACCCCGCTCACCCGGCCGTCCCGCTTCAGCACATGCTCCGGTCCCAGGTCGGCATGGATGACCGTGGCTGCTGGATAACCCCGGACTTCCGCCAGCAGCGCCCACCCGCGATCAGCGAGCGGACCGAGCAACGGCGGGACCGCGTCCAGTGCCAGTACTTCCGTCGCGGCACCGAGTTCACGCGCCTTGGCGACGTCCGCACTGTGCAACGCGCGGAGGAACCGGCCGAGTACGCGACCGTCGTCGGCGGTCAGTTCGCCCGGCTCGCCCGGCACCAGTTCATGCCGGATCACCAACGGATTTTCCCGCCACACCAACGGAATCGGCACCGCTAACGGCAACTGCGGAGCCAGCCAGGGCAGCACCCGCGTCTCGCGCAGCAGCCACGCGCGCACCTCGTCCCGTTTGGGCCGTCGCTCGACCCACCGTCCGTCGACGAGCGTCGCGACGCTGTCCCAGCCCTCGCCCAGTTCCTCGCCGCTCACCGCGGAAGCCCAGCCGCGAACGTGATCCCCGAAACCTGATCAAGGCCAAGGGAAAGCGTGCCGAGCAGGTCCGCGATCCGTTGCTGCTGCGCGACAGTCGGCCGAACATACATCGGCAGCTCCAGCCGATCCCGGAACGCTCCGGACTCCAGGTCGACGATCACCGCCTCCCAACCGCCGAGACTGCGGTGCAGCCACCATCCCCGACGCTGAATCACGACATCCGCGGAATCCTTCAGCACACCCAAATCCGCCAACGACCACAATTGCGGACTGCCGCTCAGCACGTCTCCCGCCAACCGGGCCACCCGGGAGTCCTCCCCGGTCATTTCCCGCAGCAGCCAAGGCACGTCCGCTGCGTCAACTTTGCCGCGCAGCAACGACAACCCGGTTTTCTTCAACGCCAAATCCGCGCTCTGCGCGAGTTCGACAACCTCCGCCCGGTCAAACTCAGCCCCGGTTTCCGCGAGCCCGGCGTACGCACGAGCCCGCACCGTCGGCTTGGCAGCAGAACGCGCGACCGCGGCATAAACCTCGCCCGCATCCCGGCCCATTTCCTGCCAGCGCAACCGCGCCCACAACCGCACCAGCACCGACCGGTCGAGCAGAAGTTGTTCCACCGCAACGGGATCGAGCTGCGCCGCGGTCAGCTTCACCAACCCCAGCACCCGGCTTTCCGCGGACCGTCCGCGAAGCAACGTCTCGGCGATGACCTCCGGCGTCGCCGTCTCGGCAATCACCTGGATCAACTTCCGACGAACGCCCTGGTCCCGTTCCCGAGGAAGCAACCGGACCGCGTCCACCGAGCCGAGCAATCCCGTCTCGAAACTGTGCCGGAACGCGCTCCGCCGCACATCGACGTCCCCGGAACCTCGCAAGCACGCCCACACCGACGCCTCGCCATGCGCGTCGACCAGCGCACGCAGATAGCGCGCCTGCACCTGCGAACCCCGACCGCGCTGCGAAATCCGCTGCACCACCGGCACGATCCGCTCCGCTTGCGCCAACGTCGTACGCCGCAGCACCTCTTCCTCGGCCAACTCGCGGACCACCTCGACGTGATCGGCAACCCGGATCGCCAACGCCCGATCGCTCAACGCACCAGCCAACCCGCACAACACGCGAACGGCCTGTTCGCGAAGACGGCCGTCGGGATGCATCGAAGCCAGCGCCGCGACAACCGGTGAGGCGTTCTTCAGCTGCCAACTGCGCGCCCGTCCCAGCAGCGGCACCGGATAACGAGCTTGGCGGGCGTAGTGGTCGATCCGCAGCAGCTCGCGCGCGGTCGCCGACGCGAGCCATGCCTCGGTTTCGGCCAGACCAGACTGATCACGGCCGAGGCTCAGCTGCGCACGGATCTGCGCGGGAGTCTGCATGCCGCTGATTCTGGCGAGAACCCCGCCGCGCAGTCATCCGAAATACCAGAAAGGCCGGTCCGCGACTGCGAACCGGCCTTCCGGAAATGTGGGCCCAGGAGGACTTGAACCTCCGACCTCTTCGTTATCAGCGAAGCGCTCTAACCGCCTGAGCTATGGGCCCGTCGAACGAGGAGAACTCTACCGGACTCCCCATCCGCCCTTGCAACCGGGTTACTCTCGCTCCGAGAGCGTGACCTCCAGGCCGCCCGCCAGGTCCGCCGACACGTTGTAAATGAAGGCGCTCACCGTGGCCAGCGCGGACACCAGCACGATGTTGATCGCCCCGAGGATAGCCGCGATGCCGAACACGCGACCGGCGCTGATCAGCGGTTCCGCGGACGCGTTCGCGCCCTCGCCGCCGACCAGGGACGAGTACGTGCCGTTCAGCTTGTCCCACACGCCCATGCCGTCGAGCACCGTGTAGAGCACGCCGACCGCGACCAGCCAGACGAAGAACATCGCGACGCCGAGCACCAGTGCCAGCTTCAGCACCGACCACGGGTCGAACCGCTTGATCTGCAGGCTCGCCCGCCGCGGGCCCCGGCCGGGGCGGCGCAGCGCGCTCGGCGTCGGCCGGGTGCGGCCCGCGGCCGGCACGTCGGCCGCCGGCGGTGGTGCCTCGCCTCCGAAGAGCCGGGGCGCCGCCGAGCCGGTCACCGGGTAGTCGTTCTCGGGCGCGGCCGGTTCGGGAGCCGCGGTGGGCACGTCCTCGGTCGCGATCCGCGCCGTGGCCATGGCCTCGGAGTCGCCGCCGCCGTCCTTGGCGGTGCGCTGCCAGGGCGGGTTGGCCGACGCGTCGTCGGCCTTGTCGGATGGTGCCACGTTGAGTCAGTCCTTACCCGTGCGTGGGGCGCCGATCACTGCTCCGGCGCCGTGCCGTCTTCTGCTGTGGGCTCCTCTGGCGTAGCCTCCGCCGCGTCCTCCGAAACCGTCTCGGAGGCCGAGTCTTCCGGAGTCCCCGAAATCTCGGGGGCTTCCTCGGCGGAGTCCTCGCCACCATTGGCGACGTCCGAACCCTCGTCCGCGTTGCGTGCGACCGCGAGAAGAGTGGTTCCGTCACCCAGGTTCATCAGCCGAACGCCCTTGGTCTGCCTGCCCGCCTTGCGCACGTCCCGCGCCGGTGTGCGGATGACCCCGCCGCTGGACGTGATGGCGAACAGCTCGTCGTCCTCGTCGACGATGAGTGCCCCCACCAGCCTGCCACGTTTGCTGTCGTGCTGAATGGTGAGCACGCCCTTGCCGCCGCGGCCCTGTACCGGATAGTCCTCGATCGGCGTCCGCTTCGCATACGCGCCGTCCGTGGCGACCAGCAGGAACTTGTCCGGTTTGACCACGCTGATGCCGAGCAGTTCGTCACCCTCGTTGAACCGCATGCCCAGCACGCCCGAGGTCGGCCGTCCCATCGGGCGCAGCGCCTCGTCGGTGGCGTGGAAGCGGATCGACTGGCCGCCCGCCGACACCAGCAGCAGGTCGTCCTCGGCCGCCGCGAGCACCGCACCCATCAGCTCGTCGCCCTCGCGCAGGTTGATCGCGATGAGCCCGCCCGCGCGGTTGGAGTCGAAGTCGGTGAGCTTCGTCTTCTTCACCAGGCCGCGCTGCGTGGCGAGCACCAGGTACGGCGCGACCTCGTAGTTCGGGATCTCGATGACCTGGGCGATCTGCTCGTCCGGCTGGAACGCGAGCAGGTTCGCCACGTGCTGGCCGCGCGCGTTGCGGTTGGCCTCGGGCAGGTCGTAGGCCTTCGCCCGGTACACCCGGCCCTTGTTCGTGAAGAACAGGATCCAGTCGTGCGTGGAGCACACGAAGAAGTGCTGGACGATGTCGTCCTGCTTCAGCGTCGCGCCCTGCACGCCCTTGCCGCCGCGCTTCTGCGACCGGTACAGATCGGTTTTCGTCCGCTTGGCGTAGCCCGTGCGGGTGATGGTGACGACGACGTCTTCCTGCGCGATCAGGTCCTCGACCGACACGTCGCCGTCGAACGGGATGATCTGCGTGCGCCGGTCGTCGCCGTACTTGTCGACGATCTCCATCAGCTCGTCGCGGATGATCGACCGCTGCCGCTCCGGCTTCGCGAGGATGTCCTTGAGGTCGGCGATCTCCAGCTCGATCTCGGCCAGGGTGTCGATGATCCGCTGCCGCTCCAGCGCGGCCAGCCTGCGCAGCTGCATGTCCAGGATCGCGGTCGCCTGGATCTCGTCGATCTCGAGCAGCGACATCAGGCCCGGCCGGGCCTCGTCGGCCGAGGGCGACCGCCGGATCAGGGCGATCACCTCGTCCAGCATGTCGAGCGCCTTGACCAGACCGCGCAGGATGTGGGCCCGTTCCTCGGCCTTGCGCAGCCGGTACCGGGTCCGCCGCACGATCACGTCGACCTGGTGCTTCACGTAGTGCCGGATGATCTGGTCGAGCCGCAGCGTGCGCGGCACGTCGTCGACCAGCGCCAGCATGTTCACGCCGAAGTTCTGCTGCAGCTGGGTGTGCTTGAACAGGTTGTTCAGCACGACCTTCGCCACCGCGTCGCGCTTGATCGTGATGACGATCCGCATGCCGGAACGGCTGTTGGACTCGTCCGCGATGTCCGCGATGCCGGTGATCTTGCCGTCGCGCACCAGGTGGGCGATGTTCTCCACCAGGTTGTCCGGGTTCACCTGGTAGGGCAGCTCGGACACGACCAGGATGGTGCGGCCCTTCGCGTCCTCCTCGACCTCGACGACCGCGCGCATCCGGATCGAACCGCGACCGGTGCGGTAGGCGTCCTCGATCCCGGAGGTGCCGAGGATCATCGCCTTGGTCGGGAAGTCCGGGCCCTTGATCCGCACGAGCAGCGCGGCCAGCAGTTCGTCGTCGGTCGCTTCCGGGTTCTCCAGCGCCCACACGACGCCTTCGGACACCTCGCGCAGGTTGTGCGGCGGGATGTTCGTCGCCATCCCGACCGCGATCCCGGAACCGCCGTTGACCAGCAGGTTCGGGAACCGCGACGGCAAAACGTCGGGCTCCTGGGTGCGCCCGTCGTAGTTGTCGCGGAAATCGACGGTGTCCTCTTCGATGTCCGCGAGCATCTGCATCGCGAGCGGCGCGAGCCGGGACTCGGTGTACCGCATCGCGGCCGCGGGGTCGTTGCCCGACGAGCCGAAGTTGCCCTGGCCGTCGATCAAGGGGTAGCGCAGCGACCACGGCTGGGCGAGCCGCACGAGCGCGTCGTAGATCGCCGAGTCGCCGTGCGGGTGGTAGTTGCCCATGACGTCGCCGACGACGCGGGAGCACTTGTTGTACCCGCGGTCCGGGCGGAACCCGGAGTCGAACATCGAGTACAGGATCCGGCGCGCCACCGGCTTGAGGCCGTCGCGCACGTCCGGCAGCGCCCGCGACACGATGACGCTCATCGCGTAGTCGATGTAGGAGCGCTGCATCTCCTGCTGGATGTCGACCGGCTCGATCCGGTCGTGTTCCGGCGGCAAGGTTTCCGTCATGGGGTCCTTCTTGTGAGCAGTCCTGGGAAGCGGGTGAGAAGGGGACGCCTACACGTCCAGGAAGCGCACGTCCTTGGCGTTGCGCGTGATGAACGAACGGCGGGCTTCCACGTCCTCGCCCATCAGCACGGAGAACAGTTCGTCGGCCTGTGCGGCGTCGTCGAGGGTGACCTGCCCGAGCAGCCGGTTCGCCGGGTCCATCGTGGTCTCCCACAGCTCCTCGGCGTTCATCTCGCCGAGACCCTTGTACCGCTGGATCGCGTCGTCCTTCGGAAGACGGCGGCCCGCCTCGACGCCGGCCTGGATGACCGCGTCGCGTTCCTTGTCCGAGTACGCGTACTCCGGCTCCGACCGCGGCCACTTGATCTTGTACAGCGGCGGCCGCGACAGGAACACGTGGCCGTGCTCGATCAGCGGCGTCATGAACCGGAACAGCAGGGTGAGCAGCAGCGTGGTGATGTGCTGGCCGTCGACGTCGGCGTCGGCCATCAGCACGATCTTGTGGTACCGCAGCTTCGAGATGTCGAAATCGTCGTGGATGCCGGTGCCGAGCGCGGTGATCAGCGACTGGACCTCGGTGTTCTTGAGGACGCGGTCGATGCGGGCCTTCTCGACGTTGATGATCTTGCCCCGGATCGGCAGGATCGCCTGGTACATCGAGTCGCGGCCTTCCTTGGCCGAACCGCCGGCCGAGTCGCCCTCCACGATGTACAGCTCGCACTCGCCGGGGTCGTTCGAACGGCAGTCCTTGAGCTTGCCGGGAAGACCGCCGATCTCCAGCGCGCCCTTGCGCCGCACCAGGTCGCGCGCCTTGCGGGCGGCGAGCCGGGCCTGCGCCGACGAGATCGACTTGTTGATGATCGTCTTGGCTTCGCTCGGGTTGCGCTCGAACCAGTCGCCGAGCCATTCGTTCGACTGCTGCTGCACGAACGTCTTGGCTTCGCTGTTGCCCAGCTTGGTCTTGGTCTGGCCCTCGAACTGCGGTTCGGACAGCTTGATCGACACGATCGCGGCGAGCCCCTCGCGCACGTCGTCGCCGGTCAGGTTCGCGTCCTTCTCCTTGAGCAGCTTCTTGTCGCGCGCGTACGCGTTGACCACGCGGGTGAGCGCGGCGCGGAAGCCCTCTTCGTGCGTGCCGCCCTCGTGCGTGTTGATCGTGTTGGCGAAGGTGTACACCGACGGCGTGAACCCGGTGTTCCACTGCATCGCGACCTCGACCTCGAGGCCGGCGCCCTTGGCGTCGAAGGAGATGACGCTCTCGTGGATCGGGTCCTTGCTGCCGTTGATGTGCTTGACGAAGTCCTCGAGCCCGCCCGGGTAGCAGTAGACGACTTCCTTGACCCTGGCCTGCTTGCCCGCGGCGTCCTCTTCGGTCTCCTCGTCGGCGACGCGCTCGTCGCGCAGCGACAGGGTGAGGCCCTTGTTGAGGAACGCCATCTCCTGCAGGCGGCGCGAGATGGTCTCGAAGTTGTAGGTGGTGGTCTCGAAGATGCTGCCGTCGGCCCAGAAGGTGATGGTGGTGCCGGTGTCGCTGGCCGGGCCGAGGTCCTCGAGCGGACCGGGGACCTGGTTGGTGTACTCCTGGCGCCAGCTGCGGCCGTTCACCTTGATCTCGGCGAGCAGCTTCGTCGACAGCGCGTTCACCACGGAGACGCCGACGCCGTGCAGACCGCCGGACACCGCGTAGGAGTCGCTGTCGAACTTGCCGCCCGCGTGCAGGATGGTCAGCACGACCTCGAGGGTCGGCTTCTTCTCCTTGGGGTGCATGTCGACCGGGATGCCGCGGCCGTCGTCGACGACGCGCACCCCGCCGTCCGCGAGCAGGGTAACCTCGACCTTGGTGGCGTACCCCGCCATCGCCTCGTCCACGGAGTTGTCCACCACCTCCTGGACCAGGTGGTGGAGGCCGCGCTCACCGGTGGAACCGATGTACATGCCGGGGCGCTTGCGAACTGCTTCGAGGCCTTCGAGCACGGTGATGGACGACGCGTTGTACTCGCTCTTGTTCTCGGTCACCGGCGTTGTTTCTCCTCGTCTCGCCCGAGCGGACGCCCGCTACTACAACAGTGTACTTGCCCGCACGCGCTCACATGCGGCTAGGACACCCCTCAGCCGGTCGCAGAGGGACGAAATCACCCTCAGTTGAGTCATCTCGTATCCGAAGCTGCGCGGCCCGGTCCTCGGGGAACTCATCCGCCGGAGCGCAACCCCCGTCAGCCGTACGTGTCACGCGGCCCGCGACCAGGCACGTGCCGGGGCCCTTTCCGCCAGCTCGGAGCGGTCGGACCCTGGATCCGCATCCGCTTGACCACGCCGTTCCCGACGCCCGCGGCGATCTTCGCCAGCAATTTGCCCTGCAGCAACCGCAACTGCGTCGCCCACGCGGTGGAACTCGCGCGAACGGTCAGCTCGCCGTCTTTCAGCGCGACCGGCTGGGCGTGTTCGGCGACGTCCTCGCCCACGAGCCGGGCCCACTGCCCGAACACGCGCGCGTTCGTCATCGTGTCCTGCCAGCCGCTGTCGGAGATCAGCCGCGAGACGAGCCTGCCGAGCGGCTGCGGGTCGCGCGGATCCGCGCCGGGACCGGACCAGCGCCGCCGCGCCCGGTTCTGCCCGCCGCCCCCGTTGATCCGGCCGCGCCGGAGGTTCGGCGGGGCTCCGCGTTCGCGGGCTTTCGCCTTCGCCGCTTCGAGCGCGGCGTGCGCGAGGTCGCGGCCGCTCGGTTTGTCCCCAGCGGCCGTCTCGTTCGGCCCAGTGGAACTGTCACGCTCAGTCGCGCCACGCGCGGGATTTCCGGAAGTGTCGCCCGCTGCCGGGGTGTCAAGACCGCCATCCGGCCGGTTCGTCACTCGCGGCGATAACGCGGCTCCGGGTTTATCCACACTGTCCACAGGTTTGTCCCCAGATCGGTGGGCAACCCGCGTGACCCCGGTCACCCCGCGTGGTCGTCGTGGCTGTTCAGGCACGGTTCACCTCCCCGTCGGCCACCGTGAACCTCGCACCGGCGAGCTCCTCGGGCACGTCCTCGGCCACCGCCGCGGTGATGAGCACCTGCTCGGCGCTCGCGGAGACCTCGGCCAGCCGCGCCCGGCGCTTGCGGTCGAGTTCGGCAAACACATCGTCCAGCAACAAGACCGGTTCGCCCGCTTCGGCGCGCAGAAGTTCGTAACTTCCGAGCCGCAACGCGAGCGCGAACGACCACGACTCGCCGTGGCTCGCGTACCCCTTCGCCGGCGCTTCGCCGAGAATCAGCTCCAGTTCGTCCCGATGCGGGCCGACCAGGCTGATCCCTCGCTCCAGCTCCTGCCGACGCGTGTCCGCCAGCGCCTTCAGCAACAACTCGCGCAGTACCTCTGCCTCGGCACGCTCTCCGCCAGGCACTCCGTACGACGGCGGAAGCGCTTCGCCGAGCGAAGACTTGTACGCGATCTTCGCCGGGCGAGAGTCGGGCGCGACCCCCATATAGGCGTCGGCCGTGTACGGCGCGAGGTCCGCGATGAGGTTCAGCCGTGCCGCCAGCAGCTGCGCGCCAGCCACTGAAAGATGGTCGTCCCAGACGTCGAGCGTCGACAGCGCGTACGGGTCTTCGCGACCAGTACGGCGTTTGCCCGCGGTCTTGAGAAGCGCGTTGCGCTGCTTAAGCACCTTCTCGTAGTCCGCGCGCACGCCTGCGTACCGAGGCGCGCGAAGCACGAGCAGTTCGTCCATGAACCGACGGCGTTCGCTCGGATCGCCGCGCACCAGCGAGAGGTCCTCCGGAGAGAACAGCACCGTACGTAGAATGCCGAGCACGTCGCGCGGCTTGCCGACCGCGCCACGGTTCACCCGCGCGCGGTTGGCGCGGCCGGGCGTGATCTCGAGTTCGACCGTCAGCTCGCGGTCTTCGTTGACGACCGCGACCCGGACGAGCGCGCGCTCACAGCCGTGCCGGACGAGCGGGGCGTCCGTGGCGACCCGGTGCGAACCGAGGGTCGCCACGTAGCCGATCGCTTCGAGCAGGTTCGTCTTCCCCCGGCCGTTCTGGCCGACGAGCACGACCGGCCCCGGTTCGAGGGCGAGGTCGGCCAGCGGCCAGGACCGGAAGTCGGTGACCTGGAGATGTCGCAGATACACGGGCGGGGACCGCGGGAGCTAGCTCCCGGCCTTCTTCACAGCGTGGCCGCCGAACTGGTTGCGCAGCGCGGCGACGGCACGCATCGCGGCGGAGTCCTTCTGCCGGGAGGAGAACCGGGCGAACAGCGCGGCCGACAGCACCGGGGCGGGCACCGCGTTGTTGACCGCTTCCTCCAGCGTCCAGCGGCCTTCGCCGGAGTCCTCGACGTAGCCTTCGAGGTCGTCCAGCTCCGGGTCCTCGTCCAGCGCGCGCACCAGCAGGTCGAGCAGCCAGGAGCGGACCACGGTGCCGCGCTGCCAGCCCTTGATCACGGCGGGCACGTCGTCGACCGTCTTCGCGGCTTCGAGCAGCTCGAAGCCCTCGGCGTAGGCCTGCATGATGCCGTACTCGATGCCGTTGTGGATCATCTTCGCGTAGTGCCCGGCGCCGACCGAGCCGGCGTGCGAGAAGCCTTCCTCGCGCGGGCCCTCCGGACGGAGCGCGTCGAAGATCGGCATCGCGCGCTGGACGTCCGACGCCGCGCCGCCGACCATCAGGCCGTAGCCGTTGTCCTTGCCCCACACGCCGCCGGAGACGCCGCAGTCGAGGTAGCCGACGCCGTGCGCGGCGAGCAGATCAGCGTTCAGCTTGTCGTCGGTGAACTTCGAGTTCCCGCCGTCGATCACCAGGTCGCCCTCGGACAGCAGCTGCCCGAGTTCGGTCACGGTCTGCCGGGTCGGCTCGCCCGCCGGGACCATGATCCACACGATCCGCGGACCGGACAGCTTGGACACCAGGTCTTCGAGCGACGTCGAGTCGCTGACGTCCTGGTTGCGGTCGTAGCCGACCACCTCGTGCCCGGCGGCGCGCAGCCGCTCGCGCATGTTGAAGCCCATCTTGCCCAGGCCGACGAGACCCAGCTGAACCATGAGATCCCCTTTGGATTGGATCGGTTTTCCTCGGTTGGACGCGCGCCGCTCAGCCCGGCAGCCGGACCGGCATGAGCAGGTAGAGATACCCGGGGACGACGTTGCCCTCGGCGTCGGCTGGCTTGATCAGCGCCGGGCGGTTGGGCGTGGTGAACGTCAGCTCGGCCCGGTCGCTGTGCAGCGCGCCGAGGCCGTCGACGAGGTAGCCGGGGTTGAACGCGATGGTGACCGGCTCGCCCTCGTAGTCGACCTGGAGTTCTTCCTCGGCGCTGCCCTCGTCGTCGCCGCCCGCGGACAGCCGCAGGGAGCCGTCGCCGAATTCGAGCCGCACCTGGGTGCCGCGCTCGGCGACCAGCGACACGCGCTTGATCGACTCGGTGAGCGCGCTGACCTCGATGACCGCGCGCGAGGTGTGGTTCGCGGGCAGCAGCTGGCGGTACGGCGGGAACTCGGCGTCGAGCAGCCGGGTGGTCGTGTAGCGGCCGGCCCCGGACAGGCCGAGCAGGCCGTCGCCGGAAGCGAGCGCGAGCTGCACGGTGGTGCCCGCGCCGCCGAGCGTCTTGGCCGCCTCGGCGAGCGTGCGCGCCGGGACGAGCACCGCGGCGTCGGACAGGCCCTCGGCGGGCTTCCAGGTGAACTCGCGCATGGCGAGCCGGAACCGGTCGGTGGCGACGAGGGTGAGCGTCTCGCCGGAGATCTCCAGCCGCATGCCGGTGAGCATGGGGAGGGTGTCGTCCTTGCCCGCCGCGGTGGCGACCTGGGTGACCGCCTGGCCGAAGACGTCGCCGGTGAGCTCGCCCGCGTGCGCGGGCTGGGACGGCAGCTGCGGGTAGTCCTCGACCGGCATGGTCGGGAGGCTGAACCGGGCGCTGCCGCACGTGATGGTGGCACGGGCGCCGTCGACGGAGATCTCCACCGGCTGCGCGGGGAGCGCCTTGGTGATGTCGGCGAGGAGGCGGCCGGAGACGAGCAGCCGTCCGCCGTCGGCGATGGTCGCGGGAACGCCGACCGTGGCCGAGACCTCGTAGTCGAAGCCGGAGACCGTGAGCGCGTCGGACTCCCCGTCCGCGCCCGCGTCGAGGAGAACACCGCCCAGCACCGGCACCGGAGGCCGGGAGGGGAGGCTTCTGGCCACCCACGCGACGGCGTCGGCGAGCCCGTCGCGCTCGACGCGGATCTTCATGCGCGCTTCCTTTCGACAGCCGAGCCCCTCGGCTCGTGAAGGGGTCGCCGGGCGCCAGTCGTGAGCACCGCGCGCGACCGGGTCCCCGCCGGTCCGGTCCGCCCCGCGCGGGAACGGACCAGCTGCAGACATCCACGTTAGGCCGTCGCCGGGGGTGCCGTCACCTCGGCCTCCCCTTCACTTTGTCGACAAGACGACACGAATCTCGGCTTGTCCCCAGTTTCGTCCTCCGCCTGTTTTTGTTCTGTTCTTTCCTAGAAGAGATGAAAAACCAGTAGCAGTAATAGGGGCTGTGGATTGTGTGGACAGCGCTCGTTCGCGCTGGTCGTGGCGTGCGTCGGCCTGTGGGCAGCCCTGGTGGCGGATCGGTGGATGGTTCGGGCGATCCGTGGATGGTTTCGAGCCGTCCCGGATTCATCCACAGTTGTCCCCAGTTATCCCCACAGTTGTCCCCAGGTTGGGACCGAGTTGTACCCAGGCTTTGGGGGCAGCCGAAGCGGCCGGGATCGCCCTGGTGAGTGACGACCCACAGTTGTGGATGACCTGTGGGCAACCTGGGGAATCCGCGTGGACAACCCTGGGGACAACCTGTGGATCCGGTGTGAACGGGATGTGGATCAAATCCGGATCGCCGCAGGTCTGGGATTCGTTGGCACTGTGGGCAAACTGCGCACACCCTGGGGAAAACCCCTTGTGTATCAATGAGTTTGGGAAATTCTCTGTACACAGGCTGTGGACGTCTGTGGATGCGTACGCGTGCTTCGCTCCGCTGCTGATCCGTACGCACGCTTCGGCTGCGTACGTGCGAGAAGCCAGTCATGGCAGCAAAAAGGGCACCACGGGGGTCCGTGGTGCCCTTGGCGTCGAAACCAGACTGTCTACAAGCGAGTGTCCAAACGCGGCAGTCGGCTACTGCCGAGCGCGCTGCTTGATGCGCGAGGTGAGCTCCTGCACCTGGTCGTAAATCCGCCGGCGCTCGGCCATCTCCTTGCGGATCTTCTTGTCCGCGTGCATGACGGTCGTGTGGTCGCGGCCGCCGAACGTCTGGCCGATCTTCGGCAGCGACATCTCGGTCAGCTCGCGGCAGAGGTACATCGCGATCTGCCGCGCCGTGGCGAGCGCCTTCGTCTTGCCGGGCCCGCACAGCTCGTCGAGCGTCACGTCGAAGAACTCGGCGGTGACGCCCATGATGGTCGGCGCGGTGATCTCCGGCGTGTGCGAATCCGGGATCAGATCGCGCAGCACGATCTCGGCGAGCCCGACTTCCACCGGCTGCTGGTTCAGCGACGCGAACGCGGTGACGCGGATCAGCGCGCCCTCCAGTTCGCGGATGTTCGCCTCGACCCGCGACGCGATGAACTCCAGCACCTCGCCGGGCACCGCGAGCCGGTCCTGCGCCGCCTTCTTGCGCAGGATCGCGATCCGGGTCTCCAGCTCAGGCGGCTGGATGTCGGTGATCAGGCCCCATTCGAACCGCGTCCGCAGCCGGTCCTCCAGGGTCTCCAGCCGCTTGGGCGGCCGGTCGGAGCTGACGACGATCTGCTTGTTCTGGTTGTGCAGCGTGTTGAAGGTGTGGAAGAACTCCTCCTGGGTGCCTTCCTTGCCCTCCAGGAACTGGATGTCGTCCACCAGCAGGATGTCGACGTCGCGGTAGCGGCGCTGAAACGCGACCTTGCGGTCGTCGCGCAGCGAGTTGATGAAGTCGTTCGTGAACTCTTCGGTCGAGACGTAGCGCACGCGCATGCCGGGGAACAGCCGCTGCGCGTAGTGCCCGACCGCGTGCAGCAGGTGCGTCTTGCCGAGCCCGGACTCGCCCCAGATGAACAGCGGGTTGTACGCGCGGGCGGGCGCCTCGGCGACGGCGACCGCGGCGGCGTGCGCGAAGCGGTTGGACGCGCCGATGACGAAGGTGTCGAAGTTGTACTTCTCGTTCAGCTTCGTCTTCGACGTCTGCGGCTGCGCGGGAGCGGTGTAGGGCTGGCCCGCGATCGGCTGCCCGGCGAACCGGGGCCAGATCTCGTTCGCGGTCGCCAGCGCTTCGCCCTCTTCGTCGACTTCTTCGTCCGGGTCCTCGAGGTCGTCGAGGACGGGGTGCAGCGGCTGCTGAGGAGGCGGTGGCGGCGGCGGGTCGACCCGCGCCGGCGGAAGACCGGCCGCTTCGACCTGAGGCCGGCGCGGCGGCGGTTTCGGCTTCGGGCGCTCCGGGCGCACGTGGTCGGCCTGGCCGTTCTCCAGGTGCGGGCTCGCCTGCGGCACCGGGTCCGGCCGCGGGACATCGTTTTCCACCCGGGCGGGTGACGCCGCATAGCGGGGGGCGGGCGCGACCGGTTCGGTGCTGTCGACCTTCACCGCGAGCGACACCGGACGGCCGAGCCGCCGGGACAGCGCTTCGGTGATGGAGGTGCGCAGCGCGCGTTCGATGGCTTCCTTCGCGAAATCGCTCGGCGCGGCGAGCAGCGCGGTGCCGTCGAGGAGACCGATCGGGCGGGTCACCCGCATCCAGGCTCGTTGCTGCGGGGAGAGGGTGCCGTCGGACAGCTCCCGCACCACCTGCTCCCAGATGACGCCCAGATTGTGCTGGTGCTCCGACACCGGTCTGACTCCCCTCCCCTCGTCGGCGCGCACGCCTGCGACCCGCCCCGAGCACGTCCTGGAAGCTCGCCTCGAGCACGCGGTCCGGACTCACCCGCGCGACGGCACAGCGATATCCACAAAGTTGTCCACAGCTGTGCACTAATGTACGGCCGTCCGCAGCCACGCGACCTGCGGGCTCGGCGTACTCCCCGGGCGCCTCCACACCCCCCGGCGTCGGCGAGGCCGAATCAGTCCTGCCCGGAGGCCGAGAGAGGCACGCTAACAAGCCCTGCTCGATGCCACAAGACGTGGTGCTGCGCAAGCATTTCACGGTGTACGGCGTGTTGCCATTCGGTGCCGCGCCGTGCCGGAAGGCAGTCTCGCCGGTCGGTCGCCGAGGGCGCCGGAGGGGCGCCTGCAGCGTTCACGACCGGGGTGCGTACCCTCGTAAGGTCTCCCGTATGCGACGGGTGCGTTTCGCGTGCCTACGTATGTCGTCGCTCGTCGTGACGAGGCCACCCGGTGGTAGGAGACAGCACGAACTTCCGTGCGACCCGCACGACACGCCGGGCGCCGGGGAATCCGCCGTCGCCCGACGGCCGAGACACAGGAGAAGCAGTGAGCAAGGGCAAGCGCACCTTCCAGCCGAACAACCGTCGTCGCGCGAAGACCCACGGTTTCCGCCTGCGCATGCGGACCCGTGCGGGCCGCGCGATCCTCGCGGCGCGCCGTCGCAAGGGCCGCGCCGAGCTGTCCGCCTGATCCGGCTCAGCCGGACCGCGTCGTGCTGCCCGCTGGCGCACGTCTGCGGCGGAGCGAGGACTTCCGGGTCGTCCTCCGCCGGGGGTCCCGAGCCGGCAGGCGCCGCCTCGTCGTCCACGCGTTGACCACGGACCCGTCCGTGGCCGCTTCGTTCGCGGCCAGGGCGGGTTTTGTGGTGAGCAAGGCCGTCGGGAACTCGGTGGTGCGCCACCGGGTGACCCGGCGGTTGCGGCACCTGGTTTCCGCGCGTCTCGGAACACTGCCCGCGGGCAGCTCGTTGGTGGTACGGGCATTGCCTCCGGCCGCGTCCGCGTCGAGCGCTGAGCTCGCCGCGGATCTCGACGCCGCACTGCGCCGGCTCGGCCTCGCGCCGTCCGGCCGCCCGGCCGGGGCCGATGCTCCCCGGCAGCCGCGCCAGCAGGGCACGGCACCCGACCACGGATCAGCGGTGTAAACGGCTATGGACGCCACCTCCGAACACAGCACCACCGAAGTACCCGAGGACGAGTCGCCGCCCCGGCCTGGACCGGTCGCGTGGGTGCTGCTCCTCCCCGTGCGGTTCTACCGCAAGGCGATTTCGCCCTTTCTTCCTCCGGCCTGCCGGTTCTACCCGAGCTGCAGCGCGTACGCAGTCGAAGCACTGACCCGCCACGGCGCGGCCAAGGGCTCCTACCTCGCGCTGCGCCGGCTGCTTCGCTGCGGCCCGTGGACCCCGCCCGGCCGCGACCCGGTGCCCGAGAAGTTCTCGTGGCGGCACCGCACGCCTGAAACACCGATCGAGGAGTAGCTCAGTGCTCGATTTCATCTACTACCCCGTGTCCTTCATCTTGTGGTGTTGGCACAAGGTCTTCGGGTTCGTCTTCGGGGAAGCGACCGCGATCTCGTGGATCCTCGGCATCATCTTCCTGACGTTCACCGTCCGCGGCATCATGTTCAAGCCGTTCGTGAACCAGGTCCGGTCGATGAAGAAGATGCAAGACTTCGCGCCGGAAATGAAGAAGATCCAGAAGAAGTACGCGAACGACCGGCAGCGCCAGGCGCAGGAGATGCAGAAGCTCCAGCGCGAGCACGGCGTCAACCCGCTCGGCAGCTGCCTTCCGATGATCCTTCAGATCCCGGTCTTCATCGGCCTGAACCACGTGCTGCGCGCGTTCACCATGAAGCCCGCCGACGGCAGCCCGAAGACCGAGAACTACTTCTTCAACGCCCATGACGTGAACTCCTACGTCAGCGCGAAGCTCTTCGGCGTCAACCTGGGCGAGGCGGTCAACAACGGCGTCGGCGCCGTCGCCGGGCACGTCGCGAACGGCGGGTGGCACTGGGAGGTCCTCCCGGTCGCGCTGCCGCTGATGATCATCGCCTCGATCGCCACGCACCTCACCGCGCGCCACTCGGTCTCCCGGCAGAACGCGTCGGCCGCGGGCACCGCGCAGACCGCGATCATGAACAAGCTCACCATGTACGTCTTCCCGCTCGGTGTGCTCGTCTTCGGTGCGTTCTTCCCGCTCGGCCTGCTCTTCTACTGGCTGGCGAACAACGGCTGGACGCTCATGCAGCAGCGCCTCGTCTACACGAAGATCGACAAGGAAGAGGAAGCCCGCAAGGCCGAGGCGGCCGAGAAGCGCGCGTCGCTCGGCCCGAAGCCGGGCCAGAAGCCGACCGCGCCGAAGGTCGGGCAGAAGCCGGTGCAGCAGAAGAAGAACCAGCAGCAGGGTCAGCAGGGCAAGGTGACCAAGGCGGGTTCGGCGCACGGCTTCGCGCAGACCTCGTCCTCCAGCGGCAAGTCCGGCGGTGTCGCTTCCTCGCAGAAGAAGGCAGCCGAGACGGCCGAGGCGGCGGAGAGCGCGCCGGAGCAGACGTCGACCCAGAACGGATCGAAGGAGAACGGCACCGGAGTGCCCGGGCTCCTCAAGGACTCGAACAGGAAGTCGGGCCGGAAGCGTCGCTGACGCTTCGGGTTCGGAGAGGAGACTGAAGATGTCGGAGACGGTCGACACGATCGACGCCGATCAGGAAGAGACGAGTGCGGCGGCCGAGCCGAAGGCGGGCGGTGACGACGCTCTCGTGCAAGAGGGCGACATCGCCGGCGACTATCTCGAGCGTCTGCTGGACCTGCTCGACTACGACGGCGACATCGACCTGGACGTCGAAGCGGGCCGCGCGATCGTGAGCATCGACGGCGGCGACGACCTCGAAAAGCTGGTCGGCCCCCGCGGCACGGTGCTCGAAGCGCTGCAGGAGCTGACCCGTCTCGCGGTCCAGCAGGAGACCGGCTCGCGCAGCCGGTTGATGCTGGACATCGCCGGCTGGCGCGCGGACCGCCGCGAGGAGCTCCGCGAGCTCGGCCGGTCCACCGCGGAGTCGGTGCTGTCGAGCGGCGAGCGGGTTCGCCTGCAGCCGATGAGCCCGTTCGAACGCAAGGTCGTCCACGACGCGGTCGCGACGGTCAAGGGCGTCACGAGCGAGAGCGAGGGCGAGGACCCGAAGCGGCGCGTGGTGATCTTCCCCGAGGACTGAGCCCTCGGAAGCACTGAGCGGAAGCGGCCCACCGGATTCACTCCGGTGGGCCGCTTCTTTTATGCCTGCCTTCTGACGCGGTCCCTCGGCACCGCGAGTACGACCGGCACCGTGCCTGTCGGACCCGCCGAGCAGACCCTGGCCTCTGGGCGATGCCGCGTCGCGCGTCGTCCGTTGGCGACGCTCCTGTCCCCTGTCATGTTCTAGGCAGCGGTTAGGCAAGGACGACTGCCGTCATGTTCATCAGCCGCCGCCCGGCGCCCCGGCACGCGACGAGTGACGCCCGAGCCTGCAGTCGCCCGAGGATCGTCATCGCTCCGACTCGACGCCGCCGCGAATTACAAGCGTGGCGTTTCACGTGAAACTCGCCGCCTCCTCCCCCGGCCGATCGCGTTTCACGTGAAACGACCTGTGGATCGCTCGGCGACTCGAGTGGACTTGTCCACAGTTGCGGTCTGTCGGCTCGATTTGGCGTCGGCATCAGGGACAATCAATCGAGCGCGTTTCACGTGAAACGCGCGGAGCGAGGAGTGCGAGTAGTGAGCTTGGACGGCGCCACCGGGACGGTCCGGACCGCGGCGGTGGAGGTGTTCGGGGAGCGCGTCGAGCAAGCCGCCGGGTACGTGGAGCTGCTGGCGACTCATGGGGTCGAGCGAGGGTTGATCGGACCGCGTGAGGTCGACCGGCTGTGGGAGCGGCACGTGCTGAACTCCGCGGTGATCGGTGAGCAGATCCCGTCCGAGGCGCGCGTGGTCGACGTCGGGTCGGGCGCGGGGCTTCCGGGAGTACCGCTGGCGATCGCTCGACCGGACCTCGATATCGTGCTCTTGGAACCCATGGCTCGCCGGGTTGACTGGTTGGCCGAGGTCGCCGAGAAGCTGGAACTCCCGATCACCATCGTCCGTGGACGCGCCGAGGAGCGGTCCGTACGCGAGCAGCTGAGTGGCGCAGACGTCGTCACCGCCCGCGCGGTCGCCCCTCTTGCTCGGCTCGCGGGCTGGTGCCTTCCCCTGGTTCGTCCCGAAGGTCGACTGGTTGCCCTCAAAGGCGCCAGCGCCGCCGAAGAGATCTCCCGCGACCGCGACGCGGTGCGCAAGGCCGGTGGGGCCGAACCACAGGTCGCGGAATGCGGGAAGGCAGTACTCGAAGTCCCCAGCACGGTGGTCCTGATCCGTCGCCTGCCGCCGAAGCCGAACCGGCCACGCGGCAGGCGGAGCTAGCGAACGACAACAGCCGCGCCGTTCCACGTGAAACATCGCGGTGTGAACGCCCCCGAATCGTCTACCAGGAGGAGGTGTCGAGACCGGTGAATCCCCCGCCGTCCGACTCCGCGGAGGCCAGCCAGGAGATGGGCTGGACGCCGATCGCTGAAGAAGCCGTTCGCGCCGCGAGCGTGCTCCACCCCAAGGAAGGGGTACTCCCCCGACCCTCTCGTCGCCGCGTGCTCACCGTCGCCAACCAGAAGGGCGGGGTCGGCAAGACGACGAGCACCGTCAACCTGGCCGCGGCGCTCGCCGTGCACGGGCTGAAAACGTTGGTGATCGACCTCGACCCGCAGGGCAACGCCAGCACCGCGCTCGACATCGACCACCGCTCCGGGACGCCGTCGATCTACGAGGTGCTCATCGGCGAGGTCTCAATCGCCGAGGCCGCGCAGCAGAGCGAGCAGTCCCCCAACCTCTACTGCGTGCCCGCGACGATCGACCTCGCCGGTGCCGAGATCGAACTCGTTTCCATGGCGAACCGCGAGACGCGGCTCAAGGAGGCGCTGTCGTCCGGCGCGCTCGACGAGATCGGCGTCGACTACGTCTTTATCGACTGCCCGCCGTCGCTCGGTCTCCTCACCGTCAACGCGATGGTGGCGGCGCAGGAAGTGCTCATCCCGATCCAGTGCGAGTACTACGCACTCGAAGGTCTCGGGCAGCTCCTCAGCAACATCGAACTCGTGCAGCAGCACCTCAACCGCGAACTCAGCGTGTCGACGATTCTGCTCACCATGTACGACGGTCGCACCAAACTGGCCGACCAGGTGACCAACGAGGTCCGGAACCACTTCGGCGAAACGGTGCTGAAGACCGTCATCCCGCGCAGCGTGAAGGTGTCCGAGGCACCTGGCTACGGCCAGACCGTCCTCTCCTACGACCCCGGTTCACGTGGCGCCATGAGCTATCTCGACGCGGCGAAGGAGATCGCCGAGCGGGGTGTGAACGAGAGGAGCAGCACCGCATGACTGAGCGCAGAGGAGGGCTCGGCCGCGGACTGGCGGCCCTGATCCCGACCGGACCGGCGACGCCTCCTCCGGCCGCGACCGAGGCCAGCACGCCCGCGGAGAAAGCGGTACGCGAGGACAAGGGCTGGTTCGCGGCGAACGGTGCCGCGGGCCAGCCGAGCGGCGAGGTCGCCGGCGCGGTGTACCGCGAGATCCCGGTCAGCTCGGTCAAGCCGAACCCGAAGCAGCCGCGCCAGGTTTTCGACGAGGAAGCACTCGCCGAACTCGAGCATTCGATCCGCGAGTTCGGGCTCATGCAGCCGATCGTCGTCCGAGAACTCGGCGACGACGAGTACGAACTCGTCATGGGCGAGCGCCGGCTGCGTGCCTCGCAGCAGGCGGAGCTCGAGGCGATCCCGGCGATCGTGCGACAGACCGCCGACGAGTCGATGCTGCGGGACGCGCTGCTGGAGAACATCCACCGCGTGCAGCTGAACCCGCTCGAAGAGGCGGCGGCCTATCAGCAGCTCCTCGACGAGTTCGCGGTGACGCACGAGGAGCTGGCCGGGCGCATCGGTCGCAGCCGTCCGGTCATCACGAACACCATCCGGTTGCTCAAGCTCCCCCTCCCCGTGCAGCGGCGGGTGGCCGCGGGCGTCCTGTCCGCCGGGCACGCGCGGGCGCTGCTGTCGTTGGAGGATCCGGAAAGCCAGGAGGAACTGGCGGCGCGGATCGTCGCGGAGGGCATGTCGGTGCGGGCCACCGAGGAAGCCGTCACGCTGAAGAAGAGCGAGAAGCCGGCGAAGCCGAAGGCCGCTCCCCGAAAGCAGATCCAGGCGCCCGGATTGCAGGAACTTGCGAACCGGCTGTCCGATCGGTTCGACACCCGGGTGAAGGTCGACCTCGGCCGGCGCAAGGGGCGCATCGTTCTCGAGTTCGGGTCGGTCGACGATCTTGAGCGGATCGTCGGGATCATCGACGCGAATTCCGGGGAAAAATCGGCGAATCAGAGCGACGAAACCGATTAGGGATCACCCAGGGGCGTTTCGTCACGGTGATGATTGCGGATCGAGGCGGCCACGGTCACGCGGAGTGGCCGCCGGAATCGACCGGCGCGGGGAGGGGCGGCAGTCCGCCGCCCGCCCCTGTCCGCCAGTTTTCAGTTCGCGCGAGCGACGGCGCGCGCGACGAGGTCCGCGAAAACTGAACCGAGCGTGGTGCCGGCGGCTTCGACCGCCATCGGCACCGTCGACGTTTCGGTGAGACCCGGCGAGAGGTTCACTTCGAGGAAGTGGACTCCCCCGTCCGGCGTGATCACCGCGTCGGTGCGCGAGATGTCGCGCAGCCCGAGCCACCGGTGCGCGCCGACGGCGAGTTCGCTGACCGCCTTCGCGGCCTCGTCGGAAATCCGGGCCGGGGTGAAGAAGTCGGTGAGGCCCGCGGTGTAGCGCGCGGTGTAGTCGTAGACGCCGCTCTCCGGCACGATCTCGACCGCGGGCAGGGCCTCGGCCCCGTTCTCCCCTTCGATGACCGTGACGGCCACTTCAACGCCGTCTACGAACCGTTCCGCGAGCACGGTGTCGCCATAGGCGAAGCAGCCGACCATCGCCGCGGGCAGCTCCGCTGCCTCCCGAACCACCTGCGTGCCGAGCGCCGACCCGCCCTGATCCGGCTTGAGGATCAGCGGCAGACCGAGCCGCTCGACCATCGCGTCGAGCACCGACTGCGCGCCCAGTTCGCGGAAAGTGCTGTGCGGCAACACAATCCAGTCCGGCGTCGAGAACCCGGCCTGCTGCACGAACGCCTTCGCGGTCGGCTTGTCCCAGGCGCGGCGGCAGCCCTGCGAATGGGTGCCGACGAACGGCACGTCGAGCATCTCCAGCACGGTCTGCACCGAGCCGTTCTCGCCCTCACCGCCGTGCAGGGCGACGACAACCGCGTCCGGACGCTGCGTGCGCAGCCGTTCCAGCAGCCCGGCGTCGGTGTCCCACTCCTCCACCGTGAGGCCCTCGGCCCGCAGCGCGGCGGAAAGCCTGCGCCCGGAGCGGAGCGAAACGTCGCGTTCGTGGGAAAGCCCGCCGGCGAGCACGGCAACGGTACGGTCGACCACCGTGGGAACTCCTTAGTGTTGCTGGGCCGGTCAGACCGTGTCCGGAGACGGGGTCTCGGGCCCCGGGATGGTGCGCGCCTTCACGCTACCGAAGGTGCGGTTGAGGTCCATTTCGGACTCGAGCACGGCGGCGAGCCGGCGCACGCCCTCGCGGATGCGTTCCGGCGTCGGATAGCAGTACGACAACCGCATCTGGCGGGAGCCGAAACCGTCGGCGTAGAAACCGGTGCCGGACGCGTACGCGACCCGAGCGGTGACCGCACGCGGCAACATCGCTTTGGTGTCAACGCCTTCCGGCACGGTGACCCACACGTAGAAGCCACCGTCGGGGTTGGTCCAAGAGCAGCCGGGCGGCAAATACTGTTGCAGCGCCGACAACATCGCGTCGCGGCGTTCGCGGTAGTTCTCCCGGAACTTCTTGATCTGGCCCTTCCAATCGTGCGTCGCGAGGTAGCGCGAGACGATCATCTGGTTGAAGGTCGGCGGGCACAGCGTCGCGGATTCCGCTGCCAGCACGAGCTTTTCGCGCACCGCGTGCGGCGCGAGCACCCAGCCGACGCGCAGCCCGGAGGCGAACGTCTTCGAGAACGAGCCGAGGTACACGACGTTGTCCGGGTCGAGCGAGCGCAGCGCCGGGTAGGTCTGGCCGTCGAAACCGAGCAGGCCGTACGGGTTGTCCTCGATGATCAGCACGCCGTGCTCGCGGCAGATCTCGACGATTTCCGGCCGCCGGTCGACCGACAGCGTCACGCCGGCCGGGTTGTGGAAATTCGGGATCGTGTAAAGGAATTTGACCCGCTGCCCGGCTTTTTCAGCCTGGCGCAAGGCTTCCCGCAACCCTTCGGGCACGAGACCGTGCTCGTCCATCGCGACGTGCACGACGTTCGCCTGGTAAGCGGAAAACGAACCGAGCGCACCGACGTACGACGGGCCCTCGGCGATCACGACGTCACCCGGGTCGCAGAAAAGCCGGGTCACCATGTCGAGGCCCATCTGGGAACCGACGGTGACCACGACGTCGTCGGGGTGCGCCTTGATCCCCTCGAGAGCCATGATTTCGCAGATCTGGTCACGCAGCGCGGGAATCCCGTGCGCGGACCCGTACTGCAGGGCGACGAGCCCCTCCTCGGCGATGATCTCGCCGACCTGAGCCGAGAGGGTGTCGAGCGGCAGCGCGGCGAGGTTCGGCATGCCGCCGGCGAGCGAGACGACCTCCGGCCGGCTTGCCACTGCGAAAAGCGCGCGGATCTCGGATGCGGTCATCCCGGCGGTACGTGCTGCGTACCGGTCGAGGTGCGGGTCGAGATTGTGGCGGCCGGTCTGCGGCTTGGCGGGGCGGTTCTCGGTCATCGGACACCTGAGGGCTCGGTGGGTACCTGCTGGTAGATCCATCGAGTGTAACCGCGGCCTCTTCCGGCTCCCCGCTCTTCCGGCGCTTGTCACATCGGCCTATCCTCGGGGTGGTTCTTCCGGTGCCGCCTGCGCTCTTGCGGGCGCGATGGCCGGAGTTGCGGGGTCCAGGGAGGTTTCAGGTGTCACGTCGCGTGGTGGGCGTCACCCTGGACAATCTCGAGCACCTTCCCAAGAACTGCCGGCAGTGCGTGTACTGGGAGCTCGCGCCGCACCTGAAGGCGCAGGCCGAGGAGTACGGCTCCACCGAGGTCGAGAAGGAAGCCTGGGTGTCCAGCGTGCTGCTGGAATGGGGTTCCTGCGGCCGCATCGTCTACAGCGACACGTTGCCGGTCGGGTTCGTGCTGTACGCCCCGCCGAACGCGGTGCCCCGCTCGCTCGCCTTCCCGACGTCGCCGCCGAGCGCCGACGCCGTCCTGCTCACCGCCTTCCAGGTCCTGCCGGAATTCCGCGGCGGCGGCCTCGGCCGGATGCTGGTGCAGGCCGTGGCGAAGGACCTGACCAAACGCGGCGTCCGCGCGATCGAATCCTTCGGCGACGCCACCCCTGACGACGAGGACCCGCTGGGCCAGCACTCGTGCGTGCTCCCCGCCGCGTTCCTGCAGAGCGTGGGCTTCAAAACGGTGCGCCCGCACCCGAAGTACCCGCGCCTGCGCCTGGAACTGCGCTCGGCGATCACCTGGAAGGAAGACGTCGAAGCGGCACTCGAACGTCTGCTGGGCCAAGTGACGATCACGACCGCGGAACCGAGCCTCGGCCGCGCCTGACCGGCTTCGTGCCCCAGGCAGGTCAGCCAGAATGACCTCGCTGGCACCCACCATGAACGCCCGTCCCGGCTAGCCCGCAGTACTCCGCCACTCCCCGGCTACCCGGTCACTCTCCGTGCCGACCGTCGCGACAACTACCGCCGCTCGCCCGCTTTACTGCTCACCGCGACCCTCATTCCCGACTGGGTTGTGCGGCCGCTCGAACAGCATCGCCCGAGGTCAGCCCCGGCCTGTTCGCCGCCGCCGGGGGTGGACCTCGGATGCCCCAGGACCGAGTCCGACGAGCCCCATACCACCTCGGATCCGCGCGGAAAACACCCACTCCCGGTACCTGTGCACAACTGTGGAAGAGTCCCCGAGTTATCCACAGATTGCAGATAGAGGCCGTGGAAAAGCTGTGGATGGATAGAATGGATCTGGGGACGCCCCCCGGGAAGGGTGGGGGCTGCCCCCAGGTGTGGTGGGTGGTGTGGCAGTTCGGCGCAAGTTCTTGTGGCGCCGGTTAAGCGGTGTGGGGGCTCCGGTTGTTTGGGGGTGAGGGCGCGGTTGGTTCGGGGGTGGCGGTGCTCGGGAGGGGTCGCCGAGGGGGCGGCGGCTGGTGGTGACTGTGGGTAGTGGTTGCTCGGGGTGCGGGCGGGTCAGCACGGGTAAACACGGGCTGAGAGGGCGGTGCGGCGGCGGGGCGCGCTGAGTGGGGCCCTGGGCGGTCTTCGCGGGGAAAGGCCGGGGCAGGGCGAATCAGGGTGGGGCTAGGGGTAAGGCAGGAAGAACTGGAGGGGGCGAATAGCGAGAGGGCTATTCGGCCTTGGCCAGTTCGTGGGCCAGTACGTCGGCGAAGGTGAAGGTGCCGGTGGGCTGGTCGCCTTCGCCGAGGAGGTAGAGGCGCTTGACCGCGATGAGGATGCCTTCGGCCACGACGTCGCGGAAGGCGGGGTCGCCAAGGCGGGCGGCGTCGTCCGGGTTCGTCAGGTAGCCGATTTCCACGCGGACGGCCGGGCAGCGCGTGCGGGTGAAGATCTCCCACGTCTTGTAGTGCGTGCGGCAGTCCAGCAGGCCGGTACGGGCCGCGACCTCGCGCTGGATGAAGCCGGCCAGCAGCTCGCCGACGGTGGACGTCGTGCCGTTGCCGGTGCCGAAGTGGAAGCTCGCGACGCCCTGCGCGCGCGGCGACGGGTTGCCGTCGCTGTGCAGCGACAGGAACAGGTCCGCGCCGGCGTCGTTGGCGAAGCGGGCGCGTTCGAAATCGGTCGGGCTGTGGTTCGGGCCCCGGCTGATCAGGGCCTCCATGCCGGTGGCCTGCATCCGGCCTTCGAGCCGCCGCGCCAGATCCCAGGCGATGTCCGCCTCGCGCAGGCCGCCTGCGACGACACCGAGGTCTTCGCCGCCGTGGCCCGGGTCGATCACGATGCGCTTGCCGCGCAGCCGCGGGCCCGCCTGGCGCACCTGCTCCTGCTCGCGCAGGAAAACCGGGCGGCCGCCGCGAGCGCGCGGCGAGGACAGGCGATGCAGCTCGCGGATGGTGGCCGGGCCGCAGATGCCGTCCGACGTCAGCCGCATGTCGCGCTGGAACGTGCGCAGGGCGCGTTCGGTCTGGGGGCCGAAATAGCCGTCCGGGCGGCCCGCGTCGAAGCCCAGTTCGGTGAGCCGCTCCTGAAGAGTGAAAACGTCGTCGCCGTGCACCGGCGACGACAAAAGGTACTGGAGCGGGCGGCTCCCGAGGTGATAGCTCGCGCCCTTGAGCGCCTGGTACGTCGCCGGGCCCACCACCCCGTCGGTGATGAGCCCGCGGCGCTGCTGGAACGCGCGCACGGCCTGCTCCACCGCGACGTCGAACGTGTTGTACCGCTCGGTCCCCGCCACCGGCGGGAGCAGATCCATCCCGGCAAGGATCGACCTGATCTCGGCGACGTCGGGACCGGCGTCACCGCGGCGGAGTACCCGCATGCACTCCTCGCTCTTCCTCAGGCACCGAAACCGGCTCGATGCGAAACAGAAACCCGGGTAGGGGGTGTACCCAGGCACCTATTGTGCCCTGTGAACTCTCGGTAAGGACGCAGGCCCGGTCGGTGCGCCACCGGCGGGTGCGTCGCCGCGCGGCGGACACGCCGAGTGCACCTGCGTGCCCACCCCCGTGCGGGTGGTTCCCGAACGTGCGAGAACCCGGACCGGCGAGTCGATAGCCGCTGGCCCGGGTTCTCAGCAGGTGGACCGCTCAGAGCACGTCGGCGAGATCGGACAGCAGCGCGGCCTTCGGCTTCGCGCCCACGATCTGCTTCACCGGCTTGCCGCCCTGGAACAGGATCAGCGTCGGAATCGACATCACCTGGTAGTCACGCGCCGTGTTCGGGTTCTCGTCGATGTCGAGCTTCGCGACGGTGATCTTGTCGCCGTTTTCCTTCGCGATCTCCTCGAGCACCGGGGCGACCATCTTGCACGGCCCGCACCAGGTCGCCCAGAAGTCGACGAGAACGGGCTTCTCGCTGGTCAGGACGTCGTCCACGAACGACTTGTCGGTCACCTTCACGGGTTCGGACATCGCTTGCTCCTTCAACTCGGTGGGAAAGTCAGTGCTCGCCGGCGCCGTAGCCGCCGCCGACCAGTTCCGGTGCTTCGTTCGCCTCGGCCTCGCCGTGCTCCGCGAGCCATCGTTCCGCGTCGATCGCCGCGCTGCAGCCGGAACCGGCCGCGGTGATCGCCTGCCGGTACGTGCGGTCCACGAGGTCGCCGGCGGCGAACACCCCGGGCAGGTTCGTGTACGACGTGCGGCCCTGCGTGAGCACGTAGCCGTCCTCGTCCACGTCCACCTGACCGCGCACCAGCTCGCTGCGCGGATCGTGGCCGATCGCGACGAAGAACCCGGTCACGTCGAGCGTCTTCTCCTCGCCGGACTGCGTGTCGCGCACCTTCAGACCGGACACGGTCCCGTCGCCTTCGACGCCGGTGATCTGCGAGTTCAGCTGCCACTTGATCTTGTCGTTCGCTCGAGCGCGCTCGAGCATGATCTTCGACGCCCGGAACTCGTCGCGGCGGTGCACGATCGTGACGGACTTGGCGAACTTCGTCAGGAAGGTCGCCTCCTCCATCGCCGAGTCGCCGCCGCCGGCCACCGCGATGTCGTGGTCGCGGAAGAAGAAACCGTCACAGGTCGCACAGGCGGACACGCCGCGGCCGAGCAGCTCCTGCTCGCCCGGCACCTTCAGGTACCGCGCGGCGGCGCCCATGGCCAGCACGACGGCGCGGGCGGCGTAGCGCTGGCCGTTCGCGACGACGTACTTCACGTCGCCGGTCAGCTCAAGCGACTCGACGTCCTCCGCGCGCAGCTCCGCACCGAACCGTTCGGCCTGCTTGCGCATCTCCTCCATCAGGTCCGGGCCCTGGATCCCGTCGCGGAAGCCCGGGAAGTTCTCGACCTCGGTGGTCGTCATCAGCGCGCCGCCGAACTGCGTGCCCTCGAACACCAGCGGTTCGAGCTGTGCGCGCGCCGCGTAGACCGCTGCGGTGTAACCGGCAGGACCCGACCCGACGACGATCAGGTTCCTGATTTCCTCGGCAGCCACCCGTCAACCCTCCGCTCGTCATGACCTGTGCTCCAGGCTCAACACGATCGTAGGTGGAGGTGTTCCCGGCGGTGACGCCCGCTACGTCCTGCCCGCTACTTCTTGCCGACCACCTTGTCGAACAGCTTGTCCGCGTTCCCCGGCCCGCAGTCCGCGCCGAACGCGACCAGCCGGAACTGCGCGAGCTTGCCGGTGGTGTAAATCGCCACCACGCCCGGCTTGCCCTCGACGGTCACCGGCCGCACGCCTTCCGGCCGCACCGCCGGGTCCATGCCGGCCGCCGCGACGCACGCGTCGAAGCGTTTCGAGTCCTGCAGCGGACCGTAGTTCCGCACGCCGAGACCGCCGCCCAGCAGCGCTTCCGCACCGCTGCCGTCGCTGCCGACGGACGGGCCGCTTGCCGAAGACGGCGCGGGCGCGGCGACGCCGGACGTATTGGTCTTGGTCGCACCGGGAACGGTCAGCGTGATCGCTACCGCGGCGGCCGCGGCGGCGGTCAGGATCCCGGCGCCCCAGCCGAGCTGCCGGTTCCGCCGTTTCCGCGCCGCCGACAGGTCCACCACCGGCGCGACCGCCTGTTCAGCGGGCTCCGGTGCGGCCGCCGGAAACGTCGCCTCCTGCCGGGCCGCCGACTCCGCGGCGAGCGCGGCGTCGAGCCTCGCCGCGAACTCGGCGGGCATCGGCGGCGCCGGTTCCGCGGCGAGCGCGGACAGGTCGGCGGTGGTCGCCTCCAGGGCCTCGATGATCGCGCGCGCCTCCGGATCCGCGTTCACCCGCGGCCACAGCTGCGCTGCCTCCTGGTCGTCGAGGACCCCGGCGTGGAGGTCGGCGAGCAGGTCGACAGACCAGGGCGGCCCGATGGTTCCGCCTGCCCCCCGGCTCTCGTCCGTCATCGTCCCTCCCCGTTCCCCGGCGAGCGCTGGGCTCGCCCGGCACTCCGGGACCCCTCCGAAGTGGCGTGCTTGCGTTTGCTTTCGTTAGTTGGGACGTCGCCACCCCCGTCCGGGTTCCGCAGATGCCCGAGAACCTTCGCGAGTTTTCCCCGGCCGCGCGCGCACCGGCTCTTGACCGTGCCCTCGGCGATGCCGAGCATTTTCGCCGTCTCGGCCACCGAATAGCCCTCGACGTCGACGAGCAGGATCGGCGCGCGCTGGTCTTCGGGCAGCTCGTCGAGCGCTTTGCGGACCAGCAGGCTGGTCTCCTTCTCGGCCATCGAGTCGCCGGGCGCGGCCGGTTCGTTGTACTCGCCGGTCTCGGGCAGCGGCACGGTCGGCCGGGCCTGCTTCCGCCGGATCCGGTCGAGGCACGCGTTCACCACGATCCGGTGCAGCCAGGTCGTGACCTGCGACTCCGCGCGGAACTTGCCCGCCGCGCGGAAGGCCGAGATGAACGCCTCCTGCAGCGCGTCCGCCGCCTCTTCCGGATCGCGCAGCGTGCGCAGCGCTACCGCCCACATGCGGTCTCGATGCCGCCGGACCAGTTCACTGAACGCATGCGGATCGCCCGCGGCGTGCGCCGCGATCAGATCCGCATCCGTGGGAGCTGCAGCCGTCACCCGGCAGAGCCTACTGAGTCGTGCTCGCAGCTCACGCCGCAGGCAGGAAGCTCAGCTCTCCGATCTGGCTCAGGAAGCCGTCGCCGCCGTTGTCGCCCAGCTGGGTGATCCAGACGATGAAGTACTGGCTTTGTGTCGGCTGCTGCAGGGTGATCGTGGTGTCCGGGCCGTTCAGGTCGCCGCTCCCGACCACCTTCGTGTCGTCGAGCTGCGGATTCTTGCTGTCCGCCGACCGGATCTCGACCTTCGTGCCCGGGCTGTCCGCGCTGATCTTCACCTGCGCGAGGTTCACCGGGTTGTCGAACGAGACCGCGATGCCGACGCCGGGCTTCAGCGCGGGCAGCTGCTGCTGGTACTGGTCGGTCTTCCAGACCGTGCTCGGGTCGCCGTCGATCGTGTTCTTCGCCCGGCCCGCGTTGTCGCCGGAGCCCTGCGGGTTGTAGAGCGTCGCCGACTTCGGGGCCACCGGGTCGCCGATCTTCGGCGCCGCGGGCGGCTGGTTGCCCGGCGGTGGCGCCGGGTTGCCCGGTTTCGCCGGAGCACTGCTCGGCGGGGCCGCGACGTTGATCGTGGGACCGGTCGGCTTGCCGTCGCCCTGGAACAGGTTGATCAGCATCAGCCCGCCCCACGCGAGGATGACCACGGTCGCGACCACCAGCACGGTGACGCCGAAGGCCAGCTTCCGCCGCCGCGCGACGTCCTTCACCGGCTTCTTCGTGGTCCAGATCGTGCCGTCGGTCTCCGCCGCCGGGTCGTCCTTGCCGACCGCGTTGATCAGCTGGGTGCGTTCCTCCTGCTCGGCGACCTGGCCGAGCACGCGCAGAATGGCCGAGCTGGTGCGGATCCCGCCGCTGCCGCCGTCCTCGATCGTGCGCACGGCCAGCGAGGACAGCTCCGGCGGCACCGCAGGCACCAGCGACCGCGGCGGCACGACGTGCCCCTGCGGCGTGAGCGGCGCCGCGGGGATCGCGGGCGGCCCGCCCGGCAGCGCCCAGCGTCCGGTGAGCAGCAGATACAGCACCGCGCCGAGCGCCTTGACGTCGTCGCGGAGAGTGGCTTCGGGCAGCGGGCCGGGGAAGGCGAGCTTGAGCGCGCCGCCCGGCGTGAGCCGCAGCCGCTGCGGGTGGTCGAGGCCGAGGACGAGACCGTTCTGGTGGGCGTGGTCGACCGCCTCTGCGAGCGCCTGCACCATCCGCGCGGCCGCGGCGGGGGCCACCGGGCGCTGCGCGACCAGGTCCACCAGGTCGCTGCCCTTGGTCCACTCCGCCACCACGACGCCGAGCAGTCCCTCGCTGGAGGTGACGCCGCTGCCGAGGCTGAGCACATCCAGCACTCGCGCGACGCCGCCGTGCCCGAACTTCGACGCGTGCGCGGCCCGTTCCAGGGTGCGCCTCGCCTGCCTCGCCGCCTCCGGATCGGCCGGATCGCCGACCAGCAGCGTCAGTGCGACGTCCCGTTTGAGCTGCCCGTCCCGCGCGCGCCAGAGGTGCGCGGCGGCCCGCTCGTCTACCCCGAACTGGGCAAGCAGGCGATACCGGCCGTCCCCTACGACGCGTCCGGGCGCGAGCGATCCGCCCCGGGCGCGAATGCCCGCGGCGTCCCCCGCCTGCTCGCTTCGTCTCGTGTCCACGCTCTCTCCCGCTTCGCTCCCGGCACCGAGGGTACCCGGATCATCAGCCGTAGAAGCGTCGTGAGTCGTGAATCAATCGTTACCCGCGCTTGATCAATCGGGTGAATCTCGATGTTACGGGCTTCAGCTCCTCGACCTTCAGCGCCATGAGCACCCCGAACGAGACCACGATCCCGACGAGTCCCTGCAGGACGAGCTTGATCCAGGCGTGCAGAACCGGGCCGAGGGACGAGGGCACGATCAGCCCGACGACCCACGCCGCGCCGACCCCGAGGACGCTCGCCACGACCGTGAACAGGATCACCCCGATCACCCGCTTGCTGCGCAGGTTGCCGAGCGTCACCCACAGCCACACCTGGCCGAGCATCGCGCCGATCACGTAGGTCAGCGCGTTCACCATCATCACGCCGAGCACGACGTTCTCCGGGTTCAACAGCACCGGGCACAGGAACAGCAGCGGCACCTTGACCACGGTCATCACGATCATGATCAACGTCGGCGTGCGGGCGTCCTTCATCGCGTAGAACACCCGCATCTGGAGCATCACCAGCGCGTACGGCAGCAGCGCGAACGCGGTGATCGCCAGCGCCTGGCCCATCCGCTCGGCGCCTTCCAGCGAGCCCTTGCCCAGCGCGAACAGCGCGACACCCATCGACGAGCCGACGATCGTCATCACCGCGGAGATCGGGACGAGGGTCACCGTCGAGATCCGCGAGGCATACGACAGGTCGCTGACCAGCTTCTTCGTGTCGCCGTCGGCGGCGGCGCGGCTCATTCGCGGCATGATCGCGGTCAGCAGCGAGACGCCGAGCACGCCGTAGGGCAGCTGGAACAGCAGCCACGCGTAGTTGTAGGCGGTGACGCCGCCCGAGGTGCCCTTGGTGAGCACGCGAGTGGTGATCGTGAGGCCGACCTGGCTGACCGCGACGTAGCCGACGACCCACAGGGCCAGCCCGCCGAACTCCTTCATCCGGCTGTCCAGGCCCCAGCGCCAGCGCGGGCGGAAGCCGGACCGCAGCAGCGGCGGGATCAGCATGAGCGCCTGCGCGGCGATGCCGCCGGTGACGCCGAGGCCGAGCGTGAGCACCTTCGGATCGGTGAGCGACGGGTTGCCGGTGTCGATCGAACCGGGCATCAGCCACACCACGAGGATGGTGAAGATGACCACCAGGTTGTTGATCACCGGGGCCCACGCGGTCGGACCGAACACGTGCTTGGCGTTCAGCATCGCCGAGACCAGCGCGAACACGCCGTAGAAGAAGATCTCCGGCAGCAGCAGATAGGCGAACGCGGTGGTCAGGCCCGCGCTCGCGTTGCCGGACGAATCGATGTACAGCGACGTGAACGCCGGCGCCGCGATCACCGCGATCACGGTGCCGATGAACAGCACGGTGACGCCGGTGGTCAGCAGCCGTTGCGCGTAGGCCTGGCCGTGGTCCGGGTCGTCCTGCGAACGCACCAGCAGCGGCACCACCACGCTGGTGAGCACGCCGCCGAGCAGCAGCTCGAAGATGATGTTCGGCATCGTGTTCGCGACGTTGAACGAGTCGGTCGCGATCCCGTTGCCGATCGCCGCGACCAGCAGCACCTTCCACAGGAACCCGGTGATCCGGCTGATCAGCGACGCGATCGCCATCCGGCCGGATTCCTTCGCGACCGAAGGACCCTCGTCCTTCGGCTGCTCGGGCGCCTCGGCCGGACGCGCGAGCGGCGCGTCCTTGATCCGCGGCATGACCTGGGTGGCCAGCGCGTCGTACGGGCGCAGCACGTCCGGGTCGGCGGTCGGCCAGCGCGACGGGGCCGCCAGCGGAACGCCCGCGGTGCGCGGGATGAACCGGGTGGCGTCCGGGTCCCGCATCGCCTCTTCCTGCCACGGCCGGATCGGCGTGCCGGGACGCGGGCCGCGGCCGCGGTGCACCGGCGGCTGCGGGCCCGGCACGTTCGCGGGCGGCGGGGTCGGCTGCGGGAGCTGGCCGCGGTTCGGCGGCTGGTTCGGCGGGATCGGCTGCGGACCCGACGGCGGGAGCTGCTGCGGGCCGGACGGCGGCCCGGACTGCCTCGGCGGGGGCGGCCTGCGCACCGGCGGCATGGCGGCCCTGGTCGGGGCCGGACGCTGGCCGTTCGGCGGTGGCGGCGGGACCCGGCGCGGCGCGCGGTCCCGGGGTTCACGAGGTTCGCGGGGCTCACGGGGGTCGCCGCGGCGCGGGTCGATCCGGCGCGGCTGGGCCCGGTCGGAGGGCGCCCGGTCGGCGGGCGGACGTTCGTCGGGCAACGGCATCCGGCGGGTGCCGTTGGGCGGCGGCTGCCTGCGGTCGGCGGGCGGCGGCGGAGGAGGCGGCTGGCGACGGGCGTCCCGCACCGCGCGGCGAGGCTGGTCGCTCCGCCTCGGCGCCGCGCCGTCCCGCCGAGGACGACCCGCACGCTCGGGTGGTTGACCCGGCTCTTTGTCCAACGCGTGCCCAATCCTCGGCGGTCCCCTTGCCCCTGCCATTGTGGCAGCGCGGACTCAGGGTAATCGGGAACGGGCGCGAGCACCCGGCCCCTTGGCCTGTCAGGGCGTGCCGCCGCGGCTTTCCTTGATCCGCCGGTAGATCCGCCGGGACGCCAGCAGAAGCAGCGCGCAACCAGCGACGACGGTGACGATGATGGTGATCGGGCCGTATTCGGTCGAGGTCAGCTCGAACCGCGCGGTCGCGCCGAGATCCGTGCCCGATGGGGTGGTCAAGGACACATCGACCGACAGGCGGCCGGCCCGCAACGCCTCGATCTGCACGTACTTGGTCTGCCCGCCCTTCGCCGGGAAAAGCAGGTTCTTGCCCGCTTGTTCCGGCCGGACGCCCATGTTGTTCCGGAGCACGATCTGCGCGGTGACGCCGACCGGCAGGTCGTTGTGCACATACACCGGCAGCGGCGAGGACCCGGACGCGAGCGCAAACGTTTGCTTCGGCTGTTCGACGGTCACCTGGTCGCGGATCGCGGCGAGCTCCGCGGTGGCGTTCGCCGAGGCGGACGCCACCGCCGACGGGCCGAACGCGGTCGAGCTGCCGCGGACCAGCGCGTCGCGCACCGGACCGACGACGGCCTTCGGTTCGACCTGGTTCCGCTGGTCGACCTGCATCGCCGAGACCAGGCCGGTGGCGTCCTGGTCGAGGCCGGACAGCTGGCCGGCGACCGCCGCGCCGCCGTCCGAACGGGTGTCCGCGGCCAGCGAAGCGCTGCCTTCCGGCGCGGTGCCGAGCAGGTCGTCGAGCGTCGAACCGGCCGTCACGCCCGCGGTGGTGAGCTTGCCGAGCCCGGACAGGAAGGCGTTCAGCTCGTCGGTGGTGGCGTCCCAGCGCCGCGGCGGCGCGATGAGCAGCGGCCCGCCGGTGGTTCCTTCGGTGCGGCCGAGCCCGGCTTCGAACGCGACCGCGGCGAGACCGTTCTGCGTGGAGACCGCGCGCTGCGACGCTCCGCTGTAGGTGGTCGGCGCCTGCGGGCTCGGCGTGAATCCGGTGAGACCGGCGGTGGCCATCGAGTTGGTCGGCTGCGCGCGCAGGCCGTCGGACAGGGTCGCCGCGCCGGTGACGGTCTCGTCGTCACCGCCCGCCCGCAGCTTGCCGCTGTCGGTGAGCACGGTCTGGAAGCCGCCCGACGAAATCGCCGACAGCGCCTTGTCGTCCGGAGTCCCGCCCGGCCACAGCACGCCGCTCTTCGACTCGACGCCGAGCACCTGGCGGATCGTCGCGGTGCCGTTCAGCGCCGTGGTCATGAGGCCGGCGTCCGGGTTGCCGTCGGCGCCGCGGATCTTGCCCAGCGTGGTGAGGTCGGCGTCGGCGAACGGCAGCGGGATCACGCACCGGCCGGTGACCAGCGCACGCAGCGCCGCCAGCCAGTTCGACGCGGCGTCCGCGCCCTTGCCCGTCGCCCCGCCGCTGACCCGGTAGCCGTTCTTCATCGCGTCCACGGTGCGCAGCAGGTCCGGATCGAGCGCGAAGCACAGCGAGCCGCCGATCTTCGGATTCGTCTCCTGCGCCGCTCGCGCCGCCGAGACCAGCGAATACAGCCGTCCGCCGGGGCTCAGCTGGTCGGCGAGGGAATCGTCGGTGAGCGTCATCGGCACGCCGAACGGGGCGGACTGGACGTGCGGGGTGCTGTCGGTGATCGGCCACAGCACGGCCAGTTTCGAATGCCGCTGCGTCGCCTGGTTGTTCGCGTGACCCGGCGTCGACAGCACCGGCATGAGCAAGCTCACCGCGGCGAGCCGGGCCGGGCCGCCGTACTCCGGGGTGCCGTTCACGTTCACCAGCAGCGGGTACACGCCCGGCCGGAGGCCAGCGCCGCGCGGCCCGGTGAGCGGCACGGTGATGTTCAGCCGGGCGCTCTGACCAGGCTCCAGGTCCTCGGCGAGCGTGGTGAACTCGGTCAGCGGGGTGTCCTGCACCGGGGTCCCGGCGAGCACCGAGTCCATCGCGCGCGGGCTGGCGAGGCGTTCGCCGATCTGCAGCCGGGCCATCGGCTTGACGATCCGGCGCGATCCGGTGTTGGTGACCGTCCCGGCCACCGTGATCGCCTGGTCCGCGCTGGAGATCACGCGCGGGGTCAGCTGGCCGAGGTCGAGCCGCAGCCGCGCCGGTTCCGGAGACGGATTCTCCTGCGCGCCCGCCGGCGCACCGAACAACGCGGTGGCGGCGACGATCAGCAAAGACAGCAAGAAGGCGGCGGGCCGCTTCACTCGGGTGCTCCCTCTCAGCCGCGCTCGTCGGGCGCGAAAAGTTCTGCTGCCCCGCGAACCAGCTTGCGCTCGTCCGCGTAGGCGAGGGTGGTCTCCAGCTCGGCCAGCGGAACCCAGGCGACCTCGGTCACCTCGACGTCCTCGTCCGACAGTTCGCCACCGGTGGCTTCGAGCAGGAAATGGTGCACGGTCTTGTGCACCCGGCGCTGCTGCGCGACGAACCAGTAATCGATGGCGCCAAGCGGGTGCAGCACGCGCGCGGAGATGCCGGTTTCCTCCTTCACCTCGCGCACCGCGGTCTGCTCCACCGTCTCCCCGTCCTCGATGTGGCCCTTCGGCAGCGACCACAGCAGTCTGCCGTGTCGGTCGAGCCGCCCGATCAGCACCGCGTGTTCGCGCTCCGGGTCGACGACCAGTCCGCCCGCCGAGGTCTCGTCGACCGTGGTCAGCCGCCTGCCGCGGTGGCGCCGTCGCCGCCGGCGCGGCGTCGGCGGCCCGGCGCGACCGGCGGATCCAGACATGCTGCGATGCTAGAGCAAACGGTCGCCCGGGTACTCTGGCTCTCCGTGTCCGTGTCCGGCGGCGTCCGCGGTGGCGGCGCCATTTTCGTGGTGGGATTCGAGTGAACAACCTGGTCGCCCAGCAGAACGCGGTGACGGAACTGATGCGAGTGTCCCCGTTGGCCGACGAGCTGGCCGAGCGCTTCGCCCGCGCCGGCCACAGCTTGTACCTGGTCGGTGGCAGCGTGCGCGACGCGCTGCTCGGCAGGCTGTCCAACGACCTCGACTTCACCACCGACGCGCGCCCGGACCGGGTGCTGCAGATCGTGAGCGAATGGGGTGACGCGGTCTGGGACGTCGGCATCGCGTTCGGCACCGTCGGCGTCACCAAGAACGGCACGACGCTGGAGATCACCACGTTCCGCGCGGACAGCTACGACCGCGTCGGCCGCAACCCCGAGGTCACCTTCGGCGACACCATCGAGGGTGACCTGCTCCGCCGCGACTTCACCGTCAACGCGATGGCGATCGACCTGGTCGGGAAGACGTTCATCGACCCGCACGACGGCATGGACGCGCTCCGGCTGAAGGTGCTCGACACCCCGGCGCTGCCGCAGGAGTCGTTCGCCGACGACCCGCTGCGGATGATGCGCGCGGCCCGGTTCTCCGCGCAGCTCGGCTTCACCGCGTCGCCGCGCGTGGTCGAGGCGATGACGTCGATGGCCGAGGAGATCGACCGGATCACCGCCGAACGGGTCCAGACCGAGCTGTCGAAGCTGATGCTGGCCCCCGACCCGCGGCCGGGCCTTGAGCTGCTGGTCGACACCGGGCTGGCCGACCGGGTGCTGCCCGAATTGCCCGGCATGCGGCTGGCGATCGACGAGCACCACCAGCACAAGGACGTCTACCAGCATTCGCTGACCGTGCTCGCGCAGGCGATCGAGCTGGAGAAATCGCACGAACCGACCAGCGAGCCGGACCTCGTGCTGCGGCTGGCCGCGCTGCTGCACGACATCGGCAAGCCGGCCACCCGCGAGTTCACCCAGGGCGGCGGCGTGAGCTTCCACCACCACGAGGTGGTCGGCGCGCGGATGGCCCGCAAACGTTTGCGGGCGCTGAAGTACTCGAAGGAGATCATCGAGCAGGTCTCCCAGCTCGTGTTCCTCCACCTGCGGTTTCACGGATACGGCGGCGGCGAGTGGACCGATTCGGCGGTCCGCCGCTACGTCACCGACGCCGGCGACCTGCTGACCCGGCTGCACAAGCTCGTCCGCGCCGATTCGACCACGCGCAACAAGCGCAAGGCGGCCGCGCTGCAGGCGACCTACGACGATCTCGAGGCCCGCATCGCGCGGATCAAGGAGCAGGAGGATCTCGACCGGGTCCGGCCGGACCTCGACGGCAACGAGATCATGCGGCTGCTCGGCCTCCAGCCGGGCCCGCAGGTCGGGCAGGCCTGGAAGTTCCTCAAGGAGCTGCGGCTGGACCGCGGTCCGCTGGAACACGACGAGGCGGTCGCCGAGCTGAAGAAGTGGGCGGCGGCCGAGGGCCTCGGTTCGGGCGAGTAGACCCAAGAAATGAATTCGGGATCGCGGGTTCGCCACGATCCCCCTTTGGCCTCTGGATCATCGCCGGGCCAGCCGAGATACTCCCTGTCTCGAACCGAACCGGGGGGATCGATGACGCGGCAGCAGGACGGGGACCGGCGCGGAGCCAGCTTTCTCGTCATGCTGCTGCGGCGCGGCACGCCCGCGCTGGCCACGGCGACGACCGGGCTGACCGACGAGATCGGCGATCCGACCCCGGTGCGCGCGTTGCAGCGGATCTCGCGGATGGCCGGTCCGGTCGACGAGCGGCAGCGCGACGGGCTGCTGCTGCGCGCGGCTCGGTACGTGGTGCTGGTTCCGCTGGTCTACCGGCTGCTGATGGTGCCCGCGACGTTCGGGTCGTACGCGGTCAAGCACGGGTCGGCCGGGCTGGCGTCGGTCGCGATCGTCGCGGTGTGCTCGGTGGCGCTGAGCGCGTTCGGCCTGTTCTGGATGATGCGCCGGGCCCCGTTCCGCAGTGATCTCGCGGGCCGGTTGCTGTTGATCGACCTCGTCGCCACGCTCGCGTTCGAGCTGTTCATCGGCGCGACGGTGTCGCCCGCGGTGTTCCACGACGCGGTCGGCGTCGCGGACAAGCACCTGCTCGGCAGCGTCGCCCTGCTCACCCTCGCCGTCGGCATCCCGTCCGGGATCGGGCTGGCGGCGCTCAGCCTGCCGGTGCGGCTGCTGTCGGACCTGCTCAACCACGGCACGTTCGATTTCGCGCAGGCCGCGTCGCTGTACCCGACGATGTTCGGCGTCCTGTTCACCGCGGTCGGCGCGCTGATCCTGCTCGGCCTCGGGATCCGGCTGGCGCTGGCGTACGGGATTCGCAACGGACGGCTCGCCGAACGCGCGCGGCAGCACCGGATGCTGCACGACACGGTGCTGCAGACGCTGGAAGCGATCGCGCTCGGCGGTCCGGGCGATTCGGATCAGCGGCTGGTCGAGGTGCAGCGGCTGGCCCGGGCGCAGGCGATCGAACTGCGGCAGACGATCGAGACCGCCGCCGCGCAGCGGGCCGAGGAGGGCGCGCGGCCGCTCGGCGAGAAGCTCGCGGCGCTGGCCGCGGAGATGGCGCGGGACGGGCTGCGCGCGCAGCTGGTGATCGCCGAACTGGACGACGACACGCTGTCCGAGGTCCGGCAGATCGCGATCCGCGACGCGGTGCGGGAAGCCATGCGCAACACGATGAAGCACGCGGAGACGGACAAGGTCGTGGTACGCGTGGAGGAACGCAACGGCGGGATCGCGGTGATCACGCGGGATCACGGCACCGGGTTCAGTCCGGCGGACCGGCCGGCCGGGTTCGGCATCAGCGAGTCGATCACCGCGCGGTTGTCCGAGGTCGGCGGGACCTCGCTGGTCGAATCGAGTCCGGGGAGCGGAACGAGGGTGACGTTGTGGGTGCCGCTGTGAGCGGGGTGGCGGGTGCGCTGGCGGCGTACCGGGACGGCGAGGTCGAGCGAGCGGGTGCGCTTGCCTCCGAGGCTGGAACGCCGTTGGGCGACGAGCTCGCGACGTATCTCGCGGCGGGTCCGAGCGGTCCGGTGTACGACCAGCCCGCCGCGTTCACGGCGTTCATCCGCGGTGGCGGGAACGTCGAGTTGTACCGGCGGTTGAGCGAAGAACTGGCGGCGCGGTACGACTCCTGGCGTCCGGCCGCGTTGCTGGATCTCGGGTGCGGCGACGGGTTGGCGATCGAACCGGCGTTGGCGCGGGCCTCGTTCCGGCCGGAGCGGATCGACCTGGTGGAGCCGTCGGAGGCACTGCTCGCGGACGTCGAAGTGCCTGGTGCGCGCCGGTTTTCGTTGACCGCGCAGGACTTTCTCGCCGCGGATGGTTCCACGTGGAACCTCACGCAGTCGACGTTCGCGCTGCAGTCGATCGAGCCCTCCATCCGCGCTGAGGTGCTGAGTGCGTTGCGGACGCGGACGGAACGGTTGGTGCTGGCCGAATTCGACGTGCCGGACACTGCTGACCTGGAGTCGCTCGTGCGTAGGTACGAACGCGGCGTCGCCGAATACGGCGAGCAGGCTTCCCTGGTGGCGCAAGGATTTTTGCTGCCGGTGCTGCTCGGCGTCGCCGCCGGGACAGCGCGGACGAACTGGGAACATCCGGCCGCGCAGTGGACCCGGCAGCTCGAGACCGCCGGGTTCGCCGACGTGACAGTGGAACCGCTCGCGGACTACTGGTGGTCGCCCGCTGTGCTGATCACGGCTTCACAACCGGGATAGCGCGCCCTGCTCGAGGTGCTGCGCGATCGGTCGCGGCAGCAAGTACGCGGTGGCCCCGCCGGGCTGTTGCGCCCACGGCGCGGTGACGCCGGTCAGCACCCGGATCGTGCGCTGCACGCGGTACTCGTGCCGGTCGCGTTCGCGGTCCGGCGTCAGCGAGGTTTCCAGGAACCGCACCGAATTCGCGTGGACCAGGTTCCCGGTCTCGGGGCCGAAGCGGACTACCGTGGTTCCGGCGGGCAGCACGACGATCCGCTTGCCGCGGAAGAACGACAGCGGCGGCTCGCCGCGCATCGGCAGGATCGGCCAGTCCGCGGGCTGATCGGATTCGTCCGGAGCCTGCGGCGGCAGCATCAGCAGCGTGCCGAGGAGGAACCGGGCCGCGTCGGCGAGGTTGGCGAACGCCACCGGCTCCACCGCGGGCGGACGCGACACCTCCCAGCCGTTTTCCGCGCGGCGCAACGTCCACACGCCTTCGGCAGGGACCTCGTTCGCGCCGATCCGGTACGCCGACGACGGCACGCCGTGTTCGACGAGCCGCTGCTGCAACAGCGCCAACGTTTCGGCACTGCGCAGGCCAAGGGTCGGCTCGCCGCGGACCGCGCGGGCGAGCGAGCTGTCGTCCGGGATGTCGGCCTCGGTACGGCCCGGGCGCGGTTTGCCGAGCACGTCGGCTTCGGCGGTCGCGCGCACCAGATCGCGTACGATCGGCGGCCGGAACCCGGCGGCGCGGATGTGCTCGACCAGTTCCGGCTCCGGCGGAACGCCGTATTTGCGCAGGTAGTGCGGTACGGCGGCGGGCCAGATCCAGGTGCCGTCGGTGTGGAAGGCCTGCGGCACGTCCGGCGGCGCGCCAGGCGCGAAGATGTCCGGCTGCGGCACCGGCCGGTGCAGCACGACGGGCGAGCGGAACAGGTAGTCGAGCACGCCGCGGACCTGGTCCGGCGGCACCGGCGGGCGGTTCACCACCGGGCGCTCGCCCTCGTTGTGCGCATCGACCGGTCGCGCCTGGCGGAACCCGACGGTCAGCGGCAGCCCGGCTTTCGCGCCGAGCCAGTCCGGCAGGTGCTTGTCCGGGCGCGGGAAACGGGTCAGCTCCACGAGGTAGGACTCGCGGGCGGGCTCGCCGCCGTCGTTGGGCGGCAGCCGCCAGTCCGGCTCCTGGTCGGCGTCGAAGTCGAAATCGAACTGCGAATCGGCGTCGAGCGTGAAGGTGCCTTGGAACCAGGTGCCGGTCTCCGGCTGGTACATCGCAGCGCGCAGCTGGGAGAACAGCGTGCTCAGCTGCGGCGTGCCGGGCAGCGCCACCGAAACCGGACCGTTCTCGTCGCCGACCGCGCGGACCTCCAGCTCGGAGTAATCGCCGACCTGCCGGAACTGCGCCGCCACCCGCGTCCACCCGCCGGGTACCTGACGCAGTGTGCGGCCGATCCCCCGCAGAATCCGGGTCTGGTCGCCGCCCTCGGTCTCGGCCTTCGGCTCGCCGTAGTCGTGCCGGGTCAGCCAGAGCCCGGTGAGCTGCTTGCCCGGGACGGTCACCGAGAAATCGGTGAGCCCGAGCTGCGCGGCGCGCACTGGATCGTGCCGCGTCCAGCGCAGGGTCAGATTCGGCTGGTCGCCTGGCGCGACCTCGAACAGTTCGTCGTCGTATTCGACGTAGGTGCGCAGATCGAACGTCGCGGGCACCTCGTTCGCGAGCACGACCCGCGCCGGCTTCCCCTCGTGCTCGCGGTCGAACCCTTCCGGCGCTTCCTCGTCGCCGACGACGGTCAGCAGCAGCGTTCCGTCGGTGGTCGAGCGTTGTGCCGCGAAAGTGCGATCGTCGAGCGTCGCGTACAGGCCGTCTGGGCGTTCTCCCGATTCCACCCGGTACCGCACGTCTGGTTCCTCCCCGAAGTCCCCCGTGTAGCCGCAACGAACCTATCTGACCGTGTCACGACCCGACCATCGGTCACCGGAGACGGGAGAATATGCGCCCACAAATACCTGCTCGGGTGACCGATCAGTGCCGTGGGTAGCGCTGCACCCAGGCGTCGCCGAGTGCGTTCCGCGCCGAATGGCGGTCGAAATGCCACAGCGCGTCGGTCGCCACCTGTTCGATCAGGTGATGCAGCTCAAGCTGCTCGACCCACTTCCGGGGCAGGCCGGGAACGCCCACCCGAGCGCCGAGCAGCGCACCGGTCAACGCGCCGGTGAGCGCGCTGCGGCCGGAGTGGTTCACCGCGCGCAGCATGGCCTGTTCCGGGTAGTTCTCGAAGCCGGACAACGCGGCGAACGAGCGGCCGAGGACGGACAGCGTGCTGTGTCCGTCGCCGATCAGCTCCGGCATCCGCAGGTCCGGCAGGCCGTGCTCGCCGAAGAACGGCACCGCCTCGGCCACCAGGTCGCGCACCGGCCCCCACTCCGGGCCGTCGTGTTCCTCGAGGACCTCGCGGGACAGATTCCACACCGGATAGCTGAACGAATCCTTCGTGAGCGCCTTCTCGAACACCCACGCCAGGTAAGTCGCGGCGGCCACGTCGTCCGGCTGGTGCGTCACTCCGGCGAGATCGCGCACGACCTGGCCGATGCCGCCGCTGAACCCGGTGCCCGGACCCGCCGCGGTCAGCACCGCGGGCAGCGCGCCGAGCAGCGCGGCCGGACCCGACATCGGCGCGGCTTGCGGATCGCCGGTGACCAGCGCGTGGTACGCGTTGAGCTCGGCGTCGTCGATCGCGCGGCGGGCGTGCAGTTCGGGCACCTTGACGAGGAAACCGTCGGCGTTCTGGATCGCCGCGCCCTGCGTGTGCAGCCAGCGGCCCAGCGCGCCGCGGACCACGCCGGGGAACAGCTTTTCGACGTCGCGCGATTCCGGCTGTTCGCGGTGCGGGCTGCGGATCACGGCCTCGGTCAGGAACAGCAGCCGTTGCGTCATCGAGCCGATCCGGCCCGGCTGGTCGAACGCGAGTGGCAGGTCGCGGACGCCGTCCGGACCGTAGGTCGAGACGATCTCGTCCAGCCGCATCCGGTCGACGGCCGAGCCGAGCGCCTCGCCGAGCGCGAAGCCGACCCACGCGCCGACGACCCGCTGCCAGCCGTAACGGAAGTTCTCCAGGCTGATCTCGGGGTATTTGCCGAAGGTGTCGAGCTTCGGGACGATCCGGCCGTCGTTGTCCCAGGACGGCACGAGGCCGTTGGCGCGCAGGTCGTTCGGCCGCGAGCGGCTCGGCTCCGGCTGTTCGAACCGGCGCAGCCACGACCGGCCGAGGACGGTCTTGCGGCATTCGTCGGCGGTCAGCTCGAACCCGTGCCGCCGCGCGCGTTCCGCGGCTGCCTTCGGGATGTCGACCGGCTTCTCCAGCCCGATCCGGGCGGCGGTTTCGACGGCGAATTTCTCCAGGTCTTCTTCGATCTCCGGGCAGCGGCCGTTCTCGTCCACCCGCGGTTCCTGGCGGGGAAACCGCTTCGCGATCGCGGTCAGCTCGGCGCCGGCGACGTCCTCGAAGGTCGCCGGACCGCCGTTGATCACCAGGTTCGGCGGGTGTTCGAACTCGGCCAATGTCGCCAAGTCGACTCGCCACCAGGCGTGTTCGCGGGCGGGCAGATGCCGGGTCGAGCTGAAGACGCGGAGCTCGTTGCGTTCCTCGGAGAAGTAGAACCGGTCGGTCGCGCCGGTTTTGAGGTCGAACGGCACGAAGACTTCGCAGCGCAGCAGGCCGATCAGCAGCTGCTCGCGCGACAGCCAGCCGACGCTCGCGAAGGCGAGGAGCGTTTCCAGCGGGTTTTCCGGCTTCGGGTAGCCGCGGCGGATCGGACCGGCCTTGTACTCGGGGTTTTCGCGTTCGTCACCGGTCTGGTGGCCGTCGTTGTCGACCTTCACCCAGCCGGCGACCGCGGGCAGCGGCACGCCGAGTTCGCCCAGCCCGGCCTTCGCGTACTCCGGGTCGACGACCTCGCGCCAGCTCTCCTGTCCCGGATAAGCGACCGGGGTGCTGAGCCCGCCCGGATGCGGATGCGCCTGGCGCAGCTCGCCGTCCGGCTCGCGCACGAGCACCGACGGGGCGGGGAACAGTTCTTTGTCCGGACGGCCGTCGTCGAGGAACGCGACAGTGTTGTAGGGGATCGACCAGCCTTCGGGGACCCGCAGCACGCGGTCGTGGTCGACCCGGAGGCCGCCCGGCCCGGAGACCTCGGGGCCGTGCACGGCGCGCAACCACTTCCCGACCTTCTCCACCGCTTCCGCCGCTTCCACCTACTCGATCCTCTCCAGGCTTCCGTCGGACTCGTGCTCCGCGATCGGCTTGGGCAAGACGTACGCCACCGCGCCGCCGGGAAGGTTCGCCCAGGGCACCGTCACCCCGGTGATCACGTGGAGTGATCTTCGGAGGCGAAAAGTGCTGGTCATGCGCTCCCGTTCGAGTGGCAGGGACGTCGTCGCGAACCGTACCGCCTGGTGGTGGACCAGGTTGCCGGGTTCTTCGCCGAATCGCAGAACGACGGTACCTTCCGCCAACCGAGTGAGTCTCTTGTTCCGCAGCAGCGTGAGGGGAGGGTCACCCGGCACGGGCTGGACCGGCCAGTCGGCGACCTCCCGCGCCGTTTCCAGCGGGGTTTCGCGGCCGCTGGTCGCGCGGGCGGGATGCAGCAGCAGCGCGCCGAGCAGGTGGTGCGCGGCGTCTTCGAGGCGGGCGAAAACCTGCTCCCGACCGTCCGGCGCGACGACCGCCCATCCGGCTTTGACCTGGTAGAGGCTCCATTTCCCGGCTTCCCGCCCGCCGAGGCAGCGGACGTCGGCCCACACGCCGAACGAGTCGAGCCGGTGTTCGAGGTGGGTCAGGAGTTCGGCGTCGGACAGGACCGGGTCCGGGTTGGTTTCCCGCTCCGCGGCGACGTCGCCCGCGGTCCGCTGGAGGTCGTCCGGCGTCGGTCGCGGACGGGGTTTCCCGGCCAGGTCGGCTTCCGCCGTGCGGCGCACCAGATGGTCGACGTATGGCGGGTGAAAGCCCCGGTCGCGGATGTGCTGGAGCAGTTCGGGCTCGGGCGCTGTGCCGTGTTCTCTCAAGCGCTCGGCCACTTCGACCGGCCAAATCCAGGTGCCGTCAGTGCGGTGTCGTTCGCCGACCTCGGCCTCGCGTTCGAGGTACCGCAGCACGAGCGGCAGCTCTTCCTCCGACAACGGTTCGCCGGTCCCGGCGGTGGCGTGCCGGAACACGACGCCGAGCGGGAGCCCGACGTGCAGCCGCCACCAGTCGGGAAGGTGCTCGTCGTCGCGGGGAAAGGTGGTGAGTTCGGCGAGGTAGGCGGACGAATCGGGCGGCGTCGTCCACGGGGGCTCGTCGTCGGTGAAGTAGTCGAAGTCGAACGCGCCGTCCGGGGTGAGCACGTAGCGCGCCTGAACCCAGGTGCCGCGGCCCGCTTGGTACATCTCGGCACGCAAGTCGGTGAGACGCTGGACCATCTCGGTGGTGGCGACGGTGTTGCGGGCCTGCACCTCGTAATGGTCGCCGAGCTGGGCGAATCCGATGCCGGCCAGCGCGTCCGGATCGGCCCGGTGCGCCTTGATCAGCCGACCGATCTCGACGAGCACCTGCTGACCGGTACCCGTTGGTTCCACGTGAATCATTGCGTCCGGAGCGGACGACATCAGGACCCGCGACGGCGGTTCTGCGGAACGGTTCCGCGCGGACGGACACGACGCGGGGTCGGCCGCGGGGCGGGCATTGAGGAGCTGTGCTGCGGTTCGGGTGCGTCGGCCAGGTGCTGCACGAGAGCCTGGACGGTGGACGCGAGCTGCGCGGGGGTCGTCCGCTCGAAGGCGTCCGGGGCGAACTCAAGCCTGCCGAGCGTGCCGGCCGGCCCGGCGGTCGCGCGGACAAGCCCGTCGGGCGAGGTCAGGACAGCCGGCGCGGCGTCGAGACGGGCACGGTCGTCGCCGATGGTGCTCACGGTGGCCCCCCGTGTCGGTTGCGCGTGCCGAGATTAACTCGACCGGGTCACAAGTCACCCTAATGCCCAACGGTGAGTTACTACCCCCGTTTGGGTTCAACGGTTTGCGGCAGCGAATCGCCGCGCCGCCGACGGGCCAGCAGGTATCCGCCGCCGCCGAGCAGATAGAGCACGGTCGCGACCACCATGAGCTCAGGCGAGTACCCGTTGTCCTTGACGAAGAGCGCCGCGAGCGAAACCGCCACCACCTGGGTGATGTTGAACAGCGTGTCGTACAGCGCGAAGACCCGCCCGCGAGCCTCGTCCGCGACATCCAGCTGCACCGACGAGTCGACGGACAGCTTCACGACCTGGCCGGTCCCCATGATCAGGAACGACGCGATCAACGCCAACGGCAGCAACATCGGCAACCCGAACGCCGCCTGCGCGACTGCCGAAACGAGCAGCGATCCGAGCACCGCCCATGTCCGCCCGAGCGACCGAATCAGCCGCGCCGTCACCAGCCCCGCGACGAGAATTCCTGCTCCCGCACAAGCGACCATCTGGCCGAGCCCGGGCAGTCCCGAGCGAAAGATCCCGTCGTCAGCGAAGTAATTGCGCATCAACAACACGCTGAGCAGCAACGAAATCCCATACGCCGCCCGATGCGCGAACAGCGCGACAAACCCAGCCGTAACCCGAGGCGCCCGCCACGCATGTCGAGCCCCATCAGCCAGCCCGCGCGCAACCGCGACCACCGGATTAGTCGGCTCGTCAACCACCGTCGGGCCAAGCACGCCCTTCGCGAACCGATGCGCGAGCACGGCGGACACCAACGCCCCGACCGCAGCAAACGCAGTGGTCTCCGCCGACCCGACATCCCCGGCCCCGAACACCGCCCGCAACCCGATCGCACACCCGCCACCGACGACCGCGATCGCCGACCCGAGCGTCGCCGCCACCGCATTAGCCGAAACCACCGCCGACGGCTCCACTACATGCGGCAACGCAGCAGACAACCCAGACCCGATAAACCGGCTGATCCCCTCGGCAAGCAACGCAAGCGAAAACAACCCGACCCCGCCGACCCCGGCCCCCACCGCAACAACGGACGCCAAGATCGCCACGGCCCGCACCAGATTGGCGAACACCAGCACCCGCCGCCGGTCCCACCGATCGAGCAACGCCCCCGCAAACGGCCCCACCAGCGAATACGGCAGCAGCAGAGCAGCGAACCCCTCCGCGATGGCCAACGGATCAGCCGCCCGCTCCGGATTGAACAGGACGGCCCCAGCCAGCCCAGCCCGAAAGACCCCATCCCCCCACTGAGCCGCGAACCGCGTAAACAACAACCGCCGAAACAACGGATCCCGAACGACCCACTCCCCCACCCGCACCACACAACCCTACTGACCACCCCCGACAACCCCAGCACCCCAAAAGGCGACAAATCGACAGCCCAAGTACGCCGGGCTGGCTAGGGGCAGATCGCGCCGCGTCGCCCCTGGCGAACGAACGAGCCCAGCCGACAGCGCCCCGAAGCAACAACGCCCAACCCAACCTCACTCGGCCCAAGCCGCTGAACGGCGAGCTAACGCCACCCCGACCGCAACAAAGCCCACCCACGCCAGCCCGAGCCAGATCGCCAGGCGGCGAGCTGGCCCAGCGAGCCCGCAGCGGCGCGAGGCAACAAAAGCCCACCCGCACCTGCCCGAATCAGATCGCCGGGCGGCAAGCTGGCCTGCCCAGCCAACAGCAGCCCCGAGCAACAAGCCACCCACGTCCGCCCGAGCCAGAGTGCCGGGCGGCAAGTTGACCCGGCAAGCCCGCAGCGGCGCGAGGCAACAAAGCCCACCCGCACCTGCCCGAATCAGACGGCCGGACGGCGAGTTGGCTTGTTCAGCCAGGCGCGGCCCCGAGCAACAAGCCACCCACGTCCGCCCGAGCCAGAGTGCCGGGCGGCAAGTTGACCCGGCAAGCCCGCAGCGGCCCGAGGCAACAGAGGCCCACCCGCACCTGCCCGAATCAGATCACCGGGCAGCGAGTTGGCCCGGCGAGCCAACAACGCCCCGAAACAACAACGACCCACATTGGCTGGGGCCAGGTCACGAGGCGGCGAGTTGGCCTGCCCAGCCACCAACGGCGCTGAAGCACGGAACCCACCCACATTGGGCCAAGTCGTTGGGCGGCGAGTTGGCCTGCCCGGCCAGCAACGACCCCGAAGCACGGAGACCCACCCACCCACGTTGGTGGGCGTCAGGTCACGAGGCGGCGAGTTGACCTGCCCAGCCTGCAGCGGCCCCGAGACAACAAAGCTCACCCACATCCATCCAAGCCGAGGCGGAGCCACGGACCGAGCCACGGACCGAGCCGCCGAGAAGGCCGCCGCCGCACCCGCGTCAGCTCGCCGACCACCGAACGGTCCTAGCCAACAACGCCCCGGAAGCAACAAACCCCACCAGCACCGGTTGCCAAAACAAAGGGGGCTCCGCCCCCGCCCACCCCGAAAACCGCAGCCAAAGGCACCGCGGGGGTCCGGGGGGCTCGGCCCCCCGGGTACACGGCGCCGGTGGAAGGGGAAGGTGCGCAGCACCGAACAGGACTTGAGAACACCGGCGCACTCGTTTCGCCTCTCGGCGGCTTGGCGCAGTGTGGCTCCGGCCGGACCGGTATTCCACAAAGGCGGTTCTTCAGTGAGCCCGGGGGACACGAGTGCGCCGGCTCATTGTTCTCAACGGGGCGGGTGGTGCTGGTGTTCCCGTGCCGGGAGGATTTCCCTCGGCGGGTGATGGGATCATGGGTGGCGTGCCAGCGGACGCCGAGGTTGAACCGGGAACGCTCCTGGTCGCCGCACCCACGATGTTCGACCCGAACTTCAAGCGGACCGTGGTGTTCGTGATCGATCATCGGGCGGAGGGCACGCTCGGGGTGGTCTTGAACCGGCCGTCCGATGTTCCGGTGAATGACGTCCTGCCGGGGTGGGGCGCGCATGTCGCGGAGCCGCAGTCGGTGTTCGTCGGCGGGCCGGTCGACAAGAAGACCGCGCTTTGTCTCGCCGCGTTGCGGACTGGGGAGACCGCTTCCAGCGTTCCGGGCGTGGTTGCCGTGCGGGGGCCGGTCGCGCTGGTCGATCTGGACAGCGATCCCGAGGTGCTCGTGCCGAAGGTGCGGGGCGTGCGCGTGTTCGCGGGCTATGCCGGGTGGGATTCAGGGCAGCTCGCGGGCGAGATCGAGCGCGAGGACTGGGTGATCGTCCCCGCGTTGCCGAGCGACATTCTCGCGCCGCCCAGCCGTGACCTGTGGGGTCAGGTGCTGCGCCGCCAGGGGGTGCCGCTCGCGTTGCTGGCCACCCATCCTGGCGATTTGCAGCGGAACTAGGCCTCGCTGGACTTCTGCAGGACTCCGCAGCCGCCGGCGCCGCACGCGCAGCCGCTGCAGCCGGACGGGACCGGCGACGGGGCGGGCACGGTCAGGGCGGCTCGCGCGCCCATCCGGGCTCCGGCGACGACCATCACCAGCAGGCCGAGCAGTCCGACGATCGCGGCGGCGACCAGGCCCGCGGTGGCGGGGATCGCGAGACCGGCGAGTCCGCAGACGACCGCGGCCGCGCCTCCGGCCAGGGTCGGGATGCCGGCCACCCGGTTGGCGAGCTTGAACGCCTCTTCGCTGCGCATCGAGGCTTCGGTCCGGACTCCGGCCCCGCTCGCCCTGCTCAGCCGTCCGCGCACGCCGAGGAAGCCACCCCAGCCGACGACGACACCAAGGACGATCGGAACGAGCGCGATAGCGAACACCCTCTGAGGATAAGCGTGACCTCGCGGCCATGTCCCGGATACCCTCGTCGGCTGTGCTACGGGCCATGTCTTCGTCCACGCGACACCGGCTGCTGGCTGCCGCCGGGATCGTCACCCTGTCCCTGCTCGTCTCCGGAACCGGGACCGCCGCTGCTGCCGCGCAGCGGCCCGTCCGGCTGCTCGGCGAGCAGCGTGTGCCGCACAACCTGCAGTTCCAGGGCACCACGGTCGGCGGATTGTCGTCCGTCGACTTCGATCCGCGCACCGGCGGTTACGCCTTCATCAGCGATGACCGGTCCGCGATCAACCCGGCCCGTTTCTACACCGCGAAGTTCGACGTCGGCGCCAACGGTGTGGGTCCGGTCACCTTCACCGGCACGCATCCGCTGCTGCGCCCGGACGGCACGCCGTATCCGCCGCTCGCGAAGAACGACCCGGCCGCTCCCCAGAACGAGCAGACGATCGACCCCGAAGAACTGCGCGTCGACCCGTGGACCGGGCACTACGTCTGGTCGCAGGAAGGCGATCGGCTCGCCGACCAGCACCTGATCCAGCCCTCGATCCGCGAGGCCACCCGTGACGGGCACTACGTCCGTGACCTGCCGTTGCCCGCCAACGAGCGGATGACGCCGGATGCCGGTCCGCGCCGCAATTACGTTCTCGAAGGGCTCGCCTACACCGGGTTCGGCACGCTGCTGGCCAGCGAGGTCGAGGCCCCGCTGCTGCAGGACGGGCCGCCGCCCACGCCGACGTCGGGTGCGTTGTCGCGGATCACCCTGCAGAGCCGCTTCGGGCCCGTGCTCGCGCAGTACGCGTACCCGCAGGAGAAGCTTTTCGCCGAGCCCAAGCCCGCCACCGGGTTCGCCGACACCGGGGTTTCCTCGATGCTCGCGGTGAACCAGGCCGACCCGACGAAGTTCCTGATGATGGAGCGGTCCTTCGTCACCGGCGTCGGCAACAAGGTGCGCATCTTCGAGATCGACACCACCGGCGCGACGAACGTCCTCCACACCCCGTCCCTGACCGCCGCGAAGCACGTCAAGCCGGTGAAGAAGAAGCTGCTCGCCGACCTCTCCGACCTGCCGCTCTCCACGGTGGACAACATCGAGGGGATGACCTGGGGCCCGGCGCTGCCGTCCGGGGAACGCACCCTCGTGCTCGTGAGCGACAACAACTTCTCCGCGTCGCAAGTCACCCAGGTCGTCGCTTTGGCGGTCCCGTCGGAACGGCTTTGACCAGCGCGTTACGATGAGTGCATGAACACGGCTCGGCTGCTCCTTGGCCTGCCGCGCTGACCTGGTCCGATGACCGGCTCGGCGCGGCGACCCCTCATGCCTTCTGGCTTGGGGGGTCGAGTTGTTTCTGGGAGTGGCTCGACACGGAGGAAGACGGCGATGACAGGGTCTGACGAGGCCACCGGGGCCGCGGCGAAGAGTGCCGCGGACGCTGAGCACGCCCCGCCGTTCCGCTACACCGCGGAGCTGGCCGGGCAGATCGAGCAGCGCTGGCAGGACCACTGGTCCGACCACGGCACCTACCACGCGCCGAACCCGGTCGGCCCGCTCGCGGAAGCGGGCGAGCCGGTGCCCTCGGACAAGCTGTTCGTGCAGGACATGTTCCCGTACCCGTCCGGTTCCGGCCTGCACGTCGGGCACCCGCTGGGCTACATCGGCACCGACGTCTACGCGCGGTATCACCGGATGATCGGCCGGAACGTGCTGCACACGCTGGGCTACGACGCGTTCGGCCTGCCCGCCGAGCAGTACGCGGTGCAGACCGGCACGCATCCGCGCACCACGACCGAGCAGAACATCGCCACGATGCGCCGCCAGCTGAAGCGGCTGGGGCTGGGCCACGACGAGCGCCGCTCGATCGAGACGATCGACCCGGACTACTACAAGTGGACCCAGTGGATCTTCCTGCAGATCTTCAACTCCTACTACGACGAGGACGCCCGCAAGGCGCGTCCGATCGAGGAGCTGGAGAAGGCGTACGCGGCGGGTGAGCGCACGACGCCGGACGGCCGTCCGTGGACCGAGCTGAGCACCGTCGAGCAGCGCAAGATCATCGACGACCACCGGCTGGTCTACATCTCCGAGGCTCCGGTGAACTGGGCCCCCGGCCTGGGCACCGTCGTCGCGAACGAGGAGGTGACCGCGGACGGCCGCAGCGACCGCGGCAACTTCCCGGTGTTCCGCAAGAGCCTGCGCCAGTGGATGATGCGGATCACCGCGTACGCCGACCGCCTGGTCGACGACCTGGAGCTGCTGGACTGGCCGGAGAAGGTCAAGTCCATGCAGCGCAACTGGGTCGGCCGGTCGCAGGGCGCGCGGGTCTCGTTCGCCGCGGGCGGCGAGAAGATCGAGGTCTTCACCACCCGTCCGGACACGCTGTTCGGCGCCACCTACATGGTGATCGCGCCGGAGCACCCGCTGGTCGAGAAGCTGACCGCGGCGCAGTGGCCGGGCGAGCACCCGGAAAGCTGGACCGGCGGCGCGAAGACGCCCGCCGAGGCCGTCGCCGCATACCGGGCCGCCGCCTCCCGCAAGTCCGATCTGGACCGGCAGGAGAACAAGGAGAAGACCGGCGTCTTCACCGGCACCTACGCGGTGAACCCGGTCAACGACAAGGAAATCCCGGTCTTCGTCGGCGACTACGTGCTGATGGGCTACGGCACCGGCGCGATCATGGCGGTGCCGGCACAGGACCAGCGCGACTACGACTTCGCGAAGAAGTTCGAGCTGGAGATCGTCCGCACGGTCGATCCCGGCGAGGGCTTCGAGGGCGAGGCGTTCACCGGCGACGGGCCGGCGATCAACTCCGCCAACGAAACCGTCGACCTGAACGGCATGGGCGTCGCCGACGCCAAGAAGACGATCATCGCCTGGCTGGAGGACCGCGGCGCGGGCGAGGGCACCGTGCAGTACAAGCTGCGCGACTGGCTGTTCGCCCGCCAGCGTTACTGGGGCGAGCCGTTCCCGATCGTCTACGACGAGAACAACCTGCCGATCGCGCTGCCCGAGGATCAGCTGCCGGTCGTGCTGCCGGAGGTCGACGACTACTCGCCGAGGACCTTCGACCCGGACGACGCCGACTCCGAGCCGTCGCCGCCGCTGTCGCGTGCGAAGGACTGGGTCGAGGTCACGCTGGATCTGGGCGACGGGCCGAAGAAGTACCGCCGCGACACGAACGTCATGCCGCAGTGGGCCGGTTCCTGCTGGTACCAGCTGCGTTACGTCGACCCGGCGAGCCAGGACGTGTTCTGCGCGCCGGAGAACGAGGCGTACTGGCTGGGCCCGCGCCCGGCCGAGCACGGCGTGGACGACCCGGGCGGCGTCGATCTGTACGTCGGCGGCGTCGAGCACGCGGTGCTGCACCTGCTGTACTCCCGCTTCTGGCACAAGGTGCTGTACGACCTGGGCCACGTGTCCTCGAAGGAGCCGTACCGCCGCCTGTTCAACCAGGGCTACATCGAGGCGTTCGCCTACACCGACAAGCGCGGTGTGTACGTGCCTGCTGAGGACGTCGTCGAGCGCGACGGCAAGTTCTTCTTCGGCGACGAAGAGGTCAAGCAGGAATACGGCAAGATGGGCAAGAGCCTGAAGAACGCCGTGACGCCGGACGAAATGTCGGACACCTACGGCGCGGACACCTTCCGGCTGTACGAGATGTCGATGGGCCCGCTGGACATGTCACGGCCGTGGGCGACCAAGGACGTCGTCGGCGCGCACCGGTTCCTGCAGCGGCTGTGGCGGCTGGTGGTCGACGAGCAGACCGGCGAGCTGCGGGTTTCCGCGGACGAAGCGACCGAGGCGGACCGGAAACTGTTGCACCGCACCATCGCCGGGGTTCGCGAGGACTACGCGGAGATGCGGTTCAACACCGCGGGCGCGAAGCTGATCGAGCTGAACAACCACCTGACCAAGGCGTACGGCTCGGCCGCGGCGACCCCGCGCGACCTGGCCGAACCGCTGGTGCTGCTGCTGGCTCCGCTGGCCCCGCACGTGGCCGAGGAGCTGTGGCACCGGATGGGCCACGCCGATTCGCTGGTGCACGGGCCGTTCCCGGTCGTGGACGAGAAGTACCTGGTCGAGGACTCGGTCGAGTACCCGATCCAGGTCAACGGCAAGGTCCGCTCGCGGATCACCGTGGCCGCGGACGCGAAGAACGACGCGGTGCAGGCGACCGCGCTGGCGGACGAGAAGATCGCCGCGCTGGTCGGCGACAAGACGCCGCGCAAGGTGATCGTGGTGCCGGGCCGGCTGGTCAACATCGTGCTGTGAACCGCTGACGCCCGGCTCGGGACCTCGTCCCGGGCCGGGCGTCAGCGGAACTTCAGGAAATCGGCGAGCGCGAATCCCGGCCCGACCGCCCGCTGCGAGAGCGAGACGTCGGTGCGCTCGAGGAGTTTGCGGGCCGCGACGTGGTCTGTCGGCCGGTTGACGGATTCGACCGCGACGAGCTGGCCGTGTCGGAAGCAGTAGGTCGAAAACGCACCTTCTCCGGGCGCGGTGACCGCCTCGTCGTAGCCGGTGAGGTCTCCGGCGATCTGCAGCTTGAGCTGGTGCTGGTCACTCCAGAACCACGGCGACGCCGTGTAGGCGGCCGGGGCTCCGCCTATCGTGCGCGCCACCGTTCGAGCTTGGTCCGTGGCGTTCTGCACCGACTCCCGGCGACGTGTGCGCGAGCCGTTCCGCTCCGCGATCCGGGCGCAGTCCCCGATGGCGAAGACGCTGGGGTCGGAGGTACGCAGGTATCGGTCGGTGACGATGCCGTCGTCCACGGCGAGCCCGGCGGACTCGGCGAGTGCTGTCTCCGGAACGGCGCCGACGCCGACCACGACGAGGTCCGCGGTGATGTCCGTGCCGTCGGCGAGCCGGACCCCGATGGCATGGCCGTCGTGACCGCCGATGATTCGCTGTACTCCGGTACCGGTGCGGACGGTGTTTCCCCAGCCGTGGTGCGCTTTCTCCAGTTGCGCCGCCGTGTGCGCGGAGACCGACCGCGACAGAATCCGCTGCGCTGCTTCGACAATCGTCACCGGAGTGCCGCCGGCCGCCGCGACCGCGGCGAATTCCAGACCGATGAAGCCGCCGCCGATGACGACCGGGCGGCGCGCGGTCTCCAGCCGTGCCCGTAAAGCGTCGGCGTCCGGCAGGGTCCGCAGCACGAGGACGCCGCCCAGATCATGGCCAGGCACCGGCAGCGGGCGGGGCCGAGCGCCGGTCGCGAGAACGAGCGTGTCGTAGCCGACCGTTTCGCCCGAACGCAGCCGGACGGTCCGGGCCGACCGGTCGATCGCCACTGCGGGCTGGCCGGTCCGCAGCGTGATCTCCCGCCGCTCGTAGTAGGCGGCCGGGCGGAACGCGACGCGGGCGCGGTCGGCCTTGCCCAGCAGATAGGCCTTGGACAGCGGGGGACGCTGATACGGCAGTCCACAGTGGACGTCAAGCAGGGTGACCGGACCGTCGACGCCGGTGTCGCGCAACGCGGTCGCGGCGGCGAATCCGGCGTGTCCGGCACCGATGACGACCGTCCCGCCGCGGGTCAGCACTGGGTCTCCGGAAGGTAGACGGTGAGTCCGTCGAGGGCTGGGTCCGCGACGAGCTGACACGCCAGCCTGCTCGTCGCGCGGCGTGGTTCCGCGGTGCCGTCGAGCATCTCGTTCTCGAGTTCGGAAACCGCGGGCATCCGGTCTAAGTCGTTGGCACAGACGAAAACGTGACACGTGGCGCAGGTGGCGTTTCCGCCGCACTCGGCGAGGATCTCGTCGATGCCGTTGTCCACGGCCGCTTCCATCACCGACACTCCCTCGCCGACCTCGACCGGGCGACGATCCCCGTCGGGACGCACGAAAATCACAGTAGGCACGGCATGCTCCGTTCAGGCTGATTCGGGGGTGAAGACGACCGGCAGATGCTCGATCTCCAGGAGTTTTCCGCCCTGGAGCGTCGAATACGCGATGTCGCCGGAGAGCCGGATGTCCGGCAGCCGCGCGAACAACCGGGTCACGACTTCTTTCAGCTCGGCCCGCGCGAGGTGGCGGCCGAGGCAGAGGTGCGCGCCGAAACCGAACGCGACATGCGGGTTCGGCTTGCGGTCGAGCCGGAAAGCTTCGGGATCCGGGAACCGCCTCGGATCGTGGTTCGCGCTGGCGTAGTTGAGAAACAGCCGCGTCCCCTTCGCGACCGGGGTGTCGCCGATGGCGGTGTCGTTCGTCGCTGTCCTGGCGAAGATGTGCAGCGGAGTGGTGAGCCGCAAGCTCTCCTCCACGAGCGCGGACAGTTTCGCGCCGCCTTCCGCCACGACCTCGCGCAGGCCGGGTTCGGTCAGCACGTGGTGCAGCAGGCCCGCCATCGCCGCGGCGGTGGAATGGTGGCCGCCGAGCAGCAAGGTCATCAGGACGCCGATGATGTCGTCGTCGCCGAGTTCGCGGTCGCCGAGCTTCCCCGACGCGAGCTGCGACAGGTAGTCGTCGCGGGGTTCCCGCCGCCGCTGGTCGAGCTGGCCGCGGATGAACGCGTCGAACGCGGATTTGCGCTGGTCGAAGGACGGGGTGCCGATGGACTGGAACGCCGCGATGGCCACCTCGCGCAGCACCCCGCAGTCGGCGGGGGAAAGACCGGCGACCCGGCCGACGACGTGGGCCGGGATCGGCTCGGCGAGCGCGGAGAACAGCTCGGCGGTTCCGGTGCCGGCGAAGGCATCGATGTGCCGGTCGACGACCTCGGCCAGGTCCGGGGCGAGGGCACGGACGGCGGCCGGGGTGAGCGGGGCCTGCATCGCGGCGCGCCAGGCCAGGTGCTCGTCGCCGTCGTAGTCGATCGGGGCGAGCCGGGGCAGCCCGCTCGGCGGGATGAACGCGCCGTCGGCGGAGCTGAAATCCGCGGCGCGGTTCGCGGTGGCACGGACTTCTTCGTAGCGAAGGACGTGCAGGTGGCCGCCGTGCCGCGAGTTGTGCGCCACGGGGCACCGCTCGCGCATTTCGGTGTAGGCGTCCCACACCTGGTCTCGGGTGAGCGACCGGTCGAGGTGGTCGTAGTCGGCCGAGTGGCGGGAGTTCGACGGTTCGGTCATGTGACGCTCCATCGGGAGTTCGGGCTTCGTTGCCGCGGTCCGTCCTTTTATTTACTGAACGGACTGGTAAATAGTTTTGCCCCGGACGACGCCCGATGTCAAGACACTCGTGGGTTCAGCTGCTGGAGCGCGCGCCGTCGAGGACGGCCTTGACCACCGAACGGTCCCAGTCCTCGCCCATCTCGACGCCGGCGAGATAGTCGGCGTAGAACGCCCCGATGATCAGCGAGACGGTGCGTTCGACGTCGGTGCCGGGCCGGAATTCCCCGGTCTCGATCGCGTGCCGCACGATCCCGGCGAAAGCGGCCCGGCGCGGGTGCAGGGTGCTGGCGCGGACGATGTCGAGGAACTCGCCCGACTGGGCCTCCGCGGTCAGGCAGGTCCCGATGATGCTCATCCCGCCGACCTCGGCGTACTGCCTGCGCATCGCGGCGAGGAGGGCGACCAGGTCGTTCTCCGGGTCGCCGGTCGGGGCGGGCAGGTCGCCGATCTGCAGACGGGCGAGTGCGGCGCCGATGAGTTCGGATTTGCTGCGGAACCGCGTGTAGACCGTCACCTTGGAAGTGCCCGCGTCCGAAGCGACCTTTTCCACCGAAGTGCCCTCGACCCCGGCCGAAGCGAGCAGCCGGATCGTCGCGTCGAGGATCGCGGCTTCGATCGCCGGGTCCCTCGGGCGGCCGCGCGAACCGGCGCCGCCTCCCGCGCGGCGTTCTTCGGCCCGCTTCGCCACCTCTGCCGCCATTCGCTCGACGTCTTCTTCGGTGACGGTACCAAGCGGGGCCGGGCCGGGCGTGCCGCCAGACCCGGCCCACCGGCTATTCCGGTGCGGCGGCGGGATTGCCCGCGGGCACTCGGGAATCCGGTTCGACGGCCTGGTTCGCCGCTCGCGCCAGCCGGTTTCCCGCTGTCTCCTTGATCGCCAGCGCGGCGGCGAGACTCAGCGCGCCGCCCAGCATCGCGTAATAAGCCGGTGCGGCCGGATCGCCCGTGGTGACGATCAAACTGGTGGCGACGAGCGGCGCCGCTCCGCCGAAGAGCACCGCGCAGATGTTCCAGCCGAGACCCATGCTCGTGTACCGCGTGCCCACCGCGAACAGTTCCGGCAGGATCGGGAGACAGGGCGCGAACGTCGCTGCGGTCAGCAGCCCCAGTACGGCCAGTGTCCACCCGAGAGTGGCGGTCCGCCCACTGCCCAGGAGCAGAAAACCCGGGTACGACAAGGCGGTCAGCGCACCCGAGCCCGCGATCAGCACCGGCCGCCTGCCGAACCGGTCGCTGAGCGCCGCGAACAGCGGCATGCCGACGCAGAACGCCGCGATGCCGACGACGTTCGCGAGCAGAGCGGCGGATCGTCCGTAGTGCAGCACCGAAACCAGATAGGTCGGCAGGTAGATCAGGTAGAGGTAGGTGAAGACCGTCAGGCCGGCGAGAATCGCGACAGTGAGGGCGATGGCGCGGAAATCGCGTCGCACACTCGCGCGCAGCGGAGCGTTTTCGACGCCGCCTTCCCGAGCCGCGGCCACGAACTCCGGGGTGTCGGCAAGCCGGAGCCGGAGGTACACGCCGACCAGGCCGAGGGGCAGGGCCAGCAGGAACGGCACCCGCCAGCCCCAGCTCGCGAGAGCGTCCGGCGAAACGGAACGGCTGACCGCGGCCGAGACCAGCGCGCCGGCCAGCAGCCCGAGCCCGATCGCCACCCCCAGCCACGAGAGCAGGAAGCCGCGGCGCCGCGCCGGCGCGAATTCGGCTACGTAGGAGATCGCGCCGCCGAACTCGCCGCCGACCGAGATCCCCTGTACCAGCCGGATCACCGTCAGCAGGATCGGCGCGGCCACCCCGATCTGGCCGTATGCGGGCAAAAACCCGATCAGCGTGGTGGCGGCCGACATCAACAGGATCACGCCGGAAAGCACCGAACGACGTCCGTAGCGGTCGCCGAGTGGGCCGAAGATCATCGCGCCCAGCGGGCGTACCAGGTAGCTGGTCGCGAAGGCGGCGAAGGTCAGCAGCAACGACGCGGGCGCGGACTTCGCCGGGAAGAACAGCGGACCGAAAACCGAAGCGAAGTAGGCGTAGACGACGAAGTCGTAGTACTCGACGAAGGTGCCGATCGAGGCGGCGGTCGCCGCCGTCCGGATTCTGACTGGGGTGGCCTTGGCTGGTCGACTGGTCATCAGTGCCTCTCTCGTCATTGAGATGGGGGCCTCGGGAAGCGAAACGGTAAGCCGCTCGCGACACTCACGTCAAGTTATCGACACTGGTGAAACGACGTGGTCGCCGGAAGTGCCGATCTTGGCGCGGGCCCGAACCGTCACGACCGAAAGACGCCAGCTTCGCCTGTCGGCTCGCGCTTCGATGGTTGAAAGCGAAACAAACGGAAGGGGCGGACATGAACCTCGACGGCAAAGTGGCGCTGGTGACTGGCGGGAGCCGCGGAATCGGTGCGGCGACGGCACTGCGGCTCGCCGAGGCCGGGGCGGACGTGGTGCTCACCTACGCGGTGAACGCCGAGCAGGCCGCGGGCGTAGTCGACCGGATCAAGGCGCTCGGCAGGCGTGCGCTCGCGGTCGCTGCGGACAACGCGGACGCGGCGGCGGTCGAAGCCGCGGTGGAAGCGGCGGTCGCCGAGTTCGGGCGGCTGGACGTGCTGGTCAACAACGCGGGCGTCGGTTTCGTCGGTCCGCTGGAGCAGACCGGGATGGACGACGTCGACCGCGTGCTGGCGGTGAACGTGCGCGGCGTGCTGGCCGCGACCAAGGCGGCGGCCAAGCACCTGCGCGAAGGCGGCCGGGTGATCACGATCGGCAGCTGCGTGACCGATCGCGTGCCGGGGCCGGGGATGGTGCTGTACGCGGTCAGCAAGTCCGCGATGGTCGGGCTGACCAAGGCGCTGGCCCGCGAACTTGCGGCGAACGGCGTGACGGTGAACCTGGTGCACCCGGGGCCGACCGACACCGAAATGAACCCGGCCGACGGTCCGTACGCGGCGGACCAGGCGTCGATGACCGCGGCCGGTCGGTACGGCAATCCGGCGGAAGTCGCGGACGCGGTGGCTTTCCTGGCTTCGCCGGACAGCGCCTACATCACCGCCGCGACCCTGTCGGTCGACGGCGGGCACGCGGCCTAGTCGCGGTAGAGGCCGACGTCGCGGGCGAGGTCGGTGAGCATGGCCTCGAACAGGACGTCCGGTTTGGACACCGGGATCGGGTAGTTGCCGAAGACCTCGAGGGTCACGTGGCCGTAGAGCCGCGCCCAGAAGGTGATCATCAGGTAGGTGAGCCCGAGGTCCAGCTTCTCCGGCGGGATTTCCCGCCCGGACTCCTTGAGCACCGTCAGCAGATCCTGCTGGAACGCGGTGAGGTCGTCGCGGAGTTCGGGCGGGACCACGTCGTTCGGCGGCATGACCAGGTCGTGCTGGGCGAGCACGTGGCCCGCCGCGGCGAGGAAGATCTTGCCGAACGGCTCGTCGAGCCTGCGCAGCGCGCTGCCGGTCGCGGTGCCGGTGGCCCCGGTCGGCGACGCGAACACCAGGGTGAATTCCTTGGTGTGGGTCAGCGCCCAGCGGCGGAACCCCTTGCAGATCTGGAACAGCTGCAGCAGGCCCTCGTCCTGCAGTTCCGCGATGTCCTCGGCGATTTCGGCGGCGAGGTCGGTGCAGACGTCGAGGCGGAGGCTTTCCAGCAGGTCGTCGCGGGATTCGTAGTAGCGGTAGAGAGCCGGTGCGGTGATCCCCAGCTCCCGGGCGATGGCCCGCAGCGTGACGGCTTCCGGGCCCTGGCCTACCAGCAGGTTCCGCGCGGTCCGGCGGATGTCGGATTCGGTAGCCGCTCGCGCGCGACCCCTGCGTGTGGGGCTGCTCATCTGGGCAGTCTAGGTGGTCTGGACACCGATTTCGGCACTTGGCGGGAGAACCGGGGCGCCGCCGACGCCGATCACTCGGGGGGCTACGTGATCGGCGCCGGCGACCCGATGCCCTCTCCGGTGCGCTTCCGGTCGGGGCAACGTCATCGGCTCAAGTCCGGTGACGCTCGAAGAAGAGCGAAGCCCGTCGCAGAAGTGACGCCTGGGGGATACGGATCCCCCGATCGAGTGACGGACAGCCGCTGTTCCGCCTGATTGTCGCACTGAGCGCCAAGAAAGTTACAAACGCTTTCACTTTCGGGCACCGACGGCGGAAAGGAAGGGCCATGGCAGAGTGGCGGCATGAGTGCTGCGGTGCTGGTAGTCGGGTCCGCGAATGCCGATTTGGTGGTCCCGGTCGACCGTCGTCCCGGCGGCGGCGAGACGGTGCTGGGCGGCGACACCGCGTTGTCCCCCGGCGGCAAAGGCGCGAATACCGCGGTCGCGGCGGGAAAACTCGGCGCGGACGTCGCGTTGCTCGGTGCGGTCGGCGACGACCCCTACGGTCGATTGCTGCGGGATTCGTTGTCGAATGCGGGTGTCGATACGCAATTCGTTCGGACTGTCGATCGGCCTACCGGAATCGCTTACATCACCGTGACTCCGGACGGGGAAAACTCAATCCTCGTCTCCCCCGGCGCGAACTCCGCGCTGGAGCCCGGCGACATCACCGACGAAGCACTGGACGGCGTACGGGTGCTCGTCGCCTCGTTGGAAGTGCCGCTGCCGACGATCGAACGCGCCGTGGTGCGGGCGCGGGAAAACGGCGTGCGGGTGCTGCTGAACCTCTCGCCGGCGGCCGAGGTGTCGCCGGAAACGCTGGCCGCGCTGGACGTCCTGCTGGTCAACGAGCACGAGGCCGCCTACCTGCTCGGTTCGGACGACGCTGACCCGCGCAAGCTGCTCGAGCTCGGCCCGCGCGCGGCCGTGGTCACGCTCGGGGCCAAGGGTGCGGCGGTGCTCGAAGGCGACAAGTCGACAACCGTCGAGTCGCCCAAGGTGGAAGCGGTCGACACGACGGGCGCGGGCGACGCGTTCGCGGGTGCCCTGGCGGCGGCTCTCGCCGATGGCGCTGACCTGGTCGAAGCCGCCCATCGGGCAGTGAAAGTCGCTGCGGTGACCGTGACCCGGCATGGCGCCCAGCCGTCGTATCCGACGGCGGCCGAGCTGGAATGAGCCACGTCTGGGCCGTGTTGCAGGTCACGTGGGCGATTCGTTCGGTTCGGCGTGGTGGCAGGGGTACGCGACCCGGTTGCGGAGGATCGCGGCAGCGCGTGATCCGCTGGCGTTGATGCCGCTCGACGAGACGCTCGCCGCGCTGGGCCGCACCGCGGAAACCTACGAGGGCCTGCGCAAAGTCCCGGTCGACGGCGTAGTGGGCTCCCTCGCGCGCGCCGAGGATTTCGACCGGCTGTTCCGGCCCCGCAACCGTGCGCTGCGGGACCGTTGGCGCGCGATCGCCGACGCGGTCGGGGAGCTTCCGCCGGTGCGGCTCGTGCGGCTGGGCGACATGTACTTCGTGGAGGACGGGCACCACCGGATCGCGCTGGCCAGGGCGCGCGGGGCGGAGGCGGTGCTCGCCGAGGTGCGGTCGGTCTGCACGGTCGCGTTCGCGATGCGCTGCCTGACACTGGCGGACCTGCCGTCGAAGCGGGCCGAGCGGATGTTCCTGGAGCGGGTCCCGCTCGCCGACGCCGACCGGACCGACCTGTGGCTGGACGACCCGGCGGACTGGTTCCGGCTCGCGGACTCGGCGGAGGCCTGGGGTTTCCGGCAGACTTTGCGGGGCCGGGTGCTGCGCGATCGCGCGGAACTGGCCCGCGCGTGGTGGCACGAGGAGGTGCGTCCGGTGGTCGAACGGGTGCGAAATCGGGAATCAGTCGCGGCGCCGCGAGAGATCGCGGTCTACGTGAGCTATGGTCTAGACCATGTCTGAGAGTGCTGCCGCTCCGGCCGAGTCCGCTGCCGGTTCCTCGCTGACCGGGGTCGCGGTGAGCCCCGGACGCGCGAGCGGACCCGTCGTACGGGTCGCCGAGCCGCTCGGGGAACCCGCCAGCACGCCCGCGCCGGACGATCCGGCGGCGGAGGCGGCCCGGATCGAACCCGCCGCGCAGGCGGTCGCCGCGCGGCTGGAAGCGCAGGCCGAGGCCGCGACCGGCGAGGCCGCGACGATCCTCGTCACGACCGCCGCGATGGCTGCCGACCCGGCGCTCGCGTCTCAGGCTCAACAGCTGGTGACGGCGCGGAACCTACCCGCGGCCCGCGCCGTCTACCAGGCCGCCGAAGGATTCGCCGACGCGTTGGCGGCCGCGGGCGGGTACATGGCCGAGCGGGTCCGTGACGTCCGGGACGTGCGCGACCGGCTCGTCGCCGAACTGCTCGGCATCGCCCCGCCCGGGGTGCCCGAACTGACGTCGCCGAGCGTTCTCGTCGCCCGCGACCTCGCCCCCGCCGACACCGCGGGGCTCGACCCGGCGAAGGTGCTCGCGCTGGTCACCGAGGAGGGCGGTCCGACGAGCCACACCGCGATTCTCGCGCGGGCGCTGGGGATTCCGGCGGTCGTCGCGGTGCGCGGGCTGCTGGCTTCCGACGCCAAGGCGCTGTCGGTCGACGGCGACACCGGCGTGATCGAGGCAGTCGACCCGTCCGCGCCGATCGTCACCGCCGCCGCGTCCGGGCCGGCTGAGTGGAACGGCGTCGGCGAGTTGTCCGACGGGCACCGGGTGAAGGTGTACGGCAACGTCGGCTCTCCGGCCGACGCGCAGGCCGCCGCGGACGCGGGTGCCGAGGGCGTCGGGCTGTTCCGCACCGAATTCTGCTACCTCGACGCACCGGCCGAGCCGTCCGTCGAAGAGCAGCGAAAAGCTTATGCCGCAGTGCTTTCGCCGTTCCGCGGCAAGCCGGTCATCGTGCGCACGCTGGACGCGGGCGCGGACAAACCGCTCGCGTTCCTGTCCCCGGACGACGAACCCAACCCGGCGCTCGGCGTGCGCGGCGTGCGGATCGCGTTCGACCGGCCGGAGGTGCTCGACCGGCAGCTCGAAGCCATCGCGGGCGCGGCGGAGGATTCCGGCGCGGACGTTTCGGTGATGGCCCCGATGGTCGGCACCGTCGAGGAAGCCGCGTGGTTCGCCGAACGCGTGCGCGCCGCCGGGATCGCGCGCGCTGGCGTGATGATCGAGATCCCCGCCGCCGCGCTGCTCGCGCGGGAGATCCTCGGCGTGGTCGATTTCGTGTCCGTCGGCACGAACGACCTGGCCCAGTACACCTTCGCCGCCGACCGCCAGCTCGGCGCGGTGGCGAAGCTGAACGACCCGTGGCAGCCCGGTTTGCTGCGCCTGCTGAAACTGATCGGCGACGCGGCGGAAGCGACCGGCAAACCGGCGGGCGTGTGCGGCGAGGCGGCGGCCGACCCGCGGCTCGCGCTGGTGCTGGCCGGGCTCGGCCTGACGAGCCTGTCGATGAACGCACCGGCGGTCCGCGCGGTCGGCGCGAGCCTGGCGACGGTGTCGAGGGAGAAGGCCCGCGAGATCGCCGCGGCCGCGCTCGCCACCGCCGATCCGGCCGCGGCGCGCAAGGCCGTCGCGGACGCTCTTTCCTAGTCAGGGGACGCCGGATCCGGGTGAGAGATGGGGTAACCGGATCCGGCGCCGGGCGCTGGTCAGCCGAAGATGCCCCGCCGAGGGTGGCGGATGACCAGCGAGCCTCCGTGGATGCGCCCGGTCAGCACGTAGCGCGGGGTGCCCGCGCGGCCGTTGCTGCCGGTCTTGTCGTCGAGCGAGCCGAACTTGATCTCGGTGATCGAGTTGTAGTCCACCGCCGCGTGCTGCGGGATGATCAGCTCGACCGAACCCCACTTCGAGTCGAGTTCGATCTGCACCACCGGGGTGGCGACGCGGGCCTCGGTGAAGTCGAGTTTGGTGCTGCCGTACTTGTTGCGCACCACCATCGCGGCCGGGACCTGCCACGGGCCGCTGCGCTGCAGTGACGAGTACTTGGCGTTGAGCTCGAGCCGCTGGCCCAGCCCGTAGTTCGGCCCGTAGCCGGGCGGTTCGGGCGTCGGCGCGTACTGCGGAGCCGCGCCGGGGTGCACCAGCCCGGGCAGGTCGGCGAGGACCGCGTTGAGGTCGCCCCGGGTGCGGGCCGCGAGCGCCTGGTCGGTGCGTTCGGTGAACTCGTCGAGGGTGAGCATCCCCTGTCCGATGGCTTTCTGCAGCACGCCCACGACGTGCTCGCGTTCGTCGTCGGACACCCGGATGTCGCGCGCGGTCAACGGCTTGGTCTCGGTCGCGGGCTGCGCGGCGGTCGTCTCTTCCTCGGCCATGGCATCGATGGTAGAACTCGATTTCCGCTGGCAGATCGGGGAAAAACCCTGAACGGACCCGTACTTCGCGCGATGGTCGCCCTTGCCGCGGCCTGCTGTCTGCTGACCTCCTGCACGAGCGAGGCTCCCGCGCCCGCTCCGGTGAGTTCGGCGCGGCCCGCTCCGACCACCCCTCCGCCGACCGGCCTCGACGGGCTGGTCGCCACCGGCGGCATCGGCGTGGAGTTGCTGCTGGCCACGTCGCCGCCGACGGTGTTCGACGCCGATTCGGGCGTGCGCGCAACCCTGCCCGGCGTTCCCGGCGGGCAGCGGACGGTGTCCGTGCTGCGCGTCGGCCACACCCCGGTCGTGCTGACCGCGCCGACCTGCCAGCAGTCCTCCTGCGACCCGGCCGAGGTGTACGTCTACCTGGGACTTTCGGCACCGCGGTCGCTCGGCAAAGCGGTGAGCGCGGCTCCGGGCGCGGACGGCACCAGCGTGTGGCTGATCCGCGAGGACGGCCCGGACCTCTGCCGGTTGGAGCACGTCGCGCTCACCGGAACCTCGTTCGGCCGGGGCACCGTGGCGTCGTGCCACACGCTCGTCCGGGTCGAGACCTCGCACGGGTTGCTGATCACCGTCGGCAGCGGCACCGCCGAAACCGTCGATGTCCTGATCGACCCGGCCACCGGGCGGACCGTGCAGCAGTCGCCGCGCATTCTCGCCGCCGCCGGTGATCGGCTCGTCCTCGGCGGGCTGACCGACCTGACCGTGCTCGATTTGCGCAGCGGAGCGCGGAAACCGGTGGCCCTGCCGGTGCCCGCGCCCAACCCGTACGTCCTGCCGAGCCGGGACGGCGATGTCGCCGCGGTCGATTTCGGCACCCCGTCGTTCCCCGGAACCGGTACGCAGACCCGGGATCTGTGGCTGCTGAACCTGCGCGACGGCAGCTGGCAGCAGGCTCCGTCGATGCCGTATTCGACGGAGAACCTGAAGCATTCCGGTCTGGATTGGACGGAAGCCGGCGACCTGGTCATCGACGACGGGGCGGTCGCGGCGTGGCATCCAGGCGAACCGGCCTGGCGACTGGGGAAGGCGAAACTCGCTCCGGCACAGCAGGCCGCCGGGGTCGCGACCTCCTGAGGTCAGTCCTCGTCGAGGCCGTGCTCGATCGCGTAGCGCGCCAGCTCGACCCGGTTGTGCAGCTGGAGCTTCCGCAACGTCGACTGCACGTGGTTTTCCACCGTCCGGTGCGACAGCACCAGCCGCTCCGCGATCTGCCGCGCGGTCAGTCCTTTCGCGACCAGCCGGAGCACGTCGGTCTCCCGGTCGGTGAGCCGCGGCGGCTCCGGCGCGCCGTCCGGGACGTCGGCCATCCGCCGGTACTCGCCGAGCACCAGTCCGGCCAGTCCGGCGGTGAACACCGGGTCGCCGTCGGCCGTGCGGCGCACCGCGTCCACCAGTTCCGCCGCGGACGCCGATTTCACCAGGTAACCCGACGCGCCCGCCTTCACCGCTTCCAGCACGTCGTTGTGTTCGCCGCTGGCCGAGAGCACCAGGACCCGCGTGTCCGGCGCGGCCGCGGTGATCTCGCGGGTCGCTTCGACGCCGGACGTGCCGCCGAGGTTCAGGTCCATCAGCACCACGTCCGGACGCACCGCGCGCGCGATCCGGATCGCCGCCGGGGCGTCCGGCGCGGTCGCGGCCACCTCGAACCCGTTCTCGCTGAGATCGCGGGCCACGCCGTCGCGCCACATCGGGTGGTCGTCGACCACCATCACGGAGATCGTCCGTTCCGTCATCGCCCGTCCCTCATCGTGGTTGGCACCCGCACTTCCCACTCCGTGCCGCGGCCGGGAGCGCTGTCCAGCACCGCGGTCCCGCCGAGGTCGTCCACCCGGCCGCGAATCGACTTCACCACCCCGAGCCTGCCCTCGGCCGCCGCCTGTTCCAGCCTGCCGCCCGCGATCCCCGGGCCGTCGTCGCGGACGCTCACCACGACCTCGTCGCCGAGGTCTTCGAGCAGGACCCAGGCGTGCGCGTCCGGACCAGCGTGTTTCTCCACGTTGGCCAGTGCTTCGCGGGTGATCGCGACGAGTTCCTCGGTGACGTGCGCGGGCAGATCCACGGTTCCGGCTGGCGTCGAGACCTGCACCGACGTGGTCGACAGCAGTTGCAACGCCGAACGGAGGTCCACGGTGTCGCCGGACCGCGTCGGCTCGGTGCTCACCAACGCGCGCAACGCGACCTCTTGCTCGCCCGCGAGCCTTGCCAACTCCGCTGCTTCACCGCCTGCTTCGAGACCGCGACGCCGTACGCGCGCGAGTACCTGGAGCACGCTGTCGTGAATTGAGCGTGCGAGCCGTTCGCGCTCGGCTGTCGCTGCTTCGGTGCGAAGTGCGCGCGCGAGCGCTTCGGCGGAGCTACGCGCGAGCGTCGCCGCCATGCCGACAAGGAGACCGCTCGCGCACAACAGCACCCCGTCACGGATGACGTCGATGTCGACGTTCGCGCGCGCGACACCAGTGCTTACTGCCACGACGAGGCCCGCCGATACGCCACAGCGCGCGCCGAAACGCGTTGCCACCGCGATCGGTGCTACTGCCGCCCAGACCGTGGTGATCAGCGGCGTGGTCGCGTTGTCGAACTGCGCCTCCGAGAGGATCCACGGCGACGTGAGCAGGAGCGCTGTGGTGAGGACGAGGTCGAAGATCACCAGCCAGCGGCGCCGTCCGTTCTCGCGCACGTACGCCAGACTCGACACGACCGACCACACGGCCATCACTCCGATGACGACCCATCCCAGCCACGGCCGCTGGAAGCCGTTGTGGTGCGCGATCGCCACTGCCAGCGCGAACAACCACGTGACGACGCGCAGCACCACGACACCGCGCCACAGCGGTGCCGCCGGATCTCGGGAAGGTCGAACAGTCACTTCTTGTCTTCTGTGCTTTCTGTGTCTTTGCCGGAGCTGGACTCCTTGTCGTCCGAGCCCTCTTCCGGATCGTCGTTCGGGTTGGCGGCTTGGCTGTGCAGCGCGTCGACAGTCGCCGGATCCGGATCGTGTTCGTGCAGCAGGGACCGGATCCCGGCGTTGAGCACGGCCAGCAGCGGCACCGCGAGCAGCGCGCCCGCGATCCCCGCGGCGACCAGGCCGGTGGCGATCGCCAGCACCACCGCGAGCGGGTGCAGCCGCACCGCGCGGCCGAGCAGCAACGGCTGCAGCACATGGCTTTCCAGCTGCATCACGCCGACCACGATGGCCAGCACGACCACCGCGCCGATGACGCCCTTCGACACGAGCGCGATCAGCACCGCGACGCCGCCGGTGATCAGCGCGCCGATGATCGGGATGAACGCGCCGAGGAACACCAGCGTCGCCAGCGGGATCACCAGCGGCACGCCGACGATCCACAGCCCGATGCCGATGCCGACCGCGTCGACCACGGCCACCGCGGCGGTCGCGCGGATGTAGCTGACCAGCGACGCGAAGCCGCGCCGTCCCGCCACGTCCACGCGATTGCGCACCCGCGTCGGCACGCCGCGCACCAGGAACGACCAGATGCCGTCGCCGCCGGCGAGGAAGAAGATCGTGACGAAGAGCGTCAGCACGAAGCCGGTGAGGATCTCGCCGACGGTGCCCGCGGTGGTCAGCGCGGTGGTGGTGATCGAGGCCTGGTTGTTCTGCAGGAAGCCGATGGCCTGGTTGATGAAGTCCTGGATCTGCTCCTGGCGCAGGTGCAGCGGACCGTTGATGAGCCAGTCCTTGATCTGGTTGAGGCTCGTGGTCAGTTGCTGCTGCAGTTCCGGGAGGCCGCTGGAGAACTGGGTGATCACGAAGGTCAGCAGCCCGCCGAGCACCGCGAGCCCGGCCACGAGCACGATCGCCGTGGCCAGTCCGCGCGGGAAGCGGATCTGCACGAGCCGCGACACCGCGGGGGCGAGCAGCGCCGAAAGCAGCAGGGCGATCGACACCGGCACCACGACCGAGGCGAGGTAGCCCAGCAGCCACACCACGGCGTACAGGGCGGCGATGACCACGATGAACCGCCACGACAGGGCGGCGGAGACGCGCAGTCCGCGCGGGATGAAGCCGGTGACGTCGGCGACTGGTTCGGAAAGGGACGGTTGTTCGCGTTGTCCGCGCCCTGGCTGGCTCACGGGGTCAACCGTATCGGCCCCGTCGACCGAAACCGGGCGGATCGCCCGGTGCGGGGCGCGAATCACCGTTTCGCCGGGCCGCGCGAACCGACTCCGGAGTAACCGGCCGTCTTCTCCGGGGATGACCCATCGTGAGACCCGGCCACACTCTGTGTTGTTCACACGATGGTGGCATCAAGCCGTGTCAAGGATGCGCGGCGACCCCCAAATTTGGTTGTCTCGGTTTTGCACCACCGCGGAACTGTGCCGTTCCCGGCAAAAACCGAAATCATTTTTTACCCGAGGAGAAATCACCTGTGACGAACGACGCTGTGCACGAGAGGCGGGGCGCGACGCGCTTCGGCCGTCTCGCGTCGCGTGCGTTGTTCGTCGTCGGCGGCGCGCTCGCGGCCACCGCGGCCGCGTGGACCGTCTCCTCTTCCGCCGCTTCGGCGGACCCGGTCGACGCGAGCGTCACGCCGGTCACCGACGCGACGGCCGCCGGAATCGGCGACGTCACCGACGGCGCGGCCCGGTTCGCGGGCGACGTCACCGGTGCGGTGCAAGGGCTTTCGTCGTGCGGCCAGGGAGCCACCACGTGGTCTGAACCAGGCACGGCGCGGCCCACCTGCTCGCTCGGCCAGCTCGGCGGCGCGCACCGCGACGATCTCGCCGGAGGCCAGCAGGCCGCCGGAAAGGTCAGCGACGCGGTGAGCGACCTCGGCCAGCACGCGGTCGTCAAGCCGGTGGAGCGCACGCTCGGCTCGCTCGAGCACATCGCGCGCAAGCCGGAGGACGCCCGCCAGGTGATCGCCGACGCGACCACCCCGCCGCCCGCCGCACAGGATTTCGGCCGGAAACTGTGGGATCTGCTCGACCCGAGCGCTCCCTCGAACCTGGTCGACCTGCCGAAACTGCCGACCGCGCCCGCTCCGGAATCCGAGCAGACGCCCGCGCCCGGCATTCCCGAGCAGCCCGCCGAGGCGGAGCAAAACCTCGGCGCGGCCGCGATGACCACGTCCGATGCGTTGCAGTCGGTCTTCCCGGCGATGGACGTCCAGTCCGTCGATCCGGTGCAGGGCGCCGAACTGCCGCAGCGCCACCACGGCGACCGCGACCTGCCCGGCGCCCCGTTCTCTCCGGCGCAGCTTCCCGCCGCGCCGCTTTCCATCCCGAACTCCCCGGCCGGTGGCAGCACCGCGCCCGGTGGACACCTCGACGGTTTGAACTTCGGCGTTCCCTCCTGGGTCGCCGCCGCCGTCGACAACGCCGTGGCGGGTTCGACCCGCACCGGCCTCGCGCACACGCCGCGCACCCCGGGCGAGCAGCCCGGCGTCACTCCTGACTGATCCACTTCACCCGCGGGGTCGTTGACGCACCCACGCGCACATCTTCGTGTGCCGTCACCGTCATCGACACATCTCCCGCGGGTTTTTCGCGCGCTGCGCAATTTCCGCGCACGCATTCCCGGTGCATTCCCTCACGAAACAGGGCGCACCTCCACAAACCCGCAAGGGACCCCGATATGAAGGAGAAAAATCCCATGCAGACCTGGGCAAAGCGCGGACTCCAGACCGCGTTGGTCACGGGTGGGTTGCTGATGCTGGGCACCGGCATCGCCTCGGCCGACGAGAACGTCAACCCGGACACCCCGGCCTCCCCGCTTGATCTCAACGTCACCGTCCCGATCGACGAAGCCAACAACGCGATCGGCACCCCGCTCGGGCAGGTCGACCTCCCGGCGCACCACAACGAGATCAGCACCAAGCCCGTCACCTCCGCCGTCAAGGGAGCGCTCGCCTCGGCGAAGACGCCCGGCGGCTCCGCGGGCAGCCTGACCGACAGCCTCCCGAAGGCGGACGCGCCCCGTCAGCTCACGCCGACCCACGACGCGTTCAAGGGCAACAAGGTCAACGGCGACGTCGTCGTCCCGATCCAGATCGTCGACAACGCGGTCGGTGTCATCGGCGACGCCCACGTGCAGGGCGGCGACCACGACCAGACCTACAGCCACAACCAGGACGTCGCGACCGACGGCAAGCACTCCGGCATCGCGGGCAACGTCGTGGCGCTCGACTACGCGCTCCCGGTGCAGATCGCGGGCAACGGCGTCGGCCTTGCCGGCGGCAGCGGCGCGGTCCACGGCGGTTCGGCGCACCAGAGCACCAGCGAGACCGGCAACATCGACACCACCGGCGAGGGCTCCGGCCTGTCCGGCAACGTCGTCGGCGGCCAGTTCGCGACCCCGGTCCAGGTGACCGGCAACGCCGCGTCCTGGATCCTCGGCAACGCCTACAGCGGCGGCTACAACGCCGACACCACCGCCACCTCCGGCGGTTCGATGAAGTCCAACGGCAAGGGCGCCGCGGGCAGCGGCAACGTGGTCGGCGCTCCGATCGCGCTGCCGGTCAAGTTCAACGGCAACGCCGGCGGCGTGTGGGGCTCGGACGCGGACTCCACCTCGAGCTCCTCGGCTGACGCGAAGGCGGGCGACACCCGTCCGGGCAGCCTGAAGGGCATCCCGACCTACATCGAGACCGACGGCGACCAGTCGTTCCTGTCCGGCAACGCCGCCGCCGCGCAGGCCAGCCCGGTCGCGAACGTCGCGTCCGTCGCCGGCTCGTGGATCGGCAACGCCACCACCGGCGTGGCCGGCCGCCAGGCGTCCTCCTCCACCCACGAGACCACCGCCACCTCCGGCGGCTTCGTGAAGACGAACGGCAACGACGCCGCCGGCTCGGCCAACGTGGTCGACCCGGCAGTGGCGCTTCCGGTCGAGGCGTGCGGCGTGGGCGGCACCTACATCGGCCGCGCGGTCGCGAACTGCGACAACACCACCACCGCGACCTCCGGCGACGGCAGCTACACGACCGGCAACGGCTCGACGCTGACCGGCAACATCGTCAACACCCAGGTCGCGGGCGCCCCCGAGGTGCACGGCATCGGCGGCAGCCACATCGGCAACGCCTCGGGCACCTCGACCGAGACCAAGACCGTCACCGCGGGCAACTACGACGGCACCCAGGGCAACGACTCGTCCGGCTCGGGCAACATCGTGCAGGTCCCGGTGGCCGCGCCGGCCGAGGTGTTCGGCGTGGGCGGCTCGTTCATCGGGCAGGGTTCGGGCGACGGCTCCGAGACCAAGGTCGTGAAGGCGGGCGGCGGCGGCAACACCGCTGACGACAACGGCTTCCTCAGCTCGAACCTCGGCACCGTCCCGGTGTCGACCCCGGTGCAGCTGTTCGGCATCGGCGGTTCGTTCGTCGGCCAGGGCCACGGCAAGGCCAGCAACGACACCACCTCCACCGCGGGCCAGGACGTGCACGCGACCGGTGCGGGCGGCGCGGGCGCGGGCAACCTCGTCGAGGCCCCGGTTTCGCTGCCGGTGCAGGGCCACGGCGTCGGCGGTTCGGTGGCCGGCATCGGCACCGGCATGTCGGACAACCTGACCGACTCGACCGCGGGCGGCGACGCCACGGCCGACGGCAAGGACGGCGCGCTCGCCGGCAACATCGTCAAGGCTCCGGTCGCCGGTGCGGGCACGATCTTCGGCGACGGGCTCGCCGGGGGCGCGATCGGCCACGGCACCGCCACCAACGACATCACCTCGACCGCGGGCGGCGACGCCACCACCAACGGTGACGGCGGCGCGGTCGCCGGCGACATCGTCGGCGTGGACCCGGCACCGGTCGCGCAGGTCTTCGGCGACGCGGTTTCGGTCGCGGGCGTGTCCTCGGGCGACGCCATGAACAACACCGTCGTCACCGACGCCGGCAAGGACACCACGTCGGGCATGGAAGGCTCGATCTCGGGCGACATCCTCGACTTCCCGGTGCCGGTCGTCGCGCAGGTCTTCGGCGACGCGGTCGCGGTGGGCGGCGTGGCGCACGCGGTCGGCGACAACGTCACCACCGTGACCGACGGCGACGACGCCACCAGCACCGACGGCACGGGCTCGGCGCTGTCCGGCTTCGACTACTACCACCCGCTGGGTGCGCTGGTGCAGATCTTCGGCGTGCCGCTGGAGGTCATCGGCGTGGCCACCGCCGAGGCTCCCAACTCGACGACGGTCGACCCCGAGCCGGCCATCGACGTGCCGTTCGGTGGCGAGATGGGCGCTGACCAGCTCCCCGCGCTGCCGGCCGTCCCGGGCCTGCCGGGCGGTTCCTCGGCCGCGCCGTCGCTGCCGTCGGCTCCGGCGCTGCCGGGCCTGTCGGGGCTGCCCACCGCCACCACGCTCCCCGCCCCGGCGCTGCCGGGTGCCGAGCGCGCTGACGTGCCGCAGGTCAGCGGCCTGTCCGCCTTGGGTCAGCTGAACCAGCTGAAGGGTGCTTCGGCGCTGCCGCAGGTCTCCGGGCTGCAGAACGGCATCCACCTGCCGTCGGCTCCGGCCGTTCCGGCTCTGCCCGGCGTTCCGGCCCTGCCGGGTGCCGCCGCGCAGCGTGCGGACGTTCCGGCCCTGCCCGCTCAGCTGCCGGTGAAGACGTCGCTGCCGACGCTGAACCAGCTGCCGGCCGTCGCCGCGCTGCCCGCCGTGCCGGGTGCGCCGACGACCCTGCCGACCACGATGCCGACCGCTCCGGCCGTGCCGGCGATCGGTGACGCGACCGGTCCGCTGGGTGCGTTCCAGAAGCTGGCCGCGAAGGTGACCAGCATCTTCAAGAAGTGAATCGCTTCGCCTGAAGCGAGCCGGGGATAACCCGGGCGGGCCCGGAAGCCACGTGCTTCCGGGCCCGTTTTTTGTGCTGGGTCAGGAGAATTCGAGCGACCGCTTCGCCAGTCCGTGCCAGAAACCGTCGATCACCGTGCGGCCCTCGCCTTCGGCCGAGCTGGCGCCGAGCGAGACGAACAGCGGCGCGAAGTGCTCGATCCGCGGGTGCGCCATCGTGGCGGCGGGGGCCTTGTGCTGGAAGTCGAGCAACGCGTCGAGGTCGCGGGCGCGCAGCATTTCGTCGCCCCAGTGGTCGAATTCCGCGGACCATCCCGGCGGGGTTCCGTTAGTGCCGTCGACCTCCCGCATCGCGCGGAGGTTGTGGGTGAAGAATCCGCTGCCGATGATCAGCACGCCCTCGTCGCGCAGCGGCGCGAGCTTGCGGCCGAGGTCGTAGAGCGCCTGAGGGTCGAGCGAGGGCATGGAGATCTGCAGCACCGGGACGTCGGCATCGGGGAACATCTCCACGAGCGGGACGTACGCGCCGTGGTCGAGGCCGCGGTCCGGGGCGTCGTGCACCGGGGTCGCAGTCGAATGCAGCAGCTTGCGCACCCGCGCGGCCAGCTCCGGCGCACCCGGCGCGGCGTATTTGACCTGGTAGTAGTGCTCGGGGAAGCCCCAGAAGTCGTAGACGAGCGGGACCGTCGTGGTGGCCCCGAGCGTCAGCGGCGCCTCTTCCCAGTGCGCCGAAACGACCAGGATCGCGCGAGGTTTCGCCAGGTCAGCGGACCATGCCGCGAGCTGGCGGGTCCACGTCGCGTCGTCAGCGAGCGGCGGCGCACCGTGGCTCAGGTACAGGACCGGGGTGCGGGTCGCCATGACTGCCTCCAAGTGTTTGAAACTTCAACTACTACGGTACGCCTGGTTCGCGGACTTGGCGAATTCGTCCTCGGCGGCCGCCTCCGTGCGCCAGACTCGACCGGTGAAGTTCTTCTGCTACCACCGGGACCGCCCAGGCTCCGCCGCGTTGCGAGCCGAGCTGGTCGAAGCGCATTGGTCCTATATGGACGGTTTCGCCGCCGAACTGATCGCCCGCGGCCCGACCCTGGACGGCGAAGTGCCGACCGGAAGCGTGCACATCGTCGAGCTCCCGGACGCCGCCGCGGTCCGCGAATTCGCTTTCGCGGAACCGAATTACCAGGCCGGCGCCTATCGGGACGTCCTGATCCGCCGCTGGGACAACGCTCTTGGCCGCACGATGTGGGAATTCCCCGGCGATCCGGAGGCGGCGAACCTGTATTTGGTGCTCGGCTTGGGTTCCGGCCCCGCCGTCGACCTCGAACCGTCCACCACGGAGTCCCTGATCGCCTACGGCCCCCTGTGGTCCGACGACGGCACCGCCTGGCTCGGCACGGCAGCCCTGGTACAAGCCACCGATGCCGCCACGGCCCGCGCACTCCTCACCGCGGAGCACTACGCCGCGATCGAGGTACACGACTGGGCTCCCGGCGGCCGCTCCTGATCGACCGGCAGGCCCGGTTCGGGTCAGTCGTGGGCCAGGTCGGCGAAGCGGCTGTAGTGCAGCTGGTGCGCGACCACGATCGTGCTCGTCGGACCGGCACGGTGCTTCGCCAGGATCAGGTCGGCCTCGCCGGCGCGCGGGTCGTCGCGTTCCCAAGCGTCCGGGCGGTTGATCAGGATGACGATGTCCGCGTCCTGCTCCAGTGAGCCGGATTCACGCAGGTCCGACAGCATCGGCTTCTTGTCGGTGCGCTGTTCCGGACCACGGTTCAGCTGGGAGATCGCGATCACCGGCACCTCGATCTCCTTCGCCAGCAGCTTGAGCTGACGGGAGAATTCCGAGACTTCCTGCTGCCGCGATTCGACGCGCTTGCCGGAGGTCATCAGCTGCAGATAGTCGACGACCACGAGCTTGAGGTCGTGCCGCTGCTTGAGCCGGCGGGCCTTCGCGCGGATCTCCATCATCGTCATGTTCGGCGAGTCGTCGACGAACAGCGGGGCTTCGGACACCTCGCTCATCCGCCGGGCCAGCCGCGTCCAGTCGTCGTCGGACATCTTGCCGCCGCGCATGTCGGCGAGGCGGATTTTCGCCTCGGCCGACAGCATGCGCATCACGATCTCGGTCCGGCTCATTTCCAGCGAGAAGATGACGCTGGTCAGGCCGTGTTTGATGGAGGCGGAACGGACGAAGTCCAGGCCGAGAGTCGACTTGCCGACACCGGGACGGGCCGCGACGATGATCATCTGGCCGGGGTGCAGGCCGTTGGTCAGCTCGTCGAAGTCGGCGAACCCGGTCGGGATGCCCTGGGACTGGCCGCCGCGCGAGGCGATCGCGTCGATCTCGTCCATGGTCGGCTGGAGCAGGTCCTCCAGCGCGACGTAGTCCTCGCTCGTGCGGCGCTCGGTGACGTCGTAGATCGCGGCCTGCGCGCGGTCGACGACCTCGTCGATGTTCGCGCCGTCCGCCGCGGCCGCGCCGTAGCCGTATTGCACGATGCGCGTGCCCGCTTCCACGAGACGGCGCAGCACCGCCTTCTCGGACACGATCTCGGCGTAGTAGCCCGCGTTGGCCGCGGTGGGCACGGTCGCGATGAGGGTGTGCAGGTACGGCGCGCCGCCGACGCGGCCGAGTTCGCCGCGCCGCTCGAGTTCGGCCGCCACGGTGATCGGGTCGGCCGGTTCGCCGCGTCCGTAGAGGTCGAGGATGCAGTCGTAGACGGCCTGGTGCGCGGGCCGGTAGAAATCGCCGGGTCCGAGCGCCTCGATGACGTCGGCGACCGCGTCCTTCGACAGCAGCATGCCGCCGAGCACCGACTGCTCCGCCGCGATGTCCTGCGGCGGCTGGCGGTCGAACCCGCCGGGGCCGGGGTCGCTCGGACCCGGATCGGACTCCGCGTACGCCGGACCGCGGTCATCGGTCACCGCCACTGCCCGGACACCTCCCCTCGCCCAGCCGTCGTACCGGCCGTCCCCGTCGTCTCGCGTGCGCCTGTCCTGTGCCGAACCGCATCCGCCCGCCGCCGCCCGTGACGGTCAGCCCAGGCGAACACCTGTTCGAGTATGCCGGAATCGGCCCGGCTTTCCCACCCGCCCGTCTGGCCCCCTTCGATGATGGACCGGACGGTTCCCCGCACCGGTGACCGCCACGCGGAGCCACCGGGAGTACCGGGCGCGAACGCACGCTAGATCCCCCGGAAGGACGAGCGCAATTCCGGTTGTTGACCGTGCTGTGGACAACCTGTGGATGACTGGGGGCAACGAATCACAGGTACCCGCGAGCCTGTGGACAAAGTGGGGACAGTGCAGATCGGCTTCACTGAACCCGCAGGTCAAGGCCTGTGCAGAGACTGTGGAGAACTTCGCGAAAACTCGTCCGGCGTGTCGTGCCGAACTGGTTCTTCGGCGTGTCGCCCCCGCGTTGGTCCACCGCCCTGTGGATGGTTGCTACGCACGGTAGATCACTGCCTCGATAGGCTGAACGAAGGAGAATTCCCCACGCGGCCCAGCCGATGGCTGCGCACAGTAAGCGATCCGGCAAAAGTGCAGGTTAACCGCGTGCAAACGCGAAACCGGGTGAGGTTCACCGGCCAGACACCGCACGGTGCCGTGCCGGGAACCCCACCCGGAGTAACGCTCGGGTGCTCAGCCTAAGGCGCTTTGGGCCTGGCGGAGCCGTTCGGAGACGGTCTGCCTGGACCACGGCGTGTACACCACGATGGATTCGCGGCCCGGCCGCTCCTCCATCAGCCAGCGCCCTTCGTCGATGTCCACGAAGTTGATCGGCTTGGGGATTCGCTTGCGTGCGCCGTTTGCCGTCCGGGCAGCGACGTACAACGTGCCGTTGCCGGTCCGCGGCGCCTGCATGATCCGCTGAATCTCCTTCAGCGGCGATGCTTGGTGCTTCCGGCCCTGGTCGCCGACCATGATCGAACTCCGCGGCTCGCCGGAGTCATTGGCTCGCCCGGTCTCGAATTCCTTGCGGTCGACGAGCAGGGCTTGCCCAGGAGGCGTTCGGGCGGCCGGAACGATGTCCAGGAAGGTCTCGAGGAGCAGTTCCGGCCGTTGCCGGGTGACAGCGAGCGTCGGCTGGCGGCCGACCCGGACCAGGCCGAATCCGCCGCCGTTGCCGCTGCCCACCAGCGCGGAGAAGTTGGCCGGGCTGCCGTCTTCGAACTGACCGTCAAACCAGCCGTAGTACTCCAAATGCGGCCGCGAGATGGAGTCGATCAGCGCGAGCAGATCGCGGTCGATCCCCCGCGGTCCCATCAATCCTGCCTGCTGCAGGCCCGCATTGACCTGCTCGTCCAGCTTGCGCTGGTCCTCGGGCACGTAGAACGCGGCAGTCTCGCCGATGACCTTGTGCGGCTCCGCGCCTCGCCGCCGGATCAGGTTGCACAACGTGTAGGCGGTGAAGGTCACGGGCCGGTCGAGGGTGATCACGTCGCCAAGCCTCATTCACCGATGACCGGCGGAACGGTCATCTGGTCGGAACCGAAGATGTCGTTGCCGTCTTCTTCCAGCAGGTACTTGGTCTGGTGCTCCTCGTCCTCCTGGCCCTTGCCGCCCTTGGCTCCGCCGCCCATACCGCCCATGCCTGCCGCACCGGCCTTGCCCGCTGCGCCTGCGCCACGCATGCCGCCCATGGCACCTGCGCCGCCAGCGCCTGCACCGGCGCCGCCTGCCGCCGCACCGGAACCGCTGCCGCCGGGCCCGAAGCCCGCACCGCCGAATCCGCCGGGTCCGAAAGCGCCACCGGCACCGCTGCCGCCGCCGCTTCCACCGCCGTACCCGCTGCCGCCGCCGGTCGGGCCGAAGGTGCTCGGGTCGAACTTCGCCGGGTCAGTCGTCGGCGGCGTCCAGCCCGAGGTCGTCGTGCCGTCGCCAGGCGGGGTGAATTGGCCGGGCCCGCCGGGACCACCCGGCGGGGTGAACTTGGGCGGATCAACCTTCGGCGGCTTGTAGTTGCCGCCGCCACCGCCCGGCGGGGTGAACTTCGGCGGGTTCGTTTTCGGCGGGGTGAAGCCGCCGCCGCCGACACCGCCCGGGCCGCCGCTGAATCCGCCGCTGCCACCGGGACCGGTGCCCGGACCGCCGCCGTACTTGCCGGGGTCGGTGTTGCCGTCGGAAATGTTGTTGCCCTGCCAGACGTTGTACTGCGGCATCCCGCCGGCGTTCTGGGAACTCGAGCCGTAGTACGCGGTGTAGGCCTGGACGTTCGTCTGGCTGTTCTGGTTGTACTTGTCGATCTCGTCGTCTTTGTCGCTGAACGGCTGGTGGTCGTACCACTTCATTTCAGGCGGGTCTTTGGGCAGTTCCTGGACCTTGCCGTGCACGTCGTGGAACGCGTCGACCTGGTTGGTCATGAAGGTCTGGCTCTTGCCAAGATTGTTGGCGGAGTCGTCGTGCCAGATCTTCAGCGCATTCGCGCCCGACTGGGCCGCGCCCGCGCTGCTGCCCTGCCAAGCGCTGCTCATCTTGTTGTTCAGCGCATCGATCTGCTGAGAGCGAGCGGAGTGCCGCTGCTTGAGCGTGTCGGCTGCGCTCCTGCCCCCGTCGAGCGAGCTGGTATTGCCCTTGCTGATCTTGTCGTAGATCGTGTACGCGTCGATTGACCCGCCACCGACGTTCGCTTGGGCATGTTCGGCGTGCGGTCCGCCGCTGAAGATGCTGGTTGCCGCACCGACCAGGCCGCCAACCACGCCTCCGACGACTGCTCCCTCAGGCCCGAGCACGGCGCCGTAGGTGGCTCCGATGGCCGCACCCTTGGCAGTGTTCTTCAGCGTGTTGCCTGTGCTGTTGTCCTCATTCCCCATAATGAGAATCTTCCTTCCGGGCCTGCTACAGCCGTGTAGCGATCAAGACTCTGTCTTGAGGTGGTTGATCATCGCGGTGCCGATCTTGGTCAGCGGCTCGCACGGGTTGTCGTGGTTCTTGCCCTTGTTAATTCCATCGACGATGGCGACGGTGAGCTGATCGGTGACGCCGACGACAAGCGCGCACGCGCCAGACTTGCGCGAGTCTTGCGCAGAAGCGAAAACTGCGGGGTAACCAGCGATCTGGGTCGGCTCGAAGTACGCCTGGCTCGACTTCATCGAGTAGGTGTCGGCTAGGCCGTTCTTGTTTTGCGGGAGCGGCGAGATGACGATCCCGTTCGAGCTGAGCTCCGGATCCGAAGATTGCCAGTCGCACCCGCGCGGCGTGTTGTCGTTGGCCTTCCCGGGCGAGGCGAGGCCGAGCGCTTGGACGTCGCTGTCGCTGAGAGCCGAGCACGGATCGGCGAGCAGCTTCTCAGTCGGAAGCGGTGCCGGGACTTTCGGTACGCCGTTGTTCGACGAGTTGTCGGAACTCGTCGAGCCGGGGGTACCGGACGCGGGAGGTTCAGCAGTGCCGCCGGTCCCGCCGCTGCAGGCAGTCAGCAAGCTGAGGGCGACGACAGTGCCGGCGGCGAGCCGCGCGATGTGTTTTGGCATGTGGTGATCAGAGCCCACTCTGTGTCTGCTTCTTCATGTCTTCGGCATTGTGCAGCTCGGCAACGGTGATCTTCTTCTTCGCCGCAGTGAGCGCGTCGATGAAGTTCAGGGTGTACTTGACCATTTTCTCGTGCTCGTCCAAGAGGCTCTTCCCCGAAGGGTTGGCACCCTGGTTGACGAAGGTGTGGCTGGCCACTTCGTCAGCAGGCGGGTTCACCTCCGCGACGGTGATGGCGTAGCTGCGGTCCTTGGTCAGGTCGGTGAGCAGGTCTTGCCACTGCTTGATGACTGAGTCGACCTCGTCCTCGGTGAACTTGTAGCCGCCGGCCTTGCCGTAGCTGCCCACCATGATCGGCGGGACAGGGGGCACCTGAACCCCCGTGTTCGCGCCGGATGCGGGAGTTCCTTCAGGCATCTCGCTAGCCCCCTTATAACCCATGCCTCGCTCTTCCCCGGCGAGATCAGCATCTTGGATGTTAACGCACGCGAGTTGGTTCCCGCTCGCTGTTGGCAAGTTCGCCGGAGGGCTTCTGAGCTGGGGACCTGCGGTGGTTTCGCGGTCGCCGGGCGGCCGCCGAGGGTGAAAACGAAACCGCCCCCGGGAGGATCTCCCAGGGGCGGCTTCACAGAAAAGCCGTCAGTTCGCGGCCACAGCCTTGACCTCGAGGCGGAGGTCCACCTTGACGTTCGGGTGCAGGCGGGCGTTGACCGAGTGCTTGCCGACCGTCTTGATGTGGTCGCGCAGGTCGAGGACGCGCTTGTCGAGCAGCGGGCCGCCCTGGGCCTTGATCGCGTCGACGATCTCGCCGGCGGTGATCGAGCCGAAGAGCTTCTTCGAGCCAGCTGCGGCCTTGCCGGTCAGCTGGATCGCGCCGAGGCCCTCGAGGGTCGCCTTGATTTCCTTGGCGTGGTCGAGGTCGCGGATGCGGCGGGATTCCTGTGCGCGCTGGATCGTGCGCACGTTCTTCTCCGCGCCCTTGCTGGCCACGATCGCGTAACCGCGCGGCAGCAGGTAGTTGCGGGCGTAGCCGTCCTTGACCTCGACGATGTCGCCGGGGCCGCCGAGGTTCGCCACGTCCGTGGTGAGAATGATCTTCGCCATGACTAGTGCTCCCCTCAGCGCGCGGTGGACGTGTAGGGCAGCAGAGCCATCTCGCGCGAGTTCTTCACCGCGATGGCGATGTCGCGCTGGTGCTGGCTGCAGTTGCCGGTGACGCGACGGGCACGGATCTTGCCGCGGTCGGAAATGTACTTCCGCAGCAGGTTGGTGTCCTTGTAGTCGATCGTTTCCGGGCGGCCCTTCTTCTCGGCCTTGCAGAACACGCAGACCTTCTTCTTGGGCTTGCGAATGGGTGGCTTGGCCACTGTTGTACTCCTGGAATTCTAGAAAGAGATGAGATCAGAACGGGGGTTCGTCGGAGAAGCCTCCGCCGCCACCGCCGGCGGGCGGGGCCGAGCCCCACGGGTCGTCGGCGGGCGCGCTGTTGCCGCCGCCGCCGCGATTGCCGCCGCCTCCGTTGAAGCCGCCGCCTCCGCCGCCGAAGTCACCACCGCCGCCGCCGCGGCTGACCTTGTTGACCTTCGCCGTCGCGTAGCGCAGCGAGGGGCCGATCTCGTCGACCTCGAGCTCTACGACGGTGCGCTTCTCGCCTTCCTTGGTCTCGAAAGACCGCTGCTTCAGCCGCCCCTGCACCACCACGCGGGCGCCCCGCGTGAGCGACTCGGCGACGTTCTCCGCCGCCTGCCGCCAGATGTTGCAGCGCAGGAACAGCGCCTCGCCGTCCTTCCACTCGCCGCTCTGGCGGTCGAGGGTGCGCGGGGTGGACGCGACGGTGAAGTTCGCGACCGCCGCACCGGACGGGGTGAAGCGCAGCTCCGGGTCGGACGTCAGGTTCCCGACCACGGTGATGACGGTGTCTCCAGCCACGGATGGCGTCCCTTCGGATCGGGCTCGGATCAGGCCTTGGCGGGCGCGGGCTTGGCCGCGGCCTTGACCTCGCGGCGCATGACCTTGGTGCGCAGCACGGTTTCCTGCAGCGACAGCTGGCGGTCCAGTTCCTTGACGGCCTCGGCCGTCGAGTTCAGGTCCAGCAGCGCGTAGATGCCCTCGGCGTTCTTCTTGATCTCGTACGCCAAGCGACGGCGGCCCCACACGTCGACCTTCTCGACGCTTCCGCCCGAAGTACGGATCACGTTGAGGAAGTTGTCCAGCGTGGGCGCGACCGTACGCTCGTCGAGCGTCGGGTCCAGGATGACCATTACCTCGTAATGGCGTGACATAACCACTCACCTCCTATGGGCTCGCGGTCACGGCGGATCCGTGACAGGAGGGTTTGTCCAGGTAAGCGTACCCGGCGGGTCCGACAGTCCGGTGCGGCGGGTCAGCTGACGCGGCGCAGCACCCAGGTGCGGACGAGCCCGGCGGTGACGCCGGCCAGCACGATCACCGCGAGCAGCATCGGCAGCTGGACGTCCGAGGCGCCGCCCTGGCTCGCCAGCGCCTCGGCGTTGCCCGCGTTGCGGATGTCCGGGCCCTGCTGGCCCTGCGGGTCCTGTCCGGCCGACGGCTGCTGCGGCAGCGCGCCCGAACCGGGCAGCGAGCCGTACCGCGCGCCGGGCGCGATCGCGGTGCCCAGCACGCCCGGGTTGCCCGGGGTCGCGGTCGGGATGTTGCCGTAGTCGCGCGGCGGGGCGATCCCGGTCGAACCCGGCTGGTAGTCGCCGAGCGGGTTGCCGCCGCCGTTCTGCGCGGGCGCGTTGCCGTTCGACTGGGTGCCGCCGTGCGACGGCGAGCTCGAGGACGACGGCGCCTGGTAGTTGTTCGCCACCGTCGTGAGCCCGCACGCGGACGCGACGCCGCTGCGGATCCCGTTCAGCACCTTGGTCTTGGTGTCCGGCAGCAGGCCGAGACCCCACTCGTTCTTCAGCGCGCCTGAGACGACCTGGCCGATCGCGTCGCCGCTGATCGTGCCGCCCGCGGCGTTCGGGATCGCGCCGACCTGCAGGTTGCCCTTGTTCGCGATGTCGTTCGCCAGCGCGTCCGGCCAGACGGTGGCCAAGCGCCAGAAGTTGACCTGGTCCTTGGCCGACTGGCGGACGATCTCCTTGACCGCCGAACCGGGCACGACGACCGCATCGCCCATGCCGCCGGTGACCGAGCCCTTGCACTGGTTCGCGAGCGTGGTCGCCGCGGACGCGGTGCCGGTGCCCAGGAACGCGCCGCCGGTGAAGAGGGCGGCGAGGGCGGTGACGGTGAGTGCTCGACGGGTTCGCTTCCAGGTGGGGATTTTCCGCACGAGCACTATCCTCCGGGGTCCGCGGGCATGGTTCGTCGCATCAGGAACAACGAATGGACTCCGGTAAAGATACTGGCGCTGTGACAACAGTGCGGCGAAGCCGCTCGACTGAGGGTGGTGGTGGGGCGGGGCGGGCTAACCTGCAGCGGCCATTCGGCGGAGCACCCAGGTGCGGACCAGGCCCGCGCTGACTCCGGAGAGTGCCAAAACTGCCACCAGAACTGGCCAGTCCAACCCGTTCGTGTGGTTGCCGCCGGTGCCGGGCAATGCCTGCGCGTTACCCGCGTTCTGGATGGTGCGGTCGCCGCCGTTCGAGCCGTCCGGGTTGGAAATGCCGTATTGCGGCGCGTAACCCGGGATTTGGCTGCCGTAGCGCAGCGACGGCGACGGGCTGAACAATCCGGCCATCGCCATCGGGATGCCGCTGTAATCGCGCATCGGCGCGTATCCGGTGTTGTAGCCGTACGACAAATCGCTGAAGTTCGGCAGGAAGGCCGAGAACGGCGCGGCCCCGCCGCCCGCTCCGCCGTAATCGCCGAGCACCGGGCTGGTCGAGCCCGGCATCTGGGACTGCTGGCCCGGCGACCCGCCCTGCTGCGGGCTGCCGCTGTTCCCGCCGGACGACGGCGGTTGCTGCGGGTTCGGGCCCGGGTTCTGCTTGCCCGGCTGGCCGCCCGTGAAGCCCTGGCCGACGGCGGCGACGCCCTGCTGCACCGCGGCGGTGCCGCCCGCGACCGCGCCGTTGACGGCGCTCGCGGCGGGCGCGCCGATCACCGGGACCGGCGAGACGACGGTGTTGACCACGTTCACCGTGACCTTGCAGACCGTGCCGAGGACTGTGTTGACGGTGCCGGTGAGCACGCCCGAGACCTGGCCGACGATGCCGAGGTCGATCGGGATGCCGAGCAGCGGAGTGGTCGCCTGGACGTGGTCGCCCGGCTTCGCGGTGATGGTGGAACCGCATGGTGCGGTCAAAGTGTCCGCCGACGCGGTTCCTGGTGCGGCGAGCGCGGCCGAGCCGGCCAGGACGAAAGCGGCGGCGCCCACCGCGGTGGCCCTCCGTGCCCGGTGCTGCTGCATGGCCGTCGACCCTTTCGCCGCGTCCGTTGTACCTGCCTTGCTGTGGACAACGACGGTAACGAAGACGAGTAACGCCCGCCTCCCCTCCGAGGTCAGGCATTCGGGTGGAAGCGGGCGCTACTCAGGGTAAGAGTCAGGCGGGCTTGCGCCGCAGCCACGCGCGCACCAGCGCGGCGGCGACCAGCGCGAGCGCGAGCACCGCGATCAGCAGCGGCAACCGGGCGGGCGGGTTGGCCGCGGGCAGCGCCTCGGCGGTGCCGGACTTCTTCGCGTCGACGGTCGGCACCTGGTCCTGCGGCAGCTGGCCGGGCACGACCTGGGTGACGATCGGGGCCTGCACGAAACTCGCCGGGAGCATCGCGGCCCCGGTGAAGATGCCGGACACCGAGTCGAGGCCGGACAGGTCGCCGCTGACCGACGTCACCGGGCCGAGCGTGTCGCCGCCGGGGGCGGGCTGGCCAGGGCCGCCGGGGCCGGGAGCCGGGGACGGCGGGTTCGGCGTGGGGTTCGGCGGCTTGGGGCTCGGCGGCGGGCTGGGAAGCGGGGTTCCCGGAAGTCCGCCGACCAGTCCCTGGGTCGCGTTGCCGACGCCGTTCCCCGCGGCCTGCACGAACGGGCAGGTGTCCTTCGCGGCCGTCTCGCCAACGACGGGGGCCTCGCCGACACCCAGCGCGCGAACGGTGTCGCCGACCGGGAGGTTGAGCAACGTGTTGTTGCCGTCGGTCTGCTTCGCCTTCGAATCGAGGCCGACGGTCAGCCGGTTCGGCGCGTTGAGCGGGGCGCCCGCGTCGAGCGCGAGGCCGGTGCCGTCCTTGCCGTTCTGCAGGGTGGATTCGCAGTCGCCGGTCACCGTCGGGCTCGGGTCCGCGGATGCGGTGGCGGGAAAGGCCAGGACCGCCGACGCGAGCGCGACTCCCAGCGAAATCGTCCGTCCAGCGCGTTTCCGCATGTCTTTCCTCCCCCGACTGGATCACGGAACGCGCTCACGGTACTCCACGAGCGTCACCAACTCGGGCCGAAGGGGGAGATTCGCCCGGTAGTAGCGTCAGGGCATGCAGATTGGCGCCCATGTCCGCGACGACGATCCGCTGGCCGCCGTCGCCGAGCGAGAAGCCGACGTCGTCCAGTTCTTCCTCTCCGACCCGCAGGGGTGGAAGGCACCGAAACCGCATCCGCACGGCGAGGAGATCAAGGCCTCCCCGGTCGAGGTGTTCATCCACGCGCCGTACCTGATCAACGTCGCGTCCAAGAACAACCGGATCCGCATCCCGTCCCGCAAGAACGTCACCCAGCACGCCGACGGGGCCGCCGCGATCGGCGCGAAGGGCCTGATCGTGCACGGCGGGCACGTCGGCGCGGGCGACGACGTCGAGGAGGGCTTGGTCAACTGGCGCAAGCTTTTCGAGCGCGAGGCGGAAAAGGGCGGCTTCGCGGTGCCGATCCTGATCGAGAACACCGCGGGCGGCGACAACGCGATGACCCGCGAACTCGACGTGATCGCCCGGCTGTGGGACAAGGTCGGCGAGTTCGGCGCGGGCTTCTGCCTCGACACCTGCCACGCCTACGCGGCCGGCTGGGATCTCGCGACCGCGGTGGAGAAGGTCAAGGCCATCACCGGCCGGATCGACCTGGTGCACTGCAACAACTCGCGGGACGAGCACGGTTCCAACCGCGACCGGCACGCGTCGGTGGTCGACGGCGACGGCACGATCGAACCGGAGCTGCTCGCCGAGGTCGTGCGCCAGGCGGGTGCGCCGGTGGTCGTCGAAACGCCGGGCGAAGGCCAGGCCGCCGACATCGCGTACCTGCGCAAACAACTCGCCTGAGCGGCCGTGAAGGACTCCTTGAGGGAATCAGGTTCCCGGGAGGAGTCCTTCACGGACTTCAGGAGACGGGTTGCTCGGCGCGGGAGCGGCGGAACGACGCGAAGGTGACCTTGTCGCGGGCTCGCTCCAGCACGCCGCCCGCCGGGTCGTCGTCGCCGGAGAGCCGGACCAGGTCGGTGCGCGGCCGGTAGATCTCGCGGAGCACCAGCACGCACAGCCCGACGACGGCGAGGTCGCGGATGACCACGCCGCCGAGGAACCAGCCCGCGGGCAGTCCTTTGTGGTCGACGCCGAGGTAATAGAACATCCGGGGCGCCCACACCGCCGCGTCGATGACCATCCACGCCAGCAGCGGCCGCCAGCGCGGGATCGCCAGCACCGCCAGCGGGACGAGCCACAGCGAGTACTGCGGGCTCCACACCTTGTTCGTCAGCAGGAACGCAGCCACGACAAGGAAAGCCAGCTGCCCGAACCGAGGCCGGCGCGGCGCGGTGAGCGCGACGTACGCGATTCCCGCGCAGCAAGCCAGGAACAGCACCGCGACCACGATGTTCAGCACGGTCGGCGACTGTCCTTTTTGGAGCACGCCGTCGAAGCCCGCCCAGCCGGTGGCGTAGGAGACCACGTTGTAGAGCGAATCCGGGTCCATCGGGCGCAACGTGTTGAGCCGGAAGAACTCCCACCAGCCGCGCGGCGCGGCCACGATGAACGGGACGTTCACCACCAGCCAGGCCAGCACGGTGAACGCCGCGGTCCGGCTCCACGCGCGCAGTTTCCCGGCGCGCAGGCACAACAGGAACAGCACGCCGAGCAGCAGCAGCGGATACAGCTTGGTGGCGACGCCGAGTCCGAACAGGACTCCGGCGACCTCCGGGCGTTTTCGCGACCACGCCAGGATCCCGGCGGCGGTGGCCGCGGTGGCGAGCGCGTCGAAGTTCGTGAAGGTATGGACCAGTACCAGCGGCGAGATCGCGACGAGCACCGCGTCCCACGGCCTGCGTTTCGTCGTCCGCCCGGTGGCCCACACGGTGACCAGCCAGGCGAGCGCGAGCCAGAACGCGGAGATGTTGAAGTAGATCGCCACCGGCAGCGCGCCGGGCAGCCAGCCCGCGTTCGCGACCGAGGTCCAGCCCGCCGCGAGTTTCGCGTTGATCCACTGGAACAGGCCGGTGACCACCGGGTATTCCATGTACCGGGTCTGGTTCTCCGCGGTCTGCGAATCCTCCTGCCACGACGTGACGTAGGGGAAGGTGCGCGCGTCGTCGAGCTTTTCCGAGCTGTAGAGCGGGACGATGTCGGAGTAGCACATCGCGACGAACGGACGGCCGGAGCGCCAGTCGAGCTGGTGCACGCCGTTGGAGTCGCTGTACTGCTGAATGCACGAGGCTTTGCCGAACCAGCACACCACGAGCGCGAGCACGGCCATCGCGAGCCCGACGCGCTGCGGCGACCAGAACCACTGCCTGCCGACCGCCGCGTGCTCGCCGAGCGGACCGCCGACGGGTCTCGTCGCCGCGGCCACCAGCGGGTCGTGCCGGCTGGGGGCGATCCGCTCCGCCGGGGTCAGCGTGCGGGGAGCCGAATCCGGCTCTTCGGCGGCGGCGGGCTGGGAGACGCGGGACACGTCGGGATGCTATCGGTCCGCGGGTGGGGTGCCGGTCATTTCGGATCCTCGTAAAACCCGGCAAGCACCTCGAAAGCGGCACCGAGGGCTACTGCCTCCTCGTCGAGGTCGCTCAATTCGACGTCGATGCGCTGCCAGTGCGGCACCGGCAGCAGATCGCGCAGCTGTTGCGAGACCGTTTCGCGGTAGACCTCGGGCGCGCCGCGGACCGTCCGTCCGAACAGGACGATCCGTTCCAAATCGAGCACCTGCACCAGGTCGGCGAGCCCGATGCCGAGCAGTCGGGCGGCGTCGTGCGGAGTTCCGGCGGCACGGTGCATGACCTCGACGCAGCCGCGACGTCCGCAGGCGCAGCGCGGTCCGGCGTAGGCGATGGTGGTGTGGCCGAACTCACCAGCGTTGGTGCGCGGGCCCCGGTAGACGCGTCCGTCGATTAGCAGGCCCACCCCGATTCCGGTGCCGACCAGGACCACTGCGGTCGCCGCCGAGGTCTCCTCCGGCCAAGCGTGCGCGAAGGCGGCGGAGTTGGTGTTTTTGTCCAGCGTGACCTGCAGACCGGTGCGTTCGGCGAGCAGATCGCGCAGCGGAACGTCGTGCCAGCCGGGCATGTTCGTGGCGTCGCGGACGCGGCCCGCGTGGTGGTCGAGCGGTCCCACCGCGCCGACGCCGAGCCCGAGCACGCGCGCCGGATCGATGTCGGTGACCAGTTTGCGGACGCCGTCCGCGATCGCGGTCACCGCGGCTTCGGGGCCAAAGCCGATTGGCAGCGGGCCCTCCACGATCTCCTCGACCTCGCCGGTCAGGCCGGTGCGCAGCACGAGAAAGCCGTCGCGGTCGAGTTGTGCGCCGAGCGCGCAGCGGGCTTCCGCGCGCAGCCGCAGCATCGTGCGCGGTTTGCCGACCCCGGCCGCGGGTGCGCGTTCGACGTCCAGCAGTCCTTCCGGAAGCAGGTCGGACACGATTTTCGACACGGCCTGCTGGGTCAGCCCGGACCGCTGCGCCAGTTCGACCCGGCTCAGCCCGCCCGCGCGCAGGATGTGCCCGAGCAGCAGCGCGCGGTTGTGGCGTCGCAGCCCGCGCAGGTTGACGCCGGTTTCCGCCATCGGCCGATCATCGCGGACGGGTGGCCTATTACGCAACAGTGTTGTTTAATAGGGGCCATGGCTGATGACGCACGGGTCGGCATCCTCGGATACGGGATCGGCGGCCGGGTTTTCCACGCGCCGCTGGTCGCGGCGACCCCCGGCCTGGTCCCGGCCGTGCTGGTGACCGGGAACCCGGACCGGGCCGCCCAGGCGCGCGCCGACTACCCGGGCGCCGAGGTGGTCCCGGATGCGGACGAACTTTTCGCCCGCGCGGGTGATCTCGACCTGGTCGTGGTGACCACGCCGAACCGCACGCACGTGCCGCTCGCCCTCGGCGCGATCGAGGCCGGGCTTCCGGTGGTCGTGGACAAGCCGTTCGCGCCGACCGCGGCGGAAGCACAGCAGGTCGTCGACGCGGCGAAAGCCAAGAACGTCGGCCTCACGGTCTTCCAGAACCGTCGCTGGGACTCGGATTTCCGGACCGTCGGCAAGGTGCTCGAATCCGGTCGCCTCGGCACCGTCTTCCGCTTCGAATCCCGCTACGACCGCTGGGTGCCGAAGATCAAGGACAACTGGCGCGAGTTCGGCGACCCGGCCGAGGCGGGCGGTCTGCTTTACGACCTCGGCGCGCACATCGTCGACCAGGCGCTGCAGTTGTTCGGCCCGGTCGCCCAGGTGTACGCGGAGGTGGATCGCCGCCGCCCCGGCGTCCAGGTGGACGACGACGTGTTCGTGGCTTTGCATCACACGAACGGCGTGCGGTCGCACCTGTGGTCGTCCGCGCTCGCGGGCACTCGCAACCCGCGTTTCCGCGTGCTCGGCGATCAGGCGACGTTCACGAAATACGGCCTCGATGTCCAGGAACCGCAGATCAAAGCCGGTCTCCGCCCCGGCGACGACGGCTGGGGCGTGGAGCCGGAAAGCGACGCCGGCCTGCTCGGAGTGAACGACGACACCGAAGCGGTGCCGACCGAAACCGGTTGCTACGAAGCGTTTTACGCCCAGGTCCGGGACGCGCTGCGCGGCGAGGCGGACTTCCCGGTGGACCCGGCGAGCGCGGTCGAGACTTTGCGCGTGATCGAAGCCGCGCACCGCTCGGGTGCCGAAGGACGCGTGATCACACTCGGCGGCTGAGGCCGCCCTCCGAACGGCCGTGGCCGCGACGGCCTCCCCCCACCGTCGCGGCCACGGCCTTTTCCTTACTCCTGCGGCGGATCCTCGCCCGTCGACGGACCGCCGGTCGGCGGGTTGTGGGACGACGTCGGCTTGCCGGACGGCCAGTGCGGGAGCCCGCTCGGCCAATGCGGCTGGCTGGGCCCGCCGGAGATCGGCCCGCCGTGGTCGTTGCCGTCGCCGCCCGGGTCCGGCTGGTTGCTGTTGGTCTGCTGCGGCGGATGCTCGTCGCCCGCGTTCTCGTCCCCCTGCGGCGGCGGGGCCTGCGCGCCGATCAGCTGCACCTGGTCGAACTTCTCCGCCGGCTTGCCCTTCAGGTATCCGTCGAGGAACTTCTGCCACATCGGACCCGCGATCGTCGAACCGTAAATCGGCGACGTGCCCGAACCGTGCAGCGCCTGGTCGCCGTCCGCACCGACCCACGCCGCGACCGAGACCGACGGCGTGTAGCCGACCATCCAGGTCTGCGCGTTCGCGTTCGCCGCCCACGCCGGTTCGCCCGCTCGCTTCGTGTGCTGCTGGGTACCGGTCTTGCCGGCGCATTCGTGGCCGGACGGGCACTTCAGGTGCGAGAAGTCGATCACCGGACCCAGCGCCATGGTCACGTTGCCCGCGATCTGCTTGGCCTTGTCCGCGCTGCTGTCGAACGCCGGCTTGCCCGCACTCGGCTGCGCCTCATAGGCGACCTCCTTCTGAGAGTTGGTCACCTTCAGCACGAAGTGCCGGTCGCGCTGGATGCCGTTGGCCGCGAACGTCGCGTACGCGCTGGCCATGTCCGCGGGCGTGATCTGGGTGTTCCCGCCGCCGAGCGCGATGTTGGCGTCCGCGGTGGAGATCAGCGACTGGCCGCCGTTGTCCTTGGTCTTGACGCCCGCTTCCTGTGCGGCCTGCCCGACCGGGCCCGGATGTGTCTCGTTCAGCACCATGTCGTAGAACACCGTGTTCGCCGACCGTTTCATCGCCTCGGCGACCGTGCACTGCCCGGAGCAACTGGAGCTGGGACCCGCGTTGCGCACGACGCGGCCGTCGAAGACCCGGTTGTTGCTGCCGTCGAACGTCGAGTTGATGCCCTTGCCCATCTTCAGGAACGCGGTGAGGTCGAACGCCTTCATCGACGAACCGGGGTTCTGCGGCGTGTTCGCCCAGTCGCGAGCACCCTGCTTCTTCCCGTTCACCTCGATGGTCGCCGGCCCGCCGTAGTACGCGAGCACCCCGCCGGTCTTCGGATCGACCGCCACCAGCGAATCGAGCAGCCGGTCGTCGGACTGGTCCTTCAGCGCGTCGGTCGCCGTCTGGGTCGCGACCTCCTGGGCGTGCTTGTCGATGGTGGTCTGGACCGTGTAGCCGCCCGAGTAGTACTTGTCGTCGTCGATGCCGTGCTGCGCCAGTTCGGCCTTCACCTGGGTGACGACGAATTTGTAGGGCGCGTTCGCGTCGTCCTTCGATTCCTCCAGCGGGATCACGTCCGGGAACTTCGCCGACTGCCGCTGCTGCGCGGTGATGTACTTGTTCTCGAGCATCCGGTCGAGCGCGGTGTTCCAGCGGCCTTGGGCCACCTTCGGGTTCTCCGAACGGCCCGGCTGCTGGATCAGCCCGGCGAGCAGCGCCGCCTCGGAATAGTCCAGCTTGGAAACATCCTTGTGGAAGAAGGCCTGCGACGCCGCGCCGATGCCGTACGCCCCGCGCCCGAAGTAAATGATGTTCAGGTACGCGGTGATGATGTCCTGTTTCTCGTACGTCTGGTTCATCTTGAAGGACTTCGCCAGCTCGGTCCATTTACGGGTGAGCGTCGGGGCGTCGTTGTCGGTGGCCTTCTTGATGTACTGCTGCGAGATCGTGGACCCGCCGCCCGCCTTGCCGGTGAGCTGGTTGAACGCCGCGCGGAGCAGACCGGTGACGTCGAAGCCGGAGTTGGTCTCGAACGTCGAGTCCTCGGTCGCGATCACCGCGTGCTTCACCACGTCCGGGATCTGCGCCGGGGTCAGGATCTGCCGGTTGCCGCCGGGAGGCACGTCCTTGCCCATCGGGCTGCCGTCGGCGTAGAGGTAGGTCACGGCCTGGTTCTGGCCCTGCGCGATGCTCTGCGGCGAGGGCACGTCGACCATGAAGTAGGTGATCACGAAGGCGATCGCCGGGATCACGATGAAAATGCCGACGAACGCGTACGCACAGCGCCGGATGATCTTCCAGCGTCTCTTTTTGCGCTGCGCGGGCGTGCGGCCCTTCTTGTCCAGGTCTTCCGCCGGATATCCGTCGTCCGGGTCGAGCGGACCCTCGTCGCGGTACTCCGCGTCCCGGTAGCCGTCGTTGCGATAGCCCGGATCGCGGTAATCGTCCTCGATCATCCGGTGGGTCATCAGCTCCGGCTCGCGCTGCGGCGGCGGAACCGGGCGGCGGCCGGGAGGCGGCGGACGGCGGCCGGGCGGCGGCGGAGAACCCGCCGGGCCGGTCGGGCCGGCGGCGGGCCGCTGCGGGCCGCGCGCCCACGGCGGCGGTCCGGGCTGGGACGGAGGTGGTTGACGCCGCGGGTCGGGATCCCGGTCGGGCCAGGAGCGGCTGCGGTCGTCGTTCACTGCGGATCCTCTTCTCGGACACGGGCAGCCTGCGGACGCAGAAGGCCCTCTGATGACCAGACGCGGCAACCCCGGTCGAGGTTCACTCTCCTGGCCGATCCCCTTCGCGGGGGAGGAGACCGTCGGTGAACCTACCGCACCCCCAGCCGGGCGGTACCGGCAAAAAGAGGCTCCTCTCCGCGGTGGAGAGGAGCCTCTTTTACTAATCCGACCAAAAGTAGGCCGACCCCGCAGCGGCACGTAACCGTTGCAGCGAAGTCATTCGGCCGTGGCTGTGGTCGGATTAGTAACGATCGGCACAGTCGGGGTTCGGGCGCGGGTCAGCCGGTGCGCCGCGGCGGTTCGCCGTTCACCACGGGACCGCCGCCGCTGCCGGGGTTGCCGCCTTCGGTGCCGCCGCCGAAGATGCCGCCCGGTTTGGTCGGGCTGGTCGTCGTTGAGGACGGCGGATGCGACGAGCTGGTCGGCGGTGCCGACGACGAGGACGTCGTGGACGGCGGCGGAGCCTGCTCGCTGGACGTCTCGCGCGGCGGCGGGGGCGCCTTGCTCGAGGTGACGACCTCGTCCGCGTCCTTGCCGATCGGCTGGACCTTGTCGAACTTCTCGCCCGGCTTGTCCTTCAGGTAGTTCGTGAGGAAGTCCTGCCAGGCCGGCCCCGCGACCGTCTTGCCGTAGATCGGCTTGCCGTTCTTGTCGTGCAGCGGCTTGTTGCCGTCGCCGCCGACCCAGACCGCGGCCGACACCGACGGCGTGTACCCGACCATCCAGGTCTGGGCGTTGCGGTCCCTGTACGAACTCGGGTCGCTGTCCTTCGGGTCGTACTGCTGGGTACCGGTCTTGCCCGCGCACTCGTGGCCGCTCGGGCACTTGAGGTGCGATTCGGCGATGACCGGGATGAGCGCGTCGGTCACATTGCCCGCGATCTGCTTGCTCTTGTCCGCGCTGTCGTCGAACGCGGGCTTTCCCTGCCCGTTGGTGTCGTCGAAGATGACCTCGTCCTGGGAGTTGGTGAGCTTCGCGACGAAGTGCTGGTCACGGCGCAGGCCGCCGGAGGCGAACGACGAATAGCCGGCGGCCATGTCCTCCGGGGTGACCGAGGTGGCACCACCGCCGAGGGCGATGTTGGCGTCGCTCGTACCGAGCTTGGCCTTGCCCTTCGGGGCGGGAATCACGCCCGCCTCCTTCGCGGCTTCCGCGACCCTGGCCGGTTTCGTCCAGTTCAGCACCATGTCGTAGAACACGGTGTTCGCCGAGACCTCCATAGCCTTCTTGACCGTGCACTGCGGACCGCAGCTGGCGCTCTCGCCCGCGTTGCGGACCACGCGCCCGCCGAGTTCGCGGTTGTTGGTGCCGTCGAAGGTTTCGCCGAGCCCCTTGCCCATTTTGAGCCAGGCGGTGAGGTCGTAGGCCTTCATCGACGAGCCGGGGTTCTGCGGGGTGTTCGCCCAGTCGGTGGCGAGCACGTCCTTGCCCGCGTCGTTCTTCACCGTGGTCGGCCCGCCGTAATAGGCGAGCACGCCCCCGGTTCTCGGGTCGACGGCGACCAGCGCTCCCCGGAGGTTCTCGTCGGTCTGGCCCTCCATGTTGTCCTGGACTGCCTGCACCGCGGTCTTCTGTGCGTTCGGGTCGATCGTGGTGTAGATCTTCGCGCCCGTGGAGTACAGCTTGTCCTCGTCGTAGCCCTTGTCTTTCAGCTCGTCGAGGATGCGCTGCTGGATAAAGTAGTCCAGGGTGCCCGCGTTTTCCTTTTTCTGCGAATCGCGCGGGATCATCGTGGGAAGCTGCGCGGCCTTGCGGTCGGCGGGCGAGAGCCAGTGGTTGGCCACCATCTGGTCCATCACGTAGCTCCACCGCTTCTGGACGTACGCGGTGTCGCGGTCGCGGCTCGGGCCCTGGATCATCCCGGCGAGCAGCGCCGCCTCGGAAGCGTTGAGCTGGCTGACGTCCTTGCCGAAGTACGCCTTCGACGCGGCGGCGATGCCGTTCGAGCCGCGGCCGAAGAAGACGATGTTCAGATAGCCGGTGATGATGTCCGATTTGGACGTCTCGTTGTTGAGCTTGAACGACTTCGCCAGCTCGGTCCACTTACGCGTCAGCGTCGGGGCGTCGTTCTTGGTCGCCTGCTTGATGTACTGCTGCGAAATGGTCGAACCGCCGCCGGTGCCGCCGGTCGCCTGGTTGAAGACCGACCGCAGGATCGCCATCACGTTGAAGCCCGAGTTGGTCTCGAAGGTCGCGTCCTCCGCCGCGTACACGGCGTGCTTGACGACCTCGGGCACCTGGTTGGGCTGCAGCAGCTCGCGGTCGCCGCCCTCCGGGACTACCCGGCCCATCACCGATTTGTCGCCGTAATAGAAGGTGATCGGCTGGCTCTGCTTCGCGAGCACTTCCTGCGGCGAGGGCACGTCGACGGTGAAATAGGTGATCACGAACGCGATCGCGGGCACCACGACGAACAGGCCGAACATCGCGTACAGCACGCGCCGGACGATCTTCCACCGGCGTTTGCGGCGCTGCATCGGCGAGAGCGGGATCTTGGACTTCTTGCCGTCCTCCTCGCCTTCCGGGTCGTCCTCGAAGTCCGCGTCGTCCGAGTACTGCGCGAGGCGGGTTTCCTCGTCGTACGGGTCGTAGTGGTCGTCGTCGTACCGGTCGTCGTAGGGGGCGTAGCCGTTGTGCGCGGCGTGCGTGATCAGGTCCGGTTCGCGCTCCGCTTCCGGATAGGACGGCGGAGGCGGCGGCGGGACCCGGCGGCCCTGCGGCGGCCGTCCGCCGGGCGGCGGCTGCCGGAAGCCCTGGGTGGCGTTCCCGTTGGGACCGCCGTTCGGGCCGCCGTTGGGACCGGGGCGTCCGGCAGGCGGCTGGCGACGCGGCGGCGGCGCGCCCTGTCCGTCGAGGATCTGCGACGCACGGGTGCCCGAACCGCGGTCCTGCGGGCCGGGGCCCTGGGGCGGACGGCCTTGCGGCGCGCGGTTCTGCGGCGGGCGCTGCGGACGGCGCGGTTCGTCGGCGGGCCACTGCGGACCGCCTTCGTCGCCGCTCGGCCATTCGGGACCGGCTTCGGCTCGCGGGGCGCGCGGCGGGCGCGGGCCGCCCGCGGGAGGACGGCGGGGCGGTGCGGGGCGCCGGGGCGCGTCGTCGGCTGGCCAGGCGGGACCGGGGTCCTCCTGCGGTCGCCGGGCACGGCGAGGTGCATCTGGCTCCTGGCTCGGCCAGGAGCGGTTGCGGTCGTCGTTCACGAATGGGCCTCCGAAGGCAGCACTGTCTGCACTGGCGCCGCCCCGCGTTCTGCAGCGGTTGTGGTACTCGTCACTGCCCGGCAGTCCTTCGCGGCCGGGTCGGCTGGGGCTCTCCCGTGCCGAGGACATAGGACAGGACCAGATGGTTCCAATGGCACGTCTGGCACACCTCTACGTCATAGACGGTGAACTCCCCGAAAATCCCCGACATCCGGGTGAGTTCGGCGGGGGTGCGTGCCGATCCCGAGACGTGCTTCAGCTCGTCGCCGTACACCCAGGAGACGAGGTGCAGCGGAGCCCGGCGGCACATCGGACAGGCCCGGTCCTCGGGTCTGCCGTGGAATTTCGCCGCGCGGAGCAGGTACGGGCTCGCGTCGCAGACCTCGTGGTCTCCGACGCGCCCGGAGCGGACGCCGGCCAGCAGCGCACGGCGCTGCAAGGCGTAATCCACAACCTGCCGCTGGTTTCGCACGAGGACAGAGTACGGGCTCTTGCTGTGTCCGCGGTGCCCCCTGCTTTCCCGCACCCTGGGCGACCGTTCGGACACGCCGAAAGTTATATAACGCTCTGATCACGGATCGGCGGGCGGATGCTGGTCGCGGGTTACTTCCGCCACTTCGATGTATCGGCGCGATATAATCGGCGAGTAGGTTGGCTGAGCCGGTCCCGGTGATCAACGAGGCTGGCCGCGGCGTATTCCCGGAATGGGGTGTGGTGTGCTCGAACTCGCGATCCTCGGATTGCTGCACGAGGCGCCCATGCACGGGTACGTGCTGCGCAAACGTTTGCACGAGACGCTCGGGATGTTCCGGACGTTCTCGTACGGCTCGCTGTATCCGACCTTGCGCCGGCTGCTGCGGGCCGGTTACCTCGTCGAGGAGTTCGACGAGGCGGACGACCGGGCGTGGTCCCGGCGCGGCCGCCGCGTCTACAAGCTCACCGCCGAGGGCAAGGAACGCTTCGCCGAACTGCTCGGCGACGCGGGACCGCAGACGTGGGACGACGAGGGATTCGGCGTCCACCTGGCGTTCTTCTCGCGGACACCGGCCGACGTCAGGATGCGAATCCTGGAAGGCCGCCGCCGCCGCGTCGAGGAGCGGCGCGAAGGCTTGCGGGACGCGCTGGCCAGGGCCGAGGAGAAGATCGACCGCTACACCCGCGAGCTGCACCGGCTGGGGCTGGAGTCGAGCGAGCGGGAGGTGCGCTGGCTCAACGAGCTGATCGCGCACGAACAAGCCGAGCAGCGCGGCCCGGAGCAGCCGGGACCGAGTTGAGCGGCGGGCCGCAACGGGGCGGCAGACCTGCAGATGCAAGTGAATGAGATTGAAGGAGAAACCGGCATGGGCGAGAACCGCCGCGTTCGGGTGGCCATCGTGGGCGTCGGCAACTGCGCCTCGTCGCTGGTCCAGGGTGTGCAGTACTACCGCGACGCGGATCCCGGTGCGCGCGTCCCCGGTTTGATGCACGTCCAGTTCGGCGACTACCACGTGCGCGACATCGAGTTCGTCGCCGCGTTCGACGTCGACGCGAAGAAGGTCGGCCGGGACCTCTCGGAGGCGATCTCCGCCAGCGAGAACAACACGATCAAGATCGCCGACGTGCCGCCGCTCGGCGTCACCGTCCAGCGCGGGCACACCTTCGACGGCCTCGGCCGCTTCTACCGCGAGACCATCGAGGAGTCCGACGAGGCTCCGGTCGACATGGTCGCCGCGCTGCGCGACGCGCGGGTCGATGTGCTCGTCTCCTATCTTCCCGTCGGATCCGAAGAGGCCGACAAGTTCTACGCGCAGGCCGCGATCGACGCGAACGTCGCGTTCGTCAACGCGCTGCCGGTGTTCATCGCCTCCGACCCGGAGTGGGCGAAGAAGTTCGAGGACGCGGGCGTCCCGATCGTCGGCGACGACATCAAGTCCCAGGTCGGCGCCACCATCACGCACCGCGTGCTGGCGAAGCTGTTCGAGGACCGCGGCGTGCAGCTCGACCGCACGATGCAGCTCAACGTGGGCGGGAACATGGACTTCCTGAACATGAAGGAGCTCGAGCGGCTCGAGTCGAAGAAGATCTCGAAGACCCAGTCGGTCACGTCGCAGGTGGACCGCGAGCTCGGCAAGGGCAATGTCCACATCGGACCGTCGGACTACGTGCAGTGGCTCGACGACCGCAAGTGGGCCTACGTCCGCCTCGAGGGCCGCGCGTTCGGCGACGTGCCGCTGAACCTGGAGTACAAGCTCGAGGTGTGGGACTCCCCCAACTCGGCGGGCATCATCATCGACGCGGTGCGCGCGGCGAAGATCGCCAAGGACCGCGGCATCGGCGGCCCGATCCTGTCCGCCTCGTCCTACTTCATGAAGTCGCCGCCGGAGCAGTACGACGACTCGACCGCCCGCGACGCGGTCGACGCCTTCATCCGCGGCGACGTGGAGCGCTGATCCCAGCCTGACCGTCCGTGAAGGACTCCTTGCGGGAATGCCTGCAGGGAGTCCTTCTCGGCGTTTAGGGCAGGTCGGCGGTGACCAGTTCGGTTTTGGTCATGGCGTCGCCGAGCGGGTCGGGCAGGTGTTTGCCGTAACTGGCGGCGAGATCGCCCGCGCGGTCGACGGTCGTCTGCCAGCCTTGCCGGGCGAGCCATTCGACCGGGTTGCGGCGCGGTTCGGTCGAGAGCACGTCGTTCACGTCGAGGCCGAGCCGCGCTCCGGCGTCCGACGACCGGATGGTGTCGAGGATGTCGGTGCTGCCGAGGTCAGGGATGTGCTCGATGCCGATCCGGCTGCCCGGCGCGCTGCGGGCGTGCACGAGGTCGAACAGCAGCTCCTCCGCCCGCGGGGGCAGGTACGGCAGCAATCCCTCGGCGATCCACACTGCCGGGCGGCCGCGGTCGAATCCGGCGTTTTCCAAGGCGGCGGGCCAGTCCTCGCGCAGGTCGGCTCCGATCGCGTGGCGGCGGCAGCGCGGGGCCGCGCCGAGTCCGTCCAGGACGTCCTGTTTGAACGCGAGCACTCGCGGCTGGTCCACTTCGAAGACGTCGCGGCCGGACAGGTCCAGCCGGTAGGCGCGGGCGTCGAGCCCGGCCGCGAGGATCACGACCTGCGGCGCGTCCGTGCCGGTGACCACCTCGTCGAAGAACCGGGACCGCACCGCGAGGTACGCGGCCATCGCCATCCAGAGCGCGTCGTCGACCGGTTCGACCGGCATCGGCCGCGGCGGGTTCGCGGCGCGGACGAACTCCGCCGCATACGGGTCTTCGATCAGCGGATCCGGGGACACCGTCGCGATCGCCCGGCCCGCCGCGACCCCGAGCGCGGTCAGTCCGACGCTGCTGACGATGTCCCAATCCTGGTCCGGTGCAGCCATGTCCACCCCTTGCGCCGATCTTGTTGGCAGGCGTTCAGGATGGCACTGCGCGACCGGGCGGATACCGGCTGCGACCGATTTGGGGTTATTTGCCGCTGTGGGCTGCGTCACTCGCGGAGTGCGGCGGGCAGCGCGGCCAGGTTCGGCAGCACCGTGGCGTCCCGCAGCGCCTCCGGGTCTGGCGGGAAATGCGGGTTCGGCACCGCGAACACCTTCATGTCCGCCGCGAACGCCGCGCGCAGGCCGTTGGTCGAGTCCTCGACCGCGGCACACCGGGACGCTTCGACGTTCAGCAGCATCGCCGCGCGCAGGTAGACGTCCGGCGCCGGCTTGCCCGCGGCCACTTCCTCGCTCGACACCGCGACCGGGACCAGCGACGTCAGGTCGCACGCGGTCAGGAACGAGTGGATCAGCACCGGCGGCGACGAGCTGGCGATCGCGACCGGCCAGTGCCGGGAGATTTCGCGGACGACCTGGTCCGCGCCGTCGATCACCGGCGGCCGGTCGGCGTAGCGGGCGGCCATCTCGTCGATCACGGTGCGCGCGATCTCGTCCGGGGTGAGCTGCGCGCCCAGCGTTTCCACCAGGTAGTTCGCCCATTCCGGCGTGCTCATCCCCTGCTGGGCGCGGGTCGCCTCGGGCCGCCAGGTCCCGCCGTGCTCGGCGACTACCGCGCGGCGCACCTCGTCCCACGTCGTCTCGGAGTCCACCAGTACGCCGTCGAGGTCGAAGATCACCGCATCCACTGGTCCAGCCTAGGGGTCCTGGACTGGACCACCTTGTGAGCCGAATTACTTCGCCACCCTAACTAATTTTTGTTAGCCTAGCTAAGTGACTTCCTCGATGGGCGATCTGGCGCAACGGCTGCGGCCGGTGGTGTTCCGGCTGTACTACCTGGTGCGCCGCGAATCCGCGCAGCTGCTGACCCTGACCCAGGGGTCGGTGCTGTCGGAGCTGGTCGGCCGGGGACCGAGCCGGATGAGCAGGCTCTCGAGCCTCGAGCGCGTGCGGATGCCGTCGATGACCGACGTCGTGCGCAGGCTCGAACGGCTCGGCATGGTGACCCGCCGTCCCGATCCCGACGACGGGCGCGCCGTGCTCGTGGAAGCCACCCCGGAAGGCGAGCGGTTCTACGCCGAGATGATCGCGGGCCGGGAGGCGGAGCTGCGGGCGCGGCTCGACCGGCTCGACCCGGACGAGCGCGCCGCCATCGACGCCGCGCTCCCCGCGCTCACCAAGCTGATCGCCGACTTCCACCGTGACGACCCCGCCGCGGAACTCGCTGTTATGTCTGAAGGAGGAACTGATCCGCGATGAGCGCTGAGCACCACTCGAGCCTGCTGGACGCGGTCAAGGGCCAGCCCAAACAGGTGTGGATCACCGCGTTCGCCGCGGTCATCGCGTTCATGGGCATCGGCCTCGTCGACCCGATCCTGCTGTCCATCGCCAAGGGGCTGAACGCTTCGCCGTCCCAGGTCACGCTGCTGTTCACGTCGTATCTCGGCGTGCAGGTGATCGCGATGCTCTTCACCGGCGCGATGTCCGCCCGGTTCGGGGCCAAGCGGACCGTGCTGGTCGGGCTGACCCTGATCGTCGCCGCGACCGCGCTGTGCGCCGCGGCGGGTTCGATCGAACAGCTCGTCGGCCTGCGTGCGGTGTGGGGGCTGGGCAACGCCTTCTTCATCGCCACCGCGCTGTCGGTGATCGTCGGCGCGGCGACCGGCGGCCAATCCGGCGCGATCCTGCTTTACGAGGCCGCGCTCGGCGTCGGGCTCGCGGTCGGCCCGCTGCTCGGCGCGCTGCTGGGCACGATCTCGTGGCGCGGTCCGTTCCTCGGCACCGCCGTGCTGATGATCGCCGCGCTGGTGCTGTGCTCGATCTTCCTGAAGAGCGACTCGCACGAGAAACGCGAACCGATCAAGCTGCTCGACCCGATCCGCGCGCTCAAGCACCCCGGTCTGCTGCGGACGTCGATCGCCTCGGCGCTCTACACCGCCGCGTTCTTCGCGGTGCTCGCCTGGTCCCCGTTCGTGCTCGGCTGGAACGCCATCGCGGTCGGCCTGATCTTCTGCGGCTGGGGCCTGTGCGTGGCGATCGCCGGCGTGGTGCTCGCGCCGAAGATGGCCGCCCGCTTCGGCGAACGGCACGCGGCCGCGCTGGCGGTGACCGGGTACACGGTGCTGATGCTGGTGCTCGCCATCCCGAGCAAGCCGGTGGTGGTCGTCGGGATCATCGTGTCCGGGCTGGTTTCCGGGCTGCTGAACACGCTCTTCACCGGGACCGCGATGTCGATCAGCGACGCGCCGCGGCCGGTCGCGAGCGCCGGGTACAACTTCTGCCGCTGGTTCGGCGGCGCGATCGCGGCGACGCTCGTCGGGCACGTCGCCGAGTGGATGGGCTGGGAGCAGGGTCCGTTCCTGGTCGCCGCCGTGCTCTGCGTGATCGCCGCCGTGCTGCTTTCGCAGCGCGAGAAGAAGGCCGACCCGCACACCGTGCCGAAGGAGGCCGCGCTCGTCGGCGACGAGGAGTTCTGAGCCGTTTCGCGACACTCGGCGATCGCCCCCGGACTGTCTGTTCGGGGGCGATCGCCGTCTTTGCGCGAATACATCCGCCGTTAACCTTTTGGTCTGATTTAGGGGGCTTTCGCCGCATACGGTCGCCGGGTTCCCACCGAGAAGCGACCCTGGAGGCCCCGTGTCCCTGGAGCCCGTACGACTGCTGCCCTTGTTCACCGCGCATTCCGGCGGCCGGTCGCCGATCACCTGCGAGTACCGCTGCGGCAACGCGTGCGCGCACGAGGCCCCGAACCCGACCGGCAACGAATACTTCGGCGACATCGCCAAGGGCGTCTCGCGGCGCGGCGTGTTCAAGGCCGGCGCGGTGATGGCCGCGGCTGCGGGCGGGTTCGCCGCGCTGTCCGGCACCGCCGCAGCGGCCACACCGGCCCAGGCTCCGGCGCCGCTGGCGAAGGGTCGCACCGTGCCCGGCACCGACTTCACGCCGGTGCCGCCGAACAAGCTCGACGCCGTCAGCATCCCCGACGGGTACGCCCAGCACGTGGTGATCCGCTGGGGCGACCCGGTGGTCCCCGGCGCGCCGAAGTTCGATTTCCGCAAGCAGACCGCGGCCGCGCAGGCCAAGCAGTTCGGCTACAACAACGACTTCGTCGGCCTGATCCCGCAGGACCCGCTCGGCCTGCGCAATCTGCTGGTGGTCAACCACGAGTACACCACCGAGGTGCACCTCTTCCCGGCCGATCAGTACGACCCGGCCAACCCCACCGAGGAGCAGGTGAAGATCGCCTGGGCGGCGCACGGACTGTCGGTGCTCCAGACTCTGCGCGACCCGATCGGCGGCGCGCTGCGCACCGTTCCGAGCCCGCTGAACCGGCGGATCACGCTCGACACGATTTTCGAGGTGCGCGGTCCGGCGGCGGGTTCGAAGTACCTCAAGACGTCGGCCGACCCGTCCGGCAAGCGCGTGCGCGGCACGCAGAACAACTGCTCCGGCGGCGTCACGCCGTGGGGCACCGTGCTGTCCGGCGAGGAGAACTTCCACCAGTACTTCGCGCACGCGGACAAGGTGTCCGACCCGGCGCAGGCCGCGCGGCTCAAGCGGTACGCGATCGGCACCGGCGAGAGCACGCGCAAGTGGGAGCGCTTCGACCAGCGCTGGGACGTTTCGCGCGAGCCCAACGAGCCCAACCGGTTCGGCTGGGTCGTGGAAATCGACCCGAACGACCCGCATTCCACGCCGGTCAAGCACACCGCGCTCGGCCGGTTCAAGCACGAGGCGGCGAACGTCAAGATCACCGCGGACGGCCGGGTCGCGGTGTACTCCGGCGACGACGAGCGGTTCGAGTACATCTACAAATTCGTGTCGAAGGGCAAGTACAAGAAGGGGCATTCCGCGCTCGCCCGGCGGCACAACTCGGCGCTGCTGGACGACGGAACCCTGTACGTCGCGAAGTTCTCCGGCAACAGCCCGGGCGAGATCGACGGTTCCGGCAAGCTGCCCGCCGACGGCGAGTTCGACGGGACCGGCGAGTGGATTCCCCTTGCCAGCGGCGACAAGTCCTTTGTGGACGGATTCACCGCGGAGGAGGTCTACGTGTTCACCCGCCAGGCCGCCGACCGCGCCGGGGCGACCAAAATGGACCGTCCGGAGGACATCGAGCCGAACCCGGTCAACGGCCGGATCTATGCCGCGCTCACCAACAACTCCGACCGCGGCGCGGCGGGCAAGGCGGGTCCGGACGAGGCGAACCCGCGCACCCGCAACAAAAACGGGCACGTCCTGGAATGGGACGAGGACCGCGGCGACTCGGCCGCGACCCGGTTCTCCTGGCGGCTGCTGCTGGTCTGCGGCGACCCGGCCACGGCCGACACCTACTTCGGCGGTTTCCCGAAGGACCAGGTCAGCCCGATCTCGTGCCCGGACAACGTGGCCTTCGACCCGCACGGCAACCTGTGGATCTCGACCGACGGCAACACCCTCGGCGCGAACGACGGCCTCTTCTCGGTCCCGGTGGCCGGGCCGGAGCGCGGGCACGTGAAGCAGTTCCTGTCCGTGCCGGTCGGCGCCGAGACGTGCGGTCCGGTCGTCACCGAGAACCTCGTGCTCGTCGCGGTGCAGCACCCCGGCGAGGACGCGCCGAGTTCGGCGAACCCGACCTCGCACTGGCCGGACGGCGGAAGCTCCCAGCCGCGGCCGGCGATCGTGTCGGTCTGGAAGAAGGGTGCCTTCGGATTGCCGGGTCGGATCGGGCGCCGGTAACACTTTGGGGTGTTTCTTACCGCCGATCGGGCTTGCTGGGTCTAGCTTCACCGCGTGAGGCGGGCAAGGAAAGTCGCGATCGGACGCACGGCGGGCGCGGCGGCGGGCACTGCGATGCTGGTCGGCGCGCTCGCCGTCGTCACTCCCGGGTCGGCTCCCGCCGAGGGGGCTCCGGAGTGCGGCGGCATCGCGGCCAACCCGAGCGTGGAGGACGCCGGTTCGCCCGGCGGAGCGCCGAGCGGGTACCTGTTCAGCCCCGCCGCGCCGGTTCCGCGCAGCACCCCGCCGGACCGGGTGCCGAAGCTCGTCACCAGCACCGCGCACGCGGTCGACGGGCACGTCAACGCCCAGATCCAGACGCCGGACGGCCGGGTCAGCTCGGCCGCCCAGCAGGTGAAAGCGGTGCCTGGCGGGCAATACTCGCTGTCGGTGTGGGCAGGGACGGCGCAATCCGGCCTCGGTTCGCGCGCGAGCGCGACCACCGGGCTGCGCTTCGCGGACCGCACTGGGCGCGTACTGGCGGAGAAACCGCTCGCGGTGACGCACGACGTCGCGTCCGACGGCAGGCTCGCGCAACAGCAACTGCCGCCGTTCACCGCGCCGGACGACACCGCGGCGGTCTCGTTTTTCGCCAGCACCAACCACAACTGGGTGCTGTGGGACTGCGTACACGTGGCCCTCGCCGCGTTCGCGGTGAAGATGGAGGTGCGGAATCCGGCGGACGGAACGTGGGGCCCGTCGGCTGCCATCCCGGCCGGCGACGCCGCGCACTTCCGCATTTCCGTCTCCAACACGGGATCCCAGCCGCTCACCGGATTGCTCGTGAAGGACCCGTGGTGCTCCGGTCTTCCCGGCGCGTTCGACCTCGCCGCCAACGCGTCGCGGGAACTCACCTGTGACCACCCGAACCTCACCGAGGATGACAACGGGCACGTGAACACCGCGAAGGTCACCGGCACCGGTCCGGGCGGCCCGCTCGCCGAGCAGAAGGCCACCGCGACGGTCACCGTCACGCCGCAGCCCGCGGTCGGCAAGATCGGCGACCGCGCCTGGAAAGACCTGAACCGCAACGGCACGCAGGACGACGACGAACCCGGCTTCCCGGAGCTGCCGGTCACGCTCAAGGACGGCGCGGGCGGCACCGTCGCCACCGCGCGCACGAACGCCGACGGCAGCTACCTGTTCGACCAGCGCAAGGACGGCACCTACCAGGTGTGCTTCGACATATCGAAGCTGCCGGACGGGCTCACCGTCACCCAGCGCGGCGCGGGCGCACCGGGTCTGGACTCGGCCGTCGACCCGGCGACCGGCTGCACGTCGCCGTTCACCCTCGGCGGCAAGGAGCGCGAGCGGATGGACCTGGACATCGGCCTCGCCCCGCCGGCGCCGACCGTCCCGCCCGCGCCGAGCGGACCGCCGATGCCGACCGCCTCCGCCTCGGCCGACCGCTGACGGCGACCGCGCGGCGTCGCTTCCCGGCGGATGCGAGACTGTGGCTGCACGTCACGTCTCGGGGAGGTCTGGACCAATCATGACCGCGGCCGCCGGCCTGCCCGCCGACCCGCTCCCGTGGTACCGCCGCCCGATGACCTGGACGTGGGCCGCCGCCGGGGCGGTTCTCGTGCTGTACACGGTGCTCGCCTGGCAGCGCCGGTGGATGAGCGACGACGGGCTGCTCGTGCTCCGCACCGTCCGGCAGATCCTCGCCGGGAACGGTCCGGTGTTCAACGTCGGCGAGCGCGTCGAGGCGAGCACGAGTCCGTTGTGGACCTGGCTGCTCGCGGGAATCGGCACGATTCCCGGACCGCCGCTCGAATGGATCGCGGTGATCACCGGCCTGCTGTGCGCCGTCGGCGGCCTGTTCTTCGGCCTCGACGGTGCCCGTCGGCTCTACGCCGGACCCGTGACTCCCGCCGGTGCTCTGATCGTGTGCGCGCTGCCGCCGTTCCGCGATTTCGCGACTTCCGGGCTGGAAACGGGACTGGTGTTGCTGTGGCTCGGACTGAGCTGGTGGCTGCTGGTGCGCGGCAAAACGCCGGTCGCCACGGCGATCGTGCTCGGACTCGGCCCGCTCGTCCGGCCGGACCTGGCGTTGTTCAGCATGGTCGGCTTCGTCGCCCTGGTGCTTTTGCTCCGCCCGCGATGGCTTGCCGCATTGGGCTGGCTCGGCGCGGGAATCGCGATTCCGGTGGCGTACCAGGTGTTTCGGATGGGCTACTACGGGCTGCTCACGCCGAACACCGCGCTCGCGAAGGAAGCGGCCAATAGCGACTGGCCACGCGGTTTCGCGTATCTGGCTGACCTGATCAGCCCGTACGTGCTGTGGATTCCGTTGCTGTTGCTGGTGATTGCCGCGATACTGGTGCGCCGGTCGCGGATCCTGTTGCTGACTCCGTTGATTGCCGCGCTGTTGCTCGCGCTGTACGTCGTGCGTGTCGGCGGAGATTTCATGCACGGCCGGATGTTGCTGCCCGCGTTGTTCGTGGTGCTGCTTCCGGTCATGGCGATCCCGCTGACCCGGAAGACCATCGCGTTCGTCGCCGGGGTCGCCGCGTGGTCGGTAGTCGCGGGCGGCTGGCTGCGCGTGCCGTACGAAGGCACCCACCAAGCGGTGAGCGTCACCGACGAACGCGGCTACTGGGCCTGGGCGACCGGACACGAACATCCGGTGCTGGCGACGGATTACCTCGGCCAGGACATCATCCGCCACGCCGTCGACGCGGTGCAGGCGACGAAGCAGCCAGCTGTGCTCGTTTACAGCTACGGCGACGTGAAGCAGTGGTTCCGCTTCCCGACCACCCGGCCGTACGTGACCATGGCGGCCGACAGCATGGGTGCGATCAGCAACATCGTGTCGCTCGACGTGCGCATCCACGACGGCTACGGCCTGGCCAGCGACCTGGCCGCGCACTCGTCGTCGATCCCCAATGGCCGTCCCGGACACTCGAAGTGGCTGGTCGCGGCCTGGGAAATCGCCGAAGCCGGGTACGGCGACTACGCCACCGACGGCGAGATCCGGATGTTCCAGCCCGCCGAGATCGACGCCGCCCGTGTCGCGCTGCGCTGTCCCGACGTGCAGAACATCCTGGCTTCCACCCGCGAACCGCTCACCTGGAGTCGGTTTATCGACAATTTCACCGGCTCGTGGGACCGAACGGAGATCCGCTACCCGCGCGATCCGTGGGCCGCGGTCCGCTGCGCCCCGGCGAAGTGATCGCCGACTCCCCGGGCTGGCGATTCAGCGGCGGACGCCTACCGTGGCCGGTATGACCGACCTTCCGCTCGCCCTGATCACCGGTGCCTCGCGGGGCATCGGCGCGGCTATCGCGCATCAGCTCTCCCCGACGCACCGTCTTCTCCTCGGCGGCCGCGACACCGACGCACTCGCGAAGGTGGCCGAGGAACTGCCCGGCGCCGAGCCATGGCCGGTCGACCTCACCGACGCCGCTTCCCTGGAAGCCGCCGCCAGCAACATCGACCGCCTCGACGTGCTGGTCCATTCCGCGGGCGTCGGTAAGATCGGCACGGTCGCCGACGCGCCGTCCTCGGTGTGGCGCACGAACCTTGAGGTCAACGTCATCGCGGTCGCCGAGCTGACCCGCCTGCTGCTGCCCGCCCTCCGCAACGCCAACGGCCACGTCGTGGTGATCAACTCCGGCGCCGGTTACACCGCCCGTCCCGGCTGGGGGCCTTACGCGGCAAGCAAATTCGCCGTCCGGGCCTTCACTGACTCACTCCGCGCGGAAGAACCGGGCCTGCGCGTGACGTCGGTGTTCCCCGGCCGCACCGACACCGATATGCAGCGCGAAGCCCGCGCCCAGGAAGGCGGCGAGTACGAAGCCGAAAAGTACCTGCGCCCGGACTCCGTGGCGACGGCCGTGCTCACCGCGGTGACCGCCACCCCGGAAGCCCACTTCACCGAGATCCAGGTCCGTCCTCGCTGAGGTCAGGCCCGCAGCCGGGCGGCGGTGTCGGCCACCGCCGCCTGGACCTCGCGGCGGTCGACCCGCGTCGGTTCGGCGTCGGCGACGACCTGCTCGCCCGCGACCCACACGTCGCGCACCCGGCGCGACCCGGCCGCCCACACGAGGTTCGCCAGCAACTGCTCGTCCGGCACGTCGAGACCGGCGGCGAAGGCCGGGTCGTCCAGGTCGACGTGCACGAGGTCGGCCCAGCGCCCCGGCTCCAGCGCGCCGAGGTCGGGGCGGCCGAGTGCTTCGGCACCGCCGCGGGTGGCCATCAGGAACACATCCTTCGCGGTCACCACGGTCGAATCGTCGTTGGCCAGCCGGGCCAGCATCGCGGTCAGCTGAAGCTCTTCCCACAGGTCGATGTCGTCGTTCGACGCCGGACCGTCGGTGCCGAGGCCGATCGCGACCCCGGCCGCCCGTAGATCCTTGATCCGCGCGATCCCCGAAGCCAGCTTCGCGTTCGACCCGGGGCAGTGCGCCATCCCGACCCCGCGGGCGGCGAAGATCGCGATGTCCTCGTCCGACAAATGCACCGAATGCGCCGCCAGCGTCCGCCCGTCGAACATCCCCAGCGAATCCAGCAGCTTCGGCACCGACCCGTGCTCCTTGCGCTGCTCCAGGTCCTCCGCGGCCGCCTCGGCCACGTGGATCTGCACCAACGCCCCCCGGGCCGCCGCGGATTCCGCGGTAGCGCGCAGTCCGTCCGGGTTCAGCATGTACGCCGAATGCGGCCCGTAGCCCAGCTCGATCCGCTCGCCGGGACCGAACCGCAGCCCGTCGGCGTCGATCCACCGGTCGATCGCCGCGAGCGTCGCGCGCCAGTCCAGCCCGGGCAGTTCGATCACCGGCGGTGCGACGAGCACCCGGCCGCCGGTGGTGAGCACCGCGTCGACGAGCTGCTCGCCCTCGAAATACATTTCCGCGCTGGTCGTCACGCCGTGCCGGAGCATTTCGACCGAGCCCAGCAGCATGCCGGTGCGCACGTCCGCGGGCTTCAGCTTCGCCTCGGTCGGCCAGATGATCTCGCGCAGCCAGCGCAGCAGCGGCAGGTCGCCGCCCATGCCGCGCAGCAGCGTCATCGGGCTGTGCGCGTGCGAGTTCACCAAGCCGGGCAACAGGATTCCGGTCAGCCGGGTCACCTCGCCGGCGAACTCCGGCGCGGTCGAAGCCGGTCCGACGAACGAAATCCGGCCCTCGTCGTCGACATCGACGACGGCGTCGCGGAGCAGCGAGCAGGACGGGTCGGCGGGCAGAACAACCGGGGCGTGGAATCGACGCGACATAACGAGATAGTACGGGCGTCCCAGTAGCGGTTAATCGACTACGCCGCTACGCCAGGCCCAAGCCGCGATTTCCACTCGGTTGCGCGCGCCGACTTTGCCCTGCACCGAAGCCAAATGCGTCTTGACCGTCGACAGCGACAGGAACAGCTCCGCGCCGATCTCGGTGTTGGTGAGCCCGCGGGCGGCCGCCTTCACCACGTCCAGTTCGCGCGCGGTCAGCGGCTCCGACGGCGCCGGGGCCTCGCGCTTGGCGGTGGTCCCGCCGTCGAAATGCTTCAGCAGCCGCACGGTGATCTGCGGAGACACCAGCGCGTCGCCGCGGTCGGCCGCGCGCACCGCCTCGATCAGCAGGGCCGGTCCGGCATCCTTGAGCAGGAAGCCGCTCGCGCCGTTGCGCAGCGCGGTGTGCACGTATTCGTCGAGGTCGAAGGTGGTGACCACGACGACCTTCAGCGGGTCGGCGACGTCCGGGCCGGCCAGCTGGCGGGTGACCTCCAGCCCGTCCAGGCCCGGCATGCGGATGTCCAGCAGGCAGACGTCCGGGCGCAGTTCGCGCGCCTTGGCGACCGCGGAGACCCCGTCCGGCACGTCCGCGACCACCTCGATGTCGTCCTGGGCGTCCAGGATCATGCGGAAGCCCATCCGCACCATTTCCTGGTCGTCCGCGATCAGTACCCGGATCACCTGTCTGTCTCCCCGTTCGCCTCGAGCGGCAGCCACGCCTCGACCCGCCAGCCGCCGTTCGGCTCGCGGCCTGCCGAAAGCCTGCCGTGCAGCAACGCGACGCGTTCGCGCATGCCGACCAGACCGTATCCGCCCGACCCGCCCGCCGGACGGTGAGTCTGCCCGGTGCCGTTGTCGGTCACCCGCAAGTGCAGTTCGCCGTCGACGACCTCGGCCAGCACGAGCGCCTCGGTGGCGTCCGAGGCGTGCTTGCCGACGTTGGTGAGCGACTCCTGGATCAGCCGCAGCGCGGACCGGCCGACCTCGTGCGGCAGGTCGGCCGGAAGGTCGAGCCGCAGCTGCGTCGGGATGCCGTGGTTGCCCGCGTCGACGAGTTTGTGCAGGTCAGCGGCCAGGTCCGTGGTCGCCTGCTCGTTGAACTCGCCGGAACCGGCCTGTGCGTCGCCGCGCATGCTGCGGACCAGGCGGCGCATCGCGGCGAGCGCCTCGACGCCCGCGTTCTCGATCCGGCCCATCGCCTCCAGCGCGAGCTCCGGGTTCTTCTCCCCCATCATCCGCGCGGCCTGCGCCTGCACGACGATGCCGGTCACGTGATGCGCGACGACGTCGTGCAGTTCCCTGGCCAGCGCCATCCGCTCGGACGTCTGCGCGTCGGTGACCGCCGATTTCACCACCTGCGCGCGCTCGGAATCGCGCGAACGCAGGTAGAGGCCGATCGCGATGGCGATGCCGAGCAGCAGGACCGCGACGGTGGCGAGCATCCCGAGCGTGATCGGGTCAGTGAGCAGCCGTCCGGTGCGGTATTGGCTGAAGTTCAGCACCGCGCCGACCGCGACCACGCCGGACAGCAGCACGATCCTCGGCCAGGCCCGCGCGAGCGGCACCGCCCGCACCACGTTCACCACGACGCCGAACGCGGCCACGATCTGCGTCGGCGGGATGCCGCCGAGCAGCTGGTAGCTGTGGCTGGGGTGCAGGAACGGCGTCGCGAGCGCGGAAAGCAGCAGAAGCCCGGCCACCACCAGGATCGAATCGCGTGGCCGCCGCGGCGACAGCGTGGTCACCGCGGCGGCACCGATCGAGCAGGCCAGCAGCGGGAACCCGCGGCTGCCGCTTTCGTAGGTGTAGCCGAATTCGATCAGCACGCCGATGCTGAGCATGCCGATCAACGGCCACTGGCCGCGCACCAGTTCGGTGAACCGGTGCATGCTGCGCAGGCGTTCCGCCGTCGCCGGATCCCGTTCGCGGCGCGGGCGGCCGACCACCCCGGTGAGCACCGCCGCGACGAGGAACAGGAAACCGAAAAGCAGCGCCTGCACGATGGCGCTGCCGTAGAGCCTGCCGTCGTATTCGCGGCCGAACACCGCGGTGAGCGCGCCCATGACCAGCGCGCAGATCACCGCGAAGGCGACTCCGGGCCGGGCCCGGCGAGCGAGGAAATAGACCATTTCGACGCCGGCCACGACCTCGGTGATGGTGAGGTTCGCCAGCACGCTGGAGTAGGTCGGGATGTGCAGATAGCGGATGGCGAAGGTGCAGAACATCAGCGTCAGCGCACCGAATACGCCCGCGACCGCCGCGCGTTTGCGGGCCCAGAACGCGCACGCCGCCATCGCGAAAATGCCCGGGAAAAGACCGAGATCGACGAATCGCGGTCCTACGTTGTCGAGTGCCGCGTCGGTCACGAACACGAGGTCGAACGCCAGCGCGCCGAACAACACGAGCACGGACATGTCGAGGCGGCGGGCGAGTTCGGTCGCCCGCGCGGCGAACGTTTTCGACGGCGGGGTGTGCGGCACACCGTGACGGTAGATGATCCGCGGCCTGGCGCACCTTGGCCACGTGGTTCGTCGCCATCGGCCGATCGGCCGATGGCGGGCCCGCGGGTACCGGCCGTCTGCCTGAAGTGGACACCCGCCCGGATCCGCGAAGCTGCTTTCCGTCGCAGCCGAAGACGCATGACGGAGACAGGGAGAGAGCTGGCGGATGACGAATCCACAGTGGAGCGCCGGACCGGTGTTGTCGGGGCGCGGGCTGGTGAAGCGCTACGGGCAGCAGCACGCGCTGGCCGGAATCGACATCGACGTCCAGCCGGGCGAGGCGATCGCCATCGTCGGCCCGTCCGGCTCCGGCAAAACGTCGCTGCTGCACGTGCTGGCGGGCATCCTGCGCGCCGACAGCGGCGAAATCTGGTTGCAGGGACAGCGGATCGACCAGTTCGGCGAAAAGCGGCGCAGCGAACTGCGGCGCACCGAATTCGGTTTCGTGTTCCAGTCCGGAATGCTCGTGTCCGAGCTGACCGCCGAAGAGAATGTCGCACTTCCGTCGCTGCTGGCCGGCGGAACTCGTGGCGAAGCCGTTGCCGCGGCACGGGAATGGCTCGGCAAACTCGGCTTGGCCGGCAAGGAAGCGCGCCGGCCGGGAGAGCTTTCCGGCGGCGAGGCGCAGCGCGTGGCGATCGCCCGCGCGCTCACCCACCGGCCAAAGGTGATCTTCGCCGACGAGCCGACCGGCGCGCTCGACACCCGCACCGGCCGCGAGACGATGGACGCGCTGCTGGCCGCCGCGCAGGCGTCCGGGGCCGCGGTGCTCGTGGTGACGCACGACCGGGAACTCGCCGAATCGATGCCGCGCACCGTGGCGATCCGCGACGGCCTGATCGCGACGAGGCTCGCGGCATGAACCCGTTCCAGCTCGCCCTGCGGGTGCTGCGCGGCGACCGGCGGACCCGCACCTCGGCGATCCTCACCGCGGTCGGCGTCGCCGTCGCGACCGGGCTCGTCCTGCTGCTGGCGACCCTGCCGTACGCCACCCAGGCGCGCGAGCAGCGGGCGCTGTGGCAGAGCAGCGGCCGCTACGACTCCGGCCAGCAGAACGCCCTGCTGGTCAACTCGTCCAAGGACTACTTCGAGGGCAAGCAGGTCGCCCGCGTCGACATCGCGGTCACCGGCCCGGCCGGCTCGCTGCGCCTGCCCCCGGGCATCCCGCAGCTGCCCGGCCCCGGCGAGACGATCGTGTCGCCCGCGCTCGGGAAACTGCTCAACACCACCCCGGCCGACCAGCTCGGGAACCGCTTCGGCAAACCGGTCGCCGCGTTCGGCGACGAGGCGCTGCGGTACCCGGAACAGCTCGTCGCGCTCGTCGGGCACAGCCCGCAGGAGATGCGCCCGTACGGGCACAAGGACCAGCCTGGCCAGGACGCTTTCCCGGCCACGGCCTTCCCGACCGGGCAGGGGCATCCGGACGGCCTGCTGACGGTGTTGTCCTGGGTCGGCATCATCGTGCTGCTCGTGCCGAGCCTGGTGCTCGTCGCGTCGTCCGCCCGGCTCACCGCCGCCCGCCGCGAACAACGGCTCGCCGCGATCCGCCTAGCCGGTGCGACCCCTGGTCAGGTGACCGCGATGGTCGCCGCCGAGACCGGACTGTCCGCGGGCGTCGGCGCCTTGCTCGGCCTGCTGCTGAGCCCGGCACTGCGCGGTTTGGCCACGTTCGTGCCGTGGGACGGCGGAACCTGGCTGGCCTCGGACTTCGCCCTGCCGGTGGGACTGACCGTGCTCGCCGTGCTGCTGGTCCCGCTGCTCGTGGTGCTCGCCGGGGTGCTCGGCCTGCGCCGGGTGGTGCGCACGCCGCTGTTCGCGACCGGCGGGCACACGGTGAAGCCGTTGCGCTGGTGGCGGCTGCTCGCGCTGCCCGCGGCCGGATTGTTCTTCTTCTACACCGTTTTCGGCGCACGCAGCGGGGGCAGCGGCAACCTGGTGCTGTTCGGCCTGCTGCTGGTGGTCGCCTCGGCGATGGTGGTCGGACCGTGGGTGACCTCGGCGGTCGGCGGCACGTTCGTCCGGATCTGGCGACGGCCGTCGTCGCTGCTGGCCGGACGTCGGCTGCGCAACGACCCGAAGGGTTCCTACCGCGCGTCGGCGGGGATCGTGCTCGCGGTGTTCACCGGGTCGATGGCGCTCACCCTGCTGCCGTCGATCGAATCCCTCGCCGGCGGAGGACGCCAGTACGTGGACTCGGCGCTGTACGTCGACGTCACCGCGGACCGGGCCCCTGAGGCGATCGAGCGAACCAACGCCACGCTCTCGAAGGCGGGACTGTCCGAACGCGTCATCCCGGTGGCCAGCGTCTACGTGATGCAGGGCGAGGGAAACTACCAGTCGATGCAGCGCGCGTACGTCATGACCTGCGCTGACGCCGCCAAGCTGACCCGGCTGGGGATCACCGAGCAGGACTGCAAACCGGGCGTCGGCCTGTACGCCCCGTACCAACTGGACACGAACAACCTGCGAGTCGCGCGGTACGGCGGCGAGGACAGCACGGGCACCCCGCTCGGCGCGGTCAACCTGGGCACGTATCACCCGGAACGGCACAACAACTTCGGCGAATACGTGATCGACCCGTCCGCGGTGCCGGCCGGGGTCAAGCCGAGCCAGGTCACCCTGGTCGTGCCGACCGCCGAGACCAACCGAGAGAGCGTGCGAACCGCACTGGTGCCCAACGCGGTCGGGGCGGAGATCGGCAGTCGCGAGCAGCACCTCTACGGACAGCAAGTGCAGCTCAGCGACCTGCGGCGGGTCACCGTGATCGGCCTCATCGCAGCAGGCATCCTCGCCGGCTGCAGCGCCGCAGTCGCGACGGCGGGATCGGTCATGGACCGCCGACGAACGTTCGGCGCCCTGATGGCGGCTGGTACGCCGGTGCGAGTGCTGTCCCGAGCGCTGCGAATGGAAGCCGCCTTGCCCGCACTCGTGGCGACCATCGGCGCCGGTGTGGTGGGCGTCGCGGTCGGACTGGGCTTGTTCATGGCAACCATGGAACGGGGTTCGGTCGTGTTCAGTCCGTGGATCGCCGCGCCGGTGGTGCTTGGGATCGGGGTCGCTCTGCTCGGCGCGTCGGTGTGCACACCCGCGCTGAAGCGAGTGCAAGCGGAGCCACTGGCCGACGAATAGCTGGCCGCCGCCCCTCGTCGGGGGAGGGGCGGCACCGGGGGTGAAGGAAACGAAGGGCCGTCACCGGGGATGGGAACCCGGGGGCGGCCCTTCGTCGCTTCCTGCTGCTTCGCTCGGTGGGCTGGTTACGGCTTGCTTCGTCTGCCGCGATGACTTCGCCTGCTTCGCTGCTTCGCGGTTCTCGGGCGCTTCACCGCCGCGGGCCGTTTCGCCGCTTCGCCAGCCTCGCGTGCTTCGCGATGCAGCGGGCGTTTGCCAGCATCGCTTGCTCCGCTGCTTCGCCCGCGCGGCCTGCTTCGCTGCTTCGCCGATCTCGGGCGCTTCACCGCACAGCCGATGCTCGCCAGCGTCGCGTGCATCGCTGCTTCGCCGCCGCGGGCCGTTTCGCCGCTTCACCAACTCCGCGCGTTCCGCCGCTTCGCGGTCTAGCGGAGCTTCACAACATCGCCGCCGTTCGCCAGCTCCGCCCGCGCGGCCAACTTCGCCTCGCCGTCCGCCCCAATGCCGCATTGGGTGCGCTCAACGCAACGAACGCCACATTGGGTGCATGCGACGCACCCAATGTGGCATTGGGGCGCTTCGGACCCGGCCATCCCCGCCAGCCTCAGCCCCGCCAAGACTCGCCAGCCCTGGCCCAGCCCCGTCCGCGCCCATCAGAAAGACCGACCCGAGCCCATCCCGGCACCCAGCTGAAAGACCAGCTCGAGCCCCGCCCGCGCCCAGGTGAAAGACCAGCCCGAGCCCAGCCCGGCACCCAGGCGAAAGACCAACCCGCCGCCAGCCCTCCCCAGGACGAATCAGCGCTTCTCAAAGATCAAATCGTGCGAAACCCGCCCCTCCCGGTCCGCTCGTTGTTCGAACTTCGTCACCGGCCGCCATTCCGGCCGAGGGGCCCACCCGCCAGGCTCGTCGGCGTACCGGTTCCGCAGCGCAGGCTCCGCCGAGCAAACCTCCAGCATCTGCTCCGCGTAGTGCTCCCAGTCCGTCGCCATGTGGAACGTCCCGCCCGGAGCCAGCCGGGACGCGATCAGCGCTACGAATTCCGGCTGCACGATCCGCCGCTTGTGGTGGCGTTTCTTCGGCCACGGGTCCGGGAAGAACAGCCGCACGCCGGACAGCGTGTCGGGCGAGACATGCGACGTCAGCAGGACCACCGCGTCACCGTGCATGAGCCGCAGGTTCGTCACTCCGAGCTTCTCCGCGCGCAGCATCAGCTGCCCTAGCCCGGGGTCGTACACCTCGGCGGCCACGTAGTTCAGCTCCGGCGCGGCGGCGGCCAGTTGCGACGTCGTCTCGCCCATGCCGGAACCGATCTCCAGCATGACCGGCGCTTCGCGGCCGAACCATGCCGTGAAGTCGACTGGTCCGGGCGGCAGTTCCGACACCGTCCGGCCGAGTCGTGGCCAGTGTTCTTCCCAGGCTCGCTGCTGGCCGACGGTCATCCGCCCGCCGCGTTTGACGTAGCTGACCACGCTGCGCAGCCGTGGCTGGTCCTCGTTTTCCACCCGGACAACATACGGGCGCGTCAGCGGACCGCTTCGAACTCCCCGAGCCGGGAGCGCAGTCCGGCTAGTCCGGCGACCGCGACCGGCTCCGGTGCGCGGGCAGAGTGCGCAGGCAAAACGTCGATCCAGCCGTCGTGCCGGTCCGTGTTCAGCACGGTCGTCGGGATGGAATGGCCGGACTTGCCGCGTTCGGACGGCATGAACTCCCAGTACCCGGATTCGCCGTCGGCCGCCCACGGGACGAACTCCCAGCCCATCCGCTTGCCGAGCAGCTGCGCCACCCGGTCTTCGATGCGGAAGCCGAGTTCGCGCGACTCGAGCCGTCCGCTCGCGACCGCGCGCAGCCACCACGGTGCGGGCAGTGCGTCGTCGGCTCCACTCGCCCGCCGGTACAGCCCGAGCACCGCGTCCTCGGGTGCGCGGTGCACCCACGCCTGGCGCAGTTCGGCGGGCCGGGTCGCGGGCAGCGCGAACCGGGGCAGTTCGATCGCCTGGGACCATTCGAGGTCCAGCATCGGCTCGAGCCGAGGGGTTGGTACCGCAGCGTCGCGGGAAACGAGATTCTGATCAACGTCCACCGTCACGGTTCACCTCCGGAGAGCTGAGACGGGGCTCTGCTGTGAATATCCGTGGCTTTCCGACAGTATGTCCGCTCCCTGTGAGAGAAGCCACACCGGTTTACGTGAATTTAATCCGATTGCCTGCCGCGCAATCGGGAATGTGCACGTGCAGGTCAGGCGTCGCGTCGATTCGCGGTGGCCACGCCCGCGGCGAACAACACCACGCTGATCGCCGCGAAATACGCGAGATAACCCCACGGTCCGAAAGGCGGCGACAGTTTCAGCGTGGTCCTGGTGAAATCGCCACCGGCGAACTGCGAGGCCGCGTAGAACGGCATCCACTGGTAAAGATCGCTGCCGATCTTGGGGATCAGCAGCACCAGGCCCTCGACCAGCTGGGTCCACACCAGCACGATCGCCAGGGCCAGCGCGGAACTGCGCAGCAGCAGTCCGACGCCGACGCCGAGCAGTCCGGTGAGCGCGAAGGTCAGGATCTGGCCGAACACGATGCGCCAGTCCGCTCCGGAGTGCAGGCTGAGGTCGGCGTCCGGGCGCACGAGATGCGCCATGCCCCACGAGCCGACGCCGGCGAGCAGGCCCAGTGCCGCGCACGTCGCGAACGCCACGGCGCCCTTGGCGAGCAGCGCGGGCGTCCGCGTCGGCACCGCCTGGAAGGTGAGCCGCAGCGTGCCCCAGTTGAAGTCGGCCGTCGCGGCGAGCACCGCGAGCACTAGCGCGACCGTGCGGCCGGTGCTCGTGGCGAGCTGGGTATTGCTCACGTCCGCGGTGATTTCGGCCCCGGAAAGCCCGAGGAACAACGCGGTGAACGCGATCGGCGCGGCCACCGCGATGAGCGCGCACCACCACGGCGCGCGGGTGCTGAAAAGCTTGATCCGTTCCGCCCGCAGCACATTCACCGCGCACCTCCACTGGTGAATTCGGCCGCCTGGCCGGTCAATTCGAGGTAGGCGTGCTCGAGCGAACCGGCCAGCGGGCTCAGCTCGTGCAGCGTGGCGCGCGCGGCGAAAGCGAGTTCGCCGATCGCGTCACTGTCCATTTCGGACACCAGGAACGCACCGGAATCCTCGGTGAAAACCGCGCGCGCTTCGGTGAGCGCGGTGCGCAGCGCGTCGGCGTGCGGCGTGCGCACCCGGACCCCGCGCGATCCGGCGCGCTCCACGAAATCGGCCATCGTGCCCTGATAGATCAGCTGGCCGCGGCCGATCACCACGAGATCCTGCGCGGTCTGCTCCATTTCCGGCAGCAGATGGCTCGACACGAACACCGTGCGGCCTTCCGCGGCGAGCCCGTGCAGCAGCTGGCGGACCCAGTGCACGCCTTCCGGGTCGAGGCCGTTGACCGGTTCGTCGAACAGCAGCACCCGCGGGTCGCCGAGCAGTGCGCTCGCGATGCCGAGCCGCTGCAGCATGCCGAGCGAGAAGGTGCCCGCGCGTTTGCGTGCCACCGCGGACAGCCCGACGAGCTCCAGCACCTCGTCGGCACGCCGGTCCGGCAGCCCGTTCGTCGCGGCCAGGAACCGCAGGTGCTGGCGGGCGGAGCGGCCCGGATGCCGCCACGTCGCGTCGAGCAGCGCGCCGACCGTCCGCAGCGGATCGGACAGCTGCCGGTACGGCTTGCCTTCGATGTGCGCGGTGCCCGCGGTGGGCGCGTCGAGCCCGAGCAACAGCCGCATCGTGGTGGATTTGCCTGCCCCGTTCGGACCGAGGAATCCGGTGACGCGACCGGCCTCCGCGGTGAATGTCAGGTCCCGCACCGCGACGGTGTCGCCGTAGGACTTGGTGAGTCCAGTCGCTTCGAGCACGCCGTCCCCCTTCTCGTGGCACCGAACTCTACCGAAACGGAAAGATCCGGGCCGCCCCCCGAATGGCGACCCGGATCTTGTTCCCCTTTTCCCTTTTTCCCCTTGTTCGGCTCCGCCGGCCCCCGCCTGACTCGCCCGAACGCCCCTGTGGGTCTTTACGCGTCGCGCTTCTTCGCGACGCCGATCGCGATGGCCAGCAGCACCACGGCCACCCCGGCGAAGTAGGCCAGCGAGCCCCACTGCGACAGGACCGCGTCCGGCATGCCCGGTCCGCGCGAGGAAGCCGAACCGCCGAGGAAGCGTTCCGCGACGTTGAACGGCATCCACTGGTGGATCTTCGGGCCGATGGTCGGGATCAGCTGCACGAGGCTTTCCACCGCCAGCACGTAGATCAGCAGCAGCGAGAGCGCGCCGGCGCTGTGCCGGATCAGCGTTCCGACGGCGACCGCGATGACCGCGGCGAAGGCGAACACCACGCCGACTCCCGCGACGTTGATCCAGTCCGCGGAGGTGTGCAGCGCCACCGAGTCCGACGGACGGATCGCGTAGCCGAGCGCCCACGCGCCGAAGGCGGCGATCTCGCCGATCACGAGCGACAGCAGCGCGACGACGGTGGCCTTGGCGACGAGCACCGAACCCCGGTGCGGCACCGCCTGGAACGTGGTGCGGATCGTGCCGAAGCGGTACTCGGTGGTGACCGACAGCGCCGCCAGCACCATGATCACCGCGATGCCGAACTGGTGTCCGGCCTGGGTGTTGGCGACCGAGATCGTTTCCCCGCTCGGCAACGCGGTGGCCATGAGGCCGGCGAAGCCGACGGTGAGCGCGACGGCGATGAGGGCGCACCACCACGGCGACCGGGTGGTGAAGAGCTTGATGCGTTCGACCGCGAGCAAAGTCATGAGTTTTCTCTTCCCAACGAGAGTGTGGTCAGCGGATGGCCGCGGCCTGCTGCGCCTCAGCTTCGAGCCCGGTGTGGTACTCGACGGAGTCGCCGGTGATCTGCATGAAGGCTTGTTCGAGCGAGCCGGTCTGCGGGCTCAGCTCGTGCAGCACAAGGTTCGCCGAAGCGGCGATCTCGCCGATCTTCGCACTGTCCATTCCGGACACAATGAGCGCTTCGCCGGAATCGGTGACCTGTGCGCTGGCGGAGATCAGCTGCTGGCGCAGCGCCGGAAGCTGCGGCGAGCGCACCTTCACGGTGTTTTCCGCGGCCCGCGCCACGAATTCCTCAGTGGTGGACTGCGCAATCAGCTGGCCCTTGCCGATGACCACGAGGTCGGTCGCGGTGAGCGCCATCTCCGAAAGCAGGTGGCTCGACACGAACACGGTCCGGCCCTCGGCGGCGAGGCGCTGCATGAACTTGCGGATCCAGAGGATGCCCTCCGGGTCGAGGCCGTTCACCGGCTCGTCGAACAGCAGCACCTCCGGGTCGCCGAGGAGCGCGGCGGCGATGCCGAGCCGCTGCGACATGCCGAGCGAGAACCCGCCCGCCCGCTTGCCCGCGACGCTGGTGAGGCCGACCGTGTCGAGCACCTCCTCCACCCGCGCGGCCGGGATCCGGTTGGACCGGGCCATCCACTGCAGGTGGGCCCGCGCGGAGCGGTTGGGGTGCACCCATTTCGCGTCGAGCAGCGCGCCGACCGTGCGCAGCGGGTCCTTCAGCTCGCGGTAGAGCTTCCCGCCGATCCGGACCTGGCCCGCGGTCGGGTTGTCCAGTCCGAGGATCATGCGCATGGTCGTGGACTTGCCGGCGCCGTTCGGGCCGAGGAATCCGGTGACTTTCCCCGCTGCCACGCTGAACGACAGGTTGTTCACCGCGAGCGTGCTCCCGTAACGCTTGGTGAGACCTGTTGCCTCGATCATCCCCTGCTCCCTCTACGGCGGTGCTAACGGAATTCATCCTGTCTCAGCGCGGCCGTTTTCGCGTCATCCTGTGGATCGAAACGGCTACCCGACCTGAGTAGTACTCAATCGTGTCCCAGGGTGGAGCGCGATGGGGGATGCCCCTGAGCCGACCCTGAACTTTCCCCCGTACGCGCGGACCCCGCTGCGAAATCCGCGGCGGGGTCCGGTGTGGACAGTGTCCGAACGGGACGGTTCAGCCGATCCCCGGCCGGGCGAGCCCGGTCTCGTACGCGAGGACGACCGCCTGCACGCGGTCGCGCAGGTCGAGCTTCGACAGGATCCGCCCGACGTGGGTTTTCACCGTAGCCTCGGAAAGGAACAGGGTTTCGGCGATTTCGACGTTCGACATGCCTTTCGCGATCAGCACGAGCACTTCGCGTTCGCGGTCGGTCAGCACGTCGAGTTCGGCCGGATCGCGCATTTCCGAACCGCCCGAGCCGACGAACCGGTCGAGCAGCCTGCGCGTGACCGAGGGCGACATCACCGCGTCGCCGTCGGCGACCGAACGCAGCGCGGAGACCAGGTAGTCCGGCTGGGTGTCCTTGAGCAGGAAGCCGGACGCGCCGCCCTGCAGCGCGGCGTAGACGTACTCGTCGAGGTCGAAGGTGGTCATCACGAGCACCCGCGCGGTGCCGGCCGCGACGATCTGTTTCGTCGCCTCGACGCCGTCGAGCACCGGCATCCGCACGTCCATCAGCACGACGTCGGGCCGCAGTTCGGCGGCCATCCGCACGGCTTGCGCGCCGTCGCCGGCCTCGCCGACCACATCGATGTCGGCCTGCGCGCCCAGCACCATCCGGAACCCGACGCGCATCAGTTCCTGGTCGTCGACGACCACCACTCGGATCACGAGTTCAACCTAACCGGCAGCACCGCTCGCACCTGCCAGCCACCGCCGGCGGCGGGGCCCACCTCCAGTGTCCCGCCGTACACGTGCGCCCGCTCCCGCATCCCGATCAGCCCGTTCCCGCCCGCGACCGACAGCCGCGGCGCCGGCTGCCGAACCGTCGCCGCCGTCGCCGACCCGGTCGCTCCATTCGCGCCCACCTGTTCCAGCCGCCGCGCCCGGCCCGCGCCGTCGTCGCGCACGAGCACCTCGACCTGGTCGCCGGTCCGGTGCACCCGGACCGCGGCGCTCGCCCCGGCCCCCGCGTGCTTGAGCGTGTTGGTGAGCGATTCCTGGACGATCCGGTAGATCCCGAGCGACACCCCGGCGGGCAGTTCGTCCAGTCCGTCGCCGAGGGCGAGGTCGACCGGGACGCCCGCGGCGCGCATCCGCTCGGCGAGGTCGCCCAGCGCGGTCGCGTCCGGCTGCGGCACCCGGGGTTCGTCGTCGCCGCGGTCGTTGCGCAGCACGTCGAGCAGCCGGCGCAGTTCGCCGAGCGCGCCGCGGCCGGTTTCGGAGATCGTCCCCAGCGCGCGTCCGGCCAGCTCCGGATTGGACTTCAGGGCGAGCGCCGCGCCGTCGGCCTGCACGACCATCACGCTCACCGAATGCGCCACCACGTCGTGCAGTTCCCGGGCGATCCGCCCGCGCTCCTCGGCCACCGCGATGCGCGCGGCCTGGTCGCGTTCGGTCTCCAGCAGATGCAACCGGGCCTCCAGTTCGCGCTGGTAGGCGCGGCGGGCGTACATGAATTCGCCGAGCAGCCAGCAGAAGGCGATGGTGAAGGCGCTGAACACCAGCTGCGCCAGCATCGACGGCTCGGGCTTGACGATCGCGGTGACGATCATGGCCACCACGAACGCGCCGCCGTAGAGCAGGCCCTGTTTGCGTCCGACGTAGACCTGGACCGAGTAGAGGCTGATCGCGAGCGCGGCCAGGCCGGACACTCCGAGGTCCAGCGCGCCGTGCGCGTACGAAATGACGTACACGATGTACGCGGCGAGGACCGGCCGTTTGCGGCGGAAGACCAGCGGCGCGACCACGGCGAGGTCGATCGGGATCGCGAGGTACCACTTCGGGCCGGGCAGTTCGGGGTCGAGGCTGTTGGTGGCGAACACCAGGATGTCGAACGCCGCGAGGAACAGCGCGAGCAGCGAGTCCCCGACCATCGGGTGAGCACGCATCCAGAGGCTGAGCCGTCGCACGACTCAACAGTAGGTCGCGTCCCGGGCGGCCGCGTCGGTCCCGGGTAGCACCTTCGGTGCGACCGAAGGATGACCGGCATGCGACGATTCCTGCTCGGGTGAGCGAACGAGCCGGAAGGGGGCCGGGGCGGTGACGGCAGCGGCGGAACGGGGACGACTCGCCGGCCCACTGTCCGCGTCGGTGGCGGAGCTGTGCCACCGGCTGCGGTCCCAGGTGTCCCCGCGCACCGCCGCCGGGTTCGCCGAGGTGCTGCGGCGGCTCGGCGCGCCGTTGCAGGTCGCGGTCGCCGGGCGGATCAAATCGGGCAAGTCGACGCTGGTCAACGCGTTGATCGGGCGGCTGGTCGCGCCCACCGACGTGGGCGAGTGCACGCGGCTGGTCACGCGGTTCCAGTACGGCACCGTCGACCGGGTCGAGGTGGTGTTCCTCGACGGCCGCAAGCAGGTGCTGCCCTTCGCCGCGGACGGTTCGATCCCGGCCGAGCTCGGCGTCGACATCGCCGAGGTCTCGCACCTCGAGGCGTACCTCACCAACGCGGTGCTGCAGGACATGACGGTGATCGACACCCCCGGCCTCGGCTCGCTGGACGCCGCGTCGGTGTCGCGGACCGAGCAGCTGCTGGGCGCGGCTGAGCAGGACGAGGGTTCCGACGACCTCGACGACACCTCGCGCAACGCCGTCGCGGGCGCGGAGGCCGTGCTTTACGTGGTGACCCAGGGCGTGCGCGCGGACGATCAGCAGGCGCTGGCCGCGTTCACCGCCGCGACCGCGAGCCGGGACGCGGGGCCGGTCAACGCGATCGCCGTGTTGAACAAGGCGGACACGGTCGTCGCGGAAACTGTCGAAGGCTCCGGCGGAGACGTCTGGAAGGCCGCGCAGCTGCTCGCCGAGAAGCAGGCCGCGACGCTGAAGCCGCGCGTCGCGGACGTGCTGCCGGTGATCGGCCTGATCGCCGAATCGGCCGAGTCCGGCGGGTTCACCTCCGCCGACGCCGAAGCGCTCGGCCAGCTCGCCGCGCTCGACGACGACGTCCTCGAAACGATGCTCATCGCGGCCGACATCTTCACCAGCTGGGAGTGCGACATCCCGACCGGAATCCGGTTGCGGCTGCTGGAGAAACTCGATCTCTTCGGAATCCGCTGCGCGGTCGACGCGATCCGCGCGGAACCGGAGATCACCGCGGGAGCGTTGCGCCGCAAGCTTCTCGACATCTCCGGTCTCGACGCGGTGCGCCGCCGGCTGTCGATCGTCTTCGCCGCGCGCGCGGACGGGATCAAGGCCGCGGCCGCGCTGGCGTCGGTGACCGCCCTGGCGCACGCGTCCGGCGACCCGGGCGAACGGCAGCGCGTGCACGACGCGATCGAGGTGCTGCTGGCCCGTCCGGAAGCGCATCAGCTGCGGCTGCTGGAAGCGTTGACGCTCGTCGCCTCGGGCGCGGTCGAGATGCCGGAAGACCTGGCGGAAGAGGTGCTTCGGGTCGGCAGCAACGCCGACCTCGGCGCGCAGCTCGGCCTTCCCGGTGCTTCGCGGCCGGAGCTGGCGGCACACGCGCTGGAACGCGCCGGCTGGTGGCGGTCTTTCGCGTCGTTCGGCGCGACTCCGGCGCAAAGCCGCGTGGCCCACGTCGTGCACCGCGCCTATTTCCTGATCTGGCAACAGATTCGCGAACAGTAAACAACCCGTCCGCGACGCGTAGGCTGAATGTCGTGCGGCTGGAGGACACCACCTCGTGGCGGGTGAACTGGGGGAGCGACCACGACGTCGACGTGGCGTTGTTCCTCCGGGACGTGCTCGCGCTCTCGATCGCCGACGGCCAGCTGCTGCCGCCGGTCGAACCCGCCGTCCCGGTCCACGTCCCGCCCGCCCTCGACCGCGCGGCGGTGCAGGCGCAGTGGGAACCGTGGTGGAACGGCCTGCTGACCTTCCTCCGCGAGCGCGGTTCCGCCCGCACCCGCCGGAAAAGCCCTGCTCCCGGCGACGGTTCGGCGATCGACCTCGCGGCCCAGCACTTCGCCCCGGCCGCCGCCGAACACTTCGCCGCGGCCCGCCGCCCGGTCTCGTCCGGCTTCCACCGTCGCCAGATCCTCGCGAGCGAACGGATCGGCCGGCTCGTCCGCGAAACCGAGGTCGAGCTGGGCCGCCGCGCGCGGCCGTTCCGGCTGTCAGTGCTGGAGATCCCGGTCGCGGGCCGGGTGTGGCTGCGGACAGCTGAGCACCAGCTGCTGGTCTCGTCCCAGCTGGCGGCGGACGTCCCGGCGCTCGACCAGGCGATGCGCTCGCTGATCCACGAACTCGCCTGACCCTCGCGCAAACGCTTGCCCCAGGGGTTTCGCGCACCCTGTTTTGATAAACCGAGCACTCGGTCTAATAATGGTCCCCATGGAGACAGTGGTCGACGAACCGGCGTGGGTGCGCCGCGGGTCCTGGCTGGTCTGTCCGGTCGCCGGGGCGCTGCTGGGCTGGGGCGTGCAGGCGCTCGCCGACTGGATCACCTCCCTGCCGTGGTTTCCGGTGCAGGGCCCGTTCCGGCTGCTGCATTCGGTGCCGCAGCCGTGGCGGCTGATCGGTGCGGTCGTCGTCGGCCTGCTGCTCGGGGTCGCGTTCGCCTGGTTCTGGGCGTGGGACCGGCTGATCGTCACGGTGTCCGCCACGCGCGTCACGCTCGAACGGCGCGAGCGGCGCCGGCGCATCGACACTCCCCTCACCTCCGTGTTCGTCGACGACGGCAAGCTCGTGCTGCTCGGCGAAAACGACCGGGAAATCGCCAGGGAGAAGACAGACCTGTCGCGCCGGCAGTTGGCCGAAGCGTTCACCGCGCACGGCCGCCCGTGGCTCGACGAACCGCCGCCTGAGCGATGATGTTCCTGTGGTGAGGACCGTCGATCCGGAAAAGCACGCGGCGAAACGACGCGCGATTCTCGACGCGGCAGCGGGATGCTTCGCCCGCGACGGGTTCGAAAAGACCTCCACCGCGGACATTTGCCGCGCCGCCGGGATCAGCTCCGGCAGCCTGTTCCACTACTTCCCCAGCAAGCGTGCGGTCTTCGTCGGCATTTTCGAGGCGGACACCGCCGACAACGAGGAACTGCTCGCCACCGCGGTGGACATGGCCGACCCGTGGGAAGGCGTGCTCGCGGTCGTCGAGCGGATGACGGTGGCGATCGTGCTGCCCGGCGTCGTGCGGCTGATCCTCGAAGCGGCCGCGCAGGCCGCGCGCGATCCGGAGTTCAACGAGCTGATCCGCAGCAACGACGACCGCATGCGCGTCGGTCTCGCGGACTTGATCGAGCGCGGGGCCCGGACCGGCCGGTTCTCCCCCATGCTGTCCCCCGTCGACGCGGGAAACTGGGTCGTCGCGCTGGTCGACGCCCTGCTTTCCCGTGCGAGCCTCGATCCCGACCTGGACGTCGAGCACGAGCAGGCGGTGCTGCGGCAGTTGCTGACCCGGATTCTCGGCCCGTCTGAGTGATCCGCCCCCGCCGCGCACCGCATTGCCGCAAACTGGTGAAATCACCCGGACGACCAGGGGAGGGTCTCAATGGCGTGGTTCGGCCACGAGGAACCTGCCGACGCGGCCGAAGCGCCGACCGGCGAGATCAGCGCGGACGCTCTCGCGCGGATCATCGCCGAGGCGGACGGAACCGCCGCCGCGGCGGATGCGTCGGATCCCGATGTGGACCTCGTAGCTGCCCCGGGTGACCTCGAACGCGCGCTTTCCGACCGGCAGGCGCTCATCCAGCTGTGTCTGTACGCGCTGGACCGCGCCCGCAGCAGCGGCGTCGTGGAACGGCTCGAACACGGGCTCGCCGACATCGGCGTCACCGCGTTGCGCGCCGAGGGAGAACGCTTCGACCCGTCTCGCCACGAGGCAGGCGGCGCGGTGCCCACCGACGATCCGGAGCTGGAAGGCGTGGTCGCGGAGACCGAGGTCGTCGGGTTCGCCGACCAGGACCGGCTGTTGCGCGCGCCGATCGTCACCGTCTACGCGAAGCGGGCGCAGTGACCGCACCGACGCTTCCCGCTCAGGTCCAGGCCGCTCGCGAACAGCTGCTCGGCGTCGTCCGCGAGGCCGATCCGCAGGCCGCCAAATGGGTCGAGGACCAGCGCAAGGCCCGTTCGGAGAAACCGTCCGTGGTGGTCGTCGGCGAGACGAACCGCGGGAAGAGTTCGCTGGTCAACGCCCTGCTCGCGACCCCGGGACTGTCCCCTGTGGACGCTGACGTGGCCACCGCGACCTACCTCGTTTTCGAGCACGCGCAGCAGTGGGGCGCGCAGGCCTGCTACCCCGGTCAGCTGGCGTCGGTGCCGTTCGACCTGACGCAGCTGGTCGACTGGGTGTCCGCCGCGCACGAGCTGCCGCCGGGACAGCTGCCGCCGCGCTACGTCGAGGTGTCCGGCCCGGTCCCGCTGCTGGAACGGCTGACCCTGGTCGACACCCCGGGCGTCGGCGGGCTCGATTCGCTGCACGGCGAGCTGGCCAAGGAAGCCGCCGCGGGCGCGACCGCGCTGGTGTTCGTGGTCGATGCGTCGGCCCCCTTCACCTCCACTGAGCTGCAGTTCCTGCGCGAGGTCGCGGACCGCGTCGAGACGGTGGTCTTCGTACTGGCCAAAACCGACGCCTTCCGCGGCTGGCGCGAGATCCTGGAAGCCGACCGGCAACTGCTCGCCGAACACGCGCCGCGCTTCGCCGACGCGGTCTTCCACCCGGTGTCGGCGCGCGTGTTCGAGACCGCCGCGAAGGCGCCGAACGCACAGGTCGCCGCGATGCTCCGGGAGAAGTCCGGCATCGCCGCGGTGCAGGTCGCGCTGCAGGAACTGCTGGTCGGCCGGTCGATGATGCTTAAGGAAGCCAACACGCTCCGCTCGTTGTCGAGCGCGCTGGCCGGGATCAAGGCGAAGCTGCAAGCCGAAAGCCGGGCCCTGTCCGCGGGCGAAGCGGAAGCCGAACAACTCCGCGCCCGCCGCGACGATCTGCAGTCCCAGCGCCGCACCTCCACCCGCGGTTGGCAACTGCGCCTGCGCGGCGAAATCCAGCGCACGCGGGTCGAGGTCGGCCACGAGAGCAGCCGCGAAATGCGCGAGGCGCAGGCGCATTTCCGCCAGCGCATCGACGCGGCCAAACGCGACGAACTGGCCGCGCTGCCGCAAGAAGTCGACATCGCGCTGCAGACCGCGTCGCAGCGGGTGTCGATGCAGTTGTCGAGGCGGCTGAACCAGGTGACGAACACGGCGCTGTCGGAGCTGTTCTCCGCCGAGGAGCTCGACGTGATCCGCGCCCAGTTCGCCCGCGCCGGCGGCCCGCCGGTGGTGCTGCGCCCGCCGGACAAGAAACCGCCGACCGCCGAAGACAAACTGCTGGTGTTCATGGGCATTTCCGGCGGCGTCGGCGCCGGGAAGATCGCCGCGTTGCCGCTGGCGGGCGTCGCGATCCTCAACCCGGTCGTGCTCCCGGCGACGATCGTGATCGGCCTCGGCGCGGGCTGGTGGATGGCCCGCACCCGCAAACACGCCTCGGACAAACAACATCTGAAGCAATGGCTGGTCGAAGCGATCGCCGACGCCCGTTCGACGCTCGACCAGCTGATCGCCGAACAGCTCATCGAAGCCGAGCAGCAACTGTCGCTCGCTCTCGACGAGGCACTCGGCCGCCGCATCGAGGCGATCGAGGCGGAGCTGAAAGAGGTGGACCAGACGATCAAGATGAGCGCGCAGGAGCGGGCGAAGAAGATCGCGATCGTCTCGAAACGCCTCAAGGACGTGACCGAGGGCCATACCCGGGCCGAAACTCTGCTTTCCCGCATTCGCACGGTCCGCGATCGGGCATGATCAGCGGGTGACGTACGGACCTGGATCGCCGCAGCCACCGCAGTGGGGAGCACCGCCGCCCGCTCCGCAATGGGGCGGCCCGCCGCCGCAACAGTGGCAGCCACCGCAGCCGCCGAAGAAGCGCCGCCGGATCGGGCTGATCATCGGGATCTGCCTGGGTGCCGTAGTGCTGCTTGCTGGTGGCGGCGTCGCCGTCTTCATCGTCGCGACCGACGACAGTGTCGAGGTGCACCGCCCGGCAGGCGGGCCCGAGGTCGTGGTCAAGGCGTACGTCGACGCGGTCAACAGGCGCGACCCGATCGGCCTGCAGAACGTCGACTGCCACGCCTCCACCGAGTATCCGGCGACCCGGTCGGTCCAGCGCTTCGACGAGGACAACGTCCGGATCCGCCTCGGCAAGCCGACCACCGGTCCCGGCGACGGCGCGTTCTTCGAGGTCGAGGTCACCCGGAACGCCCATCCGGCGACGACCACGCGGCTGGATCTGAACCGCGAGGAAGCCGGGACCTGGTGCGTTTTCGTCACCGGCGACGGGCTTCCGGCCAACCTGCCGCCGTGAGCACGTGATCGGCTTGTGGACGGGAACCGAACCGGCCTAACGTGAGTCATACCGAGCGAGAAACGGCAGACCCGGCGTACTAAGGGGGACCAACCCATGTGGGTCGACGAGAGCGGCGGCACCGACGCGACCGGCCCGGAGGCCTTGACCGTCCACGTCGACGGCCAGGAGTACCAGGCCGAGGTCAACTACGACACCGACCACGACGGGGTCTCCGACACCGCGGTCGTCGAGCACGACGACGGCTCCGCGCAGGCGTTCGCCGACACCGACCACGACGGCGTCGCCGACCACTACGCGGTGCTCGATTCGACCGGGCACGTCGTGGACCAGGCGGTTTACGACGAGCAGAGCGGCAGCTGGGTCGAATCCGGCCACGGCCAGTCCGGCTCCGACGGCACCGACACGCACTCGCAGGACACCTCGACCACCGGGCACATCCACGCCGACCTGCCGGACGGCAACGTCGACGCCGGGGTCGCCACCATCGACACCGACCACGACGGGCACAACGACACCGCCGTGGTCGAGACGAAGTCCGGCGGCACGATCGCGTTCACCGACACCAACGGCGACGGCCAGGCCGACGTCGCGGTGCAGGTCGGCGCGGACGGCTCCACTCACACGTTCGAGCACACCGGCCAGGGCCAGTGGACCGAGGCCGACGGCGGCTCGAACCACGCGGCCGCGGCCGACCCGGGCAGCGACTCGGCCTGGGGCGGCGAGGGCGCCCAGCTGCTCAGCGGCGTCGCGAAGATCGACAGCGGAACCGGGCAGTGGATCAGCCCCAACTGAGCACTCGGTAACTGACGTCACACGAACGGGTCCGGCCGCGCGCCGGGCCCGTTTCGCTGTCTCCAGGGGCCGCCAAATCCCGACGCGATCCGCCCGGCTCCAGCGAACCGGCGCCCGGCAGCGTCCGCGCAAGATCAGGACTGCTCAACCCTCTCCCGGCATCCGGCACGAATGCGACGCGGGCCACGCGGAAAGATTTTCGGCGCTGGCCCGTTCCGGTGAAACTGAATCGATTCCCTTATCGTTCTTGTGAGAGAACCGACAGGTCAGCTCTCGGTTACCTGCCGTCCATCCGGCTACAGTCGGGGAATCCCAAAACCCGCACACCGGTCTTCCGCCGGTGTGCGAAGCCATTCGGTCGCCGGCAACGAAGCCCGCACCAAGAACACTGTCGTTCGCGGTGTGGGCTCTTTTGTCGTCGGAAGTCAGGAGTAGAGATGACCGCAGTCGCCATCCCCGGACTGGACAACGCGCCGACGACGCACAGTGGCGTGCTGTCCTGGGTCCGGGAGGTCGCCGAGCTGACCACCCCGGACCGCGTGGTGTGGGTCGACGGGTCTGACGAGGAAGCCGCCCGGATCAACCAGGAGCTGGTCGACGCCGGCACCTTCGTGAAGCTGGACGCCAAGCCGAACTCCTACTGGGCCACCTCGGACCCCGACGACGTCGCGCGGGTCGAGAACCGCACCTTCATCTGTTCGAAGGAAGAGAAGGACGCGGGCCCGACGAACAACTGGGTCGACCCGGCCGAGATGAAGGCCACCATGACGGAGCTGTACCGCGGCTGCATGGCCGGGCGCACGATGTACGTCATCCCGTTCTGCATGGGCCCGCTCGGCGACGAAAACCCCAAGCTGGGCATCGAAATCACCGACTTCGCCTACGTCGTCGCGTCGATGCGCGTGATGACCCGGGCAGGCAAGGCCGCGCTGGACAAGTTCATCGCGCCGGACGGTTCGGAGCGCGAGTTCGTGCCCGCGCTGCACTCGGTCGGCAAGCCGCTGGCCCCGGGCGAGAAGGACGTCGCCTGGCCGTGCAACGAGACCAAGTACATCTCGCACTTCCCGGAGGAGCGGCTGATCTGGAGCTACGGCTCTGGCTACGGCGGCAACTCGTTGCTGGGCAAGAAGTGCTACTCGCTGCGCATCGGCTCGGTCATCGCCCGTGACGAGGGCTGGCTCGCCGAGCACATGCTGATCCTCAAGCTGATCTCGCCCGAGGACAAGGTCCACTACGTCGCGGCGGCGTTCCCGAGCGCCTGCGGCAAGACCAACCTCGCCATGCTGCAGCCGACCATCCCCGGCTGGCGCGCGGAGACCCTCGGCGACGACATCGCGTGGATGCGCTTCGGCGAGGACGGCCGCCTGTACGCGGTCAACCCGGAGTACGGCTTCTTCGGCGTCGCGCCGGGCACCGACAACCACACGAACCCGAACGCCATGCGCACGATCGAGAAGGGCAACACGGTCTTCACGAACGTGGCGCTCACCGACGACGGCGACGTGTGGTGGGAGGGCATGGAGAACAAGCCCGCGCACGCCACCTCGTGGAAGCACCAGGACTGGACGCCCGACTCGGAGGAGAAGGCCGCCCACCCGAACTCGCGTTACTGCGTGCCGATGTCGCAGTGCCCGATCCTCGCGCCGGAGTGGGACGACCCGAAGGGCGTGCCGATCTCGGCGATCCTGTTCGGCGGTCGGCGCAAGACGACGGTGCCGCTGGTGAACCAGGCCCGCGACTGGCAGCACGGCGTGTTCATGGGCGCGACCATGTCGTCGGAGACCACCGCCGCTGCGGTCGGCGCGGTCGGCAACGTGCGCCGCGACCCGATGGCGATGCTGCCGTTCCTCGGCTACCACGCCGGCGACTACTTCAACCACTGGCTGGACCTGGGCAAGAACGCCGACGCGAACAAGCTGCCGAAGATCTTCTACGTCAACTGGTTCCGCCGCGGCGACGACGGCCGCTTCCTGTGGCCGGGCTTCAGCGAGAACTCGCGCGTGCTCAAGTGGGTGCTCGAGCGCGTCGAGGGCAAGGGCAACGCGGTCGAGACCCCGATCGGGTTCGTGCCGAACGCCGAGGACCTCGACCTCGAGGGCCTTTCCGAGCCGGTCGAGGACATCCAGGCCGCGCTGGAGGTGCGCAACGAGGAGTGGCGCGAGGAACTGCCGCTCATCGAGGAGTGGTTCGCGAAGATCGGCGAGGTGCCGTCCTCGCTGCGCGACGAGCTGGACGCGCTGGCCCAGCGGCTGGGCTGACGCCGTCGCACTGCCGTAGGAAGGGGACGTTCGCACCGGGCGCGGACGTCCCCTTCTTCGTTGCCGGAAAACGGTAGCGTGGGCCGCATGGCCTCTGTTGGGGAGAAGACTTTCCGGTTCGGCGTGAACCTGGTGCAGCCGGGCCCGCGTGACGAGTGGGTCGCGAAATGCCGCCGGGTCGAGGAACTCGGCTACGACGTGCTGAGCGTGGCCGACCATCTCGGCATCGCGCCGCCGTTTCCCGCGCTCGTGCTGGCCGGTGCGGTGACCGAACGGGTGCGGCTCAACACTTTCGTGCTCAACGCGCCGTTCTACAACCCGGTGCTGCTTGCGCGCGACGTCGCGGGCACGGACCAATTCGTGTCCGGGCGGCTCGAACTCGGGCTCGGCGCCGGTTATGTCAAAGCGGAGTTCGAAGCGGCCGGAATGCCGTTTCCCAGTGCGGGCGCCCGGGTCGATCACCTCGAACTCGCGATCAAGGAACTCGCGCGGCTGTACGCGGATCCGGAATACGCGCCGAAACCCGTGCAGTCCGGCGGTCCCCCGTTGATGATCGGCGGCCGCGGCGACCGGTTGCTTTCGCTCGCCGCCGAACACGCGGCGACGATTGCCTTCAGCGGCATGGCAAAGGTGCGCGACGGTGCGCCGCTGATGCTGGCGACGGCGGACGCAGTGGAAGAACGCACGCGGTTTGTCACTGAGCGGCTCGCCGGCCGCGAAGCGGAATTCAACCTGCTCGTGCAATTCGTCCAGATCACTGATGATCGCGAAAGCGCGCTGCGCGAAATCCATGCGCGCCTCAGCGACACGCTCACGCTGGACGAACTGGCTGAAGTGCCCACTGTCCTGGTCGGCACCGTCGAGGAAATCGCCGAGCAGCTGGTCGCGCATCGCGCTCGGTTCGGTTTCAGCTATTTCACTGTCCTTGAGCCGAATCTCGAAGTGCTGGCCCCGGTGGTGGAGCTGCTGTGTCGCCGATAGTGGACGCGCGCGGGCTCGGCGTGAAGGCCGGTGACCTGTGGCTGCTGGAGGATCTCGATTTCTCCGTCGACCGCGGCGAATGCGCGGTGCTCGTCGGGCCTAACGGCGTCGGGAAATCCACCTTGATGCGGTGTCTGTACGGGATGCAGGAACCGCAGCGGGGCCGAGTGCTGATCGACGGAGCCAAACCGGACGAACGCAGTGTTTCCTTCCGCCGCAAGGTTTCCGTGCTCTTCGACGATTCGGACTTCTTCGCCGAACTGACTCCGATGCAGCACCTGGAACTTCTCTCCGGCTCGTTCGGCGAAGACCTCGGCGATTACGACGAACTGCTCGCGGACGCGGGGCTCGCCGAACGCGCCCGCGTCACCGCCGGGCATTTCTCGGCCGGACAACGTCGCCGGTTGCTGCTGCTGGGCGTCACCGCGCGGCCGCATCGGGTGCTGTTGCTGGACGAGCCGGAACGCGCGCTCGACACCGCGGGCAAGGAATGGCTGGTCAAACTGATCGGCCGCTCCACCGCCGCGGGGGCGGCAGTTGTCGTTGCCACGCACCATCAACCGTTGCTGGACACGGCGGACAGCGTGCTCGAACTGTGGTGACCCGGATGCGTGTGCCCGGCCGTAAACGGTTCGGTGGCATTTTCAGCGGTGACAGTCCTACGTTCGTGCTGATCTTCGGGGTCGGCTTCCTGTTCACCGCCTTTTTCCGCACCGACGCCTGGCATCGAGTCCTCTTTGGACCGTCCGCAGTGGACTACTCGGCGGTGCTCGGCCTGGTCGCGTTGTGTGCCGCCGTGGGCTGGCGAAGCCTGCTGCGCCGCGGGTTCGTCTGGGCCGAACCGGCCGAGCTGACCTGGATGGATTTCGCGCAGGTGGACCGTCGCCGCGTCGTGGCGACCCGGCTGGCCGGCGTGCTCACCGGATTCGTGGTGGTGATCGGATATCTCGCCGCGCTGATGCTGGCGGTCGGCGGCAGTTCGGTCGACTGGTGGCGTGCCGCCGCAGCCCTCGTCGCGGGCGGCACGATCCTCGCGTTCACCACCGCGCGGCGCACCGCGTTCCTTTTCGAAGCTGCCGGACCGCTGCTGCTCGCGGTGGCTGGTGTCGTCATCGCTGCGGCGAGGCTCGACGCGATGGCGGTGCAGTACGTCGGCGCGGCGCTCGCGTTATGCGGGCTGTTGCTGGCTTTTGGCGGCAAAGCGGTCAGCGGCGCCGGTCGCGCGGTGCTGCTGGACGGCTGGAACGCGCGGGTCCTGCGCGCGATGGCGGTGACGTTCCTCGACCCGATGATGATGCTGCCGGAGTCCGCGCCCGCCGGTTCGTGGTCGCTGCGCCCGCCCACCGCGTTCCGGCTCGCGTGGGTCGGGATCGTGGGCCGTTCCCGGTACGCGGGCGCGGTTTTGTTAGTGGCTTTCGCGGTAGCCGTCGGACATGTTGCTGTTCCCACTCTGCCGGGACCGGTGCTCATCGGCATCGGCGCGTACGTCGCGCTTACTCCTTTCGGGGCTGGTCTCGGCGTGCTGTGGCGGAATCCGGGTCGGCGACGGTGGCTGGGTTCGTCGTCGCAGGAGCTGGTGATCGCCCACGGTGTCGCGCTGACGGTGGTCGCGCTGGTCTGGTGCGCTCTGCTCTCAGTGGCGCTTTTGGCTTTGGGCACCGCGTTTTCGCCGCTCTCGTGGGTGACCGTCGCCCTGGCGGTGCTGTCGGTGTTGCGCACCGTCACGCGGCAACCGGTCGACTACAGCAGCGCGGGTTTCGTCGACACCCCTGCTGGCCCGATGCCGGCAAACCTTATGCGGCAACTGTTCCGCGGTCCGGACCTGCTGGCGGTCGGAATCCTGGTGCTGGCACAACTCGGCTGAACGGCGTAGTCCGGGTTAGGCTCCGTGCCGACGAGAGGAGCCGAACGTGGGCGGTGGACACGCTTCCGGCATCGGACGCAGGGCGACGTGCGAATTCCCGCCCGGCTGGAGCGACGAGCAGATCATCGCGGTGGTCAAGGACGTCGCCAACGATCCGGGCGAACCCCGGCGGCAGCAGTACAACGGCCGCTGGCGCTGCGTCGGCGAACGCTACGGCGTGCGCGTCGTCGTCCTGGTCAACGGCGACGGGAACGTGCACACCAGCTACCCGCTGCCGGGCCCCGGCGTCGTCCGGAACGCGGACGCCGCGCGAGACCCGGCGAACCCGACCGTCGACGACCGCGCGGGCAACCGGATCAGCTACTTCGTCGACAGCGTCCTGCGCCTGCTCGCCGACCGGATGCCTGCCGAAGACCTCGAGCACTACCGCGATCTGCAGTGGTCCGGCGAATGGGAGGAGCTGGCCGACACCCTGGCCGCGCACTTCGAGGTGACCGGCATCCAGCTCAACCCGGACGAGTACGCGGACTTCGAGAAGCTGCTGAACTCGTTCGAACTGCCGGTCCGCGACTGCCGCTACCTCAACGACCGCGAACGGGTCCTCGCAGACCTGCGCGGCTGAGGCGTCACCAGGGGACCTCCCCGGCGTCGTCGAAGAACCCGCCGCGCGGCCCGTCGTCCGGCAGGGTCGCGAGTTTGACTGCGATCGCCGCGCCCTCCTCGGGTGTCCTGGTTCCGGCGTAGCCGTTGAAATCCGTTGCCACGTAACCGGGACACGCGGCGTTGATGATGACGTTCGTGTCGGCGAGCGCGCGGGCGTACTGCACGGTGATGCTGTTGAGCATCGTCTTCGAGGGCGCGTAAGCGGCGAGGATCGGTCCGGTCCGCAGCTTCAGCGAACCCATGTTGCTGGACAGGTTGACGATGCGCGGCGACTCGGCGCGGCGTAGCAGCGGCAGCATCGCGTTCGTGACCCGGACGACGCCGAAGACGTTCGTGTCGAGGACCGTGCGGAGGACGTCGAGGTCGAGTGTCGTCGGATCCTGGGCGCCGCCGTCGAACGGGCCGCTGATGCCGGCGTTGTTGACCAGGACGTCGAGCCGTTCGATGGACTTGGCCGCGGCGGCGACGCTGTCGTCGGAGGTGACGTCGAGCGCGACCCCGAACGCGTCGATGCCCGCGCCGCGCAGTTCTTTGACGGCCTGCTCGCGGTTGTTTTCGTCCCGCGCACCCACGGCGACGGTGAAGCCGATCGAGCCGAGGCCGTGCGCGATGGCGAGGCCGATTCCCTTGTTCGCGCCGGTGATCAGCGCGGTCTTCGTGTCGTTCACTCCGTCCATGGTCGGCGCGGGTTCCTGCCGCGTCCAAGATCAAGTGAGTCCGCTGTGATACCCGCGGGGTATTACGCTGGCGCTGGTGGATGACCTCGAGACCCGCGAACTCCGCTACTTCGCCGCGGTCGCCGAAGAACTGCACTTCGGCCGCGCCGCCGAACGGCTCGGGATCGCGCAGCCGCCGCTCTCGCGCGCGATCGCCCAGCTGGAGCGACGGCTCGGCGTGCAACTCCTCGATCGCAACCGCCGCGGCGTCGCGTTGACCGAGGCAGGCCGGGTCCTGCTGCGCGAATCCCGGCTGGCCCTCGCCGCGGTCGCGGCCGCTGCCCGCCGCACGCGTCGAGCCGGGAATCATCCGCTGGTGCTGGCGACCAAAGCCGGAGCGTCGCACGATCTTCTGCAGCGGCTCTTGGCCGCGGGTCCGCCGGTCGAGATCCTGTTGTGCGAGGTCGGCGAGCAAGCCGGACTGCTGCGCGACGGTTCGGCGGACGTGGCGATCATGCACCGCCCGTACGACGACCTCGCCGGCTTCGACACCGAGGATCTCCAGGTCGAGGGCCAGGTCGCGATCCTCCCGGCCGCCCATCCGCTCGCCGCGCGGGAAACGCTGACCCTGGCCGAGGTCAGCGACGTGCCGGACCTGCCGATCGCCCGCTGGCCTCGCCTCGACGGCAGCTACCCGGACGGTCCTGGGCCGGAGGTGCGCACCCAGTCGACGCTCGCCCAGCTCGTCGCGCTCGGCCGGACACTGCTGGTAATCCCCGCGTCGAGCCGGGCCTGGCAGTGGCCGGAACACGTCGCGGTCCCGGTCGTCGACGCCCCGTACGTCACCACGGTGATCGGCTGGCCGCCGAACAGCCGCTCCCCCGAGGTAGCGGCGCTCGTCCGCGCCGCGGTGGCGCTACGCGAAGAGTCGCCGGTCAGCTGAGCTACCGGACTTGTCCACAGGGGAATCCCTCAGCCCACGGGTGCCCGCTCAACCGTCCCGCAGTACTGCCCAATCAGCCCGGAAAACCTCAGCTGGCCTGCGAAAACGCCGCCGCGTCGCCCTCGCACGCGACGCGCACCCGGTCCAGTGGCATGCCCACCGCGTCAGCGATCGCGGCGACGGTGAAGAACGCGGGCGTCGGGATCCGTCCGGTCTCGATCTTGCGCAGGGTTTCGACCGAAATGCCCGCTTCCGCGGCCACGTCGACCATGCTGCGTCCGGCCCGGGCGGCGCGCAGCACCAGGCCGAGCCGCTCGCCGCGGGAGCGTTCTTCGTCGGTGAGGGGCACGCGGACCATGCCGTTCAGTTTAGCCACAGAGTTGTCCACTGCCTGTGGATAACTCTGTGCACAAGCTGCCCAACCCCGTGGACAACCGCCGTCCGGCACAAGCTCTTGGGGCATTCGGGGCGGCCCGGTCCCGCTGATAGGGGTAGCGAACGGTTCGCCGGGGTGGCGCGGGAGCGAGTTGTCCCCGAGGTTGTCCACACCCTGGAACGTGTTCGTAGTGCTGATCGAATCGATATCGAACTCGTATGACGGCGGGATGACCGGGGTCTAGGGTCAGGCGGTCGCGTGTCACGTGAGTGTTAGGTGAGGTTCGATGTCCACTGCCAAACCGGGCGGTCGGGTGCGCGGGTTCCAGTTCAGTGCCTGGAACCTGCTGTTGCTGATCCCGTTGCTGATCCTGGTCACGCCGCTGTTCAACTTCGACGGGCCGCGGCTGTTCGGCCTTCCGTTCTTCTACTGGTTCCAGCTGGCGTTCGTGGTGCTGGGCGTGCTGTGCACCGGCATCGTCTACCTGGCCACCAAGAACAAGCCGCGGGGCGGCGGCCGGGACGAGCTGAGCGTTGACGACCTGGACGAGGGGGACGCCCGATGAGCAACATCCAGTGGGTCGAACTCATCGTCTTCGCGTTCCTGTTCGTCGTCGTCACCGTGCTCGGCTTCGTCGCCTCGCGGTGGAAGGCCGGCGGCGGCCTCGACCACCTCGACGAATGGGGCCTCGGCGGCCGCAAGTTCGGTTCGTGGATCACCTGGTTCCTGCTGGGCGGCGACCTCTACACCGCGTACACCTTCGTCGCCGTGCCCGCGCTCGTGTTCAGCGCCGGCGCGCTCGGCCTGTACGCGCTGCCTTACACGATCGTCGTCTACCCGATCGTCCTGCTGCCCGCGCTGCGCATGTGGTCGGTCAGCCGTTCGCGCGGCTACGTGACCCCCGCCGACTTCGTCCGCGGCCGCTTCGGTTCGCCGACGCTGGCGCTGCTGGTCGCGATCACCGGCATCGTCGCGACCATGCCGTACATCGCGTTGCAGCTGGTCGGCCTGGAAGCCGTGCTGCGCACGATGGGCATCAACGGTTCCGGCATCGTCGGGCACCTGCCGCTGCTGATCGCGTTCGTGATCCTGGCGCTCTACACGTATCAGTCCGGCCTGCGGGCCCCCGCGCTGATCGCGTTCGTCAAGGACATCCTGATCTACATCGTGATCATCGTGGCGGTCATCTACCTGCCCTCGAAGCTCGGCGGCTGGGACCACATTTTCAACACCGCCAAGGAAACGCTCGCCAAGCCGAATCCGAAGACGGGCAAGCCGTCCGGTTCGATCCTGCTGACCTCGAGCAACCAGTTGCAGTACGCGACGCTGGCGCTGGGTTCGGCACTCGCGCTGTTCCTGTACCCGCACTCGCTCACGAGCGTGCTCGCCTCGCGCGGCCGCAACGTGATCAAGCGGAACATGGTGGCGCTGCCTGCCTACTCGTTCGTGCTGGGCCTGCTCGCGCTGCTGGGCTACGTCGCGATCTCGGCGGGCGTCAAGCCGCTGACGAACGCCGCCACCGGAAAGCCGGACGGCAACACGATCGTCCCGCTGCTGTTCGACTCGCAGTTCGCGAACTGGTTCGCGGGCATCGCCTTCGCCGCGATCGGCATCGGCGCACTGGTCCCCGCCGCGATCATGTCGATCGCCGCGGCGAACCTGTGGACGCGCAACATCTACAAGGAGTACATCCGCAAGGACGCGACGCCGAAGCAGGAGGCGAAGCAGGCCAAACTGGCGTCGCTGGTGGTCAAGCTGGGTGCGGTGCTGGTGATCATCCTGATCGACCCGCAGTTCTCGATCGACCTGCAGCTGATCGGCGGCGTGCTGATCCTGCAGACCCTGCCCGCGGTGGCGATCGCCCTGTACACGCGCTGGTTCCACAAGGCGGGCCTCATCGCCGGCTGGATCGTCGGCATGGGCTGGGGCCTGATCATGCTGTACGGAATCCCCAACCCCACCAACGGAAAACTCCACTTCGGCGGTTCCGCGCTGGCCATGGGCAACCTGTCGATCTTCGGCTGGCACCCGTTCAGCGGCACCGCACTCGCCGTGGTCCAGATCTACCCCGGTTTCGTGGCCCTGATCGCGAACATCGTGGTGGCCGCGGTGGTCTCGGTCATCGCACGGGCCCTGAAGTGGAGCCCGGGCAACGACGAAACCGCGCCCGAGGACTACCACGCCGACGAACACGACAAGGACCTGCGCCCGATCGGCGCGCACTGAGTCCTTTTTAGACAGAGGCCTCCGCGTCGGTTTCCGGCGCGGGGGCCTCTTCTGTTTTGCCGATCATCGCCTTCGCGACGACGTACAGCAAGACCGCGTTGAGCAAATGCCAGAGGAAATGCGTGCCCGCCGGGAAGTCTCCGCAGATCACCCCGTCGACAGTCCGGAAGGACAACGACAACGCGAACACCGCGGCGGCCATGGTGAAGTGCAGCCAGTACGGATCGCGCTTTACCGCCAACGCGATCGCGAACCCGGCGAGCCCCGCGAGTGCGGGCAGATACAGCCCGCCGCCGAGTGCCGCCGACGCACCGGTGACGGCCAGGAACGCCGGTGCCCCCAGCCAGGACCACTTGGCTTTCGCCTGCAGGAACACCCGGGGAAAGGCCGCGGCGTAGAACAAGGTGAAGACCAGGATAGCCGCGGAGTCGGCGACCGCTCCCCACCGCGTGGCGACCAGGTGAAACACGCTGCTGGCAACGAAGATCAACCCGATCAGCGCAGCGAGCACCCGCCCGATGCGCTGCCCGCCGGCCCGCCACCAGACCATCCCGGCGGCCACGAGAAAGGCCAGGTTGGCCAGGTCGTTGAGCGGCTCTCCCCAGAGTCCGGGCGCGGTGCGCTCGCAGTAACCGTTCACGTACGCGGTCCAGTTCACGGGGTAAGCAAACCCCTTCCGGGTGAACGGGGCGCATCCGACCCCCTCCCGTACGCGAACCGCGCGGGTTAGCGTGGGCGGCATGACCAACCCCGTGAGCCGGTTCCCCGTGACGGAACTCGAAGACCTTCCCGACGATCTCCGCGAGCGCATCGGCGCCATCGCGGAGAAATCCGGCTTCACGCCGAACATCTTCCGCGCCCTAGGCCACCGTCCGGCCGAGCTGCGGGCCTTCCTCGACTACCACGACGCGCTCATGGAACGCGAAGGCGGACTCACCAAGGCCGAACGCGAGCTCGTCGTCGTAGCCACCTCCGGCGCGAACCACTGCACCTACTGCATCGTCGCGCACGGAGCCATCCTGCGGATCCGCGCCAAGGACCCCGAACTCTCCGATCAGGTCGCCGCGAATCCGTGGCAGGTCGAACTCGACGAGCGCGGCCGGGCGATCCTCGATCTCGCGCTCGCGTTGTCCCACGAGTCCGCGTTGTTCGGCGAGGGCGACCTGGAGGCGGCCCGCGAGGCGGGGCTGACCGAGGACGAGATCTGGGACGTCGGCGCGATCACCGCGTTGTTCGCGATGTCCAACCGGCTCGCGCATCTGACCGCGCTCAAGCCGAATCCGGAGTTTTACTTGATGGGGCGTCAGAAGCGATAGAACGGGCCCGGCAGGTCGCGGCTCATCTGGAACCTCGTGCGCAGCCAGCCGCGCAGGCGGTGCACCGGTTTCGTCCACACTCGCGGCGCGGGCCCGAAATACCTCGGGTCCGCGTGCGGGGTGAACGCGTCGCCGGTCAGGATGACCGCGTCGTGTCCCAGCGGGCAGTGGCCGGACACCGAGATCACGCCGCGCGTCAGGTTCTCGACCCAGTCGACCTCGTCGACGCCCAGCAGCGTCCGGCGATCGCGCACGGCGCAGTACAAGACGAACATCTATAACTCCCGCCGCCAGGTCTCGCCGGTCACCAACGGCCCGAACGCGTCCGTCTCTTCCTCGCCGACAAGTTCGAACCCGGCACTGCGGTAGATCCCGCGCGCGGCGGCGAGCAGCGACAGCGTCCACAGCTCCATCGACCGATACCCCTGCGCGCTGGCGAATTCGACGCATTCCCGCACCAGTCGTTTGCCGACACCGTGTCCGCGCGCGGCCGGTTCCAGCAGGAGCAACCGGAGCTTCGCGGTGCCTTCCTCGTCGCCGGGGGTGCAGAAAATACTGCCGACTCGTTCGCCGTCGAGTTCGGCGATCCAGCCGGCTTGGCGCGGGTCGCCGCGGTGGTCGGCGAAGTCGGCGATCACGCGCGCGACGAGGGCTTCGAAGCGTTCGTCGAGGCCGTACTCCTCGGCGTACAACGCACCGTGCCGGTGCACCACCCAGCCGAGGTCGCCCGGGCGTGGGGCGCGCAGGGAGATCGTCGGTTCCGGCGCCGATTCGCCGACGAGTGCGGTGATGGTCCCCATCGCGCGGAGCAGACGGCGCTGGTCGGCGTCCGCGAACTGGTCGAGAAGGCTGCCGATCTGGCTGGCCGAACGGTGGTCGAGATCGGCGAAAGCGGCGCGGCCCTCCTCGGTGAGCGTGACGAGCTGGCGGCGCGCGTCGTCAGCGCAGCGTTCCCGGGTGACGAGACCGCGGGTTTCCAGCCTGCCGAGCAGCCTGCTCGCGTAGCCGCCGTCGAGGGACAGCCGTTTGCGCAGATCACTGACCTGCAGCCGGTCCTGTTGGGCGAGTTCGAACAGCACCCGCGCTTCGCTCAGCGAGTATTCGGCGTCGGCGGGTCCCTCGTCGAGGACACCGATCACGCCGGTGTAGAGCCGGTTGAATGCGCGAACCGTGGCAACGCGTTCGGTGAGGACGGAATCCGGCACGGGGACCACCTTGACTCGATCGTTGACTGAGTCAAGCATCGCCCCGCCGTCCGCTCGGGGCAAGGGAATTCCCCCGGTGGTGGGCGAGCGTCCGAAATGGTCCAGACATATGGAAACCCCGTGATGCTGCCAGGTCGGGGGTCCGCCAGCATCACGGGGTCGTAGTGGGTATCGACGCGGCTCTCCGCGGCGTTACACCCAGGATTCACTGTGGTCTAGATCACTCACGTGAGTGACCCACCAACAGGTTATCCGTGCAGGTCAGCGCATGAACGGCTGACGCGCCTGGGCGAGGGCGATGAGCTCCTGGCGGACCGTCGAGGTGGCCGCGGTGTCGATCGCCCGGTTCAGCGCCCGGCGAGTGCGAGCCTCGGCGCGACGGGCACGGAGCTTGGCGGCGATGTTGCTCATTGTCTTCTGCATCCCCTTCAGAGGTCTTCGGTGGCTGTGTCTCTAGTATGCACCTTTTTTCACAAGGAAGCCAACGAATCTACGGTGACATGGGGCACTTGCCGAATAATCATCGGCAGTCACCAGGATATCGCCGGACAGATCTCGTGTTGGCGGTCACAAATCGCTAACGCGCTAACTTCTTCTACGGATATCTAGCAAAATCGCTAGAAACAGCTAGGCAGTCGCATAGACCGGTAGCGAAGGGAAGATCTGCTCAGTCGCGGCCGAGCAGGTAGTGCCCGAAGTGCGGCACGGTGAAGGCGATCTGCCCGCGTTCGGCGGAGTAGACCAGGCCTTTCTTCATGAGGCTGTCGCGCGCCGGCGACAGCGACGACGGCTTGCGCCCCAGATAGACGGCCACATCGGCGGTGCCGGCGGCCTCGTCGCGGCCTTGGGTCAGCTCGGCCATCGCGAGCAGGTACTCGCGTTCGGCGGGCGTCGCGCGTTCGTAGCGCGACCCGAAGAACCCGACCGCCAGCTCCGACTCCGCCTCGGGCGCGGCGACCTGCACGTCCTTGACCGTGATCGGGTCGGCGGGCGCGGCGTCCCAGGCGGCCTTGCCGTAGGCCTGGATGAAATACGGATAACCGCCGGACGCGTCGAACAGCGCGTCGAGCGCCTCCGGTTCGATCCCGGCGTCCTCGCGTTCGATCGGAGCCATCACCGCGTAGTCGGCGTCCTCGCGGCTGAGCCGGTCGATGCGCGAGTAACGGAAGAGCCGCTCGGAGTACGACTTCGACGCCGACAGCACCGCGGGCACGTGCGGCAGCCCTGCCCCGACCACGACCAGCGGCGCGCCGGACTGCGACAGCTCATGGCAAGCCGCGCACAGCGCCGAGACGTCGTCCGGCTGCAGATCTTGAATCTCGTCGATCAGCAGCGCGACGCCGGTGCCGACGTCCGCGGCCAGCTCGGCGACGTCGGTGAACAGCTCGACCAGGTCGATTTCGATGTCGCCGGAATCCGCCCGGCCCTGCGCGGCGGGCACGTCGATGCCGGGCTGCCAGCGGTCGCGCAGTTTCGCGTCCGGCTTGTTCGCCTTGAGCGCGAACGCCTTCAGCACCCCGAGCACCTCCTCGACCCGGTCCGGCGCGCGATGCCGCACGGCGAGGTCGCGGATCGCCCGGTGCAACGCCGCCGACAAGGGACGCCGCAGTTCCGCGTCCGGCCGCGCTTCGATCTTGCCCGCGCCCCACCGGTGCCGGACGGCCATCGACCGCAGCTCCCCCAGCAGCACCGTCTTGCCGACCCCGCGCAGGCCGGTCAGCACGAGACTGCGCTCCGGCCGTCCGCGAGCGACGCGTTCGAGGACGACCTCGAACGCCTTCAGCTCCCTTTCCCGGCCAGCCAGCTCGGGCGGCCGCTGCCCGGCGCCGGGCGCGAAGGGGTTGCGGATGGGGTCCACTCTGTCACCGTATCGAGGTATCTAGCGTGGGCCCGATATTCCGCCATATACAGCTAGTGCGTGTCGCCGAAGGATGGCCGGGTCTGCAGCCCCGTCCATCCTTACCCCCAGCGCCCACTCTGACGGAGCGTTAGTCCGTCAGGTTCCGCTCCGCGTAGATCTTCATCGCGTCGCGGATGTACTCGGCCGTGCCGGGGCCGTGCTTCTCGTCGTACGAGCCGTACCGCGGGTCGTCGACATACATCTGCCCGAGACCGGCGAAGTAGCACTTCGAGATCTCCATCCCGGTAGCCTTCAGCCACTCGTGCAGCCGCGCGGTGACCGCCTGCGTTTCGGCCGAACCGGCGTCGTGACCAGCGTCGCGAGCGGCTCCGAACGCGAAGCCGATGTCGACCTGCTCCTGCTGGTGGGCCTTCTTCTCGGCCTCGGACAGCGACCGCCACCACTGGTCGCCCTTGCGGTAGGCGTCGGCGCCCCAGCGCTGGGTGACCTCTTCCTTGTACTGGGTGTGGTCGAACCCGTCGAACATTTCCTCTGCCATGAGTTGTTCACCTCCCTTCAGTTTCCGGAGCGTGGTCCGCACGGACTCGATCTGCCGCCCGATCCGCTGCCGCTCCTTCTCCAGCAGCGCCAGGTGCGTTTCGAGGGCCGCGGCGCCGTCGCGTTGGCCGTCGAGCACCTCGGCGATCGCGGGCAGACCCAGTCCCAGTTCGCGCAGCAGCAGGATCCGCTGCAACCGGACGAGCGAGTCCTCGTCGTAGTAGCGGTAGCCGTTGCTGCCGATCCGCGTCGGCGGCAGGAGCCCGACGGCGTCGTAATGCCGCAGGGTCCGGCTCGTCGTGCCCGCGGACCGGGCGATGTCCTGGATCGACCATTCCGTCCTGACCACGGCTTCGACGGTAGAGGTTGACGTAGCGGCAAGGTCAAGCACGAAGTCCGCTAGAACTGTCTAGGAGAATCTAGAATAAAAGCAATATTCGCCTAGGTATCGCTAGCTCGGTTCGGCGGGGAGCGTGGCGGGCAATCCCGGTTGTAGGTTCATCTCCAGGGATTCCAGATCAGAGAGGCGAGACCGTGATACTGCGCCGGGTGGCACGTCCACTGCTCGCGTCGATCTTCGTGTTGGGCGGCATCGGTGCCCTGCGTGACACCCAAGGCCACGCGAAGGCGGCCGAACCGTTCCTCACCGAGACCTTCGACAAGGTCGAGGGCCTGGTTCCGGACCAGGTCCCGCGCGATCCCGCCACGCTGGTGCGGATCGACGCGGCGGTCAAGATCGGGGCCGGGCTCGCGCTGGCGAGCGGCAAGGCCCCGCGGCTGGCGGCGGTGGCGCTGCTCGGCTCGCTGGTGCCGACGACGCTGGCCGCGCACCGGTTCTGGCAGCTGTCCGATCCGGGCGAGAAGCAGGCCCAGCAGATCCAGTTCTTCAAGAACGCGTCGCTGGCCGGCGGGCTGCTGCTGGCCGCGAGCGACACCGCGGGCAAGCCGTCGCTGGGCTGGCGGGCCCGGCGCGCGGCGAAGAAGGCGGGCAAGCGCGCCGACAAGCTGGCCAAGCGCGCGGAGAAGTCGCTCACCGACTGAGTGCACGAACAAGGCCGCCACCCGGGTTTCCGGGCGGCGGCCTTGTCGGCGTGCTTACTTCTCGAGAATCGCGGTGACGCCCTGGCCGCCCGCCGCGCAAATGGAGATCAGGCCGCGCCCGGAACCCTTCTCGTTCAGCAGTTTCGCGAGCGTCGCGACGATCCGGCCGCCGGTCGCGGCGAACGGGTGCCCGGCCGCGAGCGAGGAGCCGTTCACGTTCAGCTTGGTGCGGTCGATCGAGCCGAGCGGCGCGTCGAGGCCGAGCTTCTCCTTGGCGAACGCCGGGTCCTCCCACGCCTTGAGCGTGGCGAGCACCTGCGACGCGAACGCCTCGTGGATCTCGTAGAAGTCGAAGTCCTGCAACGTCAATCCGGCGCGCTCGAGCATCCGCGGCACCGCGTACGCCGGGGCCATGAGCAGACCCTCGTCGCCGTGCACGTAGTCGACAGCCGCGGTCTGGCTGAACGTCAGGTACGCCAGCACCGGCAGTTTGTGCGCCTTCGCCCACTGCTCGGTCGCGAGCAGGACGGTCGACGCGCCGTCGGTGAGCGGGGTCGAGTTGCCCGCGGTCATGGTCCCGTCCGGGCCGCCGTAGACCGGCTTGAGCTTGGCGAGCTTTTCGACCGAGGTGTCCGGGCGGAGGTTCTGGTCGCGGGCGAGCTTGAGGTACGGCGTGACCAGGTCGTCGAAGAAGCCGCGGTCATAGGCGGCGGCGAGGTTGCGGTGGCTGGTCGCGGCCAGTTCGTCCTGCGCCTCGCGGGTGATGTCCCAGACCTGCGCGGTGAGGGCGGCGTGCTCCCCCATCGACAGTCCGGTGCGCGGTTCTGCGTTGCGCGGGATTTCCGGCACGATGTGGCCAGGGCGGATCTTCGCGACCAGCTTGAGCCGGTCGGCCAGCGTCTTCGCCGCGTTGAGCTGCACGAGAATCTGGCGCAGGTTGGCGTTCACCGCCAGCGGGGCGTCACTCGTGGTGTCGACGCCACCCGCGATCGCCGAATCGATTTCCCCGAGCGCGATCTTGTGGGCGACGTTGATGACTGCCTGCAATCCGGTGCCGCACGCCATCTGGACGTCCGATGCCGCGGTCGCGGGCGAGAGCTTGCTGCCAAGGACGCTTTCGCGGGCGAGGTTGAAGTCCTTGGAGTGCTTGAGCACCGCACCGGCGGCGACCTCGCCGATCACCTCGCCCTGCAGCGAAAACCGGCTGACCAGACCGTCCAGCGCGGCGGTGAACATGTCCTGGTTCGAGGCCCGGGTGTACGGGCCGTTCGACCGCGCGAAGGGGATCCGGTTCCCGCCGACGATCGCGACCTTGCGCACCGCCGGGGTTTTCCTGGTCGCCATGCCGTCCACCTCTCTGGAGTCGTGCCTTTCACACTGTAACCTACTAGCGAGTAGGTTAGACTGCCACGTGACGCAGACTGCACGGGAGGCACGTGATGGCGGACAGGTACCAGCAGTTCACGAAGACCCCGCTGGGGAAGTTCGTGGTGCCGAAGCTCGGCCTGCCCAACCCCGCGACGTTGCGCCGGTACCGTCCCGGCCAACCCGCTCTTGAGGGTCCCGCACTTCTCGGGGCCGCGCCGGGCGGACGGCTGGAGAAGACCGTCCGGGCGCAGCTCACCGAGGCGGGCATCGAGGTGATCAGCGCGCCTGCCGACCGGAACGCGGCGCTGGTGTTCGACGCCACCGGCGTGAAGGACCCGGGCCAGCTGCGTGAGGTCTATCGGTTCTTCCACCCGGTGATCCGGAAGGTCGGTTCATCCGGCCGGGTGGTCGTGCTCGGCACGCCGCCGGAGCTGGCCGAGGGCCGCGAGCGGATCGCACAGCGCGCGCTGGAGGGTTTCGTCCGCTCGGTCGGCAAGGAGCTCAAGCGCGGCGCGACGGCGCAACTGGTGTACGTCGCCGAAGGGGCGGAGGACGCGGCCGAGTCGACGCTGCGGTTCCTGCTGTCGGCGAAGTCGGCGTTCGTGGACGGCCAGGTCATCCGCGTCGGCACGCACGCCAAGACCGCGCCGACGCCGGAGAACTGGGAAAAGCCGCTGGACGGCAAGGTCGCGCTGGTGACCGGTGCGTCGCGGGGCATCGGCGAGGCGATCGCCGAAACGCTCGCCCGCGACGGTGCGCATGTGGTCGCGCTGGACATCCCCGCGCAGGGCGGCGATCTGTCCACTGTGGCCAATCGGATCGGCGGTTCGGCGCTGCAGTTGGACATCACCGCCGCGGACGCGCCAGCCAAGCTCGCCGAGTACCTGACTTCGCGCCACGGCGGGGTGGATGTCGTGGTGCACAACGCCGGCATCACCCGCGACAAGACTCTCGGCAACATGACCGAGGGCGGCTGGGATTCGGTCATCGCGGTGAACCTCGCCGCGCAGCTCGCGGTGAACGACAAGCTGCTCGGCGACAAGATCCTGCGCGAAAACGGCCGCGTCATCGGGGTTTCGTCCATCGCGGGCATCGCGGGCAACGTCGGCCAGACGAACTACGCGACGTCGAAGGCGGGCGTGATCGGGATGGTGAACGTCGGCGCGCCGCAGCTCGCGGAGTACGGCGGCACGATCAACGCGGTCGCGCCCGGGTTCATCGAGACCAAGATGACGGCCGCGGTCCCGCTGTTCATCCGCGAGGCCGGACGGCGGCTGTCGAGCCTCGGCCAGGGCGGGCTGCCGGTGGACGTCGCGGAAACCATTGCCTGGTATGCCAACCCGGCGTCGGCCGCGGTCAACGGGAACCTGGTCCGCGTGTGCGGCCAGGCGCTGCTGGGGGCGTGAGGGATGGCTGTTCGTGAAGTGACGAGCGCGCCCAGTCTGGCGACGCTGTACCCGAAAGCCCTGCTGCGCCGCGGCGGCGGCTCGACCCTGCCCAGTACGGAGTTGGTGCGCCCCGAGGTCGTCGTAGACCCGGCACACGTCGCGGCCTACAACGAAGTCTGCGGATTCCGCTTCTCGGACGAGCTGCCCGCGACGTATCCGCACATGCTGGTCTTCGGACTGCAGATGGCGTTGATGACCGAGCCGGGGTTCCCGTTCCCGCTGCTGGGTTTGGTGCACGTCGAGAACCGGATCACCCAGCACCGTCCGTTGCTGCTGGGCGAGACGTTCCGGGTGAGTGTGCGCGCGGAAAACCTGCGCCCGCACGAAAAAGGCAGCCAGTTCGACATGGTGAGCGAGGTCCACTCGGGCGCGGACACCGTGTGGAGCGAGGTGTCGACTTATCTCCGCCGCACCGGCTCGGGCTCGGGTTCGTCGGGTCCGCGCACCCAGCTGACGCCCCCGAAACCGTCCGCGCTGTGGCACGTCCCGGGCGACATCGGCCGCCGCTACGCCGAGGTTTCCGGCGACCGCAACCCGATCCACCTGCACCCGCTGACCGCACGCCTGTTCGGCTTCCCGAAGGCGATCGCGCACGGGATGTGGACGAAGGCGCACGCGCTGGCGTCCTTCGAGGGCAGGCTGCCGGACGCATACAGCGTCGCGGTGCGGTTCAAGCAGCCGGTGCTGCTGCCCGGCCGCGCGGCATTCACGACCTGGCAGACGGAAGACGGGTGGGCCTTCGAGCTGTGGCACGCCCGGAAGCCGAAACCGCATCTGGACGGGGTGATCTCAGCCCTCTGAGGGCTTCTCGTTTCGGTACTCGAGGTACTGCTCGGGATGGATGGCCGCCGATGCGTGAAGCACGAAAGTGACTACGTGGTGCCACCTTACCCGCCGTCCGAGTTGAGCCTCAACGCGAATCTCGCGATCTCGGTTCTGGAAGCCCGGCGGGACGGAGTCGAACTCAGCGAATATCTGGGTGACGCTCCGACCGGGAACGGCGAACGTTGCCGGGAGGTCCGCGTCGTTTTCGCCGCGTAGCCGGGGCCGCGTTCTCTCCCATCTCAGCGTGCTCATCGCCGGTTCTCCCAGCACCACGACGCGGAGATCTCGAACAACAATCGGCAGCGCACCAGTGTGGTGGAGAACCAGCGGGATGAGCACCGACTGCCGCCGTCTGGGCCGGAGGCGAAGGTGTGCGGCCGGGAAGGTCTTCAGCCGACCCGGTCGCGCGTTGAGCACCAGAACGAGAAGACCGTGAACACCAACGCACAGATCGAGACGGGCAGAGCAGCGCCGCTCACTCTGAGGGCTTCCAGACCTGCCCTTCGACCAGGTCGTTGAACCCGAGCCACACCAGGTTCATCAGCCAGGACGCGAGCACGCCGTCGGAGATCTCCGGGTGGTCCAGTGCCCAGTCGGCCAGCGATTCCGCCGCGCCGACCAGCGCCGCGGCCAAGCCAGGGCCGGAGAACTCCGTCTGCTCGCCGAGGCCCTTGCGGGTGCCCGCGGCCACCACGAGCGCCGCGACCAGTTCGATCGCGCGCGTGCGCATCGCGGTGATCTCCGCCGCGAAGCCGCCGCCGACCGTCAATGCCTGGCGGTGCAGCACCGTCCAGGACTCGCGGTATTCGGCGACGAAGCGGTAGAACGAGCGCAGGCCGTGCCACAGCTGCATGTCCGGCGGCAGATCGGGCTGCACGCCGGCTTGGATGGCTTCGAGCAGGCGGGTCGCCTCGCGCTGGATGCTCTTGCCGAAGAGGTCTTCCTTCGAGCCGAGGTAGGTGTAGATCATCGGCTTGGAGACGCCCGCGACCTCGGAGATCTCGTCCATCGACGCCGAGTGGTAGCCGTGCTGGGAGAACACCTGCACCGCGGCGTCCAGGATCTGGCGTTCACGGACCGCCCTCGGGAGCCGCCTCGCTCGCTCGGGTGGGCGCTGATCTTCGTCGGACACGGTGACTGTTTCCTCCCTCTCGCTGGCACGGACGGTACCCGTCCCCAGGTCGGCGGCGTTGCTTGCCGCGCTACCTACTCACCGGTAGCCTTACGTCGGAAAGTTCCGGAAGGGGTGGAAGATGGCCGACAACCCGGAGGCGACCAGCTCTGACCTGGCCGGCCTGCGCGGGGTCGCGCTGCTGGACGCGCTGGACCGCACCGAAGCCGTCGACGCGAGCGCGCTCGACGTCAACGCGGTCGCGGACGCCATCGACCCCCGCGAACTGGGCCGCTCCGACATGAACCGGCTGCTGGCGGCGCTGATGCGGCTGTCGGAACAGGTGCCGGCGTTCTCGCTGGACAAGGTCGACCCGACGAAGTTCGCCACGCTGGTCGCGCGGGCGTCGCGGGCGCAGCTGGAAGCCGTGGTCGCCGAACGTCCGCTGCGTGAGCGGGTGCTGGACGAGATCTTCGCGCGCATGGGAGCGCACATCCGTGCGAAGTCGCTGCGCGCGGTGGTGCACTGGCGGCTGTCCGGCGGCACCGGTGAGGGCGGCTACGACCGCTACGAGACGGTGCTTTCCGACGGAACCTGCACGGTGTCCCGCGAAATGCGCGAGAAAGCCCGCGTGACGATTACGCTTTCGCCCGTGGACTTCTTCCGCATCATCACCCACCAGGCAACGCCCGCGGTGCTGTTCGTGACCGGAAAACTGAAGGTCAAGGGCGACCTGGCCTTCGCAGCCGGGCTGGTCGGCCACTTCGACCTGCCCCGACCGGCCTGAGCCGCTCCGTGTCCCGCTGGCGTTCGCGCATGCGTGCCGCGCACTCACCCGGTGAGCACGCGGTGAACGGTTTCGCCCGCTCTCTCGAGGTGGGCAAACTGACCCCGGAGCAGTTCGTGCAGGTCCTGGAGACGTTGCACATGCTCGGCACCGCCGGAGCCGGCATCGAAATCGCTTCGCTGACCACACAGTCGTTGGTCGACGTCGTCGCGGCGGCTTCGCGGGAGCAGCTCAAAGGCATCGCCGACCACGACGAACTGCGCGCGGTCTTCCTGGACGAGATCTTCCGCCGGATGTCCGAACACTTCCGCCCAGACCGAGCCCGGCACGTGGACGTCGTGGTCTCCTGGCGCTTCCCCGCCGGGGACGATTTCGACCGCTACCAAACAGTCATCGAGGACGGCCTGTGCGTGTCGAGCACCGACCTGGCCCGCACCCCGGACACGACGATCACTGTCGCCGTTGAGGACTTCATCCGCATGGCGACCGGGAACGCGGCGGTGGCGGCGATGTTCGTGACGGGGAAGGTAAAGGTGAAGGGCGAGTACGCGCCGGCGGTGCGGTTGTCGGGGTATTTCGACATCCCCAAGCCGACTGGGGCGGACTAGCCGCGCGCCGGCGTGAGGAGAACTCACGCCCGCGCGCGGCAGGTGGTAATCCGTGAGTCACCAGTGCCAGTGGGGCATGCTGATGATCAGCGGCAGCAACCTGAGGAACAAGATCGCGAGCTTGAGCCAGGGCCTGCCGGCTGCCTGCTGGACAGGCTTCCCGCGTCGGCGGATGCTTACGCTGGTACGGGTGATCTTCCGCTTCCAGCGACTGCCGGACGGAGTGATGATTCCCCTGCTGAGCCGCTTACGGCGCGGGTCACGCTTACCATTGACCACGGACATGGCCTTTCGTAGGTGTTTGGTCGTGTTCGAAGGGATGGGGCTGACCGTTCGCTTGCCGGCAACTCGGTCAGTCCTGTCTCGCTGTCTTGTGAACGCCGCGAGGTGGACTTTCTCGCGTGCTGACCATCGGCGTGCGCGAGAGGCGACGCCGCTGGTGGAGGGTTGATCACGGTAAGTACTCAATCGGCTCCCAATGCTGATCATTGCCCAGCAGGCTGGACAGTGACGTTTACATCTCGGCTACTCTCCGTAGTAGAAATTCGGCCTGCTCGAGCAATGCGCGCGCGGCCGCGCAGTCGCTGTCGGACAGGGATGCGATGGCGGCCGAGACCATCTCGGCGGCGGACGTGGGTGTGGCTACTGCCGACGGGGTCTCCTCGCTGCAGGTCTTGAGATGCGCGTTGCTGGCGGTGGCGTCCGCGCCTTCCTTCGCGTCGCCGTTCGGTTCGGGCGGCGCGACGCGTTTCCCGTTGCGCCGGTCGAGCCAATGGGACTTGCCGTTGCGCCGGTCCTTTTTTCCTGCCGTTTTGTGGTCGCTTGGTGTGTGCACCACACCTTTCTCCGCGGTCAGGCCGTGTATGCGTGCGCGAAGGAAGCTCTCCTTGGCTGCGTGGCGCAGCTCGATAAGTTCGTCCAAGCGACACGGCAGTTCACTCTCGGCGGTTCTGGCCGCGGCTTCGAGATGGATCGCCTTGAGGAAGGTTGCGGGCGGGAGCCGGGTCAGGCTGAGGTACTGAGAAAGTGCTGGTTGTGATACGTGCAAGCGGGCAGCGTTGCACATCATGCTCTGTTTCGGGAGGAGGCCGTACAGCTTCTTGAGCACGGCAGTGAACGCGACTGCTTCGGGAGTCGGCGGACACCCGAGCCGTCTCCCGACTTTTCCCAAGGCTGGCATGTTCCATGAGCTCCTTTGTGGTTGCACTGTGGCTTTGTTGCTGCGCCGTGGCTTTGTTGCTGCACTGCGGAGGATGAATATTGCGGCGAATGAATTGAGGCAGGGGTGGCCGAGGTGAGTTCCCGCCGACACGTCTGCCAGTCTTCAGCGGCGCGCAGCATCAGAAGAACCTGTTGCCTGGCAACAAAGTTTCAATTTAGGCGTGCTGCTGTCCGGCGGTTGGCTCGGTTGCTGTGACCCCCTTGTCCTGCTTTCTCAATTTTCCAGATAGCGATTCTCAGCGAGCGTAGCAGTCTTCGCGAGTGAGGTGGCAGCGGTTCTTGTGTACGGAGTGTCGGCCGCGTACGCGCTCTTCGCTGTGTACGCAGCCAGCTCACGGGCACCGTTTTTGAGTCGACAAGTCGACTTTTACTCCTCGGTCTCGGCTGGATTTCACCAAGTGGAACTGATTGTCCGCCTGGCGGATGTTGTTCTTATTGCAATTGATTTTCGATTGCAATAACTGAAATTCTGCAATAATTGCACTTTGTCGGCGACTGCAGACAGGCGCGGTGGTTCCTGGTATATATCGGCTGAGAAGAGTTTGAAGCTGGGGCGATATGCGACGGAGGCAAGATGCCGCTTTCTTGGCGAGACGGAAGCCTGGGCACCATGAAGAGGGTTGCCTTGTGGCTTGTTTCCGAGGTTGGCGAAGGGAACAAGTTCACCAAGGCAGAACTGCGTGACACGTTTCCCGGTGTCTCGCAAATTGACCGGCGGATGCGGGATCTCCGGAGTTTCGGGTGGCGCATCGACACGAACCGGGAGGACGTCACCCTCGCCGCCCCGGAACAGCGCTTCGTCGAGCAGGGGCAGCCGGTGTGGGAGAAAGGGGTGACGTCCAGGCCGGCTCATGCGCCGGCGATTGGCGCGACGCGTCGCCGGGAGATCATCGCGCATGACGACAACATGTGCCGCTCCTGCGGGATCACCCCCGGTGACTTGCATGAAGACACGGGCGAAGGCGCGCAGCTCGACATCGCGCGCCGCAAGGTCCGGGTTCCTGACGGTGGAGTGGCGGTACAGCTTGTAGCCGAATGCCGCAGGTGCCGGCTGGGAGGGAACAAGCTCGTCGCCGATGCTGTTGGGGTGGAAACCCGGGCGAAGAGCTTGAGCGATGCGGACCAGCGGCTGCTGGCAAGCTGGATCGAGGCCGGCGAACGGGACTTTCGCGAGGTCGAGCGCGTGTGGGCCAACTATCGCGCGCTGCCGGCCGAGGCGCGCGGCAGCGTCCGGAGCGCGCTTGGCTTGGACTGAGGCGTGCCCGGGCTGGGGCCGGGATATCGTTTCTGGTGGGAAGCCCGTGGCCGGCGCAGGAGTGGTGATGATCAAAGACTATGGGCAGCCGCCTCGAGCCGACGAGGTCCGGAACCTCATCGAGCGACGGCTCAAGGAGGTTTCCGAAGCAGCTGGCCCGCGGGAAACCCAGACCGTCGACTGGCGTGGCAAGCCTGCTCACCTGGACGTCGTCGAGGTCAAGGTAGGCGACCTCTGCTATAACCCGGCGACCCACCGGGTCCGGGCACAGCGAAGCCACGACCCGCGGCTTGACGCGCTGGTCGATGAAGACCCCTGGTCCGTCGAAAGCCAGCAGTATCTGGACAAGCTGCTCAAGGTCCTTCCTGCCGACCCGACGCAGATCGACGTGGCTTTCACGGACCTGAAGGAAAGCCTGGCGGAGTACGGACAGTCTGAACCCGGCCTGACGACCGTTGACGGAGTGCTTGTCAACGGGAACACTCGCCGCGCGGCGTTGATCGAGCTCTACGGGCCTGAAGCGCCGATGCGGGTTGCCGTACTTCCGGCGTCGTGCGACTGGTCCGACGTACGAGACGTAGAGCTGTCCCTCCAGCTGAGGAAGGAACACCGCCGCGACTACTCGTACATCAACCGGTTGCTGGCTATTGACGAACTGGTCAGCCAGGGAATTCCGATGGCCGCGATCGCACAGACGTTCCGCAGCACGGCGCCGGCCTGCGAGCAGGACTGGTGGGTCTTCTCCGCGATCAAGTCGATGATCGAACGCAGCGAGGTCGACGGGAAGCGCATCCCGCTCATCGCGTTCGAGAATGACCAGGAGAAGCTGCGTGAGCTGGCGCGGAAGTATCAGAAGGCCAAGTCCGTCGGACCCGACGACGCCGAGGTAGTAAAGGAAGCGCGCCTCGCGGCGATCGCCCTCGGCTTCTCCAAGACCGACGTCCGGTTCATCGAGCCGGACTTCCTGGACCGGTACCTTTCCCCGAAGCTGCCGGACGGCTTCATCCCGAAAAGCGAGTCGGCTGAAGTCGCGATTCCCGGTTTGGGCAGGTCGGTGAAGTCTGGTTCTGGCCAAGCAGCTACGGCCAGGGCATTCACCGACAAGGTGCTTCGCGCCGCGGCCGAGAAGTCAGCAACTCCCGATGGACAGTCTGCTGCCTGGACCGAAGCTCGCAGCGTAATGGAGAACGCGATCAAGCTCGCCGGCAGCGATCAGACGCTCACGAAGAAGAAACGGAAGGTCTCCGACCGAGTCGTCGCCGCCACCGACCAGCTGCAGCAGTGCGTGACGGATCTGGTGATGTCGCGTGCTGACCGGTCGCTCGATGAAGAGGCGTTCGACGATGCGCTGCTGAAGTTGAAGAAGGTCCTTCGACGGCTGGCGGTTGAAGGGACCCGCACGGTCAAAGAACCTGGTGACGGCGTTGAATGGCTGCGTCACGTGATGCTGGAGTCTGGTTCCTGAGTGGCCGGGGCATCGCCGAGCTTGGTGCTGGCCTTTGACCAGACGAGGACGCGTGCGGAGCTTCGCGCGCAAGCGCCCTACCGGGAGTCGCTTGCCAGCTTGATGGCGCGGTTTCCTGGCGGCCGGATGGTGGACCGGCTGGCCGCCCAGGTGCCGATCGACGAATTTCTGTCCGGTCTTGAAGAGCTGGCGACCTGGCCAGAACCGGCCACCGTCGTCTGGGAAGAAGATTTTCGGACCCGGGCCTTGGGATTGCTCCAGGATGCGGAACGGTCGGAGCAGATTCTGGCCGGGGACCTGGAGGGCAAACAGGTCTCCCCAGAGGACGTTCCCGCGATCCTCGGGGCTGGGTGGACGGCGGACCTTACTGAGTTCCAGCGTCGTGACATCGCCAAGCTTCTCTCGTTAGGACACGGAGCGAACTTCAGCGTTCCCGGTGCCGGCAAGACCCGGGTCGCTCTCGGGGTGTTTTCGGCACTGCGGGAACAAAGGCAGGTCGATCGGGTACTGGTCGTCAGCCCGAAGTCCGCTTATGAGGCCTGGGTCGGCGAGAGCCAGGAATGCTTCGGCGACGGATTTACCGTGCAGTTCCTGGGAAGAGCTGGTTTTCGCGCCGCTGACCTGCTGATAGTCAACTACGAGCGGCTTGGCCGTTCGCTCGAAACCCTGGCGGACTGGCTGGACGCGGGTCCCGCGCTGATGATCCTTGACGAGGCGCATCGGATGAAGCTGGGCACGGCCGGCGTCTACGGCATGGCATGCATGTCGCTTGCTCCGTTGAGCAAAGCCCGGCTGATCCTGACCGGTACGCCGGCCCCGAACGGTGCCCGCGACCTGGAGAGCTTGCTCGCTTTCGTCTGGCCGGGTCGTGGCCGGCGCGTGGTGAGCCAGGCGGTGGAAGGCGGCAACCTGGACTACGCCAGCCGCGTGCTGAAACCGATGTATACCCGTACGACGAAACAAGAGCTGGGGTTGCCGCCGGTCAGTCTCCGGGTTCGTACAGTTGACATGCCTCCTCTGCATCGGGAGATCTACGACGCGCTCCTGGGACAGTTCGTGTCCGCGCGCGCGGAACGGAGCCGGTCGGACTTCGACTCGCTGGGGAGGACTGTCCTTCGCCTGATCATGGCCGCGACGAGCCCTGCCCTGCTCGCCCAAGGGGCCTCGCGCTATGAGCCGATATCTCTGCAGGTCCCTCCGCTGGAGGTGTCGCCGGACAACCCGTTGTTCGAGTTGCTCGGTTCGTTAGGTGAGTACGAGATACCGCCGAAGTACCAGGAAGCGCTCGCGATCGTGGCCGGCAACGCGGCACAAGGAAGGAAAACCCTTGTCTGGGCCAGTTTCGTGCGCAGTATTACCACCCTGGAGAGCTTGCTCGCCGACTTCTCCCCTGCGGTGGTGCACGGTGGCACACCGGATCGTCAGGAGCAGATCGATCGTTTCCGGACTGACCCGTCGTGTCAGGTGCTGATCTCCAACCCAGCGACGCTTGGCGAGGGGATCAGCTTGCACCAGGTCTGCCATGACGCGGTCTACGTCGACCGGGACTTCCAAGCGGGACGCTTCCTGCAGAGCTTGGACCGGATCCATCGCCTCGGTCTCGCGCCGGACGCGAAAACCAACGTCACCATTCTCACCGCGCGCGAAACGATCGACGAGGTCGTTGCGTTGCGGCTTAACGAGAAACTGGACTTCATGGGCCGGATCCTCGACGACTCCGCTGTTCAGCAACTCGGGGACCCGGACGATGAGCCCGCGGCGGTAGCCGGCATGGATTCAGCGGACGTCGAGGCGCTGATGCTGCACATCGCGGCGCGCGAGGCGTAAGCGCGGAAATTCGGCGAAATCGATGCGCGCGGCCCGCGGAGCGAACTAATGTCGTTCGCATGGTGGACGACGGGCAGGGTGGCCAAGCAGGGTTGTGGAGCGAACCCGCGAACCAGGATCTGGACCCCCAGCTCGACGAGGTTGCCGCGATTCTCCGCAAAGCCGACCCGGACGGAAAGCGGTTCGCGGGTGCGATCCGCCGGAGCATCGACATGTTGCTCGACGGCCAGAACACCGGCCGCTACCGCTGGGACCAGCTGCACAAGACGGAGAAGACGCACGCCGGCACACTGATTGAGATCAACATCCAGCGAGAGTTCGACTTCCCCGGCGGCGAGTCGATGGACTACGCGATTGGCGGCGTCGACGTCGACTGCAAATTCTCGCAGCGGAACGGTGCCTGGATGATTCCCCCGGAAGCCCGAGACCACCTGCTTCTGGTGGTGTGGGCCAGTGACCAGGAGTCCAGGTGGTGCGTAGGGCTGGTCCGGGCCAAACGGGAATATTTGCGGATCGCCCAGAACCGGGATGGCAAGAGCACCCTCAACACATTTGGTAAGGGGCAGATTCGCTGGCTCTTCCGCGATGCCCCGTTGAAAGAGAACTTGTTGCTGCGGCTCAACGATGCGGAAATCAAGGAAGTCTTTGCATCGCGATCCGGGCAGCAACGGGTCAATGCGTTGTTTCGCGTAGCCACGGGACGACGAGTGTCACGTAACGTCGTCGCCACAGTCGCCATGCAGGCTGACTATATGAAGCGCGTCCGGGGGAATGGTGGGGCGCGCACCATCCTGAAGCGTGAAGGTATCGTCATTCTCGGCGACTACGTCAACCACGTTAACGTCGCGAAGGCTTTGAACATCGCTGAGCCGGGCGAAGGAGAGTTCGTCAGCGTGCGGCTGCGACCGAAGACTGCGGGCGACCTCGGTCCTTCCGCGGAACTCGACGGCGAGGAATGGGTTGTCGCTTCTCCGGATGAGCAGATCACGAAGCCCGCACCTGAGCTGCCGCGAGTCTGACGGCAGCTCAGGCCTCACGGGTTAGCTGATCTTGGTCCGGTTCTTCTGGAACGCCTCGTGCCGGACGTGATCGTCCTGCCCGACGAACGCCTTGAAACCGGCTAGCTTGTACTCGACGGTGCTCTTGTGCTCCCGCTGCAGCACATTGAAGTCTTGGCTGAGCATGCTGATCCGCTTCTCCAGTTCCGGGATTCCCAGCTGGAGCTCGGCTTCCTTGACCAGCTTGTCCGCGGTAATGAAGTCCTTGGCGTCGCGCAGGACGCGATAGACCGGATCATGCTCCTGGTTGACTTGCCGGTCGCTGGCTTCTCCCTGCTTCTGCAGGGCATTCTTAATGGCTTCGCCTACGGCGAATGCCATGGGCGGCGGGAACGCGTTGCCGATCTGCCGGTAGTTCGAGGTCTTCCGGCCGGTGAATTCCCAGTCTCCGAACCGGCCTGCCCAGCCTTGGATGCGGGCGACCATCTCGTTCGTCAGCTTGGGCCCGGGCTTGCCCTCGAACGTGTCGCCTGGTTTCGGTGCGTCGTTGGCCAGGCCCATCGCATCCACCCCGAGCTCGGCCCATGCGCGCTTCGCGCGGGTCGGGCCAAGGTCTGCTCCGCCGTGTTTCTTGGAGCCGCCGACGATGGTGGGCGCGATCTTGCTGGCCTTCTTCTTCCAGTCCTCGAGCCCCTCCCAGCCATGCTTGCCCATCAGGTCTCCGATGGCTTCGGCAACAGTGATTTCGTGCTCTGACTCTTCTGGCCAGGAGAAGTAGTCCGCGTACTCCTTCTGCAGTGCCACCAGCACGAAACGCGGGCGCAGCTGCGGCACACCGAAGCCGGACGCGTGAAGGAGCCGCCACTCGGCGACATAGTCGAAGCTGGCAAGCTGGTCCAGCACGTGCTGCCGGTAGCCCGCGAAGCGGGGCATGCTCAAGCCCCGGACGTTCTCGAGCATCACCGCGCGGGGCCGGATGACGTTGACCTGCTCTACCGCCCACGCGAACAGGTCGCGCTCATCGTTCGCGCCCAATTGCTTGCCGGCGATAGTGAACGGCGGGCAAGGGACCCCGCCGGCCAGCAGCGCGAGTTCTGGGCGACCAGACTTCGGGCCGTGCTCGGCTGGCTTCCAGACATCAGGATCGGCGACGTCGCCCTGAGCGACAACCTCGGACGGCAAATTGGCTTTCAGGGTGGTGCACGCGTTCTCGTCAAGCTCGATCGCGAGCCGGTGAGTGAAGCCGGCTTTGTGCAGGCCTAACGCCTGGCCGCCGGCGCCAGCGCAGATCTCGATGACCTCGAAGGCCTCACTCACAGTAACCTCCTCAAGGCTCGCGCGAGATGCTTGGGCGCGAAACGGTATCTTTCCTCATGGCTTGAAGCCTGCGAGAAGGGGTGCCGATGGCAGGCAGCGATGCTCGGGACAAAGCGCACGCCAAGGGGCTCTACCCCGCTCCTGCCAGCGAGGGTCGCTCGAGGAACATGCGCGCGAACCGGCGTACCGACACCAAACCCGAAGTGACGCTCCGCAAGGAACTGCATCGACTTGGTTACCGGTACCGGAAGGATCTTCCCCTGGTGCTCGACGGGGGCGTGCGGGTGCGGCCGGACATCGTCTTCACAGCGCGCAAGATCGCGGTCTTCGTCGACGGCTGCTTCTGGCATGTGTGTCCCGAACATGGCAGGCAGCCGACGAGCAACGAGTGGTACTGGACGCCGAAGTTGCGGCGCAATATGGACAGGGACGAGCTGGTGACCGGGGCTTTGCGCGAAGCCGGGTGGCACGTGGTCCGCATCTGGGAACACGTGCCGCTGCCGGAGGCAGTAGCCGCGGTCACGGACGCGATGGACTAGATGGAACACGTGTTCGACACTAGTGCGCTGGGCCGACAAAACGCGCTAACCAGGAGCTTGGCGAGTCGGATTTACCGACCGGACCACCCGAACGTGGCGCAGTGCCGGTAGTTGGTCGCTAGCCAGCCGCGTCCAAGCTCATTTCCCCACGCGCCAACGGCATCAAGTAATTCTCCGACAACCACCGCACCACCGGTACGCACACCGCGTCCCCGAAGCCGAACAGGGCCTGGTTGTTCCGCAGCCCCTCCAGCGCGTACTTCCCCGCCCCCATCAGCCGCGCGTACTCGCGCGGCGTCATCCACCGCACCCGCACGGAGCCGCGGCCAGCTTGTACGACGGCCTGTTTGGACGATCCGCCGCGGGCGGTGCGCAGGCAGCCCGAGATGTCGTCCGGCCGGACTTCCCACACTGGTTTTCCGTTGCGGGTGCGCCGGTAGGCCGTCCGGTACACCAGCTTCCTCCCTGCCTTGAGCTGCGACAATCGCTCCAACTGGAGCGGCGACAGCGACCCGATGAACGCGTCAGCGCGCGGTGCGGTCCACCAGCGCTCGTCATCGGCGGGGAGGCGTTCGACGGCGGCGGACAGCCCGGTGACCAGCAGCGGGGGCGGTGCGGGCAAGGCGGCGCGATGTGTCCGCAACGCCGGGTCTAGCGCGAGCCAAGGCGGGCGGAGCGGCGACGGCGCGGGCGAGTCCGAGGGCGGGTTTTGCGCGCCGACGATGAACAACCTGGGCCGGGACTGCGGGACGAACCGCCGGGCGTCCAGGGTGAGGACATCGGCGGAGTAGCCGAGGCGGTTGAGTTCTCCGATCGCCGCGCGGAGGTCGTCGCCGCCGTGGCTGGTTGCCAGGCCGACTACGTTTTCCAGCGCGACTACCGGCGGACGGTCTTGGCCCAGTTCGTCGAGGATGCGGGTGAATTGCCAGAACGTCGACGAGTGCGAGCCCGCCAGGCCGCGGCGCCAGCCGGCCAGCGAGAGGTCTGTGCAGGGGAACGACGCCCAGGCCAGGCTGAGGCCGGCGGGCAGATCGGCGCCGCGGAGGGCGGCGACATCGCCTAGTACGTACTCGTGTGCGCCCTGGTCGTTGAAGTGTGCCTCGTACATGGCCTGCTTCGCCGGTTCGATGTCGTTGGACCACGCGACGTCGAAGCCGGCCGGTTCGAGGCCTAGGCGCACGAGACCGATGCCGGCGAAGAACTCCGCGGCGGTGGGCTGACCCGGTTGAGGCATGGCACCAACATTAATGGGGACGGCGTTCTTTCACGGTCTCGATCACCCGCGACGCGGCGACATCGGTCGCCTCGTGTTCCCAGATTCGCACCGACAGCCAGCCCGCTTCGTGCAGCAGTGCGTCGGTATTCGCGTCCCGGCGGCGGTTGGTTTCGATCTTGGTCCGCCAATAATCGGCATTGTTCTTCGGCCACGTGCCGTGTTCCGGGCAGCCGTGCCAGAAGCAGCCGTCCACGAAAACCGCTACCCGCGCGGGGCCGAACACCAGGTCAGCCTCGCGGCGGACACCTTTCACCGGACGGCGGTGCACTCGGTAGCGGTACCCGGCGGCGTGCAGGATCTTGCGCAACGCCATTTCGATCCCGGTGTTGCGCGACTTCTGTTTGCTCATGCGGGCGCTCACCGCGGAAGTCGTTTCCAGCCGCTCCACGGGAGCCATTGTGGCGCGCGGTTCAGCCCTCGACGATCCGGCCTTCGATCACCGGGTGGTTCTTCGCCTGCCGCGGTTCCTCCGCGACGACCTCGCTGTCCACCACCATCACCGGACCGCGGCGCTGGTTGGCGTACCGGATGGCGCGCTTCTCCGCGCGGCGCAGCCAGAACCGCCGGGCGATCGAGCGGGTGGGCGGCAGCAGGAACAGCAGGCCCAGCACGTCGCTGACGAAGCCGGGGACCATGATCAGCACGCCGCCGAGCGCGACGAGCATGCCGTCGGTCAGCTCTTTCTCCGGATTGCGGCCGGACTGCGCGGTCGCCATGAAGGCGCGCATCGCCTTGCCGCCCTCGCGACGCGCCAGCCACGAACCCACGAACGCGCCCGCGATCAGCAGACCGATCGTGCCGAGCACACCGACGACCGAGCCGACCGCCCAGATGGCGGCGACTTCAGCGATGACGTAGAGCAAGAACACGACAGCCATATCCAGTGAACGAACGAGTGCCGCGATTTGCTCCCGAGGAGGGATAACCGCAGGTCAGATGCTTACGGGGCGGCCGCAGCATTTCTTGTACTTCCCGCCCGAGCCGCACCAGCAGCGCTCGTTGCGCGCCGGTGGCCAGTCGATCGCGCCGCCTTCCTCGAAGATCTCGTTCATGCAGGCCAGCCGGGTGTCTTCGGCGGCCGGGTCGCTACCGGTGCGGGTCGCGAACTCCTGGAGCTTCGCGGTGGTCAACGGGACCAGCACGATCCGCGCGATGCCCGACTCGGACAGTTCCCGGTTGGCGGCCTCGCGGTCGGCGATGGCGGCGTCCGCATCGGCGTGCTGGACCAGGTTCGGCCAGGCCTCGTGCGCGCGGGGGATCTCGGCGCGGGGCCAGAACAGCACCCGCACTTCCCCTGGCGGCGCGGGCTGGGCGGGAGCAGGGGCATCATCCGAAGGGCTCTGGACTGACTCGTCCTGCTCGTCCGGAGGCAATCCCAGTGCGCGGCGCACCCGTCGGCGAGCAGTCAAGATGTGGTTCGCGTGGGTGAAGAACCCGAACTCCGCGTTCCCGCCGGTCGGCTCCGGCGCGGACAGCCGGGCTGCGGCCAGGTCGAACCAGGTCAGTGCCTGCTGGAGCTCGCCGCGGTGTTCCAGCAGCTCAGCGGCCAGATAATACGGCACCGGTGAGGACAGCGGCTCGTTCCGCAACTCGTCAAGGCAGGTCTGGGCCTCCTCGGCCCGGTCGAGGTCGAACAGGACCTCGGCGAGTTCTACCCGGGCGTTGCCCCCTTCCTCGCCGCCCAGCGCGACAGCCTGGGTCAGCAATGCGATGGCGCGGTCGTCGTCACCGGCCTGACGCCACGCCTGTGCCGCCTCGAGCAGGATCTCTCCCCGCTCCTCGGGATACTTCTCCAGCTCGGCTTCCAGTTGTGCGGCGGTCTCCGCGGCCGTTCCCGTCTTCATGCGCGGCACTGTATTCCCGGTCCCGCAAGGCGATCACCGCAGGCGCTGCAGGAACGCCGACACCTCGCGCGGCGACCGCAGCAGCACCTGCCGCGCGGTCGGGGCTCCCTCGGCGATCCGCTGCAGCATCAGCGGACGCCGGGTCGGCCACTTCCAGATCCACTGGACCAGCTCGGCGTCGATCTTCGACACGCATCCGGCGGCCTGCGTCTCTTGGCCCCATTCGCGCAGCTGCCGCCGCACGGCGCGGAACAGGCAGGTGTAGCGCGACGCGTCCAGCAGCACGACGGTGTCGGCGAACGGCAGGCGCAGGTCGAAGGTCTTGCTGTAGTTGCCGTCGATCACCCAGCTGTCCGTGCTGGCGGCTTCGGCGACCGCGGCGCGGAACTCCGCCGGCGGGGCCGGGACCCAGCCGGGTCGCCAGTACAGCCGGTCCAGATGGGTGACCGGGATGTCCAACGCAGCGCCGATCTGCCTGGCCAGCGTGGATTTTCCGGCCCCGGAGCATCCGGTGACCATGATGCGTCTCCCCATGAGCGGGGAGCCTAGGGCCAGACCGGGAGGAAGCTCGCGGCAATTAATCCCAGCACGAGGAGCTCCGGCCCCCGGACCAGCTGGCGCACCAAGCCCGCGGGGATCAGGACTCCCTCGTACAGCACCATTCCCATCGAGCTGAAGTCCAGCGGGCCGCGGGTCACCGAGCGCACGGCGGACAGCGCCGCGATCAGGGCAGCCGAGAGCGCGCCGATCGACGCTGGGATGCCGAGCAGCAGGACGACGCCGGTCCAGAGCAGGGCGAGGACGCAGAGAAAAGCGCAGGTCACGGCATGCAGGTGCAGATCGGACGCGGCCAGCCAGCGACGCAGCCCGGGTACCCGGTGCAACTGCGCGATCGGGGCGGTGAACGGCAATAAACCCAGGTAGCCGCCGATGCCGATCAGCCAGACCGATGTGACGGCCGGGAAGGTCGCGTGGGTCGCGACGACGGCGAGTGCCAAGAAGACCGGCAGGCCGAGTGCGGAGCGCCGGGCGAGGAGTCCGGTGAGGACGTATCGGGTGACGACGAACCGGCTCGCGAGCGCATTCCGCCACGGAACCGGGCGGCCCGCCGGGAGAAGCGCCCAGACGTCCAGGAAGGCGGCGGATGTCCGGCGCACCATGCGCTCGGTGTAGTGCCGGATCAAGGTGTCTCGAGAAGCCGTGTGCGGCAAGGGAGAAGACCGGAGCAAGGCGATCGCGGCGAGACCGGCGGCGACCACGTAGGTCCACAGTGGAATGACCAGCGGCAGCGCGAGGGTGAGCGGGAGAAGGGATTCGCCGGGAAACGAACGTCGGCGGCCCAGCGCCAAGGCCAGTGCGGCGATGACCACGAAAAGCGCGATCGGGCCGACCAGCGAGCTCGGAAAGCCGATGAGCATCCCGGACACCGCGAAGAAATAAGCCGCCACGGCGAACCGGGCGGCCCAGTCCAGTACGAGCCGTCGGGTGAGTACGGCGGGGCGTTGACCGTCGAAATCGTCCCAGGTCAGCGTGGCCGGATGGGCCCAGACGTACCCGCGTCGCAGCGTCGCCCGCCAGGCCAGGGCGAGGCCGGTGCACAGTACGAGCATGCTGCCGAGCGCGCCCACCGGAGCACCGCCGATCAGCTGGCTGCGCACCAGTTCGGTGTTGTAGAACGGCGATCCCAGCAGGCCGACCGCGATGACCAGCGCCAGGACCAGGTCTGGGCGTTTCACAGGTCCACCACGTAATCCGCGACCTCGTCCGCGAGCGGCGGGTGATGGCTCGCCACCACGACCGCCGCGCCGCGTTGCGTACTGGTGGTGACCAGGGTGGACAGCCAGGCCCGGCCCTCGGCGTCCAGGGCGCGTTCCGGTTCGTCCAGCAGCAGGACCTCGTGCGGACGCGCGACCGCGGCGTGCAGCAGGAGCCGACGGCGTTGCCCGGCGGAGAGTTCCGACGCGGGCACATCGGGAGCCGGGACCGGGCCTTCGGCCAGTTCGCCGCCGAAGGAATTGCGCAGCAGATCGAGATGCTGGCGCGGGGTGAGTTCGTCGAAGAGCGCCGAATCGTCGAAAAGCACGGAAACCCGGCGACGGAAAGCGGCGGACCGCTCGTCCGGCGGCCCGCCGCAGACGGACACGGAACCGGACGTCGGCGCCTGATTCCCGTAAAGACACCGCAGCAACGTCGATTTGCCCGCTCCGTTGGCACCGCGGACGACCAGGCATTCGCCGGCGTCGACGGCCAGGTCGAGACCGCTGAACAGCACTGTCTCGCCCGCGGTGACCCCCAGGTCTTGAGTGGTGATGAGCACGAAACCCCCTCGGCTGATCACCCCAAGATAGTCACTTCAAGTACGCCTCCGCTTGCAGCGTGAACAATTCCGCGTACCCGGCATCGGCCGCCATCAGCGCTTCGTGCGTGCCGTATTCCGCGACCTTCCCGTGGTCCAGCAGCAGAATGCGCTCGGCTTGGCGGACCGTCGAGAACCGGTGCGAGATGTACAGCGTCGTCCGTCCGCGAGACAACGTGTGCAGCCGGTCGAACAGGTCGTGCTCGGCCTGCGCGTCCAGTGCCGACGTCGGCTCGTCCAGGATCAGGATCGGGGCCTCGCGCTGGAAAGCCCTGGCCAGCGCGATTTTCTGCCATTCCCCGCCGGACAGCGACACGCCCTGGTCGAACCACCGGCCCAGCGGGCTGTCGTACCCGGTCGGCAGCCGGGCGATGCGCTCGTCGGCTCCGGCGCGGCGGGCGGAGTCCTCGATGTGCTCGCGATCGGTGAGCCGGTTCAGGTCGCCGAGGCCGATGTTCTCCGCCGCGGTTCCCTGGTACGTCACGTAATCCTGGAACATCGCGCTGATCTTGGTGCGCAGTTCCGCCGGGTTATACTCGCGGATGTCCACGCCGTCCAGCAGGATCCGGCCCGCGGTCGGGTCGTAGAGCCGGCACAGCAGTTTGAACAGCGTCGATTTGCCCGCGCCGTTGCGGCCCACCACCGCGACGGTTTCGCCGGGACGGATCTCGAAACTCACCCCGTGCAGCGCCGGTTCGTCCGCGCCCGGATAACTGAAGCTCACCGACTCGAACTGGATGTGTCCATCCACAGTGGACGGAAGCGGGCGCGGTTTCGCCGGCGCGGTGATTTCCGGTTTGGTGTCGAGGAATTTGTACAGTGTGTCGAGGTAGAGGTTGTTCTCGTACATCCCGGAAAACGCGGTGAACAACCCGGTCACCGAACTTTGCACGGACGTCGCGGCGGCCGTGTACAACGCCAGATCGCCCAGCGTGAGCCGTCCGCCGACCGCTTCCAGCGCGATGTACAACGCGATCGCCGAGCCGACCAGCGTGCTCAGCAAACCCCACGACGTCGAGCTGACATTCCGTTTCACCGTCAGCTTCCGCTGCCGTTCGTAAGCCACCACACCGAGCTTCCGGAACCGGTCCACGAAGTACGGGCCGAGGCCGAACAGCTTGGTCTCCTTGGCATACGTGTCCGTCGTGACCAAAGAGGACAGATAGTCCATCCGCCGTTTGATCGGCGACATCATGAACGTGAGCCAGAACGCTCGCGAACCGTACTTCGACTGCGAGATGAACGCCGGGATCGGGGCCAGCAAAGCGACCAGCGCGAGCAGCGGGCTGATCGACACCAGCAACGCGATCATGCTGGCGAAGGTGATCAGCGTCCGGATCAGGCCGAGCGCCGAGGTCATCATCGACAACGGCCGCGTCGGCGCTTCCTGCGCGGCCTGGCGCAGCATGTCGTACGACGCCGAACCCTCGAAGTACGCCAGGTGCAGGTCGCTCGCGTGCCGCATGACCTGGTGCCGGATGGTGAGCGTCATCCGTTCCTGCAGCAGGGATTGCGCGATCGTGGTGAGCGAGCTGCTGATCGCGGTCGCCGCCAGCACGCCGAACTGGAACAGCGTGATGCGCACGATGTCCGCGGTCGACCCGCGGTGCTGGATCGCCGCGACCACCGAATCGAGCAGGATTTTCGCGATATACGCGGTGACCGTCGGCAACAGGCCGGAGGCCAGCGTGATCACCGCGAGCACGATCGTCAGCGTCGGGCTGGCCTGCCAGGTCAGCTTCGCGACCTTCGGCAGGCCGCGGACGGTGCCCGCCACCGAGGTACGCATCCGCGAAAGGCGCGCCCGCACGCCTTTCGGTTGTTCCGGCTGCTCCGGTTCCGGGATGTCGACCGGCCCGGTGAGTCCGCTGTCCGGCACGGATTGCGCCATCCTGCGGCGACCGCGGCGGCCGAGGGCCATCTCGATCCCGCCCCCACCGCCGGGGATCACGCCAGCACCGAACCGTGCAGGAAGACGTCGATGACCTCGTCAGTTGTCGGGGAACCGGGCATCGGGCGGGATTGCGTGAACAGCAGCGCCAGGAACAGCGAAGCGGCCTTGTCGACCGGCAGCCGCAGCCGGGCGGCGTCCGGGACGAACAGTTCCCGCACCGCGCGCTGCATCGCTTCGAGCGACTCGCGGCGGCTGTCCCCGGTCACCGACTTGCGGTTGCGCGCCTCCTCCGCCGCCGCGCGCGGCCGTCCCTTCATTGTCGCGGCCATCACCGCGCCCATGCGCTGGAGGTGCGCGTTCATCGCCTCGGCGGCCTCCGCCAGCCGCTTCTCCAGCGGCAGCTCAGCCGGGATCTCCCCGATCATCTCCAGTGCCTCCGCCGGATCGAGCGCGGCTTCCACGCACGCGTCGAACAGTTCGTCCTTGTCCTGGAAAACCCGGAAGATGGTGCCCTCGCCGATCCCGGCGGCGCGGGCGATCTGCGCGGTCGTGACCCCGCGGCCGTGCTCGACGACCAGCGGAAGCACCGCGCGGACGATCATCCGCCGCCGGTCGTCCGGCGCCATCCCGGGCGCTCTTTTTCTTGTCTCCATGCGCTCCACGGTACGGAGTGAGTGCTCACTCCGTCAACGGGATAAAACGAAGGGGCCGTGCACACACGGCCCCTTCGGCTCAGTACGTGATCGCGACCGCCGGATCGGCGAGCAGCGCACCGACGTCGGCGAGGAACTCCGACCCCTGCTGCCCGTCGACCACCCGGTGGTCGAAGCTCAGCGACAACTGCATCACCTTGCGCACCTTGATCTCGCCGTCGACCACCCACGGGGTGTCGCGGATGGCCCCGACCGCCAGGATCGCCGACTCGCCCGGGTTGATGATGGGCGTGCCGGTGTCGACGCCGAACACGCCGACGTTGGTGATCGTGAACGTGCCGCCCAGCATCGCCGCCGGCGTCGTCTTGCCCTCGCGCGCGACATCGGTCAGCTCGGTGAGCGCGACCGCGAGTTCCTTGAGCGACAAGGAATCCGCGTCCCGGATCTTCGGCACCACGAGACCGCGCGGGGTCGCCGCCGCGATGCCGAGGTGCACGTAGTCCTTGTAGACGATCTCCTGCGCCGCGTCGTCCCACACCGCGTTGACGTCCGGCGTGCGCTTCGCCGCGAGGCACACCGCCTTCGCCGCGAACGCCAGCGGAGTGAGCTTGACGCCGCTGAATTCGCGCGACTTCTTGAGCTTCTCGCGCAGTTCCATCATCGGCGTGACGTCGATGGTGAGGAACTCCGTGACGTGCGGAGCGGTGTACGCGCTCTGCACCATCGCGGCCGCGGTCGCCTTGCGGACACCCTTGATCGGCACGCGCCGCTCGCGGGTCGCCGGGTCGTAGCCGGAATCCACAGTGGACACCGCGGGAGCGGCGGAACCGTTGGCGGCCCGGTGGACGTCGTCGCGGGTGATCACGCCGCCGTCCGCGCTGCCGGTGAGCGAGTGCAGGTCGACGCCGAGGTCCTTGGCCAGCTTGCGGACCGGCGGTTTGGCCAGCGGGACGTAACCGCCACGCGGGGTTTCGGCCACCGGTGCGGGAGCCGCCGCGACGGCAGCGGGAGCGGGAGCCGGGGTGGCTCCCTTGCGCGCCCGCCGGGTAGTCCCGGCCGCCTTGGAGCCGTAGCCGACCAGCGGCTTCATCTCCTCCTCGGCCGGAGCGGCGGGCTCGGCGGAAGCGGCGGCGGGAGCCGGAGCGGCTTTCCCGTCCGGATCCACGTCCATGGTCAGGATCGGCGTCCCGACCTCCACCGTCTGCCCCGGCTCCACGTGCAGCTCGGTGACCACGCCGGCCCACGGGATCGGCAACTCGACGGCGGCCTTCGCGGTCTCGACCTCGACCACGATCTGGTTGACCGTGACCGTGTCGCCCGGCTTGACGCGCCAGGCGAGGATGTCGGCCTCGGTGAGCCCCTCCGCCGTGTCCGACAAGGGGAACTGTTTGTACTCGGGCATTTCTGCGGGAACCCCCTTACCAGGCGAGCGAACGGTCGACAGCGTGCAGGACCCGGTCGAGGTCGGGGAGGTAATGCTCCTCGAGCTTCGCAGGCGGGTACGGCGTGTCGAATCCGGTCACGCGCAGGACGGGGGACTCAAGGGAGTAGAAGCATTCCTGCTGGACCCGGGCCGCGATCTCCGAGGTCAGCGAGGATTCCGACGGCGCTTCGCTGACCGCGATGAGCCGTCCGGTCTTGCGGACCGATTCGAACACCGGTCCGAGGTCGAGCGGCGAGAGCGTGCGCAGGTCGATGACCTCCAGCGACTTGCCCTCGGACTCAGCGGCCGTAGCGGCTTCGAGCGCCACCTTCACCGACGGGCCGTACGCGACCACCGTGGCGTCCGTGCCCGCGCGCACCACCTGCGACGCGAACACCTTCGACGGCGCCGTCGAGGTGTCGACCTCCATCTTCAACGCGCCCGAGTGGTACAGCTTCTTGGGCTCGAAGAAGAGAATCGGGTCGTCCGAACGGATCGCCTCCTGGATGCCCCAGTAAGCGTCCACCGCGTTCGAAATCGACACCACCTTGAGGCCGGCGATGTGCGAGAACAGCGATTCCGGCGATTCCGAGTGGTGCTCCACCGCGCCGATCCCGCCGCCGAAGGGCACCCGGATCACGACGGGCATCTTGACCTTGCCCTGCGTGCGGTAGTGCAGTTTCGCCAGCTGCGAGGAGATCTGGTCGAAGCCGGGGAAGATGAAGCCTTCGAACTGGATTTCGCACACCGGCCGGAAACCGCGCACGGCGAGGCCGACCGCGGTGCCGATGATGCCCGATTCGGCCAGCGGCGTGTCCAGCACGCGCTGCTCGCCGAAGTCCTTCTGCAGCCCGTCGGTGATCCGGAAGACGCCGCCGAGCTTGCCGACGTCCTCCCCCATGATCAGGACCTTCGGGTCCTCCTCCATCGCGCGCCGGAGACCGAGGTTGAGCGCCTTGCCGATCGTGAGCTTCTGCAAGTCAGTCATCAGTGCTCACCTGCCGCGGCGAAACCGTCGAGATAGGACAGATACTCTTCGCGCTGCGCTTCCAGCACCGGCGAGGGTTCTGCGTACACCTGGGAAAACACCCGGTCCGGCGGCGGTTCCGGCATGTTGAACGTGTAGTCGCGCAGGTCCGCGGCGAACTGGTCCGCCTCGGCCTGGACGCTGTCGAAGAAGGCCTGGTCGGCGTGGCCGTTCCGAGCCAGGAACGCGCGCACGCGCTCGATCGGGTCCTTGAGCTTCCACTCCTCCAGCTCGTCCGAGAGCCGGTAGCGGGTGGGGTCGTCGGTCGTGGTGTGCGCGTCCATCCGGTAGGTGAACGCCTCGATCAGCACCGGGCCGTTGCCGTGCCGGCATTCCTCCAGCGCCCACCGGGTGACGGCGAGGCAGGCGAGGACGTCGTTGCCGTCCACGCGGATGCCGGGGAAGCCGTAGCCGCGGGCGCGCTGGTACAGCGGGAGCCGCGACTGGCGTTCGGTCGGCTCGGAAATCGCCCACTGGTTGTTCTGGCAGAAGAAGACCAGCGGCGCGTCGTACACCGCGGCCCACACGAAACCTTCGTGCACGTCGCCCTGCGAAGTCGCGCCGTCACCGAAGTAGCAGATGGTGGCCTCGCCACCCTCGTCGCCGACCTTGCCCTCGAACTTCTGGCCCATCGCGTAACCGGCCGCGTTGAGCACCTGGTTGCCGATGACGATCGTGTACGGGTGGAACCGGTGGGCCTGGTAGTCCCAGCCGCTGTGGTCAGTGCACCGGAAAATGCCGATCAGGTCGCGCATGTCGACGCCGCGCGTGTACGCGACGCCGTGCTCGCGGTAGCTCGGGAACGCCATGTCCCGCGGCTGCAGCGCGCGGCCGGACCCGACCTGCGCGGCTTCCTGGCCGAGCAGCGGCACCCAGATGCCCAGCTGTCCCTGCCGCTGCATCGCGTTGGCCTCGCGGTCCGCGCGGCGCACCAGCACCATGTCGCGGTAGAGGTTCTTCAGCGTTTCGTCGTCGACGTCCTCGACGTAGCGGTCGAACCGCTCGGACGGGACCCGCTGGCCCTCGGGGGTGAGCAGCTGAGTGAGCTCAGCGCCACCTTCGCTTGTCGCTCGCAAACCGGCGATCACCTGTTCGGGGGAAGGCTGGGCCGCTACGGCGGCCGGCCCGTCTCCAGGTTCCGGGTGCGTCCACTGTTCGGACGGCATGAGCTGTTCTCCTCGGTGTCGGCGCCGCGAGCGGCCGCTTGTGGCGGCCACAGCGACTGCACCGGCGGGGACCGGCTCCTCGGGTCCGAGGCTCCCGGCCACCGTCGGCGTTGACGGTTCGTGGCCACATCCTGGCACGAGAATTGCTCCGATGGAGAGCGGCAGTTGCTGATTTGTTGCTGAGAAAACCTCGCTGAACAGGGGAAACGCTTGGAAGCCCGAGTATGGGAGAGGCGATGGTCGGGCGGCCATCCCGCGTCCTACCTGCCCTCGCGGGCGACGGCGGCTCGGCTAAGCGGACTGAGCACTCGAGACGTTCACTCGTGCCGGTGACGTCGGTCACCGTGGCAAGATGGCGCTGTGGAACAAAAATCCGTACGCGAATCCGTGGTCTCGACGTGGATCAACGACGTCACGCCGAGCCTGTCCGGTCTGGTCGCGATCCCCGCGCTGTCCCCGGCGTTCGACGCGGACTGGGCGTCGACCGGGCATCTCGCCGCCGCCGTCCAGCACGTCAAGACCTACCTCGAGGGGCGTGACCTGCCGGGCGCGCGGATCGAGGTCGTCGAGCTGGAAGGTCGTTCCCCGCTGCTGTTCGTCGACGTGCCGGCCACCCCGGGCGCGACGAACAAGGGCACCGTCCTGATGTACGGCCACCTGGACAAGCAACCCCCGGTCGGCGGCTGGTCCGAGGGCCTCGACCCGTGGACGCCGGTGATCCGCGACGGACGGCTGTACGGCCGCGGTTCGGTGGACGACGGCTACTCCGGGTACGCGGCCAGTGCCGCGCTGGAAGCGGTGCACGCGGCTGGCGGCGAACACGCGCGAATCGCGCTGCTGCTGGAAACCGGCGAGGAATCCGGCAGCCCGGACCTGCCCGCCTACCTGGAGCACCTGAGCGCGCGGCTCGGCGAAGTCAGCCTGGTCGTGTGCCTCGACGCGGGCGGCATGGACTACGAGCGGTTGTGGCTCACGACGAGCCTGCGCGGCATGGTGCACCTGACGGTCAACGTCCAGCTGCTCGCCACCGCGCAGCACTCCGGGCTGGCCAGCGGGGTCGTCGCGAGTTCGTTCCGGGTGCTGCGGCAGCTGCTGGAGCGCATCGAGAACTCGGAAACCGGCGAGATCAAGCTGTCCGAGCTGAACGTCGAGGTGCCGGCCAGCCGCCGCGCCGAGATCGAGGCGGTCGCGGAGGTGGCCCCGGACGCGCTGCGCACCGCGTTCCCGTTGGTGAGCGGCGGAAAGACGGTGTCCGAGGACGCGCTTGAGCTGCTGCTGAACAACTACTGGCGGCCGACGCTGTCGATCATCGGCGGCGAAGGGCTCCCGCTGCCCGCCGAAGCGGGGAACGTGCTGCGGCAGAGCACCACGCTCACGCTCAGCTTCCGCCTGCCGCCCACGGCGGTCGCGGACGACGCGCTGGCGGCGATCAAGCGGGTGCTCACCACGGATGTTCCGTACGGCGCGAAGGTCACCATCGCCGAGGACCAGCAGGCGGAGAACGGCTGGAACGCGCCGGAGGAAGCCGCGTGGCTCACCGACGCGCTGCGCCGGGTCGACGACGAGGTGTTCGGCCGTCCGCACCGCGCCGCGGGCATGGGCGGGTCGATCCCGTTCATGGGCCTGCTCGGCGAGAAGTACCCGGAGGCGCAGTTCCTGGTCACCGGCGCGTGCGGGGCGGACTCGAACATCCACGTGCCCGACGAGTGGCTGAACCTGGACTACGCCCAGCAGGTCACCGAAGCGGTGGCGCACCTCCTGGACGCGCACGCCCGCAGCTGACCTGGCGCGCGCCCCAATGTGGCATTGGGTGCATCTAACGCAACCAATGCCACATTGGGTGCGTCGCATGCACCCAATGCCACATTGGGGTGCTTTAGGCGAACTTGGCCAGCGCGTCGGCGACCCGGGTCTGCTCCGGCGCGAACCGCTGGTACGAGAACGGCGTCTCGTTGTTCCACGGGATCAGCTTGCCCGCCTTCACCGCGGGCAGCTGCTGCCAGGTCGGGACGCCGCCGAGGCCGTCCGGGCCGAGCGACAGCGAACCGCCGCGCGAGTCGTACATGATCACGTCGGCCGAGTACTTGCCGACGTTCTCCCAGCTCACCTGCTCGTAGTAGCCGCCCTGGCTCTCGTCGGGCTTCTCCGGCAGGACGAACTGCATCCCCTTGTCCTGGTAGTGCTTCGAGGTCGCGAACTTCGAGGGGTTGGCCACGTACACCGTGTCCTTCTGCGCGGACAGCAGCACGACCTTCAGCCCGGCCGTCTTCTTGACCGCTTCGGCGAACTTGGCGTCCGCGGCCTCGTACTTCTCCTTCGCCTGCTGGATTTCCGGCGTCGCGACGTTCGCGCCGAGCGCCTTCGCCAGCGCCTCGAACTTCGCGATCCCTTGCGGCATCGCGATGTCCTGCAGTCCGATGCCGACACTCGGCGCGGCCTTGTCCACCTTGTCCGCCAAGGTGTCCGGCACGTACCACATCTGCTGCTTCAGATACATCACGCTGACCAGCAGCTGCGGGTTCAGCGACACGAACTTGTCGAAGTTGAACTCGTTCCAGACGTTGCCCAGCGAGGTCACCGACTTCAGGTCGACGCCGCCCGCTTGCGGATCGGTCTTGCCGTCCGGCAGCTTCGACGGGCCGAAGATCCCCACCGATTTCACGCCGAAGTCCCACAGCGCGGCCGCGGCGGTCACCTGTGCGACGATCCGCTGTGGACGTTCGCCGCTCAGCTTGCGGCCGCGGTCGTCGGTGAAGGACCACGTCGCGCCGCCGCCGGCAGCGGGCTGGTCGTCTTTGTACCCGCAGGCGCTCAGCAGGCCGAGGGTGCCCGCGGCGGCGGTGCCGGCGAGAAAACCGCGGCGGGACAGCCGCGCCGGTGAGAGGGTCATCGGAACTCCGGAGGATCGGGTGAGGTACCGCCTGAGGTTAGCCTTGCCTTAGGGTGAACGCCATGGTCCTGCTTGGGGAGCGCGTCACATCCCGGCGCTGGGGCGTCCGCGCGACAGTCCTGGTCGCGGCGCTCGTCGCCCTCGTCGCGGTGGTGGTGCTGTCCATCGCCTTCGGCTCCAACCGGTTGCCGCTCGGCAGCGTCTGGCACGCCTTGTTCTCCTACAGCGGCACGTTCGAGGACGTGGTGATCCGCGACGACCGGCTGCCGCGGACGCTGCTCGGCCTGGCCGTCGGCGTCGGGCTCGGGCTGGCCGGCGCGCTGCTGCAGGCGATCACGCGCAACCCGGTCGCCGACCCCGGCCTGCTCGGCATCAACCACGGTGCGGCGGTCGCGATCGTCCTGGGCGGCGCGGTGTTCTCAGTGTCTTCGCCGCAGCAGTTGGTGTGGTTCGCCTTCTTCGGCGCGCTGGCCGGAACGGTCCTGGTCACGGTGATCGGCGGCTCGGTGAGCCCGCTGCGGCTGGTGCTCGCGGGCGTCGCGGTGCAGGCCGTGTTCGTCGGGATCAACCAGGGCATGCAGATGATCAACACGCACAGCCTCGACCAGATGCGGTACTGGCTCGTCGGCTCGCTGGTGAACCGGAACCTCGACAGTCTCGCCGGGCTGCTGCCGTTCTTCCTGGCCGCCCTGGTGGTCGCGGGAGTGCTCGCCCGGCCGCTCAACGCGGTCGCGCTCGGCGACGACAGCGCGCGCGGGCTCGGCGCGAATCCGGTGCTGACCCGCGCGGTCGGCATGATCGCGGTCGGCCTGCTTTCCGCGACCGCGACCGCGGCGTGCGGTCCCATCGCGTTCGTCGGGCTGATGATCCCGCACGTCGTGCGCGCGCTGGTCGGCCAGGACGAACGGTGGGTGCTGCCGTTGTCCGCGCTGCTCGGGCCGGTGCTGCTGCTCGGCTGCGACGTGCTCGGCCGGCTGCTCGGCGGCAACGGCGAAATCCAGGTGGGCCTGATGACGGACGTGATCGGCGGCATCGCCTTCGTGATCGTGGCGCGGCGGTTGAAGGCGGTGCGGCGATGAGGACGTGGGTGGTCGTCGGACTGCTGACGCTGGTGGCGGCAGTGCTTCTGGTGCTCGCCGTGGGCACCGGCGATTACGAGATGTCGCCGCTCGAAGTGCTGCAGACGCTCGCCGGATCCGGCACGAAGGCGCAGTACCTGGTGGTCACCGGCCGGTTGCCGCGCGCGTTGGTGGCGATCTTCGTCGGCGTCGCGCTCGCGCTGGCGGGCACCGTCTTCCAGACGGTGACCCGGAATCCGCTCGGCAGCCCGGACATCATCGGCTTCACCACCGGCTCGGCGACCGGCGGGATCATGATGATCCTGCTGTTCGGCGCGGGCCCCGGACTGGTGTCGGTCGGCGCGGTCGCGGGCGGCCTGCTCACCGCGTTGCTGGTCACCGCGCTGTGCGCGCCGCACGGTTTGCTCAGCTCACGGCTGGTGCTGCTGGGCATCGCGGTGAGCGCGGTGCTGGCCGGGGTGAACGGTTACCTGCTGGTGCAAGCGAAACTCGAAGCCGCGGCACAGGCGGTCGGCTGGCTGACCGGCGACCTCGCCGGTCGTGACTGGAACTACTTCATCCCGCTGTGCCTGGCCGTCGTGGTGCTCGCGCCGTTCATCTTCGTGCACCAGCCCGCGCTGCGAATGCTGGAAATGGGCGACGACGCCGCGGTCGCCGTAGGCGTCGCGGTGCCGCGAGTGCGTGCGGTGGTGCTGCTGGCGGCGGTCGCGTTGGCCGCTTCCGCGACCGCGGCGGCCGGGCCGATCCCGTTCGTCGCCCTTGCCGCGCCGCAACTCGCTCGCCGTCTGACCCGTCGACCGGGACCGAACCTGCTCGCCTCCGCGGCGATGGGCGCGGTGCTGGTGCTGGCGGCGGACTTCGTGGGCCAGCGTGTTTTGGACGCTTCGCTGTTGCCGGTGGGCGTGGTCGCGGCGGCGCTGGGCGGCGGGTATCTGTTGTGGCTGTTGACCGTTTCCCGGCGCCGCCAGACCGCGTGATCAAGCCATCCTGGTCAGTTCCACCGAGACATCCAAAGTGGACTGGCTGGCCCCGGTGAAGATTCCCTTCAACGGAGCCACGTCCGCGTAATCCCGGCCGGTCGCGACCCACACGTGCCGCGGCCCGACCGGGATCGCGTTCGTCGGGTCGTGCGCCCACCAACCGCCGGTCCACACGTCGACCCAGGCGTGGCTTTCGCCCTCCACCTTCTCGCCGAGCTTGGCCTCCGGCTTGGTGTGCAGGTAGCCCGAGCAGTACCGCGCCGGGATGCCGATCGCGCGCAGCATCACCAGCGAGACATGCGCGAAGTCCTGGCACACACCCTCGCGCGCCCGCCACGAATCGGTCGCCGTACTGTGCACACCAGTGGTGCCCGGCTGGTATTTCAACTGCTCGTTCACCCAGCCGCAGATCGCGAGCACCGCGTCCGCCGGGTCCAAGCCCTTGCGCAGCGCTCGGGCCTGTTTGGACAGTTCCTGGTCGTTCGGGGTGTACGGCGTCGGCGTCAAATACTCCGTGCGCTGATCGCGGACGGTCTCGCTCTGCAGTTCCTTCCACGTCGCCGAACGCACCGGTTCCGCCTCGTCCGCGGTCTCCACCACGGACGTCGCGAGCACGGTGAACTCGGTGTGCGGCGCGTGCAGGTCGAACGAGGTGACGTCGGTGCCCCAGTAATCGGTGTAGCGATAGGCCCGGGTGGCCGGGGAGGTTTCGATGCGAGTGGCCAAAGTGGTCTGCCGCCGGTCGGAGCGCGGGGTGAGCCGGGCTTCGTTGTACGACTGGGTGGCCGGGGTCGCGTACCGGTAGCCGGTCCGGTGCGTCACCCGCAGTTGCCAGCTCACAGGGACACCTCCGCACCGCTCCACGCCACCCACGGCGACGTGTGGAAGTACTGAATGGACACTGCTTCCCCGACTTCCTTGATCGCTTCCTGCAATCCGCGCAGCCGCCGGGGCAGGTCGTCCAGCAGTGCCGCGGGGTGGAGGAATTCCAGCTCGCTGCGGGCACGGCCGAGCAGCCGGACGGCCTCGGACTTTTCGTTGCCCCGGGCGTTGATTCCCGGATCGAGCTGGCGTAAACAATCCTCCGCCTGGCGCAGCGCGTGGAAGACCGAACGAGGGAACAACGTGTCCCGGAGCAGGAATTGCACCACGCGGGCCGCGTCGAGTGCGCCGCGGTTGGTGCGCAGGTACGTGTCCTGCGCGCCGGCTGAGCGAAGCACGGTCATCCACCCCGGCGACGACGCGCGGTCGGAAACGCGCGAAAGCAGCAGCCGCACCACCATGTCCGCGCGTTCGACCGATCGGCCGAGCACCAGGAACAGCCAGCCGTCGTCGCGGCTCATCGTGGAATCGGCGAGCCCGGCGAACATCGCCGCCCGTTCCTCCACAAAGGACAGAAAGGCGTGCGGTCCGGCGCGGCGGGCGTAACGCTGTCGGTCCGGCACCGCGTTCCAGGTCGCGTTCAGGCATTCCCACAGCTCGGTCGAAACGACCTCGCGCGCGCCTCGGGTGTTCTCTCGCGCGGAGTTGATCGAACCGACGATGGACGACGGATTGTCCTTCGCGTAGGCGACCAATTCGGTCAGCTTCCACACATCGAGCGCGTCGCCCGCGTCGAACGGGATGCCGAGCACGGCGAGCAGTTGCCGGCTGACGTGGTCCGGGTCGACGCTCGCGTCTTCCAGCAGCTGATGCACCGAGACGTTCAGGATGCGGGAGGTGTCGTCGGCGCGTTCGACGTAACGGCCGATCCAGTACAGCGACTCCGCGTTGCGGGCCAGCATCATGTTTCCCTCCCTCAGCTCTGTTGCTGCTGTTGTTGCTGCTGCGACGTGGACAGTTCCGGACCCTGTTCCGCGGCGACACCGTCCACAACGGACACGTCGCCGAGCGCGGGACGGTCGAGCTCCTGCTCCGACGTCGAGGACCGCGAAGCGAGCACCCAGGTGTCCTTCGAACCGCCGCCCTGCGACGAGTTCACCACCAGACTGCCCTCGGGCAGCGCGACCCGGGTGAGCCCGCCGGGCAGCACGAAGATTTCCTTGCCGTCGTTGACCGCGAACGGCCGCAGGTCCACGTGCCGCGGCGCGAGCCGGTCGTCCACCTTGGACGGAACGGTCGACAGCTGCACCACCGGCTGCGCGATCCAGCCGCGCCGGTTCGCGCGCACCTTGCGGCGCAACGCGTCCAGCTCCTTTTTGGACGCGTCCGGTCCGAAGACGATGCCGTATCCGCCGGAGCCCTCGACCGGTTTGATCACCAGCTCGTCGGCGTGCTGCATGACGTGGTCGAACTCGTCGGGCAGCCAGCAGCGGAACGTGTCCACATTGGGCAGAATGGGTTTCTCGTTCAGGTAGTAGCGCACCATTTCCGGCACGTAGGTGCAGACGAGCTTGTCGTCGCCGACGCCGTTGCCGACCGCGTTCGCCACCACCACGTTGCCCGCGCGGGCCGCGTTGAGGATGCCCGCGACGCCGAGCACCGAATCCGGCCGGTGGTGCACTGGGTCGAGGAACTCGTCGTCGATCCGCCGGTAGATCACGTCGACCTGGCGTTCGCCCTCGGTGGTGCGGAGGTAGACCACGTTGTCGCGGCAGAACATGTCGCGGCCCTCGACGAGCTCCACGCCCATCAGCCGGGCGAGCAGCGAATGCTCGAAGTAGGCCGAGTTGTAGACGCCGGGGGTGAGCACGACGACCATCGGGTCGGCGACGTTCGGCGCGGCCGCCGCTCGCAGTGCGCGAAGCAGGTGTGACGCATAGTCACCGACCGGCCGGACCCGGTGTCGCGCGAACAGGTCCGGGAACACGCGCGCCATCGTGCGCCGGTTCTCCATCACGTAGGACACGCCGGACGGGTTGCGGAGATTGTCCTCCAGGACCCGGAAAGTGCCCTCCTCGTCGCGGACGAGGTCGACGCCGGAGACGTGGATCCGCACGCCGTTGGGCGGTTTGATCCCGTAGGCCTCGCGGTGGAAGTGCTCGCACGAGGTGATCAGCCTGCGCGGCAGGACGCCGTCGCGCAGGATCTGCCGGTCGCCGTAGACGTCGGCGAGGAACGCCTCCAGCGCCCGGACACGCTGGGTCACGCCGCGTTCGAGCCGGGACCATTCGGTCGCCTGGATGACGCGGGGCACGAGGTCGAGCGGGAACGGCCGTTCCTGGCCGGACAGCGAGAACGTGATCCCCTGGTCCACCATCGCCCGGTCGAGGGCCTGCGAGCGGTTGGTGAGGTCGCTGGCGTCGAGGGCGGCGATCGAGCCGTACAGCGCTCGGTACGGCCCGCGGACCGTGCCGTCGGGCGCGAACATCTCGTCGTACGCGCCGGCGTGCGGCCGCTCCGGGGCGAGGTATCCGTCGAACTGCGCGCCGGGCCGGGCCGCGCGGCGGCCTTTCACCGTTCGCGCACGTCGTCCGGCTGGCGGCAGCCGGGGACCGGGGTTGCTGTTCATGGGAGACATCCTGACTTACCGCGCCGGACGGCCGTGACACCCGTCTTCCGGCAAGTCCTGTGCGAAACTTCCCCGTGACGCAGCAGTGCTGTGCATACCCGCTTCCGGGTGGCAATATGCCAGCTCTCAGCCCTTGAGAACTACGAGGAGTGACGAAGTGGCCCGAGGACAGCAAATGAAGGCGCTCGCCCTTCTCCCCGCTTTCGCGCTGGTCGGCATGACGATGGCGTGCGGCGCGGGCGGCAACGGAGCCGGCGGCACCGACGCCGGCGCCAGCCAGGCTCCCGGCGGCGAAGCGGCGCCGACCGCGCAGAAGGACGCGGCGCTGGCCGGGATGGTGCCCGCCGACATCAAGGCCGACGGCAAGATCGTGATCGGGCAGGACCAGACCTACCCGCCGAACGAATTCGTCGAGAACGGCAAGGCGACCGGCTTCGACGTCGACCTCGCCACCGCGGTCGGCCAGGTGCTCGGCGTGCAGACGGAGTTCCAGAACTCGGCGTTCGACGGCATCATTCCCGGTATTTCGGCGAAGAAGTACGAAATGGGCATCTCGTCGTTCACGATCAACGCCGAGCGGATGCAGACCGTCGACATGATCTCGTACTACAGCGCCGGCACCTCGCTCGCGGTGCTCAAGGGCAATCCGGACAAACTGTCGGTGGACGACCTGTGCGGTAAGAATGTGGCCGTGCAGAAGGGCACCACGCAGGTCGACGATCTCGGCAAGCGCAACACCGCGTGCACCAAGGCGGGCAAGCAGCCGATCAACATCACCCAGTTCCAGGCGCAGACCGACGTGAACCTGGCGCTGACCGCGAAGCGCGTGCAGGCCGAGCTCGCCGACTCGCCGGTGATCGACTACGCGGTGAAGCAGACCGGCGGCCAGCTCGAGTCCGCGGGCGCGCCGTACGACACCGCGCCGTACGGGATCGTGCTGCCGAAGGGCAGCGGCGAGTTCGGCAAGGCGATCCAGGGCGCCGTGCAGAAGCTGATCGACAGCGGAATCTACAAGAAGATCCTCGACAAGTGGGGCTTGTCGGGTTCCGGTGCCATCACCAAGTCGGAGATCAACCCGTCCGCTTCCTGACGAAACTGAGGACTTAGTTACTCGTGTCCACTCCCCCCGGCCCCGCCGATTCCTGGCAGGAGGTCGACACCACCCCGATCAAGGCGGTCCCGGTCCGGCATTACGGACGCTGGATCGCCGGCGTGATCATCGTGTTCGTCGCGTTCATCGTGATCCGCAGCGTCGTCACGAATTCCGCGTTGCAGTGGCCGGTCGTCGGCGAGTACCTCTTCGACGGCCGGATCATCAACGGCCTGCGGAACACGTTGCTGCTCACGGTGCTCTCGATGCTCATCGGCATTGTCGGCGGCGTACTGCTCGCGGTGATGCGACTGTCGCCGAACCTGCTGATGTCGGGCGCGGCGTCGATTTACATCTGGTTGTTCCGCGGCACGCCGTTGATCGCTCAGCTGGTGATCTGGAACTTCCTGGCGCTGGCGTACCCGAAGATCGGACTCGGCATTCCGTTCGGGCCGACCTTCATCAGCTGGGACACGAACACGCTGATCAACCAGTTCGTCGCCTCGTTGCTGGGCCTCGGCCTCAACGAGGCGGCGTACATGGCGGAAATCGTCCGCGGCGGTCTCCAGTCGGTCGACAGCGGTCAGCTGGAAGCGTCGTCCGCACTGGGCATGAGCCGGGGCAAGACCTTGCGCCGGATCATCCTGCCGCAGGCGATGCGGGTGATCATCCCGCCCACCGGCAACGAGACCATCTCGATGTTGAAGACCACGTCGCTGGTCGTCGTCATCGGATACTTCGAGCTGTTCGTGTCGGCGCAGACGATTTATTCGCAGAACTACAAGACGGTTCCGCTGCTGATCGTCGCGGCGACGTGGTATTTGTTCATGACGTCGGTGCTGACGATCGTGCAGCTTTACATCGAGCGGTATTTCGCCCGCGGCACTTCACGGGCGACCGCACAGCGGAACAAGTGGGGGTCGCGAATGCTGGGCTTCCGCTTCGGCAGCGGCGGCAGCGGAAGCGGAGGTAGCGTCCAGTGACTCCCGTCGTTTCCGCGCAAAAGGTGTGCAAGAGCTTCGGCTCCCTGGACGTGCTCAAGGGCATCGACCTGGAAGTGCACGACCGAGAGGTGCTCTGCCTGATCGGCCCGTCCGGTTCCGGCAAGTCCACCCTGCTGCGCTGTATCAATCACCTGGAGAAAATCGACGCGGGCAGACTGTATGTCGACGGAGTGCTAGTCGGCTACCGCGAACGCGGCGGCCGGTTGCACGAGCTGCGAGACAAGGAAATCGCGGCGCAGCGCAAGAACATCGGTATGGTTTTCCAGCGGTTTAATCTGTTCCCGCACATGACAGCGCTGGAAAACGTCATGGAGGCCCCAGTCCAGGTCCGCCGGGAACCGAAGGCACAGGTCCGGGAGCGGGCCTTGGAACTGCTGGACCGAGTCGGCCTGGCAGACAAGGCCCGTTCCTACCCCGGCCAGCTTTCGGGCGGCCAGCAGCAACGGGTCGCCATCGCACGCGCGCTGGCGATGCAACCGAAGCTGATGCTCTTCGACGAGCCAACGTCCGCTTTGGACCCAGAACTGGTGGGCGACGTCCTAGGCGTCATGCGCCAACTGGCGAAGGACGGCATGACGATGGTCGTGGTAACCCACGAAATGCAGTTCGCCCGCGAGGTAGCCGACAAGGTCTTCTTCATGGACGGCGGAGTTGTCGTGGAGTCCGGTTCTCCGGATGAGGTGATCGGGGATCCGAAGCATGAACGGACGAAGTCGTTCTTGGCTCGGGTGTTGAATCCGAACGCTTGAGTTTGTGGGGCCGCCCGGAGATTCTCCGGGCGGCCTTTTTTATGAGCGGTGTGCGGACTTCGGGTGGCGGATTTCCGGTGTTCAGCCGGGCAACGTAGAGAACCTGTCAGCGGTGACGGGCAGCTCACCGTCCAGAGCGCAACTCATTCTCCAACTGCTGCACCTTCTTAGCCATCTCCTGCGGCCCAGCCCCGGCCAAGCTGATCCATCCGGACTTGTCCACCCCGAACAGGATCCGCCCCTCCTCCATATCCGCCCACCCCGGCGGATTCTCGTTGCGCCGCCGCTTCCCGCGACTGTCCCGGACCGCGACGTACAGCCGCCCGAAGTACGTGTGCGGCTTATCAAGCCACTGCAATACCTGCTTGGCGTCCCGAACACTCGGACTCGTCCGCCCAGACGGCTGGCTGCCGCTCTTGACCAGGTTGAGGTCCTCGTCGGAACAGTTAAGCGAGAGAACCCGCGCAGCCGGAGCCTCCGGCAGCAGCGCGATGAACTCCCGAACCAACGTATCCGCCGAACACGGCGCGATATACAACTTCTGGTTCACCGCAACAACAGTCGCCGCGTCCCGACCGCTCGCGGCGGCGCGCACCGTCCGCTCGCCACGCTCCGATTTCACCCACGAGTAGTACTCGACACCCGGCCGCTGCAGCAGATGCATCGTCTCGACGAACTCGTCGCTGAGCCGTCCACGCTGCATCAGACCGACATTGTGCAGCTCGCGGTCAGTGTCAGCAGCCAGTTGCCGCCTTTCCTCCGGCGAGTACCACAGAGCGCCGCGGACCAGCGTCGGGTGGATGTCGCCGAGGTTCAGGCGTTCCAGCAGCACTTCGAAGGTTTGCAGGCTCAGCTCAACGGGCTTGCGCAGCACCGACTTTCCCTCCCCCTTGCCATTCCGCTAAGCCCCGATCACCGGCGGCGTAGGCCGATTGCCGTCGTAACCCCCGAAAATCGAATCCGGGTCTTCTTCGGCCAGCAGGATCTTGCGCTGGTGTTCCTCGTCCTCGGGGCCTTTGCCGCCCTTGCCGCCGCCACCCATGCCGCCCATCCCGGGCTGCCCTTTCGCTCCGGCCGCGCCAGCACCGCCCGCACCCGGCCGGGCTGCACCCGCCCCCTCGCCAAGCGCCCCCGCACCGGTACCGCCTCCTACACCGCGCGGCCCGGCGCTGCTACCCGCGCCACCGGAACCGGACCCACCGGGCCCGAAGCCACCACTGCCACTCCCGCCAGCGTTCGGCCCGAAGCCGCCACCGAACCCGCTGACCGGACCGAAACCGCCGTTCAACCCGCCAGTCCCAGGATTCCCACCGCCCGGCACCGAGGACGGCGGCTGCCAAGTGGGAGGCGTCGACGGAGGCGGCGTGGGATCCGCCCAAGCCGCCCTGGTGCTGTCATTCGGCGGCGGCGTAACGGGCGGAGTCACGACCCCGCCGTGCCCGGGCGGCGGAGGCGCCTGCATGCCAGCCGCGCCGGGAGGAGCGGAGTAGGTGCTGGGCCCGCTGCTGTAGCCGCCGCCGTAGTTGTGCGACGAACCGCCACCGGACGAATGATGACCGATCCCGGAGCCGACCCGCCCGGTCGCGGTGCCAGGCGTCGGCTGATCCGGGGTGATGCCCGTCGAGGTCACATCCGGATCGTGCGCGGCCGGATAGTCCATCGGCATGGTCTGGGTTCGGGGATCGGTGCTCTGTTGGTACTGGCCGTACGCCTCGACGTTCTTCTTGGTCTTGTCGTCGAACTCCGCGGCGGCGATCTCGTCGTCGCTCGCTCCGATCGAGACGTAGTCCGAGAGCTTCTGGTCATCCGGCCTGCTCTCCGCGACCGGCACCACAGCGTTCTTCACGTAATTGAACGCCGCCGACTGCTCCGCGATGGACTTCTGCATCGAGTCCATCTTTTCCGCCGCGATGTGCGACGTGGCGATCAACGGGGCCAGCCCGGCCTTGCCGCTCTCGGCGGCTTGCCCTTTCCAGAAGGAATTGAGCGCTGCTTGGCTTTCGGTGAGCTTGGCGGCTACCGCGTTATGGATGGATTTGAGGTCGCCGCACCCGCCGCCCATCGCGTCCAGTCCGGTCGTGTCGCCGGGGTTGTGCAACTGGTTGTAGATGTCATGACCGGTGACCGCCACCTCAACCTGCCTTCAGCCGGGTGATCTCGGCGGCAGCCAGCTTCTCCGCCATCCCGCACGGGTCGGCTACCGCGGGGCTTCCCGACCGCAGCTGAGTGTTGACGGTATAGGTGAGGTCGTCGCGCACCCCCACCGCCAACGCGCACGAGCCGGCCCCTTCGTCGCCCTTGCTGTAAACGACCGACGGGTACCCGAGGATCGGCGCGTGCGGCTTGAACGTGGTCAGCCTCCCTGCCTGGTTCTCCAGGTAGAGGCTGTTGAGACCGCGCTTGTTCCCAGAGAAGAAGCCGGCGCTGACGTTGCCGCCGCCTCCGTCGAATGTCCATTGACAGGACTTGCCCACGATCGACTGAGCGACAGAGGTGCCTTTGACCTTGCCGCCCGCCTTCTCCACCTCGGACGTCGGGAGGGCGGAGCAGGGGTCGGCCTCGTACTGGGCGGTGTTGGTCAACGGCACCGCGACCTTCGGGGCGAGCATGCCTTCCGCCGGTTGAGAACTGGCTGGCGCGGGGGTCGGTTGCCCTCCGGTCGAGCCGCCTCCGCACGCCGTCAGCAGCAGCGCACCCCCACCGGCGAGTACGAGTTGGCAGACGCTACGAATTCGCATTCAGTCGACCTTTCGGGTTCCGCGCAGCGCGTCGATCGCGGCGTGATCCTGCTTCACGTAAGCGGTTCGGATGTCTTTGAGGGTTTGGACGTAGGAATCCAGGTAATCGACCGTTCCGCGGAGAAATTCGTTGTACGCGGTGGTGGCGCGGTCCGCGGCCTTCGAGTATTCCGTCGTGACGGTGTCCGAACCCGGCTGGCCGAGCTGTGCGAACTGGATCGCGATGGTCCGGGCCCTCGAGTACTCGTTGTCGAGGCTGTCCTCGAGCTGCTGGATCACCTTGTCCATCGCCTCGGGGTTGAATTCCCAGCCGCCGTTGGACGAGGCGGCCGCGAAGTCCGCTTTGGCCTGGCCTGACCCGAGGGCGGCGAAATTCGGCGGCGGTGGCGGTGGGGGCGTGGCCGCGTTGGCTCCCGCGATGAGCCCGGATCCGGGCGGAGGAGCGGTCGGGGTCGTCGAGATGAGCTGATTCTGGACGCCCTGCAGCCCGCTGTTCGTTCCGTCTGGCATTGTCGTGCCTCCCCGCACGGGCCGCGGCTTCGTGGGGGCGGCCTACCCTCTGTTCTTGATCAGCTTCGGCAAGTGACCATAGCAGCCGTACCCAGGCCCGGAAGGCGGTTCGGGCAAGATCGCTCGGACAGTGGATCAATTCGGTAGTCATCCGCAAGCAGTCAGTGACCGCCAAGAAGGACGACCGGGCACTACTCCGCCCGGCCCCTTGCCCATCCGCCGTTGATCCGATTCCCTGAGGGCCGACGATCGTGGGGAGAAGGGGCTCGTGCCGACCGATACGACCTTGCCGCCGCTTGATCCGTTTGCCGAGGTTCCCGACAAGCGGTACGAGGTGAAGGCCGCGGACCTGCTGAAACCTGGCAGCAGCGGCATCCTTCGCTGGAGACGGCAGGCCACCAACGCGCCGATCGTGCTGGTCGAGGACGCTTACATCACCGGCACACTCGATCTTCGCGCCGCCGATCTCAATTTTCTCTTCCAATTCGAACGCTGCCGGTTCGAGCATCCGCCGGACGTGCGGGAGGCGACGCTTCTCGGGCTCGTTTTCCGGAAATGCTGGCTTCCCGGGCTACGCGCGCGCAATTTGCGCAGCCGGAATGACGTGCGGCTGATTCGCAGCACCGTGGAAATCGCGGCGGACGAATTCGAGGTGGAGACGACCACCGTTCAGCGCGGGGACGATCGCGAGCGCGGGATGCCCAATGCCGCGGTCAATCTCACCGACGCGGTGATCGACGGGTCGGTCGTGCTCACCCGGACCACGATCAGTCATCCGCACGGCAAGGCGATCCAGGGCGATCGTCTGGTGATTACCGGGGCCCTGCTGGCTTATCGCATGGTCGCTAAGGGCGAGGTGCGACTGCCGGGCATGCGGACTGGCGGTAACGTGAACTTTTCCGGGGCGACGTTCGACAATCCGGACGGCTTCGCGTTCAACGGGAACGGGCTGCACATTGGCGGCAGTCTGCTGTGCGAGGTCGACAACTACGGGCCGGCGAGTGAGCGGAAAAGGTTCTCCGCCAAGGGCGTTCTCTATTTGCCGAGCGCCACTGTGGACAGTGACATCGTCCTGCGCGAGGCGCGGCTGGAGGTCGACCAACGCGGTCCGATCGTGATGGACGCGTGGAAGTCCGGGGATCCGTACCTCGATCCGCGGCCAGCGTTGGTCGCGGATCGGCTGAAGGTCGACGGCAATCTCGAGTTGTCCGACGGGCTCCGGGCATTCGGCACCCTGCGGATGGTCAACGCGCGCATCGGCGGATCGCTCAGGCTCGCCGGCGCGGAGATCACCATGGTGCGCGGCCGTGCGACGCCGTACTACGACCGGGCGCTCCACCTCGACGGGTCCACCATCGGCGGCGACATCGAGGCGACCAATCTCCGCGTGCCGATCGGGCAGTTGCGGCTCGCGGACATCACGGTCGGCGGCAACTTCCTCGCCTGGAATTCGATGTTCCTGCACCCGGGGCGGGACGCGTTTTCCGCGCGCAGGGCCAAAATCTCCGGGAACTTCCAGCTGACGGACGCCACCGTGAAGGGCACGCTGCGGCTTCAGGGCGCGGAAGTCGGCGGCAGCGTGAACATGTTCGGCACGTTGCTCACCGAGCCAGGGCAACGGAAATCGAGCAGTTTCTCCCTCGACATCCGTACCGCGCGGATCGGGCGCGACCTGGTGCTCACCGAGGACAAAGACCGTCCGTTCCTCGCTGAGGGCGGCGTGAACCTCGACGGCGCGCAGATCGCGCGAAGGCTCGACATGAACGGCGCGAAGCTCGGATCACTTGCCCCGCACGACATCGCGCTCGACGCCAGCGACGTCACCGCCGACGAGTTCATCCTGTCTCCCGCCGAGCCGCCGACCGGTTCGGTGCGGTTGCGCAGGGCGCATTGCGGTGCGCTCGCCGACAACGAGGAGATCTGGAACGCCACCGACGGTCTCGAACTCGATGATTTCCGTTACGACGCCTTGAAGCACGGCATCGCCCTCGATGACGACAAAGCGCTGGACCACCGGATCGAGTTGCTGCGCAAGGCGATGCGCGGTTACCGACCCGGCCCCTACGACCAGCTCGCCGCGACCCTGCGCGCGGCCGGAAACGAAGAGCACGCCTCGACGGTCGCCCTGCGAAAGCAGCAGTTCCGGTACGAAGCGCTCGCCAAGGGCTTCAAGTTCTTCGGACCCGGCGTCCGCGCGTGGAGCTGGCTGCAACGGTCGATGGTCGGCTACGGTTTCCGTCCGGTGCGCGCGCTCGGCTGGCTGTTCACGCTGCTGGTGCTCGGCAGCCTCTGGTTCGGCCTCGGCAAGGACGACTGCGTCAACGACCACACCGGCCGCTACATGACCAGCGGCCCGCGCTGCCTGGTCAACCAGCAGGACTCCGGCCTGCAATGGAACCCGGTCATCTACACCGCCGACCTGCTGGTGCCGATCGTCGACTTCGGCAACAAGTCGCGCTGGTACATGCACGGCGCGGACAACTGGGTGGCGGCCGGGTTCACCGCGTCCGGCTGGATCCTCGCGACGACGGTCGCGGCGGGTGTCAGCCGGATGCTGCGGAGAGAGTCCTGATCGCATACTCTGGGTATGTGAGTCCTGATGCGACCGGTCAGATCGAGGTCAGCGCCGCTCCGGCGAAGGTGTACGCGCTGGTCAGCGACCCGGGCGCGCTCGCGGGGGCGGCCACCGAGTACTGCGGGCACCGCTGGCTCGGCGGCGCGACCGGCCCGGCCGTCGGCGCGAAATTCCGCGGCAGCAACCGCCGCGGGGTGCGCCGGTGGTCCACGACGGTCGTCATCACGGCCGCGGACGCGGGACGCCGGTTCGCCTTCGACGTCAAGCTCGGGCCGATCCCGGTCTCCCGCTGGGAGTACGTGATCGAACCCGCCGGCGACGGCTGCGTCGTCACCGAGAGCATGTGGGACCAGCGGCCCGGCTGGTTCACGCCGCTGACTGTGGTGGCCACCGGGGTCAAGGACCGTTCGGTGACCAACCGCGTCAACATCGAGGAGACGCTCGCGCGGCTCAAGAGCGCGGTCGAGTAGCGCTCACTCCACGAACCGGGACCAGAACTCCACGACCTTGACGTTCGCGGGTTCCTCCCCCAGCGGCTCCCCGCCGAACTCGTGCCGCAGGTAACTGCGCAGGTCCCAGCCGTAATAGACCACGTCGGTCTGGTACACCGAGAGCACCGGATACCCGGATTCCCCGGCCGTCGCGGGCAGATACCGATGCCCGCACACCGGCACGAGCTGCGGCACCGTCGCCAGCTGCCGTCGCGCGACCGCCAGCGCGTTGCACATCGACCGCGGCCGGGCGCCCCATTCGGGCAGCCACAGGTCGTTGTTCTCCACGTCGTACAGGACGCCGTCGACCGGCCAGTCCAGGCGTTTGCGCAGCTGGTCGGGGTCGCCGTGGCGCCAATCGGGCCAGCGGTCGCCCACTGGCACCCCGGCGGTGAGGAAAATCCGGTGGTCGTCGGAAAAGGTGAACCCGAACTGGTCCTCGACGTCGCTCAGTTCGGCGGGCGTGAGGCCAGGCCGCAAGGGCTCGCCGAGATTCTGCTGCAGGATGCGGGCCTCCTCCACGGTGAAGGCTTCGGCCGGCTGAACGTGTGTCATGCCCGAAGCGTACGTAGCGCCGGCCCGCGTCCGCGCGCCCTTTTTCGCCGGAATGAACTCCCTCGCCGGGGTGAGGTTCTTCTCTCCAGCCGTGGTTGACGGAACACTGCGTGACCGAATGTAGTTCACTCCTCCCGTGACTTCCTCACCGCAAGCCCGGCAAGCCCGCGTGCGCGCGCCCGAGCTGACCGGCGACGTCTGGCTCAACACCGGCGGCCACCGGCTGACTCTGGCGCAACTGCGCGGACGCGTGGTGCTGCTGGACTTCTGGACCAGCGGCTGCATCAACTGCCTGCACGTGCTGGACGAACTCCGTCCGCTGGAACAGGAATTCGCCGACGTCCTGGTCACCGTCGGGGTGCACTCGCCGAAGTTCAGCCGCGAGGGCGAGCGCACGTCGATCGAGGCCGCGGTGCGCCGGTACGAGGTGCACCATCCGGTGGTCAACGACCCGAAGATGGAGCTGTGGTCGCAGTACGCCGTACGGGCCTGGCCGACGCTGGTCGTCGTCGACCCCGAGGGCTACGTCGTGCACGTCGCGGCGGGCGAAGGCCACGGCGAGGCGCTACGCCGCGTGATCGCCGACCTCGTCGCCAAGCACGAGGCGAAGGGCACGCTCCGGCGCGGCGGCAGCCCGTACGTGCCGGTCGAGGAGCAGCGCACGGAACTGCGTTTCCCCAGCAAGGCCGTGGTCACCGCGGGCGGGCGGATCCTGGTCGCGGACACCGGACATCACTCCATCGTCGAGTTCGCTTCGGACGGCGAGACCGTCATCCGCCGCTTCGGCAGCGGCGTGCGCGGGACGCAGGACGGGCCGTTCGACCTGGCCCAGTTCGCCGAACCGTCCGGAATCGCCTTGCTGCCCAACGAAGTCGCCGAGCGCGCCGGGTACCACGCGATCGTCGCCGACACCGCCGGACACCGTCTGCGCGGCCTCGACCTCAACACCGGCGAGGTGAAAACCGTTGCCGGAACCGGGAAACAGTGGCGCGACGGCACCGACACCGGCAAAGCGCTGGATATCGACCTCACCAGCCCGTGGGACGTCACGTGGTGGGCCCCGGCGGGCGGCGTGGTCGTCGCGATGGCCGGCAACCACACGCTGAGCGTCTTCGACCCGGTCTCCGGCGCCATCCGCCGGTTCGCCGGCACCACCGTCGAGGGCCTGCGCGACGGCGACGTGCACGAGGCGTTCTTCGCGCAGACGTCCGGATTCGCCGTGGACGGCCAGAAACTGTGGCTCGTCGACGCGGAAACCTCGGCCCTGCGCTGGATCGAACCGGCGGGCGAGTCGTTCGCCGTGCACACCGCGGTCGGCACGGACCTGTTCACCTTCGGCCACGCCGACGGCCCGTCCGACCAGGCGCTGCTGCAGCATCCGCTCGGCCTCGCCGTGCTGCCCGACGGCCGGGTCGCGATCGCCGACACCTACAACGGCGCGATCCGCCGCTACGACCCGTTCACCCGCGACGTCACGACGCTCGCGACCGGGTTCGCCGAACCGCAAGGCCTGGTGCGCCACGACGGCGAGCTGTACGTCGTGGAGTCGGCGGGCAACCGGGTTACCCCGCTCGGGGGCAATGGCCAGGCGACCGCCGTCGCCGGCACGCGGCAAGCCGTGCGGCGGCCGCCGACCGTGCTCGCGCCCGGCGAGATCGAGTTTTCCGTCGTCTTCGCCCCGCCGCCGGGCGAGAAGCTGGACGAGCGCTACGGGCCTTCGACGCGGCTGGAGATCACCGCGTCGCCGCCGGAACTGCTCGCCGACGGGGCCGGGGTCGGAACTGATCTCGTTCGGCGGATCAAGTTCGCCGAAGGCGCGACCGAAGGTGTCTTGCAGGTAGTGGCGCAGGCCGCGAGCTGCGACGACGGCGGCGAGCACCCGGCGTGCCGGATCACCCGGCAGGACTGGGGCGTTCCGGTGCGGTTCGAGAACGGAGGGGGGAAGTCGCTGAGCCTGATGATGGCGGGCGAGCCCAAGGCTCCGGCAACCGGTCAGTAGCATGGCTGGCGTGCCGGACACGCCCAAGCTCGAGATCCAGATGCTGCACGACCGCGTCCTCGTGCGGTTGTCGCAGGAGGAAGGCGAGCGCCGCAGCAGCGGCGGCATCGTGATTCCCGCCACCGCGCAAGTCGCGCGCAGGCTGGTGTGGGGTGATGTACTGGGTGTCGGCAACAGCGTGCGGAACGTCAAGCAGGGAGACCGGGTTCTGTTCAACCCGGAGGACCAGCTCGAGGTCGAGATCCAGGGCGAAGGCCATCTGGTGATGCGCGAACGCGACATCCACGCGGTGGCCACGGAGCGGACCGAACACGGCACGGGGCTTTACCTGTAGCTCCCGTACCAGGGGAGGCAGGCGTTGCGTGAAGAAGACCGTTCGTCGGCTTTCGCCGACGACCTGCTGAGCGACGAACTGCTGAACGACCCCGCCCTGGTCAGCGAAGCCGATCTGGCCACGGAGATCTTCGCGGTCGCCGACGCGCCCCCGCCGCCGGACACGCCGTTCCGCCGGTTCCGCAAACGCGTCGGCCGCACGTTCATGATCGTCGGCTGTCTGCTCGGATTGTTCGTGCTGCTCTACACCGTCGACCTGATGACCAGCGCCGGCGACGTGCCGCGCGGCGTGCAGGTGGCCGGGATCGACGTCGGCGGCCTGTCCTATGCCGAGGCGGAAGCCAAGCTGCACACCGAACTCCAGCCCCGGCTGACCCGTCCGGTGGCGGTGCACGCCGGGGACGTCACCGGGACGCTCGTCCCCGCGGATTCCGGGCTCGGCCTCGACTGGCCAGGCACGCTCGCCCAGGCTGGGCACCAGCCGTGGAGCCCGCTCACCCGGCTGCTGTCGTTCTTCACCACCCGCGAGGTGGGCGTCGTGACGCGCAGCGACCAGCTCGAGGTGACCGACGCGGTCCAGCAGCTCGCCGGCAAGCAGCTCAACCATCCGCTGGTCGAGGGCAGCATCGGGTTCACGCCGAAGGAAAACAACGGGGTCACCGCGTATGCGGTCGAGCCGCGCCAGGGCCAGGAGCTGTCCGACGTCCCGGCCGCGGTGCAAGCCGTGGTCGCGGACTGGCTTTCGCCGCGCGGGGTCACGGTGAAGATGGCGGTGACCCCGCCCCAAACCACCTCCGCTGACGTGCACCGGTTGCTGGACACCGTGGTCGCGCCCGCGGTCGCCGCGCCGGTGGTGCTGCACGGCGAGGGCAAGGACAGCACGCTGGAGCCGTCCGCGATCGCGTCGTCGTTCCAGTTCCAGCCCAACGGGGGCGGCGGTCTCGAACTGCGGATCGACCAGGAGAAGCTGCGCGCGGCCGTCCAGCCGGACCTGGCGTCCACCGAGGCGAAGAGCAAGGACGCGCAGATCACCCTCGACTCCGGCGTCCCGGCCGTCACCCCGTCCGAGGACGGCCGAAAGATCAACTGGGACAACACTTTCAAGACCCTCACCGCGGTGCTCGCCAAGCCGGCCGGCCGCGATCTGCCGGTCGCCTACGACCAGAAACACCCGACGCTGACCACCGACGGCGCGAACGCGCTTGGCGTCAAGGAGGTCATCGGCGAGTACACGACCAGCGGGCTCAGCGGTCCGGCGGCGGACAACGTCGCTACGCTCGCCGGACGCATCAACGGCGTCCTCGTGAAGCCGGGAGAGTCGTTCAGCCTCAACGACTATCGCGGCGGCGGGTACGCCTCCGCGCCGGTCGACGAGGACGGCACCGGACCGGCGGTGACCGGCGGCGGGCTGTCGCAGCTTTCGTCCACTTTGTACAACGCGGCTTATCTAGCCGGACTCGGCGACGGCGGCCACGCGGCGCACGACCACTTCATCGACCGCTACCCAGCGGGTCGCGACGCGGCGGCTGTGGACAGTTCCGGCAATGCCGTGGACCTCAAGCTGGCCAACAACGATCCGACCGGTTTCGTGATCCAGGCCAGCGCCAGCGGCGGTTCGGTGACGGTGAAGATCTGGGGCACCAAGCACTTCCGCGTCGAAGGCCGCAGCGGCGCGCCGTCGAACCAGGTGCCGCCGCCGGTGCAGCTGGGACCTGGTCCGGACGGTCAGTGCCACGCGTCGCCGGGCGCGTCCGGGTTCACCGTCAGCGACACCCGGGTGTTCTACGACCTGGCCAGCGGCGGCGAGGTCCGCGAGGAAAGCCGCAGCACGACGTACTCGCCGCAGCCGATCGTCATTTGCTGAGCCGCGCCGGGGCTTTCGACCGCCAGGACTCGGTGAGCAGCTCGCGCAGCTGCTGTGGGTCGACGCGGTCGAGGTGCACGAGGATCGAGCCGTGCCCGTCGTAGTGCGGCGTGGTGAAGAAGGCCGGATCGCCGGACGCGAGCAGCGCGGCCTTCTCGTCGAGCCCGACGAACAGCACCAGCCCGCCTTCGGCCTCGGTGCGCAGCCGTGCGTAACCCTTGCCCGCCACCTTGAGCGCGGGCGTGCGGTACCAGGTCGCCACCTCGGTTTCCGGCAGCTCTTCCTGCGCCCACGCGGTCACGTCGTCCCAGGTCATCGTCATGCCCACCATCGTGGCCCGGCAGCGGCGAGTTGTCTTGGAGAAACGAGAGGAGCCCCCGCCCGGGTGGGCGAGGGCTCCTGGAGTGCCGCGGGTTACGGAGTCGCGGTGATCCGGTCCGCGGGCGGCGGAGCGATGCCCGGGTGCGCGCCGAGGTAGGCGATGAACGCGTCCAGGTCCACCGGCCCGCCCGCGAGGTCGGTGCCCTTGGTGAACTCGGTGAACCCGTCCCCGCCCGCGGCGAGGAAGTTGTTCACCGACACCCGGTACTTGGCCGCCGGGTCGACCGGCGTGCCGTTGACCGTGATGTTCGAGACCCGCGAGCCGACCGGAGCGGCCGCCGAATACGTGTAGTGCAGCGACTTCGAGATCTGCAGGATCTTGGTGCCGCCGGACTGGCCCCACTGCTGTTCCAGCACGTTCTTCAGGTTCGCGCCGGTGAGCGTGATCGTCTGCATGATGTTCGAGAACGGCTGCACGGTGAACGCCTCGCCGTAGGTGACGACGCCGTCGCCTTCGCCTGCCGACGACGACTTGTACGTCAGGTCGGCGCGGATGCCGCCCGGGTTCGTCATCGCGATCACGGCGTTGTTGGACTTGGTGCCTTCGAGCTGGGCGTCGGCGATCACGTCGCCGAGCGGCGATTCGCCGGACGGCCCGCCCGCCGCGGGCAGGTCCGCGGTGATGGTGCCGACCTGCTTGTTCGCGATCGGCGCGGCCTTCGTCTTGGCCTCGTCGACGAGCTTCGTCACGGCCGGGTCCGGCGTGACGTCGCGGGTGACGATCTCGTTGTGCGCCTTGGTCTGCGACCGGACCACGTCGCGCGTGCGGCGGTCGATCTTCAGGTCGACGACCGACAGCAGCCGACCGAACGACGCGCCCTGGATCACCGGACGCGGCTGGCCCGCCGGGTCGTTGATGACGCAGTTGTACTGCTGGTGGCTGTGCGCGGTGAAGATCGCGTCGACCTTCGGCGTCACGTTCTTCGCGATGGCCGAGGCGTCGCCGTCCGGCTGCACCTTGCAGTCGTTCGGGCCCGCGCCCGGCAGCGCCTCGTCACCCTGGTGCAGCAGCACGACCTGGGCTTTCACGCCGAGCCGGTCGAGGATGTTCGCGGTGCGGTTGATCGCCTCGACCTCGTCGCCGAACTTGAGGCCCTTGATGGCTTCCGGCGTCACGACCGACGGCAGGTCCTTGAGCGTCGCGCCGATGACGCCGACCGGGACGCCGCCGGAGTACTGGATGCTGAACGGCAGCAGCGCGGGCAGCCCGTTGTCGAAGTACACATTGGACCCGAGCAGCGGGAAGCGCGCGCCGTCGTAGGTCTTGCGGAACTGGCAGCCGTCGGTCTTGTTACAGCCGCCGAACTGCATGCGCAGCAGTTCCTGGTAGCCCTCGTCGAACTCGTGGTTGCCCACCACGGACGCCTTCACGCCGAGTTCGTTGAGGAAGTCCATGGTCGGTTCGTCGTGGAACAGCGCCGAGATCACCGGCGACGCGCCGATGTTGTCGCCCGAGGACAGCACCATCGAATTGCGCACCTGCGCCTCGAGCTGCTTGACGTGCGTCGAGAGGTAGGCCGCGCCGCCCGCGTCCACCTTGCTCCCGTCCGGGAGCGTGATCTTCCCGCTCGACCCGGACGGCGGTTCGAGGTTCCCGTGCAGGTCGTTGAACGCGATGATCCGGACGTCGGCGGTCTGCGCGGCCTCGGCGGGCGCGCTCGTGACGACCACGGTGGCCAGTGCGGCCGCGGCGGTGGCCGCGAGCCGGGTGAAGAGCTTCATGTTTCCTCCGGTGTTCGCGCCCGCCTGACCCCTGATGCGGACGCCCGGCGAAGCAGTCTGCCCAAATCGGACGGTCCTGACCAGGGCGGAACGGCCGGTACCGGGTGAAAGTTTCGGTAACGTTCGCCCGCGCCGCGCCGATCAGTGCGTTGGGTGCCGAGGGGGACAAAATGGAACTGCAGCTCGTCGTGCTGACGCTCGCCGTCGTGCTCTTGCTGATCGCCGGCACCGTCTTCGCGGCCTGGCGCTCGGAGCGCGTGGACCAGGACGACGAGCCGCCTTCGGGCGAGCGCTGACCGATCGGTCGGCGCGCACTCGGCCATCTGGCCGATCCGTGGTCCAGACCCTCCGGCTCTTCGACCGAAGTGCCGCGGCGGCAAGATCAATAGCGTTCTCGGTATGACGAACGCACAGGTCACCGCCCTGCAGTACGGGTTCATCGGGTTCCTCGCGGTATGGGCGACGATCCTGGTCCCGCAGCTCGTGCTCCAGTTCGCGCGCCACGGCCGCCCGCGGCTGCGCGGCTTGGCGACCACGGCGGCGGTCGTGTTCTACGCGTGCATGGCGCTGGCGGTCGTCTTCCTGCCGCTGCCCGGCCCGCACGGCAGGCGGCTGGAGCAGACGGTGCAGCTGGAGCCGTTCCAGTGGATCGCGGACATCCACACCGAGCTGGTGAAACACGGTCTGTCGGCGGCGGACTGGTTCACCACGCAGACATTCCAGCAGGCCGCGATGAACGTGCTGTTGTTCGTCCCGCTCGGTTTCTTCGCCCGGGTGCTGTGGCGCCGCGGCCTGGTCGGCGCGCTGGCGATCGGTTTCGCGGCCTCACTGGCCGTCGAGATCACCCAGCTCACCGCGAACTTCGGGACCGCGCCGTTCGTCTACCGGATTTTCGACGTCGACGACCTCATGACCAACACCTTCGGCTCCGGTCTCGGCTGGCTGGCCGGCGCGCTGCTGCTCGCGCTCCGGCCGATCTCTTCAACCCTCCGCGTGGAGCCTGCCCGGAGCGAGCGGATCGACCTCGCCGAGACGCGCTAACCGGGCTCGTCTCGCGATCGCGGCTTGGCGCGCGGCGCGGCGGTCTTCCAGGATCACGATCAACGAGGCGATGGCGATGATCAGTGCTACCAGGCCGAGCACTAGCCACAGTTGCATGTGCTCTCCTCATCGACGCCGTTGTGCGAGAGATCACACAGGCTACCGAGCCCGGCGCCGGGTTGGCTACCCCGCGTTCGAAGGTCGTGCGGAGAACCAATCCCGCTCAGCGGTGACCCAGCGCCCGAACTTCAGCCTGGCTTGTTCGAGTGCTGGTTCGAGAGGGAAGTTTTCGCAGGTGAAGGGCTGTTTCCAGGTTCGGTCGCCGAGGGAGTACGCGACGGTGGCGGAGAGCCGGTGGCCGTCGCGGCGGACGTCTTCGAGGGCGATGCGGACATCGCCCAGCTGCCCGCCCGAGCCGTCGGCGACCTGATCGAACCAGGCGGGCGGATGCCATTCGACCAGCAACTGCCCGTCCGGAGCCAGATGCCGCCGTGCTGCCGCCAGCAGCGCCTGTCGATCCGGCCCGTTGACCAGGTGGCTGCTGAGCACGACGACCGGGAACCGGCGGTCCAGCTGGAGCTCATCGATGCGGGTGCGGACGGTCTCCGCACCTGCGACGTGCGCGAGCATCTCCGCCGATTCGTCGACCGCGACCACCGGATGTCCGAGCGCGAGCAGCGGATGCGTCACGCGGCCTGTTCCGCAGCCGAGTTCAAGCACCGCGGCTCCCGCCGGGATCGCACCGTGAATCACCTCGGGCTCGCCAGCGGCGGGCAGCTCCAGATACAGGTCGACCGGGCAGCCGTCAGGCGTCACGCTCATACCGCCCAGCTTGCCGGGAAACTGGACCCATGCCCGCCAAACCCACCAAGGCCGAACAAGCCGCCGCGCAAGGGGCCACCATCCCGGACGTCCTGGCTCCGAACCTGAACGTGCTGTTCTGCGGCATCAACCCCGGCCTCTACTCCGGCGCGCTCGGCCTGCACTTCGCCCGTCCCGGCAACCGCTTCTGGCCCGCGCTGCACGCCAGCGGGTTCACCCCGCGCCTGCTGGACCCGCGCGAGCAGGACGAACTTCTCGACCTCGGCCTCGGCATCACCAACGTCGTGGCCCGCACCACCGCCCGCGCCGACGAGCTGACCGACGACGAACTCCGCGAGGGCGGCCAGATCCTGACCGAGAAGGTCGAGAAGTACCGTCCGCGCTGGCTGGCAGTGGTGGGAATCACCGCCTACCGCGTCGCGTTCGGCGATCGGCGGGCCGCGGTCGGGCCGCAGGATCGGACAATCGGGACAACTCGGGTGTGGTTGCTGCCCAATCCGAGCGGTCTGAACGCCCATTGGACCCCGAAAACGCTCGCCGAGGAGTTCGGTCGGCTGCGCGCACAGGCGGTCATCGGAGATTCACCCGAGCAGGTAAACCCTCAGTAGAGCTAACCCAGTCGGGCGGACCCGCGCTGCGCCGTTCCCCCGCATTTCCCGGCCGATTTTCTACTCAGAGTTTGCCGCGACCAGCCGTTACGGCCATGAGGGGGAAACCGCGTCACAAGCTGCTCTCGGCGGAGTCGAACCAGGGACAAGGTGTCGTTCCCGGCCGGTTCCGGCAGGGGGGACCGGCGGGCACGCCGAGGGGGCGTGCCGGTCACCGGGAGCGACCGAGATGGACGGAGGCCCGAGATGCGTGGCATCGAGCCCCACCGAACGCCCATGTCGGCCGGTCAGCCAGCCGGCGGTCGAAGCCTGGGAGTCGCGGTCGTCGACCCGATCCCGATTTTCCGCGAGGGCATCGCGGCGATGGTGCACCGCACGCTGGGCCTGCACTGGTCCGGCCAGGCGGCGAGCCACCACGCGGCGATGCAGTTGTGCGAGCAGGTCCGCCCGGACGTCGTGATCCTCGACTCCGCGCTGGACCCCAACTGCCATCTCGCGAAGCTGCTCAACGCGGGCGACCCGGCACTCGTGCTGGTCACCCTCGTGCGCGACACGAACCGCACCCAGCAGTACCTCGCCGCCGCCATCGGGGCGGGCGCGCACGCCATCGTTCCGCGTGCGGTCGATTCCCGGCGGCTCGCCGAGGCGGTCCGGCGCGCGCACCACGACCGGCGCTACATCGACCCGGCGCTGTCCGCGCTCACCGCGCGGCCCAAACGCGAGCCGTCGCCAAGAGCCGCTCCGGTCGACGGGCACCTCGTGCAGCCCAAGGGCGCCATGCCGCTGTCCCGACGCGAGTACCAGGTTTTGCAGCTCGTCGCCGAAGGGCTGGAGAACTCGGGGATCGCGAAGCTGCTCTTCCTGTCCGTGGAAACCGTGCGGACCCACGTGAAGAGCATTCTGCGCAAGCTCTCCGCCCGCGACCGGACACACGCGGTGACCATCGCGTTCCGCAGCGGCATCCTGGTCCCCCAGCTCGACGACAGCGCCGGGCCGCCGGCCGTGCAGGAGGCCGTGGCGCGCGGCACGCGGTGAGCCCGGCCCCCTGGTCGACCCGTCATTCCGAGCGAATATCCACCCCCTGGAAGGGCGGATTCGCTTGCTCTGGTTACTGGTAGGTAATATCCTGATGTTACCGGCGAGTAAGGGAGCCAGTGCCCGGCCGGAAAGCCGAACACGACACGGAGTGACGACATGGGCCACTACAAGAGCAACGTCCGAGACCTGGAGTTCAACCTCTTCGAGGTACTCGGCGTGCAGGAACGGCTCGGGAAGGGCGTGCTCGCCGAATCGGACGAGGAGACCGCCCGCGGCGTGCTGTCGGAGCTGAACAACCTCGCCACCGGCCCGCTCGCCGAGTCCTACGCCGACGCGGACCGCAACCCGCCGGTGTACGACCCCAAGACGTTCAGCGTGACGATCCCCGACTCGTTCAAGAAGAGCTACAAGGCGCTCGTCGACGGCGAATGGTGGCGGCTCGGCCTCACCAACGAGCTGGGCGGCTTCGGCCTGCCCCCGACGGTGCAGTGGGCCGCGGCCGAGCTGATCCTCGGCGCGAACGCCCCGCTGTTCATGTACCTGGCGGGTCCGAACTTCGCCATGATCGTGGACAAGAACGGCACCGAAGAGCAGAAGCACTGGGCTCAGCTGATGATCGACCGCGGCTGGGGAGCCACCATGGTGCTCACCGAGCCGGACGCCGGTTCGGACGTCGGCGCCGGCCGCACCAAGGCGGTCAAGCAGGAGGACGGCTCCTGGCACATCGACGGCGTGAAGCGGTTCATCACCTCGGCCGAGAACGACATGGTCGAGAACATCATGCACCTGGTGCTGGCCCGTCCCGAGGGTCCCGGCATCGAGACCAAGCCGGGCACCAAGGGCCTGTCGCTGTTCCTGGTCCCGAAGTTCCACTTCGACACAGAAAGCGGCGAGCTCGGTGCCCGTAATGGCGCCTTCGTCACCAACATCGAGCACAAGATGGGCATCAAGGTGTCCACCACGTGCGAGCTGACCTTCGGCCAGCACGGCACCCCGGCCAAGGGCTGGCTGCTCGGTGAGGTGCACGACGGCATCGCGCAGATGTTCCAGGTCATCGAGTACGCCCGGATGATGGTCGGCACCAAGGCGATCGCCACGCTGTCCACCGGTTACCTGAACGCGCTCGAGTACGCCAAGGAGCGCGTGCAGGGCGCTGACCTGCCGAACATGCTGAACAAGGCCGCGCCGCGGGTCACGATCACGCACCACCCCGACGTGCGCCGTTCGCTGATGCTGCAGAAGGCGTACGCCGAGGGCCTGCGCGCGATCTACCTGTACACCGCGTCGTTCCAGGACCAGCTGTGGACCGGCGAGGGTGACGAGGCCGCGCTGAAGCTCGCGCACGGCGTCAACGACCTGCTGCTGCCGATCGTCAAGGGCGTCGGCTCCGAGCGCGCCACCGAGCAGCTCGTGCAGTCGCTGCAGACCCTTGGCGGTTCCGGCTTCCTGCAGGACTACCCGATCGAGCAGTACATCCGCGACGCGAAGATCGACTCGCTGTACGAGGGCACCACGGCGATCCAGTCGCTGGACTTCTTCTTCCGCAAGATCGTCCGCGACAAGGGCCAGGCGCTCGCGTTCGTCGCGGGCGAGATCACCAAGTTCATTGAGTCCGAGGCGGGCAACGGCCGGCTCAAGAACGAGCGCGCGCTGCTCAAGCAGGCGCTCGAGGACACCCAGGGCATGCTGGGCTCGCTGATCGGCTACCTGACCTCGTCGCAGGAAGACCCGCAGAACATCAACAAGGTCGGCCAGCACACCGTGCGGCTGCTGATGTCGGTCGGCGACCTGCTGGTCGGCTGGAAGCTGCTGCAGGGTGCCGAGGTCGCGCTGGCGAAGCTCGACAACGGCGCGTCGGCCAAGGACAAGCCGTTCTACGAGGGCAAGCTGGCGGTGGCGTCGTTCTTCGCGAAGAGCGTGCTGCCGGAGCTGACCTCGCGCCGCGCCATCGTGGAGGCCGCGGACAACGCGCTCATGGAGATCGACGAAGCCGCGTTCTGATCGCACTGGCTGGAAAAATGCCCCGCTCCGCACCCGGACCGGGGCATTTTTCGTGCTTCCGGTGGCGGTGGCCCCATGCGGGCGGTAAGCCGGGTTTGAACCCACGGGTTCCGGGCTAAACCGGTCGGGCCCGGTCCTCTCGGCAAAGGAGTTCGGCATGGCGGTTTCCGGCATCATCAGCGCGGTCGTGATCGGCCTGATCCTCGGCCTGCTCGGCAAGCTGGTCGCACCTGGAAAGCAAGCGATCCCGATCTGGCTGACGATCATCGTCGGCATCGTGGCCGCGTTCGTCGGCACCGCGATCGCGCGCGGCATCGGCTACGCGGACACCAAGGGCATCGACTGGCTGGAAATCATCACCCAGGTCGTGCTCGCCGCGATCGGCGTGACGCTCGCCGCGAGCCTGTGGGGCAAGCGGCAGGTCAAGAGCTAGCTCAGTCGTTCAGCTCCGGCTCGAGCAGGCTCATCAGATACATGTCGTGGTACTGGCCGTCGGGCCCGCGATGGCATTCGCGGTGCCTGCCGTCCTCCACGAACCCGACCTTGCGGTAGACGTGCCGGGCGCGCTCGTTCTCGGCGACGACCCAGAGCGCGATCAGGTGCAGCCGCATCACGTTGAACCCGTAGCGGCACATGAGTTTCAACGCCTCGGTGCCGTACCCGCCGTCCCAGTGGTCGGTCTCGCCGATGTAGATGTCCAGCTCGGCGCGGCCGACCTCTGGGCTGGCGTCGCGCAGGTCGACGACGCCGATCAGCTTGCCCGACTCGATCGATTCGATGCCGAGCACGACGTTCTCGTACGTGTTCACCGGGCGGTCCTCGCCCCGTTTGCGCAACTGCGCGAGGGAACGCGGGTAATCGGCGGTCATGTACCGGCCGATCTCGGGGTCGTGGATCCAGCGGTAGATCGATTCGGCGTCCGAAGGTTCGATCGCCCGCAGCCGGACCAGCTTCCCCGTGAGCATCCGCGCTCCCCCTCATTCTCGTTTCAGCACAAGGAAATCCGTGACGCCGACCAGTCCGAGGAACTGCCGCACCCCGGGCGGCATCGGCCGGCGCGATTCATCATGCACGAGTTCCGGATCGCGCACGCGGTATTTACGGCCGCGCGTGATCAGCTCCGCCTCGCCCGCGGCGCGGACGTTGCGGACCCAGTCCGCGTCCGGTCCGTAGGTGAGCGCGACGACGAATCCGTCGTCGGTGCGGAAGACGTTGAGCGGGGTGCGGAATTCGCGGCCGGACTTGCGGCCGCGGTGCACGATCACCCCGAATCCGGGCAGTTTGTCGGCGAAGGGTTTCGTGACCCGGTTGGTGACCACGCGGTTGAACCGGGCGAGACGTTCGGGCAGCACCATGCCGCTGAGCTTAATCCAACGTGCGTGGAATTTCCTGCCGGAGACGCGCTGTGCACCTGAGCGGGCGGGTCTGGTGGGATGGGCGCGCACGTGGACACGAGGTGGGGAGCGGGTATGTCCGAGGACTGGCCGATGGGGCAGGAACCGCACGCGGCGGTGCTCGTCGCGCGCGGGCTGATCGAGCATCCGGAGCAGCTCGATCACGTGCTGCTCGACGACGAGGAAGGCTGGTTCGTCAGCGACGGCACGGAGTTCGGCGAGGATCCGGAGCTGGACGAGGAACAGTTCGCCACGATGTGCCTGCACGACGTCGTGGAGCTGCTGCCGCAGCTGTCGGCGCTGGGAAAGCTGCCCGCCGGGATGGGCGCGGAGTGGGACGCCGGCAACGCGTCCTGGGTGCTGATTTCGCCGCTCGTGCCGAGCGATGACGACGAGGCCCGCGCGTACCGGGAGGCGCGCGCCGCCGCTTGGCCGCACGCCGGGTCGCCGATGGACGAGGTGAACCTCAGCCTGGGGTTGATGGAGATCAGCACCGCGCCGGACGCACCCGCGCGCGGCGTGCGGTACGTCAGCCGGGAAGAAGACGGCACGTGGATGTTCGTCGGCTTCGAGGTGCCGGATCCCGACGAGCAGACCGAGGTCGAGGTTGACACCCTGGAGCTCGGGCACGTGGCGCAGCTGTACCCGGAGGTGGTCGAACTGCTGGACGCGGAACCGGGCGAGGTGTTCTTCCGCGAGGCTCCGGATGCCGAGTGGCTGCACGTAATCGACGACGGGGAGTGAGCATGTCCGAGCAATGGCCGCTGCGACAGGACCCGGAATCCCCGGTGATCATCGCGCACGACCTGGTGGATCACCCGGAGAACCTGGCCTTTGTCGTCCTGGACGATGACGATGACTGGTTCATCAGCGACGGCGCCGAGTTCGAAGAGGACATGGAGGTCAACCGCCAGCTGTTCGGCGCGACGGCCCTGCGCGCGGCGGTGACCTTGTTGCCGCACCTGGTCGCGCTGGCCGACGTGCCGCCCGGGATGGCCGCGGACTGGGACCCGGACCGCCGCACCTGGCTGCTCAGCTCGGTGTCGGACTCTGACGACGTGGACGAGGATCTCGTGCACCAGGAGGCCCGGATCGCCGCCTGGACGCACCCTGGTTCGCCGCTGGAAGAAGTCCAGCTGAGCACCGGGTTGACCGAAATCGGCACGACCGCCGACGCGCCGGCGCGGGCAGTCCGCCAGGTCGTGCGCGAGCAGGACGGCACGTGGCTGTTCGTCGGCTTCGAGGTCCCCGAAGCGGAGGATTTCGAGGTGGAGGGCCTGGAACTGGAACACGTCGTGCAGTTGTACCCGGACGTCGTGCCGGCCTTGCTCGCCGCGCCGGGCCAGGTGTTCGACCGCGCGGAGCCGGGCGCGCCGTGGGAATTGGTGGAAGGCTGACGTCCTTTGTGGACTGTCTGAAATCGCAGACGCTTTCCGGGAGTCGTTGGTTGGGCGGTCCGGGCCGGATCAGTTCTACTGTGCCGACCCGCTCGCACGCGGGCCACTGATTTCGGGAGGTTCCGTCGATGACGACGAAGTCCGGGGACGGGTTGAGCCGCCGGTTGAACGGCAGGCACATCCGGTTCATCGCCCTAGGTTCGGCGATCGGCACCGGATTGTTCTACGGCTCCTCGGACACGATCGCCAAGGCCGGACCGTCGGTGCTGCTCGCGTACCTCATTGGCGGCGCGGCGATTTTCTTCGTGCTGCGCGCTTTGGGCGAAATGGCCGTCAACGATCCCGCGCCCGGTTCTTTCGGCGAATACGCACGGAAGCATCTGGGTCCCTTGGCTGGTTTCCTGACCGGCTGGACGTACGCGTTCGAGATGGTGATCGTCTGCGTCGCCGATGTCACAGCTTTGGCTGTGTACATGGGATTCTGGTTCCCTGATGTGCCACGGTGGATCTGGGTGGTGCTGACGATCCTGGTCATCGCCGCCGCGAACCTGGTGAGCGTACGGGTTTACGGTGAACTGGAGTTTTGGTTCACGCTGGTCAAGGTAGTCGCCATCGTCGCGATGATCCTCGGCGGCGCGGCAATCCTGATCTTCGGCCTGGGTTCCAGTTCGGGCAGCGTAACCAACCTCTGGTCCCACGGCGGCTGGTTTCCCAATGGGGTAAGCGGTTTCATTGCTTCGTTCGCCTTGGTGATGTTCGCCTTCGGCGGCACGGAGATTTTGGGCCTCACCGCCGCCGAATCCGAAGACCCGCGCACCGCCATGCCGAAAGCGGTCAATACGGTCCCCGTCCGGGTTTTGCTTTTCTACGTGGCGACCCTGGCGATCATCATGATGCTGAACCCGTGGAACACGATCAGCACTTCGGGAAGCCCCTTCGTCCAAATCTTCGCCGGTCTGGGATTGCACTCCGCCGCAACGGTTTTGAACATCGTCGTGGTGACCGCGGCGTTGTCCGCGATCAACAGCGACATCTTCGGTGCCGGCCGGATGATCTATGGCCTGGCTCGACGCGGCCAAGCCCCCGCTGTGATGGCCCGGGTTACGCGTAATGGCATCCCGTGGATGACCGTCCTGGTCGTTGCTGCTGCGCTGAGTTTGGCTGTTGTCTTGAACTATCTGTTGCCGGACAGTGCTTTCCTGCTGATCGCTTCGGTGGGCACCTTTGCGACGGTGTGGGTTTGGTTCATGATCCTGCTGACGCATTACCGCTCGCGACGCCGCTCGTCTGCCGCTGATCTGGAGTTCCCGGTGCCGTTTTGGCCGGTGGGCCAGGTTTTGACGATGGTGTTCATGGTGTTCATCTTCGTGGTGATGGCGTTCGCCGAAGACACTCGACTGGCGCTGCTGGTAGGAGTGGTGTGGCTGGCGGTGCTGTGCGGGTTGTTTTGGTTCCACCGCAGGGCAACGCCGTTGGAGCCGAAGGAAGACGCGATGTCCGAGGCTGGATAACGCGAGCACCGTCAAGTCGGGCGGTGGTGTCGTAACCAACCAGTAGGGCAACGCTTACGGGGTCCTGACCGTGATCCTCGCCCTGACCTCCGACCTGGGGCCCAGCCTCTTCCGGTCGATGCGTAGAGCTGCTCAAGTGCACCCGCAGTAGCGATTGCGTACTTCGCGTTCGTCGGAATTGTGTGTGGTTGCAGCTAGGATGGTGGCATGGCGACTAGCGAAGCCCCTGATCCGGGCGCTCCTCGTGAAGAGGCTCGACGCCTCCTCGAGGCGGTTCCCGACGAACGGGTATCCGCTGCGTTGGCGGCGCTTCGGCAACTGGCGGAGGTGCCACCAGACGCTGAACCGCCACGTCGTCGGTTTCGCACCGTAGGCGTGTTCGAAGGTGAACACGACCTCGGCCGGCGCGCCAAGGAAGTGGCCCGTCGAGAACTTGGCAGCGGATCGGGCAAATCGGCGTGATCCTGGTCGACACTGGAGTCGTGGTCGCCATGGGCAACCGGCGCGATGACGACCACGAACGCTGTACCGAACTCCTGGCTTCGACTCTAGAGCCACTGATCTTGCCGGAGCCGCTGCTTGTGGAAATTGGCTACATGCTTGGCTCGCGTGCCGGCGCTTCAGCGGAAGCCGATTTTCTTCGCGACGTCGCTGACGGACTCTACACCGTCGAGTCCATGATGCTCGCCGATATCGCGCGGGCGGCCGACCTTGTGGAGAAGTACGCGGATCTCCCGTTGGGAACCGCCGATGCGTGCGTCATCGCACTGGCTGAGCGGCTCGGCATTACGCGGGTGGCAACCCTTGATACGCGTCATTTCTCGGTTGTCAAGCCAAGGCATATTTCGTCGTTCACCCTATTGCCTTCCTAGTGTCTTCGGCAGAGACAGGAAGGCCGCAGCGAAGACTGTGTCGGATAAGTCGTTCCGCCCCGTAGATCACCTCTTGAGAGGCTGCTCGTCTCAGATCGCGACTCCGACCCAGAGCAGGCTCGGCTCCGTGCAGATGCGCCACACGCCCGACTTTGATGAGGGCGAATGAGCGATACGAGTTGCGGCGCGGACGGTCTCCTCCGGATCGTTAGCGGAGGACTGCCTCGCTTGGTCGACGCTAGTCCGCGGGCTCGCACGCGAGAAGTGAAGAGCGCAGATAAAGAAAGCCCCAGGTCTAAAGTGGACAACCACTGACCTGGGGCTTCTCTATGAGAGCGGATGACGGGAATCGAACCCGCGTATTCAGCTTGGGAAGCTGATGTTCTACCATTGAACTACATCCGCAGTGCTCCGCCAGCATACACAACCACGGCACCCCCATGTCCAGCGGGGCTACGCCTTGACGCTCCCCCGCCAAAGTGACAACACTTGTTGTCGACCCACGGTGCGGAGGTGCGCGATGGACGACCCCGAGATGTCTCCTGAGATGTTCCGGCAGGGCGGGTTCCGGCTGGCCGCCCGGAGCCGGGGTGCCACCGCCGACGAAGCGCAGCTCAAGCGGCTTCGCACCTTCGCGCAGCAGGAAGACGCCCTGGCCGACGCCGTCGTCGAGTGGCTGCACCGGGAGCCCCACCAGCAAAGCCGCGTCGACCAGGCGTTGGCGGGGGAACAGGTTCACCCGGAGCTGAAAGACTTCATCGACCAGGTCGAGGCCACCCCGTACTGGGTCGACCAGCAAAGGCTCGTCCGCGGCGCGAAGGCCATCACCCGCGCCGGGCTGCTCGGGCTTTTCCCGCTTGGCGACATGTCGCTCATGGGCGGCTACCTGGCCTCACGCGCGACGAAATCCCTGGTCGGGACCGGGGAAATCGAGCATCGGGCACCGCGGCGGCTGGTGGAGACCGCGGCGTGGTGGATTGACGTCACCACGCCGGGCGCGCTCCAAAAGCACCGCACGGGGTATCAGGCCGCGCTCAAGATCCGGCTGGTGCACGCGCACGTCCGGCGCGCGATGAACAACCGGCCGGATTGGGATTACGACCGGTGGGACCGGCCGGTCAATCAGGTCCAGACCGCGGGCACGCTCCTGCTCTTCTCGCTCGTCTACGTCTTCGGCACCCAGCTGCTCGGCCTCCGCTACACCGCCCGCGAGAAGGCCGACATCCTGCATCTTTGGCGCTACGTCGGCTGGCTGATGGGCGTCGCCGACGAGCTGCTGCCCGCCGATGAAGACGACGCCTGGCGGTTGCTCTGGATGCTCGCCGCCACCGAGTTCATTCCCGACGACGACTCCGTCCGGCTCGCCCGCGCCCTCGTCGACACGCACGCGGCGATCGGCGAGGGGCGCGGGGCGGCCGGGAAGGTGCTCGCGCAGGTAAACGTCGGCGTGCATTCCGCGATCAGCCGGCTCGTGCTCGGGCGGGACAACGCCGACTTTCTCGGGCTGCCGGACAACCCGGTCGCGCAGGCCGCGGTGCTCGCCGCCGCAGGGGTGAATTACGCGGCGGAGACCGTGCGGCAGCTGGTGCCCGGTGCGACTGCGCTGCAGGAAGCGCTCGGCGCGTTCGGGCGGCGGCGGTACCTCAGGCGGATGGACGCGGTGTTCGGACGGAGGGGTGCCCCGGCCGCGCCTGCCCGCCCGATAGGCTGCATCCGTGCTGCTCAGTGACCGTGACCTCCGCAAAGAGCTCGACGCCGACCGCCTCGGCATCGACCCCTTCGACCCTGCCATGGTCCAGCCGTCCAGCATCGACGTCCGGCTCGACCGGTACTTCCGGGTCTTCGACAACAGCAAGTACACCCACATCGACCCGCAGCTGCAGCAGGACGAGCTGACCTCGCTGGTCGAAAAAGAGGGCGACGAGCCGTTCGTGCTGCACCCCGGCGAGTTCGTGCTCGGGTCCACGTTCGAGCAGGTCCGGCTCGCCGACGACCTCGCCGGACGGCTCGAGGGCAAATCCTCCCTCGGCCGCCTCGGGCTGCTCACCCACTCCACCGCGGGCTTCATCGACCCCGGCTTCTCCGGGCACATCACGCTCGAGCTGTCGAACGTCGCGAACCTGCCGATCACGCTGTGGCCCGGGATGAAAATCGGCCAGCTGTGCATTTTCCGGCTGTCCAGCTCGGCGGAATTCCCGTACGGCTCCAGCGAGGCCGGCTCCCGCTACCAGGGGCAGCGCGGGCCGACGCCGAGCCGCGCGTACAAGAACTTCCACCGCGTCGACACCTGGCGCTAAGCCGCCTTCACCGGGGCGGCCCAGTCGATCCGGTGCTCCCACATGAACCGGTTCGGGTCGTCGGTGGCCGGTTTGCGCATCGCGCGCGTGATGAAGAAGTCCCGGAGCACCCGGCCGATCGGGCCCGGGGCTTTGGCGTCGCCGTTGCGTTTGCCTTGGGCCACAACGGCTTCCACCCGCTCGCGGCGCAGCGTTTCGAAGGTGGTCAACGCGGCCGCCGGGTCGGCGACGTCGCGCAGGCACATCGCGAGCGTCACCGCGTCCTCGATCGCCATCGCCGCACCCTGCCCGGCCGCCGGTGACGTCGCGTGCGCGGCGTCGCCGATGAGGCCGATCCGGCCGCGATGCCACACCGGGACCGTCGGGAAGTCGTACGTCGCCCACGGTTCGTAGATGTTTTCGCTCGCCTCGATGATCGCCGCGGCCGGAGTGCGGTCCGCGCGGACCAGGTCGAGCAGTCGCTTCCGCCAGCCGGGGCCGCGCATCCCGGCGAGGTCGGATTCGGTCGGTTCGCTGGCGTGCGGCACGTTCGCGAACCACCAGACCGCGCCGTCCGGGGCGAGTACGTGCGCGAAGAACGCCTTGCGGCCGAACACCATGTGCATGATGCCGGGCTCGTCGTCGAGGTCGAGGCCGCGGGCGAAACCGCCGGTGTTGAGCAGCGGCACGTACCGCGGCGACGGGGCGGAGGGATCCAGGATCCGGCGGACTGTCGACCGCAGCCCGTCCGCGCCGATCAGCAGGTCGCCGTGGGTTTTCGTGCCGTCGGCGAAGACCGCGGCGACGCCGTCCGCCGACTGTTCGGCGTCGGTGAGCCGCTTGCCGAACTCCGTGCGCACGCCGCGTCTGACCGCTTCGTCGCGCAGCGCCACGTAGAGATCGGAGCGCAGGACGGTCTGGCTCACCGTGCCGTCCGGCAGCGGCCCGCCGAGCGGGAACTCGCTGAGCCGGCGGCCGTTGCCGAGCCCGAGGGTCATCCGCGGCGTGTCGAAACCCAGGTCTTTGACCAGCGGTTTCAGCCCTAATGGCGTCAGCGCGTCGAGGCCGTTCACGGCGAGCGTCAGGAACGCGCCGACCCCTTCCGCGCTGCGGTCATACGCCTCGTACAGGACCGGTTCGTGCCCCACCTCGTGCAGCGCGATCGCGGTGATCGCCCCCGCGATGCCCCCGCCCGCGATCAAGATCCGTGCCATGATTCGCCCCTTCGAATATCTTGGAAAGTAATTCGTTCTATCGAACTAAAGAGTCCGCTAGACTCCGGGACATGTCAAGCGAACGCGAGGATCTGGTCGCTGAGCTGCTGCTTCGTGCCCGGGTGCTGTCGACCGAGACGGTCATGTTCCACACCGCGCTCGCCGAGCAGAACGGCCTTTCGCCGGTCGAGAGCAAGGTGACCGACTACCTCGCCCGGCTCGGTCCGCTCACGCCGAAGGAGCTGGCCGAGTACGCCGGACTCGCGCCCGCGTCGGTCACCGCGCTGGTCGACCGGCTCGAGCGCAAGGGCGTCGTCAACCGGATGCCGCATCCGGACGACCGGCGGAAAGTCCTCGTCCGGGTCGACCCGGCGAACGTCGAGCGCGTCGCGCCGCTGTGGGACTACATCGTCGCCGCGACGAAGTCGGTCGCGGCCGGCTACTCCGACGAGCAACTCCAAACGGTGATCGGTTTCCTCGATCAGGCGGCGGCGATCACCCACGAGTCAACCGTGCGTCTCACTCATCGCTCAGCGGAGTGAGGTAATCCCACTGCCGGGTAAGAAATCGCCGCGGCGTCACCGGATGGTGGAAAACTTGCCCGCATGGTTTCGGCCGGGAAACGTCTGCTCTTAGTCCTCGGCCTGGTGGCCACTCTGCTGACCCCCGCGGCGTATGCGGCGCCCCGGCCGGCGCAGGAATTGCAGGTCACGGCGGTCGCCGAACCGCATCGGGTACACGCGGGCGACCAGGTGACGTTCACGGTCAGCGTGACGAACCCGGCGTCCGTCCCGGTGTCCGATGTGGACGTCGTGGACGAGCGGAACCCGCAGTGCGGCAAGAAGATCGGCACCCTCGCGCCGGGGGCCAGCGCGCGTTATCAATGCACGTTCGCCGCGCCGGAGAAGGGGTTTGTCGCCACGGTCAAGGTGACTGGGGTGGGCTCCGGCGGGGAGCAGGTGTCGGCTTCGGCGGGCAGCAACGTCGATGTCCTCCGCCCGGCCCTGAAGTTGAGTCAACAGGTCGACAAACCGGCTTACCGCGCCGGCGATCAGGCGACCTTCACGCTCAAGACCATCAACACCGGCGACGTTCCGCTGCACGACGTGACCATCGCCGACCCAGCGGTCCCCTCGTGCGCACGCGCCATCGGAGCCCTTGCGCCGGGCCAATCGGCGGTGGGCACCTGCGCGGCAACCGTGCCGCTGCCGAACGGAGCTCGCGCGGCCGTGAAGGGCATCGACCCGCTCGGCAAGGTCGTCAGCTCGACCGCGGATGCGAAAGTCCCCCTCATCACGCCCGCGATCTCCGTTTCCAAGGAAGCCGTCCCGCCGGTGGTGCACGGCGGGGACCAGGTCGCCTGGAAGATCACCGTGCGCAACACCGGTGACAGCCCGCTCAACCCGGTCGACGTCACCGATGATCTGACTCCGGAGTGCTCGCGGTCCTTCGGCGTACTGACGCCGGGCACCCAGCAGACCTACTCCTGCACCGCGAAACCCGCGCTCACCACCACAAACAACGTTACCGCCACGGGTACGGACGCCACCGGCCGACCGGTCACGGCCAAGTCCTCGGCCACTGTCACGGTGATCCATCCGGCCCTCGCGGTCACCGCTGCCGCCTCCCCCGCGCAGGTGCGCGAAGGGGACCGCGTCACTTTCGCTGTCACCGTGCGCAACGCCGGGGACGTGCCGCTCGACGACGTCGCGGTGGCCGACGACAGCGTGCCCGGTTGTGTCCGCAAGTTCGGCACGTTGGCGCCCAATGCGGTCGAGACGTATAAGTGCGAACAGTTAGCTCCGGCGGACGACGTGACGAATACCGTTGTCGCGACTGGCAAAGACCAGCTCGGAACGACACAGCGCGCGACCGCGGAGGCGCGGATCGATGTGGTTCACCCGACGTTGGAAGCTTCCGTCGCCGCCGCGCCCGCGCAGGTGCGCGAGGGGGACCGTGTCACCTTTACTGTCACGGTAAGCAACGCTGGCGACGCCGAGTTCCACGACGTCACCGTGGCAGACGACCGGGTCGCCGAATGCGCGCGAACCCTCGGAACTGTTGCCGCACAAGGAAAGCAGACTTTCACCTGCACCACGGTCGCCGGAACGCAGGGCTTCACGAACGACCTGACCGTCACCGGCACCGATCCAACCGGCCGTCCGGTCACCGCAAAGGCGAGCGCGTCGTTCACCGTGCAGCATCCGGCAGTCACCTTGACCGCGACTGTCCAAGGTGGACCGTTCCGCGAAAACGACTCCATCGCAATTCATGTCGTCGTGGCGAACACCGGCGACGTGCCGCTCACCGGACTGGCCGTCACGACAATGGCCCGTGCCGATGGCTGCGCACAACAGCACGACACCCTCGCCCCCGGAGCTAACTGGGCGTTCGACTGCACCACTACCGCACCGGGTGCCGACGTGACAGAAGCACTGCAGGTCACCGCGAAACCGCCGGTCGGAACGCCGGTGACGGCGGCGACGGAGGCAGCAATCGACGTGATCCACCCGCTCGTCACGCTCGCGCAGAGCGTGACGCCGACCGTCGTGCGCCCGGGTGGGCCCGCGACGTTCACCCTGACCGTCACAAACGCCGGCGACACCGAACTCCGCGACACCCAGGTCGCTGACCCGAGTGTCCCGGAATGCGCGAAGCGGCTGGGAACCCTTGCCCCGCAGGCAAAGCAGACCTACACCTGCACCCGGCCCGCGACTGACGATCTCACCAGCGACGCGACGGTCACCGGCACCGACCCGTCCGGCCGCCCCGTCACCGCGAACGCGAGCGCACACGTCGACGTCATCCACCCCGCCGTCCAGTTCACCCAAACTGTCGCGCCGACGCAGGTGCGCGAGGGGGACGAAGTCACCTTCACCATCACCGTGCGCAACAGCGGAGACGTGCCACTGGCCAAGGTGTCCATTGTGGACGAAAAGACCCCCGGCTGCACCCGCGACTTCCCCACCCTGGCCGCTGGCGAAGAACAGCACTACACCTGCACCACGAAAGCCGGGCATGACGGTTACTCGAACACCGCGAAGGTGACCGCCGCAGACCCGATCGGCGGCACGGTAACCGCCACCGCTGACGCTGCGTTCACCGTCGTGCACCCGGGATTGTCGTTGACGAAGACCGTCCACGGCGGCCCCTTCCGCGCCGGTGACCCGGTCACCTTCACCATCACCGCGACCAACACCGGCGACGCCCCGCTGACCGCCGTCAAGGTCACCGACCAGGGCCCGTGCGCGAAAGCCCTCGACACCCTCGCCCCGAAAGCGAACAAAACCTACGACTGCACCATCCCCGCCCCCGCTGACGACGCGGTCAGCACCGCGCACATCACCGGCACCCCGCCGGTCGGCCCGCCGCTCACCGCGTCCGCCGACGCGCACATCGACGTGATCCATCCCGCGCTCACCGTGCTGACCTCGGCGAACCCGACCGTCGCGCGGGTCGGCGACGCTCTCACCGTGACGGTCGCCGTCACCAACACCGGCGACGTCCCGCTCACCGCGGTGACCAGCACTGATCCCGCGTGTCCGAAGAAGTTCGACCGCCTCGAACCCGGTGCCGCGCAGAGCTACCAGTGCACGGTGAAGGCCAAACCGGACGACTTCGCCGTCCTCGCCACCCTCTCCGGAACCGACCCCACGAACCGCCCGGTCACCGCGTCCGGCTCGGCGAAGATCGACGTCATCCACCCGGAACTCGCGATCATGAAGGACGCCCAGCCGTACGAGGTGCGCCAGGGCGACAAGGTCACGTTCTCGCTGCTGGTCCGCAACGTCGGCGACGTTCCGCTGACCGCGGTGTCCGTTGTGGACGATCGCACCCCGGCCTGCGCGCACCAGATCCCGAGCCTGGCCCCGGACGCGCAGATCGAGTACCAGTGCTCGATCACCGCGGGCGCGGCCGGGTTCACGAACACCGCGAAGGTGACCGGCACCGACCCGACGCAGCGAACGGTCAACGCTTCCGCCCAGGCGTCGTTCAAGGTGAAGAAGCCCGCGCTGTCCGTCGCCCAACACGCCCCGGGCAGCGCGTATCGAGCCGACGACGCGGTGCCGTTCGAGGTCGTGGTGACCAACACCGGCGACCAGCCGCTGCACGACGTCCGGGTGGCCGGCGACCCTGCTTGTGCGCACGCCTTCGCCGAACTGGCGGTCGGCGGAACCCAGCGCTACCAGTGCGTGGCACCGGCAAGCGCCGCCCCGCTCACCGCGACCGCGGCCGCCCCGTGGGGCCCGCCGGTGACCGCGACCGGGAAAGCCGACTTCGCGGTGCTTCACCCGGCGTTGGACCTGCGCCGCGATCACCTGGACCAGCCGATCCGGCCGGGTGACCCGGTGACCTACGTGAGCACCCTCCGCAATACCGGCGACGCGCTTTTGCACGACGTGACCGTTCGCGCCGCGGACCCGGCCTGCTCGTTCACTGTCACCCAGCTGGCCCCTGGCGAACAGGTCACCCGCGCCTGCACGCTTTCGGCTCGCGCGGACGTCACCACGACGACCACCGCGACCGCGACCGATCAGACCGGACGCCCGGTGACCAAGGAAGCCACCACGACGACGAAGGTGAGCCCTTGAAGCGGGCAAAAGAAAAGGCAGCGAAGAATATCTCTCCCTGCCGTATTTAACTTATAACGCATCGGGGGGCTTGCCGCAAGACCCGGGTGGTACCGCAGAATCTCCAGCCGACCCGGCTTCCGCTCGACAGGCAGCGACAGCCGGGAACGACCACAGACGGGGGAAACGAACGAATGGGTAGCTACGTGCTCGGTCTCGGGCAGATCGACCGGGAGCAGGTCGCGATCGTCGGGGGCAAGGGCGCGCATCTGGGCGAACTCGCGCGGATCGACGGGGTCCGCGTGCCGCCCGGTTTTTGCGTGACGACCGAAGCGTTCGAGCGGATCATCGAGAACGCGCCGGAACTGGCCGGGCCGCTGGACCGGTTGGCGAACCTGAACCCGGACGACCGGGACGCGATCAGCGAGGGCAGCGCGGAGATCCGACAAGCGCTGGAAGCGATCGCGATCCCGGACGATCTGGCGAAGGAGATCACCGACGCGCTGGTGGACGGACGCGCCTACGCGGTCCGGTCGAGCGCGACCGCGGAGGACCTTCCGGGCGCGTCCTTCGCCGGGCAGCAGGACACCTACCTCAATGTCCTTGGCGCGGAGGCGGTCCTGCGGCACATCAGCCGGTGCTGGGCGTCGCTGTTCACCGAACGCGCGGTGACCTACCGGCTGCGCAACGGCTTTGACCACCGGAAAGTCCACATGGCCGTGGTCGTGCAGCAGATGGTGTTCCCGCAGGCGGCCGGGGTGCTCTTCACCGCCGACCCGGTGACGTCCAATCGGAAGACCGCCGTCGTGGAGGCCAGCTTCGGGCTCGGCGAGGCGCTGGTTTCCGGTCTGGTCAACGCCGACAACTACCAGGTGCGCGACGGCGCGATCGTCGACAAGGCGATCTCCGCCAAGCAACGCGCCATCCTGGCCGTCGAGGGCGGCGGCACCGAAGAGCAGGTGATCGACGCGGACCAGCAGGAACAGGCCGCGCTGACCGACGACCAGGTCCTGCGACTGGTGGAACTCGGCCGCACGATCGAGGCGCATTTCGGCCGCCCGCAGGACATCGAATGGTGCCTGGCCGACGACGAGTTCCAGATCGTGCAGAGCCGCCCGATCACCACGCTGTTCCCGCTCCCGGCGGCCGCCGACGAGGGAAACCACGTCTACCTTTCCGTCGGCCACCAGCAGATGATGACCGACGCGATGAAGCCGCTGGGCCTGTCGGTCTGGCAGTTGACGACCCCGCGTCCGATGGCCGAGGCGGGCGGGCGGCTGTTCGCGGACGCCACCGCGTTGCTGTCGGTGCCCAAGAGCCGCGCCAGTTTCCTCGCGGTGGTAGGGAAATCCGATCCGCTGATGGCGGACGCGCTGGAGACCGTCCTTTCCCGCGAGGGCTTCCTCCCGCTGTCCGACGACGACGGACCCGGCGAGCAGATCCCCGGCGCCGCACCGGCCACCATCGAAACCGATCCGGCCGTCGTCACCGAGCTGATCCAGCACAGCGAGGCCTCCATCGCCAAGCTGCAGCGAGAAATCGCTGCGAAGTCCGGCAGCGAACTGCTCGACTTCATTTTCGAGGACGTCGAGGAAATGCGCCGGATCCTCTTCGACCGGCGCAGCCACCAGGTGTTCACCGCGGCGATGCAGGCGACCTGGTGGCTGAATGACCACCTCCAAGAGTGGCTTGGCGAAAAGAATGTCGCCGACACGCTCACCCAGTCCGTCCCGCACAACGTCACCGCGGAGATGGGGCTGGCGCTCCTCGATGTCGCCGACGTGCTCCGCGCCCATCCCGAGGTCGTCGCGTTCCTTCAGGACGTCGAGGACAACGGCTTCCTGGACGAACTGCCGAAGCTGGCCGGCGGGGAGGAATCGCGCGCCGCGATCCAGGGGTACCTCGACAAGTACGGGATGCGCTGCGTCGGCGAGATCGACATTACCCGGCCGCGGTGGAGCGAACAGCCGGTCGCGCTGGTGCCGATGTTGTTGTCCAACATCAAAAACTTCGAGCCGGGGGCCGGGCAGCGCCGCTTCGAACAGGGCCGTCAGGAAGCGCTGGACAAGGCGCAGGAGGTCCTGGAACGGTTGCGTGCCTTGCCGGACGGCGCGGCGAAGGCCGAGGAAACCGAGCGGATGATCGAGCGCGTCCGCACGTTCACCGGGTACCGCGAGTATCCGAAGTACGGCATGATCAGCCGCTATTTCGTGTACAAGGAAGCTCTGCTGGGCGAGGCCGAGCGGCTGGTGCGGGCTGGTGTGCTCGACGAGCAGGAGGACCTCTTTTTCTTGCGCCTGCAGGAATTCCAGGAGGTCGTGCGGACGAGCGAGGTCGACCGCGAGCTGATCCAGCAGCGCAAGGAAGCGTTCCGGTCCTACGAATCGATGACGCCGCCCCGCGTGCTCACCTCGGATGGCGAGGCCGTTTCCGGCAGCTACCGCCGCGACGACTTGCCCGAAGGCGCGTTGGGCGGGCTGCCGGTGTCCGCCGGGACGATCGAGGGCCGCGCCCGCGTCATCCTGGATCTCGGCGACGCCGATCTCGAACCGGGCGACATCCTCGTCACGGCGTACACGGATCCGAGCTGGTCACCGCTGTTCGTGGCGATCACCGGCCTGGTGACCGAGGTCGGCGGCCAGATGACGCACGGCGCGGTGATCGCGCGGGAGTACGGCCTGCCCGCGGTCGTCGGCGTGCAGAACGCCACGAAGCTGATCAAGGACGGACAACGGATCCGCGTCAACGGGACGGACGGGTACGTCGAGGTTCTCGACGCTGGGTAGTGGGTCTCCCGCCGCTGCGCCATTTGGAGGTAACCATCGTAATCAGTTCGTGATAGTTTCCGCGGCTGTGTCCTCCATTAGTGTGCGCGTCCGGGTCGTAAGTGTGACTCTCAGTGTTCTCTTCGGGGGCCTCGGAGCAGCTGGCGGGACGTTCGCGCTGCGCTCCGGGCACCTCGACACACTGAGCGTCGCTGTCCCGGAAACGCGCGACGGCGGGTTGTCCTCGGGCGCGCTGAGACCGTTCGCGGTGTCGCCGGCGTCCTCCACGTCGGCGACCCCGAGCAGCACTGCGCCCGCGACTACGGCACCGCCGTCGACCTCGGCCACTCCCGCGCCGCCCCCGCCGCCGCCGTCGACTGAAGAGTCCAAAGAGGACACTCCGACGAGCAGCAGCGCGAAGCCGGCACCCAAGCCGCGCAGCGCGCCGACGCTGGCGGGCCAGGTCCTCGCACTGGTCAACGACGAGCGGGACAAGGCGGGCTGCGATCCGGTGGCCGAGGAATCCCATCTCGACCAGGCGGCGCAGGGACACAGCGACGACATGTCGCAGCGCGACTACTTCTCCCACGACACCCCGGAAGGCGAGAGCTTCGCCGACCGCATCACCGCCGCGGGATATCCCAAACCGGGGGCGGAGAACATCGCGAAGGGTGCGACCAGCGCGGACCAGGTGATGCGGATGTGGATGAACTCCAGCGGACACCGCAAGAACATCCTCAACTGCTCGCTGAAGAAGCTGGGCGTCGGCGTCACGACCGACGGCTGGTACTGGACGCAGGACTTCGGCTACTGATTCGGTCGCGGCGGCACGCCGTACCGGGCCAGCACCGTCGCGCGCAGCTTCGGATCAGTCCGCGGCACGGGTTCGATGAACACCTCGGCGACGTCCGGGAACCGCTCGCTCAGCTCGTCGGCCATCCGCACGCACGCGCGTTCCAGGTCGGCGGCGCCGAGAGCGTCGTCGAAGTCCACGCGGGCGCAGACCAGGACGTGGTCGGTGCCCATCAGCATGGTCTGCAGATCCACCAGCGCGTCGATTTCCGGCGCAGCTCCGAGGTGATCCCGGATGCCGCGGACCAGGCGCGGATCCGCCTGCCTGCCGACCAGCAGACCGCGGTTCGTGCTGCCGAGCAGGTACGCGACGCACGCGAGCAGCACGCCGATGAGGATCGACGCGATGCCGTCCCACACGTCCGAGCCGGTCAGTTGGTGCAACCCGATCCCGGCGAACGCGAGCAGCAGACCGACCAGCGCCGCCGAGTCCTCGAAGAGCACGGTCTTGGGTGCCGGGTCGTCGATCATCCGCAGGTAGGCGAAGAACGGCCGCTGCTCGGCTTTCGCGTCGCGTCGGACCTGGCGGACGGCCTGTGCCCACGACACCGATTCGAGCGCGAAAGCCAGCGCCAGCACGATGTAGCCGACGATCGGTTTCGTCTGCTCCGCGCCTTCTCCGAAAACGGTGGTGAATCCTTCGTACAGCGCGAAAACCGCACCGGAAGCGAAGATCGACACCGCGGCCAGCAGCGACCAGAAATACCGCTCCTTGCCGTACCCGAACGGATGGCGGCGATCAGCCGGTCGCTCGGACCGTTTCAACGCGGTGAGCAGCAGCACCTCGGTGATGGTGTCGGCGACCGAATGCGCGGCCTCGGACAGCATCGCGCCCGATCCGGTGATGATGCCCGCGACGAGCTTCAGCACCGCGATCGCCAGGTTCACCCCACCGGCCAGCACCACGGTAAGAGTGCTTTCGCCGCCGCCCTCCGATTCGTCGCTCACGCCGGAAAGACTAACGGCACCGCGGGGTACGCCGCCTGCTGCAAGCAGCCACGACGAGGGCGAGCGCGCCCACGACCAGTACCGACTGGTCGACCGTCGCGGCGAAGCCCGCTTTGACGGCGGGCAGCAACCCGACTCAGCAGTACGTCCCGGCAACGAAACGGCCCCTGACATCCGCGGATGCCAGGGGCCGTTTTCAGCGAGAACCTCAGTCGTCGCCCTCGGGCAACGGTGTTCCGGTCGGCTTCTCGTCGGTCGGGACGTCCGGCTTGGCGGACAGTTCCGCGTCCGATTCGTCCAGCGACGGCGCGCCCGAGGCGACCAGCGCCGGCTCCGGCTTGCGCTTCACCGCGGTGAGCAGCAGCTGCGCGACGTCCACGACCTCGACCTTTTCGCTCGCCATGCCGTCGCTCTGGCGCGAGGTGACGCCGTCGGTGAGCATCACGCGGCAGAACGGGCAGCCGGTGGCGATCTTCGACGGAGCGGTGCCGAGCGCCTCGTCCACGCGCTCGACGTTGATCCGCTTGCCGATCTTCTCTTCCATCCACATCCGCGCGCCGCCCGCGCCGCAGCACATCGAGCGGTCGCCGTGCCGCGGCATTTCGCGCAGCTGCGCACCGGACGCGCCGACGAGCTCGCGGGGAGCGTCGTAGACCTTGTTGTGCCGGCCCAGGTAGCAGGGGTCGTGGTAGGTGACGTCCTCGGCGACCGGCGCGACCGGCGTCAGGTGCTTCTCCCGCACCAGGCGGTTCAGCAACTGCGTGTGGTGCACGACGTCGAACTGGCCGCCCAGCTCCGGGTACTCGTTGGCGAGGGTGTTGAAGCAGTGCGCACAGGTGACGACCACCTTGCGCGCCTTGCGTTCCCGGCCTTCGAACACCGAGTTCAGCACCTCGACGTTCTGCTGCGCCAGCATCTGGAACAGGAACTCGTTGCCCGCGCGGCGAGCCGGGTCACCGGTGCAGGACTCCTCCGAGCCGAGCACGGTGTACTTGACGCCCGCGATGTGCAGCAGTTCCGCGACGGCCCGCGTGGTCTTCTTCGCGCGGTCCTCGAACGCACCGGCGCAGCCGACCCAGAACAGGTACTCCGCGTCGCCGAGGTCGCCGTCGAAGACCGGGACCTCGAAGTCGAGGTCTTCCGTCCACTGCAGGCGGTCCTTGGCGTTCTGGCCCCACGGGTTGCCCTTGTTCTCCAGGTTCTTGAACATGCCGTTCAGCTCCGTGGGGAACGACGACTCGATCATCACCTGGTAGCGGCGCATGTCCACGATGTGGTCGACGTGCTCGATGTCGACCGGGCACTGCTCGACGCAGGCACCGCAGGAAGTGCAGGACCACAGGACGTCCGGGTCGATGACGCCGCCGTCATCGCCGACGAGCGCCTTCTGCGACTCAGCGATCGCGAGGACGTCGATGCCCGCGTACATGTTGTCGCCGGACAGGCCGACCTCGTCGCCCGCCATGTCGCGCTTGCCGCCCGCGAGCAGGTACGGCGCCTTCGCGTAGGCGTGGTCGCGAAGCTGCGTGATGAGCAGCTTCGGCGACAGCGGCTTGCCGGTGTTCCACGCCGGGCACTGCGACTGGCAACGGCCGCATTCGGTGCAGGTGGAGAAGTCCAGCCAGCCCTTCCAGCTGAAGTCCTCGATCGCGCCGACGCCGAAGGTGTCCTCGTCCGGGTCCGCCTCTTCGAGGTCGAGCACCTTGCCCTTGCTCATCATCGGCTTGACCTTGCCGAGCGCGACGCCGCCGTCCGCCTCGCGCTTGAAGTAGATGTTGAAGAACGCGCTGAACCGGTGCCAGGCGATGCCCATGGTCATCGTGCGGGCCACGACGATCAGCCAGACCGTGGCGCTCATCAGCTTGATGAAGGCGAACACCGACACCAGCGCCGCGCTCGAGGGCAGCAGCTCGCTGAGCGGGTTCGAGACGAAGGCGGCCCAGGTCGGCGTCTCGTGGACGTGCATCGCGGCCTTGCCGGCGCGCACGCCGATGATGCCGATGCCCTCGACGATCACCACGGCCTCGACGAAGTAGGCCCACTTGAAGTTCGAGCCGGCGAAGCGCGACAGCCGGTCGGCCCGGCGCGGGTGGTTCAGCTGCCGGATGATCGCGAGCGCGACGCCGCCGACGACCGTGCCGACGCCGAGCAGCTCCATCAGGAGGCTCCACAGCGACCAGTCCTCGAGGATCGGCCAGCCCCAGGTCGGGACGAACACCTCGCCGTAGGCCTCGAAGAGCGCGAGCGACCCGATCAGGAAGCCCCACATGACCAGCCAGTGCCACGGGGCGACCTGGCGGAACTTCGCCATGCGGGTGTGCGCCGCGAACTCCTTGACCAGGGTCATCAAGCGCGCCATGAACGGGCCGTTGCGGGTGGCGTCCGGCTGGCCGAGCTTGATCACCCGCACGAAGCGGGCAATGGTCGCGATGAACATTCCCCAGGCGACGATGCCCAGGAGGACGGAAATCCCCCCGAGCGTCAGCTGTACAGCGCCCATCGTCGGGTGCCTTTCGTCCGGTGTGGTGGTGCCGCCGCGCGAGCGCGCCGGTGCCGAGCAGGGTAACGCTTCTTACTGATGGGTAACCGGTCCGACGGTCCCAAGTCCCACCGATGTGGTGCACGCCTCGCTAGCAAGTGGGACGATCGTTCAGGTACTTTATTGTGCTATGGGTGCTTACTTGTACCTCGCTTTGGCCATCGCCGCAGAAGTGACCGCCACGATTTCGCTCAAACTCTCCGAGGGCTTTTCCAAGGTGACGCCGTCGATCCTGGTGGTCGTCGGGTACGGGCTGGCGTTCTTCGCGCTGTCGCGGGTGCTGAAGCTCGGGCTGCCGATCGGGGTGGCCTACGCGATCTGGGCCGCGGCGGGCGTGGCGCTGGTCGCGCTGGTCGGCGTGCTGTTTTTGAAGGAGCCGATCAACCTCGCGGTGATCTCCGGGCTGGTGCTCGTGGTCGGCGGGGTGGTGCTCATCGAGGTCGGGAGCCAATCGTGAAAATCCAGACCGACGGCCGCAAGGCGCGCGGCGAGAAGCGCCGGACGGAGATCATCGAGGCGACCCTGCGAGTGATCGAACGCGACGGCGTCGCCGGGGTCACGCACCGCACGGTCGCCGCTGAAGCGGGCGTGCCGACGACGTCCACGACCTATCACTTCTCCTCGCTGGACGACCTGCTCGTAGCGACGCTCATCTCGTGCGCGCGCGACATGGCGACCGAGGTGTACTGGATGATCGACCGCGCCCGGTCGCGCGGCAGCCGCGGTGCCGAAGAGGTGGCTGGCCTGCTCGCCGAGGCGCTCGGGCCGCGGCGGGGTCGCACGATGGCGGAGTACGAGCTGTACCTGCTGGCTGCGCGCAAACCCGAGCTGCGCCCGGCGGCGCGGCGGTGGCTGGATGTGTTGACGTCGATGGTCCGGCATGACGACGAGGTCGCGTTCCGGGTCTTTCTCGCGGGTATCGACGGGCTGCTGATCCAGGGGCTGATCGACGACGAGCCGCCGTCCGCGGAGGAGCTGCGTCCGGTGGTGGATTACCTGCTCAAACCCGCTTGAATTCGGTGGAATTTCCGGGACGCGGTCGGCTAGCTTGCCGGGCATGAGGGTCGTGGGTGAATACGAGGTCGACGACCGGCGGGAGCGGCTCGACCTCGACGTGCTGTGGGAATTCCTTTCCACCGAGGCCTATTGGGGCCGATGGCGGACGCGAGAACAGGTGGAAGCGGCGATCGCCGGATCGTGGCGGGTCGTCGGGGCCTACTCGCGCGCGGACGGACGGCAGGTCGGCTTCGCGCGAGCCTTCTCCGACGGAGTGACCTCGGCGTATCTCGGCGACGTGTTCGTGGTCGAGTCCGCCCGCGGAAGCGGATTGGGCAAGGAACTCGTGCGCGAGATGATCGACCACGGGCCGGGAGCAGGCTTCCGCTGGATGCTGCACACCGCGGACGCGCACGGGTTGTACCGGCAGTTCGGGTTCGAGGAGCACACGAAGGGCCGGTTCCTCGAACGCGAGGGGGTCAACCGGGAGTCGCTCCGGTAGGTCCATTGTGGACGGAGAGGGCGGCGGCCACGACGTCCCGGATCAAGGTGTCGCCGGGTGCGCAGTTCACCAGCAGCCGGTCCAGGTCTTCCTTGCCGAACCACGCGCTGTGCGGGTGCTTGTCCCATTCCAGGACCGGGCGGGCCAGGTCGCCCTCGACTTCTATCAGGTAGAAATCGCCGACCTCTTCGCCGTCGTCGAGCGGCCAGCGGTGGCGGCCGAGGTTCCCGACCACGCGGCGCAGCCGCCAGCCGGTTTCCTCGAAGACCTCGCGGGCGAGCGCTCCCAGCGTCGTCTCGCCCGGTTCGAGGTGGCCGCTCACGACGTCCCACGTGCTCGGATACCGCGGCCGGTCCGGGCTCCGGAACTGCACGAACGCGCGTCCGTCGGCGCCGAGGACCACTCCGCCCGCGGTGTCGGGCAGAGGTTGCGGAAAGACCACGCCGTCCGCAACCTCCACCGTCGGCTCTTCCACGGACGAACTCAGCCCTTGTTCTCGTAAACCGGCACCAACGTGGCCCGCCCGAGCGTGTGCCCGAACATGTTGAACCCCAGGAACGCGGGCGTAGCGTCCTCCGGCACCTCCAACGTCTCCACGTCCAGCGCGTGCACCACGAAGAAGTACCGGTGCGGCCCGTGTCCGGGAGGCGGTGCGGCGCCCAGGTACTGCCGAACCCCGCCGTCACCCTTAAGCGTGACCGCCGAGGAGGGCAGCCCCGACCCTGCGGAGTCGCCCGCGCCAGCCTCCAGCGAGGTCACCGAAGCCGGGAGGTTGAACACGGCCCAGTGCCAGAACCCGCTGGCAGTCGGGGCGTCCGGGTCGTACACCGTCACCGCGAAGCTGCGGGTGCCTTCCGGGAAGCCTTCCCACGCCAGCTGCGGCGAGCGGTCCTCGCCGCCGGCGCCGAAGATGCCCGAGAGGTGCGGCTGGGCCAGGGTCTCGCCGTCGGCGATGTCCGTGCTGCGCAGCGTGAACGAGGGAACCGACGGCAGGTAGTCGTACGGATTGGGCGGCTGGGGCATGGGTTCCTCCTGATCAACGGGGCTCTCCGGCCGCCAGGTTAGGACCCTGGCCCTCCGGTCGCCGCCTCAGGGATGTTTCGGGGGGTTTACCGGATGTCCCCGGGGCCCCGCACCTTCTAACGTCTCTCCAGACAGCCGAGAGTGGTACTGAGGGGAACTGACATGGCACGCCCGCTTCTGGCAGTGGCCGGCATCGCGGTGATCGGCGTTGGGGTGGCGATCGGATTCGGCGGGTGGGGGTTCGGTTCCACGGTTTCGCGGGACGCGACGCTGACGCAGGAGATCCGCGGGGTGAAACTGGAGAACGGCTCCGGCGACGTGCGCATCCGCACGGCTCCCGGCGCGGCTCGCGTGCACCAGACCCTTCGCTACCACTTCAGCGGCGCGCCCGGCGACGCCTACCGCGTCGAGGGAGACCAGCTCGTCATCGTCGACTGCGGCCGCAACTGCACCGCCGACATGGAGCTGATCGTCCCGCCCGGCATTCCGGTCACGGGCAACTCCGATTCCGGCACGCTGGACTTCGCGGGCGTCGGCAGCGTCGACGTCACCGCCGATTCCGGGCAGGCGCGGATGCAGGACGTTCCGGGGCTGGTCAAGCTCCAGCTGGACAGCGGTTCGACGGAACTGCACAACGTCGGCGAGGTGCGGGTGCACAGCCAGTCCGGCCGGATCGAGGGCGACGGCCTGCGCGGGCCGGTCGACGTCTCGGCGGGCAGCGGGCGGATCGAGCTCACGCTGACCCAGCCCAACAACGTCAAGGCGCAGGCCGACTCCGGCCGCGTCGAGGTGTCCGTGCCGCGCACCGGGTCCTACCAGGTCACCGGCAACAGCGAGAGCGGCCACCGCAGCATCGACATTCCGCAGAACTCAGGTCCGGACGCGAAGACGCTCGAGCTGAACACGGACAGCGGCAGCGTCACCGTCAAGGCCGTCTGAAGGGGAGAACAGACACATCATGCGCAAACTCGAAACGCGGCTGCTCGCCGCGGTGCTGGCGGGCGCGGTGGGGGCGTTCGCGATCACCGCGGCGGTCGGCCACTCGCCTGAACCGCAGGCCACCACGCCGGTCGCGGTGGTGGAAATCCCGGTGCAGCAAGGGGTCGTCCGGAACGCGGAGGCAGTCGTGCTCCGTACCGCGGCCGACGACGGGACGGCGCGGGTGCGCCGGGCATGAACCTGGCCGCCGCCGTGCTGACCCTGCTTCCGCTGGTCAGCGCACCGACCCCGGCGTTGACCTGGACGCCGTGCGGGACCGAGCAGGAACCGACCGCGCAATGCAGCCAGGTCGAAGTGCCCATCGACCGCGCCCATCCGGAAACCGGCACGGCGCACCTCCCGCTCACCCGACTGCCCGCGGCGGACCAGCAGCACCGGATCGGATCGCTGCTGGTCAACCCTGGCGGGCCGGGCGGGTCCGGGGTCGGCTTCGTGCGCTTCGGCGGACTCGACCCCAAGGTCATCGGCTCGGCGCGGAAACCGTTGCGGGACCGCTTCGACATCATCGGCTTCGACCCGCGCGGCGTGTGGTTCAGCGATCCGAAGATCAGCTGTGACCCGGCGAAGCTGCACGACCCGAAGATCGGTCTCTTCCCGGCCACCGAGCAGCAGTACGACGCCTTCGTCGCGCACAACCGCGCGGCCGGCGAGGACTGTCTCGCCAAGACCGGCCCGATGCTCGGGCACGTCGACACCCAAAGCGCCGCGGAGGACATCGACGCGATCCGCGGCGCGCTCGGCGAGGAGAAGATCTCCTGGCTCGGCGTCTCGTACGGCACCGAACTGGGCGCGGTCTACGCGTCGAAGCATCCGGACCGGGTGCGCACGATGGTGCTCGACGGCGCGATCGACCATGCCCGGCCGATGCGGCAGGCGATGGTCGAGGAGGCCGTTGCCACCGAGGACGCCTTGCGGCGGTTCGCCGGGTGGTGCGACCGTTCGACGGACTGCGCGCTGCACGGAAAGAACGCGCTCGCCCGCTACGACGACCTCGTCACCCACGGCGCGTACGCGAAAGCGTTGGGCCGCAAGGCAACCGGCGAGGAACTGGCCTCCGGCGCGTACGGCTACCTCTATCTCCCCGCCGAGTGGCCCGAGCTGAGCCGCGCTCTGGCGGACCCGGACGCGAGCGCGCTCGCCCAGCACGCGTCGTTCGCGAGCGAGACCTACGGCGCGTACCGCTCGATCGGCTGCCAGGACTTCCCGTCGCCGTTCACCGGATTGGCGGACCTGCGCGCGACAGCCGGGGTGATCCGCGCGGTCGCCCCGCACAGCTGGCGCTACAGCGAGTACTGGGACCTCTCCGCGGGCTGCACCGGCTGGCCGCTTCCCGCGCTGAACCCGCCGCAGCCGCATCCGGTGCGCGGAGCCCCGCCGATCCTCGTCGTGGGCGGTGCGCACGACCCGGCGACGCCGTTGCCGTGGGCCCGCGGACTCGCCGCGAGCATCGACGGATCGGCGCTGCTCACGTACCTCGGCGACGGCCACACCGGGCTGCTCAACTCCGAGTGCGTGCGGCGGGCCGAGGCCAGGTACCTGGTGAGTGGCGTCACACCGCCGCGGGGCGAATTCTGCGGGTGAACCCGGGAACAAGACCGGAGGGTCCGCCGTTATCCTGATAGCAAGGTTGAGCGCGGTCGGCTCAAGTCTGGAAAACCGAGCCGTGCGCGAGACCTCGAGAACCTGCTAAGAAGGTACTCAAGAGTGCCTCGAAACCGCAGGTCACGAACATAGCAGCAACCCAGTCCAGAACACGAGAGGAAGCACCATGGCGCGAGCGGTCGGCATCGACCTCGGCACGACCAACTCGGTCGTCGCCGTCCTTGAGGGCGGCGAGCCGACGGTCATCGCCAACTCGGAAGGCTCCCGTACCACCCCGTCCATCGTCGCCTTCGCCAAGAACGGCGAAGTGCTCACCGGCCAGCCGGCGAAGAACCAGGCCGTCACGAACGTCGACCGCACGATCCGGTCCGTGAAGCGGCACATCGGCACCGACTGGAAGACCGAGATCGACGGCAAGGCCTACACGCCGCAGGAGATCAGCGCGCGCGTGCTGATGAAGCTCAAGCGCGACGCGGAGGCGTACCTGGGCGAGGAGATCACCGACGCGGTGATCACCGTCCCGGCGTACTTCGAGGACGCGCAGCGGCAGGCCACCAAGGAGGCCGGCCAGATCGCGGGCCTGAACGTGCTCCGGATCGTGAACGAGCCGACCGCGGCCGCGCTGGCCTACGGTCTGGACAAGGGCGAGAAGGAACAGACCATCCTGGTCTTCGACCTCGGCGGCGGCACGTTCGACGTGTCCCTGCTGGAGATCGGCGAGGGCGTCGTCGAGGTCCGCGCGACCTCCGGTGACAACCACCTCGGCGGCGACGACTGGGACGAGCGCATCGTCACCTGGCTGGTCGACAAGTTCAAGGCCGCCAACGGCATTGACCTGACCAAGGACAAGATGGCGCTGCAGCGCATCCGCGAGGCGGCCGAGAAGGCGAAGATCGAGCTGTCCAGCTCCAACTCCGCCAGCATCAACCTGCCCTACATCACGGTGGACGCGGACAAGAACCCGCTGTTCCTCGACGAGACGCTGTCGCGCGCCGAGTTCCAGAAGATCACCTCGGACCTGCTGGAGCGCACCCGGCAGCCGTTCAACAACGTCATCCGGGACGCGGGCATCGCGGTCGGCGACATCGACCACGTGGTCCTCGTCGGCGGTTCCACCCGCATGCCGGCGGTGTCCGAGCTGGTCAAGGAGCTGACCGGCGGCCGCGAGCCGAACAAGGGCGTGAACCCGGACGAGGTCGTCGCCGTGGGCGCCGCGCTGCAGGCGGGCGTGCTCAAGGGCGAGGTCAAGGACGTCCTGCTGCTCGACGTGACCCCGTTGTCGCTGGGCATCGAGACCAAGGGCGGCGTCTTCACCAAGCTGATCGAGCGCAACACCACGATCCCGACCAAGCGGTCCGAGATCTTCTCGACGGCGGACGACAACCAGCCGTCGGTGCAGATCCAGGTGTTCCAGGGCGAGCGCGAAATCGCCGCGGCGAACAAGAAGCTCGGCATGTTCGAGCTGACCGGTCTCCCGCCGGCCCCGCGCGGCGTGCCGCAGATCGAGGTCACCTTCGACATCGACGCCAACGGCATCGTGCACGTGACCGCGAAGGACCTCGGCACGAACAAGGAGCAGTCGATGACGATCACCGGCGGCTCCGCGCTGCCGAAGGACGACATCGAGCGCATGGTCAAGGACGCCGAGGCGCACGCCGAGGAAGACAAGAAGCGCCGCGAGGAAGCGGAGACCCGCAACCAGGCGGAGACGCTGGTCTACCAGACCGAGAAGTTTGTCAAGGACAACGACGACAAGCTGCCCGAGGACCTCAAGGGCAAGGTCAAGACCGCGATCGACGAGGCGAACGAGGCGCTCAAGGGCACCGACTCGGCCAAGATCCGCGAGTCCATCGAGAAGCTGAACACCGCTTCGCAGGAGATGGGCAGCGCGCTGTACGCGAACGCGGGCGCGGCCGGCGCCGAGGGCGCTCCGGGTGCTGAGGGCGCGGCCGGTGCCGCGGGCGACGCTCCGAAGTCGAAGGCGGACGACGTGGTCGACGCCGAGATCGTGGAAGAGGACGAGAAGAAGTGACCCCCCGCCACTCCGAGACCGAGGGCACTGGCCCCGAGGAACCGGTAGTCGTGCGGGATCGGCGACGGGTGGACCCGCAGACCGGCGAGGTCCGCCCGCCCGCCGCGGAGGAGACTCCGGCCGGTGAGGAGCCCGCGCAGCACGCGGGCCCCTCGCTGGGCGATTCCGTGGACGAAGCGGTTTCGGCCACCTCGGATGTCGAAAAGCAACTGTCCGAGCGCACTGCCGACCTGCAGCGTTTGCAGGCGGAGTACGCGAACTACCGCAAGCGGGTCGACCGCGACCGCGAGGCCGTGGTGCAGAGCGCCAAAGCGTCCGTGGTCGGCGATCTGCTGCCGCTGCTGGACGACCTCCAGCGTGCGGAGCAGCACGGCGACCTCACCGGCGCGTTCAAGGCGGTGGCCGACAAGCTGGTCTCCAGCCTGGAGCGGTCCGGCCTGGAAGCGTTCGGGGCCGAGGGCGAAGAGTTCGACCCGAGCATCCACGAGGCCGTGCAGCACACGACGTCCCCGGACGTGAAGGGCCCGACGGTCACCCTGGTGATGCGTCGCGGCTACCGCTTCGGCGAGCGGGTGCTGCGCGCGGCGCTGGTCGGCGTGACCGACCACGAGCCCGGCGAAGCCCCGGCGGGGCAGCCGGTCGATCCGCCGGTCGGCGGCGAACTGCCGCTCGACGGTTCGGTCGATGAGTCCGGCCAGCAGTAACAATCGGTTTGCAGCGAAAGGAGGAGACACCCGATGAGTGCTCGGGAGTGGATCGGCAAGGACTTCTACAAAGAGCTGGGTGTCTCCTCCGACGCGACCGCGGACGAGATCAAGAAGGCCTACCGCAAGCTGGCCAAGGAAAACCACCCGGACGCCAACGCGGGCAACACCGCGGCCGAGAACAAGTTCAAGGCCGTGTCCGAGGCGTACGGCGTGCTGTCCGACCCGGCCAAGCGCAAGGAGTATGACGAGGCGCGCACGCTCTTCGGATCCGGCGGCGCGGGCGGATTCGGCGGCTTCCCCGGTGGCGGCGGCGCCGGCGGGTTCGACATGAGCGACCTGTTCAACCAGGCGGGCGCGCAGGGTCAGCAGGGCGGTTTCGGCGGGCTCGGCGACATCCTGGGCGGCATTTTCGGCCGCGGCCGGGGCGGGGCCGCCGGTGCCACGGCGAACCGGCCGCAGCGCGGCGCGGACGTCGAGACCGACGTGCGGATCGATTTCCTCGAGTCGGTCAAGGGCGCGACGCTGCCGTTGCGGCTGTCGAGCCCGGCCACCTGTTCCACCTGCGGCGGCAACGGCGCGAAGCCGGGCACTTCGCCGCGGATCTGCCCGACCTGCAGCGGGTCCGGGCTGGTCAGCCGGAGCCAGGGCGCGTTCGCGTTCTCCGAGCCGTGCCAGGACTGCCGCGGCCGGGGCAAGATCATCGACGACCCGTGCCCGGAGTGCGGCGGCGAGGGCGTCAGCACCCGCACCCGCACGCTCACCGTGCGCATCCCGCCGGGCGTGAAGGACGACCAGCGGATCCGGCTGGCGGGCCAGGGCGAACCCGGCCGGGGCGGCGCGCAGGCGGGCGATCTGTACGTGCGCGTGCACGTGGCCCCGCACAAGCTGTTCGGGCGCAAGGACCTCAACCTCACGCTCACTGTGCCGGTGGACTTCACCGAACTCGCGCTGGGCACCACGGTCACGGTGCCGACGCTCGAAGGCAAGGTGTCGCTCAAGGTGCCCGCGGGTACCGCGAGCGGACGAGTGTTGCGAGTGCGCGGAAAGGGCATTCAGAAGCGGGACGGCGCGCAGGGCGACCTGCTGGTCACCCTGGAGGCGGCGGTCCCGGCGAAGCTCGACGACGCGGCGCGGTCGGCACTTGAGGCCTACGCCGAGGCGATGAAGGGCCACGATCCGCGGCCTGAGATCACCGAGTTGCTCGAAGGCAGGTGAGGGTGATGTTCGGCGGTAATCCGGGACTCCCGCACGGCGCGGACGAGGACACCCCGGTGTTCGTGATTTCGGTGGCGGCCCAGCTTTCCGGGCTGCACGCGCAGACGCTGCGCTCCTACGACCGGCACGGCCTGGTCTCGCCGGGCCGAACTGCGGGCGGCGGACGGCGTTACTCGCTGCGCGACATCGCCCTGCTGCGCGAGGTCCAGCGCCTCTCGCAGGAGGACGGGGTCAACCTGTCCGGGATCAAGCGCATCATCGAACTGGAGAACCAGGTCGACGCGCTGCAGTCCCGGGTGCACGAGCTGACCGAAGAACTCGCCGCCGCGTACGCGGCCGCCGAACAAGCCGCCGCCGCGGTGCACGCGTCCTATCGCAAGGATTTGGTGCCGCTGCGGCAAACCACCTCGCTGGTGGTCTGGAAACCCAAGCGCCGCTGAGCATTTCTTCACGGCCCTCCCGCCTGGTGCGGGAGGGCCGTTTTACTGTCCTGAGTGGACTTCCGCGAGCGTGTGCAGGTCAGCGAACGCCTCCGCCAGATAGTCGTCGAGACTCCGTGAGGGATCGCTGATCCACGCCTGCGTGGCGTGATGGAACGTCGCCCATCCGGCATGTGCCGCCAGCCGCGCCAGCCGGTCTTCGACTCCGCGCTGCCGCAAGGCTTCCGCGAGTGCTTCTGCGATGGTCGCCGCCTTGGCGAGATTGCGTTCGCGCAGCGTCGGCGTCGCGGCGATCAAATCGCGGCGCGGTTCGGCGAACGGCAGGTTGCGCTCCATGATCTGCCCGGCCTTCGTGAAGGCGCGCAGCAGGATTTCCAGCGGCGCAAGGCCTTCTGGGGCATTGGCGACCGACTGGGTGAGGTCCTCGCGCAGGTCGGCTTCGCCGTCGAAGAGGACCTCGCGTTTGTCTGGGAAGTGCCGGAAGAACGTGCGCTCGGTGACGCCTGCCCGGGCGGCGATCTCCGCGGTGGTCGTCTTGTCGAACCCGTTTTCCCGGTACAGCTCCAGCGCCGCCTGTTTGAGGCGGCTGCGCGCTTCTGCTCCGCTCCGTGGCACGCCCCGAGCCTACCCGGCTTTTACGGCAGTGACTGACGCCACATTGCGTCAGTCACTGTCGCTACGCGTAGAGTCAGTGACTGACACTAAGGAGTCTTTCATGCATGTCTTCGTTACGGGCGGCTCGGGCCAGACCGGTCCCGCCGTCGTCGCCGAGCTGGTCCGGGCCGGACACTCGGTCACCGGGCTGGCTCGTTCGGACGCCTCCGCCGCGCGGCTGGAATCGCTCGGCGCGACACCGCACCGGGGGTCGCTCGACGACCTCGACAGCCTGCGCCGCGGTGCCGAAGCCGCCGACGGCGTGCTGCACATGGCCCAGGGCGGCAGCTACGCCGATCCCGACGACCTCATCCGCCGCGACTGCGAGGCGATCGACGCGCTGGGCCAGGCCCTGGTCGGCACCGGCAAACCGTTCGTCAGCACGTCGGGCACGCTGGTGCTGAAGGCCGACCAGATCAGCACCGAACTCGACCCGGCCGATCCGAACTCGGTCGCCTACTTCCGCATCCCCGGCGAGCAAACGTGTCTCGGATTCGCCGACCGTGGCGTCCGGGCCAGCGTGGTGCGGCTCGCGCCGACCGTGCACGGACCGCGCGACCACGGCTTCATCCCAGCACTCATCGCGGGCGCGCGTCGAGCAGGCGTTTCGGCGTATATCGGCGATGGCACGAACCGCTGGCCCGCCGTCCATCGCGAGGACGCGGCGGTGCTTTTCCGGCTGGCACTGGAGAAAGCACCTGCCGGGAGCATGTTGCACGGGGTCGGGGAAACCGTCGAGATCAAGAGCGTCGCGGAGAAGATCGCGCAGTTGCTGGACATCCCGCCGACGTCCTTGACTCTCGAAGAAGCCGCCGAACACCTCGGCAACCCGTTCCTGGCAAGGTTCTTCTCGCTCGACGTGCCCGCCTCCAGCGCGCACACCCAGGAGTTGCTGGGCTGGACGCCGAACCACGCGACGTTGCTGGAAGACCTGGAGACCGGCGACTACTTCACCCCGGAGGCCAGCGACCGCGCCGAGGCGGTGTGGCGCTAGTTCCGGGCACGCACCAATCCGGATTCGTACGCCACGATCACCAGTTGCGCGCGGTCCCGGGCGTCGAGTTTCGCCAGCAGCCGTCCGACGTAGGTCTTCACCGTCGCCATCGACAGCTGCATCCGCTCGGTAATCTCCACATTGGACAGTCCGCTCGCCACCAGCGTGAGCACCTCGCGTTCCCGCGGGGCCAAGGCAGCGACGTCCGCGCGCGGCGGGGCGTCCGGGATCCGCGCGAACTGCGCCACCAGCCGCCGGGTGATGGACGGGCCGAGCAACGCGTCCCCGGCGGCCACCACGCGCACCGCTGCGCACAAGTCGGCCGGACGGGTGTCCTTGAGCAGGAAGCCGGTCGCTCCGGCGCGCAGTGCGGCGAAGACGTGCTCGTCCAGGTCGAACATGGTCAACACCAGCACCCGCACGTCCGGCGCGCGCTCGCCGATCAGCCGGGTCGCTTCGATGCCGTCCATCACCGGCATCCGGACGTCCATCAGCACCACGTCCGGCTCTTCCGTCACCGCCAGCTCGACGGCCTCGGCCCCGGTCGCGGCTTCGCCGATCACGGTGAAGTCCGGCTCGCTGTCGAGCAGCAGCCGGAAACTTCCGCGCAGCAAGGCTTGGTCGTCCGCGACGACGACCCGGATTTGGTCACTCATCGGCGCACCGCAGCGTGGCGGCGACGCGGAACCCGCCGTCCGGGCCGGGGCCGGCGACCAGTTCGCCGCCGTAGAGGGTGACGCGTTCGCGCATGCCGGTCAGTCCGTGCCCGAGCCGCAGCTCGCCGATCGGGGCCGTGCCGTCGTCGGTGACCTGGATCCGGATCTCTTCCGCGGCGACCGCCACGACCACCCGGCACCGGGCCGGCGCGGCATGTTTCACGACGTTCGTCACCGCTTCCTGCACGATCCGGTACGCGGCCAGCGCGATCGGTTCCGGCACCTGCGCGGTACCGAGCACGGACAACTCGACGTCGACCCCGGCTTGCCGCGCGCGTTCGGCGAGCTGCGGCAACGCGGCGAGCGGATCGGCCGGGGTTTCGTCGGTCTCGTCGCGCAGCACCTGCAGCAACCGCCGCATCTCGCCGAGCGCCGCGCGGCTGGTCTCCTCGATCACTCGCAACGCGTCGCGCGCTTCTTCCGGGCGGCTGTCCGCGACGTGGTTGGCGACCCCGGCCTTCACCGCGATCAAGCCCATCCCGTGGGTGACGACGTCGTGCAGTTCGCGTGCGATCCGGACGCGTTCGTCGACCAGGATCCGGTGTTCGCGTTGCCGTTCCTGCCGCGCCGTTTGCGCGCGCCGGGACCGCACCGCTTCGGCGAGCCCCCAGGTGAGCAACGCCAGCGGGACCCCGAACGCGTACCACCACTGCCCCACGACCGCGGTAGCCGCCGACATCGCCGCGACCCCGCCTGCGGCTGGCAAAGCCCGCGGCGGACGCACGAGGTACAGCACGGCGGCCGCACCGACGAACGGATCCCACAGCAGCTCGAAAGCCCCGGCAGCCGCGGAAACGACCACGGCGACGATCAACAGCGGAACCGGTGCCCGCCGCCGCAAGAGGACCGCGGCCGCGATGAGCGTCGCGATCACCGCGGATACGGGCAGCCGCCAGGGCTCCTCGCCGATCAGCAGGTTTCCGGCAAGCCCCACGTCCACGACGAGCAGGCCGGCCGCCAGCGCGACGTCGCTCACTCGCAGAGGGGACATAGTGTGCCGATCGTTGCTGATCCGGCCGCCGCCACGGCCGAATGACTTGGCTGCAAAGGTTACGTGCCGCTTCAGGGTTGGCCTGCTTTCGGTCGGATGGGCAACCCCACGTTAGCCAGTGCGGCGGGCGCGCACATCGTGCTGTGGTGGGTCATCCCCTGGGCTGGTTCCGCGGCGGGGAACTGCCCGCCCCGGACCGATGTGCGCGGGGCGCCCGGCCGGGCACGGTGAGCGGCATGTCGACCTTTCCCGGCCCTCGCCTCGGCGGAGCGGCGCTCGTCCTCGGCCCGGTGCTCGTGCTCGCCGGCGTGCTGCTGCGCCTGCCGTATCCCTTCTTCTTCCCGCACCAGCTGGCCGCTTCGGTGCAGCATCCGGCCCAGATGACCGCGGCTGCAACCTGTTTCGTGGCCGGTCAGGTGGTTCTGCTCTTCGCAGTGTCCACAGTGGTCCGTCAGATCGCGATGCAGAAGCCGCGCTGGGCGGCGTGGTCCGGCGCTCTGGTGCTGGTCGGCCTGGCGGAGCGGGTCTTCCATGCCGGATTCGACCAGGCCGCAACGGATCTCGCGCGGCATCGCGGAGCGGACTACGCGACCGCGTTCGTCGCGGACGCCTACGGCGACCTGCACCTGTTCAGCTTCTTGTCGTTCACGATCATGTTCGGCTGGCCGCTGCTGGCTTTCGCCGCCTATCGCGCCGGAGTGCTCGGACGGGTGCGCGCAGCAGCACTCGCCGCGGCGATGCTCATGCCGCTCGGTGTTCTCAAAGGAACGACACCGTGGTCGATCGTCGCCGCGGCCGGACTGTGCGTGGCGCTGGTGCCTTCCGGCGTCCAGTTGCTGAAACAAGCCGAACGCCCGGACCGACGCACGTTCGGTCTCGCCTGCCTCGGCGCGGTCGCGGTCGGCGCGCTCGGCTACGTGAGCACGCTCGGCTGACTACTTCAGGTGCTCGCCGAAGAACGCCATCACGCGTCGCCAGGCGTCGGAATCCGAGGGCTCGTGGTAGCCCATCCCGGCGATCCGGGCGACCGCGGCCAGCGGCGCGGGCCGGTAGTGGTTCGCGAAACCGTGCCCGGCGTCGGGATATTCCTTGACGTCGTGCGGGATCCCGCGTTCGGTGAGCGCGGCGTCGAGCTTGGCCGCGGCACCGCGCAGCGAGAGGTCCTTGCCGCCGAAGCTGCCGACGATCGGACAGGCTCCGTCCAAAATGGACAGATCCTTCGGCAGTGCCCCATAGTACGGGGCGGAAGCGTTGAAATCCCGCGAGGCAGCCACCAACGCGAACCCGCCGCCCATGCAGAACCCGACGACGCCGACCTTGCCGGTCGCGTCGTCCCGTCCGGCGACGAGCACCCGCGCCGCCTCGATGTCCGCGAACGCCCGGCCCTCGCGGGCGAGCATCTCCTGGAAAGTCCGCTTGACGCACCGGATCATGCCGCCGCGCGAGTACAGATCGGGGCTCAGCGCGAGATATCCCGCGGCGGCGTACCGGTCGGTGATCTCGCGCGCGTCCTGGTTGAGCCCGAAAATATCGTGGATCAGCACGACCGCCGGGAACGGGCCGTCGCCGGACGGCACCGCCAGATAGCCGTCGATTTCCCCGTCCGCCACCGGAATCCGGATGTCCATCGCCTCAGTCCGCCGTGAACGGGTCGTATTGGATCTGGTCCAGCGCGCTGCCCGCGACCAGCATCCGCGACACCGTCGCGCGGATCATCGCCGGCGAACCGGACACCAGGATGTCGTGGTCCGGCCACGCGCCGTACCGCGTGACCGCCTCGGCAAGCGTGCCGTGTTCGCATCCGGGCAGATGGTCGCCGCGTTCGACGACCGGGGTGATGGTGAGCCACGGGTTGGTCGCGGCGAGCGCGCGCAGTTCTTCCAGGTCGTAGAGGTCTTCGCGGGTCGGGCCGCCGTAGAACAGCCGGGTTTTCGGGTTCTCGCCCCACAGCGCGAGATGGTCGAGGATCGCGCGCAGCGGCGCGACGCCGGTGCCGCCCGCGACCATCAGCACCCCGCGCGACTGTTCGCGGTTGACGGTCATCCGGCCCAACGGTGGACCGAGCCGCCAGACGTCGCCCGCCTGCGTGTGGCTCACAATCGCCCGTGACACCCAGCCGCCGTCGACCGCGCGCACGTGGAATTCGATGCCGCCGTCCTCGCGCGGCGCGTTCGCGGGCGACAGATACCGCCACAACCGCGGCCGCTGCGGCACCTCGACGCTCATGTACTGGCCGGGCGAATACGGCACCGGCTGGTCCGGGATCACCCGCACCAGCGCGAGATCCCAGGTGAGCCGCCGGTGCTCGACCACGGTCGCCGACCACGACGCCGGGTTCTCGTCCGCCGCCGCGGCCTCCTGCATCGCGCGCGCGACGATGGTGAACGCCTCCGCCCACGCGCGCTCGACCTCCGGCGTCCAGTCCGGGCCGAGGTGGTTTTTCAACGCGGCCAGCAGCGCGGTCCCGACGGCCTCGTAATGCTTGGGCGCGACGCCGAACTTGCGGTGGTCGCGGCCGAGCTGGCGCAGGAACGGCAGCAGGTCGTCCGGCCGGTCCACCATCTGCACGACGCGGGCCAGCGCGCGGATGATGCGCCCGCCCTGCACTTCCATGTTGATCGGGAAGAAATCGCGCGTGGCGGGCGCGAGGGTGAACAGCATCCCGTAGAAGAACTGCGAGATCTCCGGCGCGTACGGCTCCGATTTGGCCCAGGTGTCGCGGATGAGCTGCACCATCGCGACGACGGCGGCGGGCGCCTGCCGGGGCGCGGCTGAGGTCCGCGGGAGCGGGCTGATCGAATCGGCTGTCATCGGGCTGTCGTCGTTCATGGGTCGGGACCGGAGGCCGGGGGGTTGGGAGGGAAGGGTCACGAGAGCAGGGCGGCCGAGGTTGTCGGATTCGGCTCGCGCCGCCGCGCGGGGGAATTCGCCACTCCTGCTCCTCGTTGTCCACGACGTGCTCGCCGCGTCGGCATCGCGGGGCGTCTGGTCCGCAGAGTAGCCGCACTGAGGCGGAAAGCCCGCATCGTTGCTCCGGTCGGGTTACCGGCCAGTCAGGACGTGGGGCAGCTCACCGATTAGATAGTTGTCCTACGCAACCTTCGGCAGCTAAACTTGTAGAATACAAGCAAGTGGGCACAGGCCCGGGAGGAACGATGAGCCCAGCTGACGACGTGCGGCTCGAACTGCTGCGGGAACTGAAGGCGTCCGCCCAGCTCCAGCACCTGTGGATCATGCAGGCGTGGCAGAACGAGCCAGGGCTGCACCCGGCCTCGGCGATGCTGCTGTCCGACCTCGCCAAGCACGGCGAGGCCCGTCCGTCCGAGGTCGCGAAGCGCAGGCTCGTCGACCTGTCGGTGATCAGCAGGCAGATCGCCCAGTTGCAGGCCGCCGGTCTGATCGAGCGCCGCCCCGCCCCCGAGGACGGGCGCGCGTCGCTGATCAGCGTGTCCGAGGCCGGCCTCGCCCGGCTCGAACTCTGGCGCAAGCAGTACCTCGAGTTCTTCGAGACGGCACTGGGCGGCTGGGACGAGGACCGGATCTCCGGCCTCACGTCGCAGCTCGCCGAATTGAACGAAGGTCTGCGCGCGACGCTCGGCCCGTCCGGGTACTGCGCCGGCGCGCCGCAGTCGGGAAAGTGAAGTAGCGAAAAGTGGAAACCACCGCATCCGGGCAGCCGATGACGCACCGGGAAATCCTCAAGGCCTTCACCGGCCTTTTGCTGGCCCTGCTCGTGGCGTTGCTGTCGTCGACCATCGTGTCCAACGCGCTGCCGACGATCCTCGCCGACCTGCACGGTTCGCAGAGCGAGTACACCTGGGTCGTCACCGCGACGCTGTTGACGTCGACCGCGACCACCCCGATCTGGGGCAAACTCTCCGACCTGTTCAGCAAGAAACTGCTGTACCAAATCGCGATCGTCGTTTTCACCGTCGGATCGGCACTGGGCGGCATCGCGCAGTCGATGCCCGAACTCATCGCCTACCGCGCGCTGCAGGGCATCGGGCTCGGCGGGCTGCAGGCGCTGATCCAGGTCGTCATCGCGGCGATGATCGCGCCGCGCGACCGCGGCCGCTACACCGGTTACACCGGCGCGGTGTTCGCCGTCGCGACCGTGTCCGGCCCGTTGATCGGCGGGCTGATCGTGGACTCGCCGCTCGGCTGGCGCTGGTGCTTCTGGGTGTGCGTGCCGCTGGCCGTCGTCGCGTTCATCGTGCTCGGCCGGACGCTGAAGCTGCCGGTGCTCAAGCGCAAGGTGCGGATCGACTGGCTGGGCGCGACCCTGCTGGTCGGCGGCGTCGCGCTGCTGCTGATCTGGGTTTCGCTGGCGGGCGGCAGCTTCGGCTGGGTTTCGTGGTCGAGCGCCGCGTACGTCGGCGGTGCGATCGTCGCGCTGGCGCTGGCGGTTCTCGTCGAATCCCGGGTCGCGGAGCCGGTGGTTCCGCTGCGGCTCTTCCGCAACCGCACCTTCACGCTGTCCGTGCTCGCCTCGCTGGCGGTCGGCACCGCGATGTTCGGCGGTTCGGTGTTCCTCGGCCAGTACTACCAAATCGCGCGCGGCTTCTCGCCGACGCACGCCGGTCTGATGACGCTGCCGATGGTGCTGGGGCTTGCCGTCGCCTCCACCGGTGCGGGGCAGGTCATTTCCCGCACCGGGCGCACCAAGCCGTTCATGGTCGCGGGCGGGGTTTCGCTGCTGGCCGGGCTGTTCCTGCTCTCGACGGTGGACCACGCGACGAACCTGACGCTGATGGGCGTCTACCTCGCGCTGGTCGGCCTCGGACTGGGCTTCCTGATGCAGAACCTGGTTTTGGTAGTCCAAAACACGGTCGCGATGAAGGACATCGGGTCGTCGTCCTCGGTCGTCACGTTCTTCCGGTCGCTCGGCGGCGCGGCGGGCGTGTCCGCGCTCGGTGCGGTGCTCGCCGCCCGGGTGGCCACGAACATCGCGAACTCCCTGTCGCAGATGGGTATTCACTCGGGCGGAGCAGTTTCCGGCGGTGGCGGCACGTTCGCCATCTCGTCGCTCCCGCCGGCGCTGCAGCCGGTGGTGCGCGGGGCCTTCGGCGACGCGACCGGCACGGTGTTCTTCGTCGCGGGCTGCATCGCCGTGGTCACCTTCCTCGCGGTGCTGTTCATCAAGGAGGTGCCGCTGCGCCGGACGCTCGACGCGGACGCGCCAGCACCGGCTCCGGCGGCGGTTTCGGTCGAGGCCGTCTCGGTGGTCGAAGCTCCGGTCGAGATGACCTCCGTGCTGCGCGGCCGGGTTCTCGACGCGGGCGGTCGTCCGGTATCGGGTGTCGTGCTCACGCTCACCGACATGACTGGGCGTCAGGTCGACGTCGGGCGTACGGGACGTACGGGCGCGTACGAGTTGTCGGCGGACACTGTGGGCGAGCACGTCCTTCTGGCGACAGCTGGTTCGACGCGGCCCGCGGTGTCGACCGTGCGGCTTAACGGCAACGCGCGTTGGCACGACTTGCTGTTGGACAGCCAGGGCGCCATCTCAGGTCGTGTACGCGCGGCCGGTCGCCACGCCGCGGTCGCAGGCGCGGTCCTGACTCTTACGGACCGGCTGGGCATTGTCACCGCAACGCACATCGCGGGCGGCGACGGCGCGTACCGCTTCACGGGAATCGAACCGGGCGCCTACACGCTCACTGTGTCCGCACACGGATACACGCCGCACGCCGAGACGATGACGGTCGGCGACGGTGCGGCGGCACAGCACGATGTCGAACTGAGCGAGGCTGTTGAACGAGAGTTCGTTAGGCACCAGGGAACACTCAGCGTCGACTAAAGGGGCTCGTGAGTGTTTGTCGCGGTTCTCGCCGCGGTAGACACTCACGAGCTTTCTACTGGGAGTGGCATTTGCCCCCAAGCGATGCGCCCTCCCGGCCCTGCCTCGTCCCCCTCTCCCGGAGGTAGCGTCGAATATGTGACGCGAAGCAGGGTCGCGATGTTGCTGGCAATGGGGATCGACAACTTCGGTTCCGGACTTTTCCTTCCGCTCGCACTGCTTTACGTGACGCGGGTGATCGGAATCCCGCTCGTCGAAGCGGGCACCGCGGTCACTTTGGGCACCACGGCGGGGCTTCTCATGCCGCCGCTGGCCGGGCGGCTGGTGGATCGCGCTGGGCCGAGAGCCGGAGTTCTTGCCTCGCAACTGTTGCAGGCCGCCGGAATCAGCGCGTATTTGTTCGCGCACGACATCGGCGGAGTTGTGGTCGCCGCCATCCTTCTTGGTGCCGGGCAACAATTGTTCTTCAGCTGCTTGTTCGCGCTCGTCGCCGCGGTCGCCGGGGACGTGCCGAAGGACCGGCCGTTCGCCGAGGTCGGAATGGTGCGCGCGGGCGGGTTCGGGCTCGGCGGGCTGATGTCGTCGGCGCTGCTCACCTGGTTCGGCGACAGCGGTTACCCCATCGCGCTCTTCGTGGACGTGCTGACTTTCCTCGCGGCGGCGGGCCTCGTCGCGGTGTTCATCCCGCCCGGCCGCCGGTTCGCGCCCGCGGCGCGCGTGCGCAGCGGGGTGTGGCGCAACCGCCCGTACCTGACTCTGATCCTGCTGAGCGGGCTGTTCGGGCTGTCGCTCGATTTCTTCCTCATCGGCACCCCGGTGTTCGTGCTCGACCGATTGCACGCGCCCACCTGGCTGCCCGGCGCGATCCTCTTCCTGCTGACCGTGCTGACCAGCGCCGGCGGCACGGTCGCGCTGCGGCTCACCCGGGGCCTCAGCCGGATCAGCGCGATGCGCGCCGGGTCCGCGCTGTTCGCCGCGTGGTGCCTGACGAGCGTCGGCGTGCTGCTGGTTCCGCGAAGCTGGCAGGTGCCGTACCTGCTGGCCGCCACGCTCGTGTTCGCCGCCGGCGACCTGGTGTTCGGGCCGCGCTCCGGCGCGCTCGCCGAGGCCGCCGCACCACCCGAAGCGAAGGGCCGTTACCTCGCCGCGTTCCAATACGCGTTCACTGTGGCTCAGGTGCTCGCTCCAGCGATCGTGTCGTTGTTTTCCGTGGCGGCTTGGTTACCCTGGGTGCTGGTCGGGGGTTGCGCTTGCCTTGCCGCGCTCGGGCTCGGCAGGCTGGGACCGAGGCTGCCCGCGGCCGCGGTGGCACCAATTCAGAGTTGAGCGGAACAGACTCAACTTTGCTGACGTTATACCTGTCGACGGGCCTTGGTCGGGCCTGTCACCAGGTATTTCCACAAACGCATGAGGTGAGGGATGGACGCTTTCAACCCGACCACGAAGACCCAGCAGGCGATCTCGTCCGCGGCGCAGGCGGCCACCGTGGCCGGCAACCCGCACGTGTCGGCCGCCCATTTGCTGGGCGCCCTGCTGGCGCAGGGTGACGGGACCACCGCACCGCTGCTGACCGCGGTCGGGGCGGACCCGGAGACGGTGCACAAGGAGCTCGAGCCGATCATCAACGGACTGCCGTCGGCGACCGGCGCGACCGTGTCGACGCCGCAGTTCGACGCGCCCGCGGTCAAGTCGCTCTCGCAGGCGCAGAAGCTCGCCACCGAACTCGGTGACGAGTACGTGTCGACCGAGCACCTGCTCGTCGGCCTCGCCACCGAAGGAGCCCAGGTCGCGGACCTGCTCAAGCGGCACGGCGCCACGCCGGACGCGCTGCGCGAGGCGTTCGCGAAGGTGCGCGGGTCGGCCCGGATCACCAGCGCGGATCCCGAAAGCACGTTCAAGGCGCTGGAGAAGTACGGCGTCGACCTGACCGAGCGGGCCCGTTCCGGTGAACTCGACCCGGTCATCGGCCGCGACACCGAGATCCGCCGTGTCGTGCAGGTGCTTTCCCGGCGCACCAAGAACAACCCGGTGCTGATCGGCGAACCGGGCGTCGGCAAGACGGCGATCGTCGAGGGCCTCGCCCAGCGGATCGTCGCGGGCGACGTGCCGGAATCGTTGCGCGGCAAGCGAGTCGTCGCACTCGACCTCGGGTCGATGGTGGCCGGAGCCAAGTTCCGCGGCGAGTTCGAGGAGCGGTTGAAGGCTGTCCTCAAGGAGATCACCGACTCCGCGGGCGAGGTCATCACGTTCATCGACGAGCTGCACACCATCGTCGGTGCGGGTGCGACCGGCGAGGGTGCGATGGACGCGGGCAACATGATCAAGCCGATGCTCGCCCGCGGCGAGCTGCGGATGGTCGGCGCGACCACGCTCGACGAGTACCGCCAGCACATCGAGAAGGACCCGGCGCTGGAGCGCCGTTTCCAGCAGGTGCTGGTCGGCGAGCCGTCGCCGGAGGACACCATCGCGATCCTGCGCGGGCTGAAGGAGCGTTACGAGGTGCACCACGGGGTCCGGATCACGGACGCCGCGCTGGTCGCCGCCGCGACGCTGTCGGACCGCTACATCACCGCGCGGTTCCTGCCGGACAAGGCGATCGACCTGGTCGACGAGGCCGCCTCGAAGATCCGCATGGAGATCGACTCGCGTCCGGTGGAGATCGACGAGGTCGAACGGGCCGTGCGGCGCATGGAGATCGAAGAGATGGCACTGTCCAAAGAGGACGACGCCGCCTCTCTCGAACGGCTCACCGCGCTGCGCGCCGAACTGGCCGAGAAGCGCGAGGAACTCACCGCGCTGACCGCCCGTTGGCAGAACGAGAAGGGCTCGATCGAGACCGTCCGTGAGCTGAAGGAGCAACTGGAGCAACTGCGCGGCGAATCGGAACGCGCCGAACGCGACGGCGACCTCGGCAAGGCCGCCGAGCTGCGGTACGGCCGGATTCCGGTGCTGGAGAAGGAGTTCGAGGCCGCGATGGCCGCGAACGAGGCCAGCAAGCAGAACGTCATGCTGAAGGAAGAGGTGGGCGCGGACGACGTCGCGGACGTGGTCAGCGCGTGGACCGGCATCCCCGCCGGACGGCTGCTGGAAGGCGAGACGGGCAAGCTGCTCCGGATGGAGGAGGAGCTGAATCGCCGCGTCATCGGCCAGGACCAGGCGGTCCAGGTCGTCGCGGACGCCGTGCGGCGCGCACGGGCCGGCGTTGCCGACCCGGACCGGCCGACCGGCTCGTTCCTGTTCCTCGGCCCGACCGGCGTCGGCAAGACCGAGCTGGCGAAGGCGCTGGCGGAGTTCCTGTTCGACGACGAGCGCGCGATGCAGCGCATCGACATGAGCGAGTACTCCGAGAAGCACTCGGTGGCCCGCCTGGTCGGTGCTCCCCCGGGTTACGTCGGCTACGACCAGGGCGGCCAGCTGACCGAAGCCGTCCGGCGCCGCCCGTACACGGTGGTGCTGCTGGACGAGGTCGAAAAGGCGCACCCGGACGTGTTCGACGTGCTCCTGCAGGTCCTCGACGACGGCAGGCTGACCGACGGCCAAGGCCGGACAGTGGACTTCCGGAACACCATCCTGATCCTGACGTCGAACCTCGGCTCGCAAGCGATCGCGGACCCGGCACTCGACGAACGCCAGCGCCGCGACGCGGTGATGGAGGTCGTGCAACGGCAGTTCAAGCCGGAATTCCTGAACCGGCTGGACGACATCGTGGTGTTCCACGCGCTCGGCACCGAGCAACTGACGTCCATTGTGGACATCCAGGTCGCCCGACTCGCCAAGCGGCTCGCCCAACGCCGCCTGCACCTCGAGGTGACCGACGGCGCCCGGGAATGGCTGGCGTTGAACGGCTTCGACCCGATCTACGGCGCCCGCCCGCTGCGCCGCCTGGTGCAGTCGGCGATCGGAGACCAGCTGGCCAAGCAACTGCTCGCCGGCGAAGTCCGGGACGGGGACACCGTGCGAGTGGACCTGCCGGAACTGGAAACCGGTGACACGCTGACGGTGTCGCGGGTCTGACGGTTGGTCCGTGAAGGGCTCCTTGAGGGACTTAGATTCCCTCAAGGAGCCCTTCACTGCGTTTGGGGGTAAGCGCGACGCGGGCCGCCGCTTGAAGGCTCCCCTCACGAACCCTTTGTCGCAGGCCTCGGGCACAAGTTGCCAGCCCCCAGAATGCGAAACCGCCCGGCCGCAGTAGCGCGGCCGGGCGGTTCCAAAACCTAGCCCTCAGGCGTCCTCGCCGTGCCCAGGTTCCACCGGACGCGCGGGAGCCGTCGGAGTCGCGCCCCCACCCGGCGGTGGAGTGCGCGGCGCGGGCGGAGACGGCTGCCGCTCCGTCATCCGGGTGTCCGCCGGCGACGGCGCCGACGTCTCCACTGCGCGAGTATCGACCGGCCGCGTCGCCTGCGTGTCCGCCGGAGAAGGAGCGCTCGTCGGAGGTACAGCCGGAGTCCCCGCAGACGGCGTCCACGTGCGGTTCGAGTCGTAGTCCTCGTCGAACGGGTCCACGATGTCCGCGATCTCGCCCAGATCCCGCAGCAGCCGCTCAAGCCGCGACGGCCCAGCCCCGGGCACGACGCTCGCCAGCACCCACTCGTTCTCCAGCCACGCCACGCCGACGTCGCCGCCCAGCTGGTCGGCCGCGTCCACCAGGTCCTGGGTGATGACCTGGCGCGCTCCCTCGGAGTCGTCCGCGAAGGCGTAGCGCTGGCCGATCGGGCCGAGCATCTCCGGCATGTTCTCGCGCTGGAACGGCACGCTCGACAGCCACATCTCGACTGGCACCCGGTGCGTCTTGTTGCAGCGCACGGCCACGACTACCGCGGGCACCTGGCCTTGCGACTCGATGTCGAAGATGAACACCGGACGGCGGCCGTCGGAGGTGAAGGTGGAGCCCGCGACGACGTTCACCGCCGCGTCGGCTCCGAAGTAGCCGATCGCGCCTCCCGACCACTGCCGGGGCAGCCGTTCGTCCTCTTCCACGAACTGCCAGCCGCGCAACTGGGCCCAGCGCTGCCGCTCACGGTTGCGCGAGCCCTCCCTGGCCCGGTCCGCGAAGAGCAGGCCAAGCCCCGCCACCAGCGCGACGGCGGCGATGACGAACCAGATCCACGCCGAGATACCCACGCCGGTCAGGGTATCGCTGCCGAGCCCTCCTACCGGGACGGCCGCACCGTGTCGGCGCGCCCCGTTTGGCCGGAACCCGCCAGGTCGCGTCGACAAATCGGCTAATCGCCCGGCTCGGGTGTCCATTGCGGACGGGTTCCCGCTGACCGGACGCCCCGCTGGGCCTATCCAGCGATCGCGCCGGACATCCCGGACAGGAACCTTGCCGGACCGCTCCCGCGCCGGGTAGAGGTCGTTCGACAGCCTTTCCCGCCGCCGCCGACAGCAGGAAGGACACCCGCATGTCCCTCTCGAGAAGATCGGTACTGACCGGGACCGCGGCGGCGCTCGGCTCGCTCGCCCTGCCCGGGGTCGCGGCGGCCGCGGGCGCGCGCGACTGGTCCCGCGCCGTCATCGACTCCACCATGAAGCGCTACACCCCGGCGTCCATCGGCGGCTGGAGCTATCCGCTCGGCCTCTACTTCTACGGCCAGTACCTCTTCTACCGGCGCACCAAGGAGCGCAAGTACCTCGACTACCTCGTCGCCTGGTACGACCGGTTCATCACCGACGACGGCATCTCCAACAGCTTCAGCAGCCTCGACTCGATGCGCGCCTGCCAGATGCTTCCGTTGCTGTACAACGAAACCGGCAACGCCAAGTACCGCAAGGCCGCCGATCAGCTGCGCAAACGCTTCGAGACCTATCCGCGCACGAGCGACGGCGGGATGTGGCACGCGGTCAGCCGTCAGCACCAGCTGTGGGGCGACGGGGTGTACATGGCGCAACCGTTCCTCGCCTTGTACGGCAAGGTTTTCCACGACCCGACGTACTGCTACGAGGAGTCCGCCAAGAACCTGTCCGTCTACTTCGGACACCTCAAGGAACCCGCGAAGGGCCTGATCTACCACGCCTACGACGAAAGCGGCGCCCAGCCGTGGGCGACCGGGCCCGGCAAGCACTCCAGCTTCCACTGGGCCCGCGCGATCGGCTGGTTCGGGATGGCCGCGATCGACATCCTCGAGGTGCTGCCCGCCGACCATCCCCGCAGGCCGGAGCTGGTCGGGATCGTCCAGTTCCTCGCCGAGGGATACCGCCGGTTCCAGGATCCGCGGACCGGCCGGTGGTACCAGGTCGTCGACCACGGCGGGGACGACGGGAACTGGCTGGAGACGTCTGCGTCCTCGATGTACGCGTTCACCGTCTCCCGGGGCATCGAGCGCGGATATCTGCCCGCGTCCTACGCCTCGGTCGCCCAGCGCGGCTATGCGGGAGTGCTGCAGAAGGTGTCGATCGGGGCGGACGGACTGACGAACATCGCCGACATCTGCGAGGGGACGAACGTCGGGGACCTGAAGTTCTACTTCGCCCGGAAGCGGCTGACGAACGACTTCCACGGGCTCGGCGCGTTTCTGATCATGAACGAGCAGTTCACCCGGTATCGCTGCTGAAAAGCGCGAAGGGCCCCTTGAGCGACTCAAGGGGCCCTTCGCGACACAGCCGGTTTACGTCTCGCCGGTCGGGTTGGCGGGTTTGGCCAGCGGTCCAGGCGACCACAGCCCGGAGTGCGTCACCGACTGCTGATGCAGCGCCGCCGAAGCGGGGAGCGCGTTCGCGACGTCGGGCGTCACCTCGTACAACGTCCCCCAGTCACGGTCGACGTCGCCTTCCAGATACGTCGGCAGCGCCTCCATCTGGACGCTCGCGTTCATCCACACGAACGGTCCGCCACCCGCGGGCGAAGACCAATACCGGCCGACCGTGCGCAGGTCGTCGCCCGCGCTGATCCGGTACTTCGGCATCTCGGCGATCCCGTTGTGGATCGAGGACGGGCGCAGGCACGGGTGCTGCGCGGCGGCGGCCCACTCCAGGAACACCGGGTCCTTCCCGACCACGTCGGTCATCTTCGCGATCTTCGGCGCCCGCGGCGCGCTGAACGCGACCCAGCCCTCGCTGCCGAGCCCGCGGCCCTTCGCCACGATCCGCACCTGGTCGGCGCCTTCGGGCACGCTGACCCGCGCGTCCCGCCAGTCGGTGTCCTTCTTCTTCGCGTCGAGCTTCTCGCGGCTGAGCACCTCGAACCCGGCGGGGGTGTTCTTGCCGAATTCGGCGGTCAGCCCGTTCGGGTCCTCGGTCTTGCCGGCGAGCGCGACCACGATCGGCACCGAGCCGTCGCGCGCGCGTTCCGGGATCGAGTACCACTGGGTGCGCAGGTCGCCCGCGCCGTCGCCGGACTCGTGGTAGCTGCCCCAGATCGGCGCGGCGTCCTTGCCGAAGCCGTGCGGCGGCTTCCACTTGTCGTCCGTGGGCAGCCCGCCGTTGGTGACGAAGCCCTTCTGCGTGCTGGTCAGCCATTCCTGCGGCGTGGTCCCGCGGTCGGCGCCGGCGGGCACCTGCCAGCCGGGCGCGGCGTTCTGCGGCTGCTGCGGCGCGGCTTCGAGAATGCCGGCCTTCGGATCGCGCTCGACCTTGATGTAGTCGGACAGCCCGCAGCTCTTCCCGGCCAGCTGGCGGATGTTGTCGGCACCCATGTTGTAGGTGTCCCAGCGCTTCTGGATGCCCTTGGCGATGCTGCCGACCTCGAACAGCACGAGAATCGCGCACACCGTCGACAGCGGCGCGAGCCCGAGCCGCAGCGCCCGGCCGCGGTTTTCCAGGTCGGACCGCGGCACCGGCGCGGGCGGTACGAACGGTTCGTGCTCGTTGTGCTTCATGTGCTCGATCGCCGCGATCGCCAGCGCGACCGCGGCCGCCACGAGCGCCATCGTGCTCAGCTTGATGCCGAACACCTGCGGCGGGAGGTCGAACCACGGCACGCCCCACGCGGAGACGTACCACCAGGCGTTCGGCCCGGTCGAAGCCAGCGCGACGATCACCATCAGCCCGGCGAAGAACGCGGCGCGGTTGCGGCGCGACAGCAGCACGGTCGTGCTCGTCGACAACGCGGTGAGCGCGGCGAGCGGACCGCCGACCGCGACCAGCATGCCGAAGTGGTGCGAGTGCTTGGTCGGGGCGAGCGCGAGGACCACAAAGGACAGTGCGCTGATGCCGAGCAGTCGGCGGCTCGGGCCGAGCGCGGCGCCGCGGATGTTGCCGCGCCGCAGCAGCACGACCGCGCAGGTCGCCAGGCAGAGGAAGATCAACAGCACCGGGAACCGGCGCGTCATCGAACCGTCCGGGCCGTTGCTGAACAGCATCGTGTAGCGGTCCAGCTCGTTGTACCAGGCCCCGGTCGGCCCGAGCGACGAGCGCAGCCGCACCGATTCGAGCGCACCGCTCAGCGTCTGGTCGCAGAAGATGAGCGCGAGGATCACCAGTCCGGCCGCGGCGACCGGCGCGAGCACCGGCACCCAGCCGAACTGGCGGGCGTGCCGGAGCACGATCTTCGCCAGCGGTTTCAGCCCGACCACGAACGGCAGCACGGCCATCAGCCCGTGCGGGTTCACCGAGACGCACAGCGCCGCGACGGTCAGCCCGACCGCCGCCGGGCCGAGCCGCCGGGTCGCCACCGCGCGTTCGACGGCGCAGATGGTGATCAGCGACAGCAGCGCGACCAGGTTTTCCGGGCGCAGGCCGTTGTCGTAGGGCAGCCAGAACGCGAGGAAGACCGCGCCCGCCGCCCAGCCGGCCGCGCTGCTGATCCGCACCTGCCTGCCGAGCCGGGGCAGCACGCCCCGGCTGATCAGCATCCAGCAGGCGACGCCCATCAACAGCGACGGCAGCCGCATCCACGGCGTCAGCGAACTGACCTTGGTCATGGCCGCGTAGATGTCGACGAACCACGCCATCGGCGCGTCCGGCGCGGCGAACCACCGGTAGTACTCGCCGATGTACCCGGCGTCGCCGCGGACGCGCGCCATGGTCGTGAAGTAGCCGTCGTCGGCGGTCATCGCGCCGATCAGCCACCAGACGCCGAGCGTGCCGAGGACGGCTATGTCGAGGAATTTCAGCTTCCACCAGCCGCGCTTGGCCAGCCGGGGCGCGCGCCGGCCGGAGAGCCGGTCGAGGCGGTACAGCGCGAGCACCGCGCCAATGAAGCAGAGCACCGACAGCACGATGGCGGCTAGTTTGATGCCGGTCGCGGTGCTGGCCCAGCGGTTGTCGACCTGCGCGGAAACCGAGAGGCCGTGCGTGTCGTCCTGGTTGTTGAGGTCGGAGAAGAAGCCGGTGAGCTGCGGCCGGTGGTCGTCGCTGACGTCCGCCAGGTGGGTGCCGCCGACGGACGCGGTCGTGTGCTTCGGGTCGGAATGCACCGTGATCGTGCAGTCGCCCTCGCCGATCGGGGCCGCGCCGAGCTGCTGCCCCTGTGAGGAAAGCGTGAGCTGACCGTCGCCGACCTGCAGGGCCATCCCGGTGACGGTGCCGATGCTGGAGTTCGGCGGGTTGGTGCTGAACAGCACGGCGTTGCCGTCGGTGCGCGCGTCGAGCGCCCGCGCGGTCGCGCACGAGACCTTCGCGTCGAGCGAGATCGGCGCCTGCGCGGTCAGCGGGGCGGACACCGCCCTGGTGCCGCCCTGAGCGGTCGGCCAGTCGAGGGTGGTTTGCTCGAGCGTGACGGGCAGGAACGGGATCGCGATCGCGAGAATCGCGCCGGCGATTCCGAAAACCGCAGCGAGCAGCCGCGCCCGACGCCCGGCTTTGCTCTTGCCGGCAGCTGTCGGAGACGCCGATTCGGCGGCAGCGGATTCGAGGTCGACCACGCCCAGCAGGCTATCCAAGCGGATGCGGGCCTCCCGCTGGGGACTCTCCCGGTGGCGGCGCCACCTGGTCGAGCCCGGATTCGCGCGCCGAACCGCCACGGTGGGTAAAGGAAACGCGCCCTTCGTTACGGCGAACGGGTGACGTCCCGCAGCTCACGACGGCTTCGGCCGAGGACCGTTTCACGATCCGGAAACGGTCCGGACTCGGTTGCCGAAAGCGGACCCGGCCCGGCGGTGAACTCAGCCGGGCGAGAAAGTGAACGGCGGCCCGGAAACTGTCCATCCGTTGTCGATGACCGGATTTCCGAGCACCTCGGCGCCCACGTGCTGGCTCCGGGTAACCGGGACACCCACGGTAGAAGCGGTGCTCGCCCGCGCCGCCGCGATGTCCGCGGCCGACAGTTCGCCGTGGAACCGCTCGGTGCGCTCGGCGGTCGACTGGCTCGTCGCGGCCAGCGTGTGCACCGGGCCGAGGTCGCCGGACACGCTGTGCCGCTCGGTGGACTCCAGCCGCGCGACGTCGAGCTTGCCGGTGAACTGGCCGAGGACGCTTTCGTCGGAGTTCGCGACCACCGAGCCCGCCGGGCCGAGGTCGACGGCGTCCGCGCAGGTGCGTTCGACGCGGCTGCCGCTCATCAGGTCGCCGGAGAACCGGCCGGCCAGACCGGATTCGGCGCCGGTCTTGCTGCTGGAGAGCGCTTCGACGCCTTGCGGCAGCCGGACGCCGTGTCGCATGGACTGGTCCAGACCGGCTACGTGCGCACCGTCGAACGGCTGTGTGTGGTGCGCGCCGAGGTCGTTGCCGGTGAACGCGCGGCCTGCCTCGCCGAGACGCAGGTCGTGCGTCTGGGACTGGCCGGCGGCGTCCGGAGCGAGCGCCTGGTGCAGGTTCGACGCGGCGGACGCGGGCAGATCGCGCGTCGTGACCGTCTCGTCGCGGGTGAACTGGAGGTCGGAGGAGGAACCGTGCTGGTGCAGGTCGAGCGGCAGTTCCCCGCGCGGGGTGTCCGCCAGCGCCGCAGCCGGGCCGGCGAGCAACAGAGCGAGGGGCGCCGCACCGGCGGCCATCCGGGGCAGATATCCGGGCGTCCGCTTGGAGTGCTTGCCCATGCGCCGGACCATACTGCGCCACCAGCGCAAACGCAGCTGAAAAACGGGTAGCTTCACCCACATGACCACCAGTTCTGTGATCACGGGAGCCACCGCGGGCATCGGCGCGGAATTCGCGCGCCGGCTGGCCGCCGAGAAGCACGACCTCGTCCTCGTCGCCAGGGACGAGGAGCGGCTGACCGCGCTGGCCGAGAAGCTGCGCGCGGAGCACGGCGTCGAGGTGACCGTGCTCTCCGCCGATCTGTCCGAAGTGGACGGTCGCGGCCGGGTCGCTGAGCTGCTCGGAACCCAGCCGGTCGACCTGCTGGTCAACAACGCGGGGTTCGGGCTGAGCGGCGAGTTCTGGGAGATCCCGGCCGAGGACCTGCAGCGTCAGCTCGACGTCAACGTGACCGCCGTACTGCAGCTGACCCGGGCGGCGCTGCCGGGCATGGTCGAGCGCGGCCGCGGCGACATCATCAACGTCAGCAGTGTCGCGGGCTTCTTCTCCGGCCGCGGTTCGACGTATACCGCCAGCAAGAACTGGGTCACGTCGTTCACCGAGGGCGTCGCGATGTCGCTGCCGAAGGGCGTGCGGATGATGGCGCTGTGCCCCGGTTTCACCCACACCGAGTTCCACGAGCGCGCCGGGCTGAAGCGGGAGGGGCCGAAGGCGTTCTGGCTCGACGTGGCCCAGGTCGTCGACGAAGCCCTCGCTGACCTGCGCCGCGGCAAGGTGATCTCGGTGCCGAGCCTGCAGTACAAGGCCCTGGTCGGGATCGGCGGACTGCTGCCGCGTCCGGTGCTGCGCAAGCTCGCCGGCGGGTTCGGCAACCGCCGCCGCACCTAGCGGTAGGGACAGCCCTACCCCGTCCCGGCGTGTGCGCCCCAGGGTGTTTTCCCCCGGCAGGCCATAGCGTTTTCCCCATGGCGACTGGGGAAGCGGTGCGGCTCGAATCCGTCCGCAAGGAATACGGCCGGGTCACGGCACTGGACGGGGTGAGCCTGTCCTTCCCGCGCGGCGGGTTCACCGCGGTGATGGGTCCGTCGGGCTCGGGCAAGAGCACGTTCCTGCACTGCGCGGCCGGACTCGACCGGCCGACGAGCGGTTCGGTCCTGCTCGACGACCAGGAACTGGGCAAGCTCTCCGAAACGCGGCTCACGAAGCTGCGCCGGGACAAGGTCGGGTTCGTCTTCCAGGCGTTCAACCTGCTGCCCGCGCTGACCGTCGAGCAGAACGTCGTGCTGCCGCTGCGGCTGGCCGGTCGCCGTCCGGACCGCCGCCGCGTCGCCGAGATGCTCGGGCACGTCGGGCTGGGCGACCGGCGCAAGCACCTGCCGGGTCAGTTGTCCGGTGGTCAACAGCAGCGGGTGGCGATCGCCCGCGCGCTGGTCAGCCGCCCGGCCGTGCTGTTCGCCGACGAGCCGACGGGCGCGCTGGACACCCGTACCGCGAGTGAAATCCTCGGCCTGCTCTCGGAATCGGTGCGCGGCGGGCTGACCGTCGTGATGGTGACGCACGACCCGGTCGCGGCCTCCTACGCGGATCGCGTCGTATTCCTCGCGGACGGCCGCGTCGCCGGCGAGCTGCACCGGCCGACCGCGACGGCGGTCGCCGAACGCATGACGCACCTCGGCGCCTGGGCCGACCGGACGCCGGTGGGCGGCTTCTGATGTTCAGTCTTGCCTTGCGCACCTTGCGTTTCCGCACCGGCGGGTTCATCGCCGCGTTCGTGGCCGCCTTCCTCGGCGCGGTGATCGTGTCCGCCTGCGCCGGTCTGATGGAGACCGGGATCCGGTCCGCCACGCCGCCGCACCGGCTGGCTTGGGCGACGGCAGTTGTTACCGGACAACAGGATTTCGAGCTGCAGAAGCACTCCGACAAGCCCAAGACGCAGTCGGTCGCGCTCTCCGAGCGGGTTCGGCTGGACCGATCGCTGGCGGAGACGATCCGCGCGACGCCTGGTGTGTCCACTGTGGTCGGTGAGGTGAATTTCCCGGTATCGCTGGGTAAACAGCCTCTCGTCGCGCACGGCTGGGAGTCCGCTCGGCTGCCCGGACCCGCGCCGCGAGACGGCGAAGTGGTGCTGCCCGCCGCCAGCGGTGCGTCGGCTGGCGCGACGGTCGACCTTGCGGTGCAAGGGAAGATCAATCACTACCGCGTCGCTCGGACGGTTGAGGGTTCCGACGTGTTCTTCGCCGACGATGTGGCCGATCAGCTCTCCGGCCACCCCGGCAAGGTCGACTACTTCGGCGTCGTCACTGACAATCCGGCCGCGTTGCATCTCGGGTCGGGGGTGTCCGTGCTGACTGGGGATGAGCGCGGCCTCGCTGAATTCCCGGAGGCGCAAACGAGCGGCGCACGGCTGATTCCGTTGGCCGGTGTCGCGGGCGGACTGTCGATTTCGGTCGCGGTGTTCGTCATCGCCAGCACGTTGATGCTGTCGGTGCGCCAGCGGCAGCGGGAATTGGCTCTGCTGCGCGCGATCGGCACGACGCCGCGGCAGTTGCGGCGCATGGTTCTCGGCGAAGCGCTGGTCATCGGCGTGCTCGCGACCGGAGTCGCGGCCGCGCTGGGTCCGGTGTTCGGCCGATGGCTGTTCGAACAGTTCACTTCGGGTGGGTTCATCCCGCCCGAGGTGCAGTTCCACCAGGGCTGGATCCCGATGATCATCGCGGCGGGCGCGACGATGCTCGCCGTCGGGATTTCCGCGCTGGTCGCCGGATTCCGGGTCGGTCGCATCCGGCCGACCGAGGCGCTCGCCGAGGCCTCCGTGCCGCGGAGCTGGCTGACTCCGGTGCGGCTGATCGTCGCGCTGCTGTGCTTCGGCGGCGGGACCGCGCTGGGCATCGTCACGCTCGCGGTGATGACGGGACCCATCGCGGCGAGCACGGCGGGTCCGGCGGTGATGCTGTGGGCGATCGGCGTCGCGATGATCAGCCCGGGCGTCACGAAGCTGACCGCGATCCTGTTGCAGGGCCCGATGCGGTTGATCAGCGGCGTCACCGGCTGGCTGGCGATCACCAACACGCGCAACGCGGCCACCCGGGTGGCCGGCGCGGTCACGCCGATCATGCTCGCGGTCGGCATCGCGACCGCCAACATCTACCTGCAGACCACGACCACCGCCGCTTCCGCGCAGGCCTTCGCCGAAGACCTCCGCGCCGACGCGGTCGTCGCGGGCCCCACTGGAATTTCTCCGGAGGCTCTCGACCGTGTCCGGCACGCGGACGGCGTCGCGGCGGTCTCGTCGTACGTCAGCAGCCGCGCGTTCATCACCGCGCCGTTCGACGAGAACCAGACCAAGAAGGGCTACCCGGCGCTCGGCCTCACCGACGCGACGATCAACGCGGCCACGGTCGTGCAAGGCAATCTCGCCGACCTCAAAGGCGACACGATCGCGTTGCCCGACGCCGCCGAAGTCTCCCGATCCGTCGGCGATTCCGTCACGCTCCGTCTCGGCGACGGGACCGACCGGACCCTTCGCATCGTCGCGATCGTGCAGCAGCGAGACGGCGCCGAACAGCTTCTCCTGCCCGCCGACCTGCTCGCCGCGCACACTGCCGCGGGTCTCCCCCGGCAGGTGCTCGTCCGCGCCGAGCCCGGCGTCGACCAGGCCCGGCTGACGCGCAGCCTGACCGCCGCGACCGCCGGTCTCCCGGTGTCCGTCGGTGACCGGAGCACGCTGGCCGCCGCGAACGCCAAGAACGACGAGACCGGCGCGTGGGTGAACTACCTGCTGGTCGGCATGATCGTCGGCTACACGGTGATCTCCGTGGTGAACACCCTGGTCATGGCGACTTCACGACGGCGGCGGGAGTTCGGGCTGCAGCGCCTCGGCGGTTTCACCCGCGGCCAGGTGCTGCGGATGGCCGCCAGCGAAGGCGGCCTGATCGCCGCGATCGGCATCCTGCTGGGCACCGTCGTCTCGGCGGGCGCGATCGTGCCGTTCTGCCTCGTCGCGACCGGACGGGTGCTGCCGGACGGGCCGATCTCCATCTACCTGGTGATCATCGCGACCGCGATCGTGCTCGCCTTGGTCGCCGCGGTCCTGCCCGCTTGGGTGGCGACGCGGACGCGTCCGGTGACGGCCGTCGCGACCGGGGAGTGACGCGCGGAAGTTGTCGGTGCCGTGTGTAAGACTCTCGGCCGTGGCGTACCCCGGGTTGGATCAAACTGCGAAGCTCGAACTGGCCAGGCTGGTCAGCGAACTGGCCGTCGTGCACGGCAAGGTCACCTTGGCCTCGGGCAAGGAAGCCGATTACTACGTCGACCTCCGGCGGGCGACGCTGCAGCACGCGGCCGCCCCGCTCATCGGCAAGCTGCTGCGGCAGCTCACCGCTGACTGGGACTACGTCGCGACCGGCGGGCTCACCCTCGGCGCGGACCCGGTGGCGCTGGCGATGCTGCACTCCGCCGCCGCCGAGGGCGTGGTGCTCGACGCGTTCGTCGTCCGCAAGGCGATCAAGGAACACGGGATGCAGCGCCGGATCGAGGGCGTGGAGGTGCGCGGGCAGCGGGTGCTGGCCGTCGAGGACACCTCCACCACCGGCGGCAGCGTGCTCACCGCGGTCGAGGCGCTGCGCGAAGGCGGGGCCACTGTGGTCGGCGTCGCGACGGTCGTCGACCGCGACACCGGCGCGCGGGAAGCCATCGAGAAGGCCGGGCTCGAGTACCGGTACTTGCTGAGCAAGGACGACCTCGGGCTCAGCTGAGGAGTCAACCGAGCGGAAGTGAGCACAGTCACCCACAATGCGTGCGTGACGAATGCCCGCCACGCGGTGTCCCCCTGACGGAAGGGGGTGCCGTGACCACGACCAGTGTCCCGCTCGACGACGCCACCCTCGTCGGCCGTGCGCGAGACGGCGACGTGCGCGCGTACGAACAGCTCGTGCAGCGTTATCAGGGCCCGATGTTCCGGCTTGCCCTGAAAATGCTGCATCACCGCGGCGACGCCGAGGACGTAGTGCAGGAAGCGTTCCTCGGCGCGTGGCGGAAGCTGGCGCAGCTGAACGACGACAACGCGTTCGTCGGCTGGCTGTACCGCGGAACGACCAACCGCTGTCTCAACGTGATCCGGGCGCGCCGCCCGCAAGCTGACGTCGATCTCGACCTGGCCGAATCGCCGCGCCGCGACACGCAGCCGGAGCACGCGGTGCAGGTCAGCGGCCAGCTCGCGGCGCTCGACGAGGCGCTTCAGACGCTCACCCCGCAGCAACGGGCGTGCTGGCTGTTGCGTGAAGTGCACGGCCGGTCGTACGACGAGATCAGCGAGATCGTCGGCGCGAACCCCACCGCGGTCCGGGGGCGCATCGCCCGGGCCCGTGCGCAGCTGGCGGAGGTGATGAAGCCGTGGAGGTGAACCAGGACTACGAACTGCCGTGCGGCCGGGAACTGGAAACGCTCTGGGAGAGCCTGGACGAGTCCGACGACCACCAGGCGGAGTGCGTCCACTGCCGTACCGCGCGGGAAAGCCTGCTGGCCCTGCGCTCGGCGACGCAGGAACTGATCGACGAGCCCGACCCGACCCCGCCGGACCTGTTCGGCCGGATCATGTCGGCCGTCCGTGCTGAGGTGCGCCGCGGTCAGATGCTGGATCTCGCCGCCGCCGAACCGGGTTCGGTCGAAGTGAGCGAACAAGCCGTCGCGGTCGTGCTCCGCTATGCGGCCGATTCTGCCGGCGACGTCCGCGCCCGCCGGGTGCGAGTGCGAAAGGTCGGCGTCGATTCGTCGGGCGCGGCCCAGGTCGAGGTCGAACTCACCCTCGCGGCGCGACTGGGGAACACCAGCGGCGCTGACACGTTGGCCCGCGTACGAGAACTGGTGTCCGCTGCCGCGACCTCGCGGGTGGGTATTTCGTTGGTCAGCCTGGATCTGCTGGTGGAAGACGTGTACGAGGACGGGGAATGACCGCCGAATACGTGATCGCCGCCCCGGTGATCGCGAGCGTTGCCGCCCGCGCGGCCGCCGAAACCGCCGGAGTCGTGCGCCTGGAACCCGGCCTGCGCGGGTTGGCGACCGCGTGGGCCCGCGAAGCCAGGCAACGCTGGAAGGGCCTGGAACCGGCTCCCGCGGACGGCGTCCGGGTCCGTGCCCACGAGGACAGCCTGACGGTCGAGGTCGACGTGGTCATCTCGGGTGCGGACCAGGCCGCCGCCGTGGGCCGCGCGGTGCAGCGCGCGGTGTTCCGGGAAGTCCTCGCGCAGACCGGCCGCTCCGTGGACGCCGTTCGAGTGTCCATTTTGGACATCGAAGTGGGGCGGAAGTGACCGATCCGCGTTCGCTGACCGGAAGACTCGCCGACGCCCTGTCGGCCGTCGACGGCCTCCGCCCCGCGACGAGCGTGGCCGCGGAAATCAGCTGGCTGCCGACCGATCCCGCTGGTGGGTCAGTGGATCTGACCGCGGAATCGGTGGAGATCCGGGTGGTCGCGCTGCGGTTGCCGCTGCCGCCCTTGCTGTCGGCCGCCGAAGCCCAGGTGCGCAAGGTACTCGACGGGACCGAGTGGGCGGACGCAACCATCCGCCTCGTCGTGACGGACATCGACGGAGCAGCGTTCGCTGGCTGAACGCCCTTTTCCGCGTATCGTCGGCCTCGACCCACGGGAGGGGCGCGGATGATCCGGATCCAGGTGACCAACAACGACGACAAGCCCCGGACCTGGAACGTCGAACCCTATGGCGACGAAGTCGTGCTCAGCGTCGACGACGTGCTCTCGATCGAGTACGCGCACCCCGCTGACGTGGGCTTCGTGGTGACTCTTTACCCCGACTCCGAGGTCGTCTGGGCGACGGCGGACGGGCACCGCGATGGCCAGCTGCCCGACGACCTCAAGCTCAATGGGGACACCCTATGGCCGGGTTTCGGCGGCACCGGCTCGCCGGCCTGAGGTCCTTCTTCCGCGTTCGTCACCCGCTTTTCCCTCGTTTTCTCCGTCGATTCGCGTGCACGGAACGAAGTCATTTACGGCGCGTCGGGTCCCTTCGTGCGGGGTGTTCCGCCCCGTCTCCTACCCGGAGTGATCCCTCCGTTACCTGCCGGGTGAACTCGTTGCTCCGGTGGGTCGAACATCACATCAGGTCCCCCTATTTCCCGCTCCCTGGACGGGTAATCGGAGTAACGTCGCTGGTAGGTGCACTGGGAAGGGGGCGAAGGTGGACACGACGGTCGCGCATGTTCTGGCCGATGTCACCGTGGCGGTGCACATCCTCGCCCTGCTCTTCATCGGCTTCGGCGGCTTCCTCGCGTGGCGGTGGCCGAAGGTCGTTTTCGTGCACATTTTCTTCGCGGTGTGGGGCGTGCTGGTCAATGTCACGCCGATTCCGTGCCCGCTCACCGCGCTGGAGGATTTCTTCCGGCATCAGCAGGGTCTCGGCGACCTGCCGGGCGGGTTCAACGCGTATTACCTCTACGGCACGGTGATCCCGCGCTCGCTGCTGCCGGTGGTGGTCGTGGTGGCCCTGGCGGTGCTGGTGATCTCGTACCTGGGCGCCTACCTGAGGTGGCGCCACCGCCACGACGACAGTCCGGCGCACGGCGTCAGCCTCGGCTGAGCGAGAATCGTCCTTCGTGACGACGGAACAACCCGAAGCGGGCCCCACCGAGTGGGTGAACCGCGAGGAGGTAGGCGTAGGCCCCTGGCCAGGCACCTGGCCGGACGACCCGCGCTACGACCCCGAACTCCTGGCCAACGGCGACCGCCGCAACGTGGTCGACGCCTACCGCTACTGGCGCCGCGAAGCAATCGTGTCCGATGTGGACACCCGACGACACCCGTTCCACGTCGCGATCGAGAACTTCCAGCACGACCACAACATCGGCACGGTCGTCCGCACCGCGAACGCCTTCGCCGCCGCGGAAGTGCACATAGTGGGCCGCCGCCGCTGGAACCGCCGAGGCGCGATGGTGACGGACCGCTACCAGCACCTCCGCCACCACGAGAACGTCGCGACGCTGCTGGAATTCGCCACCGCAGAGGGCTTGACGGTGGTAGCGGTGGACAACACGCCCGGCGCAGAGCCGGTGGAAACCGCCGAACTGCCCCGGAAGTGCCTGCTGCTGTTCGGCCAGGAAGGCCCTGGTCTGTCCGAAGCCGCACAGACGGACTCGGCGAAAGTGGTCTCCATCGCCCAGTTCGGCACCACAAGGTCTATCAATGCGGGAGTTGCGGCCGGAATCGTGATGCACGCGTGGGTCCGACAGCATGCGGACCTCTCCAAGGCTTGGTGACTTCGCCGCTTTGCCACCGATGGGGTGCTTCGTGAGCGGCTGCGCCGGTTAGAACCGGGGCCGCTCACGAGAACCCAGGCCTAGCGCCGATCGCGCGGCTCAGACGGGAGTGTGCGTAGAGAGGCAAGTTCTCCGCAGCGCAGGCAGAATCAGGTCATGACCGCCGATCCAGCCGAGCCCGCCGATTCTGCTGCGCGTGGCGATGCGCCCGGCCCTGCCGCATCGCCCTCGGACGACTCTGCCGGTCGCACGCCGAATGCGGCTGCGGGCGCGGCGAATCCCGCTGAGCGTGCGGCACCGGCCGAGCGCACAGTCGACCAAGCCAATGACGCAATCGACCCGGCCGAGCGCACCGCGGCGGCGGTGGCTGAGGGTGCACCGGCCGAGCGTGCCGCAGCGAGCGAGCAACCCGCGGCAGCCGAGAGCCACGCCTCAGCCGAGCGTGCCGCAGCACTCGAACGCGCCGCCTCAGCCGAACAGGCGGTCTGCGCCCGACACCTCCGCCGCCTATGGGCTCTCCCGGGCACCGTCCTAGGTCGGAGTGGGTGGCCGCCCACCATTAGTCAGCGGTTGCACTGGCACTGGAACTACTGGTGGCAGGCCCATCTCCTCGACAGTCTCGTCGACGCGCAGCTCCGTCAGCCCACCGACGAACGCGCGCGGCTGATCGACCGCTTCATCGCGACGGTGCACCGGCGCAATTTCGGTTCCTGGGTAAACGACTACTACGACGACATAGCCTGGCTAGGGCTCGCGCTGCAGCGAGTGCGTCAACTCCAACTATCCACAGTGGACGAACCGATCGAGGCGATCAGCAAACGGCTGCACGAAGGCTGGACAGAAGACCTTGGCGGGGGAATTTGGTGGCGGCGCGGCGACTCCTTCAAGAATACCCCCGCGAACGGGCCTGCCGCTATCTTTCACGCTCGGACGGGTGATCAAGAACGCGCCGGTGCCATGACGCAATGGCTCACCGACACCCTCGTAGACCCGGAGACCGGCTTGGTCTGGGACGGGATCCGGGCGGACACCGGCGAAGTGGTCAAGCATATTTTCTCGTACTGCCAAGGGGTTTACCTCGGCGCATGCCTGGAGCAGTCCCGCTGGGAAGACGCGGCACGCACGATCCGTGCGGTGGAGAAACACCTGGCACCACAAGGGATTCTCCCGGGATCAGACGGAGGCGACGGCGGGCTCTTCTCGGCGATCGCCGCCCGTTACCTCGCGCTCGCGGCCAACAAGGCCAACAAACTGCCCAGGCCGGAAGCCGAAGCAGCGAAAAGGCTGGTCCAAAAATCAGCGGAAGCATGCTGGAACGGTGCGGCACAAGAGAAAACCGGACCGTTGTTCAGCGCGTACTGGGACAAGCCAGCGCCGAATCCGCCGGGCAAGGCGGAGCGGGATCTGTCTGTCCAAATTGGAGGGTGGATGCTGCTGGAGGCCGCGGCAACCCTGTGAAACTCAGCAGCCGCACGAAGCGCGGTGCAGGAACCGTGGCGCGAGGCGGACGGACTCCGGTCGGCGCTCCGGCTCGCGGCAGCGCGCCAGCAGCAACTGCACTGCCCGGCGGCCGATTTCCGAGATGGGTTGTGCCATCGTCGTCACGCCAGGGGAAACCGTGCGTGCCCAGTCCATGTCGCCGTATCCGACGACCGCCAGTTCCGATCCGATCCGGATGCCGCGGCGGTGTGCTTCCCACTGCACGCCGATCAGCATCGCTTCACCAGCGACCACCAAGGCAGTCGGCGAGGGCCAGCCGTCCAGGAGTTTGGCGGCAGCTCGGGCCGCGCCGCCTGCGGTGGATTGGCCGGACGCCACCAGTTCCGGGTTGTAGCGCAGCCCGGCGCGGCCTAGGCCGAGGCGGTAACCGAGGGCGCGTTCTTCGCTGACGGTGGTGCCTTCGGTGCCGGTGATCAAAGCGATCCGCCGGTGCCGTCGCGCGGCCAGGTGCTCGACCAGCGCGGACATGGCCTGGAAGTTCTCCGAACCGACCTGGTCGACGTCGTTGCGGCCGGCGATCCGGTCGACCAGAACCGTCGGCACACCCGTCCGCACGAGACCGTTCACGACCGCCTCGTCACCGGGCGCGGGCACCAGAAGGACGCCATCGATCCGGTCCGCCTGCAGTGCGCGCAGCACTTCGGCTTCCGCGCGCGGACAGTCGCTGGTGTCGGCCAGCAGCAGGTCGCAACCCGCCCGCGCGGCAGCGCCGCGGATGGCACGCAGCAGCTGGTCGTGGTACGGGCTGGCGTGCCTCCCCAATGCCACCCCGAACCGATGGGTGACCGGCAGGTCCCAGTGGGGGACCTCCGGCGCCAGAACGGTCATTTTTCATGGCCCTCGTCGTCGATACCTACCCAACAGTAGCCACTGTCGGGCCGCACCAGAGAGGGTCCGAGACGATCGGGTCCCGAGAATCACTGAGGTGAGTGAACGGCCGCGTGCCTGGTTACGCGGGGCAGTCACGACGCGCACCCGCACGAAGCCCGGTGCCGCAAGGTCGGCGGCAACCGCACAGTCTCGGCCGGTCGGCCGGGATCCGCCAGTCGAGCGAGCAGCAACTGCACCGCCCGCCGGCCGATTTCGTCGATCGGCTGGGCCATCGTCGTCAGCGGCGGGTCCACGAGATCGGCCCACTCGACGTCGTCGTACACCACCACCGGCAGGTCCTGGCCGATGCGCAAACCCCGTCGCCGCGCCTCGTGCAGGACGCCGACCATCATGCTGTCGTTGGCCACCACCAGCGCGGTCGGCGGATCCGGCAGCGCCAGCAGCGTGCTCAACGCCAAGCCGCCGCCGTCGCGGGAGGACTGTCCGCACGCCACCAGGTCAGGCGACCAGCTCAAGCCCGACCGGCCGAGGCCGAGCCGGTAGCCCAGCACGCGTTCGTCGCTCGTCGTCAGCCCGGGCGCGCCGGAGATCATCCCGATCCGGCGGTGGCCCAGCGACGCCAGATGCGCGGTCAGTGCCGACGTCGCCTGGATGTTCTCCGCGCCGACCTGGTCGATGTCGGTCCGGGTGGTGAGCCGGTCCATCAGCACGGTCGGCACGTCCAGCGACACCAGCTCGCCCAGCACCGACCCGTCGCCGGGCGCGGGCGTGATCAGCAGTCCGTCGACCCGGCGCGACCGCAGCGCGCGCACCACGTCCCGTTCGGTGCCCGCGGTGTCGTGTGTGTCCGCCAGCAGCACGGTGTATCCGTTTGCCGACGCCTCCCGCTCGATCGCGTGCATCAGCGCCGCGAAGTACGGGTTCGCGACCAGCGAGATCGCCATCCCGATCGACCGCGTACCCCCGGTGACCAGCGAGCGCGCGATCGCGTCGCCGGTGTACCCGGTGGTCTCGATCGCGCGCAGCACCGCGGCTTTCGTCTCCTCGGCCACCGCCCGCGTGCCGTTGACGACGTGCGAGACCGTCGTGATCGACACGCCCGCCATTTCGGCGATGTCGCGCTGGGTCGGGCGGGCGGAGCGGGGTCGCGGCATGTCTGTCCTTTATCGAGAGAGCGAAACCAGGAGCGTTGGCAAGCGTTTGCGCAAACGCTTGCGTCATGGCATGAGTCTGTCTACCTTCCCGTCCATCGGCAAGCTCGCACCTCGATTCGGAGGGCATCTCCATGAGACACCGGAGTCTCACCGCACTCGCCTTGGCGGCCGCTGTCGCGGTCTCCACCGCCGGGTGCACCGTCGAACGCCACTGGGGCGGCAGCTCCAAAACCGGCGGCAGCGGCAAGGCCAAGGTCGGCCTCGTCACGAAGACCGACACCAACCCGTACTTCGTCGAACTGCGCAGCGCCGCGGCCGCCGCGGCCAAGGCCAACGGCGCTGACTTCAGCGCGCTCGCCGGGCAGTTCGACGGCGACAACGACGGTCAGGTGCGCGCCATCGAGAACCTGATGCAGCAGGGCGTGAACACCATCCTGATCACGCCGAGCTCGTCCACCGGCGTGCTCAAGGCCATCAAGGACGCCCGCGACGCCGGCATCCTGGTGATCGCCCTCGACACCGCCACCGAACCGCCGGACGCGGTCGACGCCACCTTCGCCACCGACAACTTCGCGGCGGGCGAGCAGCAGGGCGCGTACGTCAAGGCGGCGCTGAAGGGCGCGGACCCGAAGCTCCTGATGGTCGACGGCACCGCGGGCAGTTCGGTCGACACCCAGCGGCACGGCGGGTTCCTTAAGGGCATCGGGCTCAAGGACGGCGCGCCGGAGATCAAGGGCCACACCAACGCCAACGGCGACCAGAGCCTCGCCCAGCAGGGCATGGAGAACCTCCTCCAGCGCACCACCGACCTCAACGCGGTGTACACGATGAACGAGCCGATGGGCCGCGGCGCGTACGCGGCTCTCAAAGCGCGCGGCCTCACCAACCAGCTCACCGTCGGTTCCATCGACGGCGGCTGCGAGGGCGTGCAGAACGTCAAGAACGGCCAGTTCGCCGTCACCGTGATGCAGTTCCCGCGGAAGATGGCCGAACAGGGCGTGCTCGCGGCGGTCGAGTACGCGAAGACCGGCAAGAAGCCGAGCGGGTTCGTCAACACCGGCTCGACCGCGATCACCGACCACCCGATGCCGGGGGTGCCGAGCAAGGACACCGCCTGGGGTCTGCAGAACTGCTGGGGAGGCGGGAAATGACGACCGCGACGGTCAACAACCGCGAGCGCGAAACGCTCGGCGAGTTCTTCCTGCGAGCCCCCGCGGTCGGTCCCGCGCTGGCGCTGGTCGTGGCGGTCCTGGTGTTTTCCTTCGCCACGGACACCTTTTTCGACCTGGACAATCTGTCCACAGTGGTCCAGCAGTCGCTGGTGGTCGGCACGCTCGCGCTCGGCCAGACGCTGATCATCCTGATCGCGGGCATCGACCTATCCAACGCGTCGTCGATGGTCGTGGCGACGCTGGTGATGGCGAAACTGGCCGCGGTCACGAACGTTTTCTTCGCTCTGCTTGCCGGAGTCGCGCTGACCGTCGTGGTCGGCCTGTTCATCGGCACCCTGGCGACGCGGATCAAGCTGCCCGCCTTCATCATCACGCTCGGCACGTTCACCGGCCTGACCGCGGTCGCGAAGCTGATCGCGGGCGGCCAGGCGGTTCCGGTGTCCGACGGACTGCTCACCTGGCTCGGCACGAAGCGGTACCTCTTCGGCGGCATCCCGATCACCTACGGCATGACGCTCGCGCTGCTCATGTTCCTCGCCGTCTGGTACGCGCTCACGAAAACCGCGTGGGGCAAGCACGTTTACGCCGTCGGCAACGCGCCGGAATCCGCGCGGCTGTCCGGGATCAAGGTCAACCGCACCGTGCTGTCGGTCTACCTCGTCGCCGGGCTGTGCTTCGGCATCGCCGCGTGGCAGGCGCTCGGCCGCACGCCGAACGCCGACCCGAACCAGTTCCAGCTCGGCAACCTCGACTCGATCACCGCGGTGGTGCTGGGCGGCACGAGCCTGTTCGGCGGACGCGGTTCGGTGCTGGGCACGCTGTTCGGCGCGCTGGTCGTCGCCGTGCTGCGTTCGGGGCTGACGCAGATGGGCGTGGACGGCAACTACCAGGACCTGGCGACCGGCGCGTTGCTGATCGCCGCGGTGGTCGTGGACCGGATCGCACGGAGGCAGCAGCAGTCATGACTTCCTCGAACGAGCAGCAGCCGACCCTTTCCGCGCGCGGCCTGGTGAAACGCTACGGCCGGGTCACCGCCATCGACGGCGCCGATTTCGACCTCTACCCCGGCGAAGTGCTCGCCGTCGTCGGCGACAACGGGGCCGGGAAATCCAGTCTCATCAAGGCATTGTCCGGTGCGGTGGTGCCGGACGCCGGCGAGATCAAAGTGGACGGCAAGACGGTCCACTTCAAGTCCCCATTGGACGCGAGGCACTACGGAATCGAGACGGTGTACCAAGATCTGGCGGTCGCGCCGGCGCTGGACATCGCGTCGAACATGTTCCTCGGCCGGGAAAAGCGGCTGAAGGGACCGTTCGGCATCGGGTTGCGCAAGCTCGACAGCGCGACCATGCGCACCGAGGCGCAGCGGATCCTGGACGACCTCGGCATCAAGGTCAAATCCATTACCCAGCTGGTGGAAACGCTGTCCGGCGGGCAGCGGCAAGGCGTCGCGGTGGCGCGCGCGGCGGCGTTCGGCACCAAAGCGGTGATCATGGACGAGCCGACGGCCGCGCTGGGCGTCGCGGAATCCGCGAAGGTGCTGGAACTGATCGGCCGGATCCGCGACCGCGGCCTGCCGGTGGTGCTGATCAGCCACAACATGCCGCACGTCTTCGAAATCGCCGACCGCATCCACGTGCACCGGCTCGGCAAGCGCGTCGCCGTGGTGACGCCGAAGACGCACAGCATGAACCAGGTGGTCGGCCTGCTCACCGGTGCGTTGAAGCTCGACGACAACGGCGAGGTCGTCGAGGTCGCGTCCACCACGCACGCCGGGTTGACCTGACGTGCGAGTGCTGCTGGCGGGGTTGTGCACCGTCGATGTCGTACAGCGGGTCGCGGAATTCCCGGAGCCGAGCGAGAAAGTGCAGTCGCTGCAGGTGGATGTCGCGGCCGGTGGGCCGGCGACGAACGCCGCGGTGACCGTCGCGGCGCTCGGGGCCGAAGCGACTCTTGTGACGGCTCTCGGTGCGCACCCGCTGGCCGCGCTCGCCCGGGCTGACCTCGAAGCCTGCGGCGTCGATCTGGTCGACCTCGCTCCGGAACGTGCGCAGGCGCCGCCGGTCAGCGCGGTCGTGGTGCGGGACGGCGACGGCGAACGCACCGTCGTCTCCCGCAACGCCGCCTCCGACGAGCCACTGGAACTGCCTGACCTCACCCAGATTTTCGAGCGCGTGGACGCGGTCCTCGTTGATGGGCATCATCCCGAGCTAGCGCTTGCTGTCGCCGAGGAAGCCCGCGCCCGCGAAGTGCCGGTCGTCCTCGACGCGGGCAGCTGGAAACCGGTACTGGACCAGTTGCTGCCATTGGTTCACGTGGCAGCCTGTTCCGCGCGGTTCCGTGCTCCCGCACCGAGTTTGGCCGAACGCGGAGTGTCAGTGACGATCACGACGGCGGGCCCGGAGCCGGTCGCCTGGAGCACTACGGAAGACTCTGGGCAGGTCCCCGTGCCGCTCGTCGAAGCGCGGGACACCCTGGGGGCCGGAGACGTGTGGCACGGTGCGCTCGCGTACGCGGTCGCGACGCGGGAAGGCGCGGTCGCCGACTGGATCGGATACGCGAACGCGGTGGCAGCGGAACGGGTCCGGCATGTCGGTCCGCGTTCGTGGACGGGGCCGGTCGGGGAACTGGCGAAGAGCAGAGAAGAGGGAGTGCGATGACGGCGTTCGAGGATCTGCTGGCGCGGGCCGAGAAGCTGGCCAAACCGCGGGAACGGCACGTGCTCGGCATCATCGGCGCGCCCGCCTCCGGAAAAACCACGCTGGCCTGGGCGATCGCCAACGCGCTCGGCTCGCGGGCCGCGGTCGTCGGGATGGACGGCTTCCACCTGGCCCAGGTCGAACTGCAGCGGCTCGGCCGCACCGACCGCAAGGGCGCGCCGGACACCTTCGACGCGGCCGGCTACGTGCACCTGATCCGCCGGCTCGCCGAGGGCCGCGAGACGGTGTACGCGCCGGAGTTCCGCCGCGAGATCGAGGAGCCGATCGCCGGCGCCGTCCCGGTCGCGCCCGAGGTGCAGCTGGTCATCACCGAGGGCAACTACCTGCTGCTTCCGGACGACCCGTGGAGCGGCGTGCGGCAGTACCTCACCGAGGCGTGGTTCCTCGCGCCGGACGAGCCGGAGCGGATCGAGCGGCTGGTGTCCCGGCACCGGCGCTACGGCCGTTCGCTGGTCGAGGCCCGGCAGCGCGCGCTCGGCTCCGACCAGCGCAACGCGGACCTGATCGCGAACACCCGCGACCGCGCCGACCTGGTGCTCGAGAACCTGCCGCTGACGAATTTCGCCCTCTGAGCAGGGTGATGTTCGACGATCCGGCGACGACGGATCCCTACGCCGGCGCGGTCACCTGGGACCGGGCAGGCGAAGCCCGGATCGCCGTGCTGTACCCGCCGTATGTCCCGCTCGTGCGCACGCACCTGAACGGGCTGCGGACGCTGGTCGACCGCCGACTGTCCGAACCCGCTGGTCAGGGGCCGGATCCGAGGCTGGCGCTGCTGGTCGAGCGGATGCGCGAGACCACCAGCGAACCGCAGCTCGAACCGGAGGTGCTCAGCGAGGTCCGGACCCGGCTGGACTGGGCGTTGTCAGTGCTGCCGGAGCACGGCGGTGTCCTCGAGCTGCACACTCCGATGCACCAGTGGTGGTGGGGACGCGCGCTGCTCGACGTGTGCACGGCCATCACCGCGCTGCTGGGAGCATGGCTGCGGGGCGAAGCGGTCGACGGGCAGCACTGTCCGGACGACGCGACGTGGTGGATGTGGATGGCGCAGATGCGGTGGCTCGACGCCCAGTTCGTGGAGCCGCTCAAGCCAGGCTGACAAGGAGTGCTCGTGGGGGTTTTGGTCGTCACCGGCGGCAGCCGGGGCATCGGCGCGGCGATCTGCGAACTGGCCGCGACCCGCGGTTACGACGTCGTGGTGAACTTCTCCGGCGACCCGGCCCCGGCCGAGGAGGTCGCCGAACGGGTGCGGTCCCACGGTGCGCAAGCGCTTGCGCACCGCGCTGATGTGTCCGACGAACAGCAGGTCAGCGACCTTTTTTCGGCGGCGGCCGAGCTGGGCCCGCTCGTCGGCTTGGCGAACAACGCGGGCGTCACCGGCAACACGCCCGGCAGGCTGGACGAGCAGAGCGTCGAGACCGTCCGCCGGGTGCTGGACATCAACGTCACCGGGGTTTTCCTGTGCTGCCGCGAGGCGGTGCGACGGCTGTCGACGCGCTACGGCGGGTCCGGCGGAGCGATCGTGAACGTCTCGTCCACGGCGTCGCGGAACGGGTCGGCGGGCGAATGGGTGCACTACGCGGCGTCCAAAGCGGCGGTCAACACGCTCAGCCTCGGCCTGGCACGAGAGGTCGCCGACGAGGGAATCCGGGTCAACGTCGTGTCCCCCGGCCTGGTCGACACCGGATTGCACGCCGCCGCGGGAATGCCGGACCGGGTCGAACGGCTCAGTTCGGTCATCCCGCTCGGGCGCGCCGGCCAGCCGGAAGAGATCGCCGCGGCCGTGCTGTGGCTGCTGTCCCCGGAGGCGTCCTTCACCGTCGGCGCGGTGCTCGAGGTCGGCGGCGGCCGCTGATCCATCTCGGACAGTGAGACGCCCGGCGACGGGCAGATCACGATTGACCCCGGAACTCGGTGAACTCGCCCGTAGCGGTTGTCCCGGTGTGCGAGTCTGGAACGAGGGGTTGAAAGGACGGCCGCGAAAGTCATGCCCAAGCTCACGTCTGTGCACCATCTGGCGCTCACCGTGACCGATGTGGACCGAAGTGTTCCCTGGTACGTCCGGGTGCTCGACCTCGAGGAAAGCCATCGGCGCGAAGACCCGGAAACCGGGGTGCGCAAAGTAGTTCTGCGTTCGGCAGGAGACGGGTTCTCTGTAGTGCTGGTCCAGCATCCGGACACCGAACGGCCCGCGTTCGACGAAAGACGCACTGGTCTGGACCACGTCGCGTTCTCGGTGTCGTCCCGGGCCGAAGTCGCCGAATGGGAGGACCGCCTGCGCGAATACGGCGTTTCCTACCTGCCCGCGACGGAATCGCAGACCTTCGCGGGTTCCGCGGTGATCGTGTTCCGCGATCCGGACGGCATCCAGCTGGAAGTCTGGTCCGACCCGGCCTGAAAACTCAGGCGTGCGCGTCGTCGGGTTCGTCGACCGGACGCCGCATTTCCTGGCGGTAGCGCAGCACGCCGTACGCGGTGCCGAACACGAAGAACGCGATGCTCACCCACAGCGCCGCGGTCTTGACCCACGGGATGGCGTCGAGCAGACCCGCGCCGTAGTAGCCGAGCAGCACCAGCGTCGGCACCCACAGCAGGCCGCCGACGGTGGTGGCGAGCAGGAACCGCCGCGAATCCATCCGCGCGGCGCCCGCGATGAGCGGGGCCAATGTGCGGATCCACGGGATCCACCGTGCCGCGACGATCGCGAAGAAACCCTTGCGGTCCAGGAAAGCTTGCGCGCGCTCGAGGTTGTGCCGGTTGAGCATCCGCCCGCCGCGCCGGGCGATCAGCGTCGTGCCCGCGCCGCGGCCGATGTAGTAGCCGATCTGGTTGCCGACCACGGCGGTGAGCAACGCGGCCGCGGACAGCAGCCACGCGTTGAGGTCCGAGCCGTGCTGGGCGAGCACCACGCCCGCGCCGAACAGCAGCGAATCGCCGGGCAGGAACAGCCCGATGATGAGCGCGCATTCGATGAGCACGAACGACAGCACGATGACCCAGACGAGCACCGGGCCGGCGGTGTCCAGCCAGCTCAGGCCGATTCCCGCGGCGTGCGCGGGCTGGGCGGCGTCGAGGTTCACGCGAAGAGCCTACGTGGCTGGGACCGGCTGCAGTACGCAACCATCGAATCCTCCGCATTCGGTGACTTTGGGTATTCCTGGGGTAACCAGACTGTTCACCCTTTTCGCCCAGGACAACGAACAGGCCGCCCGGGACAGTTCCCGGGCGGCCTGTCGCGGTTTTCTCTAGAACTGCGGCAGGGACTCGCCCTGCACCGCCTCGATGTCCAGCTCCACCTTGACGGTCGTGCCGATCGCGGCCACGCCCGCCCGCACCATCGCGCTGTAGTTGATCGCGAAATCGTTGCGGTGCAATTGCGTTTCGGCGTGGAACGCGGCACGCACGCCACCCCACGGGTCCGGGCCGTGCCCGGTGTAGCGCAGGTCGAGCGTGACGTCGCGGCGTTCGCCGTGCAGCGTCAGCACGCCGCGCAGCGCCCAGTTGTCCGTGCCGAGCTGGGAAAGCCCGGTGCTTTCGAACGTGATGAGCGGATACGCGTCGACGTCGAGGAATTCGGCTGAACGCAGGTGGTCGTCGCGCATCTTGATGCCGCTTTCGATGCTGCCCGCCTTGATCTCGGCGCGCACGCTCGAGCGCTCGACCGGCCGGGCGACCTCGATCCGCCCCGCCACGTCCGGGAACCGCACCTTGATGCTCGCGATGCCCATGTGCCGCGCGGTGGCGACCACCGACGAGTGCATCGGGTCGATCGTCCACGGACCCTCCGGCGGCAGCTCGACCGCGCCGGAAACCGGCACGAGCGCGATGTCGCCGAGCAGTCCGGCCCCGTCGGAGCCGATCTGCACGGTACGGGCCAGCGGCGTGTACCCCGGCGCGGTGATCACGGCGGTGTAGACGCCAGGGGGCAGCGGGTCGGTGACCACCGCCCCCTTCGCGTCCGTGACCTGCCGCGCGACCTGTCGCCCGTTCAAGTCGGTGACCGTGAGCACCGCGTTCTCGACCGGCCATCCGCCGTTCGAGCGCAGCTGTGCGCGCAGGCCCCCGCTCATGACCGGTCGGCCAGCTCGTCGAGCGCCTGGTCGTAGCTCAGCCGCACGTCGTGCTGGGCCTCGCCGTCGTTCAGCGTCACCTGGCTGGTGGCGGGCGGGTATCCGCTCGCCACGACGGTGTAGGACCCGATCGGCAGGTCGCTGACCACGTAGCGGCCCTCGCTGTCGGTGCGGGCCACCGCCGCGACGTTGCCGTTCGCGTCGAGCACGGTGATCCGCGCGTCCGGCACGATCCGGTCGCCCTCGGTGCGCGCGACGCCCTGGAGCAGCACCGCGCCGGCGAGTTCGACGTCGTGGCGCAGCACGCCGCTGTCCGGCACCGTCAGCGTGACCGCGACCGGGCGGTAGTGCGGGCCGCTCGCGACCAGCGTGTACTGCCCGGCGCCGACGCCGCTGAAGGTGTAGACGCCGTCCTCGGCGGTGATGAACGCGCCGTTGACCTCGCCGCGCGAGTCGGTCAGCGTGACCGTCGCGTTCGCCAGCGGGGTCGCGGTGCCGATCGAACGGACCACGCCGGTCAGCTCGCCGGAACCGGTGAGCGTGACGTCCAGGTTCGCCGGGTGCCCGCCGACCACCACGCTGGAGGCCTGCGGCTGGTGCCCGGGAGCGGACACGATCAGCACGTACGTTCCCGGACCCTGGGTCGGGATCGAGTAGCTGCCGTCGCCGTTGCCGGTCGCCCGCGCCACCTGACGGCCCTGCTGGTCGATCAGGGTCAGCGCGGCCGCGCTCACGTGGCTGCCGTCCTGGCGGCGCACGTGGCCGGTGACCGGGACACCGCCCGAGCCGGTGGCCGTGCCGAATTCCGCGTCGGCCACCGAGTTGGTGATCGGCATCGGACGGGCGTCAGCCACCGCCTGCGCGTCGCCGTGGCCGTTGGTCAGGGCGTGCCTGCCGCCGGCTCCGACGAGCACCGGCTCCTTCGGGGCCTCCTCGAACAGCGAACCCGCCGTCTTCAGCTCAGCGGTTTCTTCCTGGGCCGGGACCGGTTCGTCGAGGTCTTCCAGCAGCGCTTCGCCGCCTTCGACCGCGGCCGCCGCCGGGTTCATGCCCGCCAGCGGGATCTCCTTCATGAACAGCAGCACCAGCGTGGCCAGCAGCGCGACGCCGCCGGCGACCCAGAACACCGTGGTGATGGACTCGGTGAAGCCGATCAGGATGGGCGTGCGCACCGCTTCCGGCAGCGTCTGGATGACGCTCGTGTTGCTCGACAGGTCGCCGAGGTTGGCGCCCCCGCCCGGAGGCAGGTGGCCGCCGAACGCCTTGGTGATGTTGCCCGGCAGCACGTTGAACAGAATCGTCAGGAACACCGCGACCCCCGCGGTACCGCCGATCTGCCGGAAGAACGTCGCCGACGCGGTCGACACGCCCATGTCCTTGCGCGGGCCCGCGTTCTGCACCGCGATGATCAGCGTCTGCATGCACTGGCCGAGGCCGAGGCCGATGATCAGCGCGGCGACCAGCGGGTGCCAGATCGGGGTGTCGTACTTGACCATGGCGAAGAAGAACGCGCCCGCCGCGATCAGGATCGTGCCGACGACCGGGAAGATCTTGTAGCGCCCGGTCTTCGAGGTGATCTTGCCCGAGATGATCGAGCTGGACATGATGCCGACCATCAGCGGCAGCATCAGCAGACCCGATTCGGTCGGCGTGTAGCCCTGCACGACCTGCAGGTACTGCGGGATCATCGTGATCGCGCCGAACATCGCCACGCCGACGATCACGCCGCCGATGATGGCCACGGTGAAGGTCGAGTTCTTGAACAGCCGCAACGGGATCAGCGCGGCGTCCTTCATCAGCTTCTCGACGACGATGAACAACACGATGCCGACGCCGCCGATGATGTACATCCAGATCGACTTCTGGTCGCCCCAGCCCCACTTCTGGCCCTGTTCGGCGACGATCAGGAACGGCACCACGGCGATGACCATGGTCAGCGCGCCCCACCAGTCGATCTTGTGGTCGTGGCGGTTGTGCGGGACGTTCAGCACCTTCGCGACGACGAACAGCGCGACGACGCCGATCGGCACGTTGATCAGGAAGACCCAGCGCCAGCCGTGCAGGCCGCCGAGGGTGTCGAAGCCGGCGAAGAAGCCGCCGAGCACCGGGCCGAGCACGGTGGAAGTGCCGAACACGGCGAGGAAGTAGCCCTGGTAGCGAGCGCGTTCCCGCGGCGGGACCACGTCGCCGATGATCGTCATGGCCAGCGACATCAGACCGCCGGCGCCGAGACCCTGCACCGCGCGGAACGCGGCCAGTTCGTACATCGACGTCGAAGCCGACGCCGCCGCCGAACCGACGACGAAGATCGCGATCGCGGCGAGGTAGAACGGCTTGCGGCCGTAGATGTCGGAAAGCTTGCCGTAGATCGGCGTCGCGATCGTCGACGTGATCAGGTACGCCGTGGTCGCCCACGCCTGCAGGTCGAAGCCGTGCAGGTCGTTGGCGATCCGGACGATCGAGGTGCCCACGATCGTCTGGTCGAGCGCGGCGAGGAACATGCCGCACATCAGGCCGCTGATGATCGTGACGATTTGGCGGTGAGTCAGCCGCGGACCGCCCTCGCTGTCTTCAGCGGGCGCTCCCCCTCGCGACTGAGGTTGTTTTTCAACAGTGGACGTCATGCGTTCGAGGCCCCCTTGGCCTGTGCCGTCGCCGCGGTGTCGGACAGCGACGGATTGTTCTTTTCGATACCTGTGTTGAGCCGCGCGAGAAGCTCGTTGAGCGTCTCGCGCTCCTCCTGGCTCCAGTCGCCGAGTACGTCGGCGAGCCACCGGGCGCGGTGCTTGCGGTTTTCGTCGAAGACGCGAAGGCCTTCGGCGGTCGGGGCGAGCAAGCAGGCGCGGCCGTCCTCGGGGTCGGCCTGCCGTTCGACGAGTCCGTGCTGCACGAGCGAGCTGGACTGCCTGCTGATCGTGGAGATCTCGGAGTGCAGGAACTCGGCCAGCTTGCTGGTGCGTTGCGGGCCTTCGTGGACGAGGCAGAAGAGGATCGCGTACGCGGCCCTCTCGATCCCGTCCGGCCCGTGTTTGGCGACCTGGGACTTCGCCTTGGTGATCAAGCGCATGAACCGGACCAGCTCGTGCCCGAGCTGGTCGGCAAGGTCGAGGTCGGCCTCTGGCCTGACGGCGGAGTTCTGAGGTGCCATGTGGGTCTTCCTTGGGGTGGAGCAAACCATTGGTTGGCGACTGCAACTAGTTGCCTTAAGCAAGAGTGTGCCCGTACGGCGTATTTCGCAAGCGGCCGGCCCATGGTTGTGTCACAAGACACTTTAGTTGCCGCATGCAAGCAGATTTCAACCGGAGGGGTATCGTCCGGTTTCTCCCGGTATGCGGACGCCGCTGGTCACTAGGGGTTTCGGGCGGGAACAGATCCTTCTCGCCGGAGTTTCATAGAGGTATGACTGACGACACAGCGCTCTACGACCTCATCGCAGCGGGCAAGCAAGGCGTCCTGGCGACCCTGAAACGAGACGGCCGTCCGCAGCTGTCGACGGTGTCGCATTACTTCGACCGCGACGCCCGCCAGTTGCAGGTGTCGATCACGGACACGCGCGCGAAGACGAAGAACATGCGCCGGGATCCGCGGGTGAGCTACCACGTGGCGTCGTCGAACGGCTGGTCATACGCGGTGGCGGAGGGGCGGGCGGTGCTGTCCGCGGTCGCGTCGGCTCCGGACGACGAGGCGGTGGAGGCGTTGATCGCGCTGTACCGCAAGGTGGCGGGCGAGCATCCGGACTGGGATGAGTACCGAGCGGCGATGGTGGCGGACCGGCGGCTGGTGCTGACGGTGGAGATCGAGCGGGTTTACGGGCTGGCTCGCTGAGGTGGTCGTCCGTGAGTGACGCCTGAGGGAGTTCTCCTCGCGGACTTGAAGTCAGGGGGCGTCGGGTGCCTGGCGATCCCCGCGGCTCAGCCCTTCCGCCGTCCCGCCTGGACCGGCGCCCCGGCCTCGATCCGGTCCGCGATGTCCTCGATCTGCTCCAGCAGGCTGTCGGTCACCTCTTCGCCCAGCGCCGCGCGCATGTAGAGGCCCTCGCCGACCAGCATCACCAGCTCCGCCGTCACCGGGTCCTCGACGTGCTCCAGCATCAGCTCGCGGGTGCGCTCGGTGCAGCGCCGCGACACCTCCGCCGCGATCGGGTCGTTGAGGACCAGGCGGAGCGCGGCCATCGTCGTGCGGTGCAGCGCCAGGTCGCGCGTGACGTCGGTGATCGACGAGCGCAGGTAGTGCCGCACCACGCCTTCCGGGGCGCTCCGTGCGCGTTCGAGGTCCTCGTCGGTGAGCCGCTCGAGGCGTTCGAGCAGGCCGTCGCGCAGGGCGTCCTTCGAACCGAAGTGGTAGAGCAGCCCGCCCTTGGACACCCCGGCGTGCGCCGCGACGGCGTCGAGCGTGATCTCGGCCGGGCCGCGGTCGGCGAGGATGACCTCGTACGAACCGAGGATGCGTTCTCGTGCTGAAGGTTTAGCCATCACCTTGACTATACCGTCCAGACGGTTTACCTTCTACCTCAGGAACGAAACTGTACCGTCTGGACGGTACAAGGAAGGAAGAGTGCGCCATGGTGCGGCGCGGAGGCCAGTGGTGGGCTTTGGCGGTTCTGGTGCTGCCGGTCCTGTTGATCAGCGTGGACACGACAGTCCTGGGGTTCGCCCTGCCCTATCTCAGCGAGGATCTCGCGCCCACGGGTGCGGAGCAGCTGTGGATCGTCGACGTCTACTCGTTCGTCCTGGCCGGACTGCTGGTTTTCATGGGCACGCTGGGCGACCGGATCGGCAGGCGGCGGCTGCTGCTCATCGGCGGTGCGGCGTTCGGTGCGGCCTCGGTGCTGGCGGCGTTCGCCACGTCGCCGCTGATGCTGATCGTCGCGCGGGCGCTGCTGGGCGTCGGCGGCGCGACGCTGATGCCGTCCACGCTGTCGCTGATCCGCAGCATCTTCACCGAGGACCGCACGCGGCGCACCGCGGTCGCGATCTGGAGCGCGGCGTTCTCCGGCGGGATGGCGGTCGGCCCGGTCGTCGGCGGCTGGCTGCTCGAGCACTTCTGGTGGGGTTCGGTCTTCCTGATCAACGTGCCGGTGATGGTGCTGCTGCTCGTCGCGGGCCCGTTGCTGCTGCCGGAGTTCCGCGATCCGAACCCGGGCCGCTTCGACCCGTGGTCGGCGCTGCTGTCGCTCGGCACGATGCTGCCGGTCGTCTACGGCGTGAAGATCGCCGCGACGGAAGGGGTCAGCTGGTCGGCCGGTGCCGCGATGGTGCTCGGACTCGCGCTGGGCGCGGCGTTCGTGCGCCGGCAGCGACAGCTTGACCAGCCGATGCTGGACCTCGGCCTGTTCGCCAACCGCAAGTTCGCCGGATCGGTGATCACGAACCTGCTGGGCGTGTTCGCCCTGGTCGGGCTGCTGTTCCTGCTGCCGCAGTACCTGCAGCTGGTGCTCGGCCTGAAGCCACTGACCGCGGCACTGTGGATGCTGCCCGCCACGGTCGCCGGCGTCGTCGGCGCCCTGGCAGCCGCCTGGCTCGCCCGCCGAGTCCGGGTGCCGGTCCTGGTCAGCCTGGGCCTGCTCCTCGGCGCGGCCGGCTTCCTGGTCCTGACCACCATCGGAGCCGACGCCGGACTGGCCGCGGTCGTAGTGGCATTCGTCCTGGTCGGCGGCGGGGTGGCCCTGTCGGAAACTCTGACGAACGACCTCGTGATCTCCGCCGCCCCGGTCAACCGCGCCGGTGCCGCGTCGGCGATCTCGGAAACAGGCTACGAACTGGGCGGCGCCCTCGGCACCGCCCTGCTGGGCAGCCTCGCCACGGCGGTCTACCAGTCCGGCCTGCCCGCCACCGCCCCCGCAGCAGCCCACGACACCCTCGGCGGCGCGGTAGCCACCGCACACTCCCTGCCCGCCACCGAGGGAGCGGAGCTGCTGACCACCGCCCGCGAGTCCTTCGTGACGGCACTGCACACGAGTGCGTGGGTGGGTGCCGCGATCCTCGTGTACACGGCACTGCAGGCGTACTTCCTGTTGGGCCGTCGGCGAAACCGCCCGCAGGACGCCAAGCGGGAGGAGCCCGCGATGTGCGCATGATTCGGTGCCCGTTGGGCAGGCGAACCCAACCCGCCTGCCTGACGGGCAGCGCAGTTTCGGTTGCCGGATAAGGGAAATACTTCAGGCCGGACGGCTGTCCCCCAACAGGGCACCGCCCCGGCCGAAGAGGCGCTAGGGCCTCCGGAGCGGGCGGACGCCTGGCACTACTCGGATCCCGCCGGTTCAGCTCGGTGAAGCGCTTGCCGTGCAGGGCTCTTGCAGATACTCCGCTGGGTCGGCGTTCGTCTCCGCGGTCGCTTTCCGAGTCCTCGGGATGGCCGCGTTCGGCGTTCCCGTTGGTGAGGGCGGCAGTCGTTTGTCCGGCGCGGACCCGTTCTGTGCCAAGGCGTGCGGAAGCCGTCCGTTCGGGCTAGTGAAGTGCTTGCTGTGCAAGGTTTTTCCGGATGCTCCGCTGGGTCGGCGTCCGTCCCTGCGGTCGCTCTCCGAGTCCTCGGGATGGCCGCGTTCGACGTCGCCTCTCCGGCGCGGACCCGTCCGGCGCTAATGCGCGCGGGAGTGGGCAGGCACCGTCCGTGTAGCCCAGCGAAGCACTCGTCGAAGCTTCTTCCAGCGCTGCCCCCGAAACTCCACCGATTCGGCGTCCGGGCTCCCAGGCAAGAGCCGCCGGAAGCGTGCCGTCACCCCAGCGAAGCGCTCGCCGCCCGAAGTTCCTCCAACGCCGCCACCAAAAACTCCGCCGGATCAGCATCCCCGCGATCGCTCTCCGACCACGCGAAATACCCCCGCTTAAAAGCCAACACCCCCAACTCGCTAGCCAGCGCGGCAGTCGCCTCGGGTAGGCCTCGGGCGGTCAGAGCGGCAGTCATCGCCGCGGCTAGGCCGACGCTCTTCAGTGCGTCCCGTTCCTGGAGTTCCGTGCTGGCCGCGACCGCGGCCTTCAACCGAGGGGCGAGTTCCCGGTTCATCGGGCCCATAGCCGTCGCGGCGCGGCGCAGCCCTTCCGCTACTGCTTCCAGGGGGCTGGCGTCGGCGGGGGCGTCGGCGATTCCCTCCGCGAGCAGCTTGCTCAGCGTTTCCTGCCCGGCCACCAGCAACTCCCGCTTGTCCGGGAAATGCCGGAAGAACGTGCTCTTCGTGACGCCGGCGCGCTCAGCGATCTGCGCGACCGTCGTGGCGTCGTAGCCCTGTTCGGCGAACAGGTCGACGGCCGCTACGACCAGCCGTTCGCGTGCTCCGGGTTCCCATCGGGCCATGAAGCTATCCTATGTGACGAGACCATTGTCCCGTCACTCTGGTAGCGTCTGACGGGACAAGAGTCCCATCACTCTGAGGGAGAAATCCATGCGCGTGTTCGTCACCGGAGCGACCGGGTTGGTCGGCTCCGCGGTCGTTGCCGAGCTGCTGAGCAGCGGGCATTCCGTCGTCGCGCTCGCTCGGTCCGACGACTCTGCTGCGGCGGCCGAGAAGGCAGGTGCTGAGCCGGTGCGGGGTGCGCTGGCTGATCTGGACGTAATCCGCGAGGCTGCGGCCAAAGCGGACGGGGTGATTCACCTCGCCTTCGCCAATGCGTTCAACAGCGCCGAAGCCCTCGCGCACGCGGTGGCCGAGGAAACGGGGGCGCTCAAGGCACAGGCTGAGGTGCTCGTCGGAAGCGATCGGCCGTTGGTCACGGTTTCCGGGACGCCGTATGTGCCGGGGCGCGCGTCGACCGAGTCCGATCCGCTGTCGACTGACGGGCCCGTCGGCGGGAGGGGGCGCACGGTCACCGAGGTGCTGGGGTTCGCGGATCGTGGGGTCCGGACGTCCGCGATCCGGCTGCCGCGCACCGTGCACAACGACGGGAAGGGCGGGTTCGCCGGTCTGTTGACCACCATCGCCCGGCAAACGGGAGTCTCCGGTTATCCGGGCGACGGCACGCAGCGGTGGCCGGCGGTGCACGCGCTCGACGCGGCGGTTCTTTTCCGGCTCGCGTTGGAGAAGGCTGAACCGGGAACGGCCTGGCACGCGGTCGCCGACGAAGGGGTTGCGGTCGCTGGCATCGCGGAAGTGATCGGACGGCGGCTGGGGCTTCCGGTCGAATCGGTGCCGGAGGAAACTTACGGCACGCTCGGTCCGCTGTTCGCGATCGATCAGCCAGCGTCCAGCACGCACACGCAGCAAGCACTTGGCTGGGTTCCGACGCATCCCAGTCTGCTGGCGGACCTGGAGAACATCCGGAGCTGATTTGCGGTTCCGGCAAAGAACCTTGTCGTTCAGCGCGGTCAGCGGAATCGTGAACGGCGGAGGTGGCAACGAAAATGGTTCCGTCCGGGGAGACCGCGCAGTTCTGGGAAGACCTCTACCGCAGCCGTGAGCAGGTGTTCAGCGGCGAGCCCAACGGGGTGCTCGTCACCGAGGTCGAGGGGTTGCCGCCGGGGCAGGCGTTGGATGTCGGGTGCGGCGAGGGGGCTGATGCGCGGTGGCTGGCCGCGCGCGGATGGCAGGTGACGGCGCTCGACATCTCGCGCACCGCGTTGCAACGGGCGGCCGCGGCTAACGCCGGGATCGCTTGGGTGTGTTCGGATCTGGCCGCGAGTCCGGTTCCGGCGAGGGCGTTCGACCTGGTCAGCGTCCAGTATTTCCCGCTTCGCCAGGACGACGGGGTGCTGCGGAAGCTGCTCGACGCCGTCGCGCCCGGCGGGACTTTTCTCTTCGCCAGTCACGATCCGCGCGACCTGTCGCCGGAGCACGCCGGGTACCGCCAGCCGGACGACATCGCGCGGGCTCTCGGGGACGAGTGGACCGTCCTCGTCGACGAGAGCCGGCCGCGGGTGAAGCCCGCTCCGCCGGGCACCGCGCACACCCGTGACACCGTGCTGCGCGCGCAGCGGACCAGCTAATACTGGAATTAATATTCCGCACTGCGGAGATCCCGGTTTACCATGCGGAGATGAGCAACGACGCCCTCCTCCAGCGGCTTCGGGACGACCTCGGCCCGGCCGCGGTGCTCACCGACGCTGACGTCACCGACGCCTACGCGCGCGACATGATGCCGCTCGCTCCCTCGGGAAAACCGTTGGCGGTAGTGCTTCCGGCGGATACCGCGGGAGTGCAGGCGACGGTCCGTGCCTGTGCCGAAGCGAGAGTCCCCATCGTGCCGCGCGGGGCGGGCAGCGGGCTTTCCGGCGCGGCCAACGCGATCGACGGCTGTGTCGTGCTTTCGCTGATGAAACTGAACGAGATCGTCGAGGTCGACGCGGGCAACCGGCTCGCCGTCGTGCAGCCGGGCGTCGTCAACCTCGACTTCCGGTCCGCCGTCGAGAAGCACGGCCTGTTCTATCCGCCCGACCCGTCCAGCTACGACTGGTGCACCATCGGCGGCAACCTCTCCACCAACGCCGGCGGCCTCTGCTGCGTGAAATACGGCGTGACCACCGATTCGGTGCTCGGCCTCGAGGTGGTGCTCGCGGACGGATCGCTGCTGAAAACCGGCCGCCGCACGGTCAAGGGCGTCGCGGGCTACGACCTCACCAAGCTGTTCATCGGCAGCGAAGGCACGCTCGGCGTCATCACCCAGGCGACCGTTTCGCTGCGGCCGCTTCCGCAGGCCCCGGCCACTTTTGTCGCCGGGTTCAACACCACCGAGGCGGCCGGCGAAGCGGTCGCGCGGGCGGTGCGCGAGGGGCTGGTGCCGTCGCTGCTGGAGATCATGGACGCGGCGTCGATCAAGGCGTCCGAGACCTACCTCAACACCGACCTCGGCGCGGGCTCGGACTGTCAGGCCCTGCTGCTCGGCCAGTCCGACGCGGGCGGCGAGGCGGCTCGCCGCGAACTGGCGCTACTCGAGCAGATCTGCACCGACTGCGGCGCGGACCTGGTCTACGCCACGGACGACCTCGAAGAGGGCAAGATGCTGCTGCAGGCCCGCCGCGTCGTGCTGACCGCGCTGGAGACCTACGGCGTCTGGCTCACCGACGACGTCAGCGTGCCCCGCACCCGGATCGCCGAGCTGATCCGCGGCTGCGAACGGATCAGCGAGAAGGTCGGGCTCAAGATCGCCGTCGTCGGCCACGCCGGGGACGGGAACATGCACCCGACCATCGTGTACGCGCCCGATTCCGCGGACGAGTTCGCGCGCGCCCAGCAGGCGTTCGACGAGATCCTCGAAGTCGGCCTGTCGCTCGGCGGCACGGTGACCGGCGAACACGGCGTCGGCAAGATCAAGCGCGAATGGCTCGCCCGCGAAATCGGCCCGGTCGGGATCCGCGTGCACCGGCAGATCAAACAGGCCCTCGACCCGGAGAACCTCTTCAACCCGGGCTCGATGTTCTCGATGACCGACTGAACCCCGAAACAGCGAAGCGGCGTCCGGGAAAGTCCGGACGCCGCTTCGTCGTAGAACCAGGAATCAGTCGCGCACGCGCGGGATCTGCTGCGTGACGTCGGCCGAACCGTCGGCCGGGCGGGCCTTCTTCTCGCGGCGGCTCTTCAGGTACTCGATGGCGATCGGCACCACCGACACCAGCACGATGAGGACGAAGATCGCGTCGACGTTGTCCCGGATGAAGCCGATGTTGCCCAGCAGCGACCCCAGCACGGTGATGCCTGCGGCCCACAGGATGCCGCCGATGACCGTGTACGTGAAGTAGCGCTTCGGGTCCATCCGGCCGATGCCGGCGATCCAGGTGATGAACGTCCGCACGAACGGCACGAACCGGGCCAGCACGACGGCCTTCGGACCGTGTTTTTCCAGGAACGTGTGCGTCTTGTCGACGTACTCCTGCTTGAAGAACTTCGAGTCCGGCCTGCTGAACAGCTTCGGCCCGACGAAGTAGCCGAGGTAGTACCCGACGACGTTGCCCAGCAGCGCGGCGACCGTGACCAGCACGCACACCAGCCACAGCGGAGCCTTCAGCGTGCCGTTCGCGATGAACAGGCCCGCGGTGAAGAGCAGCGAGTCGCCGGGAAGGACCGGGAAGATGCTGCTCTCGATGAAGATGATCAAGCACAGCACGGCGATCACGGGGGCCGTCAGCCCGTTCAGCAGATGCTGCGGGTCCAGCCACGACGGCAGCAGGGACATGGTGGTCACTGTGTTCTGGGCGAGAATCACACCGAAAACGGTACAGGGTGACTCAGGGTGGCCTCATCGGGCAAGGAATCGCAGGTCATCGGTGTGGGATCGGGGTTAAGAACTCGGCCCGGGAGTGCCCCGCGGCAGTGGCCGTCCGGGCAACCGAGGGCGCGGCAGGGCTCAGATCAGCGTCAGCAGGCCGATGACGGACCCGGCGGCGAGACCGAGCAGCACCGCCAGCAGCAGGACCCAGTGCGCGGGCAGCGGGCCGTTCTGCGCTGCCTGGGCGGGGCGCCGGACAGTCGCGTCGGCGGACCCGACCGGCGGGATCGAGCCGGTGGTGCCGGGCGAGGTGTCGGCCGCGTCGAGGGCGGCGCGTTCGCGGGCGAGCGAGTCGGCGCCCGCGCCGGACAGCAGGCCGTAGTTGGGCGGCAGTTCGGTGGTCGGGCCGGTCTGCGACGGCGCGCCGGTCTGGGCCGAGGCGCCGAACGAACCGGTGCCGGATGCCGGAGCGGCACCGAACGAACCGGTTCCGGCGGTACCGGGGCCGGAGATGCCGGGACCGCCTGCCGCGCTGAACGAGCCCGTGCCGGACGCGCCGGGCTGGACCGAGCCGGTGCCCGAAGCTTCCGAAGCAGCCTGGTCTTCCGCTGGATTCGGCAGGACGTGCGGAGCGAAGACGGCTTGTGCACGCAGCGCGTCGGCCAGTAACCGTTCCGGGTCTTTCGGCTCGCTCATCCGCTCCGTCCGCCTGTCGAAGTGCTAGCTCGTCACGTACTCAAGGTAGCCCGGCCCGCCTCGGCCACCCATTCGCCCCGGTGCAGTACCCGGGACGGGCGCAGGTCGTCGTCCAGGATCACGGCGTCCGCGGCGAGGCCGGGGCGCAGTGCGCCGGTGCGGTCGGCGATGCCGAGCAGTTCGGCCGGTCGCGCCGACGTCGCCCGGACGGCGTCCAGTACGTCGAGTTTCGCACCCTTCACCAGGTTGCGGAAGGCGTTGTCCATGGTCAGCGTGCTTCCGGCGAGCGAACCGTTGTCCAGGGTGGCGACGCCGTCGTGGACGTCGACCTCCAGCCTGCCCAGCGTGTAGCGGCCGTCGGCGGCGTCGGTGGCCGACATGGCGTCGGTGATCAGCACCGTCCGGCCGCGGCCCGCGTGCTGCGCGGCCAGCCGCACGACCGTCGGGTGCAGGTGGACCAGGTCGCAGATCAGCTCGACCGTCACGCGCTCGTCGTCGAGCAGCACGCCGACCGGACCCGGCTCGCGGTGGTGCAGCGGGCGCATGCCGTTGAACAGGTGGGTGGCGACCGTCGCGCCGGCGTCGATGGCCGGAACCAGCTGGTCGGCGACCCCGTCGGTGTGGCCGATCGCGGCGATCACGCCGGATTCGGCGAGCTGCCGGACCGCCTTGACGCCGCCGTGCAGCTCGGGCGCGAGCGTGACCATCCGGATGGCGCCGTGCCCGGCGCGCAGCAGCTTCTCGACGGTCCCGGTGTCCGGTTCACGCAGAGTGTCCGGATCGTGGGCACCGCAGCGCGCGCGCGAGATGAACGGGCCCTCCAGGTGGATGCCCGCGAGGTCGCCCTCCTGCACGAGTTCGCGCAGCGCGGCGATCTGTTCGGTGAGCAGGTCGATCGGGTCGGAGACCAGGCTCGCGAGCATGGTGGTGGTGCCGTGCCGCCGGTGCGCGCGGACCGCGGTGCGGATCTCGTCCGGGTCGAGCGTCGAGAACGACGCGCCGCCGCCGCCGTGGCAGTGGGTGTCCACGAAACCGGGCACGACCAGCGCCCCGGCGACGTCGACCGTGGCGGCGTCCGGGCTGCTCGGGGGCGTTCCGGTGCCTACCGCGGCGATCTGTCCGCCGGACACGGCGAGCCAGCCGTCGTCGAGTACGCGGTCCGGGGCCACGACGCGGCCGCCCGTGATGACGAAGTCTCCGGGGTGCTTCACGCGGTCCAGCATATATTGGTCTGGACCAAGGAGGGTCGACCAGCGCGAGATTGGTCCGCCCAGGTCACTGAGGCGGCTGCATTGCCTTCTGCAACGCTTCCAGCGCCCGGCTGGCGGTTGACTTCACGGTGCCCTTCGAAATGCCCGCGGCTTCCGAAATCTCCGCTTCGCTCAGCCCGCCGTAGTAGCGCAGCACGAGCACCTCGCGCTGGCGCGGCGGAAGCTTCGACAGGGCGTTGACCACGGCCTGGTGCTCGCTGGAGAGCATCGCGAGGCTTTCCGCGGACCGGGCGTTCACCGCGTGCGGGGGCACGTACTCGCGGGCGGTCTTGCGCCGGCGCAGCACACTGCGCGATCCGTTGACCACCGCGGTGCGCAGGTAGCCGACGGCCGCGGCGGCGTCGCGCAGCCTGCCCCAGTTGCGGTGCAGGCCGGTGAACGCCTCCTGCACGACGTCTTCGGCCGTGGCCGGCTCGTCGACCAGCAGGATGGCCAGCCGGACCAGCCGCATCCGGTGCTGCCGGTAGAGGTCTTCCAGGTTCAACGGGGCGGTCGGCGGCTGCGCCGGGACCGGCCCGTCCATGGTCCGCAGGTGGCCGAGGGTCGCCTCGACGCTGCGTTCCGCGTTCCCCTCCAGCATGTATCCCCGCCTGTCCTCGACGTGTCCGCTCCGCAGGCCCCAACGCGTGCGCGATAGGCACAGCGTGCACACAGGTTCCGCCCGCGCCTAGCCTATCGGGTTGGCCTCCCGCTGCCACCGCTCGCATGGTGCGTCCGCCCGGCTGTCACCGGTAGCGTCTGCGGCGTCACTGTCGTGCTCACCCCAGGAGTAAGCGCATGGCCTGGTACCTCGTCGAAATCCGCTATGTCCAGGAGAAGCTGGCCGACGTCCGGCCGCGGCACCGGGACTACCTGAAAGAGCACGTCGAGGCAGGCCGCGTCGCGGTGGCCGGTCCGCTCGCCGACAACTCCGGCGGGCTGGTGCTCTGGCAGGCCGAGGACGAGGCGGCGCTGGCAGAGCTGATCGACAACGACCCGTACGCGCTCGAAGGCGTCGTGGCCGAGCGCAGCGTCCGCGAGTTCAAGCCGCTGCTCGGCGACTGGGTTCCGCCGCAGAACTAAAGCTCCAGGACGGCGGGCCCGCGGTCGACGCAGATCCGCACGCGCCCGCCGTCTTCGGCCGCCACCTCGCAGGTGCCGCAGAAGCCCTGGCGACACGAGTACGGCACGTCTGGCAGCACCTCGCGCACCACGTCGAGCGTGGAGCGGTCGGCAGGCACGTCGAGGGTGCGGCCGCTGCGGCGCAGCACCACGCGGAACGGTTCGCCGTCCACGATCGGCGGCGGCGAGAACCGTTCGAAGTAGACCGCGGTCGCGCCCGTGCGGGCCAGGTCGACGCGGACGCCGGTGATCATCGGCACCGGGCCGCAGCAGTACACCGACGCGCCCTCGGGCATTTCCTCCAGCAGTTCCGCGCCGGACGCCGGGATGCCGAACTCCGTGTCCGGCCGGACCCGCACTCGCTCGGCGGGAAGCTCGTCGAGGAACGGCATCGATTCACGAGAACGGCCGGTGTAAACCAGCCGCCAATCCGCGCCGATCTCCTGCGCACGGCGCACCATCGGCAGGATCGGCGTGATCCCGATTCCGCCCGCCACGAAGTGATACGCGGGTGCGGCGACGAACGGAAAAGCATTGCGCGGCCCGCGCGCGGTGACGCGGGTTCCGGCGGTGAGCGCGTGCACCTCGGCGGACGCGGAACCGATGTGCCGCACGGCAATCCGGTAGTGCGACAGGTCCGAAGGCGAACCGCACAGGGAATACTGCCGCACTGTTCCGGAAGGCAGGATGAAATCGATATGCGCGCCGGGACGCCACGCGGGCAACGGTGTCGAGTCCGGTCGTACGAGCCGAAGACTCACCACGCCGTCGGCTTCGGCGCGCACGGCGTCGACGACCAACGGCAGCCGACGGTCGACCTCCCGCACCGGCGGGCGCCGTCGCCCGGAAACCTCGGCCAGCTTTCGATAAGCCGCGCCGACCGCGACCAAAGTGGACATCAGCCGGTCGCGCCTGCCGCTGCCGTCGAGTCGGGGCGGGAACTGCGGTGCGGTCATCGCGGAGCGTCGGCGGCCTTGGCCGCGGGCGAACTCGCCAGGTACGCCACCGCCTGGTCGGTGTTGCCGGTTTCGGTGGGGTGATAGGACTTCCGGAAGTACGGCCGGATCTCGTGCAGCAGTTCGCGCGGTCCGGGCAAGAAGCCTTGCCGGGCGGCGCGCCGGTAGGCCCGCCAGCTGGTGCGGCCGGGACGCGTCGGGTCGTTCTTCATCAGGAACCGGGTGCCGCGCAGGAAAATCCACGCCAGCACCGGCGTCACCACGAGCATCGAACGCACTCGGCGACCGTAGCGGCCGTCGAGGTGGCAGAACAGGTCGTAAGCCACCGACCGGTGCTCGACCTCCTCCGCGCCGTGCCAGCGAAGGAGATCCAGCATCGTCGCGTCCGCGCCTGCCGCGTCGAGTTCCTTCGCGTCGAGGATCCACTGGCCGAGAAACGCCGTGTAGTGCTCGATCGCCGCGACCAGCGCGAGCCGTTCGATCAGCCACTCCCGGCTCGACCCCGGCCGGTCGCCGAGCAGCCGCCGGAACATCCACTCCATCTGCGCGATGTAGGGCCGCACGGAAACCCCGGCGGACTCCAGGTGTTCGGCCGCGCCGTCGTGCGCGACGGCGTGCATCGCCTCCTGGCCGATGAACCCGAGCACGTCCTCCTTGAGCCGCTCGTCGCGGATCAGCGGGACGGCCTGCTTGAACACCTCGACGAACCAGCGTTCGCCCTCGGGCAGCGCCAGGTGCAGCACGTTGATGCTGTGCGTGGCCTGCGGCTGCCCGGGAATCCAGTGCATCGGCAGCTTCGACCAGTCGAACTCCACGTCGCGCGCGTGGAGCACGATCTGTTCGTGGTCGGCACTCATGACCGGCCGCTCAGCTCGTAATCGCTCGGCTCGACGCGCCGCGTCTCCAGCCAGTACCGCCAGGTGAAGCCGGGCCAGATGGTCCGGTTGACGCCCTTCGCGTCGAGGTACCAGCTCTTGCAGCCGCCCTGGGTCCACACGCCCTTGACGAGCTTGTCCTGGATCTGTTCCTGGAATTCGTCCTGCACCGACGGCCGCACGTCGAGCGCCGCCGCGCCGCGGGAATCGGCCAGCCGGATCGCGTCGACCACGTAGCGGGACTGCGATTCGATCATGAACACCACGGAGTTGTGGCCGAGCGCGGTGTTCGGGCCGAGCAGGAAGAACAGGTTGGGGAACCCGGACACGGTGATCCCCTTGTGCGTCTGGATCCCTTCGGTGGCCCAGGTTTTCGCCAGATCGCGGCCGCCGACGCCGGTGATGTCGAGGTACTCCAGCGCGTCGGTCACCTTGAAACCGGTGCCGTAGATGATCGCGTCGACCTCGTGCTCGACCCCGGCGGTGTCGACGATGCTGTGCGCACGGACCTCGGCGACACCGTCGGTGACGACATCGACATTCGGTCGGTCCAGCGCGGGGAAGTAGTCATTCGACAGCAGGACGCGTTTGCAGCCCATCGTGTAGTCGGGCGTGACTTTCCGGCGCAGCGCGGGGTTTTTGATGCCCTTCGCGATGTGCCTGCGCGCGAGGATTTCGGCGGCCTGCATGAGTTTCGGGTGCCCGTTGAACCCGATCGCGCGGGATTCGAGCATCCAGTACAACGCGTTGCGGTACAGCCGCTGCGTGCCCGGAACGCGCTTGAACAACTGCCGTGCCCAGCCCGGCATTGCGTGGTCCGGCTTCGGCATGATCCACGGCGGCGTGCGCTGGAACAGCGTCAATTCGCCGACCTCGGGCGCGATCTTCGGCACGAACTGCACCGCGCTCGCGCCGGTGCCGATCACCGCGACCCGCTTGCCCGCCAGGTCGAACTCGTGGTTCCACTGCGCCGAATGCCAGGTCTGGCCCTTGAACTTGGCGATGCCCGGCAGTTTCGGGATCTGCGGGATGTGCAGTCCGCCGACGCCGGCGACGAGGAACTGCGCGGAAAACTCGGCGCCGCCCTTGGTTTCCACTGTCCAGCGGCGTTCGCCCTCGTCCCAGTGCGCGCCGGTGATCTCGGTGCCGAACCGGATCTTGTCGCGCAACCGGTACTTGTCGGCGACGCCCTTGAGGTAGTCGAAGATCTCCGGCTGCGGCGAGAACGACCGGCTCCAGTCCGGGTTCTGCGCGTAGGAGAACGAGTACATGTGCGACTGCACGTCGCACGCGCAGCCCGGGTACGAGTTGTCCCGCCAGGTGCCGCCGACCTCGTCGGCTTTCTCCAGGATCACGTAGTCCCGGATGCCCGCTTTTTCGAGCTGGATCGCCTGGCCGAGCCCGGAAAACCCGGTGCCCACGATCACGACCTTGAACCGCTCGGTCATCTTGTCGGCCTCCGCTGCGCTGGGGGTCTGGCAGCGTTGATGTTACCTCAGGTAACAGTTACTTCAAAGTACTTCCTACTCGTCAGTACCACTCGGCAGCCGATAGACCACCAACGTCTGCTCCGGACGCTCGGCCACGTGGAACGCGGCGTGCGTCGCCGTCACCACGCCGAGCCTTGGATGCCGAAAGCGCTTCTGACCTGCGTGGCTGAACTGGATTTCGTAATGCGGCCACCACTCGCGCACCTCGGGGCTCGCCTCGGTCAACTCGGCCACCAGCCGGGTCACGCGCGGGTGGTCGGGATGCCGTCCGGCGATCGCGCGCAGCCGGGCCAGGATGTTGCGCGCCTCCTGCTCCCAGCCGACCAGGACCTCCCGCGCGGCGGGCTCGGTGAACATCCAGCGGACGACGTTCGCGCCCGGCTCGATGTTCCGGAACAGCTCCGCGGCGGCGTCGTTGTACGCGAGCAGGTCGTAGCAGATGCCGGTGACGTACGCGGGGTTGTCGCCCAGCATCGCCGGGACGCCCGCGACCTCGGGCGCGGCTTCCTCGGGCGCGTCCTCGGCAGTGGCTCCGCCATCGGCGAGCCGGCGAAGGTGTTCCTGCTCGGCGCTGGTCAGCCGCAGTGCCCGGGCTAGGGCGTCGAGCACCTGGTCGGAAGGACGGACGTCGCGGCCCTGTTCGAGATAGGTGAGCCAGGTGGCGCTGATTCCGGCCAGCAGAGCCAGTTCTTCGCGGCGCAATCCGGGCGTGCGGCGGCGGCCGGTGACCGGCAGGCCCGCGTCGGCCGGGGCGATCCGCTCGCGGCGGCTGCGCAGGAAGGTGCCCAGTTCGACGCTCACCCTAGAACCTCCAGTACCAGAATAACGCGATTCTGGATACCAGCTTAACGGCGCGCGAGGCTGGGTCCTATGCGAGCTTGGAATGTCGACGCACAAGGCCTGCGTCTCTCTGAACTGCCGGAACCCGCTCTCCAGGGCGGTGGCGTCGTCGTGGAGGTGCTCGCCGCGCACGTCCCGGCCTACACGAAGGCGGTGGTGACGGGCGGGCGCGGCGGCCTGCCGGTCCCGCTGGTCCTCGGCCCCTCGTGCATCGGACGCGTGACCGACGTCGCGCCGGACGTCTTCCACGTCGAGCCGGGCGACATCGTGCTGGACACAGCGCTGCTCAACGCGGGCGACGGCGACGAGATCCTGGTCGGCTGGGTCGGCCTCGGCGCTGCCGGCCGCAACGAGCGCGCGGACCGCATGCACGAGGTGTGGCATGACGGCACCTTCGCGGAGAAAGCTTTGTGCGCCAAGGAAACGATGATCAAGCTGCCCGGTGCCGAGAATTACCCGGACCCGGCGCGGCTGGCGTTTCTGCCGTGGCTTTGCGTTGCCGCCGCTGGCCTGCACACCGCGGGTCCGCTGGCCGGACGCGACGTCGCGGTGATCGGTGCGACCGGTCAGATGGGCGGCGCGGCAGTGCTGCTGGCGCTGGCGGAAGGCGCGGCGACGGTGACGGCGGTGGGGCGCAACAAAGTGGCGCTCGACCGCTTGGCTGAACTCGACCCGCGCGTGCGCACCCACCAGCTGACCGGCGATCGGGCGACGGACGCAGCGGCGATCGGCCCGGTGGACGTAGCCCTCGACGCTCTCGGTGCCACCCCGACGGCGGACGCGACGATGGCCGCCTACGACTGCCTTCGGGTACGCGGCACCCTGGTGCTCGTCGGCGGCGTACGCCAGGAGTTGACCATTCCGTACGGCGAATTCATGCACCGCAGGCTCACCCTGCGCGGCTCTTGGATGAGCGACGACGAGACGGTGCGGACGGTGTGGAGCCTCGTCCGCTCAGGCGCGCTGGACCTCTCCGCCGTGGAACTCCTGAAGGTGGGCCTCGACGATCCGGAATCCGCTCTCGATCTGGCGGAAGGCACTTCCGGGCTGAGCTTCGTCGCGCTCGTGCCCTAGTAGACGCCGCCGAGTTTCGAGTGGTCCCAGCTCGCGATCTTCGTCGGACGCAGGATCAGCCCGACCCGCTTGGGCGCCTGCCGTTCGATGAAGGTCCGCAGCTCGTCGGGCACCGGCGCGCCCGGTTCGGCCCCGGAGTAGCGCATCATCAGCGCGATCCCCATCGCCGTGACCTGCTCGGTGTCCTCGACGAACTCGACGTCCGCCTCGAACGAAAGCCCGCGCAGCTGGTCGTACGAATCGCCGCTTTCGATCAGCACGGTCGCCTCGGGCAGCCGGCGCAGGTTCTTCGCCTTCTGCGAGGTGCCGTAAGTCCACGTCGCGACCCCGCCCTCCTGCGGGTAGTACCAGAGGGCGGTGAGGTGCGGCCTGCCGTTCGGGCCGACCGAGGCCACGTTGATGACCTTCTGCTCGGCCAGGTAGGCCTGCACCTCGTCCGGCTTCATCCGGATCTGGTCGCGACGGGACATGACGCTCCTCAGCTGCGCTTGGTGGCCGCGCGTCCGCCGTGGCCGGTGACCGACGCTTCGAACGCGCCGCGCTCCTCGACGTCCTTCAGCGCGGCCCGGTCCGCCGCAGGCACCCGCGTCCGCGCGCCGAGTTCGACGATCGGCGGCAGGAACGAGCGCAGCAGCTTCAGGCCGCCGACCCAGCGTGGCACGTGGATCGTCCGCGCGCGGCGCAGAATCCCGGCCTCCAGGTCGTCGAGCGCGACGTCCAGCGGGTACGTCTTGCCGAGCAGGCCCGGCATCCCGGCGCGCAGCTTGCCGAACACCGGGTGCGCGTCGGCGCTTTCGACCAGGTTGGTGCGGATCCAGGTGGGGTGCGCGACGCCGACCTTCACGCCGAGGTGCGCGACCTCCGCGCGGAGGCTGTTGCAGAACGCCTCGACGCCCGCCTTCGCGGCGGCGTAGTTCGCCATGCCCGGCGCGTGCGTGATCGCGGCGAGCGAGGAGATACCGAGCAGGTAGCCGCGGCGTTCGATCACGTGCGGCATCGTGACGCGGAACGTGCGCCACACGCCGAGCAGGTCGACCTCGATCACCCGCTCGAACGCGGTGCGGTCCACCGAGCGCACGAATCCGGCGGTCGCGATGCCCGCGTTGGCGATGACGATGTCGATGCCGCCGAAGTGCTCGACCACGCCCTCGGTGACGCGCTCGAGGTCGTCCCAGCTGGTCACGTCGGCTTCCCAGGACTTCGCGTTCGGTCCGATCCGCTTGGCGACCGCTTCCTGTTCGTCGGCCTCGAGCCCGACGAGCGCGACCTTGGCTCCGCGCGCGGCGAGCCGCTCGGCCAGGCCGGCTCCGATCCCGCGAGCGGCTCCGGTGATGAGCACGACCTTGCCGTCGACCTGCTTCTGAGCCACGGTGCCCTCCTGAGCCGGTTTTGCCTGTCCGGAGGGCACCGTACAACAACCTACCCGCAGTAAGCTACTGTTCGGTAAGTATCAGTTCGACGCTTCGCCCAAAGCGGTGAGTTCGGCGTCGGTCAGGGTCAGCTCGACCGAAGCGAGCAGGTCAACGAGCTGCTCCGGGGTCCGCGCGCTGGCGATCGGCGCGGCGACGGTCGGCTGCTGGCGGAGCCACGCGAGCGAGACGCTGGCGACCGAGGTCTGGTGCGCGGCGGCCACCTCGTCCAGCGCGGCGAGCACCCGTTCGCCCCGGGCGTCGAGGTAGGCCAGCGCCCGCGGGGCACGCGGCGAGTCGCCCGGTTCGTCCTTCGAACGGTACTTTCCGGTGAGGAATCCCTTGGCTAGTCCGAAATACGGCAGCGTCGCCAGGTTCTCCTTGGCGACGAGCGGGGCCAGTTCTCGTTCGTAGTCGCGCTCGACCAGGTTGTAATGCGGTTGCAGGGCAACGTATCGGGCGAGCCCGTTCCGGTCCGAAATGGACAATGCGGAGGCGAGCCGGTCCGGCTCGTAGTTGGAGGCCGCGATGTAGCGGACCTTGCCGTCGCGGACGAGCTGGTCGAACGCGCCGAGGGTTTCTTCCTGCGGGGTGTCGAGGTCGTCGATGTGCGCGTAGTACAGGTCGATGTGGTCGGTTCGGAGGCGCTGCAACGATTCGTCGACCGCCGCGGCGATGTTCTTCGCGGAGAGGCCGGGCCGCTGGTCTCCCCCGCCGACCTTGGTGGCGATGACGATGTCGTCGCGGCGGCCGCGCTTGGCGAGCCAGTTGCCGATGATCGTTTCGGAACCGCCCCCGCCGCCGTAGATGTTGGCGGTGTCGAGGAAGTTGCCGCCGGCCGCGGTGTACGCGTCGAGAACAGCGAATGACGTGGGTTCGTCCGCGGTGTTGCCGAAGACGTTGCAGCCGAGGTTGAGGCCGTGGATGTCCAATTCCGTGGTGCCGAGCTTCGTCATGCTTTCGAACCTAATCCGGCCGGGACGGGAGGAAAACCGGGTTCTCGCGCGTTGGGCGGGACATGGCTATCGAACTGGGCAAGCTAGGTGTGTGGCGGATGTCGACCGCGGTGGACAGCGCGTTCGCCGCCGAGGTGGAGAAACTGGGCTACGGCACGATCTGGCTCGGCGGGTCTCCCGGCGGCGACCTGGCGATCGTCGACGAACTGCTGGCCGCGACCGAGGGGATCAAGATCGCCACCGGGATCGTCAACATCTGGGCCGACGCGCCCGAGGACATCGCGCGGGCGTTCCATCGCATCGAGGGCAAGCACCCGGGACGGTTCCTGCTCGGCGTCGGCGCGGGCCACCGCGAGCACACGCAGGAGTACAAGAAGCCGTACGCGGCGCTGGTCGACTACCTCGACGCGCTCGACGCGGCCGGGGTGCCCACGCAGTCGCGCGCGCTGGCCGCACTCGGCCCGAAGGTGCTCGAACTCGCCCGCGACCGCACCGCGGCCGCGCATCCGTACCTGACCACCCCGGAGCACACCCGGGCGGCGCGGGAGCTCCTCGGTGCTGGAGCCGTGCTCGCCCCCGAGCAGAAGGTCGTCTTCGACACCGATCCGGAGCGGGCGCGCGAGACCGGCCGCAAGACGGTGCAGTTCTATCTCGGCCTGTCCAACTACACCGCGAACCTGCTCAAGCACGGCTTCTCCGAGGAGGACATCGCGGGGAAGGGCAGCGACCGGCTGATCGACGCGCTGGCCGTCCACGGCGACGGAAAAGCGCTGGCCAAGGGCCTGCAGGCGCACCTCGACGCGGGGGCTGAGCACGTCAGCGTGCAGTCGCTGGACGACGATCCGTTCCCTGCCTACCGGGCAATCGCGGCGGAGCTGCTCTGAATCGCTCCAGTCGGTTTCGTCTCGTGTGAGGTAGGACCGGTCGCCCCGGCCGGTCCACCTCGTACGATGCCGCTGTAGAAGCCAGTCGTCTCGAGGAGGAACCGATGCCCATCGCCACCCCCGAGGTGTACGCGGAGATGCTCGACCGGGCGAAGAAGGACGAATTCGCCTTCCCGGCCATCAACGTGACCTCGTCGGAAACCGTGAACGCCGCGATCCGCGGGTTCGCCGAGGCGGAGAGCGACGGGATCATCCAGTTCTCCACCGGCGGCGCGGAGTTCGCGTCCGGGCAGAAGGTGAAGGACATGGTTGTCGGCGCGACCGCGCTGGCCGAGTTCGCTCAGGTGGTGGCGGCGAAGTACGACGTCAACGTCGCGCTGCACACCGACCACTGCCCCAAGGACAAGCTGGACGGCTTCGTCCGCCCGCTGATCGAGATCTCCGCCGAACGCGTCCGGGCGGGCGGCCTGCCGCTGTTCCAGTCCCACATGTGGGACGGTTCGGCCATCGACCTGGACGAGAACCTGCAGATCGCGCAGGAACTGCTTGCCAAGGCCGCGGCGGCGAACATCATCCTCGAGGTCGAGATCGGCGTCGTCGGCGGCGAGGAAGACGGCGTCGAGGCGGAGATCAACGAGAAGCTGTACACCGCCGAGGGCGACTTCCTGAAGACGATCGACGCGCTGGGCGCCGGCGAAAAGGGCCGCTACCTGCTGGCCGCGACGTTCGGCAACGTGCACGGCGTGTACAAGCCGGGCAACGTGAAGCTCCGCCCGGACGTCCTCAAGGGCGGCCAGGAAGCAGCGGCGAAGAAGCTCGGCCTCGACGCCGGCTCGAAGCCCTTCGAACTGGTCTTCCACGGCGGCTCGGGCTCGCTCCCGGAGGAAATCCGCGAGGCGGTGTCCTACGGCGTGGTGAAGATGAACGTGGACACCGACACGCAGTACGCGTTCACCCGCCCGATCGCGGACCACTTCTTCAAGAACTACGACGGCGTGCTGAAGATCGACGGCGAGGTCGGCAACAAGAAGGTGTACGACCCGCGCAGCTACCTGAAGGCCGCCGAAGCGGGCATGGCGACCCGGGTGGTCGAGGCTACGCAGGCGCTTGGTTCGGCTGGCAAGAAGCTGGGCTGACGTTGCTTGGGGAGGCCGTCTCGATCTTCTTGGTCGGGGCGGCCTCCCGGCTTTTTTGCCCGGTAGCGGGGGGCTGCCGGGTGCGAGCCGCGGCTCAACTCCCGCGCACGAGATCCAGCGCAGCCGCGTTCACCTCAACCGGATTCGAAGCGCTCAGGAAATGCTGCCCGCCTTCGACCACCTCTAGCCGCGCGTCCGGGGAAGCCGTGAACATCCGGATTTCTTCCTCGGCGTTCGCCACCGAATAGACCTGGTCCGCCGTGCCGTGCAGCCAGCGGACCGGGCAGCGGACCTCGTCGAGCCTGCCGTGCAGCCCGTCCCGGTCCCGCAGGTTGACCGTGCTGATCCGCAGCCGGTGCCGCCCCGCGTCGCCGGAGTAGTTCGCGCGGTAGGCGGCCAGCCAGAACTTCCGGTCCTCTTCGGACAGTCCGCCCATCGCCGTGCCGAACACGCCGTCGACGAATTCGTCCGGTACGACCCAGTCCTCGCCTGCCGGAGCCGCGAGGAGGTCGACGACCGGGGTGTTGAACGCGATCCCGTCCCAGCAGCCCAATTCCCGGCTGCGCGGGCTTTCGAAGTCCATCGACGTGCCCAGCAGCAGAACTCCCCGCACGACCTCCGGGGCGAGCAGCGCCATCCGTACCGCGATCCAGCCGCCCTGCGAGGTTCCGAGCACGTGGGCCTCGCGGATGCCGAGGGCGTCCAGCACCTGGAGGTTCGCGATCGCGCTGTCCCAGTAGGTGAAGTGCCGGTACCCGGCTCGCGTCCGGCCGTGTCCGTACGGTTCCAGCGCGAGCAGATTCGCTGCCGACGTCAAGGACGGGTCATCGAATTGCGGCCGGTACAGCTCGGCCGACGTGGTGTACGAATTGATCAGGACCAGCGTGGGCAGCGCGGGGTCGTACGGTTTCGCGAAGGTGCAGCCGACGGTCGATCCGCCGAGATGCGGGATCTCGACGGTCTGCTCGGTCTTGCTCATGGACCACTCCTCAGTCGGGGACGCTGCTCCCAGAGTGGCCACGATTAGTCATGCAGTCGAATGATATCTACGCATTGAATTATGCGTCTGAGACATTCTCGCGATGGGTCCGGACGCGCGCCCGGGTGCGTGCTTCGAAGAAGTCGCCCAGGTCGATCGCGGTCTCCTCGACCAGGTGGGCGCGCGGGTTGTCCGGGTCCCATCCGGCGTAGAGCGGCACCCGCAGCGGTTCCGCCTCGCCGCGGATCGGAATCGCGACCACGTCCGGTCCCGGATCGTCGGTCAGCACCGCGATCCCCCGGCCCGCGACGGCGAGCGCGGCCGCGATGGCGGGCTGCCGGACGACGAGCGGATCGGCGAGCCGGCAGCCGACCCGGGCCACTTCCTGGTCGAGCAGACGGCGCGCGGCGCTGTTCGGCGTGAGCAGGACGAGCGGGTGCCGGACCAGGTCCGCGACCTCGATCTCCGGCAGCCGCGCGAGTTCGTGCCCCGGCGGGACGTGCGCCCAGATGAGCGCCGAGGAGATCGCGCGCCGACGCCATCCCGGACGGGGCACGCCGGTCGACACGCCAAGGTCGGCACCCCTCGCCGCGGCGGTGTCGAACACGCGGAACGGCTCGGCCTCGTCGCAGTCGAGAAGCGGCGCGGACGTGCCGCGGGCGATGAGATACGGCGCGACGACCGACGAAATCGTGGCGGGCGGCGCGATCACGTGCAGGATTTCGCGGGTCTGGGCGGCTTCCTGCTGAGTGCGTCCGACGACGTTCTCGGCGAGCGTCAGCAGGTCGGTCGCCCGGTCGTAGAACCGGGCACCGGCCGGGGTGGTCCGCAGCGAGCCCTTGCCGCGCACCAGCAACCGCACGCCGAGGCTGTGTTCGAGCCGCTGGATCTGCCGCGTCATCGCGGGCTGAGTGATGTTGCACCGGCGGGCTCCCGCGGAGATCGAGCCCTCCTGGACCACCGCGACGAACGAGGCGAACAGCGTCAGATCCACCATGTCTCAGCAACATACTCCGATGCGGAAGTGGCATTGGACAGCATGGCCGCGGATAGCTCACGCTGACCGGACGGCTCGCTCGGAGCCGTCGTCCGAAAGGGACTCCCCGCATGACTGTCACTGGCGACACCGCACGCCGGGCCGCGCTCGGCGCTTTCGTCGGAACCGCGATCGAGTGGTACGACTTCTACCTCTTCGGCACCGCCGCCGCCCTCGTCCTGCCCACTGTCTTCTTCCCGCAGGCAGGCCCCGCCGTCGGGCTGCTGGCCTCCTTCGCGACCTTCTGGGCGGGATTCCTGTCGCGGCCGCTCGGCGGGATCGTGTTCGGGCACATCGGCGACCGCCTCGGGCGCAAGAACACGCTTGTGGTGACCCTGATGATCATGGGGATTTCCACCGTCCTCACCGGACTGCTCCCCGGCGCGGACCGATGGGGCGTCGCCGCGCCGATCCTGCTGGTGGTGCTGCGTGCCGCACAGGGTTTCGCGGTCGGCGGCGAATGGGGCGGCGCCGTCCTCATGGCGTCGGAGAGCGCCGGACGGGCCCGGGGCGTGCGGTCGGCGATGTGGGTGCAGCAGGGATCGCCAGTCGGCAACATCCTCGCGACGACCGCGTTCATCGTGGTCGGCCTCATCGACAAGGACGCGTTTCTCTCGTGGGGCTGGCGGATTCCGTTCCTGGCCTCCGCGGTGCTGGTGGTGGTCGGGCTGCTGATCCGGTTGAAGGTCGAGGAATCCCCGGAGTTCGAGGCGGCGGCCAGCGATCAGCAGATCGTGAAGGTGCCAATCGCGGAACTGCTGCGGCACCACTGGGCGAAGCTGGTCATGGGCGTTCTCGCCTGCGCGCTTGGCATCGGCGGCGCGTACTTCACCTCGACATTCATGCTGTCCTACACGACCGGTCAGCTCGGCGTGGACCGGCAAGTGATGCTGCTGATCCTTCTCGGCCCGGTCGTCGCCCAGTTCGGATGGCAGCCGTTCGCGGCCCGCATCGCCGAACGGATCGGCACCGCGCGGTTCATGGTGCTCAACCTCGGCGCCGCGATCGTTCTCGCCTTCCCCGCGTTTTTCGTTGTCTCCAAGGGGAATCCAGTCGGGATCCTGCTGGTCCTCGTCGCGGTGATGATCCCGACCGCCGGCTACTACGCGGTGCTCGCCGGGTTCCTCGCCGAAGCGTTCCCGGTGCGGATCAGGTACACCGGGATCTCCGTGGCCTACCAGCTGTCGGCGACGCTGATCGGCGGGACGACCCCGTTGATCGGGCAACTCGCCCTCACCCTCGGCGGCGGGAGCTGGGTCGCGCTCGCGGTCTTCTATGTCGTTCTGATCGGGTTGACCGTCGTCGGCGTGGTCGGGGTGGCGCGCCGCCGAACCCCTGCCGAGCAGACCGCGGAACCGGCCGCCCTGGTTGACGGCTGACCGTCGCGTCGGTTGGCTGGACTGTGACGAGAGAGGAGCTCCATGACCTACACCGGAGTGGTGACCACTGGCGGCCCCGCCGACGTGCGGGAGACCAGCGGTCTGACCATCTCGAAAGTCTCAGTCGGCACGATCGACAACAACGCGTACCTGCTGCGCTGCCGAGCCACCGGCGAACAACTGCTGATCGACGCGGCCGCCGACCCGCAGACACTGCTCGCCCTGGCCGGCGACGGCGGTCTCGCGTCCATCGTGACGACGCACCAGCACTGGGACCACTGGATCGCACTGCCGGAGGTCGCCGAGGCAACCGGTGCCCGTACCTATGCCGGGCGCGACGACATCGATGGGATCAAGGCCCGCATCGACGTCCCGGTGGACGACGGCGACACCATCCGCGTTGGCGAGGTCGAGTTGACGGCGCGGCATCTGGTCGGTCACTCGCCGGGGAGTATCGCGCTTGTTTACCGTGATCCGGAGGGGACTCCGCACCTCTTTACCGGCGATTCGCTGTTCCCAGGCGGGATTGGGAACACGGAGAAGGATCCGGCTCGCTTCGCGTCGCTGCTGAAGGATTTGGAGGAGAAGATCTTCGGGGAGTTGCCGGACGAGACGTGGTTCTATCCGGGACACGGCGGGGATTCCACGTTGGGGGCTGAGCGCCCGAAGCTTCCGGAGTGGCGCGAACGCGGCTGGTGAGCGGGTCGCACGGCGCACCTACCAATCCGTCACCGAAAGCACCGCCGGAAACTCCTCCGTGAAGTCATCCATCCGGCGCCTGGGCAACTCGATCACGATCCCGTCCGACGTGCGGGTCCACGGCAGTGGCCGGGAATGCCCGCCCAGCAAGCGGATTCGCGACCGGGGGCCGATCGGCACATCCCCCGGCACGAGGAGCCGGCCGTCTGGCCAATGGAGTGGGATCAGGTTGAACGCGCCGTGCGTCCGGGTGTAGCAGAGGTCGCCGTCCATGGCTCGGGTCCACGGCGTGGAACCGTAGATCGCGCGGCCGTTGATTCGCAGCCAGTGGCCCATGTCCAGCAGGCGCGAGCTCATCCAATCCGCGATCGTGCCGTCCTCGCGGGGGCCGATGTTGAGCAGCAGGTTTCCGTTCTTGCTGACCACTTCGGCGAGCAGCCGGAGCAACTGTACCGAGGATTTGATCTTCGCCGGGTCCTCGTTTTCGTTGTAACCCCACGACTTTCCGATGTTCAAGCAGGCTTCCCACGGATCCGGGCGCAGGACGTACTTCTTGTTGTCGCCCTCGACGGTCGCGAAATCCGCGTGCGAAGCTTCGAAACGGTCGTTCGCCAGTACGCTCTTCGGCCAACGGCGATCGGCGGCGTTGCGGTAGTAGTAGGACAGGATTTCGTCGCTGCGCCAGTCCCACGTCTTCGGCCGGAAGATCGGGCCGCCGCCGAATTCGTGGTAGCCCTGGCCGTCTGCCCACAGGATATCCGGATCGTAGTGGTCGATCAGGGTTTTCAGGTGTACGTGCTCGTATTGGGTCACGTAGTCGGTGACTGGGCGGTATCCGGTGTAGGGGATTTCCGCGCCGGTGTAAGGGTTTCTGGGGGCGGTGCCGAGCGCGGGGTTGTAGAACTCGCCCAGCGAGTAGTAGAGGCCTCGTTTGAGTCGGGTGTGCGCGGCGGCCGAGAAGAGTTCGCCGACCAGGTCGCGGCGTGGGCCCATGCGGACGGAATTGCGGTCGGACGCGGTGTTGCGGAACAGTTGGAAACCGTCGTGGTGCTTGGAAGTCAGCACGAAATACCGGGCTCCGGCTTGTTCGAACAGGCGTACCCAGGAGTGCGGGTTGTAGCGGCGGGCGGTGAAGCGTGGGATGAACTGGTCGTACGCAAAATCCGCGCCGTAGGTTTTCAGGTGGTGGTCACGAGTTCCGGTGCCACGCGCGGGATCCGTGACGTTCATGGCGTACAGGTACCACTCGGCGGCGTGTCTGGCGTCGCCCCAGGCCGCGGCTGAATAAGCGCCCCAATGGATGAAGATGCCGAACTTGGCCGACGGGTACCAAGGCGTCGCGGCGGGGGTGGCTCGCGCCGGTGTCGCGGTGAGTCCGAGCAAGCCCGCGGCGGCGAGCACGCTGCGGCGGCTGATTCCTGCCTGGTCCATGAACGCATCCACTCCCGTCGGCGGCGGCGGTCATCAGATGTCTTGGCCTTTCAGGGGTACCAGCTCGGCGAACGACCGGCAAGCATTCTGTCTGGTCAAGACAGCTGTTCACAAGCATGAACACGACGGTTGGCCGATTGACGTGGTCGAATGCCGTTCTTATGGTCAGGTGAATACATCAGATCTATTGAGGGGTGGCCGCAATGGGTGCAGCGTGGGAAACCAGTCGGCGGACGGCGTTGCGCGGCGGGGTCGCCCTTGCGGCTCTCGCTGCCACCGCGGGGACCGCGTTCGCTGACCCGAAGCCGGGGCGACGGCTGCCGTTCCTGCTCGACATGGTTCAGAACAATCCCGGCGAACCGCTGTTTTCCAGTCGCTTCAACGATCCCGCGACATTGAAGAGCTACGGCTACGACGGTCAGGTGATCAACGAATTTACCCCGCCGCAAACCGCGATCACCTTCGAGACGTTCGACGAGCGCATTTTCCCCGCTGGCTCATCGGGTCGCGCCTGGGTCGAGGCCACCGCGAAGAAGATCGACGCACACATCGCGCGAGCGCACGCGGCGGGCATCGCGGCGTATTTCTTCACCGACATCATCGTACTGCCGAAACGCCTGGTCGAACTGTATGGCGACCAAATCCTCGACAGCCAAGGCCGAATCAGTTTCGACCGCCCGCTCACTCAGCAGATCCACCGGCTGATGCTGCGCGAGATCTGCGCGCGTTTCCCCGGTCTGGACGGAATTGTCGTGCGCACCGGCGAGACGTACGTGCAGAACGTGCCGTTCCACACCGGAAACAACCCAATCACCAACGGTGCCACGAGCCACCTGACCCTGCTCGGCATCCTCCGCGACGAGTTGTGCGTACGGGCTGGCAAGCGGGTCTTCTACCGCACTTGGTCGACCGGCAGCGACAAGCTGACCAGTGACCCCGACTTCTACCGGCAGGTCACCGACCAGGTCGAAACGCACGAAAACCTGGTCTTCTCGATCAAGCACACCGCGAAGGACTTCTGGCGGACCATTCCGTTCAACCGCACCATCGGCGTCGGCAAGCACCGGCAGATCATCGAAGTGGAATGCCAACGCGAGTACGAGGGCAAAGGCGCGTTCCCGAATTACGTGATCGACGGCGTGGTCAACGGTTTCGAAGAATTCCGCACCCAGCCGCGCACCGGTCCGATCGGACTCGCCGAGGTGGCCGACAACCCGATCATCGCCGGAATCTGGACCTGGTCCCGAGGCGGCGGCTGGCGCGGACCGTATCTGCAGAACGAACTGTGGTGCGACCTCAACACCTGGGTGATCGCCCGCTGGACCCGCGACACCGGTCTCGGCGAGGAAGGCGCGTTCACCGAATACGCGACGACGCGCCTCGGCCTGCACGGCGACCAAGTCCGCCGCTTCCGTCGGCTCGCGTTGCTGTCGGCGGCCGCCGTACTGCGCGGGCACTACAGCGTGGTACACCCGATGGGCAGGCTGATGTGGACCCGCGACCAGTTCCTCGGCGGCTCCGACAAGGATCTGACCAGCGATTACGCCGCGATCGTCGCCGCTGGCCGGGTCGAACCGGTGCTCGCCGAAAAAGCCCAGGCGGCCCGGATGTGCGACGAAATCGTCGCGCTGTCCGGCACGCTTCCACTGCGCAATCACGCCGACCGGACGTACCTGCGAGTGTCCGCGCGCTACGGCCAATCCTGGCACCGCGTCGTGCACCACGGCTGGGAAGTAATGCTGCGCGGTTACGCCGGCGCACACGACAAAGCCGCGATGCGCTACCACCTCGCCCGCTACGACGCGGAATGGCAACGCTGGCAACAACTTGCGAAGACCGAACCCTCCTGCGCGACGCTGTACCAGCCGTACAGCTTCGGCCCGAAAGGTCCAGACGGCCTGTACAACGCCGACCCAAACCACGGCATCAAACCGGCCACCGACTATTACCGGCGCCTTCTGTCCAGTTAGGACTGGACGACGCCCCACCGCAGAAAGTCCCGCGCCCGGGTAGCCGCGACCAGCCGTTGTCTGCTGAGCAACTCACGCTGTTCCTCTTGCTCAGCAGGGTCTTCCGGTGCAGGACGCGGCAGTTGGACGACCAGCACCGCGCGGAAGTCGAGCCCCTTCGCTCGGTGCACAGTCCCGACGTGCAGCCGATCCTCCGCCGCTCCGACGTAGCGTTCGAGCGCACGTGTCGGCACGCCAGCGGACTCCAGGAACCGTCGGAACTGATCGGCATCCGCATTGCTGAAGGTGATCAGCGTCGTCTCGCCGAGCGGAATTTCCAGCGCACGGACCGTCCCAGCCAACGCATCCGGAAGTTCGGCGAGCGTGCCGGTCCACGACTGCACGACGCCGCCCTCGTTGACCGAATCCGCGTCCCGCAGCGCAACTCCCGCCGCACCGTCCAGGTCGTCGACCGCGTTGATCCGCCGGGCGAAGTCGAGAATGCTCGCGCGGTTGCGGTAGTTGACCTTGAGCACCTCGCCGCGGCCCTGGATCGGGATCCCCGCGTCGGACAACCGCCAGCCACCGGGATAGACCTGCTGCTGTCCGTCGCCGACGAGCAGCAGCTGGTTCGGTCCGTCGCCCGCGATCGTGCGCAACAGCCGGAGGCCGGTCAGCGTCATGTCCTGCGCTTCGTCGACCACCACGGCCGCATAAGGTTCTTCGAGCGGCTGCCGTTCGAGTTCGGTGCTCGCCCGGGACAGCAGGTCGTGGAAGTCGTGCAACCCGTTCGCGGCCAGATTCTCCTCGTACGTCGTGTACAGCTGCCAGACCTTCTCGCGCTGCCCGCGATCGAGCCGAAGCCCACGCCGGGCCCGGTGAATGGACTGGTACTTCTCCAGCGTTCGGATGCCCTGGCCCTTGATGATGCGCTGGACCTCGGTCTCCCAGTAGTCGTAGTTCGGACCCAGCCGCTCCAGGGGTTCGCGGTGCTCCTTCCAAGCGCGCCCGAAAGCGGCCTTGGTCAGCCGCGAATGGGTGTTTAGCTCGATCCCGCGGCGCTTGAGGAACTCCCGTGCCCACGCGTGCAGGCTGATGAACTGCGCCCGGTCCGCCAGCTCCGGAGCGAGCCGCCGGAACGTCGTCTCGTTGACCGGCGGCAGCGTGCGCACGAATGTCGTGAACAGCAGCGGACCGGTGCTTCGGCGGCCGACATGCCGCATCCGGTGCAGCGCGACCACCGTCTTCCCGGTCCCGGCCGGACCGCTGATCCGTGCCGGGCCGGAGTAGTTCCGCGCCGCCAGCGCTGCCTGGTCGGGATGCAGGAACGTCATCCACGTTTCGAACGGCCGCTCCACCGCCGCGATCAGCTGGTCGTCCGCGACGCTCTCCGCCGAGAGCAGCTCGAACGACCCGGCTTCCTTCTCCGGCGCCGAGACCGTGAGCCACTCGTAGCCACGCAGCCGCGCGGCGAGCCCGTCGGCGATTTTGGCGGCTTGCCGAACGGTCAGATGCACCGTGTCACGCCGGAAAAGCTGGTCCAGTTTGGCCGCGGGCAACACCCAGAACGGCCCGGCGTTGCGCGGTCCCCGAGGAGACTGTGCGCCGACGATCGCGACCAGGGTCACCGCGCTCCGGGCGATGCGCTGTCCGCCTGGACCGGGCAGCCCGGCGAACCGCTCTTCCGCGTCCCGCGCCACCTCTCGCATCGTCGCTTCGTCCGGCGGCGGATCGGTGACAACAACTGCAAACACCCCGGCGCGGCCGATCAGGAAGGCGTCGGCGGTCCCCGGATCTCCGGTGCGCACCGCGAGGTGCCAGCCTTCGGCGGTCCGCTCCAGCAACCCGGTCAACGCGTTGCGCCGCAAGGGATCCCGGAACCGCTCCGCGATCAGGTGCGTGGCTTGCCGCTGGACCTGCCTGCGGGCATGCGCGCTGAGTGCCACGGAGCCCCGCGTTACGCCGCGACCGCGCGCCGCGAAGCCCACCACTCCTTCGCCGGACCGGCCCCAGCCCACAACGCGAACACCGCCACCACCGCGACCAGCGCCGTCCAATACGCCACCGGCGGCGCGGATTCCGTCTGCTGCTCCCCGAGCAGCCAAGGCCGCATCTGCGACTGCACCCAGAACGCGCCATACCCGAGCGCAGTCACCAAAACCGCGCCCGCCACCGCTGGTCGCGGCAGGAGGAAGGCCAGGTCCACCGCGAGCCCGACGGCCAGCAGATAGAACGGCACCGTCGACACCGGGAAGCCCAGCGCCAGCAGCAGCGGCCACATCACGCACCGGTACGCGACGTACGCGCCGGCCACGGTCAGCCCGGCCCAGCGCTTTCCGACAGTCTTGCGAGCGAGCACCAGGATCAGCGCCGAAACCCCGATGCCCCACAGCGGGTACACCCACTCCGGGATCGGCATCGTGAAGTGCACCACCGCGGCCCGGTCGACCGGGTGGCCGATCTGGTTGGCGGCGAAGGAAAGCAGCGTCGGCTCCGCCTCGGGCGTGCCGCGTTCCCAGGCACGCAGGCCGAGGATGCCGTACTCCTGCTGCCCGTTCGGGAAGAAGGTGTTCTCCAGGAAGAACGCCCACAGCGCGAGCAGCACCCCGGTGCGGAAGCGGCCCGGCGGGGCCAGCCGCAGCCAGCCGAGCAGCACGCCTGCCTGCATGATGCCGGTGCCGAGGTACAGCATCATGTGCGACGGGCTCCACGCGGTCAGGTCGAGGCCGTTCACGCGGTGGTTGATCACGTCGAGCGGCGCGGCGACCAGGAACACGATCAGCCCGGCCTGCATGAGCCGCAGCGAGCGCCGGTCGCAGCCGAGGCCGGTGTAGCTGTGGATCGCCACCAGCACGACGATGATCACCGTGCCGACGGTGTTGATCAGGTGCGGCGGGGCGAGGTCGTCGCGCAGCCACTTGAAGTGCCACGACATGTCCCACGACGACCCGACGAGCTTGAACGCGAACGCGGTCAGCCACATGCCGTAACAGAACCGCAGCACCCACGCCGGCGTCGGTGCTCCGGGTGCGCCGCGGTGCCAGTGCGTCGCGAAGAAAAGCCTGGTCTTGCCCACTGGTCCGCGCGGGACCGCGGGGCCGGCGACGTCTTCAACCGCCTTCGTCATAGGCGCCATCATTCCCTGCCGCAAGGGGACGCGGCGGGAGAAGGGGCAAAAACCGGGGTTCACCCCTACGGGTGGCGGATTTGCCCTCGCGCCGCCCGGCACGGCAGGGTGTCGGCCCATGATGCCGAAACGAGCTGTCGCCGCCGTGCTGATCGCAGCACTCGTTCTGGCCGGCGGAGGCGTGCTGACCAGCCTGTTCCTCTGAGCCGGGAGCATCGTGGGCACAATGGCGGCATGACGCACAACCTGCTGGGCCCCGAGCCCACGCTGCTGCCCGAGCACACCGAAGCGCAGGCCGCGCTCGACTCCGGGACGGACCCGTCCTCCGTGGCCGCCGAGCACCCCGACTACAGCGAGGCCTGGGCCACGCTCGCCGAACGCGCGCTCGCCGACGGCGAGACCGTCGCCGCCTACGCCTACGCCCGCACCGGCTATCACCGCGGCCTCGACCAGCTCCGCCGCGCCGGCTGGAAGGGCTTCGGCCCGGTGCCGTGGGCGCACCGGCCGAACCAGGGTTTCCTGCGCGCGCTCGCGGTGCTCGGCACCGCGGCGGGCCGGATCGGCGAGTCCGAGGAGTACGAGCGCTGCAAGACCTTCCTCGCCGACTCCGACCCGGCCGCGGCCGAGGCGACCGGCCTGAAGTGACCGGCCTGAAGTGACCCCGCGCCGGTCGCGCCCCGGCGAAAACCCGGGCGCGACCGGGCCGGCTGCCCACCTTCGGGTGACAGCTAGAGGTGTTCGCATTTGGTGACACCTACAAAGGCGGCCATGCGAGGCACGGCCATGCTCACCCCCCCGGATCCGCACCCTCGGCACCGCGCTGCGCGAGGCCCGGATCGACGCCCGTTTCGGACTGCGCGAACTCGCCCGGCGAGTCGGCACCAACCCCGCGTTGGTGTCGAACTGGGAGCTGGGACAACGGGTTCCCGCGCTCGAGGACGTCGCGGGCATCCTCGGCGCGCTCGGCGTCGTGGGTGCGGAGAAACAACGGATCCTGCAACTGGCGCGCGGCACCGCCGAACCGGGCTGGGTCGCCCGCGGCAAGCAGTCCGACCCGGACCACCTCGGCGGGCTGCTCGCCTGCGAACGCGCCGCGACGTCGGTCGTCGAATGGCAGCCGATGCTCGTGCCGGGACTGCTGCAGATCCCGGATTACGCGCGGGCGCTGTTCCTCGCCGACGGACTGCCGGTGCAGGACGCGGAACGCCAGGCGGAGATCCGGATGATGCGCCGTCCGCTCGTGGTCGGTCCCGGCGCGATCCGGTGTGAGGTGTTGCTGGGCGAGGCAGCATTGCGCAATCCGGTCGGCGGACCCGCGACGATGGCCCGGCAGCTGCGTTTCCTCGCCGATCTCATGGCGACGTCGGCGAAGCTGTCGGTCCGCGTCGTGCCCGCGGGCATCGGCGGGCATCCGGGTCTGGCCGGCCGGTTTTGCGTGTACCACGTGGAGGTCGGCGACCCGATCGTCTACTTCGAGCACCAGCACGCGGGTGCCTTCCTCCTCGACGAGGGGACCGAGACGTACTGCGAGGTCGCGGACCGGGTCCGCGAAATCTCCCTGGACTCCCGCGCGTCGGCGGCGTTCGTGCAGCGCACCGCGCAGGAGTTCAGGGAGATCGCGCAGCGGCAAAAGGCGGAGGGGCCTAGGAATATGCTCGGTTAGCCGGAACGTCGACGGCGATCCGCAGTTCGGCTTGCAGCAGGTTCTTCGACACCGAAAACCCGTGCCGCAGGTAGGCCGCGATCGCGCGATCCGAGGAATGCACGGTCACCCGCTCCAGTCCGAATTCCGCGGCCAGTCGCAGTGTCGCCTCGATCAGGAGCCCGCCGACGCCGCTGTCGCGTGCTTCCGGCACGACGTAGACGCATTGCACGTCGCCGCAGATCCGCGAAAAGTCTTGGGGTGTCGGCACTCTGGGGGTCAGCGCGAGGAACGCCATGCCGAGCACGTGCTCGTCCCGCACCGCGACCAGACAGCGATGCGTTTCGGCGTGCGCACGGGCCCAGGCGGCGAACTCGTGGACGAAATCGTCCTGATCCCGGGGCAGCGGACCGCTCTGGTCGGCGACCCACCGCCAGCGCAACGCGGCGACGGCGGCGAGTTCGTCGTCGCGGGCCGGGCGGATCTCGGTGAGCGGCACAGTTTCCCTATCGGAAATTCCGGAGCTGACGAAGGATGGACCCGGCCGGCCGGGGGAGGGTGCCGGCCGGGTCCGAGGTCGTCAGGCGACTGCCGCGAGTTCCCGGGTCGGGGTTACCGAGCCGACGACCCGGTTGCGGCCGCTGTTCTTCGCGGCATACACCGCCGCATCCGCCGCGGCCATCACTTCCTCGATGCTCGTCCCGTCCAGCGGGAACGCGGCTACCCCGATCGACGCGGTCCGGTTCTCGATCGAGACCGACTCGCCTTCGTTCGTCTGCGTCGGGATCACCAGTTCGCTGATCCGCTGCCGGATCCGTTCCGCCGTCACGATCGCGTCTTCCTTCGACGTCGACGGCAGCAGCGCCACGAACTCCTCGCCGCCGAACCGGCCGACGAGGTCGTGTGCCCGCGTCTCCTGTTTCACCACGGCGGCAACGGCTTTGAGCACGTCATCGCCCGCGAGGTGGCCGAACGTGTCGTTGATCCGCTTGAAGTGGTCGAGGTCGATCATCAGCGCGCCGAAGCTGCCGTTCTCGCGCTCGGCACGGGAAATCTCGCGCTGCGCGCCGTCCTGCCAGGTGGTGGCGTTGAGCAGCTGGGTCTTCTGGTCCGTGGTCGCGAGCTCCTCGAGCCGCTTGATCAGCATCGAGCGCTGCAGCACGTACAGCGGCAGGATCACCAGCACCGACAGCAGCGGTTCGTGGCTCAGCACCATCACGAGCAGCCCGCCGACGCACAGGGTCGCCAGTTCCAGCAGGTTGTCGTCCATCGTGCCGAGGCACGATTCGGCCGTCGCCTTCGCGGGGTCGGTCAGGAACAGGCCAAGGCCGGTCAGCGCGGTGTTGACCAGGAAGTATCCGAGCGCGCCCGCCACCACGGTGGTGACGCTGTGGCCGTCCGCGAGGTGTCCGGCCAGTGCGGCGCCGAAGCCGGACAGGATCATCGTGGTCGCGTTGGCCGCGACGCGGTGCGCCTCACCGGGGCGCGTGCCGTTCCAGCTGCGGAACGCCAGGTAGACGTAGATGATCACGCCCAGCGCGGCCACCAGCTGCGGCGGCACCAGCAGAGCCGCCGGGAGCAGCCACACCGAGGTCACCGTGATGTGCGGGCCCTGGCTCAGCATCCGGCGCTGCCGCTCGATCTGGCGCGTGACCTCGGTCTGCGCGATCGCGAGTCCGGCGAGCATGCCGAGGATGCCGATCTGGCTCAGGCTGACCGGGAACACCAGCGCGCTGACCACGGTGAGCACCACCGTGACGGCCATGCTCGTCAGCGTGACCGCGACCCACTGCCGCGGCCGGGACCAGAGCGACCACCGGGAAACCGCATCGCGCAGCCCCAGACCAGAAAATTCCCCCAATGTGACCATTCTTCCCCCCGGGTCTTGCGCGGATCTCCAGTGACACTCGCCTTACTCACAGTTTCAGACCGTTTGCCGCCTGTCCACAAGGGCCTTAGGTGTGTACATTTTTCCCGAACACGCCGGATGAAGGGTGACCAGCGATGCGCAGCAAGGAACAGTGACCGCGTAGCAGCACCGCAAGGTCGCGCAGGTCAGAGCCTCACGCGCGGGGCATGTCGGGGTATTCAGGCATGTTCGGCGCGTGTGGCTTCCTTCGCTGACCCGTCTTCGGCCTGCCTGGAAAAGGTGCGCTGCCACGCGATGGCGAGCGGAATCGTGATCAGCAGGCCGGCCAATCCGAAGATCCCGACCGTCGTCTGGGCGCTCACGTGGTCCGCGATGACCCCGCCGATCAGCGGAGTGACGCCCATCGTCGTGGTCAATCCGGTGTTCGACAGCCCCATCGTCTGCGCCCGGCTCTCGTCCGGGACCGCGACCGTCAGCGACGCCGTCGCCTGCAGCAGCGCGATCGTGCCGAAGCCGCCGGAGATCACGAACAGGACCACCGACACGATCGGACCCGGCTGCAGGAAGCAGAGCAGCAGCGGGATCGCGGCGAGCGCGGTCATCGGGCCGATCAGCTTCGGCCGGATCGCCGCGGGCACCCAGCGCGTGTAGATGAACGTGAAGATCACGCTGCCCACCGGGTCGGCGGCAAGCAGGAAACCGATCATCTCGGACCCGCCGCCCGACGAAGCGACGTACGGCGCGGCGATGCCCTCGTACACCGGCATCAGCCCGGCGAGCCAGGTGAAGACCATCAAGGAACGCAACGCCGTGGTCGCGAAGGCGACGCGGCCGCCCGCGCTCAGCGAGGAGAAGAACGGCTTGCGCTTTTCGCCGCTGGCCGCGGCCGGGCGGGCCTTCAGTCCGAAGCGGAGGAAGAGCGCGGAGAGCACGAAGGTGCCCGCGTCGAGCACCAGGGCGAGGCGGGCGTCCATCGCGAGCAGCAGCGCGCCGCCGCCGGCGAAACCGAGCAGTTGCGCGGATTGGACGGTCATGCTCCGGATGCCCATGCCGACCACGAACCGGTCGCCTTCGAGCACCTGCGGGAGCAACGCCAGCTGAGACGCCTTGAACGGCGGATTCAGCAGCGAAACACAGCCGACGAGCACGCATAGTGCCCAGAACGGCAGTCCGGGAATGGCTACGCACAGAATCAGCACCGCGCGCGTGAGGTCGACGGTGACCATGACCGCCCGGCGCGGGAAGCGGTCGGCGAATCCGGTGAGGAAGATGCCGCCGAGCAGCGACGGGAAGAACGTGAGCGCGTAGGTGAGGCCGGTCAGCGTCGCCGAACCGGTGTTGGCGTAGACGAGGACGGACAACGCGACCCTGGCCAGCTGGTCACCGGCGATCGACAGCAGTTCGCCGAACCACATCGCGCGGAACTCGGCGACTCCGAACACCTCGCGGAACGTGACCCGGTGTGGTGCTGTCGTCATGCGTGTTCTCCCCGCTGCTGTGTGCGGACTGTGCCGCACTAGTGACCAACGGGTGACCCTAGATCCTCCTGGTCACGGGCCGGTCACACGAAGTGAGTTGTCAAGCTCAGTGTCTCGTGACTGTTGGTGATTCTCTAGGTTCTTTCGCCGGTATCCGACAGGTCACGGTCAGTTCGCCACGTGTCCAGACGATAGCGCTCCGCACTCTCCGCCGGGGACGCTTCGATCTTTGTGGTTTGTGACACATCCTTTCGGGTGGTCCGTCCGCAGTGTGGAACGGCCGCCGCGGAGGCCCCCAGCCGCGTAGCTTCGCCCGAGTGACGGCTCTCCCGACGTTCACGCTCGCCATCGTGGGCGCCGGACCTCGCGGGGTCGGCGTCCTCGAACGGCTGTCCGCGAGCGCCTCCGGCCTGCTCGGCGATCGGCGGATCGAAGTCCACCTCATCGACCCGTTCCCGCCCGGCCCCGGCCGGGTGTGGCGGTACGAGCAGTCGCCGCTGCTGCGGATGAACTCGATGCCCGAGGACGTCACCGTGTTCACCGACGACACCGTCCGGATCGACGGGCCGGTGCGGCCGGGCCCGTCGCTGATCGAGTGGGTGCGGCAGGTGCGCGCGGGGACCCTCGACTATCCGGTGCCGGACGACGTCCGCGCCGAGTTCGAATCCCTCGCCTCCACGGATTTTCCGACCCGGCGGCTGCAGAGCCGGTACCTGGAGTGGTTCTACCGCAAGGTGGTGGCCGAATTGCCGCCCGGCATCACGGTGGTCGAGCATCTCGCCACGGCGGAGAGCATTGACGACGACGAGACCGTGCGGCTTTCCGACGGCACGACCGTGTCCGCCGACGCTGTGGTGCTGACTGTCGGCCACCTCGACGCGGTGCCCGACTCTCGCGAACGCAAGCTGGAGGCATTCGCCGAGCAGCACGAACTGTCCTACTACCCCGCTGGCTACACCGCGGACGTCGACTACTCCGCGGTGCCTGCCGGAGAACCGGTGCTAGTACGCGGTTTTGGCCTCGCGTTCGTGGATCTGATGCTGTTGCTCACGGAGGGGCGCGGTGGCCGGTTCGAGGAGCTGCCGTGCGGCGGCCTGCGCTACCACCCGAGCGGTGCCGAACCGGTGTTGCACGTCGGCTCCCGGCGCGGGGTGCCGTATCACGCGAAGACCGGCTACCGGTTGCGCGGGAAACCGTTGCAGCTGCCCAGGTTCTTCGACAAGCGAGCCATCGACGGCCTGACCGGTCCGCTCGACTTCCGCGCGGACGTGTGGCCGCTCATCGCGAAAGAACTCGCCTGGGCGTATTACACCGAGCTGTTCACCGGACATCCGGATCGCGTGCGCACGGATTTCGCGGTGTTCGCGGACAAATTCGCCGACCTGCCGTGGTTGTCGTCCAAAATGGACGCGCTGATCGCGGACGCGGTGCCCGCGCTGGAAGATCGGCTCGACCTGGAGCGGCTGGACCGCCCGTTCGCGGGCCGCCGGTTCGATTCCGGTGAAGAATTCGGGAAAGCGGTGCGGAAATACATCGAGTCCGACCTCGCGCGCCGGGCCGACGTGCACCACAGTGCGGACCTCGGCGCGTTCCTGGCCCTGCTGTCAGTCGTCAGTCAATTGCCCACGCTGCTCGCGACTGGACGGCTGACCGCCGCGTCTCAAGTGTCCGATATGGACGGCTGGTTCCACGGCTTCTTCTCTTACTACGCAAGCGGTCCGCCGCCGCGTCGGCTCGAAGAGCTGCTCGCCCTCGAAGACGCTGGAGTCGTGTCGTTCCTCGGTGCGGACATCTCGATCGCCGCCGACGAGACGACCGGGACGTTCGTCGCGTCGAGCGTCAGTCATCCGGACACTGTCACCGCACGCACGTTGATCGAGGCGCGTCTGCCGGACGCGAGCGTGCCGCGAGTGTCCGACCCGCTGTTGCGCAACCTTCGGGACTCTGGCGCGCTGGTCGAGGAAACCGTGCCGGATGTCGACGGTGCGACCTTGCCGTCCGGACGGATCGCCACGACGCTCAGCGACTTCCGACTGATCACTGTGGACGGAGGGGTGCATCCGCGACGGTTCGCGGTGGGTCCGCACACGAGCGTCCGTTCAGCGGGAGCCTTCACTCGGCCGCGCACGAACGCGATCTCGTTCCGGCAGAACGACGCGTTGGCACGGGAAATCCTGCGGCTGGCTAACCCTTGACCGCCGGTGCGATCTGCTGCGCCCATTCCCACGGTGCGGCCGTGTCGCCGGGCAGCGAATTGAAGTACTCCCAGCCGTCGATGCCGCCGAAGTCCGAGTACTTCTGGACGAGGCTGCCGACGGTGTTCTTCAGCGTCGGCATGTCGACGTAACCGTTGCAGTTGGCGGGATTCGTGACCGTTCCGGCGACCACCTTGCTCGCCGGGACGACGCCGTGACTGATGATCTGGTCGTAGCCCGAGGTGTCCGCCAGCGAACCCCAGCCGCAGTAGAACTGGGTGTTGAACCAGGAGATCTGGTCGCCGCGCTCGCGGTAGAGCCGATCGTAGTCGAGACCGGAAAGACCGCCTCCGCCGCTGAGTTCGGTCGCGACCGGCGCGAGGGTGATCAGGAAGTCCGGGCCGAAGTCGCCCCGCAGCGCGTCGATCACCCGGTTCAGCGCGTCGTTCGACATCTGTTCTTCGACGTCGAGATCGATGCCGGACAGCGAATGGTCGCGGATCAGGTTGCGCAGCAACGGATAGTAGGTGTCGAAGTCCTGTTCGAGACGCTGGAAGCTGCCCTTCGCCGCGCCGCCGACGAAGGCGAGTGCGTGCACGCCTTTGCTTTGCATCGTGGCGAGATCAGCCCACATCTGCGTGAACTTGGCGTCCGACGGCGGATCGTCGTTGAGCGTCATGGTTCCGCCGTCGTTGAGGTGCACGGCTCCGACGATCACGTCAGTGACGCCAGCGTCGTGGTCGGTGAGTCCCAGCGGGGAGATGTACGACCCGTTTTGGTGCGTTGTTTGGTAGTACACAACGACTCTGCGTCCGGTCGCCGCCGTCGCCGGGGCTGCTCCGCAGAGCACCAGGAACACCGCCAGCACCGCCGCCGTGATCTTCCGCATAGGTTCGGACCATAGGACGGCAGCGGTGCCCGCGGTAGGGCCGATCGAGTCAGCAGCGGCCCAGCATGTCCGTCAGCGCAGACTTCTCCGCCGAATTCACGGTGAGCTTGAACTTGTACTTGACCGTCACCCACATCTTGGCGTAGGTGCACCAGTAGCCGGTGGACGGCGGCTTCCACTGGTCCGGCGACTTGTCGCCCTTTTCCTGGTTCACGTTGTCGGTCACCGCGATCAGCTGCGGGTCGGACAGGTCGTTGGCGTAGGCCTGGCGCTGATCCTGGGTCCAGGACGAGGCTCCGGTGCGCCACGCGTCGGCGAGCGGCACCACGTGGTCGATGTCCACATCGGACGGAGAGCTCCAGGTCGCCCCGTCGTACGGCGAGGTCCATTTCCCGGACGTCGGATAGCAGTCGGAGCCGACCTGGACGTTCGTGCCGTCGCGCTTGAGCACCATCTCGCGCGTGTTGCAGCTGTTGCCCTGGTCGATCCAGTGCGGGAACTTGTCGCGGCTGTAGCCGTCCTGCGAGCCGTCCGGTTTCACCGTGAGGTCGGCGAGCTGGCTCTTCGCGGTGTCCGCCGACGGGATGCCCGGCGGGGTGGCGTCGGCGACGCCGACCGTGACCGAGCCGAGCAGTGCGACGCCGGCCAGGACGGTCAAGGAGTTGCGAACTGTACGTGTGGTCGGCATATTGCTGCCTTCCTGGTCAGATGCGGGACTGATTCACCTTTGACCACGAAAGTGGCGTGCGCAACACCGTCAGGTGACGGCTAACCGACCTTCTGTAAACGGAAAGTCACCGAGCGTCCCAGTTCGCTTGAACCCTGTCCGGCGCGGGCGGGTCAGCCGCGGACTGCCCGAAGATCGACTGTGTGCCGGTACCAGGTCCGCCGAGTGACCTCGCGCTCCTGCGGTACACCGTCGATGACCAGCGAAGACGTCGGCAGGCAGCCGAGCTGGAAGGCGCGGCCGCGGAACGTCGAGGACCGTTTGACGAGCTTGCCGCGGGTGATTCGGGCGGTCACCCCAGAGTCGTCCGGTGCGACCTCGATGCCGGAAACCGAACCGTCGAAAGCCACCTGTTCGTCGCAATACGCCTGGCCCTTGACATCGCGCAAGGTCGCGTGCCCGAGGAGCACGCCGCCGGTGTCGTCGCGCACGAGGGAGGTTTCGGTGTCCTCACCCTTCCAGGCGAGCGCGAACGCCTCGTCCGGGTCCGCGGGCAGCCGCCAGTGCGCGGCGACGCGAGAGCCGGACTCCGTGGCCACGAAACCGACGGACACGCCCGGGAGGACTTCGCGGCGCATGAGACGCACCACCACGGCGGCGAGGTCGGCGTCGGAGCCCAGCACGACCAGCCGGTCGTGTTCCCCCAGCAAGGGGTCGATTTCCGCCTTGCCGGGACGGCGCCCGGCGTGCACCAGCGGGACGTCGCCGAGCCGCGCGGGGAGATCCGCCGCGGCGCCGCAGGCCACCACTATTCCGCGCACTCCGGCGTCCTCCGTTAAAGTCATGCACCGGCATTTACCAGCGCCACCCGTGTCCCCGTCCGGGGTCACTATTCCTATTGCCGAACACCTGGAGTGTCACATGCCGGCCATCGTGCTGATCGGTGCCCAGTGGGGGGACGAGGGCAAGGGCAAGGCCACCGACCTGCTCGGCGACCGCGTCCAGTGGGTCGTCCGCTACCAGGGCGGCAACAACGCGGGCCACACGGTCGTGCTGCCGAACGGCGAGAACTTCGCGCTGCACCTCATCCCGTCGGGGATCCTGACGCCGGGCGTGACGAACGTCATCGGCAACGGCGTGGTCATCGACCCCGGCGTCCTGCTGGACGAGCTGGCGGGTCTCGAGGAGCGCGACGTCGACACCAGCAAGCTGCTGATCTCGGCCGACGCGCACTTGATCATGCCGTACCACGTGGCGATCGACAAAGTCACCGAGCGCTACCTCGGCAGCCGCAAGATCGGCACCACCGGCCGCGGCATCGGGCCGTGCTACCAGGACAAGATCGCCCGCGTCGGCGTCCGCGTGCAGGACCTGCTCGACGAGAAGATCTTCCGCCAGAAGGTCGAGGCGGCACTCGAGTTCAAGAATCAGGTGCTGGTCAAGGTCTACAACCGCAAGGCGCTCGACGCCGACCAGGTCGCCGACGAGGTCCTCGCGGCGGGCGAGAAGTTCGCGCACCGCATCGCCGACACGCGGCTGCAGCTGAACCAGGCCCTGGAGCGCGGCGAGACGGTGCTGCTGGAGGGCTCGCAGGGCACGCTGCTCGACGTGGACCACGGCACGTACCCGTTCGTCACGTCGTCGAACCCGACGTCCGGCGGCGCGAGCGCGGGCTCGGGCATCGGCCCGGGCCGCATCACGACCGTGCTGGGCATCCTGAAGGCGTACACGACGCGCGTCGGCTCCGGCCCGTTCCCGACCGAACTGGACGACGAGTCCGGCGAGTACCTGCGCAAGCAGGGCGGCGAGTTCGGCGTCACCACCGGCCGCTCCCGGCGCACCGGCTGGTTCGACGCGGTGATCGCCCGCTACGCGGTGCGGGTCAACGGCATCACCGACTACTTCCTGACCAAGCTGGACGTGCTGTCCGGCCTGGAGAAGGTCCCGGTGTGCGTCGGCTACGAGGTGGACGGCTTCCGCACCTCGGACATGCCGATGACCCAGACCGACGTGCACCACGCGGTCCCGATCTACGAAGAGCTGCCGGGCTGGTTCGAGGACATCTCGAACTGCCGCACGTACGACGAGCTGCCCGCCAACGCGCGGGCTTACGTCGAGCGGATCGAGGAACTGTCGGGCGCGCGGGTCTCGGCGATCGGCGTCGGCCCCGGGCGGGAGCAGACGATCGTGCGGCACGAGTTCGCCTGATCTTTTCGGTTGGAGCGGCCAGGCTGGTTTCGTACCGGCCTGGCCGTTGTGCTTAGCGAACCGTTGTGGTGACTGGGGTTTGGTTGCGGAACAGGTCGAGCACCGGGCAGTGCTCGTCCACCGCGCGACGGAGTTGTTCGTAGGTCTCGGGTCCGGCCGGACCGTCGAGTTCCACGGACACCCTCACGTCGCTGAAGCCGGGACGAGTCGATTCGTCAAAGCCGAAGAAGCCGTGCAGGTCCAGGTCGCCGTCCACTTTGACGCGCACCGCGTCGAGCGGAATGCCGAGGCGCGCGGCCCAGAACTGGTACGTGATCACCTGGCAGGACCCGAGCGCGGCCAGCGCGTACTCGACCGGGTTCGCCGCCTGGTCGGTGCCGCCGAGCGCGGGCGGTTCGTCGACGGTGAACGCGTGGTCGCGCACCCGGACGTCCACCACGGTCGCGGTGTTCGCGGCCAGCGCGTGGTCGACGCTGAACGACACCGCCGCGTTGTGCCGGTCCGTCTGCACGGCCTGGCGGGTGCCGTCGATGACGTCGGTCAGTGACATCGGTCCTCCTGGAATCGTCGGGCGTCCAGGGTGCGGGTCGGCCCGGTCGACGGACAGGGGCTCTCGTCGGCTGAGAATCCGGCTGGCACAAAGCCGCGCACTTGTTTCGACTGGTGAGAAACCGGTGGTGCGCCTGAATAATTTGAAGGCATGAGCGTCGGACTGACTTTGCCCGCCCTTCCGCGGGAAAACATCACCGTGACCGAAGTGCTGGACCAGGCGCGGGAGGCGGAGGAGGCAGGCGCGGCGTCGATCTGGTTCGCCCAATTGCCCTGGGGTCCCGACGCGCTGGCGGTGGCCGCGCTGGCGGGCCAGGTGACGTCGCGAGTCGAGATCGGCACCTCCGTCGTGCCGATCTATCCGCGGCACCCGCTTGTCTTGGCGGCCGCCGCACGCACCGCGAGCGAGGCGTCCGGCGGGCGGTTCACGCTCGGCATCGGCCTCGGCGCGAAGAACTTCCTCGAACCCGTCTACGGCACGCCGTATCCGCCGCCGGTGCGGCATTTGCGCGAATACCTGACCGTCTTGCGGGCGCTGTTCGCCGGAGAACAGGTCGACTTCACCGGCTCGACGGTGGAGGCGCACCTGCCGGAGCCGGCGTCAGCCACCCCGGTGTCGGTGCTCGTCGCCGCGATGGGCCCGCAGGCGTTGCGCGTCACCGGGGAACTGGCCGACGGCACGCTGCCGTACCTGGCCAGCCCGCGGGCTATCGCGAACCTGATCGTGCCCGGGATCGGCCCGGGCAAGCGGGTGATCGCGGCTGTCCCGGCCGTGGTGACCAGCGACGTCGACGCGGTGCGCGAAATCGCGGCACAGCAACTCGGGTTCTACGGCTCGATCCCGTCGTACCAGCGCATCCTGAAGGAGGGCGGCGTCGAAAACGCGGCTGAGTTGGTGCTGATCGGCGACGAGGAGACGGTCGCCGCCGGGGTGCAGCGCTACTTCGACGCCGGCGCGACCGACGTGCTGCTCACCCAGACCGCCCTGCACACCGACGAAGACCGGCGACGCACCTGGCGGCTGACCGGCGAACTCAACTCATCCGGTTCGTAAGGGTTGTCGTTACGGACATTTCCTCCAGATCGAGTTCGCGCAGGACCTTCTGCAGAACGTCGTCGTCAAGGCGTCCGGCGCGGTTCTCCTCGATCATCGCCGCCCGCTGGGTGATGAGGAGTTCCCGCCGCGCCTTGGCGAACTGCGCCTGCGGACTGTCACGACGCTCCTCGCCGGACAGCGTGATCGCGGCCTGCGCGAACCGGTAACGGGTGTCCACCACGCGTTCCAGCCGTTGCTCGAGCCGCTTCATCTTCTCTGGCTCAATGTCCAAAGTAGACAGTTGGTCGCGAGCAAGCTCGCGCAACCGCTCGTGCGCGGCTTTCTGCGCAACCTTGCGCGCGGCCAGCTCCTCGGCCTGGTCGCGCGCGTCCTCGTCCGGGTCCTGAACTTTGAGCAACCGAATCAACGGCGGCAGCGTGAGCCCCTGGATCAGCACAGTCCCGACCGCGACGGCGAACGCGAACAGCTGAATCTCCGCGCGCCCAGGCGTATCCGCGGGCACCCCAGACGCGGCGGCGATGGTGACGACGCCACGCATGCCGGTCCAGGAGATCACCGCGAGCGACCGCCAAGCGGGCGGATCGTGCCGAGTGCGTCTGAGCAGTTGCAGCGACCGCGGCAGATAGCTGGACAGGAAGACAGCCGGAATCCGCACGAACATCGTGGCGAGCAACACGACGATCGCCGACAACGCGAGCGTCCCGTTGTCCCGCGCAGCATGCTGCGCCCCGTCAAGCACGAACGGCAGTTGCAGTGCCATCAAGGCGAACACCAGCGCCTCGAGCATGACGTCGATCGACGCCCAGACAGACCGGTCCTGCACCCGCGTCGCCGGCGACGCCCGCAACGACCGATGCCCGAGGAACAGCCCGGCCGTGACGACCGCCAGCACCCCGGACCCGCTGAACTCGGCCCCGAACGGATGCAGGTGTTCCGCGGTGACGTACGCCGCGAACGGCACGACGATCCCGAACGCCGATTCGAGCAGCGGATCGTCCAGCCTCGTGTGGATCACCTCGACGACCCCGCCCGCGACCAGCCCGACCAGAATGCCGACCACCGTCGCGACGGCGAAAACCGCGAACCCGTGCCCGAGCGACCCGGCCGTCCCGACCACCGCCGCGAGCGCGACCTTGTACAGCGTGAGCGCCGCCGCGTCGTTGACGAGACTCTCGCCGGTGAGCACCGTCATCACCCCGCGCGGCAACCCCAGCCGCCGCCCGATCGCGACAGCGGTCACGGCATCCGGCGGAGACACGACCGCCCCGAGCACCAGCGCCGACGCCCACGGCAAATCAGGCAGCAGCAGGTGCACGACGAACGCGATCACGAACGCGGTGGCCACCACGAGCAGCACGCCGAGCGTGATGATCGGCCGCAAGTTCGCACGAAAGTGGGAGATCGAACTCTCCAGCGACGTCGAGTACAGCAACGGCGGCAACACGACGGTCAGGATCAGCTCGGGCTCCAGCTCGACCCGCGGAACGCCGGGAATCAACGCGATCCCCAGCCCGACCACCACGATGAGCAGCGGCGCGGACAGGTTGAACCGCCGAGCGACGGCGGTCAGCCCCAGCGACCCGGCGAGCACGCCGACCAGCGTCAAGGTCTCCATGCTTCGCATCTTGACTCATGGATCAGGCGAGGCGCGGATGGTGTGGGTTCGTGTCGGACTCCCTTCGGGGTGCGGCGGATGGGTGGGTGGTGGGCGGCTTGTTTGGCGGGCCGCGTGGAGCGTTGGTGAGTGGGATGGGCATGGCGCTTTCCGGTGCGTCGGTCTCGGGTTCGGCGGTGGTCGGTGGGCGTGGATCGGTGGCGGGTACCAGGCTTGCTTTTTGGAGGGCGGTGCCCACGGGGCAGTCAGCGGGCGGCCGCGGCGGTTGGCGGACGGCGATGGTTGGACAGCGGGGTGCCTCCGGAAGAGTCGTGGGCTCGGAATGGCCGCCTGGCGTTGCCGCGGAGGCAAGTGGCCGGGGTCGGCGGTCGGTAGGCGGGGCGGAGGTCGGGCAGCGGCGGGCGAGGTCGCCTGACGGTGCCGCGTGAATGGCGGACGTGCGTCACCGAGGAAGCCGGGCTGACGGACGCTGTGACGCGGTGGCGGCCGGTTCACCTCGCCGCGGGACGGGCTCGTGGTCGGTGCGCGATGGTTCGGCGAACGGGTGGTCCTGCTCGCGGACTCCGGTCAGGTGCTCGGCGGTGAAGCGATGCGGGACCAACTCCGCCGGGTGGAGTGGTGCCGGACGACGGTGGGGCATTGGCGAACGCACCGCCGCCGAACGCACCGCTGCTGAATGGAGAGATGCAGGACCAAGCGCTGTTGGGTGGCGCGGCACCGGACGACTGCGCAGCCGACCTCGGAGTGTTGTCGAGCGGAGCGGTGCCGGACGAACGTGGAGCACCGCCGAACAGAGCATCGCCGAACGGAACCCTGCCGATGGGAGCGCCTCCGAAGGGAGTCGTGCCGAAGGGAGCCTTGCCGAACAGAGCATCGTCGAAGGGAGCGCTGCCGAAGGGTGCCCCGCCGAACGGAGCGCTGCCGAAGGGCGCGCCGCCGAACGGAGCCATGCCGAACGGAGCCATGCCGAACAGAGCACCGCCGAACAGAGCACCGCCGAACAGAGCACCGCCGAACAGAGCACCGCCGAACAGAGCCCTGCCGGAGGAGGCGCCGCCGAAGGGAGTCCTGCCGAACGGAGCGTCGTCGAAGCGAGCCGCGTCGGACGGGACGGCATCGGGTGGAGAGCGGTCGTCCGTCGCGAGAGCCCTCTGGATTAGCCGAGTTCCTTCAGTTCCTTTTCCACCGCGGCCAATTCCTCCGCCGAACCTTGTACCTTCGGGCCGGTGAACCACTTCCGTGCCGACAACACCCACCACAGGGCTGCTCCGCCCAGGACTACCAGGAAGGCGATCGGCGTGTAGTTGAACGTGTCGACCGTGATCGGGCTTGCTTGGGGCAGCATGAAGAGCACGAAAATCACCACGACCCACACCGTCGCGACGATGCCGATGGGTTTGCCCCAGCGGCCCAGGTTCCATGGGCCCTTCTCGAAGCTGTCGCCGCGGCGGACGCGGAGGAAGACCGGGATCACGTAGGCGACGTACAGGCCCACCGTCGCGATCGAGGTGACTGCTGCGTAAGCCGTCGCGCTCCACAGGTACGGCAGTGCTAGCACCAACGCTCCGCCCGCTGCTAGCCATACTGCGTTGGTTGGGGTCTGGGTTCGTTTGTTGATGTTGTGCCAGATCTTCGAACCCGGGATCGCGCCGTCGCGGGCGAAGGCGTAGATCATGCGGGAGTTCGCGGTCACGGAGGCCATGCCGCAGAACAGTTGGGCGCCGATGCAGATCAGGAGCAGGAATTTGCCGGTCACCGCGCCGGTCGCGTCGATGAAGATCTGGGCTGGCGGGACGCCGGTCGCCGAGTTGACGGCTCCGTCGTAGTCCTGGATCGCGAACGTCAGGCCGATCAGCAGGATCCATCCCGCGACCAGTGACACGAGGATCGAGTTGATGATTCCGCGCGGGCCCGCTTTCGCGGCGTTCTTGGTTTCCTCCGTCATGTGTGCCGAGGCGTCGTAGCCGGTCAAGGTGTATTGCGCCAGCAGCAAACCGAGCAAGAACACGTACGGCGCGGAACCCCAGCCGGTTTGGTTCACGAAGCTGCCGAAGACGAACGACGCTTCCTGATGCTTCGCCGGCACGAACACGAGTACGCCCACGATCACCAGCACGCCAACGAGATGCCACCACACGCTGACGCTGTTCAGCACCGCCACCACTCGCACGCCGAAGGTGTTCAGCACCCCGTGCACGACAAGAATGATGGCCAGCAACAGAATCGTGTGACCCGGCGTCGCGCTGAAGCCCCACTGCAGATCGAGGAACGCGTTGAGGAAGAGCGCGGCTCCGAAGTCGATGCCCGCGGTGACCGCGATCTGCCCGATCAGGTTGAACCAGCCGGTGAACCACGACCACGCCGGGCCGTTGCGGGTCGCCAGTTTCGCGGCCCAGTAATACAGTCCGCCCGCGGTCGGGTAGCTCGAGCACACCTCCGCCATGCCCAGCCCGACCAGCACCACGAACAGCCCGACCAGCGGCCAGCCCCAGATCATCGCCGCCGGGCCGCCGGTTTTCATGCCGAAGCCGTACAGCGTGAGGCAGCCGGACAGGATCGAGATGATCGTGAACGACACGGCGAAGTTCGAGAACGCCGACATCGTGCGTTTGAGTTCCTGCGCGTAGCCGAGCGCGTGCAGGCGAGCGCTGTCTTCGTCGGGTTGTCCGGTCTGCTGGTCGGAGACATCCATCGGGCACCCACCTGAAAGGTATGCGGACAGACCATTGAGAGTGCGCAGAAGTTAGCCCTCTCCGTTCGCGGGTGTCAAGGTTTCGCTGGTCGCTGGGCGGAAGCTCCCCCGAACGGCGCAGGGCGGCTAGGGTCTGAGTGATCAACATGAGACCAGTATCTCGAACGGATGTTCGAAAGCGCATCACTCGAACCGGTCTTCTATGGGTGACTGAGTGCGCAGGCCATGATCAGCGAGTGAACGCCGAAGAACTGGTCGCGATCGAGCTGGCCGACGAAGAACGCGAAGTGCTGCGTTGCGGACTGGCTGAGTGGGGCGGGCCAGCGCATTGCACTGAGGAGCTCGCGGTGGCGATGGGCTTCCAGAGCGTGGCTGATGTGCACGAGGACGGGCGCCGTCTGCGGACCGCACTCATCGCCGGCGATCCGCTCAGCACTCGGGACTGGCGGCGGGCGCTGGTGGCGACCGAAATCGTCTTCGCCAGCGACGTGTTCGGCTCAGGCTGTGATTGGTCAATCACGACCGGCTACTCGGACGAGGACACGATCAAGATCCTGCGGCGGTTGCAGCGAACCATCGCTCGCGAACTTCGCGGCGCACTCCATCGGCACGACGATTGAACAGCCGCGAAAAAGCCCGCCGGAGACGCGAATGTCCCCGGCGGGCTGGGAGAAACGAAGAAAACTCAGCGACCGGCGAAGTCCCGCACCGATTCCAGCGCAGTATCCGGCTGGTCGGCGAAGAATCCGTCGACCCCGGCCTTCAGGAACGCCGCTTCCTCCGCGAACACGTTGCCGAACGCGCTCGGGCTCGCTGAAGAGCGCAGGTTCGCCGGAAGGAACGGGTTTTCGTTGCGGAAGGTGTAGGGCTGCACCTCAAGACCGGCGCGGTGCGCGTCGGCGATCAGGGTGGTCGGCTTGCCGAGGTTGTCCTGCGCGTCGCGCGGGATGATCTGGCCCTTCTCCGGGCCGAGGTACTTCGCGTACTTCGCGATCTCGCGCAGGCCGGCGGGCGTGATCAGGTCGGCGTACGTGCGCTTGTCGCCCTTCGCGACGAAGTCGGCGGGAGCGCCCTTCGCCTCGGTCAGCTGCAGCAGCGGCACCCGCACCTGCTTGTGCAGCTCCTGGAGGTTCGACACCTCGAACGACTGGATGATCACCGGCGCGTTCGGCCGGTTCAGGCCGTTGCGGTTGAGGATCGACACCAGCTTCGGTTCGGTCGGGTTGCCGATCGAGCTGAAGTACGTCGAGTGCTTGACCTCCGGGTAGGTGCCCAGCGTCCGGTGCAGCTCGCGGCCGAGCCGCCGGGTCAGGTCGAGCACCTCCTGGTAGGTGGCGATCCGGTAGCGGCCGTCGTAAAGCTGGTTGTTCGGCCGGTTCTGCGGGATCCGCTCCTTCGCGTAGAGCGTCTTCAGCTCGGCGAGGGTGAAGTCCTCGGTGAACCAGCCGGTCATCTTTGTTCCGTCGATGACCTTCGTGGTCTTGCGCGAGGCGAACTCCGGGTGGGCCGCGACGTCGGTGGTGCCGCCGATCTCCGGCTCGTGCCGGGCGACGAGCTGGCCGTCCTTGGTCGGCACCAGGTCGACGTCGACGTAGTCCACGCCCATCCGGTAGGCGAGTTCGTACGACGCGAGCGTGTGCTCCGGGCGGTAGCCGGGCGCGCCCCGGTGTCCGACGATCACCGGGCCATCGTGCCGGGGACCGTGCGCGGCCGCACCCGCGGCCGTCTCCTCGCTCGCGGAGGCCGGGCCGATCGCGAGACCCGCGACGCCAAGCAGGGCCAGACCGGACAGGGCGAGCACGCCGAGGCGTTTGCGCTTCATGGGGGGACCTTTCTCTACCGGGCGATCCGCAGCTCGCCACGACTACCGCGTCACCCTCACCGCCGCAAGCGTCGGGCGCGCGGCACCAGCCGGACGGGCGGTTGACAACCGGGTAAACGGTGGATGGCGGGCGAATCCGGACACCCGGGCGACCGGCACCGGACCAGTCGTCCATCTGGTCCGGGCCGGGGTCGCGGACGGCGCGCTGCCGCGGCGCGACACGCACCGTTACGCTGTCCGGCGTGCGCGTACTGGTAATCGGCTCCGGCGCCCGGGAGCATGCACTCGTCCTCGCGGTGGCAGGCGACCCCGCGGTCACGGCGCTCGCTTGCGCCCCCGGCAATGCCGGCACGACTGCGGTCGCGGAGCAGCTCGGGGTCGAGCTCGCCGAGCCGGAGGCCGTCGCTGCCCTGGCCAAGGAATGGAAGGCCGATCTCGTCGTGATCGGGCCGGAGGTGCCGCTCGTCGCGGGCGTCGCCGACGCGGTGCGCGACGCTGGTATCGCCTGCTTCGGACCGTCTGCCGCGGCTGCGCGCATCGAGGGGTCGAAGGCGTTCGCGAAGGACGTCATGGCGGCCGCGAAGGTGCCGACAGCCCGCAGTGAGGTCGTCGACACTCCCGCGCGCCTCGACGCCGCGCTTCAGCGCTTCGGGCCCACCTGGGTCGTGAAGGACGACGGTCTCGCCGCTGGCAAGGGCGTGGTCGTGACCCAGGACGTCGAGGTCGCGCGCAAGCACGCGCTGATGCTGCTCGACGGCGGGCACCCGGTCCTCCTGGAGTCCTTTTTGGACGGCCCGGAGGCCTCGCTGTTCTGTTTCGTCGACGGTCGCACCGTGGTGCCGATGCTGCCCGCGCAGGACTTCAAGCGCGTCGGCGACGGGGACACCGGCCCGAACACCGGCGGCATGGGTGCGTACGCGCCGCTGCCGTGGGCGCCTGCCGACCTGGTGGACGACGTCGTCGCGCGGGTTGTGCAGCCGGTGGTGGACGAGCTCGCCGACCGGGGCAGCCCCTTCTCCGGCCTGCTCTACGCCGGTCTCGCGCTCACCTCGGAAGGCCCGCAGGTGATCGAGTTCAACTGCCGCTTCGGCGACCCCGAGACGCAGGTTGTGCTGGCACTGCTGCGTACGTCGCTGGCGACCGTGCTGAACGCGACGGCCACCGGGAAGCTGGCGGAGCTGCCGCCGCTGGAGTGGTCGGGAGGGGCCGCGGTCACCGTCGTGATCGCGGCCGACGGGTACCCGGGCAAGCCGCGCACTGGTGACGTCATCACCGGCGGAGAGATCGAAGGCGTGCTTCACGCGGGTACGCGGCGTCGCGACGACGGTGCGGTGATCTCGGCAGGCGGACGCGTGCTGTCCGTCGTCGGCACTGGTAAGACGCTCAAGGCGGCGCGTAAGCACGCGTACGAGACTGTCGAGCGCGTACACCTCGCCGGCTCGCACCATCGCACCGATATCGCACTGCGCGCGGCCAACGGGGAAGTAAGCGCTCCCGTCTAAGCAGCTTCTCCACGAAGTTCGCCTCGGGTTCACGCGCCGGTTGGTAGCCTCGAAACGGGTCCGTACGGTCACTGTCCGTATCACGGGAGGGGTTAGCGCATGCCGGGAAGCACACCGCTCACCGACCTGGCTTCGTCGGTTCCGGCAGCGCCGGGCGTGGCGGACATCGTGGTCGAGCCGGCGAAGCTGCTCGAGGTCGCGCGAGTGGTCGACGAGCAGGTCAGCGCGCTCGAAGACAAGCTCCTCACGCGGCTGGGCGAGTTGCGCGTCGACACTCCTTCGTCGGACACGGTGAGCGTCAACGCGATGGCTGCGTGGAACACCGTGGTGGCCGAAGGTGATCAGTCGTACGCCGCGCAGGTGCGCGCGTACGTCGCCAACCTGCACAAGCTTGTCGGACAGCTGCGCGAAGCAGCGAAGACGTACGAGGCCAGCGACGCGGACAAGGCTGCGGCGTTCGGGGACCGCGGTGCGCACGGCATCCACTAAGCCGCTCCTCGCCGTCGTCGCGGTGCTCGGGGTCGCGGGCTGCTCGTCAGGCGAGCAAGGCACCGCGTACCCCGTACAGCCCGCGATGAGTTCCCTGGCGCAGCAGACGAAAGCGGCCGCATTGCCGCCGCGGCCGTCGGACTTGCCGATCGCCGGCACCGATCCGTGCGACCTGCTGGGGCAGGCGCAGCTCGACCTGTTGAAGGTCACGAGCGTGCCGCGCAAGGCCGCCGACCCGAAGGACGGGCCTACCTGCGTGTTCGATTCGGACAAGACCGAGCCGTTCCACGCGCTGCACCTGCGGATCGTCAACGCGGACGTGCAGGAGTGGCTCACCGGATCGCGGCGCAAGAACAGCATGACCACGGCGGCGACCAGCGTCGAGGGCTATCCGGCGATCACGAACTACCGCGCGGCGGGCACCCCCGCTGACTGCGAGGTGCTCGTCGGCGTCGCCGCGGGACAGACCATGGCGGCACAGGAGTTCGCGGTCACCGCGGGCGCGTTCAGCCAGCCGCAGTTGTGCGACATCGCCACCCAGGCCGCCGGCCTGGCCGTGCAGGGCCTGAAGAACCGGACCTAGGGAGGGCGCGTGGAGATCTCCGAACTCGCGGGCAGGATCCGCGACCACCGTTTCGACGGGTGGACCGACACCGCCATCGCCGACGAGATCGAGAAGTTCGGCACCGGCGACGGCATCGCCAGCATCGCCACCGCGGTCGAGGCGCTGCGGGAAATCGCGACCGCGCTCGCTAGCACCGACCACACGCTGCGCGACCAGCTGGCGAAGCTCGGCGTCGAATGGCAGAGCCAGGCGGGCGGACAGGCTGGGCAGGTGCTGTCGGATCAGGCTGGCTTTTCGCAGGACGCGATGCAGAAGGTCACGCACACCGCGGAAATGCTTTTCGCGCAAGGGGAAGCGTTCAATCGCACCAAGTACAAGCTGCCCGACCCGGCCGCGGTGCGCAAAGGCGCGGAGAGCCTCACGCTCGTCGATTCGGTGGCGAGCTTCCTCGGGTTCGAGACCGATCACGCGGCTCAGGTGCAGGCGGCGGACAACGCGCGCGGCCAGGCGGTCGAGGCGTTGAACGCCTACGCCCAGCAGAGCGGCGAAAACCTGCTGTCCACCGAACCGTTGAGCCAGCCGCAGTCGCTCGCGATGGTCCAGCCTGGCAGCGGTCCGAGCCCGGTCGACCGCGCGGCCGCGGCGGTCGAGGTGACGCCGGACGGTCAGGTGCAGCCCGCCGCGGCGTCGGTGAAATCGCAGTACGTTCCCCCGCCGCCGCCTCCGGCCCCGCCGGTCGTGGATCCGCCGACGCCCGCGTACGGCACGGCTTCGCAGGCACCGGCTCCTCGGCGGGTCGCGCCGGTGGTCGCGGCCAGCTACGTGCCGCCGTCCTCGCCGCCTCCTGCGGGCTGGGAGACGGGACCGGCGCCGCACGGCAATCCGCCGCGCTCGGTCGGTTCGGCCAACGGGCCGGGAATCCCCAGCGCGCCAAGCACTTCGGGTGGTTCAGGCGGGACACGGGTTCCGGGCGGGCCCGGGCAGTCCGGCACATTCCTGCCGACTGGTCCGCGTGGGACGGGCAGCGGATCCGAGAGCGGACCGGTTAGCCGCGGAACCGTGGGCAGTTCCGAAAGTCTTGGCGGCACAAGCGGATCCGGTCGTTCGGCGGTCGGTGGCCAGGGCGGAAACCTCGGCGGTGCCGCGGGCGGCAGCTATCCCGCTGGCGGGCAGGAAAACCAAGCGCTGCAACGAGGTCGTCTGGTCGGCAGTGTCCCGCAGGCACCGGTGCCGCCCGTCGCCGAAACCCCCGGCAACGCCCCGGCCCCGCGTGCGGGTGGCGCGTCTGCTGGCGAAATCGGGGCAGGCGCCGCTGCTTTGGGCGCGGGAGTGGCCGGTGGCGCGCTTTCCGGCGACCGCGAACGGCAAGGCCGCGGGCAAGACGGTCAGCCGAAGGGCCCGGTCCGGCCGTTGCCGGTGGACGAGCTTCCCGAGGAAGAAGCCGTCGCACTGCGGAAAGCCGAGCAGATCGCGCCGAAATCGGGCGGCGGCGACGCCAAGTACCTCTCCGAAGCCGCGCCGCAGGAAAGCGACGACGAGCACGTGCGCCGCTTCGGCGTCGACGACAAGGACCTGTTCGCCGACGGCCGGATGGTGACGCGCGACGTCCTCGGCGACGGCACGGGAGATGTGCGCCGGCCGTGAACCTGGTATTGACCGCCCTCGAATTCGATGTGCTGTGGGAATCGCTGGACCTGGGCGGGCGTCCGGCCGCGCTCGCGGTTCCGTCGCCCGGGCGCACGCACACCGAACGGGCCGAACTGATCGAGTCCGTCTGGGATTCGCTGGCGCAGCGACGGCTGGCACGCGGCCGCCGTCCTTCCGGGACGGTGCTCGACCAACTGCATTTGCTGGCGCGTCCGCGGGAAGCTCTGGACGTCTGGGTGTGGGCGGACCGCGAGATCCGCGGCCGCGCGGTGAGCCGGGGCAGCCAAGCCGTGCTCGCGGTGGTCGACCGGGACGAGGTGTGGCTGATCCCCGCCGACGCCAGCGCGCTGGCCGACGCCGCGGTGACGGTGGCCGGATCGCTCGACCCGGGCGTCGGCCAGTCGGTCTCGGTACCGCACAGCACGCTCGTCGCCGCCGACGCGGCTGCCGCGGGTGATCCGAAAGCGCTGGTCACGGCCTTGGAAGACCGGGGCGTGGCGTTGTGGGAAGCGCAGGAACTGGCGGGCATGCTGATGGGACAGGCGGCCCGCGGCCAGTTCTGCGCGGAACGGGTCCTGCGGGACGGCACGGTGCGCCGCTCGCCGCACGTGGCGGCGTTCTACGACACCGATTCCGGGCGGTATCTGTTCCAGCTCACCGACGATTCGGACGGACACACCTGGGCGACGGTGAGCCCGGCGGACAACGCGGTGCTGGCGGAGCGGGTGCGGGAGTTGCAAGCCGCGATTTGAGTCAGCCGCGGGGCTTGATTGCGTTGACGAATACGTCGAGAACTCGACGGGTTGAATCGCAGGTCTTCCCGCCGTTCGCTGCGATATCCGGGGTCGAGGTCACGGAGAGCACGCCCTGCCAGTTCGGTTCATACTGGGGAAACAGCCACCGCAAGGAGCACATGTCCGCATGTGTTTCCGTAATAATATATGCGTCCCCGATTTTAGTCTTCTGTCCTTCGGGGAATTTCGGATCTGACAGTTGTGAGGTAGTTGCCGAGTAATCTTTTTTGCCATTCCAGCTACACTCGTGCAGCCCTGCTGATTCGCTGGTAAGCGCGCCTTCCGCAGCATCATGCAGCGGTTTCTTCAACTCTGGACTGCACAGGTCGGCCTGGCGGAGGGTCTTCTCGATGTTCGGGTATGGCACCGGATTGCCGCGCAGGCTTGCCAGCGTTTTCGTCATGCTTTCGAGTGCGATGCTGCACGTGTTCTGCCTAGTTCCAGGAACGGATACCGCGATGCCGAATCCGGGTGTGGCGGGATTGGCGACAGTCAGATCGCATCCGTCAGGCCTCTGCTCCTGGATCGCGTCCATCGAACCTACCTTCGTCGGCTGTCCTTTGGCGCCTTTTAGCGTGGTGCTCAGCAGAAGGACGACCCTTTGGCTCGAATCTTTCTTGAAGCGGTAGGTGCAGCCGTCGAAGATAATGTCAGCTTGGCCTGGCTCCAACGGCCCGCTCTTCGGCAGCGAGTCGGGGCTGAGCAGCTTGCACGGATCGACCCGGCGCAGTGCGGCGGGGCTGAGTGGATCAGGCGGCGGTGCGCTAACCGCGGCTGCGACGGGATTGTCGTTGCGATTTACAAGAACCACTGTTGTCGCTGCCGCGATCACTATCGCCGTCGCTGCCGCGACAGTCGGGATCAGCCACTTAGGACGCTTCCGCGGCTCCTTTGGTACCGGCAACGCGAGCGCAGTCCTCACCTCGGCCTGCTGCTGCTCGATCATCGTGTGCACCGCGGGCGGCCAAGGCGTCGCGGTGAGCTGGACCGAGCCGAGGAAGTCCAGGATCTGTGCCGTGTTCGGCCGCGCCTTCGGGTCCTTGGCTAGGCACGGTTCGACGAGCCGCCGCAGGTCCGGGTGCAGGTTGGTGAGGTCGGGAGCGCTATGGACCACGTTGTAGAGAGTCTGCGGAGTGGACGCTCCGGCGAACGGTGCCCGCCCAGTTGCGGCCATCGTCACCAGGGCGCCGAATGAGAACACGTCGCTGGCAGGCGTCAGAGGAAGACCGTTCGCCTGCTCCGGCGACATGAACCCGGGCGAGCCGATGATTGACCCCGTGTGGGTGATGTCGGTGTCGCCTTCGGCGGCCCTGGCGATGCCGAAGTCGATGACCCGCGGACCATCCGCGGCGAGGAGGACGTTGCTGGGCTTGAGGTCCCGGTGGATCAGGCCGACCCGGTGGATCTCGGCGAGCGCCGACGCGAGACCGGTCGCGAGGTAGTGCACCGCGCTCAGCGGGAGCGGGCCAGCGGCGTCCACCGCTTCCTTGAGGGAGGGGCCCGCGACGAAGACCGAGGCGAGCCATGGCAGCGGAGCAACGGGATCGGCGTCCATCACGGCAGCGGTATACGCGCCGGACACCATCCGTGAGGTTTCCACCTCGCGCTTGAACCGGGAGCGGAATCCCGGATCGTGTGCGAATGCCGGATGCACCTGCTTGACCGCGACGAGCCGCCCTTCCCTGGACACCCCGAGCAGCACCCGGCCCATTCCCCCTTCGCCCAGCGAAGCGATCAGACGGTAGCGCCCGAATTGTCGGGGTTCGCCGGGTGGCAACGGCTGCACTGAATACCCTCCATTCCCCGGTTGGGGCCCCTCGTGGTCGAGACGCGGGTGGAAGTCCGGGAGAACTGCACACGGCACGCGTCCGAAGTCTTAGAGTAAACAGGGGAACCGACCTGGTGAGCGGAGCGTCCGAACTGGTCGGGAAGCGAGTGTCGCGAAGGGGATGACGAACGGTGCCTGTCTACGACCCGGATTCCATGGCCATTGCCGCCAGGAACGTGGAGAAGCTGAAGGACGAGTTCGAAAAGTCCAAGAAGCACCTCACCGGCGTTGACGACGAGCCGGAAAGCCCGTTCGGCACGATGGGCGGCTCCAAGGACGTGCACGGCGCGGTCGGCACGTTCAAACAGGGCGTGCACAGCGAGTTCGACGCGGCCGGGAAGCTGATGGAGGCGACCAGCTTCATCATCAAGAAGGCCGCGGGGCTGATCCAGGAGACCGATCAGGTCCACAAGACCGACCTGACCATCCACGAAGACCGCTGAGCAGGCACGAGGGGGCAAGAGCATGGCGCTGATCGACTACCCGCCGAACTGGAACGGCGTGGTCGAAAAAGCACAGAAGGTCGACAAGATCAACCCGGACGCGATCAGCAAAGCCGGGCAGCAGTTCAGCGACGCCGCGAAGCGTGCGGGCGATCACGGCCAAGAATTGACGAATACGACGAAGTCGTTGGCAGGCGGCGTGTGGGAGGGTCCGGCCGCGGACGCCTTCCTCGACTACGTCACGCAGATCACCAAAGCGGGCGACAAGGTGCAGGGGCATCTTGACGAGGTCGGCAAGGACCTCACCCAGCTGTCGAGCGACCTCGGCGGGATCAAGACCAAGGTCACCGAGGCCTTCAACACCGCCAAGTCGAACATCGACAAACGCATCAAGGAAGAGTCGGACAAGGCGCAGAAGACGCAGGCTGCCGAGGCGGCGTACGCCAACGACAAGTCGGACAAGAAGGGCCCGCCGCCCAGCCCGACGTCGGCGAAGATCATCTCTGACGCGAACGACGCGAACCAGAAAGAAGCGACCGCGGCCGAGCAGACCATCGACCCGCTGCTGAAGCAGGCCGACGACATGGTCAAGAAGTCCCAAGACCTGATGAAGACGCAGATCGAGGGCGGCTACTCGAAGGTCCCGCTCCCCAACTCGGACGGCACCGTCCCGCAGAGCACCGGCGGTCTGCACACCGGACACGGCGGTGGCGGCGGCGGGGGCGGTCACCACGGCGGCGGTGGCGGTGGTGCCAGCGGTGGCGGCGGCGGTCTCGGCCCGAGCGGCGGTCCGCCCTCCTCGCCTCCGCCCGGCAACGTTCAGCAGTGGATCCAGGAAGCGATCAAGGCACTGCAGGCCGCGGGCGTGAACGTGACCGACGCGGACATCAAGAACATCTGGGCGATCATTCAGCACGAGTCCGGCGGCAATCCGAACGCGATCAACAACTGGGACTCGAACGCCGCGGCCGGGCATCCGTCCAAGGGGCTGATGCAGTGCATCGACTCGACGTTCAACGCGCACAAGCTGCCCGGGCACGACAACATCTACAACCCGGTCGACAACATCATCGCCGGCGTGCGGTACTCGCTCGACCGGTACGGCTCGATGTCCAACGTCCCGGGCATCGCGGCGATGGCGCACGGCGGCGCGTACCGCGGTTACTGACGGCACACCCCGCACGCGGTTCCGCCGGTTAGCCTGGCCGCATGGTCGACATCGGTGCTTTCGGCGGGCCCGCGTTGCGGGCAGGCGTGCCTCCTTTTCACGTGATGGACGTGCTGTCCGCGGCGCAGGCCCGGCAGCGCAGCCACGGCGACCTGATTTCGCTGGCCGCCGGGCAGCCGTCCGTGCCCGCTCCGGCGGCGGTGCTGCGGGCGGCACAGGAAGCGCTGGGCAAGCACACCCTCGGCTACACCGAACAGCTCGGCATTCCTGAGCTGCGCGAAGCCGTCGCCGGGCATTACCGGCGCACCTACGACATCGACGTGTCCGCCTCCGACGTCGTCATGACCACCGGTTCGTCCGGCGGGTTCCTGCTGTCGTTCCTCAGCGCGTTCGATCCCGGCGCGCGGGTCGCGATGGTCCGTCCTGGCTACCCGGCGTACCGGAATCTGCTGAACGTCCTCGGCTGCGAGGTCGTCGAGTTCGCGACCACGGCCGAGACGAATTTCCAGCCGACCGTCGAGCAGCTCGACCGGCTCGGGCCGATCGACGGGCTCATCGTCGCGAGTCCCAGCAACCCCACCGGGACCGTGCTGCCGCCGGGCGAGCTGGCCGCGATCTCGGGCTGGTGCGCTTCGCACGGCGTGCAGTTGATCAGCGACGAGATCTACCACGGCATCTCGTACGGCAAGCAGCTCGATTGCGCCTGGCAGTACGGCCGGGAAGCGCTGGTGCTCGGGTCGTTCTCGAAGTATTTCGCGATGACCGGCTGGCGGCTCGGCTGGATGCTGGTGCCGCAGCGCCTGCACCGCGCGGTCGACGTCCTCACCGGCAACTTCACGATCTGCCCGCCCGCGGTTTCGCAGTACGCGGCCGTCGCGGCGTTCACGCCGGAGTCGTACGCCGAGGCGGACGCACACGTCGAGCACTACCGGCGCAACCGCGACCTGCTGTTCGCCGGGCTGCGCGAGATCGGTCTCGACAAGCTCGCCCCGGCTGACGGCGCGTTCTACGCCTACGCCGACGTCTCCGACCACACCACCGACAGCCTGAGCTGGTGCCAGCGCCTGCTCGCCGACACCGGCCTCGCGATCACCCCAGGAATCGACTTCGACCCGGTCGACGGCGGCCGCTACGTGCGGTTTTCCTTCGCGGGCGCGACCGAGGACGTGACCGAGGGGCTGCGCCGGCTCGGCGGCTGGCTGGAGTAAGGCCGGTCAGGGGACCCCGGAGATCTCTGGCCGTCGGCCGCTGAGCTGCTGGTGCGTCGAGGCAGCGTGGTTCCGCCGCGCGGGCTTGAGCGGTCCGGTCAGCCGTGCTGCTCGGGCCAGTCCCATTCGAGCCGGTACCTTCCGGCGCGCAGCCCGAGCATGACGGCGTGCGCGTTGGCCGATTCGCCGATGCGCACAGGTCGTTCGGTGGGGGTCGGATCGCTGAACGGGCGGCGGACCTCCCGGCAGCGGACCGGGACGGCGCCGGGACCGAACTGGGCCTCGATCAGGAATTCCTGGATGGGCAGCCGGAAACTGGCGGTCCAGCCGTTGTCGGACGGCTGTCCCGGCTCAGGGTGCAGCTCGATCTCGTATTCGAGGACCACGGTTTCGCCGCGGCGGAGCGCACTGTCGAAGAGCAGTTCGTTGATCATCAGGTGCTTCTCTTCGCTCACCGACTGGCGGCCCAGCCTGCAGTTGTGCGTCGAGGTGAGCGTGGGCCGCCGACGGGTCCCCGGGGAGAGTTCCAGCAGGTTGAGGTCGTGGCTGATGCCGTCCCGTTCGGCCCGCAGGACGTGCCGGTAGCTGATCCGGTGCACAGCCCGGTCGGAGTCGAGATGACAGCGCAGGTGCAAGCTGATCCGGCGCAGTCCGTTCTGCGGTGCGATGTCTGCGTCGGTCATCAGCGCCGACAGTTCACTGGAGTCCAGCCACTGCTCGTCGGGTGCCGCGGACTCCTCGGCGGCGACTTGCCTGCCCCTCGGCCGGGGCGGTCCCAACCTGCCGGACAGCCTGCCCATCGGCAGTTCGAGGACGTTCTCGAGCTGGCGCACCGCTTCCATCGACCGGCGTTGTTCGGGCTGGCGGCTGCCGGACTGCCAGTTGCTCAGCGTCGCCAGGCTGACCCGGCTTCCGCGCTCGGTCAGCCTGGCCCGGATGCGTTCCAGGGTGAGGCCGCTGGCATCGATCGCGCCGCGCAGTGTTTCGGCGAAGGAGGGTTCGGCCGGATCGAGGGAGTCAAAGTTATTCCGCTGATCGGGACCGTGCGGCGCAATCGAATAATCGTGGAGCGTCAATGCGCGTCACCTCCGCTGCGGCTCCCCGTGCCGGTGGCACCTTCCCTGGTTCGGAACCCTATCGAGTGAAGCGGTTCAGACAAAGGTAACGACCAGTGATCGAGCGGAACGTCGTATTTGTTCCGCCAGACCACTGGTCGCTATTATGCCCGTTTAAGGTGAACTATCTGAAATTGTCGATTCTTACTTGGTGAAGGCGGCGGTGCCCTTCGGGGTGCCCAGCCCGGTCGGGCCGTCCCACCCGGTGCCCGCGTTGCACCACTGCTTGGTGCCGCAGCTGCCGTTGCTGCCCGAGGTGACGTCGGTCAGCTGGTCGGTGTGCGACCACGGGTACTGGGCCGGCCAGTCCTGCGCACCGGGGGTGCCGGCATCGGCGTAGACGCTCGCGATGATCGGTGACGAAGCGCTGGTGCCGCCGACGACCTGCCAACCGCTCTGCTGGAAGGTGTCGTACACCGCGACACCGGTGGCCGGGTCGGCGACCGCAGAGACGTCTGCGATGGCTTTCTTGTCACAGCCGGTCGCGTCGGTCTGGAAGGCGGGCTTCGCTGCGTAGCTGGAGCAACCCGAGCCCGCGCCTTTCCACGCCGTCTCGGTGTACGAGCCGCCGCTGCTCTTCAGGGTCGTGCCCCCGACGCCGACGGCGTACGGGGAGGATGCCGGCCAGCTCGCGCCGTAGCCGCTGTCGCCGCTGGACGCGGTGATCGCCACACCGGGGTGCTTGAAGTGCGCGTCGCCCGCGCTCCCCTCGGACTCGTCGCCGCCCCAGCTGTTGGAGACGAACTTCGCGCCGAGCTTTACCGCGGTGTCCACCGCCTTGCCCAAGTCGTCGGTGGTGGCCTGATTGGCCTCGACCACCAGGATCTTGGCGTTCGGCGCGGTCGCCGCGATCATGTCGACATCCAGCGCGGTCTCGACGGCCCAGTCCGGGTCGGCGGTCGGCAGCGGGCTCTCCTGGCCGTCTTCATTCACGATCTGTACGTCGCCAGCGGGTAATCCGAACTGCTTGCGGTAGGCGGCCAAATCCGCTTTGAGAGAGGGATAATCGCCGGACTCGGTGACGGCGATCGTCTGGCCCGCACCGCCGTCGGCCTTCAGCTGATAGGCAGCCTGCAGCTCCGCGGGGCCGTAGCCGGAGGGGGCGGCGCCGGGGGCGCGCCGGGCTTGCTTGATGTCGGTGCGCACCTGTGCGAAGCAGGACATGTGGCCTGCCGCGCGCACCTGCGCACAGGCGTTTTTCACTGTCGGACCGCCGGTGGCCGAGGGGGCGGCGGAGAATTGCTGCGCGGTGGCAGTTCCACCGGTTGTGAGGGCGAGCGCGACGGCGAAGGCACCGCCTGCGATCAATTTCTTGCGCATTGATTTTGCTCCCGACTCAGTGGTGAATAATTCACCATTAATAATTGGTCGGGGGTGCCGAAGGAACAACGGGCCGATAGTAGGTGCCTTTCAACGGACAGTCGTAAAGCCGTAAAAACCGCATTCCGTGATGTCTCGGCCAGTGCCCGGCCGGGCCGGTGACCAAGGGCGTCGGGTTGCTCTGCCGCCCGCGCGGGCCGGACCCGCTGGACGAGCCGACCAGGAAAATCCGGTCAGGGGGAACCCGGAGATGTCCCTGAACGTTGGGCCAGCGTAGAGAGTTTCCGTCGCACGGATGGCACGCTGGAGGGCACCGGGCCGACGTGGCGCGGAAACGGCATCGGAGGAGCCATGTTCTGGAAGATCGTCGGAGCGCTCGTCGTGGCCTGGATTGCCTTCATGGTGATCGGGTCCGTGATCGGCTTCCTGTTCAAGGCCGTGCTGTGGATCGGCATCATCGGCGGGGTGCTGTTCCTGGGCACCGCGGCCTACGGGGCGATCACCGGGAAGAAGCAGTCGAAGCGCATCAGCCGCTGACCGGCGCCGAACCATACTGAGCAGACGAGACGGCTCCCGCGCCGAGACGGTGCGGGAGCCGTTCGCCGTTCAGGCCAGTGCGGCGCGGGCGGCCTCGGCGCCGTCCCACAGGTGTGCGCGGATTCCGACCGCGCGGGCGCCGTCGATGTTGACCTGGCGGTCGTCGAAGAACAGGCACTCGTCCGGTTGGGCACCCAGTTTGTCCAGCAGCAGCTGGAAAATCTCGGCGTCCGGCTTGGCGACCTTCACGTCGCCGGAGAACAGCGTGTGCTTGAACAGCTTCGACCACTCCTGCTCGCGCACCCAGACGCCGAACGCCGACGGCGCGTTCGAGAGCAGCGCGAGCGAGGCGCCGGCGTCGGACAGCGACTGCAGCAGGTCGAGCGACCCCGGCGCGAGCTGTCCCCAGCCCGCGACGTCGAGCGCGGTCAGCTCGGCCGACAGCGCGTCGTCCACCTTCGCGCCCACCTGGTCGCCGATCGACGTCCAGTACTCCAGGTCAGGGCAGCCGCGGTCGTACGGATCGCGCACGCTCCAATACACCGGCTCGAACGTCTCGAGCGAGACGCCCATCGCGGCCGCCAGCTTCGGTATCGCGGCGGTGCGGTGGCTGAGCACCTCGCCGTAGTCGAACACGATCCAGTTGGTCACCCGAGTCCCCCAGGGTTTCAGGCGCCGGCTTTGATCCGGCGCAGTGCTTCGGCGATGTCGGCGGACGACAGGTCGCGGTGCGTCACGAACCGGACCTTGCCCGCCATGGGCAGAGCCTGGATGCCGAGCGAACCGAGCCAGTTCAGCGCGGTCGGCACGTCCGGCACCCCGGCGAGAACGATATTGGTGTCCGGCGCCGGCACGTCCCAGCCGTGTTCGGAGAGGCCGTCGGCCAGCCGTTTCGCGAACTCGTGCGTCTCGGCCAGCTCGTCGACGCGGTCCAGCGCGACCAGGCACGCCGCGGCGAGCACCCCGCCCTGACGCACGCCGCCGCCGAGCATCTGCCGCATCCGGCGGGCCTGCTCGACGAACTCGACGCTGCCCGCGACGACCGAGCCGACCGGCGCGCCGAGGCCCTTGCTGAAGCACGCCGACACCGAGTCCACGCCGACCGTCAGCGCGGCGGGCGGCACCTGCAACGCGACCGCCGCGTGCCAGATCCGCGCGCCGTCGAGGTGCACGGTGAGCCCGGCCTGCTTCGCGACCGACAGCAGTTGCGCGTGCTCGTCGGGCGGAGTGACCGCGCCGCCGGCCGCGTTGTGCGTGTTCTCCAGGCACAACAGCGTGGTGCGGAGCGTGAAATACGGGCCGGGATTGCCGATGGCCGCTTCCAGCGTTTCCGGCAGGCACCGGCCAGGGCCCGCGTCGTGTTCGAGGATGTCCGGCATGCCGCCGGCCAGCCACGCGGCCGAGCCGAGTTCGTTGGTGAGCACGTGCGCGCCGCGGGTGGCGAGGAACCGGTCGCCGCGCCGCAGGTGGACGCTCAGCGCGATGAGGTTCGCCATCGTCCCGCTCGGCGTCCACAGCGCCGCGGGCATCCCGAGCGTCTGCGCGGCCCGGCGTTCGAGTTCGGCGATGGTCGGGTCGGTGCCGATGACGTTGTCGTCGACCTCGGCCTCGGCCATGGCCGCGCGCATGATCGCGTCCGGGCGGGTGACGGTGTCGGAACGGAAGTCGATCAGCTGCCCAGTCATGGTCACAGTCCGATCACATCACACAGGTGGGCGCGGCATCAATGCGGCGGGGGGTGGAACGTTTCCGGCCGGACGTGCAACCGTGGACGCCCCCGGATCCGTCCCTTCACCGGACATGGCCAGAGCGGAGCTGCAAAGCGCGTGGACCAGCGCGACGAACAGGAGTTCGCGGAGTACTTCGCCGCGAGGAGGGACGCCGTGCGCCGGACTGCCTATTTGATGTGCGGCGATTGGCACAAGGCCGACGACCTCGCGCAGACGGCGTTCGTCGCGTTGCACCGGAGGTGGAAGAAGATCAGAGACCGCGCGGCGACCGACGCGTACGTGCGCAAGACGCTCGTGCGCGCGGTCATCGACGAATCCCGCCGTCCGTGGCGGCGGGAGCGGCAGACCGAGGTGCTGCCCGAACCTGTCGACGACAGTCCCGGGCTGGCCGAACGCGTCGCGACTCGCGAGGACCTGCTCGCGGCGCTCAAGGAAGTGCCGCCGAAGCAACGGGCGGTGCTGGTGCTGCGGTTCTTCGACGGACTGGACGTCGGGGCCGCGGCCACGGCGCTGGGCTGCAGCGAAGGCAACGTGAAGAGCCAGACGGCGCGCGGGCTGGCGAATCTGCGCCAGGTGCTGGAACGGGAGGTGGAGACCAATGGATGAGCGGGAAGCCGAGACGTTGTTCTCCGCAGGTCCCGGCGAGGTGCCGCCTCCGACGTTCTCGGTGGACGACGTGGTGCGCCGTTCGAAGCGCGAGACGCTGCGCCGGCGCAACCGGATCACCGTCGGCGCGGCGGCCGTGGTCGTGGCCGCCGGGTTCGGCACCTGGGGAATTGTGGGCATTTCGAGCGAGAAGTCCGATTCCAGCGCGAATTCCGTCGCCGCGCCGGTGCAACCCGGTGGGTCGGCGGCGCGTCCTTTCAGCAATGGGGATGACTTCCCGGGTCAGCCGTCTCGGCAGGGAGCCGGCGAAACCGGGAGGACCGGCCCTCGGGTCGAAGGCACCTCCGGGTGCGGACGGGTGGACTGGGAGCTCGCCACTGCCCTCGCTGGCGAGCTCCCAGGCCACTTGAATGCCGCGCAGGCTTCCCCAGGCAGCGTTTGTACGACGTCGTCGCGCGGCGCCGGGTTCCCGCTTCCGGACGGGACGATCGGCGCGGCGGTGTTCGCTCGCGGCGCCGCGGTGAACGTGCCCACGCAACCGGCCGGAGCCGTCACCGTGCGTCAGCAAACCGGCAGCGGCGGAACTCTCGTGCTGGTCAGCGTGCCGGGGACCTCCGGGCATTCGGCACCGTACGCAACCGACCTCGCGCGCTTCGCCGCTTCGCTGGCCGCCCGGTTCTGATCGGCGGTCGCCGGAGCGGCTGGCAGAATAACCGGACATGACGGCAGCAGCCACCACTCCCAAGGGCGAGCGACGACGGGCCGCGCTCGTCGAAGCCGCCGCTGAGCTGCTGGTCGAGGGCGGTTTCGACGCGGTCCGGCACCGTGCGGTCGCCGAGCGGGCGGGCCTGCCGCTGGCGTCCACGACGTACTACTTCGACTCGCTGGAAGAGCTCGTCACCGCTGCGGTGGAGCACCACGGCCAGACCGAGCTGGCGAACGGGCGACGGCAGCTCGAGGACCTGACGACCCGGAACCGGGGCGTGCAGGCGACCGTGGAACTCGTGCTGGACATGCTGCTCGGCCCGCAGAGCGGCGATCCGGAAGCCGACGCCGAGGCGGTCCTGCTGCGCTACGAACGCCTGGTCGCGACCGGGCGGCGGCCGTATCTGCGCCCGTTGATGCGGACGCTGTCCCAGCAGCTCAACGAACTGCTGACGGAGATCCTGGCCCGTTCCGGGACGCCGGTGGCCAAGGACGAACTGGACCGGCTGGTCGCACTGGTCGACGGGGCCGTGGTCAACGCGCTGATCGCGGTCGACCCGGCTCCGCGCGCCGCGGCCGGGCGGATGCTGCGGACCGCGCTCGCCGAGACCGTCCATTAAGGACGGTTACTCCGGATAGGCCGCCGTGGCTCGGATTTCGATCAGCAGTCCCGGGCTGGCGAGTCCGCTGACGCCGATCATCGACCACGCCGGGTACGGCTCGGCGGTCACGAGGCGCTTCTTGGCTTCCAGGAAACCGGGCAGGTGCTGGTGGATGTCGACGTGGTAGCTCGTGATGTCGACCAGCGCGGAGAGGCCGAGTCCTTCCAGGCGAAGGATTTCCTCGATCCGGCGGAGCGCGATCTCGGTCTGTTCTTCGATGGTTTCCGCGATCTCTCCGTCCGGGCGGCGGCCGATCGTCCCCGCGATGAAGAGGTGGTTGCCCGCGCGGACGGCGGCTGAGTAGCCGAATCGGCTGAAGGCTGATGCCCCGGACGGCCCGAAAACCTCGGAGTCCTCGGGGATTTTGACGGCGTACATGGTGGATCCCTTTCTCAGATTCCCCAGCGCGATGTGCGCGAGGCGCGTTCCAGCCGGGTTTCGCCATCGGCCTCGCGTTCCCGCAGGAAATCAGCGGGGACGGACGGGACTGGCGCGTTCTTCGGATTCTTCGCGGCCTGCGCGACGATCGCGTCGGTGAGCGAGCGGACCATCTCGAGCCGCGGGTAAGCGGCGTGGATCGCCACGCCCTCCTCGTCGGTGACGGCCGAGAGGTACTCGGCGCCGACCGGGCCGCCGAAGTCGACGGAGACCCCGGCGCGGACGAGCACGCACAGCGGACCACGGCGTTCCGCGATGCCCGCGGTGGTGTGCAAGGCGATGGCTTGCCAGACCTCGTCGGCGTCCGCGGTGGAAATCCCTTGTTTTGCCAGGAAACCAGCCGCTCGGTCGGCACCTTCGACCTCGAAGCGTTCCACGTGCGGACCGTCCGGTGCGACGCCGATGTCGTGCATCACGCACGCGGCGAACAGCAGGTCGTCGGCATAGCCGGATACCGCCAACCGGTCGGCGACCAGCCGCGCGAACAGGTAGGAGCGGACGCTGTGGTTGAACACCGACTGCGATTCCACCGGGCGGACGACCTCGAGGACGGCGTCCGCCAGCGGAGTCGCGGGCAGCGCGACCACCGGGTCCGAAAGGAGTTCGGTCATGCCTTCAAGCCTGGCCCGCACGGCTCTGACCTGGTGAGTGGCAAGTTTGCCGTACTTCGATAGAATCTTGCCATGACGGTGCATCGGGTCGCGGTGCTGGCGCTCGACGGGGTCCTTCCGCTGGACCTGGCGATTCCGGCGCAGGTGTTCCAGGTCCGGCCGCAAACGCACTACGAGATGTCGCTGTGCGCGCTCGGTCCGACGGTCGCGACCAGCGCCGGGTTCGAGCTGGCCGCGGAAGGCGGGATCGAGGAGCTGCGCGCGGCGGACACGGTGATCGTGCCGGGGTACGACCCGATCCGCGAGACGCCGGAAGCGGCGGTCGAGCTGCTGGCCGAGGCGCGCGATCGGGAACGGCGGGTGGTGTCCATCTGCACCGGTGCGTTCGCGCTGGCCGCCGCGGGAGTGCTGGACGGCCTGCACGCCACGACGCATTGGGAATATATCGACGAATTTGAGCGGGCGTACCCTTCGGTCCAGGTCGACCGGGATGTGCTTTACGTCGACGAGGGCGACGTGCTCACCTCAGCGGGGGTGTGTTGCGGCATCGATCTGTGCCTGCACATCGTGCGCCGCGACTTGGGTGCCGCGGTCGCCAATCGGATCGCGCGCGGTCTCGTCGCCGCTCCGCATCGCGAAGGCGGGCAGGCCCAGTACGTGCCCGCGCCGCTCGCGGACGCTGGCGACGCTTCGCTGTCCGCCACGCGCGAATGGGCGTTGCAGCGACTGGACGAATCGCTCAGCATCCGCCTGCTCGCCCGGCACGCGGAGATGTCGCAGCGGACGTTCCTGCGCAGGTTCGCCGAGGAAACCGGGACCACGCCGTTGCAGTGGCTGCTCAACGCCCGGCTCGGCAAAGCGCGGGAACTGCTGGAAACCACGGACTATTCGGTGGACCGGGTCGCGCGGGACTGCGGTCTCGGCACTCCGGCCAACCTGCGGCTGCATTTCCGGCGGACTCTCGGGACCACGCCGACTGCCTATCGCCGCGCGTTCACTTCCTGACCCGACCGCTTCGCGTCGGCGGCGGATTTCACCAGCAGCTCCAGCATCGCGGTCTCCGCGCCGACCGCGTCGTGCGCGGCGATGGCGTCGAGCACCCGGCGGTGGCTCGGTACCGGATCGTCGGTGGGACCGGCGCTGTGGACGAGTTTGTCCCGCTCCGCCAAGCCGATCGCGATGACGCGTTCGATCTGGAGCAGGAAGTTGTTGTGCGCGGCGGTCAACAGGCTGCGGTGGAACGCGAGATCCGCCTCGACGCTCGCTTCCGGATCCGGTGCTTCGACCATCGCGTCGAGGGCGGATTCAAGCGCGGCAAGGTCTTCGGCGGTCGCACGTTCGGCAGCCATCCGCGCCGCCGCGGGCTCGACCACGGCGCGGACTTCGGCCAATTCGTCCAGCAGACCAACGTTTCCGCGTGCGGTGGTTTGCCAACGCATGACGTCGGCGTCGAGCAGCTGCCAGCTCTCGCGCGGTTGCACGTAAGTGCCGTGCTTCTGCCGCGCGCCGATCATTCCCTTTGCTGCCAACACCTTCAGCGCTTCCCGCAATGCGGTGAGGCTGATGTCGAGCTCCTCGCGCAGCGCGGGAAGGTCCAGCACCATGCCCTCGGGCCATTCGCCGGACAGAATGCGCGCGGCGAGCGTTTCCACGGTCTGTCCGTGCAGGCCGCGAGGGCGTTGGTCGGTCACCGGAGTGGGAGTACGCACGTCGGGGAGCCGGTCGGATACTTCCGGACGTTCGCGTTTCCCAATTCCTTCAACGGGAAAGCGGAAACGACATCGTCTTTGAAGGCGGCGGTGTAGCAGGTTCCGTCCGCTACCGCGAAGTTCCACGGGAACGAACCGCACGGCTGATCGGCCGTCGCGCGCAGCGGGGTCCCGGCGAACGACGTGATGCATTCCGGGCCGCGATTCGACAGGTAGATCCCGGTGTCGAGCACTTCCAGGTGCGCCACCAGGGATTCGCCGCCGGCCGCCGTCGCCGGGGTCGCCGCGACGAACTCGAACGCTCCCGGCGAAGTCTCGCGCATCGTGATCAGCTCGCCGGACAATTCCCCGGCCACGTAAGCGATTCCGTCCGCGCCGCGCACGAGCTGTCGCGGTCCCGTGCCCGGCGGGAGCGACGAGACGGCCAGCGGAGTCAGTTTTCCTTCGGGAGACAACGTGTAGCTGCGGATTTCGTCGGTGCCCAGATCGACGGCGCTCACCACCGAGCTGTCCGCCGACGACACAGCCATGTGGACGTGCGGACCTTCCTGCCGGTCGGCGCGCGGCCCGCTTCCGGTGTGCTGCACCAGGTCCGTGCGTCCGTCGATCCGGCCGTCCTCGCGCAGGGCGAACACCGCGAGGCTGCCGCCGCCATAGTTGGCGCACAACAGAAACCGGCCGTCCGGCGTCACCGCGAGATGGCACGGGCTGGCCCCGCCGGATTCGACCACGTCGAGCGCGACCAGGCCGTCGGCGACCGAAACGGAGGTGATCTCGCCGTAGCTCGTCTCGTTGGTCGCGTACACCATCGGCAGCGCGGGATGCTGGGTCAGCCAGGTCGGCGACACCATCGGCAACGTCGAATCCGCGGTCAGTTCCTCGCCGGAGCGCCGGAAAACCGCGATTCCCGTGCCGTTCCCGCCGGTTTCGGCGGTACGGCAGCCGACGAGTACGACGTCGCTCACGAGCTCTCCCTCACCAATGCGGCCACTCGGGCCCGGATGTCCTCAGCGGATCCACGGGTCAGCGCCGACCCGATCCCGCAGGCGACGGCGCCCGCGTCGAGCCAGCGTGGCACGTCCTCGGGAGCGATTCCACCCGTCGGCACGAGCGGGGCTTGCGGAAGCGCGGCGCGCACGTCCTTGATCCACTGCGGGCCGAGCGCGGACGCGGGGAAAACCTTTACGGCATCAGCACCTTCCTCCATCGCGCGCACGATTTCGGTGACCGAACCGGTGCCGGGCAGCGCCGCGACGCCGTACCGATGAGCGGTACGCAAGACCTCGGTGTGCAGCGACGGGGAGACGAGAAACCGGGCCCCTGCCCGGATCGCGGCCGTCGCGGACGACTCGTCGAGCACCGTGCCGGCCCCGATCGTGGCGTCCGGATACGCGGTGCTCAGCTCCTCGATCGCGACGAGCGCGCCCGCGTTGGTGAGCGGGACTTCGACCGACTTCAACCCGGCGTCGAGCACTGCCCGCGCGGCGGCGACGGCCGAGGCGGCGTCCGCCGTCCGCACGATTCCGACGACGCCCTGACGCACCGCTTCGCGCGTGATCTCCCACCGGTATCCCATGGCGGCCAGCCTAGCAGGCAAATTATAAATTACTAATTATTCTTGACTGTGGCTCGAGCGCCCCGGCATGCTTGCGAACCATGCGCACTGCCGTGGTGACCGGTGCGGCGTCCGGAATCGGAGCCGCGACCGCCCGTCAGCTCGAAGCCGACGGTTACCGGGTGATCGGCGTCGACCTCGCTCCCGTGCCCGGCGGCGTGCGAGGCGACGTGACGGATGACGAGACGTGGCAACGAGTTCTTGATCTGGCGCGCGAAGTCGACGCCGTGGTCAGCAACGCGTACCTGCCGACTTTGGGCCCACTGCACGAAACCGACCGCGCGCAATGGCAACGGCAGCTCGACGTGAACCTCACCGCGTCGTACCTGGCCGTCCGGACTTGCCTGCCCTCGCTGCGCTCTCGGCGCGGCTCGGTGGTGCTGGTTTCCTCGGTACACGCCCGATTCGGGCTTCCCGGACATCCGGCGTACGCCGCCAGCAAAGGCGCATTGGTGTCTCTGGCGCGGCAATTGGCCGTGGAGTACGCGCCGGAGGTCCGGGTGAATTCGGTGCTTCCCGGTCCGGTCGAGACCGAGGCCTGGGACCGGATCAGCGCGGAAGACCGCGAACGCACCACCCGCGCGACACCCGTCGGACGGCTGGGCGACCCGGCCGAAGTCGCCGCGGTGATCGCGTTCCTGCTCTCGCCCGCGGCTTCGTTCGTGACGGGGGCGGACCTGACCGTCGACGGCGGCTGGTCGGCCGCGAAAGATTCTGCTTAGGAGACAAGGTGCAGATCACCGGGATCGAAACGTTCCTCGTCGCGCCGCGCTGGTTGTTCCTCAAGATCAGCACCGACGAGGGCATCGCCGGCTGGGGCGAACCGGTCGTGGAAGGCCGCGCCGGGACCGTGCGCGCGGCCGTGCACGAGCTGGCCGAGCTGCTCGTCGGGAAGGATCCGCTGCGCATCGAGGACCACTGGCAGGTGCTGCGCCGAGGCGGCTTCTACCGCGGCGGTCCGGTGCTCTCCAGCGCGCTCGCCGGGTTCGACCAGGCGCTGTGGGACATCGCGGGCAAGGCCCGGAACGCGCCGGTGCACGAGCTGCTCGGCGGTCCGGTGCGCGACCGCGTGCGGGTGTATTCGTGGGTCGGCGGCGACCGTCCGTCCGGGATCTTCGACGCGGTTTCCGCGCAGGTCGAGCGGGGTTTTACCGCGGTGAAGATGAACGTCGCCGGACCGCTCGGGCCGATCGTCACGCCCGCCGAGGCTCAGGCGGCGCTGGCCCGCGCGAGGGAGGCCAGGGAAGCGCTCGGACCCGACCGGGACCTGGCGATCGACTTCCACGGCCGCGTCTCGCCCGCGATGGCGCGGCGGCTGGTGAAGATGCTCGAAGAAGTACAGCCGATGTTCGTCGAGGAGCCGGTGCTGCCGGAACTGCCCGCCGACGTGGTGGCGTCGGTGGTCGAGGCCTCGACGGTGCCGATCGCGCTCGGGGAACGGCTGTTCTCGCGCTGGGAGTTCAAACCGGTGCTGGACGCGGGCGTCGCCGTCGTGCAGCCGGACCCGTCGCACGCGGGCGGCATCTCGGAGCTGCGCCGGATCGCCGCGCTGGCCGAGGTGTACGGCGCGAACCTGGCCCCGCACTGCCCGCTCGGCCCGATCTCGCTGGCCGCCGCGATGCAGGTCGCGTTCGCGACGCCGAACTTCCTCATCCAGGAGCAAAGCCTCGGCATGCACTACCACGACGGCCGCGAGCCGGTCGCCTATCTCGCCGACGACGCGCTGTTCCGCTTCGTCGACGGCTACGCCGCACGCCCGACCGCGCCCGGGCTCGGCATCGAGGTGGACGAGGCCGCGGTCCGCCGCGCCGACGAGACCGGACACGCCTGGCGGTCCCCGGTGTGGCGGCTGCCCGACGGCAGCTTCACGGAGTGGTGAGGTGTCGGCGGTGTCGCTTCCGATCGCGTGCGCGTTCAGGAAGTCGCCGACACCGGCCGGTGGGCGTGGTGGCTGAGACCTCCGCGATACGCGAGCGGTGACGAGCAGGCCGGGTTGGCGATGCCGGTGCAAGACCCGCGTCGACGGGACGCCACGCCCCCGGCCTCGGTATCGAGGTGGACGAGGCCGCCGTCCGCCGCGCGGACGAGACCGGACACGCCTGGCGGTCCCCGGTGTGGCGGCTGCCCGACGGCAGCTTCACGGAGTGGTGACCGCCCCGCTGACCTGCGCAGGTATCGTGGCCGCGTGACGGACAAGCCCCGCATTCCGAACGTGCTCGCCGCCCGCTACGCCTCGCCTGAGCTGGTGGCGCTCTGGTCGCCCGAACGCAAGGTCGTGCTCGAGCGGCGGCTGTGGCTCGCCGTGCTGCGGGCCCAGGCCGAACTGGGCGTCGAGGTGCCCGACGGCGTCCTCGACGACTACGAGCGCGTGGTCGAGCAGGTCGACCTCGACTCGATCGCCGCGCGCGAACGCGTCACCCGGCACGACGTGAAGGCCCGGATCGAGGAGTTCAACGCCCTCGCCGGGCACGAGCACGTGCACAAGGGCATGACCTCGCGCGACCTCACCGAGAACGTCGAGCAGCTGCAGCAGCTGCGGTCGCTGGAACTGGTCCGCGGTCGCGTCGCCGCGGTGCTGTCGCGGCTGGCCGCGCTGGCGGTCGAGCACTCCGACCTGGTGATGGCCGGCCGCTCGCACAACGTCGCCGCGCAGGCGACCACCCTCGGCAAGCGCTTCGCGACCGCCGCCGACGAGCTGCTCGTCGCGTTCTCCCGGCTGGACAACCTGATCGAGCGCTACCCGCTGCGCGGCATCAAGGGCCCGGTCGGCACCGCGCAGGACATGCTCGACCTGCTCGGCGACGAGTCCACTTTGGACCAGCTGGAATCCCGGATCGCCGAGCACCTCGGCTTCGGCAACCGGTTCGTCAGCGTCGGCCAGGTGTACCCGCGTTCGCTCGACTTCGACGTGCTGTCCACTGTGGTCCAGCTCGCCGCCGCGCCGTCCAGCCTCGCCAAGACGATCCGGCTGATGGCCGGCCACGAGCTGGTCACCGAGGGCTTCAAGCCGGGCCAGGTCGGGTCGTCGGCCATGCCGCACAAGATGAACACTCGGTCCTGCGAGCGCGTGAACGGGCTCGCCGTGGTGCTGCGCGGCTACCTGTCGATGATCGGCGAACTGGCAGGCGACCAGTGGAACGAGGGCGACGTCTCGGATTCCGTGGTGCGCCGCGTCGCGCTGCCGGACGCGTTCTTCGCGCTCGACGGCCTGCTCGAAACCTTCCTCACCGTGCTCGGCGAGTTCGGCGCGTTCCCGGCCGTGGTCGAGCGTGAGCTTGATCGCTATCTCCCGTTCCTCGCGACCACCAAGGTGCTCATGGCGTCGGTGCGCCGGGGCGTCGGGCGTGAGACGGCTCACGAGGCCATCAAGGAGAACGCCGTCGGGGTCGCCCTCGCGATGCGCGAACGCGGCGCGGAGAACGACCTCCTCGACCGGCTCGCGGCCGACGAACGCCTCCCGCTCGACCGCGCTGACCTGGACGAACTCCTCGCCGACCGGATCTCGTTCACCGGCGTGGCCCCGCGTCAGGTCGAAGAAGTCGCGGCGCGCGTCGAGGACGTGCTCAAGCGATTCCCGGACGCCGCGGCGTACGCGCCGCAGCCGATTCTGTGAGTGCGCGCACGTCGTCCACGTGCTGAGACGGCATTACTCGATCGGGCGAAGCTTTTAGTCTTTGTGCCGAACCCGGAAGCGCCAGGCCGCCACCCCGCGGCCTGGCGCTTCTTGTCTGCGCACGCCGGATATTCAGGAAGAAGTCATGAGAAAGATCCTCAGCACGCTCGCCGTCGTTGTCGCCGCCACCGCGGGCCTCACGGCGTGCGGATCCTCGGACGCTTCCGGGGAAACCCTGCGCGTCGGCACCCTCACCGACGCCCCGCCCAGCATCTACCTCGAAAACGGCCAGTTCACCGGGTACGACAACGAACTGCTGCGGGACATCGCCAAGCGCGAGGGCTTCCAGGTCGAGTTCGTCGGCACCGAGTTCTCCGGCTTGCTCGCCAAGGTCGCCGGCGGCCAGCTCGACATCGGCAGCTCGACGATCTCCGCGACGGCCGCGCGCAAGAAGACCGTGGCGTTCAGCAACGGCTACGACACCAGCTACACCACCGTCGTCAGCAAGAAGGGCGCCGCGCTGCCCGCCGCGAACTCGTTCGCGGGCAAGCGGGTCGGCGTCGTGCAGGGTTCGGTGCAGGACGAGTTCGCGGGCAAGCTCGCCGGTGCGCAGGTTGTCCGTTTCCCGGACTACAACGCCGGTTTCGCGCAGCTGAAGACCGGCGGTCTCGACGGCTGGGTCGTGCCGAAGGACATCGGCCAGAAGTACATCGACCAGAACCCGACGATTCCGCTCGAATTCGGCTACACCGTCGCGGACAAGGACACCCCGTCCGCCTTCGCGGTCGCCAAGTCGAACCCGGAGCTGCTGAAGAAGATCAACGACGGTCTCGCCAAGGCGATCGCCGACGGCACCGCGGCCCGGCTGCACGCGCAGTTCTTCAAGCAGGCTCCGGTCGCGAAGGAGCTGGAGAAGGGCGGCCCCGGCCTCCCGGTGGCGAACTCCTGATGCCCGGGCACACTGGTGGCATGAAGAAACTGATCGTCACCGCCTTCGCGGCGGCACTGGTCGCCGGTCTCACCGCGTGCGGTGGCGACGCGGGCGAGACCCTGCGAGTCGGCACGCTGAGCGATTCCCGGCCCAACGCCTACCAGGAGAACGGCCAATTCACCGGCTTCGACAACGAGCTGCTGAAGGATATCGCCGCGAAAGAAGGCCTGAAGCTGGAATTCGTAGCGACCGATTTCTCGGCGCTGCTCGGCAGCGTCGCGAACGGCCGGTTCGACATCGGCAGTTCGGCGATCGCGCAGACCGACGAGCGCAAGAAGACGGTGGCGTTCAGCGATCCGTACAACTACCAGTCGCTCGGCATCGAGGCGAAGGCGACCGCGGGCATCTCCGACGAGAACTCGTTGACCGGCAAGCGGATCGGCGTGGTGCAGGGCACGGTGTCGGACACCTGGCTCGCCGCGAACGCGCCGAAGGCACAGGCGGTCCGGTTCCCGAACGACGCGGCGGCGCTGAGCGCACTGAAGTCGGCGGCGATCGACGGCGCGGTGTTCGACCAGGTGTCCGCGGAGGATTACGCGAGCAAGAACCCCGAGCTGAAGGTCACGAAGGCGATCACGACCAGCATCCCGCACGGATACGCGGTGCGGAAGGGCAACACCGAACTGCTGGGCAAGCTGAACGACGGCATCAAGAAGGCCGTCGCGGACGGCACCTGGGCGAAGGTGCACCAGCAGTTCGAGCCGAGCATTCCGGTTCCCGCGGATTTCAAGACGAAGTAGCCTGATGGACCAGTTTTTCGACACTTTCCTCAACTGGCAGTACATCTGGGAGGTTTTCCCGGACCTGCTCAAGACCGGCCTGCTGAACACCCTGATCCTGTCGGTGGCGGCGGCTATTATCGGGACCCTGCTCGGCATGGTGCTCGCGGTGATGGGCCTGTCCACCAAACGCTGGCTGCGCTGGCCCGCGCGGGTGTACACGGACATTTTCCGTGGCCTGCCCGCGATCCTGACGATCCTCGTGATCGGTCAGGGCGTCGGCCTGCTCGCTCGCGGCCTGGTGGGCAACAACCCGTACCCGCTGGGCATCGCCGCGCTGAGCCTGATCGCCGCCGCGTACATCGGCGAGATCTTCCGGGCGGGCATCCAGAGCGTCGACAAGGGACAGCTGGAGGCGAGCCGCGCGCTCGGCATGAGCTACACCAAGGCGATGCTGCTGGTGGTGATCCCGCAGGGCGTGCGGCGAGTGCTGCCCGCGCTGGTGAACCAGTTCATCGCGCTGGTGAAGGACTCGACCCTGGTGTACTTCCTCGGTTTCCTTACCTCGCAACGGGAACTGTTCCGCATCGGCCAGGACCTCGCGGCCAACACCGGCAACCTGTCGCCCCTGGTCGCGGCGGGCGTGGTCTACCTGGTGATCACGGTTCCGTTGACCCACCTGGTGAACTACATCGACAAGCGGTTGCAGACCGGTCGAAAGGTGACCACGGAGACCAAGGAAATGATCGCGGGCGGGACGGTATGAGTACAGCGATTCGTTCGTCCTCGGTGGAACTGAAGGACATCCACGTCCGATTCGGGACGCTGGAAGTCCTGCGCGGGGTGAACCTGAAGGTGCCGAGCGGCAGCACCACGTGCGTCATCGGCCCGTCCGGTTCTGGGAAATCGACTCTGCTGCGCTGTGTGAACCGCTTGCAGGAGCCGGATAGCGGCGACCTGCTGCTGGACGGGGAAAGCGTCATCTCCTCGGATCCGGACGCGCTGCGCCAGCGGGTGGGGATGGTGTTCCAGCACTTCAACCTGTTCGGACATCGTTCGGTGCTGGACAACATCGTGCTCCCCCTGCGCAGCGTGCGCGGTCTGTCCAAAGAGGACGCAGTGGAAGTCGCCCGGGCGCGACTGGCGGAAGTCGGACTCGCGGACAAGGCCCCGTACCGCCCGGCGGCGTTGTCCGGAGGCCAGCAACAGCGGGTGGCGATCGCCCGTGCGCTGGCGATGGAACCGGAAGTGATGCTCTTCGACGAGGCCACGAGTGCGCTGGACCCGGAGTTGGTGAAGGGCGTCCTGGACCTGATGGCTGGGCTGGCTTCGCGGGGCCTCACGTTGATCGTGGTGACGCACGAGATGGGCTTCGCCCGCAGCGTGGCCGACGAGGTCGCGTTCATGGACGCTGGGCGGATCGTGGAGCAGGGGACGCCGCAGCAGATGTTCGAGGCACCGGCTAGTCCTCGGTTGCAGCAGTTCTTGTCGCAGGTTTTGTGACGGGACGGCCGTCCTCGCAGACGCTGTCGCTGGTCCGCGTGGCTTCCCGGGAGTCCTGGAGCCGCCGGGCCAGCGACGGTGCCACTCGCTGCACTGCCTGGTCGATCGGCAGCAGATGGACGGCCCGGATCTCCGGTCGGTGAGGGGTAGCCGGGCGGCTTCCGAGGTGGAGATCCGCCCGCCGTCGAAGATGAACGCGAGCCCTTCCGGCATCCGGCCGTCGTCCGGCGCGTAGTCGAGAACCAGCAGCGGGCTCGACGAGCAGGACGCGTCCGGTTTCGTCGCGGAGCAGGGTGCCAGCCGACATCCGCGTACCGGCGCGGCGGCGGTCCGTGCGGGATCGTGCGCCCCAATCCCCTCCTGACCACCAGGTACCGTGAACCCCATGGGGACGATCTCGCGGCTCACGTATTACCCGGTCAAAGGCTGTGCCGGCACGACCGTCCAGTCCGCCGACGTGACCCCGGCCGGTCTCGCGCACGACCGCGAGTTCATCGTCACCGCGGCCGACGGCGACTTCCGCAGCCAGCGCCGCTTCCCCGTCATGGCCGCCATCCGGCCGCGCCTCCTGGACGGCGGCGCCCGCCTCGCCCTGTCCGCGCCCGGCGTCGAAGACCTGACCATCGAGGTCCAGAAGGACGGCCGACGGCACCCCGCGTCCACCTTCAACTGGACCGGCGAGGGCGTCCACCAGGGTGCCGACGCCGCGGAGTGGTTCTCCGCCGTGGTCGGTCAGCCGTCCGTGCTGCTCGGCGTCACCCCGGAGCATGACCGCGTCACGAGCGGTGAGACTCCCGGCACCGCGCGGTTCGCCGACGGGCACGCGATCCTCGTGATCTCCGAGTCCTCTTTGGACCACCTGAACGAACGGATCGCCGAGCGCGGCGGCGAACCGGTGCCGATGGACCGGTTCCGGCCCAATCTCGTGATCCGCGGCTGGGCGGAACCGCACGCCGAGGATTCGGTGCGCCGGATGGAAGCCGGCGGGGCCGAGTTCGCCTACGCGAAGCTGTGCGTGCGCTGCGCGGTGCCGATGGTCGATCAGGAAACCGGCAAGCGCTCCGGTCCGGAGCCGATCCGCTCGCTGGCGGCGTACCACCGCGACCCGGACGGCGGCGTCCTCTTCGGCATGAAGGCGGCGGTGACCCGCCCCGGTCAGCTGGCGGTCGGCGACGCGGTGATGGTGCATTCCTCGGTCGGCCCGATCCGCAGCACCGAAGCCGCCGAACCGCCGTTGACCGCGACGGCCAGCTTGCCCGCCGAGTCGGTGTAGACGAGGTTCGCGCCGCGCGGCACGTCGGCGAAGGTCCGGCCGATCGTGGCGGACACCGCGACGTGCTCGCTGTGCACGGTCACCTCACCGGTCAAGCCGGTTAGTTCGAGGTCGGCGGGGGCGGCGGCGAGCTGGACGTTGCCGAAGTGGTCGACGGTCAACACGTCCGACACGAGCTTGCCCGGAAACGCCGCGATCAGCGGCTCTGGCAGCCGCACCAGGTCGCGGACGGCGGGGCCGAAAGAGCCGGGGTGTGCACCGAGAGCGAGCTTTGCCGCGACAGGGGCGAAGATGTCTCGGCCGTGAAAGGTCGCGGACGTCGGCGTGCGCACGTCGATCACGTACGCCGCGTACACGCCGCCTAGCGCCTCTGCGGCAGGTAGAAGCAGGCCGTTGTCCGGGCCGACGAGGATGCCGTGCGTCGCGACCACCACGATGCCGCGGCGCTCAGTGCCGACGCCTGGGTCGACGACAGCGAGGTGTACTGCCTTAGGCAGCGACGGCACGGTCTGCGCGAGCACTGCCGCGCCTGAGCGCACCTGCTGCGGCGGGACGAGGTGCGTCACGTCGAGAACGCGTACGTCGGGCGCGATGCCCGCGATGACCCCGTGGCAGGCGGCCACGAAGCCGTCGTGCAGCCCGTAGTCGGAGGTGAACGAAATCCAGCGGTAGGCCATGACCTGCATCATCCTCGCTGTAGCGGTGCTCGGGTTAGGGTGCAGCAGTGACGACGCTCGCCGATTACCCGAAGATCGCCGCCGGAAAAGTCCGGGACCTGTACGCGGTCGGGGACGACCACCTGCTGCTGGTCACCTCGGACCGCATCTCCGCTTACGACTTCATCCTGGACACGCCCATCCCCGACAAGGGCCGCGTGCTCACGGCGATGAGCGTGTTCTGGTTCGAGCAGCTGTCGGACCTGATCCCGAACCACCTTGTCGCGTACGACGACCCGCGCATCCCCGCCGAGGTACGCGGGCGCGCGCTGCTCGTACGCCGTCTCGACATGCTTCCGGTCGAAGCTGTCGCGCGCGGGTACCTCACGGGGTCCGGGTACTCGGACTATCAGCGTACGGGCGCAGTGTGCGGCGTAGAGCTGCCCGAAGGGCTCGTGGAGGCATCGAAGCTGCCGTCGCCGATCTTCACGCCCGCGACGAAGGCGGCGTTCGGCGAGCACGACGAGAACGTTTCGTTCGACGCAGTGGCCACGACTATCGGCGCGAAGCGCGCGGAGGAGCTACGCGAGGCGACGCTCGCGGTGTACCGCCGTGGCGCGGAAGTGGCGGCGAAGCGCGGAATCCTGCTGGCGGACACGAAGTTCGAGTTCGGAGTGGACGAGACGGGCGCGCTGGTGCTGGCGGACGAAGTGCTGACGCCGGATTCGTCGCGGTACTGGCCGGCGGAGGGGTACGAGCCGGGAAGGGTGCAGCCGTCGTTCGACAAGCAGTACGTGCGCAATTGGCTGACGGGGCCGGAGTCGGGTTGGGAGAGGGCGTCGAACGTACAGCCGCCGCCGTTGCCGAGTGAAGTGGTGGAGGCGACGAGGGGAAGGTACGTGGAGGCGTACGAGAGGCTGACGGGGTTGTCGCTGGAGGACTGGCTGTAGGCCGGGGAAGCAGCAGAGGGCCCAGGGAGAGAACCCCGAAAACTGTCGGCACCCCCTGACACACTGCAACCATGACCACACCGTACGCAACACCGCGCGCGAGGGCATTGGGCCTGGAGTTACGCGCGGCGCGGGAGAGAAGAAGACTGGGTGTAAGAGAGTTGGCCCGGTTGCTGGGGATGACGCCTGGTTTCGTGACGAACTGGGAAAGAGGACTGCGGCTGCCGAAGCCGGAGGACATCGGAGCGGTACTGGCGCACTGCAGGGTGATCGGGCCGGATCGCAGGCGAATAGTGGAGATGGCGCGAGGAGCGCGAGAGCAGGACTGGATAGACGGCGGCGGAGAAGAGCCGTACCTGGAGTGGGAACGCACGGCGGAGGCAGTGTTCGGCTGGGAGCCGGAAGTGGTGCCGCCGCTGTTGCAGACGAGCGGGTACGCACGAGCGCTGTTGTCGAGCACTGCGGGCGTTGCGGCGGACGAAGTGGACGCGCGCGTAGCCGAGAGGCTGTCGCGGCGCGCGGTGCTCGATTCGGGCGCGCGGTGTGTGCTGGTGCTGGGGGAAAGGGCGCTGCACAAGAGGATCGGCGACGCGGACGCGATGGCGGAGCAGCTGTGGCATCTGCGCGAGCGGTTGGCGGAAGGCAAGGCCGAGGTGCGAGTGGTCCCGGCGGACCGCCGTCCCGATCTGGGCAGGGCGTTCACGATTTTCGATTTCGCGGACCTGCCCTCGATCGTCCACGAGCGGTTGCTGCGGGAAAGCGCCAGCAGCTCGAGTCCGGCGCGGGTGGCGAAATACCGCGAGGTGGCGGAAACGCTGCTGGAGCTGGCCCTGTCGAAACCCGAGACGGACGCCCTGCTGGAGTCCGCGCTACGGAAATTGTCGGTGCCGTAGGGCAGAGTGGGTGCCGGTGAAAGGAGCGGCATGAGCCGAGCTTTGGTGTTGGGCGGCGGTGGCGTCGCCGGGATCGCGTGGGCGACCGGATTGCTGACCGGACTGGCGGAAGCAGGCCAGGACGTAACCGATGCCGACGTGCTGATCGGCACGTCAGCAGGCGCGGCGGTGGCGGCGCAGCTGGGCAGCGGATTGCCGCTGTCGCAGTTGTACGCGAGGCAAACCGATCCGGCCCTGCAAGCGGCGGAGATCGCGGCCGAGTTCGACCCGGAAAAGTTCGGCGAGGAATTCGCCGCGGTGCTGGCCGACGGCGGCACCGCGGCGGAAACCCGCCGGGCGATGGGAAAGTATGCGCTGGCCGCGGAAACCGTCCCGGAACCGCGACGCCGCGCGGTGATCGAATCCCGCCTGCCGTCCCACGAGTGGCCCGAGCGCGCGGTGAAAATCGTTGCGGTGGAAGCGGAAACCGGCGAACCAGCGGTGTTCGACAGCTCGTCCGGCGTCTCGCTGATCGCCGCGGTGGCGGCAAGCTGCGCAGTGCCCGGAATCTGGCCAGCAGTACCGATCAACGGCGGTTGGTACGTCGACGGCGGCGTCCGCTCCGCCTCGAATGCCGACTACGCAACAGGTTTCGCCCAGGTGACAGTGGTCGTCCCCATGGGTGCGGCGGAGCCGTTCCCGACGGAGCGGCCGTTCGACCAGGTACTGGCGGACCTGCGCTCGGCAGGAGCGAAGGTAGCGGTCTTGGAACCAGACGAGGCCTCGGTCGCGGCGATCGGCCCGAACCCACTGGACCCGGCAACCCGATCCGCAGCCGCGGCGGCCGGGTTGGCACAGGGACAACGAGGAGGGGTGGTGTGGGAGTGAGGACGCCCGGCCACGCGACAGCTGGCTGCTGACCTCGGCGAGCCGCTTCCCGGCCCAGGCCGATTGCTGCCGGTTGGGAGATGGGGCGGAGCCTGAGCTGCGCTGGCTCTCGGCGGTCCGCCGGTTTTGGCGCGGGTTGGTTGGCCGCGCGTTTGCGGGCGGCGGGGCCTGAGCCGGGCTGGCATTCGGCGGGTTGCCGGTGCAGGTTGGTTTGCGGCGCGTTTGAGGCGGGCGCGGAGCCTGTGCTGGGCGGGCTCTGCCGCGGGTTGCCAGTTCGGTGCGGGCTGGCTGCTGCGGTTACAGGTCGGCGGGTTGCCTGCGAGCGGCCCAGTCCGACCCCGGCTGGTCGTAGCCAGTTCCAGGTCGGCGCGGAGGCCCCATTCGGCTGACTCTCGTCGAGCCCTGCCAGTGCGAAGCAGATTCGTCGGCTCCAGCCCACTCCGGAGCTAGCGCTCCACGAGGGTGGCCCGATTCGCCATCAATCGTTCACCGCCAAGCTCGGCGCGCCCTGGAGGCGGGCCCAGGCAGCAGGGTGGTGATTGCGTTCGCGCGGTAGCAGTGGATGAAAGTCAGGCACGTTCCAAAAAGCCAGCCCCGCGAGCACCCACGCCCTGGCACACTGGGCTTGTGCTTCTGCTCATCAGCGGCAGCCTGCGGGCCGGTTCGGTCAATGCGGCTGTCATCGCTACCGCGGCTGGGTTTGCGGCGTCCACTGTGTACGGTGGGCTCGCTGGGCTGCCGCATTTCAATCCGGATTTTGACCGGGATCCGTTGCCTGGCGAGGTTGTCGCGTTGCGGGAGGCGATCGGGGCGGCGGACGGTGTCCTGTTTTGCACCCCGGAATACGCCGGTGGCCTGCCGGGTTCCTTCAAGAATTTGCTCGACTGGACGATCGGCGGCGGGGAGATGTACGGCAAACCCGTCGCGTGGATCAACGCATCCTCGGTCGCCGCGCCGACTGGGGGTGCGGACGCGCATGACTCTCTCCGCAAAACCCTCACCTACGCGGGCACTCGCATCGTCGACGACGCTTGTGCTCGGATTCCGATTCCCCGCCAAGCTGTCGAGAACGGATCCCTCATTGATCCCGACCTGCGGGGGCGGGTCGCGGTCGCGGTGCGGCGGCTCGTGGAGGCGGCCAAACCGGTCAATCCGTGAGTCGCTGAGCCCAGTCGAGGAAGCTCTCCCGTTCGGCGCCGGTCAGTACCGCGGCGGGCGGGGTGTTCGGGAGGGCTAGCACTACGGCGTCTTTCGGCAGGTCGCGAACCTGTTCTTCGGCAAGGGAAGTCGGTGCCGCCGCTGAAACGCGGAACAGGAAGGCCAGTGGTCCGGGGCCTAAGGACTCCACGATTTCGACGCGGCCGCGGCCGAAATCTCGTAGTTCCCTGGGTAGGACGGAGGCCTGTATGGAACCTGCGGACAGGAGGATTGCGGGCCGCGGTTTTCCTGGGAGGGTGGCTGGTTCGGCGCGTAATTCGCTGCCGTTCCAGGGGGTTGCTGGAACCACAAGTCTTCGTCGCCACATGGCCATGGCGTGCAGGCTAACGCGAAAATCGGTGGCACTGCGGCATTTGCCCGGTTAGCGTCCGCAGGCGTGAGTTACGAGCATCCTCTCGCTTACCTCATCGGGATCGAAGGAGCGGCGTTGCTCCGCGCGTTCACCGGCGAGCACGATCGCGAGTTTGTCGAAGCGCGGTTGGCCGAGATTCGCGCGTTGCTGGCTGACGAGGACCTGGCCGACGGCGTCGAGGTAACCCAGCTCGCGCCTAGAGACGGTTACGCTCGCTGGGCTGCCGCGTATGACTCTGGCGAGAACGCTGCGTTCGCTGACGAGCCCCACGTCGCGGCGATCCTTGACGCCATTCCGCCGGGTCGGGCGCTTGATGCTGCCTGCGGCACTGGGCGGCTCACCCGGCTGTTGGTCGAGCGCGGTCACCACGTGGTCGCCGTCGACGGTTCTCCGGAGATGCTCAGCCATGCCAAGGCCGACTCGACTTTCGTTGCTGACCTGCATGAACTTCCGGTCGATGACGGTTCGCAGGACGTCGTGCTCTGCGGCCTCGCGCTATCGCACGTACCGGACCTGGCACCGGTGATCGCGGAGTTCGCTCGCGTCCTCGCCCCGGGTGGGGATCTCGTCCTTTCCGACGTGCATCCCGAGCAGGTCCAGCGCGGATCGATCCCGTCCGTGCGCACGGCCGACGGCAACCCGGCTCGGGTGCGGACGAGTCATCATCGTGTCGGTGATTACTTGCGTGCATTCTTCGCCGCCGGTCTCGCGCCGGTGAGCTGTGCGGAGCCGACGCCCGCACTAACCGAACCGCGCCACGTACCTGGTGGTGGGCCGTGGGATCTCTGGCCGTGGTCGTTGAACGGCCTGGTGCCGGACGCGTTGGCCGCGGCGGCGAAGGACGTGCCGTCGATGCTCATTTGGCACTGCCGCAAGGCCGCATAACCCAGCGGTGACTGTCCGCCGTGTAAGTCTCACTCGCAGTTCACGGAGCGGTCAGGCGGTCGCCACACGGCTGCGGCGCAATGGTGGCGTGGATGCTCGCCTGCTGGTCTCGCTGTCCGGGGTCACCACGCGCACGCTGCACCGTTGTGCGCATCTGGCGGCCGAACTCGAACGTCGGCATGTCCCGTTGTCGATCCTGCATGTCGCGCGCACCGAGGACGGGCCCGTGACGGCTTGGGTCCGTACGCGCGCCGCGGCGGGTGACTCGGTGCTGCTCAATGGCTACGACCACCGCATCCCGCCGACGCATCGCGCCGTGCACCTGGGGCGTAAGGCCGAGTTCGCCGTGCTCCCGGCGCACGAGGCGCGGCTCCGGCTCATCGCTGCGAAGGCCGCCCTCGACGCGACCGGCGTGACTGTTGACGGCTTCGCGCCGCCGCGTTGGCTGGCGTCGGCTGGCACTGTGCAGGCGTTGCGGGAGCACGGCTTCGCGTTGTGCGCTGACCAGAACGCCGTACGGGACCTGGTGACCGGCGAGACCCGGCGCGCGCGAGTGCAGGACTTCACGAGTCAGTCGCACCGTACGGAGACTGTCCGCTGCTTCGCGCTCGTACTCGCCTCCGCGCGGGCCGCGCGCCGAGGCGGGCTGGTGCGGCTTGGCATTGACGCCGCTGACCTCAGCCGCCCCGGCTTACGGCAGGCGTTGCTGGACGCGGTGGACGTGGCCCTCGAAAACCGGGCCTTCGGGAGCACCTACGGCTCCCTGCGCCACACCGCGCCCGCGTAGCCCTAGACCTCCGTCGCGACGCCTCGTTCCAGCGCCTTCACCTCGGTGCCTTCCGGGGCGAGGTTCTGGAACAGCCCGTAGTGCATGTTCGCCGCCGCGTTGGCCAGCACCGCCTCGTGGATCGGCACCGAACGGCGCGGCGCGACCGCACGCAGGAAGTCCACCGCTTCGCCGGCCTTCAGCCACGGCGCCCCGGTGGGCAGGCCGAGCACGTCGACCTTCTGCTCGGGCACGAAGAGCGAGTCGCCCGGGTGGTAGAAGGCGCCGTGGTCGACCAGGTAGCCGATGTTCGGGATCACCGGGATGTCGGCGTGGATCACCGCGTGCTCGCCGCCGGTGACCGACACCGAGGTGCCGCCGATCTCGAACGCGTCGCCGGGCTTGGCGACCTCGAACTCCAGGTGCAGCTTCTCGATGGCTTCGGCCGAGCCCGGGTCGACGATCAGCTTCGCGCCCGGGTTCGCCTTGAGCAGGCCGGGCAGCCGTTCGACGTCGAGGTGGTCGAAGTGCTGGTGGGTGATCAGCACCGCGGACAGTTCGCGCTCGTTCTCGAAGCCGGTGGAGAACGTGCCAGGATCGAGCAGAATCCGCTCCGCGGCGGTCTCGAGCAGTACGCAGGAATGTCCGAAATGGACGATCCGCATCAGGTTTTCTCCTTACCAAGATCGGTCGGTTCAACCCTACGCTCGTGGCCTGGTCCGCGAGGGCGTCCAGCGAGGGCTCCCGGTCGGAGGACTTTCCGCGCCAGTTCCGGGATGCCATGCTGGCGGGAAGCCCGGGCAACTGTTGGCAGAGTGTCAGCAACCTCGTAGCCTGGGGGTTCACCGAGACGGGGAGACGCCGATGACCGCGGTCCAGCCGAAGCCGACGCCCGTCGGCGAGACGTTCGATTCGCTCAGCCCGGCCACCGACGAGGTCGTCGGCACCTACCCGGTGCACACGGCCGACGAGGTCAGCGCCGCCGTCGAGCGGGCGAGGGCGGCCGCGCGCTGGTGGGACGGCCTCGGCTTCGCCGGGCGCGCGGAGCGGCTGCAGCGCTGGAAGGGCGTGCTCACCCGGCGGCTGCCGCAGCTGTGCCAGGTCGTGCGCGACGAGACCGGCAAGCCGATCGCGGACGCCCAGCTCGAGAGCGTGCTGGCGATCGAGCACATCGCGTGGGCGGCGAAGAACGCCCGCAAGGTGCTCGGCAAGCACCGCCGCTCGTCCGGTCTCCTGATGGCCAACCAGGCCGCGACCGTCGAGTACCTCCCGCTCGGCGTCGTCGGCGTGATCGGGCCCTGGAACTACCCGGTGTTCACCCCGCTCGGCTCGATCGCATACGCGCTGGCCGCGGGCAACGCGGTGGTCTTCAAGCCGAGCGAGTACACCCCGGGTGTGGGTAAGTGGCTGGTGGACGCGTTCGCCGAGATCGTGCCCGAGCAGCCGGTGCTGCAGCTGATCACCGGATTCGGCGAGACCGGGGCCGCGCTGGTCGGCTCCGGCGTGGACAAGATCGCGTTCACCGGCTCCGCGGCCACCGGCAAGAAGATCATGGCGGCCGCCGCGAACACGCTGACCCCGGTGGTGATCGAGGCGGGCGGCAAGGACGCGCTGCTGGTCGACACGGACGCGGACCTCGAGGCGGCGGCTGACGCCACCGTGTGGGGCGCGTTCTCCAACTCCGGCCAGACCTGCATCGGTGTCGAGCGCGTCTACGTGCACGAACGGGTGGCCGACGAGTTCGTCGCCAAGGTGGTGGAGAAGGCGAAGAACGTGCGCGCCGGCTCGGACGAGGACGCGCAGTACGGGCCGATCACCATGCCCTCGCAGCTGTCGGTGATCCGCGGTCACATCGAGGACGCGCTGAAGCGCGGCGGGAAAGCGCTGGTCGGCGGCGTGGAGAGCGTCGGCGACCGCTACGTGCAGCCGACCGTGCTGGTCGACGTCCCGGAGGACTCCGAAGCGGTGCGCGAGGAGACGTTCGGCCCGACCGTCACCATCGCCAAGGTCCGCGACATGGACGAGGCGGTAGAGAAAGCCAACGCGACCAAGTACGGCCTCGGTTCCACGGTGTTCTCCCGGGCGCGCGGCGCCGAGCTGGCGTCGCGGCTGCGTGCGGGGATGACCGCGGTGAACGCGCCGCTGTCGTTCGCCGGGATCGCGTCGCTGCCCTTCGGCGGCGTCGGCGACTCCGGGTTCGGCCGGATCCACGGCCCGGAAGGGCTGCGCGAGTTCGCCCGCCCGAAGGCGGTGGCCCGGCAGCGGTTCACTGCGCCGCTCACGCTCACGTCCTTCTCCCGCAAGGAATCCACGGACGCGCTGGTCGCCAAGCTGGTGACCGTCCTGCACGGCAAGCGTTAAGGAGCACTGTTGCCCGGCTTCGGCGATTTCCAGCACGAGATCTACTTCGCCGGATTGTCCGGCCGCGTCCCGGACCTGCCGATGTCGTACGCGGAACTGGAAACGCGTGCGGCTCAGGCGCTTCCGCCGTCCGTACTGTCCTATGTGGCCGGTGGGGCCGGCGACGAGCGGACCCAGCGCGGGAACGTCGAGGCATTCGAGCGCTGGGGCCTGGTCCCGCGGATGTTCGTGGGCGCGAAGGAACGCGACCTGTCGGTGGACCTGTACGGGATGAAGCTGCCGTCGCCGCTGTTCCTCGCGCCGGTCGGCGTGATCGGCCTGTGCGCGCAGGACGGCCACGGCGACCTCGCGACCGTTCGGGCCAGCGCCCGAACGGGCGTGCCGATGGTCGCTTCGACACTGAGCGTCGACCCGATGGAAACGCTCGTCCCGGAACTGGGCGACACTCCGGGCTTCTTCCAGCTGTACACGCCGACTGACCGTGACGTCGCCGCCTCGCTCGTGCAACGCGCCGAGGCGGCGGGCTTCCGCGGCATCGTGGTCACGCTCGACACCTGGGTGACCGGCTGGCGGCCGCGCGACCTGTCGACGGCGAACTTCCCGCAGCTGCGCGGGCATTGCCTGGCCAACTACTTCACCGACCCGGTGTTCCGGAAACGGCTCGGCAAGGCTCCGGAGGACGACCCGGCGGCCGCCGTCGGACTGTGGGCCCAGCTGTTCGGCAACCCGCTGACCTGGGAAGACCTGCCCTGGCTGCGCTCGCTGACCAAGCTTCCGCTGCTGGTGAAAGGCATCCAGCATCCCGACGACGCCCGCCGCGCCATCGACGGCGGGGTCGACGGGATCTACTGCTCCAACCACGGCGGACGGCAGGCCAACGGCGGTCTCCCGGCGCTGGACTGCCTTGCCGAAGTGGTCGATGCCTCCGGCAGCACACCGGTGCTGTTCGACTCCGGTGTGCGCTCCGGAGCCGACGTGGTCAAGGCGCTGGCCTTGGGCGCGACGGCGGTGGGCGTCGGCCGCCCGTACGCCTGGGGGTTGTCGTTGGCTGGTGAGGACGGCGTTGTCCATGTGCTGCGTACCTTGCTCGCTGAAGCTGACTTGATCATGGCTGTGGACGGCTATCCGACTCTGGCCGACCTCACCCGCGAAGCGCTGCGGCGAGTCGGCTAGACGCTTACGCGGGCAGGAAGTACCCCTCGCTCTCGTCCCACGGGATTTCGAAATCGTCGAGGTGTACGTGCCACTGCGCGTCCGGAAGGGTACGGCGCAACTCGGTCACCGAGCCCAGCACGTGTTCGAGGATCGGCATGACCCGGTCGAGATCGAGCGGCATCTTGGTGGACCCGGCCACGATCGCGTCCGGCTCGCCTTCCTCATACAGGAAGAGAGATTCCTCGTCCGGGTAAGGAAAAGACGACTGGCGTGTGGTGACGACGCCTTCGACAGCGGCGGTCTCGGCAGCGGTGAGCGCGGTCGCCCGGCTCGCGTTGTAGTAGAGGGAAGTGCTCATGGGCCCGACTGTAACGACGGGGTCCGACAATTCCGGGAAAACAGTCATCCGGAACAGCCCGCCCGTCGAGCAGGCAGCTACAATCGCCGCCCGTATGTGGTTTCAAGGAAAGTCCGGGCGGATCCTCGCCTGGTTGTCCGCACTCGGCGCGGTAGCCCTCGTCGCGGGCATCGCGGCCGTCATCAGCAGCTTCAACCCGGTTGACCTGCAGGTCTACCGCTTCGGTGCGGACGCGGCCGTCCAAGGCGGCGACCTTTACGGCCCGCTCCCGACCACCACAGCCGGGTCGATGCTGCCGTTCATCTACCCGCCGTTCGCCGCGATGCTCTTCTCGGCCCTGGCGCTCCCGCCGCTCTCGATCGCGTCGGTTCTGCTCGACGTCCTCTCCGCCGCATCGCTCTGGGTCGTCTTGTACACCACGGTCCGCCACCTGTGGCGCCACTGGAATCGCCGATCCACGGCCGTCGCCGCGTCCACGCTCACCGTTGCGGCGCTTGCCTTCGAGCCCGTGCGCTCCACCATCGGCTTTGGACAGATCAACCTCGTCCTGATGGCCCTGGTCGCCGTGGATTGCCTGGCGCCCAACCCACGCTGGCCGCGCGGAATCCTCGTCGGCCTGGCCGCCGCGATCAAGGTGACGCCCGCTGGTTTCCTCCTTTTCTTCCTGCTCGCCAAGGATTTCCGCGCCGCCCGCAACGCACTGCTCACCGGTGCCGGAGCGACCTTGCTCGGCTTCCTGATCGCCCCGCGCGCGTCCGTCGAGTACTTCTTTGGCGGCGGCCTCACCGGTGCCGACGGCTTCAGCGGCTCGCCCTACGCGACCAACCAGACCATCCAAGGCGCCCTCAACCGCCTCGCCCTGCTGCCGCCGGCCCACGACCTGCTGTGGCTGGCGTTGTCCGCGTTCGTCCTGGTCGCCGCCGTACTTGTCATGCGGCGCGTCGACAGTTCGCTCGGCTTCGTCGTCAACGCGGCGGCGGTGCTCGTCCTGTCCCCGATTTCCTGGTCGCACCACTGGGTTTGGGTGGTGCCCGCGACGCTCATCCTGGCCGCCCGCGTCCGCACGCTTCGGGCCGCCGCCGCGTTGGCCGCGGGCGCGTCGGTTTTCATCGCCGCGCCGCACACTTTCGTGCCCTCCAGCGGGATGCGGGAACTCGCGTGGGAACCGTGGCAGCACTTAGTCGGCGACGCCTATGTCCTTCTCGGCTTGGGTTTCCTTGCCTGGCAACTGTTCGCGGTGCAGTTCGCGCGGGTTCCCGAACTCGAACGGGTCGGTTAGGCGGAACCGGGCCAAACCAGCGTCACCAGGTCCCGGCCGGACGACCCGAGATCTGGTGGCATCTCCGGATCTATCCCCATCTCCAGCAGGGCTCGCTCGACCTCGCCGGCAGCGTCGGCAGGCAAGCACAACCGCCGCCGTACGACGTCCACTGTGGACGCGAACTCCGCGTACTCAGGCTCCGGCGGCCGCCGCCATTCCACGACTTCCGGCTCGATCCCCACTTCCGCGAGCGCCGCGAGACAGTCCCCGGCCGTCGGTCCAGCCGGTCGCTCGATGCCGTGAAACCGTTGCCACAAGGGATTAAGCTCAGTCAACGGATGCCGCGCGGCCGTCTCGACCACCACCCGCCGCCTCGCCGCCGCGGTGAGTGCCGCGGCGAACGGAGCCAGGTCGGGGACGTTGTAAACCACGTTCCCGCACACGACAACGTCCGCCACACCGGCTTCGTCGGCAAGATCGGGCCACCGGCCGGACAACAGCCGATGCTCCACCCCTGCGGCCCGCTCGGCGAACGCCGCGAGCAGCTCGTCGTCGGTGTCCAACGCCGTCACCGCGGTGACGTTCGACCGGCCGACCAGGGGCAGGCTCGCCGCCCCGGCCGCCGCGCCGATGTCGAGCACCGTGCCTGGCTCCTGCAACGCTTCGGCGGCCAGCTGATAGGTCGCCCCGATCGGTGCCGCGATCTGCTGATCGGCTCGCCGCAGGAACACCTCGCGCGGCAGGACCCACGGCGATTCCGGAGGGTGCACGGTATCCGGAATCGCCCAGGCGGCAAGGAGATCCCGCCAGGTTGACAGAGCGGTCATCGAGACCGAATCAGATCAGCCGCCTTTTCCGCCACCATGATCGTCGGTGCGTTCGTGTTCCCGCGCGGCACCACGGGCATCACCGAAGCGTCCACCACCCGCAGCCCCGTAACCCCGCGCACCTTCAGATCCGGGTCGACCACCGCGTGCTCGCCGCTGCCCATCGCGCACGTGCCGACCGGGTGGTACAGCGTCTGCGTGTTCTGCCGGACGTGCTCGGTCAACGCCTCGTCCGACAGTTCATGCGTCGCCGGCAGGAACGGCCGGTCCAGGAACTTCGCCAGCGGACCCGACCGTCCGATCTCGATCAGCGACCGCAGAGCGGACTTCACTGATTCCAGATCGATCGACTCCGCGTAGTAAGCCGGGTCGATTTCCGGCTTCCACAACGGATTCGCCGACTTCAGCCGCAGCCGCCCGCGGCTCGCGACGTCGACCAGCGTGGCCGCCGACGTGAAGCCCGGACACGTGGGTTCGCGCATTCCGTTGTCGTAGAACAACGTCGGGGCCACGTGGATCTGCATGTCCGGCGCGGCCAGCCCGTCGCGGGTCGAGTAGAACGCGCCCGCCTCGCCGATGTTCGACGCGAGCGGACCGCGTTTGGTCAGTTGGTAGCGCACCAGTCCGGCGGGCGTCGCGGAGTCCGCGATGTCGGTCGTGCCCTTCGTCGACCAGATCACGCCGACCGCCGGGTGGTCGTGCAGGTTGTCGCCGACGCCGGGCAGCGCGGCGACCACGTCGATGCCCAGTTCGCGCAGATGCTCGGCCGGACCGACGCCGGACAGCATCAGCAACTGCGGCGAGTTGATCGCCCCGCCGGACAGCAGCACTTCGGCGTCCGCCCGGACCGTCGTCGGCACGCCCTTGTCGAGATAGGACACCCCGACCGCTCGGGTGCCCTCGAAAACCACCCGCGTGACCTGCGCGTTCGTCCGCACGGTCAGATTCGGCCGCGACAACGCGGGCCGCAGGTAAGCGTCCGCGGTGGACCAGCGGCGGCCGCGCTTGCAGGTGACCTGGTAGAGCCCGGCCCCCTCCTGCGACTCGCCGTTGAAGTCGTCGGTGTGCTTGAGCCCCCACGCGACCGCGCTGTCCACCCACGCGTGCGACAGCTCGTGGGTGAACCGCCGGTCCTCGACGTGCAGCGGGCCGTCCGTGCCGTGCAGCGGGCCGCCGAGGCGCTGGTTGCCCTCGGCGCGCTTGAAATACGGCAGCACGTTGTCCCAGCCCCAGCCGGTGGCCCCGTGCGCATCGCGCCAGCCGTCGTAGTCGGCGCGGTTGCCGCGGATGTAGATCATCGCGTTGATCGACGAGCAGCCGCCGAGCATCCGGCCGCGCGGCCAGTACTCCTTCTTGCCGGTGTGCTTCTGCTCGACGGTCTCGTAGTTCCAGTCCCACTTCGTCTTGAACAGCGACGCGAACGCCGCCGGGATCCGGACCTCGTCCGCGGTGTCCTCGCCGCCGGCCTCGAGCAGCAGCACCCGCGCGGACGGGTCCTCGCTCAGCCGGTTCGCCAGCACGCAGCCCGCGCTGCCCGCGCCGACGATCACGTAGTCGAAGGAGTCCTGCTCTGGCACGCTGCCTCCCGGTGGTGTTGACACCCTGTCAACGACACATCATGGCGCAGGTCACGCTACGCGCAAGTCGCCGGAAAACCGATCAGTCAGAAGTGGCATCGAAGACGGTGACGCACACGCCGTCCGCCGCGTCGTCGTCGGTCTCCACCCGGCCCTCTCCGGTCACGTCGTCCACCTTGGTGTCGCGGCGTCCGTGCCGTTCTTCACCTGGGGCCGCGGCTTCGGATCCGTCGACAGGCTGGCCAGCGGAGCCGGTTCGCCACCCGATTTGGTGTCGCGCACACACCAGCCTTGAGTTGGCGACCGACTGGGGCCAGTTGCTCCGGCGTTCCCTGCGGCCGGTGGTTCACGTCTCCCCCTCGATACCGGTCTGTCTGCCGAGCAGGCTGGTGAAGTACGCTTCCAGTGCACCCACGACCTGCAGAAATAAGGAGCAGCCAGCCGTGGCTCGAGTCGTTGTCGACGTCATGCCCAAACCCGAGATCCTCGACCCGCAGGGCCAGGCGGTGGCGCGCGCGCTGCCGCGGCTCGGCTTCTCCGGGGTCGCCGACGTGCGCCAGGGGCGGCACTTCGAACTCGAGGTCGACGACGACGTCGATGACGAGACGCTGGCCAAGATGGCCGAGGGCTTCCTCGCCAACCCGGTGATCGAGCAGTGGACCATCCGGCGGGTGGAGGCGTGAGCGCCCGCATCGGCGTCATCACCTTCCCCGGCACGCTCGACGACGGCGACGCCGCCCGCGCGGTCCGCTACGCCGACGCCGAGGCGGTTTCGCTCTGGCACGCCGACGACGACCTCAAGGGCGTCGACGCGGTCGTCGTCCCCGGCGGCTTCTCCTACGGCGACTACCTGCGCGCCGGTGTGATCGCCCGCTACGCGCCGGTGATGTCCTCGGTCATCGACGCCGCGCACAAGGGCATGCCGGTGCTCGGCATCTGCAACGGCTTCCAGATCCTGTGCGAGGCCGGCCTGCTTCCCGGCGCGATGATCCGCAACGTCGGCCTGCACTTCGTGTGCCGCGACCAGTGGCTGCGCGTGGACAACAACGCCACCGCGTGGACCACGCGCTACGAGGCGGGCGCGGAGATCCTGATCCCGCTCAAGAACAACGACGGCTGCTACGTCGCCGACCAGTCCACTGTGGACATGCTGGAGGCGGAGGGCCGGGTCGCGTTCCGCTACGTCGGCGGCAACCCGAACGGCTCCCGCAACGACATCGCGGGCGTCACCAGCGAGAACGGCCGCGTGGTCGGTCTCATGCCGCACCCGGAGCACGCGATCGACGCGCTCACCGGTCCGTCCGACGACGGCCTCGGCATGTTCTACAGCGCGGTCGACGCGCTCGTAAAGGCCTGAGCCAAGCACCGAAAAGGGGCCCCGGGAAACTTCCCGGGGCCCCTTTTCGCGTTACTTGCTGTGGTCGCTGGAGAGCCAGCGCTCGGTGCGCACCCGCACCAGCACCGAGTTCTCCGTCAGCGAGCCCTCGACGAACTTCCGCGCCTCGGCCTCGGGCGCGTACCGCGAGGCGATGGCGAGCGCCTGCTCCTCCGTCGGAGCCGAGGACCGGTCCACGACCGGACCGGACACCGTCACGTACTTGTACGGCTGGGTTTCCTGCTGCACCGTGAGGCTCAGCTTGCCCGCCGCCTCGATCGCCCGGTCCTTCGCCGATCCGCGGTCCATCCAGATCAGCAGTTCGCCGCCGGGCTCGTAGTCGTACCAAACCGGCACGGCGAGCGGGGCCGCGCCTTCCCGGCCGATCGACAGCACGCCCACTCGCTGCTCCGCGAGGAACTTCTCGTTCGTCCACCGTCATGACCGCCATCCGGCGTCACCCCCAGGCTAGGAAGATCAGGATCCGCTTGAGGCCAACGCCGGACGCCCGGCGGACATTCCGGTCTCGGGGCTCGGGCCGGGACGGCCGTGCTCAGCCGAGCCGGAAGACCAGTGCCGTGGACTGTGCGGTGTAGATCGCGCGGACTCCGTAAACGACCCCGTCTGCCCAGAACAAGCGGCAGAACCACGGTGCCAAGCTGCGATTGCCGGGACCCGTGAGCGAGACCGTGCGCACGGGTGTCACAGCTCCGGTGTCCAGGGAGAACTTGACGATGTGCTGCTCAGGACCGTCCTGGCCGGCGGAGACCACGGCGATCACCTGCCCGTTGTCCACCGCGAGCGGCGCCGCGACAATGCCGCCGCCGGGCGCCGGGACTTCCCAGCGTTTGGCGCCGGTGCGGAGGTCGAACGCGGCGAGGCGGTTGGGCTTCTGCGGGCTGGTCAGCGCGATCATCGTGGTGCCCGTGACGAGTGCTCGCGAACGTCGATGTGACGTACCGTTGGAGGCCCCGCTCAGGCTGTAGCCGAATCCGTCGTCGCCCATGAAGCCGTTCAACGCGTCTCCGGCGTCGATGGTGGAAACCGGTTCGAGCGAGTCGTCGAGAGTCGCGTACATCCCTTTCGATGCGTCGCTGACGTAGGCGACCAGCGGCGACGCGCTCACCCACGCCATCGTGAGGTAGGACTTGCTCTTCACGAACTCGTTGTGCTGCTTGGTTTTCCCGGTCGCGGGATCGACGGCAACGGCGACGTACAAGCTATCGCCGGCGTCCTTGGCGCTGCAGTGGGACAGCAGCACGAAGTCCGCGCTCCGCGGCAGCCCGTCCGACGGGATGCAGTTCGAGTACACCTTCTCGTCGGTCGGTGGCGTGACCTCGGACCAGCGGACGGCGCCGGTGGCCGCGTCCAGCCCGAGCAGTTGCTGGTAGTGCACGACCACGACCGAACCGCCGACGATCTCCAGCACTGCGTGCTCGTCGAGTTTCGCCTGCGACGAGCTTCCCGACGAGGTGATGGGCATCGTCCGCTGCCACAACAGCTTTCCCGCGTTGACATCCAGCACGGCCGCGCTCGAACAGAGATCCCCATAACCGACGGCGATGTGGTTGTCGACGACAGAGGTGCTCGCCCCGCAGAAATGGCCGGCGGGGGAAGGGATCCGCCAGCGTTCCTTTCCGTCGCTCCGTGCGTACGCCACCGCATAGGTGTCGTTCACCAGCACCAGATCGTCGCCCACGACCCAGGAATCGATGCCGATGTCGTACGGCGGGACCCGGTCCGCTCCCAGCTGCCACGGACCTGGCTGGGACACCGCGATCGCGTGACCGGACACCGTGCCCCTGTTGAGCGCGAGCGGTACCGCGATCGCCGCGATGACCACGGCTGCCAGAAATGCCGAGATTCCGAGGAAGGCCCGCCGGCCACCCTTTTTGTCAGTCACTACCCGCTCCCCCCTTAGATGCGCGTAGTGTATTTGGGGAAATCTGATTCCCCCAAAGTTCCGCCACAGTTTTCACCGCTTCGGATTTGTCGACCGGGAATCGCGCTTCAGCTTGCCGCCGCGACCAGTCGCGAGTACGGGCCGCCCGCCGCGATCAGGTCCTGGTGCGGGCCGAGTTCGGTGATGGTGCCGCCCTCGACCACCGCGACCCGGTCCGCCGCCGCGGCCGTGTGCAGCCGGTGCGCGATCGCGATCACCGTGCGGCCTTCGAGCACCGCGTTCAGCGACCGTTCCAGCTCGCGCGCCGAACCGGTGTCCAGCAGCGACGTCGCCTCGTCCAGTACCAGCGTGTGCGGGTCGGCCAGGACGACCCTGGCCAGCGCCAGTTGCTGCGCGAGACCGGCCGGAACCGCGTACGCGCCCGAGCCGAGCTTGGTGTCCAGCCCGTCCGGCAGTCCGGCCGCCCACTCCTCGGCGCCGGCGGATGCGAGCGCGTCCAGCAGTTCCTCGTCGGTCCAGTCCCCGCCGCCGCGCCGGGCAGGCAGGGCCAGGTTTTCCCGCAGCGTCCCGGAAAACGTGTGGTGTTCCTGCGTCAGCAGCAGCACCTCGCCGCGCAGCACGTCGTCCGCGAGCGTCGACACCTCGGTGCCGCCGACCCGGATCGAACCCGCGGTCGGCGCCGAGATCCCGGCCAGCAGCCTGCCCAGCGTCGACTTGCCCGCACCGGACGGTCCGACGATCGCCAGCCGTTCCCCTCGCGGCACGCTCAGGCTGATGCCGTGCAGCACCTCGCGGTCGGAGGTGTAGCCGAACCGGACGTCGCGCACCTCGATGTCGCGCCCGCGCGGCACGTCGGCGACCTTGTCCGCCGATTCGGCAGGCTGCACGCCGATGATCCGGCGCGTCGCGGCTATCGCGACCTGCAGATCCTCCAGCCAGAACAGCGCCTCGCTGAGCGGAGCGGTCATCGCCTGCGCGTACGCCAGCATCGTCGTGATCGTGCCGAGCCCGGCCCAGCCCTGGCTGTAGGCGAACAAGCCCAGCAGCAGGAGCGCCGCGATCGGCAGCACGTAGCTGATCTCGAGCGACGGCAGCCAGCGCATCTGCAGCGCCCGCATCCGGCGTTCGCCGAGCGTCGCCTGGTCGAGTGCGTGGTACCCGGCGCGGACCCGCCGTTCGGTGAGGCTGAGCGCCTCCGAGGTCCGCGCGCCCTCCACGGTCTCGTGGGTGGTCGACTGCAGGTCGCCCCAGCGGTCGAGCATCCACGCGAACGCGCTCGGGATCTTCCGCTGGTACCAGATGTTCACCGGCACCAGGATCGGAATCGCCACCAGCAGGGCCAGCGCGAGCAGCGGCGACGTCACGATCATCGCGATGGTGGTGAACAGCACCGTCACCGCGGCGATCAGGATTTCCGGCGCGGCGAACCGCACCGCGACGTCCAGCCGGTTGATGTCGCTGGTCGCCCGGCTGAGCAGGTCGCCGGTGCCGGCCGCCTCGACGGTGCCCAGCGGCAGGCCGAGCGCGTTCGTGACGAACCGTTCGCGGGTCTGCGCGAGCACCCGTTCGCCGAACATCCGGCCGCGCAGCCGCGCCGCCTTCCTCGCCCACGCCTGCAGCACGAGCACCGCCACGAACGCCACGGCCAGCAGATCGACCCGCAGCGTGGTGCCGTGCTCGACCACGCCGTCCACGAGCCTGCCGAGCAGTTGCGGCCCGGCCAGCCCGACCACGGTGGCCAGGCAGAACAGCCCGAGCATCACGGAAAACTCGCGCCGGTGCTCGACCGCTACGCGTTTCGCCCAGCGCCGCACTTCGCGTTTCGACGCCAGCGGGAGCCGCGTCGTCATACCGTCACTGCCTTTCCGTGCACGACCTCGTCGGCCACGTTCCTCCACAGTGGACTCTGGCTGAACACCACTGTGGTCCTGCCGGTCCGCAATTCCTTGGCGCGCTGGGTGATCCGGGCCTCGGTGTGCGCGTCGACCGCCGACGTCGGCTCGTCGAGCAGCAGCACGTCGGGGTCGATCGCCAGCGCGCGGGCCAGGCTCAGCCGCTGTCGCTGCCCGCCGGACACCTCGCGGCCGCGTTCGCCGATCAGCTCGTCGACGCCGCGCGGCAGGGCCTCGATGATGTCCTCGGCGTCCGCCGCGTGCAGCGCCGCGAAGATGTCGACCCCGCGCGGGTGCTCCGGGGTCAGCTGATCACGCAGCACCCCGGAAAACCACAGGTCCTGGTTGTGCGCGTACACCACCCGCCTGCGCAGTTCGGCGAGCGCGACGCGATCCGCGGGCACCCCGCCGACCAGCACCTGTTCGCCCTCGTCCGCGTCGGCGAACCGGCTCATCCGCGCGGCGATCGCCTCCGCCTCGGCGCCAAGATCGACCACGGTCAGCTTGCCCGGCGCGATCCGGATGCCGCTGGTGGTGTCCACCAGCTCCAGCGGACCGTCCGGCAGCGGCAGCGGCGACACCGGCTCGGCGAGCTTCGGCCGCAGGGCCAGCAGCCCACACACCTTGCGCGCCGCGACCAGTCCGGAGCTGAGCGAGCTGACCTGTTCGGTCGCCGTGGCGACCGGCACCACCAGAAACGCCGAGAGGCCATAGAACGCCACCAGTTCGCCGACGCTGATCGTGCCGTCGAGCGCGAGCCGTGCGCCCAGCCAGGTGATCGCCACCGTGACCAGCCCCGGCAGCAGGACCTCCGCGCCCGCGAGCCAGGATTCGCTGCGCCCGACCTCGACGCCGGAGCGCCGCACCAGCTGGCTCGCGTCGCGGAACCGGGCGAGGAATCGCCGTTCGCCGCCGACGCCGCGCAGGATCCGCAGCCCGGACACGATGTCCGCGCCGAGTGCGTTCACCTCGCTCAGGTTCTCCCGCTGCGCGGTTTTCCGCTTCTGCAGCGGCGCGAGCAGCGGACCGATGCCGAGCACCGCGAGCGGGACGCCGACCAGCGCGACCGTGCCCAGCACCGGCGAGGTGCCGAGCATCGCGATCCCGATGACCACGAACGCCACGATCGAACCGAACGTGCGGCCGATGACCTCGAACGCGTTGCCGACCCAGTTCATGTCCGACGACGTGACCGCGACGACGTTGCCGGTGGTGGTGGCGTCGCGCAGGGACGCGCCGAGCCGGGTGGTGTGGTCGGTGACCAGGCGCTGGGTGGAGCCCGCCCCGTGGATCCACATGCCATACGACGCGAAGTGCAGCCCGGTGCCGAGCAGCGCCTGCGTCACGCCGAGCACGCCCGCGAGCAGCGCCCAGCGCCACAGCGCGGACGAGTCGCCGTCGGCGATCGCCCCGACGCCCCGGCCGATCACCAGCGGCAGCAGGGCGCTCGGCAGCGACCAGCCGGCCCCGGTGACGATCGCGGCGAGGACGAGCCCCGGCCGTGCGCGAAGGACCGCCAGCAGATACCGGACCGGCGTCGGACGTTCCGGGAGCCGGATGTCGGGGAAGCGGTACGTGGCGGAAAGCACGATCATTGACGCTAAGCCGCTGGGACGCTCCGGCGCGACTCATTTATGCCCCGCGCGAGCAGGCTGGGCGGCTGTGGGTGTGACCCGGCCGACACGTAGTCTTAGGGCCGTGGCGAACCCTGACACGGATACCGTGACCAGCACAGTTGACACCACCGCAGTGGCCGCGGCGACCCCGGAAACGAGCCAGCCGTACGTCGAACTCGGCCTCGCCGAAGACGAGTACGCGCGGATCCGGGAAATCCTCGGCCGCCGGCCCACCGACGCCGAGCTCGCGATGTACTCGGTGATGTGGAGCGAGCACTGCTCCTACAAGTCCTCGAAGAAGCATCTGCGCTACTTCGGCGAAACCGCCACCGACGAGATGAAGGCCAAGATGCTGGCCGGCATCGGCGAGAACGCGGGCGTGGTCGACATCGGCGACGGCTGGGCGGTCACCTTCAAGGTGGAAAGCCACAACCATCCGTCCTATGTGGAGCCGTACCAGGGCGCGGCCACCGGCGTCGGCGGCATCGTGCGCGACATCATGGCGATGGGCGCGCGGCCGCTCGCGGTGCAGGACGCGCTGCGCTTCGGCCCGGCCGACGCGCCGGACACCAAGCGCGTGCTCCCCGGCGTGGTCGCGGGCGTCGGCGGCTACGGCAACTGCCTCGGCCTGCCGAACATCGGCGGCGAGCTGGTCTTCGACCCCTCCTACGCGGGGAACCCGCTGGTCAACGCGCTGTGCGTCGGGGCGATGCGCACCGAGGACCTGCACCTGGCGTTCGCCTCCGGTTCGGGCAACAAGATCATCCTGTTCGGCGCGCGCACCGGTCTCGACGGCATCGGCGGCGTGTCCGTGCTCGCCAGCGACACCTTCTCCGGCGACGAATCCGCGTCCGGCCGGCGGAAGCTGCCCAGCGTGCAGGTTGGCGACCCGTTCACCGAGAAGGTGCTCATCGAGTGCTGTCTCGACCTGTTCCGCGAGAAGCTGGTCGTCGGCATCCAGGACCTCGGCGGGGCCGGGCTGTCGTGCGCGACGTCCGAGCTGGCCGCGGCCGGTGACGGCGGCATGCACATCTACCTCGACCGGGTTCCGTTGCGCGCCACCGGGATGACGCCCGCCGAGGTGCTCTCCAGCGAATCGCAGGAGCGCATGTGCGCGGTCGTCGCGCCGGAGAACGTCGAGGCGTTCATGGCGGTCTGCGCCAAGTGGGACGTCATCGCCACCGACATCGGCGAGGTCACCGACGGCGAGCACCTCGTCATCACCTGGAACGACGAGATCGTGGTCGACGTGCCCGCGCACACCGTCGCGCACCAGGGCCCGGTGTACGACCGCCCGATCGAGCGCCCGGCGTTCCAGGACGGCCTCGTCGCCGACACCTCCGCGAAGCTCCCGCGTCCGTCGACGCCCGAGGAACTGCGCGCGGACTTCCTGAAGCTCATCGCGTCGCCGAACCAGGCGTCGAAGGAATGGGTGACCGCGCAGTACGACCGCTACGTGCGCGGCAATTCGGTGCTGTCCCAGCCGTCCGACTCCGGCATGATCCGGATCGACGAGGAGAGCAACCGCGGCGTCTCGGTGGCCACCGACTGCAACGCGAAGTTCGTCTACCTCGACCCGTACCGCGGCGCGCAGCTCGCGCTGGCCGAGGCGTACCGGAACGTCGCCACCGGCGGCGCGACCCCGGTCGCGGTGTCCGACTGCCTCAACTTCGGCGCCCCGACCGACCCGGGCGTGATGTGGCAGTTCGAGCAGGCCGTGCACGGTCTCGCCGACGCGTGCGTCGAGCTGGGCATCCCGGTCACCGGCGGCAACGTCAGCTTCTTCAACCAGACCGGCGACACGGCGATCCTGCCGACCCCGGTGATCGCGGTGCTCGGCGTGATCGACGACGTCACCCGCCGCATCCCCACCGGCATCGGCGCGGAAGCGGGCGAGACCCTGCTGCTGCTCGGCGACACCCACGACGAGCTGGACGGTTCGGCCTGGGCCCGCGAACTGCACGGGCACCTCGGCGGCGTCCCGCCCCGCGTGGACCTGGCCCGCGAGAAGCTGCTGGCCGACGTCCTGGTCGCCGGTTCGCGCGACGGCATGATCTCCGCCGCGCACGACCTCGCCGACGGTGGTCTGGCACAGGCGCTCACCGAGACTGTCCTCATTGGACAGTGCGGGGCCCGCGTGTTCCTCGACCGCGACCAGGACCCGTTCGTGCAGCTGTTCTCCGAGTCGTCCGGCCGCGTGCTGGTGGCGGTCCCGCGCACGGAAGAGCTGCGGTTCACCGAGATGTGCACCGCGCGCGGCCTGCCGTGGCGCAAGACCGGTGTCGTCGACCCGGATTCCGGAACGCTGGAGATCCAGGGCGTCACCGAGTTCTCCCTTGAAGAACTGCGCGAGACCTGGGAGAAGACCCTTCCGGCGCTGTTCGACTGAGCCCTCGTGAGTGCCGGTGCGGACCGGCGCCGGCACTCACGAGCGGAAGGTGACCACCTCCGCCAGCTCTGCCCGCGGAATCGCCGGCCGGGGCTCGTCGGGATCCGCGTACCCGATCGACATGCCGCAGCCGAGGACGTATCCGGGCGGCGGCTCCGCGATCTCCGTGACGCTCCGGTGGTACCGGCCCCACGCGATCTGTGCGCAGCTGTCGAGCCCTTCCTTGCGCAGCAGCAGCATCACGGTCTGCAGGAACATCCCCGCGTCCAGCCATTGCGGGGGAAGCATCTGCTCGTTCAGGTAGCAGAAAAGCGCGACCGGAGCACCGAAGCAGTCCCAATTCCGGACCCGGACCCGCTCCCGGCCCGCGTAATCCTCCCGCGCGACCCCGACCGCGCCGTAGCGCAGCGCGCCCAGCTCCTCGATCCGCCGCGCGTACTGCTCGGGCAAGGCTTGCGGATAGGGCAGCACCTGAGGCGGATCGCCGGTGTCGCCGTCCGCGATGCGCTGCCCGACCAGGTATTTCAGCTCGGCCAGCTTCGCGCCGGTCAGGACGTAAATCCGCCACGGCTGCAGATTTCCCCCAGACGGGGCGCGCAGGGCCGTGGCGAGGACTCGGGTCAGGACTTCGCCGGGTACCGGCTTGCCGAGGAAGCCGCGGACAGACCGCCGGGAACGCACCGCTTCGTAGACGTCCACGGTTTCTTGATGCTACTCAGATCGGCACCGCGACATAGCCGCCATTCTGCGGATCCAGCTTCCAGCCGTCCGGCAGCGCTGCCTCCACCGGACCGGAGAAAGCCGCCCCGTCGAAAAGGACTTCCTTCGCGAAGGTCGCGCCCTTGAAGGTGGTCGGACCGGCGAACGTGGTGTGCGAGAAATTGGCCCGTTCGGAGAATTCGGTACCGGAGAACCAGGCCCGGTCGAGAAAAGTCGCGTTGCGGCAACGGAAAACGCCCACCAGGCGGCCCGGACCCGTACCCGCGGCGGTGAAGTAAGCCTGCCCGGTGAAGACGGAGCCGCTGAGGTTCGTGCTGCTGTACAGCGAAGCGTGCCGCAGCAGCAGGCCGCCGATCCGGCGGCGGGAAAGGTCGAAGTACTCCAGGACCGCGCCGGTCAGATCGAGGTCCGGACCCGGTCCGTCCACATCGGACGGTGGCAGCAGATCCCGGATCAGCCGTTGCGCGGTGAGCCGCACCTGCAGCTCGCGTTCCTCTTCGGCGGTGCCTTCCACGCCCTCGTAACGGCCGTGCATGAACGGCCGCCGCAGATAAGAACACAGCACGTCCAGCACGGTCTGCCGATACTCCGGCCGCGTCCGCGCCAGCCCGGCCAGCGCGTGCAACGCGCCGACCCGCACCTGATCGGCCTCGTGCCCCAGCAATTCGACCGACTTGGCGAACCGCTCGTCGGAGATCCGCTCGCGGTCGACGTCGTGCCGCTGCTGCTCGATCGCCTGCCGCGCCTCCTCGACGCGGCGGCGGCGATCGTTGAGCCACAACGCGTACAGCGCCACGACCGCGCCACCGGCGAGACCGGCGGTTTTCAACGCTTCACTGCGGCTTGTCGCGGGGTCGGCGAGCAACCAGCCGCCGACCCCGCACAGCAGTGCCACGGACGCGATCAACGTCCACAGCAGCGGCGAGCGCACCGGGTCAGAACGCGAGGATCAGGTACAGCCCCACGCAGTAGCCGCCGCTGCGGTTCATGATGACCATCGTGCCGCTGGCGTCCTTGCCCGACAGCTTGCCGGTGATCCGGGCGCTCGTCGTGGCGCTGCCCGCGGTGACCTTGCTCAGCGTGAGCTGCGGGTCGCCGCTGGTGGTCTCGTCGATGCTGCGCTTCGACATGCTCTCGGTGCCCTGGCAGGCCATCGCGGTCGCGCCCGCCGCGTCCTTGGCGTTGAGCTTCGCGAGGAAGTCGTCGATGACCTGCTTCGCCTCGCCCGACGCGCCGCCCGAATCGGGGTCGTCGCTCGAATCCGTGGACGGCGACGACGAGTCGCTCGGCAGCGGAGCCTCCGACGACTGCGACGGGGCCGGGGCGGGCGGCTGCGCCTGCGTGGTGCCCTTGTCGTCCTTGCTCAGGAAGAACCCCGGCGCGACGAACCCGGTGATGCCGAGCGCGACCACCACGACGACCGCGACGGCGATGCCGATCCACAGGCCGGTCTTGTTGTTCTTCGGCGGCTCGCCGCCCGGTCCGCCCGGGTATTGCCCCTGGTCCCAGCCCTGCTGCGGGAACTGCTGGGTGCCGCCGTACGGCTGCTGCTGGTACCCCGGGTACTGCTGCTGAGCGTTCGGGTCCCAACCCTGCTGCTGGGCGTTCGGATCCCAGGCGGGCTGCTGCTGCTGGGGGTTCGGGTATCCGCCCGGCTGCTGGGCCTGGTTGGGGTCCCACCCCGGCTGCTGCGGCACCCCGCCCGAGCCGGGCTGCTGCCAGCCCTGGCCGTAGGGGTCCCCGCCCTGTCCGGGCTGCGGTGGGTAAGTCATGTCCGGTTCCGCCTTCCTGCTGCACCGACTCGCGCCGCGGTCTGACGCCCCGCCGGCCCAGGCGGTTCCGTCTCCGCCCCAGGTCTGCATTGTGCAAGGCGGGCAAAGCTCGCACAAAAGCGGCTCCCGGCCGCCCCGCCCGGCAGGAGGAGGGGAGAACCGGGAGCCGCGTCCGTGCGCGCCCTCAGGTCAGCCGTTGGCGAGTGCCTGCAGCCGGTCGTAGGCGCCGTTGAACGTGTCCTGGTCCAGCGGGCTCGAGGTGTACTGCCACACGGTGTAGTAGCCCCAGTTGTACGGAAGGGTTCCGGCCGAGGACGCGTACCGCGCGACCCACAGCGGCGCGGTGCTGGAGAAATCGCCGCTGACGCACTGGTTCCACCAGTTCGTCGACGTGTAGATCACCGGCCAGCGGCCCGTTTTCGCGTGATAGGTGTCGTGGAAGTCCTTGATCCACGCCGTCATCGACGCCTTGCTCAGCCCGTAACAGGTCGCGCCGTAGGGGTTGTACTCCATGTCCAGTGCGCCGGGCAGCGTCTTGCCGTCCCCTGACCAGCCGCCGCCGTGCGCGACGAAGTAGGTCGCCTGCGCCGCGCCGCTCGAGGTGTTCGGGGTGGCGAAGTGGTAGGCGCCGCGGATGAAGCCCTGGTTGTAGGAACCGTTGTACTGCTGGGCGAAGTACGGGTTCGTGTAGTTCGTGCTCTCGGTCGCCTTGGTCCAGACGAATCGCTTGCCCTGGCCCCACCAGTTGGCCCAGTTGACGTTGCCCTGGTAGCTGGCGACGTCCATGCCCGCGACGGTGGCCGCTACCTGGTTCGGCAACGCGGCGGCGGGTTGCGGTTGCTGTGCGGCGGCTTTCGTCTCGGGAGTGGAGTGATCCCCCTCGACGCGCCGGATCTGCGATCCCATGGTGTGGTTGTTCGCCTGGATGTCGGCGTTGACGGAGTTGATCTCCCGCGCCGAAAGCGGGGAAGCCGCCGGGGCGGCCGTCGCCTCGGTCGAAGCGCCGAGCAGGAGCGCGACAACCGGGACGGTCAGAGCGGAAAGCAGCGCGCCGCGCCGCCCTCTTCGGGAAGTGGACATCGTCGATCCCTTCACAGATACCCTCGCGGAGGGCGGCTATGTGCAGGTAGCCGCCACGGGGGAGATTCTTGAGGACGAATCGTCGTTTGTCATCAAGTTCCGTGAAGATGAATGGGCGAGTGGGTGATTTTCATCGAGCGGTGATGACTAATTCGTGACCGCGTCACGAACGTTCACCCGAATGCCAGATTGCGCAGGGCTGACTGGGTTCCGTTGAGCCAGTTCTGGTCGCCGGGCAGGGCGCCGCTGTTCGAGAACTGCCAGATGGCGTGCTGTCCCCAGCCCGCGGGGAGTTCGCCGATGAAGGAGTTGTAGCGCGCGATCCAGAGCGGATTCCCTCCGAAAGAAGGGTTGTTTCCGGTGCAGCGTTTCCACCAGCTGGTCGACGTATAGATCGTCGGCAGCCGTCCGGTGCGGGCGCGATAGGTGTCGGAGAACGCGCGGACCCACGCGACCATCCCGTTCGCGTCCTTGCCGTAACACGTTTCGCCGTAGGGGTTGTATTCCATGTCGAGTGCACCGGGCAGCGTCTTGCCGTCGGCCGACCAGCCGCCGCCGTGCGCGAGGAAGTAGTTGGCCTGCGCGGCGCCGTCGGACACGTCCGGGCGCGCGAAGTGGTAGGCGCCGCGGACGATCCCGGCTTGGTAGGAACCGTTGTACTGCTGGGCGAACTGCCCGCTGACGAACCCGGTGCCCTCGGTCGCTTTCACGTACACGAACTTCGCGCCCGCTCCCGCCGCGGCGGGCCAGTCGACCGGGCCCTGGTGTCCGCTGACGTCGTGGCCGAGGTACTGGTCTTGTGTCGTGTACGAGATGTTCGGCGCTCCCAGAACGCCTTCGTGCTTCGCGATTTGCGAACCGGCGTAGTTGTCCGCGGCCCCGGCGTAGCTCGGTGCCGCCTGCGCCGTTTCGCACAGGGACGTGCCGGTGATCCCGGCGAAGAGAACCGCGCTCCAGCGCAGCAGCAGATGACGCTTCACCCAGGGCTCCTCACCGGACGCGTGTACTCCTACTGCGTCACGATGCACGGGCGAGCGGGTTTCGGCGAATCATGATCACTCGGCAGTGTGGTCTGCCCAGGTCAGCGCCGTTCTTCGGCCAGCGCCTTCATCAGGTGCTCGGCCGGCACGACGGCGGTGATCAGGTCGTGCGGGTTGACCGCGAGCGGATGTCCGGCGAGCAGCCCGACGATGTCGCGGCCGAGCACCGCGCGGGCGTGCGGCCATTCGCGCGGCACCAGCGACTTCGACGTGTACGCCGGGACCATGACCCGTCCGTCGGCGTTGTGGAAGCCGATCACCGTGCGCTGCACCGGGGACAGGGCGTAGACCAGCAGCGTCGAATCGAGGATGACGCGCGGCAGGTCCTCGGCGGGCCGGTGTTCGGTCCGGACCATTTGCAGCAGCCGCTCGAGTTCGTTGCGCGGCTCGGGAAAACCGAGCGCCTTCGGCGAGGGCCGGTACCGGTCGTTGGGGTGGAAGTCCTCGACGACCTCGCCCGTCCCGTTCACCGGATACGCGCCGACGACCGCCCACGACGGCACCGGACCGCGGGCGTCGAAGGCCTCGTCGATGACATACAGCCAGCTGTTCGGGTTCGTCCGCGCGTTGGCCCGCATCTCGGGAGTGATCTCGGGTTTTCCCTGCGGCCCGCGGCGGGGGTACGCGTTCCGGCGCGCGCGTTTGCCCGCCGGGGTCCGGGAAACCATCCGATCTGCCTCGTCCCGCTGCGCCATCGCCGTCCCTCGGTGCCGGGTGCCTGAAAGTCCGTCCGCGGCCACTCTACTGTTGTCGCATGGCCTCTTCGCGTTCGGTCGATCCCGCTCAGTTACGAGCGGCGGTGCTGGCCGTTTCGGACTGGTTGCGTGGTTCCGGACCGGATCCGGCCCGCGCCGAACTCGCCGCCGCGGTGCGCGCGACCCTGCGGACGCTCGCGCAGGACGCGCCGGGGCACACGGTCGAGGTCCGGGTGCCGCCGTACGCCGCGGTGCAGTGCATCGAGGGCCCGAGGCACACCCGCGGCACGCCGCCCAACGTCGTCGAGACCGACCCGCGGACGTGGCTCGAACTGGCCACCGGCCTCCTGGACTGGGACGACGCGCTCGGCGCCGCCCGGGTGTCCGCCTCGGGCAGCCGCGCGGACCTCGCGCACTGGCTCCCGGTCGTGCGAATCTGATTTTCCGCGGCAATTGTTCTCTCAGGAGTGTCTTCTGAGGCACACACTCCGTAGAATCCCCTGAGCCGAGGCCTGTGCCACGCTGTCCGGGGCAGTGCCTTGCGTGTACTTTGGGTAGTCGGATTTCGATTCCCGTGACGAACGAGCGGCGATGGAAGGGCCCTGGTCATGAACGCGGTAGGCGTGTCCGCCGGCGAGCAGAGCCTCGGCCCGACAGCGCGCCGGATGATCCTCGGCTCGCAGCTTCGCCGCTTGCGCGAGGAAGCCGGGATCACGCGCCAGCAGGCGGGCTACAACATCCGCGGTTCGGAATCCAAGATCTCCCGGCTGGAACTCGGCCGCGTCGGCTTCAAGGAACGCGACGTCGCCGACCTGCTCACCATGTACGGCGTCTCCGACGAGGAGGAGCGCAAAGCGTTCCTCGACATGGTCAAGCAGTCGAACGAAGCGGGCTGGTGGCGCAAGTTCGGGGAGACGGTGCCCGGCTGGTTCACCGATCTCGTCGGCCTTGAGGAAGCGGCGTCCCGGATCCAGATCTGGGAGCCGCTGTTCGTGTCGGGCCTGCTGCAGATCGAGCCCTACGTGCGAGCGATCTTCAGCCACGGCCGTCCGGAAATGGCCGACGAACGCGTCGACCAGCTGGTGGCCCTGCGCATGCGGCGGCAGAAGATGCTGGCCCGCCCGGACGCGCCGCGCATCTGGGCGGTGCTCGACGAATCGGTGCTGTACCGGCCGATCGGCGGACCGAAGGTGTTCCGGCAGCAGCTGGAGTACCTGCTCGAGGTCACCACGCTGCCGCACGTGTCGGTGCAGATCCTGCCGTACTGCCGAAGCGGTTTGTCAGCCGAGCACGCGTTCTCGCTGCTGCGCTTCGCCGAGGCGGAGCTGCCGAACATCGTCTACGTCGAGTACCTGACCGGCGCGCACTACCTCGACAAGCGCGACGAGATCGAGAAGTACGGCCGCGCATTGGACCTGCTGGCCGTCGACGCGGAGACCCCGGAACGCAGCCGGGCACGCATCGCCAAGCGCAAGGCCGAGATCTAAGCACTCCGCTCTTCCTCGCGCCGGGGGATCGCCTCGGCGAAATTCTCTCTGCCGAGAATTCCGTCCCGCCCATCCGAGGCAGGGGTAGTCGAATAGAGAACGCCCCCACCCCATTCTCCTCACCGAGCGTGCATAAGTCCGGAAACTGCCTTCCACTGACCCGGTCGCACTCTTCCTATCGCTGCTCCGGCCGTCACGGTAAGTGTTCCGTATTCACCCGCTGCACCCGGCGGCGGCGAGTCACGAACGCGGTGCGTTATCAGGCCGCCAATATCGTGACCCGGGGTAATAATTAGCCCGTTCGGGTAGTGCTCGAATCACCTGTCTGGGAACTTCTACTGAACCGTGTCGTCACGCAGTGAGAAATTTGCAGAAAATTCTGCACGTGCATTTACCGCTGCATGCGCGCGTGCTAGCGTCGAAGTCACAGGCAGATGCACATGCAGATTCCTGAGCTTTTCATCGTCCTTCCCGGAAGGTGGCATCATGGCTGAGCGGTTCGAGAACGGTATTCCGGCCGACCGTCTGACCGGCGCCCAGTGGCGCAAGGCGAGCTACAGCGGTGCGGTGGGCAACTGCGTCGAAGTAGCCCCGCTGACCTCGGGCGAGATCGCGATGCGGAACTCCCGTTTCCCGGAGGGCCCGGCGCTCGTCTACACGCGCGCGGAGATGGCCGCCTTCCTCGCCGGCGCGAAGGACGGCGAATTCGACGATGTCCTCGGCTGAGGCCGCCGTCGTGGGCTCCGCCTTCGACATCGAGCAGGGCCTGCAGCGACTCATTGCCCGCGGCTACCAGTTCGTCCACCCGACGGACGGAGCGGGCGAAGTGCAGGCCGTGGTCGGAGTGCGAGTGCACGACAATGTGGTGGACGTCGTCCGGCTGAACGCCGAAGACGACGTCGAGGCCACGCGCCTCCCTGGCAGCGAGCAGAACATCTTCGCCCCGGCGGCCACCCTGTGGCGCTCGCGCGGCGAAGCAAGCCAGGTGCTGGGCGAAGTACTGGCCCTCCCCGAGCGCCAGCCGGCCCCCGCCGCGGCAGCCTCCGCGAACGGCTGCTGGGTCCCGGGCCGAGGCGGCCGCTCGAAGTGGCTGGCCGCCCGCTGATCCACCCTCCGCGCTGTCCCCATCGGTGCCCCTGATTTCAGGCCCCGTACGAAGTGGCCCAATCCACTTCGTGCGGGGCCTGGCTCATTTCCGGCCCGTGCTGGTCGGTCAGACGCCTTCGATGATCCGGAAGTCGCGCTCGACGGCGTCGCCGAGGGTTGCCAGCGCTTCCCGGTACGCCTCGCTCTCGTAGGCCGCGACGGCTTCTTCGAAGCTGTCGAACTCGATCAGCACGACGCGCTCCGGGATTCCGGACTCGTGGACGACGACTCGGCTGCCGCCGCGGGAGAGCACCCGACCGCCCGCGGCCTGGACCGCGGCGGCGGCCAGCTTGTTGTAGGCGGCCAGCCTCTCCGGGTCGGAAATGACGCGGTAGACGCTGACCCAGTAGCCCTTGGCCACGGAAACCTCCTGTGTTCGGCCGGACGCGTCCGGCCGGTGGGGATGCATAAATGATTAATATAAATAGTCTATGCTTCTCGCATGAGCCGTCAAGCCGCGACTCGCGGCGCTGCGATCGGGTCGGCCCTCTACGAGCTGGCCACCAGGGCTGCGAGACGCCTTCCGCGCGACCTCAGCGTCACGTCCGCCGCCACCCTGGCCACCCTGCACCGGTGCGGTCCGCGCCGGATCACCGATCTGGCCGTGGCCGAGGGCGTCACCCAGCCCGCGATGACCGTCCTGGTCCGGGCGATGGAGGAGTCCGGGCTGGTCGAGCGGAGGCGCGACGCGTCCGACAAGCGGGTCACGCTGGTGTCGCTGACCAAGGCTGGCGAGTCCTACGTCCAAACGCGTCGTCAAGCGGGCGTCGACGCGTACGCGCGGTTGATCGACGAACTCGCCGACGACGAGGTCGAGGCCCTGACGGCGGCGCTTCCGGCGCTGGCGCACCTGGCAGAGCTCGAAAGCCGGAGCCGAGAAGGGTCGAAGCGTCCACTCCGGTCCAAGACCACTGGCCTGAACTGAGAGCACCGCTCCGGAAATCCTCCCCCGTAGTGGGCAGAACCACGCCGCGGACCGGCCCCCCACCTCATCCACCCCTTACACTTGGACTCGGCCCGCCCACGTCTTCCTGGGAGCTTCCCGGTGGTTTCCGACCCCTCCGCCAGTACTGATCGACCCGAAGATCAACCCGAACCGGAACCCCGTGAGGAGTGCGGCGTCTTCGGCGTCTGGGCTCCCGGGGAAGAAGTCGCCAAGCTCACCTACTACGGCCTCTACGCCCTGCAGCACCGCGGGCAGGAGGCAGCGGGCATCTCCGTCTCGGACGGCTCGCAGATCGTCGTCTTCAAGGACCTCGGGCTCGTCAGCCAGGTCTTCGACGAGCAGGTCCTGCAGTCCCTGCAGGGGCACATCGCCGTCGGGCACTGCCGGTACTCCACGACCGGGGCCACGATCTGGGAGAACGCCCAGCCGATCTTCCGCACCACGGACACCGGCAGCGGCCTGTCCTTCGCGCACAACGGCAACCTGGTCAACACCGCCGAACTGCGCGATCGCACCGTCGCCGCGGGGCTGAAGCCGCACGCCGGGCTCACCGGGTCCTCCAGCGACTCCGACCTCGTCTGCGGGCTGCTCGCCGCGAACGCCGCGGACAAGGGCATCGAGGCCGCCGCGCTGGACCTGCTGCCGACTCTCAAGGGCGCGTTCTGCCTGGTCTTCGCCGACGAGAACACCCTGTACGCGGCCCGCGACCCGCACGGCGTGCACCCGCTGGTGCTCGGTCGGCTGGAGCGCGGCTGGGTCGTGGCGAGCGAGACCGCCGCGCTCGACATCTGCGGCGCGTCGTTCGTGCGCGAGGTCGAGCCGGGCGAGCTGATCGCCATCGACGCCGAGGGGCTGCGTTCGTCGCGGTTCGCGAACCCGGAGCCCAAGGGCTGCGTCTTCGAGTACGTCTACCTCGCCCGTCCGGACACCTCGATCGCCGGCCGCAGCGTGCACGCCACGCGCGTCGAGATCGGCCGCAAGCTGGCCGCCGAGCATCCGGTCGACGCCGACCTCGTGATGCCGGTGCCGGAGTCCGGCACGCCGGCCGCGATCGGGTACGCGCAGGGCTCCGGCCTGCCGTACGGCACCGGTCTGGTCAAGAACGCCTACGTCGGGCGCACCTTCATCCAGCCGTCGCAAACCATCCGGCAGCTCGGCATCCGGCTGAAGCTGAACCCGCTGCGCGACGTCATCCGCGGCAAGCGCCTGGTCGTGGTGGACGACTCGATCGTCCGCGGCAACACTCAGCGCGCGCTCGTGCGGATGCTGCGCGAGGCGGGCGCGCTCGAGGTGCACGTGCGGATCGCGTCGCCGCCGGTGCGCTGGCCGTGCTTCTACGGCATCGACTTCGCGTCGCGGGCCGAACTCGTCGCCAACGGCGTCGACCTCGACGGCATCCGCCGTTCGATCGGAGCCGATTCGCTCGGCTACATTTCGCTGGACGGCCTGGTCGCGGCGTCGGAGCAGCCGAAGTCGCGGCTGTGCACGGCCTGCTTCTCCGGCGAGTACCCGATTCCGCTGCCCGAGGACGCGCTCATCGGCAAGCACCTGCTCGAGAGCATGGACGCCGCCGGTGGCGCGGCGACTCCCGTCAGCGCCGCCGGGTACGGTGCCGAAGACGCCGTCCGGCGTCCGTGAACCAAGCATGTCCAGTAGGGAGTCCGCTTCCGTGAGCGAGTCCACGAGCGCCACGTACGCAGCCGCCGGGGTCAGCATCGACGCCGGTGACCAGGCCGTCGAGCTGCTCAAGCCACACGCTGAGCGGGCGACGAGGCCCGAGGTGCGCGGCGGGGTCGGCGGTTTCGCCGGGCTCTTCTCGCTCAAGCTCGACAAGTGGAAAGAGCCGATCCTCGCGTCGTCCACCGACGGCGTCGGCACCAAAATCGCGGTCGCGCAGGCGCTCGACAAGCACGACACGGTCGGCATCGACCTGGTCGCGATGGTCGTCGACGACCTGGTCGTCACCGGGGCCGAGCCGCTGTTCCTCCAGGACTACATCGCGGTCGGCAAGGTCGTGCCGGAGAAGATCGCGGCGCTGGTCGGCGGCATCGCCGAGGGCTGTGTCCAGGCGGGCTGCGCGCTGCTCGGCGGCGAGACGGCCGAGCACCCCGGGCTGATGGGCGAGCACGACTACGACCTGTCGGCCACCGGCGTCGGCGCGGTCGAGGCGTCCGCGCTGCTGTCGCCGGAGAAGGTCCGCCCCGGCGACGTCGTCATCGCGATGGGCTCGTCCGGCCTGCACTCCAACGGCTACTCGCTGGCCCGGCACGTGCTGCTGGACATCGCGCGGATGCCGCTGGACGGGCACGTCGAGGAGTTCGGCCGCACCCTCGGCGAGGAACTGCTCGAGCCCACCAAGATCTACGCGAAGGACTGCCTCGCGCTGGTCGCCGAGACCGAGGTGCGCACGTTCGCGCACATCACCGGCGGCGGCCTCGAGGCCAACCTCGCGCGCGTGATGCCGCGCGGCCTCGTCGCCAAGCTCGAACGCGGCACGTGGACGCCCGCTCCGGTGTTCGCACTGATCGGGCAGCGCGGCAAGGTCGAGCGCGCGGAGCTGGAGAAGACGTTCAACATGGGCGTCGGCATGGTCGCGATCGTGTCCGCCGAGGACGTCGACCGGGCGCTGGCGGTGCTCACCGCGCGGCACGTGCCCGCGTGGATCCTCGGCGACATCCAGCCCGCCGAAGACCCGGACGGCCCGCGCGCGGTGCTGTCCGGCGACCACCCGCGGTTCTGAAAGCCGCTTGCCTCGTCTTGAGACACTGAGGACATGGCGGAGGACGTACGCGTCGGCGCCCGGTTCGTGATCCCGGGCGCCGAACTGCGAGAGCGCTTCTCCCGATCCTCGGGACCGGGCGGACAAGGCGTGAACACGACGGACTCGCGCGTCGAGCTGTCGTTCGACGTCGCGGGCTCCGCCGTGATCCCGCCCGCGCTGAAGGAACGCATCACGGCCCGCCTCGGCACCCGCCTGGTCGGCGGAGTGCTCACCATCGCGGCCAGCGAGTACCGCTCCCAGCTGATGAACCGCGACGCGGCCCGGGAGCGGCTCGCCGATGTGCTGGCGAAGGCATCCGCGCCGCCGCCGGCCAAACGGCGTCCCACCAAGCCGTCGCGAGGCTCGAAGGAACGCCGTCTGGCCGTGAAGAAACGCCGCAGCGACGTAAAACGCGGCCGCGGCGGGCGGTACGACGACTAGCTCAGCGACAGGTGCACGCACTCACCGGCGACCTGGTAACCAGCACGCCGGTACACCGTCCCGATCCCCACATCGCCCGGCGTGAGGAACGCCGTCCGCGCACCGCGTTCGTGGGCTAAGCGCGTGAGGTGCGCGGTGATCGCCGCCGCGATGCCTTGGCCGCGGTGTTCTGCGGAGACGGCGATGCCGACGATTTCCGTTGCGCCGGAGACGATATCCAGCGCGATTCCGCCGCCCACAATGGTTTCGCCGTGTTCGGCCAGGACGGTCAGGTAGTCGCGGTTGCGTTCGACATCGGCGTCCGACACGTCGGGCGACTCGCCGAAGGCGACGTTCTGCACGGACCGCAGGCGGCGGAATTCGTCGTCGGACGACGGTTCGCGCAGCTGAATGTGTTCTGGCGCAACACAATCGACGAGGTCCTCGGTGGCGCAGGTCATCACCGGCACGCGTCGTTCCAGCGTGAACCCCTCGGTGACGAGCGCTGCCTCGACATCGGGAGCCGCGTCGGTGAAGAACTCCAGCCGGGGCAGGAGATTTCGTTGCCGGTAAGCGGAAATCAGGAGAGCGATCTCGGCGGACGAAGGGTTCGCGCCATCGTCGGGGATGGCGTAGTTCGCCATCGGATGAGAGCTGTCCTTGGCGAAAGTCGCCAGGAACGGGCCGATTCGCTCGGTTTCGCGGCCGATCGGTGCGGTCGCGCGGACGTATGCCTGAAGGGCGGACATCTCTGGTGGAAGCCTTTCGCGAAGAAGGAATGCGCGGGCAGCACAACAACTGGCAACCCCACGCCGGGCGCGCAGGCCGAACAGCTCAGGCCAGGCGGCCGGGGCGGGCCGTGGCGGAGCACATAGGCATTCCTTCGTCCGAAACGAACTTCCCGTTCATCGTCTCAGACCCGGCAAGCGAATTAACGGTTCAGCGCGGCGCGGGCCTGGTCCACGATCCGGGCCAGGTGCACGCCCCGGCGGACATCGCAGGGATGCGTGGTCGTTCCGCACGACACCATCGCGGCGAAGTCGTCCAGCAGCGCGGTGTACGCGTCGTTCGCCGTGCCGGTGCGGCCCAGCGTGCGGAGGCCGTGTTCGCCGAAGACCGAATACTCGACCACCGTCGGCTGGACCGGCAGGCGCAGGCTGAGCGTCGCGGTGCTCGTGATGCCGCCCTCGTGTTCGAGCAGCAGTTGCCACAGGTCTTCGGGACCGCGGTGGGCGGCAAGGACGTCGGTGATCGGGCCGAGGGCGGCATCGAGCAGGTCGAACGCGTGCGGGCCGATGTCGGCGAGCGCGCCGCCGGCCGGATCCTGCCGCCAGGCCGAGGTCGCGTACTTGCCGCTGAGCAGTGCGCCCGACAGCCAGTGCACGCTGCCGCCTCGCCATCCGCCGGCGGCGGTGACGCCGTCAAGCCAATCGCGCGTCTGCTGGGCGAACCGCAGCGTCAGCATCACCAGCGAAGCGACGCCAGCGGACGTCACGGCGTCGGCGAGACGTTGCGCCGTGGCCAGGTCGGGAGCGATCGGTTTCTCCAGGATCAGGTGCTTGCCCGCCTCCGCGGCCCGGGTCGCCAGTTCGGCCTGCACGGTCGGCGGCACGGCGAACGCGAGCGCGTCGACCTGCTCGAACAGCTCGTCCAGATCGCTGGTGGGCACGGCGTCGTAGGCCTGCGCCAGCGCGGTGGCGGCCTCCGGCCTTCGGCTCCACACAGCACTGAGCACGGTCCCCGGATGGTCCGCGAGCCCGGGGGCGTGCACCGTGGTGGCCCACGGTCCGGTTCCTACGAGGCCGACGCGCAGCTGGTCCTGTCCCACGCCCGGAAGTGTAGGTGTGTCCGCGGTCGCTTCCGGCGCGGCCTGCGGTGCGTTAACGTCGACAAGTTCTTCGCCACGAACGGGGGAAGCCGGTGAGAATCCGGCGCTGGCCCGCAACCGTGAGCGGCCCCGCGAGGGACCGCGAGCCGGATCGCCCGTCGTGGTCCGATCGATGCGAGGTACATCTGACATGCGGTTCGTGCACGCGCGGCACTGGGGGCGAGTCCTCGCCGGCTGCGCTCTTCTCGTCGCTACCGGTCTCGGCGGTGCTTCTTCCGCCTCGGCCACCACGCCCGGCAAGGGCACCGACGGCTACTGCCAGGACGACAACGGCGTCACGGTGATCGTCGACTTCCAGGGGCTTGGCGGGGAAACCCTCATCCGGTGCGCGCCGGGCAAGCAGGAAAACGGCGTCACCGCACTGCAAAACGCCGGCTTCGAAATCACCGGCGCGGGCAAATACGGCCTGGCCGTGATGTGCAAGATCGAGAGCAAGCCCGCGGATCAGACCTGCACCGGCATGCCGCCGGAGAAGGCGTCGTGGAGCTTCTGGACCGCCACCAACGGCGGCAAATGGCAGTCGGCGCAGGTCGGTGCGCAGAGCTGGAAGCCGCCCGCCGGAGCGTTCGAGGGCTGGTCGTTCGCGATCGGCAAGTCCTACACCGAGTATCCGCCGCCGCGCACCGAGCCGGTGCGCAAGGCCAACGCGCCCGCGCAGGCTCCGGCGTCCACTTCGGACAGCGGGTTCTCGTGGGGACTGGTGATCGGCATCGTGGTCGTCGTGCTGCTCGTGGTGGCCGGGACGGTCGTCGCGGTGCGCCGCAGGCGTGCTGGGCAGTAGTCCGCGAGCGCTCCATCCCGGCGCGTGGTGGGTGTGGGCGCTCGCGCTCGCCGTCGCCGCGAGCCGGACTACGAATCCGGTGCTGCTCGCTCTGGTGATCGCGGTGGCCGGGTTCGTCGTGGTGCTCCGCCGCGGCGACGCGCCGTGGGCGCTGGCGTTCCGGATGTACGCCTGGATCGCCGCGGTGATCCTGGCATCGCGCGTGCTGTTCCGGATCCTGATCGGCGGCGAGGACGGCGGCCACATCCTGTTCACGCTGCCGACCATCCCGTTGCCGAGCGTCGCGGCCGGCATTCAGCTCCTCGGCCCCACCTCGGCCGAGGAGCTGCTCGGCGGGCTTTACGACGGGCTCCGGCTGGCGACGATCGTGCTCTGCGTCGGCGCCGCGAACGCGTTGGCGAACCCGAAACGCCTGCTCAAGGCGGTACCCGGGGCGCTGTATGAGGTGGGGACGGCGGTGACCGTCGCGCTGTCGGTGGCCCCGCAGCTCGTCGAGAGCGTGCAGCGGGTGCGTCGGGCGCGGCGGCTGCGCTCCGGGAAGACGCGTGGCTTCCGGTTCGTGAAGGGGATTTTCGTGCCGGTGCTCGCCGACGCCATGGACCGGTCGCTGCAACTCGCGGCGGCCATGGATTCGCGCGGCTACGGGCGGCGCGGCTACCTCTCCCCGCGCGTCCGGATGCTGATCGCGACCTGCGTGCTGGCCGGTTTGGTGGGTGTCGCGGTCGGGGTTTACGGCGTGCTCGACGGGTCCGCGTCGTGGCTCGGCGTGCCGATGCTCATCGCCGGTCTGGTGCTGGCCGCCGCCGGATTCGTCCTCGGCGGACGGCAGATCCGGCGCACGACCTACCGGCCCGACCCGTGGCGGCTGCCGGAAACGCTGGTCGCGCTGTGCGGCGTCGCGACCGCCGTGCTCGTGCTGCTCGCCGACCCGGTTTCGCTCACCACCCCGGCCAGCCCGCTGACCTGGCCGGAGCTGCCGCTGCTGCCGGCCGTCGCGGTGCTGATCAGTGTGCTGCCCGCTTGGTTCGCGCCGCGTCCGGCGCTGGTGTCGGAGGTCGCCCGATGATCGAGTTTTCGCACGTCAGCGTCACGTACGACGGGGCGGACCGGCCGGTGCTCCGGGACGTCGACCTCACGATCGAGGAGGGCGAACTCTGCCTTGTCGCCGGCCGTACCGGGGTCGGCAAGTCGACCTTGCTCGGTGCGGTCAACGGCTTGGTCCCGCATTTCACCGGCGGCACGCTGGCCGGCCGGGTCAAGGTCGGCGGGCTCGACACCGCGACGCATCCGCCGCGCGAACTGGCGTCGGTCGTCGGCGTGGTCGGACAGGATCCGCTGGCCGGTTTCGTCACCGACACCGTCGAGGAAGAACTCGCGTACGCGATGGAGCAGCTCGCTGTCGCGCCGGACGTGATGCGCAAACGCGTCGAGGAAACCCTTGATCTGCTGGGCATCGCTGAACTCCGCGACCGTCCACTTCGGACGCTCTCCGGCGGGCAGCAGCAACGCGTCGCGATCGGCGCGGTGCTCACGGCGCACCCGAGCGTGCTGGTGCTGGACGAACCGACGTCAGCGCTCGACCCGACCGCGGCCGAGGAAGTCCTGGCCGCGATCACGCGTCTGGTGCACGACCTGGGCACGACGGTCGTCGTCGCCGAGCACCGGATGGAACGCGTCGCGCAGTACGCCGACCGCCTGCTCTACCTACCCGGCGACGGCACCGTCGTCTCCGGGCAGCCCGCGGAGGTGTTCGCCGAGACCGATGTCGCGCCGCCGATCGTCGAACTGGGCCGGCTCGCGGGTTGGTCGCCGCTGCCGCTGTCGGTTCGCGACGCGCGTCGGCTCGCCCGCCCGCTGAGGGAACGCCTGGCCGAGCGTCGCCCTGCTGCGGCGGCACAAAGCTCTGGCGAAGCGATCCTCACCGCGCGGGGCGTGCGGGTTCGGTACGGCAACGTGAACGCGGTGCGGGGCGTTGACCTGCGGCTGGACCGCGGCGAGGTCGTCGCGCTGATGGGTCGGAACGGCTCCGGCAAGTCCTCGCTGCTGTGGGCGTTGCAGGGCAGCGGACCCCGCTCCGACGGCACGGTCGACGTCCTCGGCGCGGACCCGAAGACGCTCCGGTCTCGGGCCGCCCGCACGCGCGTCGGGCTGGTTCCGCAAACCCCGTCTGACCTGTTGTATCTCGATTCGGTCGAAGCGGAATGCCGCCAAGCTGACGTCGAATCGGAGGTCACCGCGGGCACCGCGCGGAAGCTCCTCGACCGCCTCGTTCCGGGCATCGAAGACGACACCAACCCGCGTGACCTGTCGGAAGGCCAGCGACTCGCCTTGGTCCTGGCCGTTCAGCTCGCCGCCGCCCCGCCGGTCGTGCTGCTGGACGAGCCGACCCGCGGCCTGGACTACCCGGCGAAACGGCACTTCGCGACCATCCTCGCCGACCTGGCCGCTGAGGGACACGCGGTGCTGCTGGCCACCCACGACGTCGAGTTCGTCGCCTCCGCCGCGCACCGCGTCGTGGTCCTCGCCGAGGGCGAAGTGGTCGCCGACGGCCCGACCGCGGACGTCGTCGTGGCCTCGCCCGCCTTCGCTCCACAGGTGGCGAAGATCCTCGCGCCGGAGCCGTGGCTGACCGTGGACGCGGTGGCGAAGGCGTTGGCGTGACCGATTTCCTGGGCCCAGCCGTCCGCATCCGGCACCGCACGGCGCTGGTGCTGACGGTGGCCGTCGTGGTCGGACTGGCGATGTTCTGCTGGCCGCTGCTGGCCCGCAGCACCGTCGGCACCTCCGCGCACGTGACCGACGCGCCGTTCGTCTTCCTCGTGACGCTGCCGGTGCTGATCCTGATCGTGCTGGCGGAACTGTCCAGCGGCGGACTCGACGCGAAGGCGCTCGCGCTGCTCGGCGTGCTGTCCGCGGTGAACGCCGCGCTGCGTCCGCTCGGCGCGGGCACCGGCGGGATCGAGCTGGTTTTCTTCCTGCTCGTGCTGGCCGGGCGGGTCTTCGGGCCGGGCTTCGGATTCGTCCTCGGCTCGACGTCGCTGTTCGCGTCCGCGCTGCTGACCGGCGGCGTCGGGCCGTGGCTGCCGTTCCAGATGCTGGCGTCGTCGCTGGTCGGGCTGGGTGCCGGGCTCCTGCCGCGCCGAGTGAAGGGCCGGTGGGAGATCGCGCTGCTGGCGCTCTACGGAGTGGTCGCCGCGTACTTCTACGGCCTCGCGATGAGCCTGTTCACCTGGCCGTTCCTGGCGGGCCACACCGCGCTGGACTTCGTCCCGGGCGGACCGCTCGGCGAGAACCTGCACCGGTTCCTGGTGTTCACCGTGCTGACGTCCACGTTGGGCTGGGACACCGGCCGCGCGCTCACGAACCTGGTCGCGATCCTCGTGCTGGGCCCGGCGATCCTGACCGTGCTGCGCCGGGCCGCACGACGAGCGGCGTTCACCTGAGCCGCTGGCCGACCTTGTCCAGGACCTCGACGAACTGAGCCATCCCGGCCGCGTTGGGGAAGTGCGAGGTGTCGATGTCGTGCACCTCGAACTGATTGCCGGGAGTGCGCGCGTCGGCCTCGGCGATCATCCGGTCCTGGAGGGCGAGCGGCACCAGGTGGTCTTGGAGATGCCGGACGTAGCACCTACGGACGCGCCCCCACCGCTCCGGCGTGCCGCGCGAGTCGGTGGCGCCGCGGCCGATGATGTCGTCCGGAGCCATCGCGTTGAGCAGGGCGTAGAACTCGCCGTCGGTGGCGTCCGCGCAGAGCGCTGCCTTCGCCGCCGTCAGCGCCTCCGCCGAGGAAGAACGCCAGTTGAAGCGCATCGCGCCGATCACCGCCGGGTCGGCTGCGATGAACCCGAGCATCGCCCCGACCTGCGACGACGCGGCTTCAGGCGTGGCCAGGTACTCCTCCGGCGTCGGCAGCTCGACGCAGCAGAACGCGGCGTCGTAGATCAGCGCCGACACCAGCTCCGGAACCTCTTCGGCGACGAGCGTGACCAGCGCGCCGCCGATGCTCGACCCGACCAGCACGACCGGGCCCAGCTTCGCCGCCCGGCGGACAACGTCCACAGTGGTCGCGACCTGGTCAGCCACGGTCACGCCGGCCAACTCCGACGGTTCGGTGGCGAACGCGTCGAGATCCTGCGGTGCCTGGTACGACAGCCGGAACTGCTGTTCGGGCTGCGGCACCCCCACCCCGCGATACCCGCGCAGCACGAGTTCCGGCGGGGCGGCGGACACGCCGTTGGCGCCGGCGGCGAAGACGAACGTCGAAGTCATGCCGCACAGTCAAGCGATCCGCCCGGCCGCGCACAGCGGGGAAAAGGTGATCAGGCCCGCAACTAAAGTCAGGAGTACGAGTAGAAGCCGCGGCCGGTCTTCTTGCCGAGCAGCCCGGCGTCGACCATGCGCAGCAGCAGCGGCGGCGACGAGTACAGCGGCTCCTTGAACTCCGCGTACATCGAGTCCGCGATGGCCTTGATGGTGTCGAGGCCGATCAGGTCGGACAGCCGCAGCGGACCCATCGGGTGCGCCGTGCCCAGCTCCATGCCGCGGTCGATGTCCTCGGCCGAGGCGAAGCCCGATTCGATCATCCGGATCGCCGACAGCAGATACGGCACGAGCAGCGAGTTCACGATGAACCCGGCCCGGTCCTGCGACCGGATCACCGTCTTGCCCAGCGCGCCGGTGGCGTGCTCCTCGGCCCGGCGAGCGGTCTCCTCGCTGGTCAGCAGCGACGGGACCAGTTCGACCAGCGGCAGCACCGGCACCGGGTTGAAGAAGTGGATGCCGACGACCTGCTGCGGACGGCCGGTGGCCATGCCGAGCTTCATGATCGGGATCGACGACGTGTTGGACGCGAACACCGCGTCCTCGCGCTCGACGATCTTGTCCAGTGCCCGGAACACGTCGACCTTGGCCTGTTCCTGTTCCAGGATGGCCTCGACGACGAGATCGCGGTCGGCGAACTCGGCGATGTCCGTGGTGAAGCGCAGCCGTCCGAGCGCCGCCTCGGCGTCCTCGGCGGCCAGCTTGCCGTTGCGGACGCCGCGCTGCAGCGACTTCTCGATGCGCGCCTTGCCCGCGTCGAGGGCGGGCTGGTTCACCTCGGTGACCAGCACGTCCAACCCGGACCTGGCGTGCACCTCGGCGATGCCGGAGCCCATGAGCCCGGCCCCGACCACACCTACTCGTGCGATGTCGCTCACCCGTCCCACTCCTTCACCTCATCGGCGTGCCGAGAAAACGGGCAGCACACAACGCACGAGGGCGTCTCGGACCTTGGTCCGATTCCGCCCTCGCGTGTCGTGTGCCTGCGTCAACGGCGGTACTCGTCGTACCCGTCGTCGTACGGGTCCTCGTACCGCTTGTCGTCCTCGTGGTTGTCCGAGGAACTACTCGACAGCTCGCGCTGCAAAGCATCGAAGTCGGTTTCGTGGGAGCTGTATTTGAGCTCGCGCGCCACCTTCGTCTGCTTGGCCTTAGCCCGGCCGCGCCCCATGGCTCGACCCCCTCGCACAGGGGCGGGGCGGCCGGGGGAATCGGCGGCCCCGCATCGTCTCGACAGTTCTTTCCTGCTGACACCGTACCGTGTCCCGGGGGTTGGATGCGACGTGGCACGGTGTGCTCGTCGCGACAGTGTCCGCCGGACGCCGGTTACCGGCACGTCGATGCCGATCGGTGCTGGTCGGCGTGCCACGATGCTCGGGTGCTCCGACCCTTCGTGGCCTATCTGCGGGTGTACGAACCTCTGCGCGCGCTGGGCGATCCCCCCGCGCAACAGCTGGTCGAGGCCGTTTCCGCGGGCGGGCTCAGCCGGATCGGGATCGGCGAACGCGAACAGCGGATGTGGCTCAAGTCACAGGCGGCCGCGCCGGTTCGGCTGCTGCCCGCGCAGCTGCGCGACGGACGGCCCGCGCCGAGCCTCGTCACCGACGTGCTCGTGCTCGACCCGGCCGACGTCCCCGCCGGCCACACCGCCGAGGGCCCGTTCGCGTGCCCGCTCGAACTGCGCGCCCGCTCCGCCGCGGCGTTGAGCACCTTCCTCGCCGACGCCGAGCCCGCGTTGCGGATCGCGGTCCTCGACGCGGGCGGCGTCACCGCGGACAAGGCCCGCGCGCAGACCAAGGCCGCGATGACCGACCTCACCGCCACCGCCGCGCACACCCTCACCACCACCTGGACCGTCCCGCTGCCCTGGTTCTCGCTGGTCGATCCGGACGAACGCAAGCTCGTGCTCGGCAGCGGCCCGGACGACCCGGTGCGGGAGGCGTCCTGGCGCACCCCGATGTCCGCCGCGCTCCGCCGGGCGTCCGAGGCGGGCGAGCTGATCGAGACGACCTTCGGCGACTCCGGCCCCGGCCGGGTGCTGTCGCAGACCCGGCAGTGGCTGGAGAGCTTCGACCCGGACTCGGTCGTCGAACTGGACTACGGCGGTCTCGTGCAACTGTTCGCCGACTCGCTGCTCGACGCCGACTCCACCGCGGAGGAGGTCCACGACATCCTCGACGCGCTGCGCACCGGGAACGTCGAGGAGCTGGCCGAGCTGTTTTCGCAGCTGCGCGAGTTCTGGGGCGACCTCGCGGCTAAGGAACACTCCAACTGACCCGCAGCTCGCCCTGAGGTGTGCCGCCGCCGAGCACCGGCGGGTGAGCCAGATCGGACAGCTCGTCCGGGGTCTCGATGCCCAGGCGCGCGAGCACGGCCATGGCCAGCGGCGCCAACGCCCGCTTGTTGCCGTCCGCGATCTTGATCGCGCACGCGGTGCCGTCGCCCAGCGTGAACGCCAGGACACCTTCCGCGCCGCTCTTCGACAGCAGCCCAGGCACGGCCTGCATCAGCCGGGTGTCCTCCCGCCCGGTGCCCGCGACCAGCCACGGGTGCGCACGCATCGCGTCCGCGACTCGGCGTTCGTCGGTACCCGGTTCGGCCTGCGCGAGCCGGCCGAACGACCGCGCGAGGCCGGTCGGCGAGAACGCGAACAGCGGCGCGCTGCAGCCGTCGACGCCGACCGCGGCGATGGCTTCGCCGGTCAGCTCCTCGACCGTCTTCGCGAGCTGGACCTGCAACGGATGGTCCGGCAGCTGGTAGCCCTCGGTCGGCCAGCCGTTCGCGACGCAGGTGGCGAGCATCGCGGCGTGCTTGCCGGAGCAGTTCATGGTGATCTTCCGCGGCTCGTCGGCCGCGCGCCGGGCGTCCTCGCCGATCGGCAGCTCGGCCGGGCAGGCCAGCGCCGCCGGATCGAGCCCGGCGCCGGACAGCATCGCGGCGACGCGCTCGACATGTCCGGTTTCGCCGGAATGCGAGGCGCAGCCCAGCGCCAGGTCCGCGCCGTCGTAGCCGAGACCGGCGCGGAGCATCCCGACGCCCTGCAGTGGCTTGTTCGCCGACCGGGGGAAGAACGGGCTGGTCACGTCGCCCGCGGAGAACCGGACGGTGCCGTCGGGCGCGGTGACGACGAGACATCCGTGGTGAACGCTCTCGACGAAACCGTTCCGGACGACCTCGACGAGAATCGGCTGGCCGGTCATTCCTCGACGCGCCCCAGTTCGCTGTCCAGCAACTGGTCCACAGTGGCCGCTCCGCTGCTGTAGCGCCCGGCGATCTCGGCGTTGAGCGTGTCCATCACGCCCTGGACCTGGCGGCGGAAGGAGGACACGGAGGCTTCCTCGGCCGCGTACGTGTCCAGCGCGGCGGCGAGCTTGTCGTCCGACAGCGAGCCGACGTCGGTGAGCCCGGTGTCGCCGATCAGCGCCTCCGCGTGCCTGCGGTGCTCGCCCGCGCGGGACGGTTCGAGCTGCTGGTGCCTGCCGGAACCGGCGGCCGGGCCGAGCGCGTTGTCGGCGAGGATGGACGCGAGCCGGTCGACGATGCTTTCCCCGCCGGACGAGCGACGCTCCTGTTCGGCGCGCACGATGTCGATGCGGGCGTGCAGGAGCCGGCGCAGGTAGGACAGGTCTGTCTCTTCCTGCGCGGCCTCGTCGCGCCGCTCGCGCAGCACCGGGAGCGGCAAGTCGCCTAATCCGGTGAGATATCCCGGGCCGAGGACGCGGTCGATCCGTCGCCGCCCGCCGGGACGCACTTCGATCACGGGCACATCCTGCTCCACATTCGGCGACGACGCTACCGTCGAGTTCACTTCAGCCCCGCAGTCTCTGCGCTGCTTCCCGTCCGGGCGCCGCGTGCTCGCCCGGCACCGAGTCCGGATCGACAGTGGCCTGGACCACTCGGTCCTCGTCGCCTGCCAGCAGCTCCGCCCCGCCCGGCACCGAGCGTTTGACCAGCGCCAGCGCGATCGGCCCGAGTTCGTGGTGCTGCGCGACCGTGCCGATCCGGCCGACGACGCGCTCGCCGAGCTTCACCGGGTCGCCGGTCTCCGGCGTGATCTCCGGCGAACCGTCGAGGTGCAGCAGCGCGAGATACCGCGGCGGGCGGCCGACGTTGTGCACCTTCGAGACGGTTTCCTGGCCGCGGTAGCAGCCCTTCGCGACGTGCGCGGCCGAGCCGATCCAGCCGACCTCGTGCGGGATCGTCCGTTCGTCGGTGTCGACACCGAGCCGCGGATGCCGCGATTCCACGCGCAGCGCGTCGAACGTCCAGGAGCCAGCAGGACGCGCGCCCGCGTCGGTGAGCCGTTGCCACCATTGAGTGAGCTGAGCGCGCGGCACCACGAGATCCGCGCCCGCTCGCGTCGGCCACGGCATCCGGCGGGCGAAACCGCCTTCGGGCAACGCGGCCACCGAATACGGCTCGGTGCCGAGCTCGATGCCGAGCACGCTGTCGGTCTCCGGGCCGAGCACGGAAAGAACGGCGAGTTCTTCGGTCACGTCGCGAATCTCGACCTTGGACCAGAATTTCATCGCTTCGAGGTACTCGCGCAGGGTTTGCTTGCCGCCCTTGGGCAACGCGCTCGTGACGAGTGGGCCGGGGTCGCTGTCGAGGTACACCGTCTCGCCGGCGTGCGCGAGCACGAAATGGGTGTCGACGTGGCCCTGGCTGTCGAGGACGAGCGCTTCGGTGCCGGTGTTCGCGGCGAGTTCGGTGACGTGTTGCGAGATCACCAAATGCAGCCAGGACAAGCGTTCCTCGCCGGTGACAGCGAGGATTTCTCGGTGCGAGCGGTCGATGACGACTACTCCTCGGGCGGCGGTGCGCTGCTCGGCGAACGGATCGCCCCAGTGCCACGGAACTCCGGCTTCCGGGTGGCCCTCGGGCGCGGCGACCGCGCGGGGGATTTCGAGCAGCGGCGAGCTGTACGGCATAGCCCTAAGGGTAAGTGAGTACCTTGAGGGGATGCGCGTTCTCGCCTTCCTCGACGGTTCACTGGCCGACCCCGAAGCCGCTCACCTCCGGGTGGACGACCTCGGCCTGCTGCGCGGAGACGGGGTGTTCGAAACGATCCTCGTGGCAGTGAAAAAGCCGCGGGAAATGCGTCCGCACCTCGACCGGCTCGCCCGTTCCGCGGCGATGCTGGACCTGCCTGCCCCGGACCTCGAGGGCTTCGCCCGAGCCGCGCAGGCAGTCGTCGACGCGTGGCAGGGCGGCCCGGAGATCGCACTGAAACTCGTGTACACGCGGGGTGTCGACGGCGATCCGGAAGGCAAGCCGACAGCGTTCGCGATGGGCCTGGAGGTCGAGGAGAAGGTCCTGCGGGCGCGCACCGAAGGCGTTTCGGTGGTGACCCTGGAACGCGGTTTCGGCCCCGAACTAGCCGAGCGCGCCCCGTGGCTTTTGCTCGGCGCGAAAACGGTTTCCTACGCGATGAACATGGCCGCCCTGCGCGAGGCGACCCGTCGCGGAGCCCAAGATGTGATCTTCACCGCTACCGATGATTCGGTGCTCGAAGGCCCGACGTCGACGGTCGTCCTGGCGAAGGAGCGGACGCTCTACACCCCGCCGTCCACTGTTGGCATCCTGCCAGGAACGACGCAGTACGCATTGTTCCGCGGCGCGGAGAAGGCGGGCTGGTCGGTGAAGGTGGAGCCGCTGTCGGTGGAGGACTTGCTGCGAGGGGACGGCGTGTTCCTCACGTCGTCGGTGCGGAAGGTGACCCGGGTGCACACCCTGAACGGGACGGTATTGCCGGATTCGACGGGGTTGCACGGGGAGCTGGTGGCGGCTTACGAGAGCGAGTACTGAGAGCCTGGTGAGCGGCTGTGCCGGTGCTAACCGGCGCAGCCATTCACGACCCGCTGATCAGCACCACCGACGGTGTGACCCCCTCCGCTCGATATGCGCTGATCTTGTGGTGCCCGTCCACCAGCAATGGCCGCGTACCGGACAAAACCACCGCCACCGGCCGGTGTCCCGAGCGGATTGCCGTGCGGTAGTACGTGACCCGGGCATCGTCGTCGGCCGGCCAGTCGCTTGCCGGGATCAGATCCACCGCCTCGAAGCGTTGCGGGCCGCTGACCCGGTACTGGCCGTCGACAAGCAACGCCAGCAGTTCGCGGAGGGTTTCCGCCAGCGGGAGGCGCACCTGACCGGTCGCGAGCGCGATGCGCAGCGACTGCGGCAGCTCCGCCCGTCCTCCGGTGTTCAGCTCCAGGAAACCCGCGCCGCCGGTGATCGTTACCCGTTCCACGCTCACAAGGACGCTTGGAACCGCACCGAGGTTCCGGGGCGTGCTTGAGCGAGTGCTCCGAGTGACTCCCGTCTCACGACCGCGATCACCGGATAACCGCCCGTGGTCGGGTGATCGGCGAGGAAGACCAGCGGCAATCCGTTCGGCGGGACCTGAATCGCGCCGGTCAGCACGCCCTCGCTCGGCAACTCCGAAGTGGACACTCGACGTAGCGGCGGCCCGTCCAGGCGGACCCCCACTCGGTTGGATTCCTCAGTAACCGTCCACTGTGCGTTGAGTGCGCTCGCCGCGTCGGCGAACCAGTCGTCGCGCGGGCCAAGCAAAACTCGCACCGTCAAGTCGGGCGGCGCGGGCGAGGCGGCGACCACGTCCGCACCGGACGGGACACCGGTGACAGGGCCGAGCGGGACCGTAGTGCCAGCTTCCAGCGGCGACGGGCCGAGTCCAGATAGGACATCAGTCGACCGGCTTCCCAACACCGGCGCCACCGCGATGCCGCCGGACACCGTCAGGTAGCAGCGCAGACCGGTAGCAGGTCGGCCGATCGTCAGTTCTTGGCCTGGCCGCAACGGAATCGGCGTGTGCGAGCCGGTTTCCCGTCCGTCCACGGACACCTCGACCGGCGGTCCGGTCACTGCGGCGGTGCACGAAGCGGTCGCCCGGACGGTGAACCCGCCCAGCAGGGTTTCGATCCCGGCGGCGTCCTCGGGATTGCCGACCAGTCGGTTGCCGAGCCGTAGCGCGGCGACGTCAAGAGCACCCGACGGTGGGACGCCCAGATGTGCGTAACCAGGACGGCCGAGGTCTTGCACCAAAGCCAGCGAACCGGGCGAGACGATCTCCAGCGCGCGCATCACACGCTCCGGAACCGCACCCGGAGACCGGGCGTGAACAGCGCCGGTTGCTCGGCGGAAGGATCGAAAAGCGTCGCCTCGGTGTGCCCGATCAACCGCCAGCCACCAGGGGATTCCCGGGGATAGACGCCGGTGTACTCGTCGGCGATAGCCACCGAGCCAGCGGGGACGCGGGTGCGCGGCGAGCTGAGCCGCGGCTGCTGGAGTTCAGCGGGAAGCCCGGCGAGATAACCGAAACCGGGCGCGAAACCCGTGAACGCGACCGTGTAGACCGCGCTGGTGTGGAGAGCGATGGCCTCGTCCACGCTGAGCCCTGCGTCCTCAGCGACCAGCGCGAGGTCCTCGCCGGAGTACTGCACGTCCAAAACGACTTCGCGGCCGTCCCCGGCAGGCGGATGGTCCAGATCGGCCGAAGCCAGCAAGGAACGCGCGGCTTCCAGCGCCCCCGTGGACGCGACCACGAGCAGGGTGCGGGCCCCGGGCACGATCTCCTCGACGCCGTCGAGCGCGGCTTCGGTGAGGGTCGCCCGGGCCGCGCTCATCTCCTCGAGCGAGGCGCAGTCGAGCAGGGCGGCGTGTTCGCCGTACCGCCGCCAGCGCACGGCGTCTCCCGGAGCCTCAGCCCACCACGCGGCGCAGCAGCGCGGAGGCGTGCGGCTGCATTTCCTGGCCGACCATCGCGCGCTCCTCGACGTACCCGAGGTCGCCGTTCACCAGGCCGTACAGCCGCTGCGCACCGGTGACCTCCTTGGCCGTCGCGGTGCGGATGACCGCGTCGGTGCCGAGCTCCCAGGACGTCTGGCTGCGCGGCTTGCCGTAGTACAGCTCGACGATGCCGGAGCTGTGCGTGAGCAGCAGCTCGATGGTGTCGTCCTCCTGCGGCCGCCAGAACCCGGTTTCGCGGGCGGCGGGCCGCAGCACGCTGCCGTCCTCGTTCAGCAGCCACGAGCGCGCCTCGTGGAACAGGAACGGGCGGCCGTCGTGGGAGACGGTCAGCTGCTGGGCGAACTTGATCGGCCCGTCGATCGTCGGGTAGTCGATCTCGCCCTCGCCGCGCCAGACGCCGACGAGCGGCAGCAGAGCGAGGCACGCGTCGTTCAGGTTCGGGCCCTCGCGCAGGTTCGCCGTGTCGTTCGGGATCGGCAGGTCGTCCCACAACGGCAGGTTGCGGTCGCGCGTGCTGGCGGCCCGCTCCTCGGCTGCTGCGATGGCTTCGTCGCCACTCGTCATGCTGATCAGCGCTGGTCGGCGTACAGCCGGTAGACGACGTAGACCGCGAACCACACGGTGGCGATGCCCGCGATGATCAACAGGGTCGTAAACAAGGTCTCCACAGCGAGGACAATAGTCCGCCCCGGCTCATCTAGCGCTGCGCAGGGTCGCGGCGGTGAGGACGGTCACCGCCAGCAGCGCCGAGCCAGCCACCGCCATCGCGGTCCGCAGCCCGGTCGTGAGCGTGCTCCCGTGATCGAGAAGCGCCCCGAGCGCGGCCACGCCGAGCGCCATCCCGACCTGTCGCGCGGCGTTCACCGTGCCGGCCGCGGTGCCCGTGCGCTGCACCGGAAGCCCGGCGAGACCGACGACGTTCGTCGGGGTGATGCTCAGGCCGAGCCCGACGCCGGACAGCGTCAGCGGCACGCTGAGCAGCCAATACGGACTCGTCGGGGCAGCCAGCAGGAAGGCGAAACTTCCCGCCGCGGTGATGGCGAGACCGATCGGCAGCACGCGTTCCGCGGTGAACCGGCCGGCGAACCGTCCGGAGAAGAACGCGAGAACAGCGTTGGCGACGACGTACGGCAGCATCTGCACCCCTGTCGTCGAGGCGGTGCTGCCCCACGCCTGCTGCAGGTACACAGCGATCAGCACCGGCAGCGGGTAGCAGGCAAAACCGAGGACGAACGAGGTGAAGATCGAAGCGGCGAACCGGAATTTGCCGAACAGCCGGATCGGCAGCATCGGATGCGGGGCGCGCAGCTCCACGACGATGAACGCGACCAGGCCCAGCGCGCCGACCATGGCGACCACCGCGTCGGACGCGATCACGGCGTAGGTGAACGCCCCGATCCACAACGCGCCCAGCAGTTGTCCGAGCAGATCCAGCGCGCCGTGCGCCGGATCGGACGATTCGTCGAGACCCCGGCGACCGGCGAGCACTGCGACGATCCCGATCGGCAGGTTGATCAGGAAGATCGTGGGCCAACCGAGCGCGTCGGTGATCGGTCCGCCGATAAGCGGGCCGATGACCAGCGCGCATCCGGCCACTCCGCCCCACGCCCCCAGCATCCGGGCCCGTTCGCGCGGCTCTGGATACGCGTGCGCCAGGAGCGCGATGCCGCCCGGGATGACCGCCGCGGCCGCTGCGCCTTGCACGACGCGCGCGGCGATGAGAAGCGTGAGCGTCGGGGCGAGGCCGCAGCCCAGCGAAGCGAGCGTGAACACGGCCAGTCCGCCGAGGTAGATCCGCTTGCGGCCGTACCGGTCGCCGAGCGTGCCGCCGGTGAGCATCAACGCGGCGAGCGCGACGGTGTACCCGTCCACAATCCATTGCAGGTCAGTGAATTCAGCGTGCAGTTCGCGCTGAATGGTCGGCAGCGCGACACTCACGACGCTCGCGTCGAGCAACGCCATGAAGCTGCCGAGGAACACGGCGGCGGCCAGCAGCGGGCTCCGCGTAATGGTTTTCGTTTCGGACACACTCGCGAGCTTGGGTCCTCAAGCCGACTTGAGGTCAAGCGTCCCGGACACGAGGAAGGGCCCCTCGGAAACCGAGGGGCCCTCCTGCGGAAAAGCGTTGTCAGGCAACCGAAATGGCCAGCTGGTGCAGGCCAGGGCCTTCCGCGGTGACGTTGGCCTCGCCGTTGCCCGTGCGGTGCAGTGCGCGCACCGTCCAGGAACCCTCGGCCGCGTAAAACCGGAAGTCGCCGTCCGCCGAGGACACGACCTCGCCGGCGAAGTCGCCGCCGCCGTCGAGCAGCCGGACGAACGCGCCGCCGACCGGTCCCTCGGTGCCGGTGACCTTGCCCGCCAGGACAACCTGGCCGTTGGTGTCGAAGTCCGCCGGGGTCGCGACCTGTGCCGGTGCGCTGCAGCCGTCTGCCATCACTTAGCTCCCAACTCGACCGGAACGCCGACCAGCGACCCGTATTCCGTCCACGAACCGTCGTAGTTCTTCACGTCTTCCTGGCCGAGCAGCTCGTGCAGGGCGAACCAGGCGATCGACGAACGCTCGCCGATGCGGCAGTACGCGATGGTCGGCTTGCCCTCGTCGTAGCCCGCCTCGGCGTAGAGGTCCTTGATCTCCTGCTCGGACTTGAAGGTGCCGTCCTCGTTGGCGACCTTCGCCCACGGCACGTTCAGCGCGCCCGGGATGTGACCCGGCACCTGCGACTGCTCCTGCGGCAGGTGCGCCGGGGCGAGCAGCTTGCCGGAGAACTCGTCCGGCGAGCGCACGTCGATGTAGTTCTTCGAGCCGATCGACTGGACGACCTCGTCGCGGAACGCGCGCAGCGACAGGTCCTGCTCCTTGGCCTTGTAGTTGGTGGCCTCGCGCTTGACCTCGTCGGAGTTCAGCTCGCGGCCGTCGAGCTCCCACTTCTTGCGGCCGCCGTCGAGCAGCTGCACGTTCTCGTGGCCGTAGAGCTTGAAGTACCAGTACGCGTAGGCCGCGAACCAGTTGTTGTTGCCGCCGTAGAGGATCACGCGGTCGTCGTTCGAGATGCCCTTCTCCGACAGGAGCTTCTCGAAGCCCTCCTTGTCGACGAAGTCGCGGCGGACGCCGTCCTGGAGGTCGTTGCGCCAGTCGAGCTTCACCGCGCCGCGGATGTGCCCGTTGTCGTAGGCGGTCGTGTCCTCGTCGACCTCGGCGAACACCACGCCCGGGGTGTCCAGGTTTTCCTCGGCCCACTGGGTGGTGACCAGGACGTCTTCTCGGCTCATGGAAGCTGGCTCTCTTTCTTGGTTGGGGTTTACGAGGACGCCCGCGCGGGGCTGAAACGCTTGATCAGCAGGTACATCTGGCACCCGAGGCAGTAGTTGAACGCCGCGTTGAGGAACGCGGCAAAGAGCGCGAACGCGGTCGCGACGACGCCGAGCGGCGTCACTCCGGCCGCGAAGCCGATCGTGCCGACGAGCGCGAACACGAACCCGATCGCCTGCGCGAACCGCAGCGGGGCGGCGTCCTCGCGTTCGGTCGGCGGCCCGAGCCGCGGCGCGATCGCGAGCCGGTACAGCACCGAGTACGGCGCGGGCTTGAGCCCGACGAACGCACCGATCGCGAAGACCACGGTCTGCAGTGCGAGCAACGGCCACCACTGCGTGACCAGCACGACGGCGAGCACCACCGTGGTCACGATCGCGGCGAACCTGGGACCTCGCGGGTCTACGGCCGGTCCGGCGGACATGGGTTCCTCCTGCTCAGTGCGAGGGGAAGGGCGTGCGAGCGCACGCGGCGAAGACGGGCAGAGCTGCGAGACGGCGCGAGACGTGCTTCAGCGCCGACCGGAAAACGGCAGACACAAGCTGCTGCGCACGCGGCAGAAATCGACCGCGCGGCGCTGCGTCAGGAGGGTGATGGGCAGCTCGTCCACAGGGGGAGGGTACCCAGGCTCGCTCGCTCCCGGAACCATGTTCATTCCTTGGGACGAGGTCCGGATCCTGAGAATCAACCGCCGCGGACCGCGGGGCCGGGCGCTTCCCCAATGTGGCATTGGGTGCGTCAGATGCACCGAATGCCGCATTGGGTGCGCTGGACGCACCGAACGCCACATTGGTTGCGCTGGACGGGCCGAACGCCACTTTGGGTGCGTGGGACGCACCGAACGCCACATTGGTTGCGCTGGACGGGCCGAACGCCACTTTGGGTGCGTGGGACGCACCGAACGCCACATTGGGTGCGTTGAATGAGCCAGCGGCGCGCAGCGTCTCCGTTGAGGGCGGCGGCGGGGGCATGGATGGAGCACCCAATGCCACATTGGGGGCGGCTCAGCGATGCGGGAGCGCGGCGCGGCAGCCAGGCGGAGGTCAGCGCGTAGCGGCGGCGAGGTGCGGGCGGAGCGCTTCCAGCAGCTCCGGGCCCTTGGGCACGCCGCCCACGCGCAGCAGTTCCCGGCCTTCCGGGTCCAGCGCGAGCGTGGTCGGCGTGCTGAGCACCGACAATGCCTGCGCGACCTCGGGACGTTCGGTGACGTCCAGGTCGACGTGGTGCAGGCCGTCGGTCTTCTCCGCGAGCGACGAGAGAATCGCCCGCGTGTGCCGGCACGGGGTGCAGAACGTGGTGGAGATCTGCACCAGGGTGACGGCGGATTGCGGATCAAGGGCCTCGGAGACCGGAGCGGGAAGCGTCCGGGTCTGCGCCGCCGGTTTGGCCGCGCGGATCCGGCCGTTGCGGGCGCGCAGGACCAGGCCAGCGGCCGTCGCGACGACCAGCGTCGCCAGCAGCACCCACACTCCGGTCACCGGGATCAGCCTCCGTGGTTGGTGGACAGGTCGGCGAAGTTCACGTCGTGCGCTTCGCCCTTGATGGTCACCGAACCGCTGTCCACGCGGACCGCGGTCGGGGTGACCGACAGCGGCAGCCGGGTCGTCGAAATGCTGGCCCGGAAGTTCGGCAGCAGAGCTTTCTGCACAGCTTCCGGAACGATCGTGGTGCTCTGGTCATTCCCGAACTGCAACCGGTAAGGCACGATCGAGATCGTCTTCTCCTTGAGCTGGATGAGCGCGAAGCAGAAGATCTCCACCTTCTGCCCGGCCACCTGCACGTCGCCGGAGATCCGCACGCCCGCGCTGGTGCCGTCGGCCGGTTCGCCGTCGGCGTTGGTCGGCGTCGGGTCCGGCTGCTTGCCCTGCTCGGTGTCGCCGTACTTCACGTACGCCTGGGTCGACTGCTCGATCTTCAGGTTCTGGATCTTGTTCAGCGGCGAGACCCGGGCGAGGTCGGACGCCTTGATCGTCACCGCACCGGTGAGCTTGCCGATCTTCACCGCCTTGGTGTTGCCGGACGTGAGGTCCGACAGCGGCGCGATGACGTCCTCGAGTTCGGCGCTCACGCGCAGGTCGCGCAGTTCGCTGCCGACCGGCACGCCGTCCGCGGAAACGGTGATGTGACTGTAGTCACCGGAGAGCGCCTGCACGGTGAACGGGAAGCCGTGGATGGTGACCGACGGATCGTCGCTCAGCCCGAGCTGTGCGCGGGCCTTCTGCGAGATCGTGTGCTCGGCGTAGGCCGCCGCTCCGAAATCCGCACCGACCAGCAGGAGCACCAGCACTCCCAGCACGATGAGCCACCGCCGCACGCGCCTGCCGCGGCGGCCGCCGCCGGGGTTAGGGGCCGGTCGGTCGTCCCGGGTCACGGGCCTGCTCGCCATCGCCTCGGTTCTCCTGTTCGGGTGGATTTCGTCGTGGTGCGGGTCACGCTCCGGCCGTTAGACCAGGTGTGATCGATCCAGCACGAGCTAGGTGCCGGGGTGTTCACCCGCTATTCTCACTTAGCACCGACCGACGCCACGTTCGAGGCGACGAATCTGAAGGCGGTGCGGATCATGAGCTTGGACCTGCTGGTGCTGACGGGGGAACTCGACGCTACCTCCGTACTACCTGCGCTGGACCTGCTGCCGCACACCGTACGCGTACGCGAGCCGGAAGTGACGGCCCTTCTCGACGCGGGTCACCGGGACGTCATCCTTCTCGACGCGCGCAGCGACCTCGCGTCCGCGAAGAGCCTGTGTCGTCTGTTGAAGGGCGCGGAGGACGAATCGGGCACGCCGGTCATCGCGGTGGTCGGCGAAGGCGGTCTGGTCGCGGTCAACGCCGAATGGCGCACGGACGACATCCTGCTGCCCACCGCTGGTCCCGCGGAGGTCGATGCACGGCTGCGGCTGGCTACCACTCGCGACGGCATCGGCCTGCAGGCAGACGCCGAACTGCGCGTAGGCGACCTTGTCATTGACGAAGCGACGTACACGGCGAAGCTGCGCCGTCGCACGCTTGAGCTGACGTACAAGGAGTTCGAGCTCCTCAAGTACCTCGCCCAGCACGCTGGTCGCGTGTTCACTCGCGCGCAGCTGCTGCAGGAAGTGTGGGGTTACGACTTCTTCGGCGGCACGCGCACGGTCGATGTCCACGTACGGCGGCTTCGCGCGAAGCTCGGTCCCGAGCACGAGCAGATGATCGGCACCGTGCGAAACGTCGGCTACAAGTTCGAGCGACCGGCGAAGGGTGCGAAGCCGGTTGTCGCCGTTCCGGCCGACGCTTCGGAGCTGACCTCCCGCTGACATTCGCCGGTAAGGTCGGTTTGTGGCTATCGACCTTGGCGACTGGACGACCGATCCCGACGACGCGGTGCGCGAAGTGCTGCTCGCGGTCAAAGCGACTGACGGACGCCCCGAGGTCGACCCGGCCGGACCGTTGCCGCGCGAATTCGAAGGCGGACTGCATCTTCTCGCCCGCTTCGACGGCGCGCCCGCGGGATACGTCCACCTTGACACCGAAGGCGATTCCCACGGCCATCAGGTCGCGGAGCTTTTCGTGCACCCGGATTTCCGGCGTCGTGGCGTCGGCACCGCGCTCGCGCAGGCGGTAGTCGAGCGCGCCGACAAGGGTTTGCGCGTGTGGGCACACGGCGATCACCCCGGTGCGGCGGCGATCGCGGCGAAACTCGGCCTCGGCAGGCAGCGCGAACTGTTGATCCTGCACGTCGACGTTGCCGATGCGGATTGGCCGGAACCGGTGCTGCGCAACGGTTTCCGGCTGCGCACCTTCGTTCCCGGGCAGGACGAGGACGCGATGGTCGCGGTCAACGCGCGCGCGTTCGACTGGCACCCGGAACAGGGCGCGCTGACCGCCGCCGAGGTGCGCGCCGAGGAACTCCAGGCCTGGTTCGACCCGGCGGGCTTCTTCCTCGCGGAGAACGAGAACGGCGAGGTCGCCGGCTTCCACTGGACGAAGGTGCACGACCCGGTTCCCGGCCGGTTCGACGGAGGCCCGGTCGGGGAGGTCTACGTGGTCGGCGTCGATCCTGCTACTCAGGGTAGTGGGCTCGGCAAGGCGCTGACCTTGGCCGGACTCCGCTACCTGCGCTCTCGGGGACTACCGAGGGTGATCCTCTACGTCGAGGGCGACAACGCCGCGGCATTGGCTGTGTACAACAAGCTGGGGTTCCAGCGTTTCGAGACCGACGTTCAGTACGGTGAGTGATCACGGTCGACCCGACCGGTGACCCGTGTTACTTTCTGCGTACTGGCAGGTCACGAGCAGGCCACGGCACCCGTTCGGGGTAGTAGTCCTGCTCACAAACGGTGACTTGTTCACCTGCCGTTCATGCAACCAAGGACGCCCGTCCACCGAGGCTGCCTAGTGTCCGGTTCCGGTGCGGCTCACTCGCCGCCAATCCCGACCGGATTCAAAAAGGCACATCTCCGAGTGGAGGAAATGCAGTGAAGATCATGCGGCCCCTGGGTGCCGTCGGCATCGTGGCGAGCGCCGCGCTCGTCCTCGCCGCTTGTGGCTCCGACCCCTCGGCGTCGAGCAGCGGCTCGGGCTCGAACTCCGCCGCTCCCGCCGCCACCGGAACCGCCCAGGTCGACTGCGGGGGCAAGAGCCCGCTTTCCGCTGAGGGCTCGACGGCCCAGAAGAACGCCATCGAGGTGTTCAACCAGGCCTACAACAAGAAGTGCAACGGCCAGAAGGTGAACTACAACGGCACCGGCTCCGGCGCGGGCGTCAAGCAGTTCAACGCCAACCAGGTCGACTTCGGCGGTTCGGACTCGCCGATCAAGGACGCCGACCTCGAGGCCGCCACCAAGCGCTGCGGTTCGCCCGCGCTGAACATCCCGCTGGTCGTCGGCCCGATCGCGGTCGGCTACCACCTGTCCGGCGTGGACAACCTGACGCTGACCCCGCAGGTCATCGCCAAGATCTTCAACGGCGGCATCAAGAACTGGAACGACCCGGCCATCAAGGCGGTCAAGGGCAACGAGAGCCTGAACCTGCCGGACAAGCCGATCCAGGTCGTCTCCCGCTCGGAGGAGTCGGGCACCACCGACAACTTCCAGAAGTACCTCGGCGCGGCTGCCAAGGACGTCTGGACCCAGGGTGCGGGCAAGAAGTTCAACGGCGGCGTCGGCAACGGTGCGCAGGGCTCGAACGGTGTCGCGAGCACCGTCAAGGGCGCCGACGGCTCGATCACCTACGTGGAGAGCGCGTTCGCCAAGGACGGCGTCACCCCGGCCAAGATCGACAGCGGCTCCGGCGGCGTCGAGCTGAACGCGCAGAACGTGGCCAAGTCGCTGGACGCCGCGAAGTTCTACCACCCGGGCACCAACGACCTGGCGATGGACCTCAACGGCATCTACTCCAGCAACGTGCCGGGCGCCTACCCGCTGCTGCTGACCACGTACGAGATCGTGTGCTCCAAGTACTCGAACCCGGACGTCGCGAAGGCCGTCAAGGCGTTCCTGACGGTGGCCGCCACCGAGGGCCAGCAGCCGCTGTCGGCGAAGGGCTACGTGCCGATCCCGCAGAGCCTCCAGGACAAGGTGCTGAAGGCCGTCAAGGAAATTTCCTGAGCGACTACCTAGCTGGTACGAAGGCTGACTAGAGACTGTCGATGAGCGACCAATCCTCGACGCGAACGCCCACCGGCGACCCCGGTGGGCGTTCGTCGTCCGCCCGAGCGTTCCCGGAGGATCCGATTTCGGACAAGCCACCCGCGCCGGCGCCGGAAGCGCCGCCCGCGCGGAAGAAGCCGACGAAGGTGCGAGCCGGTGACCGCATCTTCCAGAACCTGACCACCGGGGCCGGGATCTTCGTCGTCGCCCTGATCGCCTTGATCGGGATTTTCCTGGTCGTCCAGGCGATTCCGGCGCTGAAGGCGGACAAGGTCAACTTCCTGTTCAACCACGGGTGGTCGACGAACGACCCGGCGAACATGGCGTTCGGCATCGCCGACCTCGCCGAGGTCACCGTGGCGACCTCGCTGGTGGCGCTGATCATCGCGATGCCGATCTCGCTGGGCATCGCGCTGTTCCTCACCCAGTACGCGCCCGCGAAGCTGGCCCGGCCGTTCGCCTACGTCGTGGATCTGCTCGCCGCGGTGCCGTCGATCATTTTCGGCCTGTGGGGCATTCTCGTGTTCGCGCCCGCGATCGAACCGTTTTCCGAGTGGGTCAACAGCACCTTCTCGTGGATTCCGATTTTCGCGCCGGGCAACATCGCGCCGAACGTGCGCGGCACCATTTTCACCGCCGGAATCGTGCTGGCGGTGATGATCCTGCCGATCATCACGTCGCTGACCCGCGAGGTTTTCGAGCGCACGCCGACCGCGCAGGTCGAGGGCGCGCTCGCGCTCGGGGCCACGCGCTGGGAGGTCATCCGCACCACGGTGCTGCCGTTCGGCAAGGCCGGTTTCGTCGGCGCGTCGATGCTCGGTCTCGGCCGCGCGCTCGGTGAAACCATTGCGCTGGCGGTGATTCTGCTGATCCCGCAGGGACGCAACTTCGACTGGAGCCTCTTCGACGGCGGCGCGACGTTCGCGTCGAAGATCGCCCAGAACTACAGCGAGTTCAACAACCCGACCTCGGCCGGCGCCTACATCGCGGCCGGCCTGGTGCTGTTCGTGCTGACGTTCCTGGTCAACTTCGCCGCCCGCTCGATCGTCGGCAAGAAGGGGGAGTGACCGTGTCGACCACCCTCGAACGACCCGCGACGACACCGGCTTTCCAGCAGGTGAGCGCGGTCCGCAAGGTCAAGAACGGCGTGGCCACCGTGCTGGTGTGGCTGTCGTTCCTGATCGCCGTGATCCCGCTGGTGTGGGTGCTGTACACGGTGATCGCCAACGGGATCAAGCGGATCCCGTACACCAACTGGTGGGGCCAGGACTTCGGTTCGGTGCTCGGCGACGAGGTCGGCGGCGGCGTGCTGCACGCGATCATCGGCACCCTGCTTCAGGGCCTGGTGTGCGCGGTCATCTCGGTGCCGATCGGCCTGCTGGTCGCGATTTACCTCGTCGAGTACGGCCGCGGCAAGCTGGCCAAGGCCACCACGTTCATGGTGGACATCCTCTCCGGTGTTCCGTCCATTGTGGCCGCGCTGTTCATTTACGCGCTGTGGGTCACCACGCTCGGCCTGCCGCGCAGCGGGTTCGCGGTGTCGCTCGCCTTGGTGCTGCTGATGATCCCGGTGGTCGTGCGCTCCGCGGAGGAAATGCTGCGTATCGTGCCGGACGACCTGCGCGAGGCCTCTTACGCGCTGGGCGTTCCGAAGTGGAAGACGATCATGAAGATCGTGCTTCCGACCGCGCTGTCGGGCATTCTCGGCGGCATCATGATGGCGCTCGCCCGCGTGATGGGCGAAACCGCGCCGCTGCTGGTGCTCGTCGGGTACACGTCCTACGTCAACTGGAACATCTTCAGCGGGGAGCAGGCGTCGCTTCCGTTGGTGATGAACAACGAACGCGCCACCAACTCGATGGACCCCGGCAGCGTCGGCTTCGACCGGATCTGGGGAGCCGCGCTGACCCTGGTGCTCATCATCGCCGTGATCAACCTGCTCGCCACGGTCCTTTCCCGCATCGTCGCCCCGAAGAAGAAGTGAGTCATGGCCAAGCGAATCGACGTCAAAGACCTGGACATCTACTACGGCAAGTTCCACGCGGTGGACAGCGTCACGCTGAACGTCCCGCCGCGGAACGTGACCGCGTTCATCGGGCCGTCGGGTTGCGGCAAGTCGACCGTGCTGCGCACGCTGAACCGGATGCACGAGGTCATTCCCGGCGCGCGCGTCGACGGCCAGGTGCTGCTGGACGGGGAGGACATCTACGCGTCGGCGGTGGACCCGGTGCAGGTGCGCCGCACCATCGGCATGGTGTTCCAGCGGCCGAACCCGTTCCCCACGATGTCCATTAAGGACAATGTGGTGGCCGGGCTCCGCCTCGGCGGGGTGAAGAGCCGCAAGCAGCTCGACGAGGTCGCCGAGCGCGCGCTGCGCGGCGCGAACCTGTGGAACGAGGTCAAGGACCGGCTGAACAAGCCGGGCGGCGGCCTTTCCGGCGGTCAGCAGCAGCGGCTCTGCATCGCGCGGGCGATCGCGGTGCAGCCGGACGTGCTGCTGATGGACGAGCCGTGTTCGGCGCTGGACCCGATCTCGACGCTCGCGATCGAGGATCTGATCGGCGAGCTGAAGAAGGACTACACGATCGTCATCGTGACGCACAACATGCAGCAGGCGGCGCGGGTTTCGGACCAGACCGCGTTCTTCAACCTGGCCGGTGTCGGCCAGCCCGGCCGGCTGATCGAGCTGAACGACACGGAGAAGATCTTCTCCAACCCGGACGAGAAGGCCACCGAGGACTACATCTCGGGCCGCTTCGGCTGATTCCACTGTGGACGGACGCCCTGGTTTTCCGGCCAGGGCGGCCATTTTGTTTTCCGCGCACTAAAAAACCGCCGCCCCGCTTGTACGGCCGGGCGGCGGTTTCGCTGTGCTGGCTCAGATGGTCAGGTCTTCGTCGTCGGTGCCGTAGCCGGGCATCCGGCCGGTGACCACGAAAATCATCCGCTTGGCGACGGACACCGCGTGGTCGGCGTAGCGCTCGTAGAAGCGGCCGAGCAGCGTGACGTCGACCGCTGAGGCGACGCCGTGCGGCCATTCGCGGTCCATCAGCACGGTGAACAGGTGCCGGTGCAGGTCGTCGACCTGGTCGTCCTCAGCCTCGAGGTCCTTGGCCGCGGACACGTCCTTGGTCTTGATGATCGCCTCGACCTGGCGGGCGAGCTTCACCGCGGCCCGGCCCATCTCGGCGAAGTAGGGCTTGACCGCCTCCGGCAGCACCGGGTCTGGGTGGCGGCGGCGGGCGGCCTTGGCGACGTGCAGGGCGAGATCTCCCATGCGCTCCAGGCTTTCCGCCGCGTGGATGGCGGCGAGCACGGTGCGCAGATCGGTCGCGACCGGGGCCTGCAGCGCCAGCAGCGCGTACGCCTGCTCCTCGCATTCGGCGCGCGCGTCGTCCACCTTCGCGTCGTCGCTGATCACCTGCTCGGCGAGGCCGAGGTCGACCTCCAGCAGTGCTTTGGTGGCCCGCTCCATGGCGTCGGCAACCTGGACCGACATCGCGGCCAGGTTTTCGGCGAGCTGATCGAGTTCGACATGGTAGGCCTCACGCATGACCACACCCTACGACGTGGACTGTCCGAATACCGCATCGCTGGGTGAACCGCGTATGAACCCCGTCTAACGAATCCGGAGTGCTCAGCCGGTGTTGGCGGTTTTGCCGGAACCGGCGTTCGCGGGCGGCGCGCTGGCCGCGGTTCCGGCGGGCTGGTTGCCCGGCAGCGGAGTGTTGTCGCGCAACGCGTCGAAGAGGCTCTTGGTCTTTTCCTGCACCAGAACTTCGTTGCCGCGCTTGTTGGGCAGGCCAACGGTGGGCACGGTCAGGAAGTTGATGTTGGCCGGGTCGAGCCCGCGCATCGATTGCGCGAGTGTCATCATCTGCTGCACGCCGAGGTTGTCGCCGAACGTGGCGTGCGCGAACGCGGTGATGAATCCGGACAGTTTCCCGGGATCCAGCACGACATCCGAAGACATGACCTTCTTCAGCAGCGCCCCGATGAACGCCTGCTGCCGCTTGATCCGGCCGTAGTCGGAGGTCGGGTCGCCGACGACGTGCCGGGCACGCACGTAACTCAGCGCCTGGTCGCCGGTAATGGTCACGTCGCCGGTTTCGAGCAGCACCTTGCCGAGCGTGGTGTCGACGATCGGTTTCTCGTTGTGCACGGTCACCCCGTGCACCGCGTCGACCATTTCCTTGAACCCGTTGAAATCGATGCCGACGAAGTGGTTGATCCGCAGCCCGGTGATTTTCTGGATCACCTTCGTCATGCATTGCGGGCCGCCGACCGCGTAGGCAGTGTTGAGCTTGGCGATCTTCTGCTCGCGCACGACCTCGTCGGTAGTCTGCGATTTCGCCGGATCCCACCGGTTGCAATCCGGCCGGTCGATTTCCAGGTCTCGCGGGAACGAAACGACCACGACCCGCTTCCGGTCCGCGGGAACGTGCGCCACCATCACCGTGTCCGACCGCGCGCCCGGGATATTGGACGCGTCCCCGACATTTTCTTCAGACGATGCGCCGTCGCGGGAATCGGAGCCGACCATGAGGAAGTTCTCGTCGTTGGCCTGCGCGTCGGCGTTCTGGATGTCTGAGGAGTTTTCGTCCAGCGCGGACACCTGAGCGAATTTGGCGTCAAACCAGGTAACCGCACCCCACGCGACGCCCGTGCCAATGAAGATGAGCGCGACAACCACGATCAACGCAATCCGCCCGATCCGGACGTTGCGCGCGGTATGCCGCTGTTTCTTCTCCTGCAGCCGAGTCTGCTCCGGCTTTTCGGCAGGCTGCTCTTCTTCCTCTTCCTTGTCGAGCAATACCACCCGCTGCAACGCAGTCCGAGTCTGCTCGAACAAAGCCATCGACCGGGTAGTGAGCCGCTCCCGCCGCTCCCGACGCTTCGCTTCCTCAGCGGCGGCGTCATCATGCGCGGCGGAGAACCGAGCGAGACTGTGATCGATCTTGCGACGGTACTGAGTCGCCTCGTCGATCGCCTCCATCTCGTCGGTCATGGTGAGCGGATCCATCTCCGCCCGAACCGCCGCGGCCGGCCGAGCCGGGGTCCGCCGAGGCCGCTTGCCATTCGGCCCCTCGACGGCCTGACTCAGCTGAGTACGCTCCGGATCAACGGCGGGTTTCGCCGCCGGACTGAGCTGCGTCTGCTCGGCGTCCTCGGCCGCTACGGTGCCGAGCCCGATCCCCTTTACCGGGGTGAACTGCGTCCGATCCGCTGCGAGCGGCTGCTTTCCGTCTACGGCTGGGCTGAGCTGAGTCCGCTCGGCCTCCGGACCACCCTGCGGCCGACCATTCGGCCCGGGCCTGCGACGGGGGCGGCCGCGCTGCGGACGTTCGTTGTCCAGGTCACCGTCGAGGGCTGGGCTGAGTTGGGTTCGTTCGGGGTCTTGGGTTTTGTTTCGGACGCCCTCTTGCTGAGGGCCTTGTACTCCTGCGCCGCGACCGTCGCGGGCCGGGTTGAGCTGGGTTCGTTCCGGGCCTTGCGCCGCACCGCGGGCACCATCCAGCGCAGGGTTGAGCTGAGTTCGTTCCGGGCCCTGTGCTGCGTTCCGGCCGCCCTCTAGCGCTGCGACGCGGCCGCCGTCCAGCGCGGGGCTGAGCTGAGTCCGCTCAAGACCCTGCGCTGCGTTCCGACCACCGTCCGGCACCGGGCCGAGCTGAGTCCGCTCAGCCCCCTGAGCCGCGCTCCGGCCACCATCCGGCGCAGGCCCGCGCCGCGGACGTTCCGGTCGACGCGAACGTCCGGAACCGGCGTCGTCACCGTCCAGCGCAGGGCTGATCTGGGTCTGCTCAAGCCCCTGAGCCGCAGCCAGCCCCGGCCCATCCGGCGCGCCACCTCGCCCACGCCGCGGAGCCTGCCCGTTGCGCCCATGCTCAACCTGCTTGCCCCGCACCCGATCCGGCTCAAGCGCCGGACTCAGTTGCGTCCGCTCAAATTCGTCCTCGGGTTCCGCCCCGCCAGGCACGCCGTCGAGGTCGGGTCGCCGCCCGGCCGGTCCAGGACCCGCCACCCGTCGACGAGGTGTGTTCGGCCCCGGTACTCGGTGCCCACCGGAGTCCTGCCCAGCCGCGCGCGGCCCGTCAGGCTCGATCGGCAGCGCCGCCTCAGGCCCAGCCATCGGCAGCCCGGCAACTTCCGGTCCAGCCGCCCGTCGCCTCGGCGGACCAGGCCTTCGCGGCCCGCCCGATTCCGGCCCAGGTACCCGATGGCCGCCAGAGTCCTGCCCCGGCGCTCGCTGCACGTCGGGTTCGATCGGAAGCGCCGCCGAATCAGTTATCCGCCGCCCTTGCTCGGCGGACCTCCGCTGCGCTGCAGGCCCCGCGGAATCGGGCCCGCCCAATTCCAGCCCAGGCGCGTCCGCTTCAGCCCGTCCAGGAGCACTCTCCGCACCGTGCGGACGCCGAGGCCCAGGCGGCTCCGGCGAAACCGGAACGCCGCCCCCTTGCCGAGGCCGAGGCGGAAGCCCATCCGCCCGCCGACGCCGCGGCCGCGCCCCCAGCTCCGGAGAGACACCCTCGGCACTCCCAGGCTGCCCGCCTACCGGTCCCTGCCCAGACTCGACCGCACGACGCCCCCGCGGTTCGCCCGCCCCACCGTGCGATTCCACCGACGAAGCTTCAGACCCACCAGCCCCCATCACCGGAGACCCGCCGGGCCCCCCGCGACGCCCAGCTACGTCCTCGGCCTGCTGGCCACCGCGACGACCAGGCCGAGAGTCACCAAGCTCAGAATCCGGCGCGGCATGCCGGGTCTCCCCGCGGCCGTCGACTGGTCGAGCCCGCCGACCACCAGGTGCCGGGTAGCCACTTTCGCCAAGCCCTTCCCCCGACTCGACCTGCTCCCGCCGCCTGCCAGAACCATCCGGGTCGCCGACGCCGTCCGGTACCGCTCCGCCAAAAAGCGCCCGCCCACCCACTCGCGCAGGCCCGGCACCGCTGTCGACGTCCGAACCGCCTCGACGTCCGCCAGAAAGACCAGCGTCGCCACTGCGCCGGTCACCGCCCCCGTTCGGGCTCCCCAGCGCGGGTACGTCATCCGCCGGTCCGCTAACTCCGGTGCGCTCGGGACCGTCAGCTACCTCTCGGCTGTGCCGATTGCCGACACCGCCGAGACCATTGACCCGCCCATTCCCGCCAGCCGATCCGGCATCGTCTTCTGCCGCCCCGCCACGTCGGCTGCCTCGGCCGTTCGCGCGCCTGCCGACCGAATCAGCGTCGTTCCCGACAGACTCGCCGTGCCTGCTGCCGACTTCGCCGGCGTGTCCGTTCGCCCATCCGCCAGTTAGCGCGACGTCGCCATCCGCAGGTCCTGCTCCGTTGGCGTGCCCGTTCGCCCGCCCGCCAGTTGATGGGATGTCGCCGTCCGCTGGTTCGCCGTGCCGACTGCCTGCTCCGTTGGCGTGCCCGTTCCTCCGCCCGCCAGTTGATGCGACGTCGCCATCCGCCGGTTCGCTATGCCGGCTCCCGACCCCGTTGGCCCATCCACCAGCTGATGCGGCGTCGTCGGCAGGCTCACCGTGCCGCCCACCGATTCCGTTGGCGTGCCCGTTCGCGCGTCCGTCAACCGGCGCGTCGTCCGCGGGCTCGCTGTGTCGCTTGGCCCGCCTGCCGATCGAGCCGGTTTCTCCGCCAACCGCCTCACCGTGGCGGTTGCCGCCCCCGTTGACGTGCCCGTTCGCTCGTCCACCGGCTGGCGCAGCGTCGCCTTCCGCAGGTTCGCCGTGCCGCCCGCCAACCCCATTGACCTGCCCATTCGCCAGGCCACCCAGATCCGAGCCGTCTCCCGGCCCAGCATGCCTGCTGCCGACCCCGTTGGCGTGCCCATTCGCCCGCCGTCGACCCGGATCGGCGGGCAACCCAGCGCGGCCGTTCGTCCCCGGAGAACCGGCGTCCGGCTCCGCTCGGCGACGCCCCGGCTCAGGGCGCTCGGCGTCCGCGCGGCGACGGCCGGGTTCTGCGCGGCGGGTGCCCGGTTCCGCGAGCCGGCTCACCGGCTCCGCATGCCGTGTTCCGGGGTCCTCGGTGAAGGCGGGTCGTTCGCCGGTGTGCCGCGCGACCACGTCGGACACGCTGATGCCGCCGTGAGTGTCCATCGAACGGCGACGTCCGCCGCGGGGGCGAGCCGTGGTGTCGGAATGGCGACCGGTGCCGGGGGTGTTGCGCTCGTCGGGCACTCGGTCTCCTCTCGCACGTCAGGCGCCAGGCTGGGGCGGCTTACCTTTGAACACCCGGCGGCTTCGCCGGGTCTCCCAGGACTCGTCGTACCGGGGGAGCTTTTCGTTATCGTACGGATACCCGCCGTTCGTGACGACACCCTCCCGCGAATTTCTTCACCATGCGTCGCCCTAAGGCGCACTGAAGCGGACGAACAGGTGAAGATCGGGTTCAGTGAATGGAGTAATCGCAGACGTGCGTTACTCAGAGTGCGTAATTACCTGCGCGGTCTCGCGGTCGTGGAAAGCGACCTTGTTGCGTCCTGCCCGCTTCGCGGCGTAAAGGAGATTGTCGGCTCGATGGAGCTGACGCGGCCCGGATTCGGTGCCGTGTGCGAGGCCGACGCTGATCGTAACCCGCAGGCCTGGCCGGAGTTCTGACCAGGGGTGACGGGCGACCCGACGGCGCGCGGCGTCGGCGACCCGGACGGCGCCCCGGTGATCGATTCCCGGCAGGACAAGAGCGAATTCCTCGCCGCCGTACCGTGCGCAGAACGCATCGGCGGGCAGTCCCTCTTGCAGGAGATCGGCGACCCGGCAGAGGACGCGGTCGCCGAGAAGGTGACCGTACGTATCGTTCACGGACTTGAACCGGTCGAGGTCGACCAGGGCGACGGCCACCGCCGCGGGCAGTTCAGGCAGTCGCTGGTCGAGGTACCGGCGGTTGTAGCTCGAGGTGAGCGGGTCGCGCAGGCTGCCCGCCCGCGCGATGTCGAGCGCGGAGCGCAGGTGCCGGTAGGCCCGCCGCCAGTCGCCGCGCGTCGCGAACAGGTCCGCGATGGACTCGTGCAACGTGAGCAAGTCGGGCGCGGTCTCCCCCGTTCCGAGCTCGTCGTCCGCCGACACTCTGACCTCCGCCACTCCATCGTTTTCGTCGTAAAGGAGCGGTGGCTTGAGTCATCGGTACGTTCGAAGGTGAATTTCGCTCAAGTGGACGACGGACTTCCGCTGATGTCACGCAGCGCAGTTCTTCGCTCAGAGCGCGGAGAAGGGCTTTTTGTCCTTGAGCTGCGCGAATTGATCACGTGCCCAGTAACTCGCGTCAGTCGTCGGATCCGTGATCCACTGTGTGTAATCGGCCCAGGAAATCCACCGCCAGCCGCCTACTTCTTCCGGATTCGGCCGCGGATCGACGTCCGTCCAGGCGGCGAACACCGGACAGAACTCGTTCTCCACGATCCCCTGGAAGGGCGGCGTGCGGTAGCGGTACGTGGGCAGCACGCACTCGAGGTCGTCGAGTTCGGAGAGTCCGAGCTCGTACGAAGCCCGCCGGCGTACGGCGCTCTCCAGCGCTTCGGCGGGTGCCGGGTGACCGCACACGCTGTTGGTCCACACGCCAGGCCACACCTTCTTGTGCAGCGCTCGCTGGGTGATCAGCAGGGCGTTGTCCGAACGGCGCAGGACGTAGCAGGAGAACGCGAGGTGCAGCCGCGTCTCCGCGTGGTGACTGGCGAGCTTCGGCCCGGTCTCCCCGGTCGGCACGCCGTCCTCGGTCACGAAGACGACGCGTTCGGTTTCGGCTTCAGTGCTGGTGTCCACTCCGGATACTGAACACCACGCACGAACCGGCCGATACCGCGAGCCGGGTGGCCGTTTCGCCCGATTCGAGTGTCAGGCCTTCACGGACCGCTCGAATCTCCCGCCCATCGGACACCCCACCGAACGGCGACGCAGGCGAAACCCGGTGTCACCGGCTGCCGAGATGCTCGACGATCAGCGAGGTCAATGCCTCCGGCGCTTCCTCCGCTACCCAGTGCGACACCTCCTCCAGCATCTCGAACCGGTACGGCCCGGTGCACCAATTCGCGGTGTCGAGCGCGGCAGTGGAACCGAAGGCGACGTCCTCTGTGGACCACACGTACATCGCCGGCACCGAGACCTTGCCGATCTTCCCGCCCGGACGGCCCGCTCGATACCAGTTCAGCGCCGCGGTGAGCGCGCCTGGCTCGGACAGCCGTTGCACGTACTCGTCGATCTTGCTCGGCGGGATGCGCCGGTCGAAGATGTCGCGCAGCGCCTTGGCGTTGTCGGCCAGCATGCGGCGCTCGGTCGCGGGCGTCTGGCGCCATTCCGTCATGTAGGCCGACCGCAGGTGCTGGTCCTCGTCGGTCCGCATCGCCTCGGCGAGCGCGCCCGGGTGCGGAGTGGACACCACGGTGACGCTGCGCAGGCGCTCTGGGTGCTCGTCGGCCGTCCACCAAGCGACCGCGCCGCCCCAGTCGTGGCCGACCAGGTCGAACTTGCTCCAGCCAAGCGTGTCCGCCATCGCGACGACATCGGACACCAGCGTCGTGATGCCGTATTCCTCCGGGCGCTCGGGCCGCACGTCCGGCGAATACCCGCGCTGATCCGGCGCGATCGCGCGGTAGCCGAGCACGCCGAGTGTCGCCACCTGGTGCTCCCACTCCACGGCGGCCTGGGGAAAGCCGTGCAGCAGCAGTACCGGGCGGCCGTCTTCAGGACCGGCGGCGATGGCGTCGAAGGATCCCGCGTCGGTCGGGATGGTCAGCTGGTCGATCACGAGACGCACTCTACGGACCGGCACCGACAGTTTTGGCCGGTCCCGCGCCAGCTCTGTGATGTGAGCTACACGGGAACAAATAAGTTGAGTCGTACGTTGGCAACTTTGCAAGGCTTGGTCAGCGCCCCAGCAGCTGGCCGCAGTTGTCCGAAAGGGGATTCGACAATGCTGATCCGCACCGACCCGTTCGCCCAGTTCGACCGTCTGACCCAGCAGTTCTTCGGCGGTCAGGGCACCGCGCCGCGCTCCGTCCCGATGGACGCCTACCGCGCCGGCGACGAGTACGTCATCCAGTTCGACCTCCCGGGGATCGCCCGCGACTCCATCGACGTGAGCGTCGAGCGCAACGTGCTTACCGTCCGCGCCGAGCGCACGCCGGTCGCGGTCGAGGACGCACAGGTCCAGGTGTCCGAGCGGCCGCGCGGCAAGTTCTCGCGCCAGCTGTTCCTCGGCGACACGCTCGACACCACGCGCATCGCCGCCGACTACGTCGACGGCGTGCTGACGCTGCGCATTCCGGTCGCCGAGAAGGCTCAGCCGCGCAAGATCACTGTTGGCGGCGCGCCGCAGGAGATCGACGCCTGAGTCGGCTGTACCCAAGTTGTCCTCAGGTTGTCCACAGTGGGTTGTGGATAACCTGGGGACACTTGCTATCTATGCAGGTCAGCGGTGGGTTTTCGGCTCGGCTGGCTGCCGTTTGCGTGCACGAAGTACTCCGCGCCGAGCGCGCACACCCGTGGTTGAGCCCCAAGCGCTCGTCGGGTAGATGTCGGCAAAGCTCAGCGTCGTTCTGGCCAGGCTGTGATCAGCCGCCGGAGTGCATGTCTTCGGCCTCGGGGACGCAATCGTCGTCCGGGTCGTCGAGCCAGCCGTGCGGGAGCGTCACCTTGCCCGGCGAGCCCTGCCGCCCGCGCGGTCCGGTCGCGGCGCTCGGGAACGGGGCGTCGTGGTCCAGCTGTGCGATCAGGTCGTCGAGCTGGTTCAGGCTCGTCACCATCGCGAAGCCGCGGCGGAGTTCGGAGCCGACCGGGAAGCCCATCAGGTACCAGGCCATGTGCTTGCGGATGTCGCGCATGGCCTTGTCCGGGCCGTCGTGCTCGATCAGCAGCTCTGTGTGCCGCCGCAGGACGCGCGCGACTTCGCCGAGGTTCGGCCCCTCCGGAATCTCCCGACCTTGGAAGGCGGCTTCCAGCTCGCCGAACAGCCACGGCCGGCCGAGGCAGCCGCGTCCGACGACGACGCCATCGCAGCCGGTTTCGCTGACCATGCGCAGGGCGTCGTCGGCGGAGAAGATGTCGCCGTTGCCCAGCACCGGGATGCTGGTGACCGCCTCTTTCAGCGCCGAGATCTTCGACCAGTCGGCCTGACCGGAGTAGCGCTGCGCGGCCGTGCGCGCGTGCAAGCTGACGGCAGCCGCGCCCTCGGCTTCGGCGATGCGCCCGGCGTCGAGGAAGGTTTGATGGTCGTCGTCGATGCCGACGCGGAACTTCACGGTGAACGGAACACCGCCCTCTGCCGCCGCCTTCGCCGACTCGCGCACGATGTCCGCGAACAGCCGCCGCTTGAACGGCAACGCCGCGCCACCGCCCTTCCGCGTCACCTTCGCGACCGGACAGCCGAAGTTCGAATCCACGTGGTCCGCGAGCCCCTCGCCGACGATGATCCGAACCGCTTCGGCCATCGTCTTCGGGTCGACCCCGTACAGCTGCATGGACCTCGGCTTTTCGTTCTCGCCGAAGGTCATCATGTGCATCGTGCCGGGGTGCCGCTCGACGACCGCACGGGCGGTGATCATCTCGCACACGTAGATGCCAGCGCCGTACTCCTGGCAGAGCTGCCGGAACGCCACGTTGGTGATGCCCGCCATCGGAGCGAGCACGACGGGAGGATCGACCTGGTAGGGGCCGATCTTCAACGTGGGCGCGCTCAACGTGGCAGTCACTCTTCCATTGTCGCCCGTGACGTACGGCACACGCATCCGGGCAGGTCGGTGGCCGCGAGACCATCTCGTGTCCAGCCTTTGAGTAGTGCTACGGATCCGATCATCGTGCCGTTTCGCCCAGGCTGTCCGGTATGACCACGGAAGCTGCAACGCTCCACCGCCTGGCCGGCGAACTGGACGACCTCGGCCGCCGCCTGACCCACGTAGGCGCGGAACTCCGCGCGGTGCGCCCCCAGCCCGAGCCGGCCACCGACCAGCCCGACGAGGCGCCCGCTCTGGACGCGCCCGCGGACTCCCAGCCGACGACGGGCCAACCGGGCGGCCACGCCGAGCCGACAGCGCGGACTGCGGAGGCGTCACCGGCGGACTACCCGCCTGGCGACACTCAGCCCGTCAGCTCCGACTACCCGGCCATGCCAGCCGTCGGCTCCGACCAGGCGGCCGCAGCAGCCGTCGGCTCTGACCAGGCGGCCGCGCCGGGCCATGCCGACAAGGCAGTCTCTTCCGCCGCACCGGACCAGACCGCCACTGCACCGGATCAGGCCGCCGCCGCGCCGGACCAGACTGCCGCGCCGGACCAGGCCGCCACACCGGGCGTGCCGTCCGCGTCAGGTCGCCCTGCCGAGTCGAGCCCGTTTGCCGAACCTGGCAATGCTGCCGTGTCGGGACACCCCGCCGGACCTGGCCAACCTCCTGCGCCTGGCCACAGCTATCCCGCTGCCCCTGGCCACTCGCCCGCCCCGGGCTACCAAGCTGCGCAGGGCCCGTACGCGTACCCGGCCTACTCGGCCGCACACGGGGTGCCGTACTACCCGCGCCCGGGCTACTACCCGTACAACCCTTACGCAGTCCCGTATTCCGCCCAGCCGATGTCCGGCGCGACCCACCCGTCGCCGCCGCGCCCCGGGACCGGGCAACCCGCCGCTGGCGATGCCGGAGCCGAACAGTTCGCCGCCCAACCGGGCCACGGACAGCCCACCGCCGACCAGTCCGCCCAAGGACACCCGCAGGCAACCGCCCAACAGCCGCCGTATGGCCAGCTGCCATACGGACAGCCGCCCTACATCCCGCCTCCGACGCTTCGTGAGCGACTCGGCCGCGAAGGCGCGGGTTCGCGCCTTCTGGCGTGGGTTGGCGGTGCCGTGACGTTGCTCGGGGTCGTTCTGCTGCTGATCTTGGCCATCCAGCGCGGCTGGCTCGCTCCGTTGCCGCGAGTGGCGGTCGGCGCTGCGTTCGGTGGGATCCTGGTCGGCGCGGGTGCTTGGCTGCACCGCAAGCCGGCGGCGCGCACGGGAGCATTCGCCCTTGTCGCCACTGGGATCGCGACGCTCTACCTCGACACTGTCGCTGCCACCTCCTTGTACGATTTCCTGCCGGTTCCCGCCGGACTCGCGGTCGGCTTGGCGATCGCGGTGGGCGGACTTGTGCTTGCGGTCAAATGGGATTCCTCTCTCCTGGCGATTGCCGTGGTGGGAGGATGCGGAGTGTGTGCGCCCCTGATCACCCGGGGCTTCACCGATGAACTCGTGACGTTCCTTCTTATGATCCAGATCGCGACCGTCCCTGTCCAGCTTCGACGGTCATGGTGGCCCCTTTCGTTTACTGCGGCCATTCCTCCCTTGACAACGGCGTTGATCGGTACCGGACTGCGCACGTTGCCGGTGTGGGCAGTTATCGCCGCTGGCGTGGTCAGTGCGGCGGCAGCACTGGTTTCGTTGCGGCGCAATGACAATGAGCCTTACTCGCTGTCCGTCCTGGCTGTTTCCCCGCTGCCGATCCTGGTCGCCGCGCTGATGCTGCACCGGCCGGAATCTGTGCTTCTCGCGGGCGGAACGGCGGTCGTGCTCATCGCGACCTGGATCATCGTTCGAGGGAATTCCGGTACTGTCGCAGGGATCGCTGGTCTTGTCGCCGCGATGCAGGCGACCGTCACGCAGTTCGATGGCGGAGCTGTCCTGCTTGGCGAGGCAGTTGCGCTCGCGTTCGCGGCGAAGTTCACTCGAAACCGTTTCGCGCTAGGCGGTTCTCTCGTCTTCGCGGTGATCGGCGGACTGTTCACGCTCGGGTCGGACGTGACACCGGCGCTGCTGATCCTCCCGAATTGGCATCCGCGAGATCTTCTCCTGACCGCGCTGGTCTCGGCTGTCCTTCTGCTCGCTGCCGCGATTGCGTTGCCGTGGGCGGCAATTCAGCTCAACGTGGTGAAGTCGGCCAGTCTCGCGCCTTGGCTGCCTGCCGGATTGTGCGCGCTCTACGGCGCTGCTGGGCTGGTGCTCACCGCGTCCATGCTCGTAGCCCCTGGTCGTGGTGGATTCCTGGTTGGCCACACGCTCGTCACGGTTTCCTGGACGGTGGTGGCGTTCGTCCTTCTCCTGCGCGGGATCAAGGTGGTCGCGTTGCGGATCACCGGACTGGTGCTGGTGGCCGCTGCCGTCGCGAAGCTCGTGTTGTTCGACCTTGCCACTCTGGACGGGTTGGCTCGCGTGGGCGCGTTCCTCGGTGCCGGTGTGATCCTGCTTGTGGCGGGTGCCCGGTACGCGCGGGTTGTCGCGTCGCGCTGAACTTGCGAGAAGTCCCCCGATCCGGGGAAACGAGATTGACCTCGGATCGGGGGTTTTCCTTGTGCGGCAACAAAACTGAGCCGTGTCGGGAAGCGGCTTGAGACGGCTCGCGAAGGTCGGCGGGGCAGAACTGTCGGTGGCTCGTGGTTACCTGGGAAACCTACCGAGGAGGTATCCGACCATGACCTACACCCACGACCCGAAACTCATTGAACGCGCGGGCGAATCCGTCGCCTGGCTCACCACGGTGACTCCCAGCGGACGCCCCGCGCCGCGGCCGGTTTGGTTCGTGCTCGACGGCGAGGACATCGTGGTCTTCAGTCGGCCGGGCACGGCCAAACTCCGGCATCTCGCCGCCAATCCGGAGGTGAGTTTTCACCTGAACAGCGACGAACACGGCGGGAGCATCATCGTCGTCAACGGACGTGCGCAGGTCGACGAGGCCAAGGCCTCCGAAGCACCTGGCTACCTGGCGAAGTACCAGCGGCATTACGCCGGCATCGGGTTCGCCGATCCAGCTGCCTTCGACGCCGACTACTCCGTGCGGATCCGGATCGTTCCGGAGAAGTCCTGGGGGTTCTGAGGGCAGCTCCTGTTTTAGAAGCCGACGTCGAGGCAGGCCAGCCGTCCACCCGCGGTGCCGGCGTGCCCGGGGTTGGTGTGGGTGTGGGTTTCGTGGATCACCACGGACTTCGCCCGTCGTCCGTCGAATGTCCAGTCCACAACGGAGGTTGCATGACCGATGCCTGAGCGGTTGGTGGTGAAGTCGAGCCAGATCTCGTTGCGCGGGTTGGCGTAGGCCGGATCCACCGAAGGCTTCACCGGGTCCGGCACGTGCTGGAAGTGTCCGCCCGCGGCGTCACCGGTGGCGCCGCAGGAGTTGACGTGCGCGTGTGCACCGTATTCGTGCTGCGGCAGGAGGCCGCTGATCACCAGCACGGTGGTGGTGCCGACGCGGCCGGCGGACAGGGCGGAGACGTGCGCCTTGGCACCGACGGGCACGAGATCCGGACGGTAGGTGACGGCATGGCTGCCCGGTACGTACGCCGCGAATGTGCCGTGGGCAGCAGTGAAGTGCAGAGGAGAGTCCGTCGCTGGAGTGGCTGCGGCGGAGGTGGCCGAGAGGCTCGTGACGGAGAGACCAGCGGCGAAGGCCGCGGAAAGGAGTTTAGGGAGGAAACGCATGAAACTTCTCTAACCAGTCGGCGCGTGCCGTGCCATGTTCTCCACTCGAACGTGTGGAGGTTGCCCGGATCTCGGGACGGCTTTCCTCGGGCGTGAGGTGCGTGGGGTTGCCGGGTGGGACAGCGTCGGGATCAGCCGGATTCAGACTCTGTCCGGACCGGGTGAGTGCAGGTCAGGCGTGGGCCAGGCCGGGTGCGGAGTGCTGTCTGGATGCACCGCGGTGAGGTCAAGCCTGGTGCTGATGCTCGTCGCGGTGAGGCTCTGAGGCGCGCAGGTGCGGTTCGAGGCACGCTCCGCGTACGAGAGCGGCTAGCGAGCCGGTGGAGTTGGGAGGTCGTTGCGGTGGACGTGAAGGTCGTCCGGCTGGCGTGGTGAGTTTTCGGGCCTTGACGCGGTGGGTACTTGGCAGCGTGGCAGCGTCGGACTTGCCCGGCGGTGCTTTGGCGAGCACCGGTGGAGCCTGACATGCCTGACGACCCGAACAGCGCCATGGGGTTTGACGGCCGTCGTGCGGACGACCATGAGTCGGCGGGTGCCAGCGGACCGGCCGAGACCCGTGGGGCGTCGGAGAGCGGTCGACCGGCGGACGCCAGCGGGCAGGCTGGCAGCGGCGGGTCAACTGGCGGCGGATCAGGCGACGGTGGACCGGCTGACGGCGGATCGACCGGCGGCGGACCCACCGGCAGCGGGCTGGCGGGCAGCGGCGGACCGGTGCAATCCAGCGGGCGAGCTCGGGCTGGTGAATCGGCGCAGGTCGCCGGATCGCAGCAGCCCAGTGAGTCGGCGCAGGCCACCGGTCAGGCGGAGGCTCCCCGGCTGGGACAACCCGGCGGGTCGCCGCGACCCAGCGGACCGGCCGAGGTTTCCGGACTGCCGCAATCCGGCGGGGCACCGCGACCCAGTCGACCGGCCGAGGCTTCCGGACGGCCGCAACCCAGTGAGTCGGCGCAACCCGGCGGACTGGCGAAGGCGATCGGTCCGGCGCAGGCCACCGGGACAGCGGACGTCGAGGGATCGGCGGACGTCGGCGACGACGTCGAGCACACCGGCGAGACGCGGAACCAGATGTTGCAGCGGAACGTCGGCGAGCTGCTGCAGGAGCTGCGGGTCGCGCAGGCGGGCGTGCAGATCCTGTTCGGGTTCCTGTTGTCGGTGGTCTTCACGGGTCGGTTTCACGACGCCAGCGGGTTCGAGAAGACGCTGCACCTGCTCGCGGTGTTGCTGACTGTCGCGGCGACGGCGTTGCTGATCGCGCCTGCGGCGTGGCACCGGATGCTGTTCCGGACTGGGCGGCGGGAGCAGATCCTGCGGGTCGGCAACCGGGTCGTGCTTGTTGGGTTCGGGTGTCTTGCCGCGGCGATCACGGTGACTGTCGCGCTGATCGCGAAGGTCTCTTTCGGACCGGTTGCGATGGGGCTCGTCGGCGGGATGGCGATCTTGCTGTTCGGGCTGCTGTGGTTCGCGGTGCCGGGCATGCTCGTCGGCGACCAAAGGCGACGCGACGGTCACTGAGCGGAACCAGCGCAGCCTTCCGTTTGTCCTGCGCAGGACAGAAACGCCGGGGACATGGAGCTGTTCATCGAGCCGTCGGCAATTGTTGCCGTAGCGGTCGGGACCGGCCCGTAGCTTCCTGCTCGTGACTGACTCTTCACGGCGGAACTTCCTGCGCGGTGCCGGAATTCTCGGCGCTGGTGCGGCGGTGTCCGCGCTTCCTGGCCTGAACGGGATCGCCGCGGCTGATCCCAGTGTCGCTCGGCGGCCGGACGGTGACAGCCCGCGGTTCACGATCGCGGTCATGCCGGACACCCAGTACCTGTTTGACGAGGACCGGGGCGACTCGACGCCGGTGGACGCCTCGTTGTCGTACCTGCTGCGCCACGGGCACGACGACAACGTTGTCTTCCTCGCGCACCTCGGCGATCTCACGCAGAACGGGCAGGCCCGGGAGTTCGCTGGCATCAGCCGGTCGTTCCAGGTGCTCGACCGGTTCCGGTTTCCGTACAGCACTCTCGCGGGCAACCACGACATCGACGGCTCCACCGACGACCAGCGCGGGCGGACGCCCTACCTCGACGCGTTCGGGCCGCAGCGGCAGCGGAATTCGCCGACGTTCCGCGGCTCCTCAAAGGACGGCTACAACACCTACCACGTGTTCCGGGCCGCCGGCCGGGAATGGCTGGTGCTTGCTATGGACTGGCGTCCGTCATCGGGCGGGTTCGCGTGGGCTAAGCAGGTTCTCGCGCAGCACCCGAAGATGCCCGCGATCCTGACGATCCACGAGCTGGTCAACTCCGACGAGCAGGGCAAGGCGTTCCTGTCGGACTTCGGCAAGCAGGTCTGGGACGAGTTCGTCAACGAAAGCGACCAGATCTTCCTGACCCTCAACGGTCACTACTGGCCGCCGAGCCGGATGGTGAAGCGCAACGCCGCCGGCCACGACGTGCACCTGCACCTCACGAACTACCAGGACCGCTACTACGGCGGCAGCGGCATGATCCGGCTGTACCAGTTCGACGTCGCCCGCGGGGTGATCGACGTCCGCACCTTCTCGCCGTGGCTCGACGATCGGCGCGACCTCACCGAACTCGAGCGCATCGAGGCCGAGCGCAGCACCGACGTCGACTACTTCAGCATCGACATCGACTTCGACAAGCGGTTCGCCGGTTTCGCGCCCGTTCCAGTGCCGCCGGCCCGTCCGGTGAAACCGCAGCTTGTGCCGGGTACCGTCGCGTACTGGCGGTTCGAGGGCGGCCGTGCGGGGGCTCCGGTTCCGGACAACGCGCTGATCAAGGACCTCACCGGCCGCGGGAACGATCTGCGCCGCGCGACCGTGCCGGGCAGCGGGCCTGACGCGTTGACTTACTCGGCGGATTTCTCGCCCCGCCAACCGTCGCGGGCGAGCCTTCGCTTCGACGGCGCGCGCAACCCTGGCCGCGGCGCGTACCTCCAGACCGTCGACAGTGCGCCGATGAACAACCTGACCTTCCAACGCGGCTACACCGTCGAAGCGTTCATCCGGCTGCCCGAAGACTTCCGCGACGGCACCCACGGCTGGTGCGGCATCTTCGCGCGCCTCGGCAACGGCGGCGCGGCCGGGAAGTCCGGCGACGACCCCAACGAATCGGCCGCGACGTTCAGCGTCTCGGACGGTGCAGAACTGCAGTGGGCGGTGTTCCCGTTGAACCAGAACGGGATTTCGACCAACTGGGGCCACGAGCTGCCGTTGGCGAAGTGGTGGCACGTCGCGGTCGTCAACGACGGACGGCGCAGCACACTCTACGTCGACGGCTGCCCGCTGCTGCGCAACCCCAAGACTCCGGCGATCGGCCTCGCGAACCCGGGCGGCAGCTGGCTGGTCGGCGCGTCGTCGTACCGGGGCAAGGTGGAGCGCAGCTTCTACGGCGAGATCGGCGAGGCCCGCGTGGTCGACCGGGCGCTGGCGCCGCGGGAATTTCTGCTGGGCTGATAAGCGGTGCCGATTGGCTGCTCGGCAATTGCGGAGGGTGCTGGCCGGGGACTGGATCCGCGACCGGCTTGCCGGCGGTGTGACGATCGGGAATCTCTGACGCGTTATTCCGATTGCGCGGTGGGCACATTCTGCCAGTGCGGCCGTTCGGGGGTATTGGCGAAACTGACGGCTTCCGCCAGTCGGTCTAATCGGGGGACGGGGTAATAGTCATTTTGAAGTAGTATCGGAACGGTCGGAATTCGTTCAGGGTGGGTGCTGGATCCGGGAATTTCGCCGAGGGCGGTGCTGTGCCGGTGAGCGGGACGAGGCATGCCGCGGGCGAGCGTTCCCTTGCCGGGGACTGGGGCAGGGAACGTCGGTGTGCGGGGCAGCGGCAGCGCTGGACCGTTGCCTGGGCTGGGGCTCCTGGACCAGCGGCGATGCTGGGTCGGAGTTCCGTTGCCTGGTTGGCCCGGATGCCGGTGACTTGTGCCGGGTTCGGCGTGGATGCTGATCGGTGGCTCGGAACTCGTTGCCAGGTGCTGGTGGCGTGGTTGGAGTTCGTTGCCGGGATCAGCACGGGTGCTGGAACCGGTGGTCGAGCCGGACCGTTGTCGGGACCGGCTGCGTTGCCGGAACTGGTCAGGCCCGCTTCGCCCGTTGGGCAGCGTCGTTGCTGGAACGGGGAAGCCCGTGCTGGCCAGCGCCGTTGCTGGGCCAGCAGTGGAACCGTGCCGGACTGGCGTTTCGGCCGTAGCCGGGTGCCAGGGCGGATGGTTCGGGTGGAGCTCGTTGCCGGGACTGACGTTCGTGCCGGGATTCCGAAACCGGGGCCAGCGCTGATGCTGGCACCGGGACTCCGGTGTCCAACGCCTGGATGTTCCGCCTTGGTCAGTTTCGGAATCGGCCAAGCGAGGCCGGGACACGCGCCGCGAACGGGGAGCGTGCCGCGGAACCGAGGTGGCCCAGTCCAAGGAGCAGCCGGTCCAGTCCAGGGGCCAGCCTGAACCGGTCCGACGGGGGCGACCGCGCTGGCCCAAGGGCTCCAAGGAGCCCAAGGGCATCGCCCGAGCAACCCGATCCGGATACGCCAACCCGCGAGTCAAGGTCAAAAGCCCAGCTCAAGGGCCCAGTCGGCGTCTGGCCCAGTCGCCGCCGCGCCGGAGGCGTGAGCGGCACCTCAGACCGAGAACCCCACCGAGAACTCAGCCTGAGCACGCCAGCCCATGAACCTAGCCAGCACCCAGCCGCGAAACCCGACCGCGGACCCAGCCGCGAAACCCAGCCCAGCACCCAGCCGCGAAACCGTGGATCAGGCGGTGAGCCGTCCCCACGAATAGTCCTGTTTCGCGAGCTTCAGGTACACGAACAGCTCCGTCGAGACGACGCCCGCGATGGGCCGTACCTCGTCGCCGAGTACGGACAGGAGGTGGTCGTCGTCGCGGCAGAGCAGTTCTGCCAGCAGGTCGAAGCGGCCTGAGCAGAGGGCCACCTGGTGTACGTCGGCGACCTTGGCCAGCTGCTGGGCCACTTCGCGGGCGTCTCCGTCCACCGTGATGCCGACCATCGCCCTTCGGGTCAGGTCGACGTGTTCTGGTGAGGTCACGGCGACTATCTGCACCATTTCCTCTCGCAGCAGCCGTTGTACTCGCTGCCGCACCGCGCCCTCCGAAAGACCCACCGCCTTGGCCAGTGCGGTGAAGGACGCCCTGCCGTCTTCCTGTAACAGCGTGATGAGCGTCCGGTCGGTCCCGTCTAGCGCTCTCGGAGCACGCGGTTCCTCGATTTTCGTACGGTTTTCGTCACCCATGCCGTCCCTCCCTGTGTTTCGGCATGTGATTCGTCAGACGCGCAGCGTATCGGCAGGAGCCGGAGAGCAGGAGACCCTTTCCCGTTTTCTTCTCCAGATGGCGGACATGCGGGCCCCGTTCTGGCTCCGGCAAACAGCGGGTACGGTCGCGAACCGCCGATCTTGAGGAGGAATATTCCAATGACCGAAGCCGTCGCCGCGCCTGTGGTGCCGGCCAAGGGGCTCCGTTCGAACGCGCTGGGCATGGTGTCCTCGACGGTGATCGGGATGTCTTCGACCGCCCCGGCCTACTCGATCGCCGCGACGCTCGGGTTCATCGTGCTCGCCGGAACGGGGTTCAAAGCCGCCGCGTTCGTGCTCCTGTCGTTCGTGCCGGTGCTGTTCGTCGCTTTTGCCTTCCGGGAACTGAATGCGGCCGAACCCGACTGCGGCACCAACTTCACTTGGGCCACCCGGGCGTTCGGCAGCCGCGTTGGCTGGATGACCGGCTGGGTCGTCCTGGTGGAGCAGTTTCTGGTGATGTCCAGTCAATCCGCGCTGACCGGCCGGTACACGCTGCTGCTGTTTGGTCTAGACGACCTCGCGAACAACCGCGCGGTGACGACCGCCATCGGATGTGCGTGGCTGCTCGCGCTCTGCTGGCTCTGCTACCGCGGCATCGAGGTGTCCGCGCGGGCGCAGTGGATCCTCCTCGGCATCGAACTCGCCGTCCTGGTGATCTTTTCCGTCGTAGCGCTCACGCGCGTCTACAGCGGCACTGCGGGCCCGCAAGCGACCACGCCGCGGTGGGACTGGCTGTGGCCGAGCGGAGTGAGCGTCGGGACGGCGGTGTCGGCGGTGCTGCTCGCGGTCTTCATCTACTGGGGCTGGGAGAGTTCGCTTTCGGTGAACGAGGAATCGGCTGATCCGCGGCACGCGCCGGGCCGGGCGGCGATTCTGTCGACAGTGCTGCTGGTGCTCAACTACCTGCTGGTGACCGTCGCTGCGCTGGCTTTCGCGGGCGTCGGCGAGCACGGGATCGGGCTGGCCAACGAGGCGAACGCCGAGGACGTGCTCGCCGGCCTGGGCGGCGCGGTGTTCGGGACGTCCGGGTTCGGCAAGGTCATGGGGGTGCTGCTGATCGTGTCGGTGCTGACCAGCGGCGCGGCCACGAGCCAGGCGACGATCATGCCCGCCGCGCGCACCACGCTGTCGATGGCCAGCCACGGCGCGCTGCCCAAGGTGTTCGGCCGCGTGCATCCGAAGTACCAGACGCCGTCGGTGACCACCTGGGCGTTCGGGCTGGTGTCGCTCGCCTTGTACGTGCTGCTGGCGTTGTGGAGCCGGAACGTGCTCGCGGATTCGGTCGACGCGGTCGGGCTCACGATCGCGATCGAGTTCACGGTGACGGCGCTCGCGTGCGTGTGGGTGTTTCGCCGGACGCTGTGGTCGAGCGTGCGCAATTTCCTGCTTCGCGGCTTACTGCCCTTCGTAGGCGGCGTGTTCTTCCTGGCGGTACTGGTGCTCGCGGCGATCGCGTACGCGAAGCCTGACGCCGGAGAGACCACTGTGTTCGGCATCGGCGGCGTCGCGGTGATCGGTGTCGTGGCGATCCTCGTGGGCTTTCCGTTGATGTTCGCCGTGCAACGCGCCTGCCGTGACTTCTTCGCCGGGCGGCGTCTGACGCGCGGCGCCGTTGCTCGTGGCGGTCAGACCATCGAAAGCTAGCAGCGGCGAAGCAGGTCTTCTTCGGTTTCGCGGCGTACGAGGAGCGTCGCGTGCCCGTCGCGGACGCCGACGAGCGGTGGGCGGCCGACGAGGTTGTAGTTCGACGCCAGCGAGTGGTGATACGCGCCGGTGCACGGCACGGCCAACAGATCGCCGACGTGGATGTCGTCGGGCAGACAGACGTCCGCCAGTACGTCGCCGGACTCGCAGTGTCGTCCGACCACTGTCATCGGCGTACGCGCGGCCTTCGTGCGACGGCCGACGAGACGTGCGGTGTAGCGCGCGCCGTACAGCGCAGGGCGCGGGTTGTCGCTCATGCCGCCGTCGACAGCGACGAAGGTGCGCGCGCCGCGCTTCACGGCGCACACGCGGTAGACGGTGATTCCGGCCGGTCCGACGATCGCGCGGCCGGGCTCGATTGTCAGGCGTGGCAAGGGAAAGTCGTGTGACGAGCATTCGTAGCTCAGTGCGACGCGGAGGCGGCGTGCGTACCCGTCGAGGTCGAAGGACGCTTCGCGGTCGGCGTACGGCACTGCGTGGCCGCCGCCGAGATCCAAGTCGCGCAACGTGATTCCGTACTGGTCGCGGATACGGACGAGTACTTCGACCATCCGTCGCGCGGCTTCCTCGTAACGGTCTACACGGGACACTTGCGAGCCGATGTGGCAGTGCAGTCCGGTTAGTTGCAGGCTTGGCTGTGAAAGCACTGCTGCGACAGCGCGGTCGACGTTGTCGCGTACGTCGGGGCGTAGCGAGAAGCCGAACTTCTGCCCTTCGGTGCCGGTCGTGATCGCGGCGTGCGTGTCGCCGCTGACGCCGGGCGTGACGCGGATAAGGACGCGCTGTGCGCCATGGGCGAGCGCGCCGAGCTGTTCGACTTCGTCGAGAGAGTCGAGGACGATGCGACCGACGCCGTACTGCAGCGCGGCTTTCAAGTCTTCCGGGGTCTTCGCGTTGCCGTGCAACAGAATGCGCTCCGCGGGAAAACCGACAGCGCGTGCGACGGCGATCTCTCCAGCGGAGCACGTGTCGAGCGACAGTCCTTCTTCGGCGACCCAACGCAACACTGCTCGCGTACAGAGCGCCTTGCTCGCGAAGGCGACGTCGGCCTCCGGCAGCGCACGGCGGTACGCGCGGGCTGTTTCGCGCACCTGTTCCTCGTCGAGGAGGTAGGCGGGCGTACCGAAGCGCGCGGCGAGGTGGCTGACCGGCGCGCCGGCGAAGAGCAGTTCACCGCCTTCGCCGAGCTTCGTGCCTTGCGGCCAGAGCCCCGGTTCCAGATGGTCGGCGGCCTCGCAGCCGAGACTCGGGAGCAGCTCGCTGAGCGTCACGGTTACCTCCGGTCGATGTCGATCGCGGCGAACATCGCCAGCACACTGCGCCGAGCCCGGACCGGAACGTCCCGGAAACGGGCCCCTGACGGTCCGGGCGGCCGTGCTGACGGGTTCTTAACGCACGAGTAACTTCCGCCACACCCCGGTTGAGCTGGGCTTTGCTGAGTTATCCGGGGATCCGCCGTCTTATCGGACATGGTTGAACAGATGACGGACTTCGCGAGCGAGACCGAGGCGTACCGGCACGAGCTGCGGGTGCACTGCTACCGGATGCTGGGCTCGTTCGACGAGGCGGAAGACCTGGTCCAGGAGACTCTGCTGCGCGCGTGGCGCGGCCGTTCGACGTACGCGGGCCGCGCGAGCCTGCGGGCGTGGCTGTACCGGATCGCGACCAACGCGTGTCTCGATCACCTCGAAGCGCACCCGCGCGAGCTGCCGATGCTCGATCTGCCAGTTGCGCACGACTCCGACCTCGCGCCGCGTCCCGACGTCGCGGTTCCCTGGCTGCAGCCTGCGCCCGACAGTGCGCTTCAGCCGGACACTGTCGTCGTCGCGCTTGAGACGGTGGAGTTGGCGTTCCTCGCCGCCATTCAGCATCTTTCGCCGCGACAGCGTGCTGCGTTGGTGCTTCGCGACGTACTCGGCTGGTCCGCGCGTGAGACGGCTTCAGCGCTCGGTACGACGCCTGCGTCGGTGAACAGCAATGTGCTGCGCGCGCGGGCCGAGTTGCAGGAGCACCTGTCTACGCGACGTACGGAGTGGGCGTCTGCGTCCGGGAGCGATGAGGAACGCGCTGTTGTCGCGAAGTACGTCAAAGCGCTCGTAGAGCACGACGAAGCGGCCTTCGCTGAACTGCTGCGCGAAGACGTGCGTTGCAGTCACGCTCCCGGCGCTGGCGGGCACATGGGGCCGGAACCGACTTGGTACGCGGGGCGGGACACCGTGCTCGCGGGCTGGGCACCGGCGTTGCATGGTGGCGACGCTGCGGAATTCCGTGTTGTCGAGACCCGTGCGAACGGTCTGCCCGCGCTCGCCACGTACGCGCGCACAGTCGGCGAGTTCCGGGCCTTCGGCCTGGTGACGCTGCGGCTCGACGGCGGCCGTGTCGCGGAGGTGACCACCTTCGGTCCGGAAGTCTTCCCGACTTTCGACCTCCCGCCCGCGCTCGCCTGAGGCGTTACGAAAGCCCCCACGCGGACAGGATCCCGAACAGCTGGTCCCGTTCCCCGGCGGTCAGCAGCCTGCTCGGCGGTCGTACGTCGGGGCGGCACAGGCTGAGTTGCGAAAGGGCGTCCTTGACCACGCTGACGTTGTTGGCGTTCCCGTGCGCGGCGCGCATCTCCTCGAACGGGCGGATGCGGTCCCAGATTTCCATCGCGCCGTCGAAGTCGTGGTTGCGGAGACGGCGGAACAGGTCGAGCGAGATCTGCGGCGCGACGTTCACCAAGCCGGAGGTGAAGCCCGTCGCGCCGACTGCGAAGTACCCAGGGGCGGACAGTTCGGCGAGACCGGCGATCCACACGAAGCGCTCGTACCCCGCGTCGCGCGCGACGGTGCGGAAGCGCACCGGATCCGGCACCGCGTACTTCACGCCGATTACGTTCGGCGCGACGTCGGCGAGCTGTGCCAGGTCCGCACCCTCGATGGCGGGGTTGCGCACGTACAGGACAACCCCGAGTTCGGGCACTTCGTTCGCGATAGCGCGGTGGTAGTCGATCCAGCCCGCGCGCGATACGTACGGGTGCACGGGCTGATGGATCATCACCATGTCCGCTCCGGATGCGCGCGCGTGCTTCGCGGCCTTCACGGCTGTACGCACGTCATGGCCGACGCCTGCGAGGACGCTCGCCTCGCGCGCGGCCTTCGTGGTGACTTCGAGACACTGTCGCGTTTCTTGCTCTTCGAGTGCGTAGAACTCGCCGGTGTTGCCGTTCGGCGTGACGACCTCGATGCCGCTCAGCACGAGCCGTTCGACTAGCCGCTCGTACGTCTCGGCGTCCACGTCCCCGGCCGCGGTGAAGGGAGTCACCGGGATCGCCACCACGCCGGCGAGCCGCTGTCGCTGTTTCTCGAACGCCACGAGCAGATCCGATCTGATATATGATGTCTCGACAGTCGGAGGGTAACACGAGGTGGCCAGGACGATCGTCCTGATCTTTGGGATATGCGTCCTAGATCGGTGCTGAAGGGCGGCCTGGCCTGGCAAAACTAGGTACCGCTGGCCGACGACCGGATTACCTCGCGTGGGGACCTGGAACGTGCCGCTGCGCACCCGCGAGGTGCGGGAGTCGGGTCGGCGGAGCAACGAGTCGAGGTCACTGACGTGCGGCTGCCGCTCGCCTCATTTCGCATCACGTACACGTTCCGGCAAGCCCCGACAGAACGCGAGTTCGTCTTCCTCGCGCAAGCAGCCTGAGTCGGCACGCCCCAGCGAAAGGGGCGTGCCGAAACCCTCAGCGCAGAGCGTCCAAGGCGAACGCCGTGTACATGGCCACCCCGGCGGCCATCGCCGGTTCGTGGAACTTCACCCGGTTCGAGTGGTTGTCCTCGGTGGTCGCCGGGTCCGCTCCCGGCTCGCGGGCGCCGATGAACGCGAACGCGCCCGGAATCCGTTGCAGGACATACGAGAAGTCTTCCGCGCCCATGATCGGCGTGGTCAGCTCCTCGACGTTGTCCTCGCCCAGCACCTCCGCACCCAGCGACAACACCTCGGCCGCCACTGCCGGGTCGTTGACCGTCGTCGGGTAGCCCGGGTCAACGCCGGCCGACACGCGGCAGCCGTGGGCCGCTCCGACCGCCTCGCACACCTTCGGCAGTTCCTCGCGGATGAAGGACCGCGTCGACTCCGACAGGGTGCGAATGGTCCCCTCGAGCACCGCCGTCTCGGGGATGATGTTCGTCGTCGTCCCGGCCTGGATGCGGGTCACCGAGACCACCGCCGGGTCGAAGACGCTGATCCGGCGCGTGACCATCGTCTGGATCGCGCTGACCATCGCCGCCGCGGCGGGGACGGGGTCGATCGCGTCGTGCGGGGCGGAACCGTGGCCGCCGCGGCCGTTGACCTCGACGCTGAACGTGTCGGCCGACGCCATCATCGGCCCGCCGCGGACCTGCAGGACGCCGCTCGGGCTGTTGGCGATCGTGTGCAGGCCGAAGGCTCGCGTGACGCGCGTGCCCGCCGCGTCCAGCACTCCCTCGTGGATCATGTGCCGCGCGCCGTGGAGGCCTTCCTCGCCGGGCTGGAACATGAACACGACCGAGCCGGCCAGGTCGTCGACCCGCTCAGACAGCAGCCGTGCCGCGGAGGCGAGCATCGCGACGTGCGTGTCGTGGCCGCAGGCGTGCATCGAACCGTCGATCTCGGACGAGAACTCCAGGCCGGTGTCCTCGGTGAGCGGCAGCGCGTCCATGTCCGCCCGCAGCAGCACGGCCGGGCCGGGACGGGCGCCGCGCAGGACGCCGGTGAGCGACGTCGTGGAGCGGCCGTCGGTGAGTTCGATCGGCAGGTCGGCCAGTGCGGTGCGGATCGCCGCCTGGGTGCGTGGCAGCTGCAAGCCCTGTTCGGGATGCCGGTGCACGGCGCGGCGAAGCTCGACAGTGCGGTCCTGGAGCTGCCGCGCGGCGTCGAGCAGCCCGGCGTGCCGGTTGCCGGGCAGGGTGGGGAGGTCGGTGGGTCCGGTCATGGCTCGATAGTGGCACCTCGCACGCTTCGGGCGCACCGTGCGTGCGTTCGCCAGCGAGGCGGAATACGGTGTGCGCATGGCGGTGCAAGAGCCGGTCACGGGCTTCGCGATAGCTGTGGTCCGTGAAGACGGTCGGTGGCGGTGCAGTGCGCTCGATTCCTCGGCGCTCACAGAACTGGATGCGGCGATCACCGAGCTGGGCAAGCTCCGGTCGACCGGGGCGGCGTTCGGCCTGCTGGCCGTCGACGACGAGTTCTTCGTGATCGTCCGGCCGAGCCCGAGGGGTCCGTCGCTGCTGCTGTCGGACGCCGCCGCGGCGCTCGACTACGACATCGCGGCGGACGTCCTCGACGTCCTGCGCGTCGACCCGCCCGACGAGGACGACGACGCCGTCTGGCCCGAGGGCGACCTCGAGATCCTGGCCGACCTCGGCCTGCCCGGCGGCGAGCTGGAGGTGATCGTCGGGGAGGTCGACCTCTACCCGGACGAACAGCTCCAGATGATCGCCCAGCGGTGCGGGTTCGAGGCCGAGTTCTCGAAACTGCTGGACCAGCTCTGAGACGGCCGGACGACACCGAAGCCGTGCGGGCCGCGCTGGACGCGGCTCGCGCCCCCGGTGCCGACGTGCCCATCGGCGCGGTCGTCTTCGACCCCGACGGGCGCCCCCTGGCCGCGGCTCGCAACGCGCGGGTCGAGCTGGCTGACCCCACCGCGCACGCGGAGATCCTCGCGCTGCGCGCGGCGGCCCGCGAGTTCGGCGACGGCTGGCGGCTGGAGGGCTGCACGCTCGCGGTCACGCTGGAGCCCTGCACGATGTGCGCCGGCGCGCTCGTGCTCGCCCGCGTCGAGCGGTTGGTGTTCGGGGCTTGGGAGCCCAAGACGGGCGCGGTGTCGTCGCTGTGGGACGTCGTGCGCGACCGCCGCCTCAACCACCGGCCGGAAGTTCACGGCGGAGTGCTCGAAAGCGACTGCGCCGCCCTGCTCGAGGCGTACTTCGCGGACCGGCGGCTGGGGGCCGAGTAGACCCCGCCGCAAGCCGCGAAGAGGGTCCGGTATTGTTCTCGGCGGTGGCGTGTCCGAGCGGCCGAAGGAGCACGACTCGAAATCGTGTGACGGTTAATCCCGTCCGTGGGTTCAAATCCCACCGCCACCGCTCTTCACGAACGAACCCCGACCGGGCACTCCGGCCGGGGTTCGTTCGTTTGACCCTCCGGTAGCTGGTCCCCGTACCGGAGGTGGCGCTTTGTACATCTATGCCCGGCGTCGTTCGCTCACGTTCAGCGGCAAGCAGGTGACGATCAAGGCCGCGATCAAAGACGGCCTGTTCGGCGCGGACAAGAAGCACAGCTTCACCGTCAGCCGGATCAGCGGGGTCAGCAACACCGAACCCGGCGCGTTCAGCCCGGGGTGTCTCAAGTTCAAGGTGACCGGCGCGTCGACGGCGGTGATCGAGAACCCGGCTTCCGGCGGCGACAAGGCCGATCTGTGCACGTTCTACTACAGCTCCTCCGACCGGAAGAAGGTGCGGGAGCTGGTCGCGGCCGTCAAAGCGGCGATGGCGAAGTAGCGTGGACGCATGAGCGAGGAGCTTCCGCCGGTCGGCAAGACCGCGGTTGGGGTTGCTGGGCTTCGGGCGTTGGAGAGCGGGCGGCCGGACCGGCTGTTCGATGATCCGTACGCGGGCGCGTTCTTCCACGCCGGCCGCGCGATCTTCGAGGGCCGGGAACGTCACCACGAGCTGGGGATGGTCTTCGCGCACCAGGTCGCGATCCGCACCAGGTTCTTCGATGACTTCGTTTCCGGCGGGACCCAGACGGTGCTTCTCGCGGCTGGTCTCGACGCTCGCGCGTTCCGGCTCGACTGGCCTGACGGGGCGCGCGTGTTCGAGGTCGATCTGCCGGACGTGCTCGCGTTCAAGGAAACCGTACTGTCCGAAAAAGGTGCGCGGCCTCGGTGCGAGCGCACGACGGTTCCGGTGGATCTGCGCGGCGACTGGGTCACTGCCTTGAAAAACAACGGATTCGACCCGGATCAGCCGACCGTCTGGCTCGCTGAGGGGCTGCTCGTCTACCTCAGCCGGGACGAGGCGGAGCGGATGCTCACGGCGGTCACCGAGTTGTCCGCGCCGGGCAGCCGGGTTTCGTTCGAACATCGGCCGGACGGTGATCAGGACGGGCTGCTGGAACGGGCGCGTCAATTCGGCAGCGAGGTGACGGCGCTTTGGCGCGGCGGTCTCGCGGGGGACGCTCCGAAGTGGCTCGCCGAGCACGGCTGGCGGCCGGAAACCGTTACGGTCGCGGAACTTTCCGTCCACTATGGACGCGAGCCGCTGCACCACACGCGCGGCGGATTCGTGACTGCGACCCGTTAATTCTCTTCCTGCAACACCGGTGTGCCGAACGCGTCGAGGAAAGTCGTTGCCTCTCCTATGGTTGCGACGCCGCGCGCGACCGCTTCCGCGATGGTCCCGCATGCCTCCCGCACCGCTGGCTCCGCGGATCGGTCGCCCGCCAGCAGCGCGACGGCCGCTGGGGTCACTCCTTCGGCGATCAGCATGACCCGCGCCGCCGTCTGATCTGCCAGCCGGTCAAGCAAATCCGCCAGATCCAGGCCGACCGACGCTGTCCGCGCGGCGGCTTCGGCGGCCTGCCGGTAGTGCGCGTCCAGTTCGTCGGCGCTGCCCCGGAACTGCGCGGCCGGTTCGCCGCCCCATTTGCGTTCCGCGCTGTGCGCCCCGCGTTCGAACTCCAGCCGGGCCATCACCAGCACGTCGCGGCCGCCCGACAGCGTGCGCGCGGATTCGCGGATCGTCTGCGGGGAACAGTCGATCTGGCGCAGCGCGGCGACCGGGTCCGGTGCGCCGATCGCGGCGGCCGCGGCACTCAAGGAAGCCAGTCCGGCGGCCGCGTTTTCCAGTGCCGGGTGGAGGAACGGCATCAACTCAGCAGCGCCGTCGCGATCGTCGGGCGGTGGTGGTGGCCGCGGGCGGCCATCCGCAGCTGGCCGGCGAGGTCGGACGTCGCGTCGCCGAGCATGCGCGCGTCGACGTCCCGCGCGGCGAGCGCGGCCTCCCACCGGGCGGCGATTTCCCGCGCGGGCGCGGAAATGCCCCACGGCGTCGATTCGAGACGGGCTTCGGCGAACCGGCCCGCGGCACGGTCCGCGTCGGCAGCCGCTCGATCGAGCGCGTCCGCGGCGGCGTTGAGCCGCTCGCTCGTCGAACCTGCCATCGGGACCTCCGCTTCCGGGAGAGCGCGAACCGCGGCCCGTCACCCTCTCCAGAGATCTAACCCCATCGAGGCCGCCCGGGTCACTCGGCCGGGCGTGCGACGATTCCACATCGTGGAGATCCTTGACCCACGCAACCGAACCCGGCCAGAATTGGAGTCATGCCAGAGAACCGGGTAGTGCCGCAAGCCGGCCGTGCCCCGGCGCGGTCGGACGGCGAGGGCGTGGCCGCTCTCCTGAGGCGTCGCGGTCGTCTCGGCTCTCCTCCCGCGTAGGCGATTTTCCGCTGCTGTAGCCGAATTCACCTATTCTTCCGGGAGTACCCCCATGTCTGTAGACCTGCCTGCCCGCCTGCGCTCGTCCGTCACCCCGGACGACGGGATCCTCGAAGGGCCGCGCGTGCTGCGCCGCCTTCCGGACGGTGTCGAAGAACGTCCCTACGAGCTTTTCGCCCTGCGTCCGCTCGGACGGGTGATCGGCGCGGAAATCTCCGGAGTGGACCTCGGCGCACCCGTGTCGCCGCGGTTGCGTGCCGAGCTGAACCGCGCGTTGCTGGAGTGGAAGGTGCTGTTCTTCCGCGACCAGCGCATCACGTCGCAGCAGCAGCGCGCGTTCGCCGCGAACTGGGGCGAACTGGAGACCAACCCGTTCATCGCCCGCGGAGATTCCGATCAGGTCGTGCGGTTCACCCGCACCGCCGGGATGCCTGGGTACGAAAACATCTGGCACACCGACGTCACCTGGCGGCCGAATCCGGCGCTCGGTTCGGTGTTGCGGCTGGTCGAGGTCCCGCCGATCGGCGGCGACACGATGTGGGCCGACATGGCCGCCGCCTACGACAACCTGCCCGCCGACGTCCGCGAGCGGATCGACGGCCTCACCGCGGTGCACGATTTCGTCCCCGGTTTCGACCGGTTCACCGACCCGGACCTGCTGGCCCAGTGGCAGGACGCGTACCCGCCGGTCGAGCACCCGGTGGTGCGGACCCATCCGGAGACCGGACGGCGGACGTTGTTCGTGAACCAGGCGTTCACCACGCACATCACCGGCCTCGACCGCGCCGAAAGCGACCGGCTGCTGCGGTATCTGTTCCTCCAGGCGCACACGCCGGAGTTCCAGGTGCGGTTCCGCTGGCAGCCGGATTCGGTGGCGTTCTGGGACAACCGCGCGACCCAGCACTACGCGGTCAACGACTACCACCCGCACGTCCGGATCGCCGAGCGCGTCGCGATCGTCGGGGACCGGCCGTACTGACCGCTCACGACACCCCGGTGAGCACGGTGTCGACAAGTCGCTCGAGATAGGCGGCGTCGGCGGATTTCGCGCGGATCAGGGTGTGGAACCAGAGGTTTCCGCCCAGCAGATCCATGATCATCTCCGAATCCGCGGCGTCGGCGAGTTCGCCTCGGTCGTGCGCCCGGTCGAAGACGGCCTGCTCGCGGCCGAGGCGGTCGGCGAAGAACCGTCCGGCGGCCTCGGCGGTGGCGGGCCGGTCCGGCAGCGCGGAGACGACGGCCGTGATGACGCGCCGGTTCGCCGGATCGGACAGCAGGCGGTGGATCTGCTTCGCCAGTTCGAGGAGATCGCCGCGCAGGGAACCGGTGTCGGGAATCGCGAAGGCGAGTTCCGGGGCCTGCACGAGTGCGTCCGCGAGGACCTCGTCCTTGGTCGCCCACGTGCGGTAGATCGTCGTTTTGTGCACCCCGGCCCGCGCGGCGACCGCTTCGATCGTCAGTGCGTCGTAACCGCGTTCGGCCAGCAGCGCGAGGGTCGCGGAGAAGATGGCGTCCGCCTTGCGCGGGCGGGTGGCGGTCCGATCCATGGCTCAATCCTAGCCAGGTTTGCAACGGTGCGTTGCATTTGGTAGACCGGTGCCATGCAACGGTCCGTTGCATTCCTGGGTGGAAGGCGGAGACATGAGCGACGTGCTCCCGGTGGTTTTCGTGCACGGCATCCGGTTGTCCGGGGCGTGCTGGCAGCAGCAGAAACGCCTGGCCCGCGGTCGAGTCGCCGCGCCGGACCTGCCTGGGCACGGCACGCGGCGCGGGGAGAGGTTCACTCTCGACGGTGCGGTCGACGCGGTCGCCGAGGCCATCGACGAGGTCGGCGGCCGCGCGGTTCTGGTGGGCCATTCGCTCGGCGGCTACGTCTCGATCGCGACCGCGGCCCGGCATCCGGAGCGGGTCGTTTCGCTGGTGGGAGCCGGATGTTCGCTCCAGCCGAGTTCGGTGCTGCGCGGCGGATTCCGGTTCGCACGCCGTGGGCTGGCGACTGCCGTAGACGACGGCGCTTCCTTCAGCGCATGGCTGCTCCGCCGGGTTCTCCCCGCGGAAGTCGCCGAGCCGGTCATCGCCGCGGGAATCGCTTCCGAAGTCATCCCGGACGTGATGGAGGCGGCCGCCGGGATGGACCCGCTCGCCGACCTCGCCCGGTACCCGGGGCGGGTACTGCTGCTGAACGGCCGCCACGACCACTTCCGCCTCGGCGAGCGGCGGTTTTTGGCTGCGTGCCAGGACGGGGCGCTGCAGATCGTGCCGGGGGCGGGCCACTACCTGCCGCTCACCCACGGCGAGAGTTGCGCGCGGGCGGTCGACGGCGTCGCGACGGCCCTCGTCAGCGGTTAATGCTCGCGAGTGGCGAGGCGGGCCGCCTTCCTCCCCCTCCCGCGCTCCCCTGCGCGGTCAAGGCGGCGCCTCGCCACTCGCGAGGCTTCCCCGGGGCAAATCCGTGGAGCCGCGGTCGCGGGCGAAGCGGAAAGTCCCGCGCCCGCGGCTGTTTTCCCGGGTGGTGACACCTGCGCACTCGACGACGGTCAACCCCCACGTGACCGTGTCGCCTCCCCCGCGAGGTGCTACCCGTGAGCGGCGGGGCGGCCCGAAAGTGGTCTGGGCCACAGTTTCCGCGCTCATCGGTAAGGTACTCCCGCCCGGTACCAGTCGACCCCGGGCTTGAGCTGCATTTAAGGCAGATGCGCCGTCCGGGTGACGGCGGGACCAGCGGTCTAGCCGCGAAGTCCTTCGACTGTCGCGAAGCCATCACTGACTGTCACCTTCGTGCCGCGGCGAGCCGACAGCTCCACGAACCGCTGCAGTGCTTCGTCGGCGTCGTCTCCGGTCAACGGTACGCATTCGTTGTCTTCGTCGCGGCGGATCGGCACTAATTCGACCCGCATCTGCTCGCCGACGACGCAGCCGGCGAGCAGGCCGTCCCGGTGCCGGTCGCGCACCGCGGGCCAGTCGAAGACGAGGTTGCCGAGGCTGTAGAGGATCGGGCGGCCGCGATACACCTCGACCGGCTGCACGGTGTGCGGTCCGTGCCCGACGACCAGGTCGGCGCCGGCGTCGATGATCGCGTGCGCGTAGGTCACCTGATATTCGGCCAGTTCGTCGCCGGGGAGGCCCCAGTGCATCGACACCACGACGTGGTCGGCCTCGGCGCGGGCGCGGCGGATGTCGGCGAGCAGCAGCTCCAGGTCGCGGCGGACCGGCGTGGTGTGCACGATCGGCGGGCGGCCGGGGACGTCCAGGACGCGCGGATCCGGTTGGTACGACGTGTAAGCGCCCGCCGCGGCGACGCCCGGCGAGTCCTCCGTCGCTTCCTGCCCGACGGGCCAGCACAGCGACGTGTAGGCGAGGAACGCGATCCGGCCGCCGGGTCGTTCGAGGATCGCCGACGCGTGCGCCTCGGCGAGGTTCGCGCCCGCGCCGCAATGCGCGATCCCGGCGCGGTCCAGCACGGCGAGGCTCGCCATCGCCGCGGCCGGCGGGTAGGTGACGTTGTTGGCGACGGACACGACGTCGATCTCGGCGGCGGTCAGCGCGGCGACCATCTCCGGCGGCGAGTGCCGCCAGTTCGGTTTGTGCGGGATGTCCATGCCGGTCGAGCCGGACAGCGGTCCTTCGAGATTCACGAACCGCACGTCGGCGCCGGTGAGCAGCGAGGTCAACGGGTCGAACGCCGTTTCCGGCTTCGCGCGGCCCTGCAGGTTGACGTCTCCGCCGAGTACGAGCGTGATCATTGCGTCAACCCGTCCAAAGGAGGAAATCCCTCCAGCTCGTTACGAATCGTTGCCCTTTCGTCTTCCTCTGCTTCGCTTGTTCGGGGGACGATGCCTCGACCGTTGACATGCAGAGGGGACTCAGGGTGACCATATCCCGTCGTCCCGCCGGGGGCCGCAGCGCCGGTGGGGCAAGACTGACCAGAGGCGCGGTTGCCGTCTCCGCAGCTGCTCTCGCGCTGGGCGGACTGGCCGCGCCCGCTTCGGCGGCGCCAAGCGCGGACGCCCTGATCGCCGAGGTCTACGGCGGTGGCGGCAATTCCGGCGCCACGCTGACCAACGACTTCATCGAGCTGGCCAACCACGGCGGCGCGCCCGTCGCGCTCGACGGGTACAGCGTCCAGTACCTGCCCGCTTCGGCGAGCGCGTCGAGCAAGTGGCAGGTCACGCCGCTCGCCGGGTCCGTCGCGCCGAAGGGCCGCTACCTCGTCGCGGAGGGGAAGGGGAACGGCGGCACGATCGCGCTGCCGACGCCCGACGCGACCGGGGGCATCGCGATGTCCGCGACCGCGGGGACGGTCGCGCTCGTGTCCGACAGCGCGCCGCTGACCTGCAAGTCCGCTGCGGATTGCTTGGCGGACAGCCACGTCAAGGACCTCGTCGGCTTCGGCGATGCCGTTGTCCGCGAAGGAAACCCGGCCGCCGCGGCGTCGAACACGACCTCGGTCGCGCGTGCCGCGACGCTCGCCGACACCGACGACAACAGTGCGGACTTCGCCGTCGGCGACCCGACGCCTACCAACACCAAGGGCGAGACCACCGGTACGCAGCCGGGCGAACCGGGTGTTCCGGCGAAGATCCACGACATCCAGGGCACGACGCGGATTTCGCCGTTCAAGGACAAGCAGGTCGAGGACGTCACCGGCGTCGTCACCGCGGTGCGGAGCTTCGGCTCGGCGCGCGGGTTCTGGATCACCGACCCGCATCCCGACAGCGACCCGCGCACCAGCGAGGGCCTATTCGTGTTCACCGGATCGACGACCCCGGCGGTGGCGGTCGGCGACGCGGTCACCGCGCAGGGCAAGGTCAAGGAGTACTACCCGGACGCGCCCGCGACCTCGAACTACCAGTCGCTCACCGAGCTGACGAGTGCACAGTGGATGGTCGGCTCCTCGGGCAACCCGCTGCCCGCCCCGACCGTGCTGACGCCGGACCAGGTGCCGGATGTGCTGGCTCCCAACGCGGGCGGCAACATCGAGCCGTTGCCGCTCGAACCGTCGAAGTACGCGCTGGACTTCTGGGAATCGCACGAAAGCGAGATCGTCCAGGTCTCCGACGCGCGCGTGGTCGGCCCGAGCAACAAGTACGGCGAGCTTTACGTGACCACGAAGCCGCAGCAGAACCCGACTCCGCGCGGCGGCACGGTTTACCTCGGCTACGACAAGATCAACACCGGTGTGCTGAAGGTACAGTCGATCATTCCTGCCGCGCAGCAGGCGACGCCGAAGGTCAACACCGGCGACGTGCTCACCGGCGTCACCTCCGGTCCGGTGGAATACAGCAACTTCGGCGGGTACACGCTGTTCGCGTCGAAGCTGGGTGCGGCCAAGGACAACAAGCTGCAGAAGGAAACCACGCGCAAGCAGCGTCCGGGCGAGCTCGCGGTGGCGACGTACAACGTCGAGAACCTCGCACCGTCCGATTCGGACACCAAGTACGCGCAGCTCGCGCACGGCATCGTCGACAACCTCGCGACGCCGGACATCGTTACCCTGGAAGAAATCCAGGACAACAGCGGTGCGACGGACGACGGAACCGTCGACGCCGACGCGACGCTGAAGAAGTTCACCGACGCGATCGTCGCCGCCGGCGGCCCGCAGTACCAGTGGCGGCAGATCGACCCGGTGAACGACGAGGACGGCGGACAACCGGGCGGCAACATCCGCGTCGGCTTCCTGTTCAACCCGTCGCGAGTGTCCTTTGTGGATCGTCCGGGCGGCAGCCCGACGTCTTCGGTCGGCGTGGTTTCCGACCACGGCAAGGCGCACCTGACGCAGTCGCCGGGCCGGGTCGACCCGGGCAACGACGCGTGGGAGGACAGCCGCAAGCCGCTGGCGGGCGAGTTCGTGTTCCGCGGACGCACGGTTTTCGTGCTGGCCAACCACTTCAACTCCAAGGGCGGCGACCAGCCGACACACGGCCGCTACCAGCCGCCGACGCGCAGCTCCGAGGTGCAGCGGCAGAAGCAGGCGACGGTGCTGCAGGGGTTCGTCTCGCAACTGCTGAACGCGGACCCGCGGGCGAACGTCGTGGTGGCCGGTGACCTGAACGACTACCAGTTCTCGCCCGCGCTGGCGAAGCTGACGTCGGGCGGGTTGTTGAAGGACCTGATCTCGACGCTGCCGCCGGCTGAGCGGTACAGCTATGTGTACGAGGGTCAGTCGCAGGTGCTGGACCATATTCTTGCGTCGGCGGCACCGCGTGGGGTGGATTATGACGTGGTGCATGTGAATGCGGAGTTCGCTGACCAGGCTAGCGATCATGACCCGCAGGTGGTGCGGTTCCGGCCTTCGGCGGGGAATCCGTTCGCGGATTTCGCGAATGATGTGCTGGACCAGCTTGACCGGTGGTTCCACCGGACGGCGTAGGTAGTTGGCTGTGAGGGGAGTCCTGGTTCCGTCAGGGTTCCCCTCACGGCTTTTTTTTGCTGGGTGGATTGAGAGCTTCGGCGATCTTGGGAAGATCCTGGGGCGGCGCTTCGCCGCGAAGGTCTTCACCGTCAGAGTGACCCGGCCTCGCGTGCGACACCTCCTGGGGCGGCTGCACGCGGTTCCAAGCCGACCTCCTGACTTCGGGGTCGACCTGGTGATCCGGACCGTGAGTGGCGCGCCTCCCACGCCGTTTGAAGCTAGCCGAGCCGTCCCGACTCTGGCCCGGAGAACGGACTGGCCGATTGGGTTTCAGTCGAAGCTGAACACCCCCCGGCCTTTCACCAGCCAAGGGCACCAACCCCTTGCGGCTTAACGCTTCGCCCGCCAGCCAAGCCCCAGCACCGCCTGTACCAGTTCCTGATAACTCGGCTTGACCTCTTCCAAATACCGGTCCAAATACTGCGGCCGAGCAGTAGTCACCGGCTGCGGGTCATCCAGCGCCTCCACAAAACTCAGCCGCGAAACGTTGTGCAGCGCCATCTTCCACCACCGGTTGGCGCGCTCTCGGGTTTTCTCCTCCCGATCCTGCGCGGCAGCCACCGCCGCGTGGGCGTCCGCCAGTTGGCGTTCGATTTCGTCCGCTCGCGCCAGCTCCCACGCGCGCAGGCTGTCCGCTGAACCACGGGCCAGGCCTACGATTTCCTTGTACCGCATTGCGGGGCTGGTGGTTCCCTCGGTCACGGCGTGCCTCCCGCGGTCGGCTCGGTTTCTGGGCGCTGGAACGGGATGATGACTTCCGGTGCCCCGTGCGTGGTGCGGTCGAAGAACAACGCCCGGCCCGGTCGCGGCGACCAATGCACGACCTGACCCGCGGCGAACGGCGACAAATCATTGCCCTGGACATCCAGTGCGGCCCAGGTGCCGATGTCGTCCGTGCCGCCGAAGCCGAGAGTGTCCTTGAGGCGCGCGGTGCTGCGCCACCAGCCGATGGTGTGTACGCCATGCGCGGGGCCGTTTTTCAGCAGTGTGCGCAGATGGTCGAGACCGCTCTTCAGCTGTCCAACGGCCTTTGCCTCCAACGAAGGCAACGCGGCGTCCACACCGTACAGCAGCAGGATGCGCGGCGTCGTCGTGGAAAGCGATTCGACGATCGATTCCAGCTCGGTGGAAAGGTCTTCGGTGAGCGTCGCGATGTGCCCCTCGGCTTCCAGGCGGCTCTTCAAGTCCAACACTGCCGGGGAACTCGCCACGATGGGGCAATGCAACAGGAACTCGACCTGTCCGAGTTCCATTTGCCGGGAAAGCGATCGAGCGGCGGAGTCCATAATGGACAGCGCCTCCGCGGTCGCGCCGCCGAGTACGGCGATGTTCCGGCCGGGTACCCGGGGGAGTTCGACACCGCACGCGGCTTCGGTGACGTCGATCGACTGGCCGAGGATGGCTCGCGGCTGGGGGCTCGGCTTGAGTTCCACATAGGCCGGGAACTGTTCCAGCACCGGCGAATGCGCACCGTCGAACAGGCGTGGCCGGGTGAAGCGGCCAGCGTAGAGTTCCCACAGCTTTTGCTGCAGGTTCACGAAAACGTTGCGACTGCTCGCATCCGGCACGTGTGCGAGCTGGTTTCCGTGTGCGACACCGGAATCGTGGTTGATCACCGCGTGCCACTTGGGTGCGGATACGGCCGCGTTGTTCGTTTCCGCGAGTACCCGGCGTGCCTTCGGCATCGCGATGCGCAGCGTGCACTGCTCGAAGACCGCGGGTTTGCCCCAAAACGCTTCGATCCCGGCGACGTCTTGGCTCGCCAGCACCAGGTGGATGCCTTGCGAGCGGCCGCGCCGGGCGATGTCTTCGAGCAATTGCGTGGCCTGCGCGGTGACCTGGTCGCGTCCGGCGAAGAGGTATTGGAATTCGTCGATCACCGCCACGATCCGCGGCCAGTGTCCGCCCGGATCCTGTTCTCGCAGGTCGGCCAGGTTCGTGACCTCGTGTTCCTTGGCCGCGGCGGAACGGCGGCGCAGTTCGTCGGCGAGGAAACGCAGTAGTGCCAACCCGAATTCGCGGTCGGTGTTGACGTTGACGCCGACCAGTTTCGCGTGCGGCAGCCAGCTGGAGTCCTTACGACCGGGAGCGAGACCGGCGAACGAGACACCTTCCTTGAAGTCCAGCAGGTACAACGCCAGTTCGTCCGGCGTGTAGCGCGCGGCGAGACTGCCCAGCAACGCGTAAAGGAAGTTCGTTTTCCCGGAACCGCTCGGGCCGCCGATGAGCGCGTGCGGGCTCGCGTCGCCGATCACGACTTCGACGGCTTCGCCCTCGTGGAACCCGATCGGCGCGCGCAGTTCCCGCGCGGAGCTTTCCTGGCCGATCTCGGCGGGCATCAGATCGGCGAACGACCGTGGGCCGCCCTGCTTCGAGATCAGTGCTTCGGCGATGCGGTTCGCCGCGCGGATGACCTGCCCGGACGGCATCGGCGGATCCAGGTCAACGACCAGGTCGCTGCCGGTCATGCTGCTGACCGCGCGGCGTTCGTCCAGCAGGCTCAGCGTTTCGATCGACGCGCTCACCGCGGTGGGCACGTCGACCAGGATCAGGCAGATCCCCGCCGCGAGCGCGCCGCTGGCCACGCGTTTGAGGTCGCGCGCGCGTTCCGCGTCGAGGGTTTCGCCGTTGCCGTACAGCACCGCGATCCGGTACGGCTCCAACCGCTGGTTGGTGGCTTTTCGCAGTTCCCGCAACGAGGTGTGGCCCGCCTGCATGCCGGTGGCGTGGATCCGGCGGATGTGCCCGGCGAGTTCGTCGAGCAGGTCCTCCAGTCGTGTCGGGTCGTACAGCGACAGCGCGCTGGTGCGGCTGAGCGGGTACAGGTCCGGCAGGATCGCGGTGAGCTGCCCGACGTCCCACAGGTGGATTTTCACCGCGCCGGGCTCGAACGCCGACAGCACGCGCATCAGCAGGCCCTGCACGATCCCGTCCACCACCGGCCGCGTTTTCGGCGCGGACGTGATGGCCAGGTGGGATTCGTCCAGCAGCGGCACGGCGACATCGAACGTGCGCGAGATGTCGCGTCCGGCCGCGGTGGCCGAACCGACCCGCCACAGCCCGGGCGCGGTGACGCCGGGATTCGTGCCGACACGGCCGAGCCATTCGCTCGGCGGCCGCCCGGCCGGGCCCGGCGCGTGCGCGGCGACGAGGTCGCGCAGTTCGCCGGGACCGGCGCTCCAGTCGGTGTAGAAGGCGGCGCGGGTGCCGCCGAGCGCGGCGAACACGTCGTGCGCCGCCGGATGCCGGGCCCACTCCGTCTGCTGCGCCGGGTCGGCGTGGTCCATGCCGACCCGGACGATCTCCTGTTCCAGCGTCAGCCGCGCCACCTCGGCCTCGGCCATTTCGCGCGCGCCCGCCGCGGCCCCGAGCACGAGCCCGATCTGGTGCCGGACCCGGTCGAGGGCGGTTTGCACACGGTTGCGTTGCTCGGCTGACTTGCTGGCCATCTCATCCCTACAGGCGTGACTGGTAGCCGCCCACTAATTCGTCGGCGGCGGCTAAACGGGTGAGGAGGTGCTCGAGTGCCTCGTCGGCCTGCGCCAATTGCTGCGGCAGCCACGGATCTGCCTTGGCTTGCGCGTCGACGAGTGCGCGCCGGGCGTCGCCGAGCAGAGCTTGCGCCCGCTCGGCATGCGCCCGTCCGTCGCCGACCCCCGCTCGCGCGGCGGTGAGCAACTGGTGGATTTCGGCGAGCCCCGACATCGGCGTTAAAGCCGCGCCGAGTAGGAATCGGCCGACGAGATGCCGGCCTGGATGGTGCTCTGCATGCCGGTGATCCCCTGCAGCGCTTCGGCGAGCAGGCCGTGCGCCTGGTTCACCTCGTGCTGGCTGCTGCCCTGGGTGGCTTGGGACAGCGACAGCTGTGCTTCTTCGAGTGCCTGCGCTGCCTGCTGCAGCGCGGCGATGCTCGCGGACGCCTTCTCGTTCGCGAGCGCGATACCAGCGCGGATCTCTTCCACTCCGGCCATGGGGGCGGGCTCCTCGGTGCGTCGTGGGCTGAAACGACCACATACAAACTTAGCGTGATCAGGTGTCTTCGGTAAGTAAGTGGGAACGGGAGAATCGACAAAGCCCCGGACGCGGTCGGCAGTCCGGGGCCTGTCGGGCGTCGGCTCATCGGGTGCGCACGCGGGGCCCGAAACCCGCGTTTCAGCCTTCTGACCTGCGGGTTATCGGGATGGGTGCGCCGGCCAACGCCCAGGTCAAAACGGTATTCGTGACACCGGGAAACCTCTCCGGACGGCTGCGATGAAGTCTGCGGCGAAGCCTAGCGGGTAGGACCGTTCGGCCGATCCCAGCCCCTGCCGCGGTTGCGGACAGCGACGGCCCGCCGCCCGGTTCAGCGAGCGCCTGCCGGATTCGGGTCGTCGCCGAGGTAAGTGCCGTAGCCCTCGACGACGAGCGGACCGTCGAAGACCAGGACCTCGTTGACCAGTCCGCCCTTCTGGTTGCGGTAGTTGATGACGAGCGCGCCGAGTCCGACGTAGACGCCGACGACCTCGAAGCGGAGATCGGGAATCCGGCGGAGCCCTTCGGCCCAGTACGCGCGCAACGCCGCTTTGCCGCGGAGCACGCCGTCGCCGCCGATCACCTGGACCGCGACCGGGGACCGGAAGGTCACGTCCTCGGCGAAGTGGGTCATCAGGGCGTCGAGATCGTGGGCGTTCCAAGCCTTTGCCCAGTGGTCGGCGAACTCTTGCGCGGCGCTGTGGTCCATGAACGAAGTCTGCCAGCGTCCGAGGGGTGGGACGGCGCGCCGTCAGCGGATTCCCTGGCGCGCCAGATCGGCCGCGATCCCGTCCAGGACACCGGAAAGCCCGGACGCGAACAGTTCGTCCAGGTCCCACGGCTCGGCCATCGACCGCATCGCGCTGCCGAGCCGCGGGTAGTCGGCGAAGCTCGGGTTATGCGCCGGTGCGCCGCGGCGTTCGGCCTCCACGTCGCTGACGTAGGTGAGGGCTACGCCTTGCACATACGAGGCGAACAGGAACATGTACCGGAACGCGTCGGCGGGGTCGAGATCGAGACCGTCGAAGGAGGCGAACGCGTGCTCGCTGCCCGCGGAAAGCGCGGGGCTGTCGTGGGTCCGGGTCGTCACCAGCACTTTCGCCAGGATCCACGGGTGCCGGTGGTAGAGGTCCCAGTCGAGGAAGGCGGCGCGCTCGAGCCCGTCGCGCCAGTCGCGCGGCGGGGTTTCCGGCAGCGGGACCTCGGTGAGCGCCGCCTCGACCATCAACGCCACCAGGTCGTCTTTGGACGCGACATGTCGGTAAAGCGCCATGGTTCCGGCACCGAGTTCGGCGGCCACCCGGCGCATCGACAACGCTTCGAGCCCCTCGGCGTCCGCGACCGCGATCCCCGCTCGGACGATCCGGTCGACGGTCAGGTGGCCGCGGTCTTCCTCGGACTCCGCCTTGCGCGCCCGGTACGCCTTCGCCTGGCAGGCCCTTGAGCAGTACTGCCGCGGGCGGCCCCGGTCCGGAGCGGCGAGCGGCTTTCCGCAGGACCCGCACTTCACTCGAGACACCTCTTTTCGTCACACGTCGACCGAGCGTGCGGAAAGTCTAGCCCGTCGGTCAGGTGCGCGGTAAAGGTGCTGGATAAAAGACTTTGAAGCGCGGCAGCGAGCATGCGTACTTTGTACGCATGCTCGAAGAAACCTCCCCCGCGAAAGCCGGTCCGCGGGAATGGGCCGGACTGGCCGTCCTGCTGTTGCCGTGCGTGCTGGCGTCGATGGACATGTCAGTGATGTTCGTGGCCATGCCGTCGCTGACCGCCGATCTGGAGCCGAGCGGTTCGCAGCTGCTCTGGATCATGGACTCGTACGGCTTCCTGCTGGCCGGCCTGCTCATCACGATGGGCACGCTCGGCGACCGGATCGGCCGTCGCCGGTTGCTGCTCGCCGGAGCGGCGGCGTTCGGCGGCGCGTCGGTCCTCGCCGCCTTCGCCGCTACGCCGACCACGCTCATCGTCGCCCGGATGCTGCTCGGCATAGCCGGCGCGACGCTCGCGCCGTCCACGCTCGCGTTGATCCGCGGCATGTTCCACGACGCCCGGCAGCGCGCCACCGCCGTCGGACTGTGGACGGCAGGGTTCGCGGGCGGCGCCGTGCTGGGGCCGATCATCGGCGGCCTGCTGCTCCAGCACTTCCACTGGGGTTCGGTGTTCCTGATCAACGTGCCGGTGATGGTTCTCCTGCTGACGCTCGGCCCGCTGTTGCTGCCGGAACACCGCGCCCCCGCGACAGGCCGGTTCGACCTGCTCGGCGCGGTGCTGTCGATCGTCTCCGTGCTCGGAATCGTCTACGGCGTCAAGCAAATCGCCGCGCACGGCTTCGACTGGCTGTCGATCGCGAGCTGCGTCGCCGGTCTCGCCGTAGGCGTGGCTTTCGTACGCCGCCAGCGCACCGCCGCGCGTCCGCTGATCGACCTCGCGCTGGTGCGGTCGCGTGCGTTCGCGGTGCCGTTGCTGATCGACCTGCTGGCGACGTTCGCGCTCGTCGGGTTCAACCTGTTCACCTGGCAGTACCTCCAGGTCGTGCGGGGCATGAGCCCGCTGGAGTCGGCGCTGTGGTCGCTGCCGACCTTCGCCGTGATGCCAGTCGGGATCGGGGCGGCCGCCACCTTGGCCGGCCGGATCGGCAAACCGCGCGTGATGACGATCGGCCTGCTGGTGGCCGCGGCGGGGTTCGTCCTGCTGACGCTGCCGCCGCCCGGAATCGGGTACTTCATCGCGGCGCTCACGGTGGTGTCGCTGGGCATCGCCGGAGTCGCGGCGGTGGTGACGGACGTGATCCTGTCCGCCGCGCCCCCGGAGCGAGCCGGAATGGCGTCGGCGATGGCGGAGACGTCCGCGGAGTTCGGCGGCGCGATGGGCATCGCCCTGCTGGGCAGCATCGGCGCGGCCGTCTACCGCGCGGCGATGCCGTCCGATTCCGGGAAAACCTTGGAGTCCGCGGCAAAGCTCCCACCGGGCGACGCACTGCGCGAGGCGGCTTTCGCGGCCTTCAGCACGGAAACCCGAGTGGCGGCGGCGGTGTGCGCGGCGCTGACCGCCGGCGCGGCTTTGGTGATCGCTCGCATCCGCTGAACGACGAAGGTCCCGGCCGCACTGCGGACGGGACCTTCGTGGTGTTGCAGCGGAGGATACAGGATTCGAACCTGCGAGGGCGTGAACCCAACACGCTTTCCAAGCGTGCGCCTTAGGCCGCTCGGCCAATCCTCCGTGGGGAAGAATACCGGATGGCCCTCCGGCCTTCCGCAGGTGGTCCGACCTGCGGCGACGGACTCAGGCCGGGACGACGTCGGCGACCACGATGGTGATGTTGTCCGGGCCGCCGCCCTCGTTGGCCAGTGCGATGAGGCGGGGGACGATTTCCTCGGGCGTGCCGGCGGAGAGGACGTCCTGGATGGCCGGTTCGCTGGCGCCCGCGGTGAGGCCGTCGGAGCAGAGCAGGTAGCGGTCGCCTGCTTGCGGGGTGAACTCCCAGACGTCCGGTTCGGCCGAGCCGGTGCTCAGGAGCGCCTTCATCAGCATCGAGCCGCGCGGGTGGTGGTCGGCGTCGGCGGCGCTGATGGTGCCGTCTTCGACCAGGGCCTGTGCCAGGGTGTGGTCGCGCGTGATGCGCTGCAGTTCGCCGTCGCGCAGGAGGTAGCCGCGGGAGTCGCCGACGTGCGCCGCGGCGAAGTGGGTGCCGTCGAACAGCAGCGTGGTCAGCGTGGTGCCCATGCCGTGCGTCGCGGGGGTTTCCTCGGCCACCTGCGCGAGCTGCCCGGCGACCCGGCGGACGCCGTCGGAGAGCAGGTTCGACAGGTTGTGCGCGGTGAGGTCGAGCGTGCGCAGCTCCGCGTCCAGCGAGGCCAGCACGCTGACCGCGGTCGAGCTGGCCACCTCGCCGTGCGGCTGGCCGCCGATCCCGTCGGCCACCACGAGCATCCGCCCGCTGGCGTAGACGGAGTCCTCGTTGTTGGTGCGTCGTCGCCCTTGGTCCGAGCCTGCGGAGTAGCGCAGGATGAACCGGGTCTGCTCGGTGGCCATGCCCCCATAAAACCATTGGTTGACTGAGTTAACAAGCAAAACGATGGAAACCGCTGTCGTCGGCTATCGTGCTCCCCATGGCAGACGACGCGGCGGTGAGTGCGGCCGACATCGCGCGCCTGGCGGGCGTGCGCCGGGCGGCGGTGAGCAACTGGCGGCGGCGCCATGACGATTTTCCCAAACCAGTGGGCGGCACGGCGTCCAGCCCGTTGTTTTCGCTTCCGGAGGTGCAGGCGTGGCTGCGCGGGCGCGGTCGTCCGTTCGAGCTGGCGCCGATCGACGAAGCTTGGCAACGGCTGCGTGCGCTCGGCGACGACCTCGACCTCGGCGCGCGGTTGGCGGCGGTCGGCGAGTACCTCGCGGACGACGCTGAGGGGCCGGACGATCCGGGGTTGCTGGCGTTGATCTCGCAGCTCGCCGCGAGCGAAGGCGCGGCGGAGACGTTCGAGCAGCTCTGCGACCGTTTCTTCGAAGCACACGCCCGCCGGCTCTCCACGACGCCCACTGCGTACGCCGACCTGATGGTGCGGCTGACCGGCGCGAAGGGGGCCACGGTGCTCGACCCGGCGTGCGGGTTCGGGTCACTGTTGCTGGCCGCCGCGGCGACCCGGGCGCGAGGGCAGGACGTCGACCCGGACACCGCGCGGATCGCGGGCATCCGGCTGCGGCTGCACGGCGCGGACACCGAGGTGCACGCCTCGGACGCGTTGCGCGCGGACGCTTTCGCGGACCGGCTGGCCGACGTCGTGCTGTGCGATCCGCCGTTCAACGAGCGCGGCTGGGGGCACGAGGAACTCGTCGGCGACGCGCGCTGGGAGTACGGGCTGCCGCCGCGGGGCGAGTCGGAGCTGGCGTGGGTGCAGCACTGCCTCGCGCACGTCAAACCCGGTGGCGCGGTCGCGGTGCTGATGCCGGGAGCGGCGGCCGGGCGGCGGAGCGGGAAACGCATCCGGGCCAACCTGCTTCGGGCGGGCGCGTTGCGCGCGGTGTGCACGCTCGCGCCGGGCACCGATCTCTGGTTGCTCACGCGACCGGAGCCGGAGCAGCGCGCGCCGGGGACGGTGCTGATCGCCGACACCACCTCGGACGACGTCGAGCAGGTGTGGCAGGACTTCCTGGCCGATCCGGACACCGGCGAACGCATCATCGACGTGCTCGACGACGACGTCGACCTGAGTCCGTCCGGCCGTCCCGGCGAGAGCGATTCCGGCGAGGCTTTCCTTGCCGCGCAACGGGTTTTCAGGCAGATCGGGATCGAGCTGCCCAAGCTGGAACCGGCGTCCGGCGAAACGGCGCACACGACCGTCGGAGAGCTGGTGAAAGCGGGCGCACTGCGGATCACGCACGCGCCGCCGCGTACCGCTGACGGCGACGAACCCGTGCTGACGACCGACGACGTCCTCATCGGCGGCCCGCCGACCGGGCACGCCGCGCCGGATCCGGCGGCGGTGCTCGCCCACGAGGGGGACGTGGTCGCGTCGGTCACCGGCGCGGTGATCGTCCACAGTGGAGCGCCGGTGCGGCTCGGGCCCGCGCTTTCCCGTTATCGCGTGGATCCGGAGCGGCTCGACCCGCAGTTCCTCGCCGGATGCCTGCGCGCCGCGGACTTCCCGGTGCACAGCGCGTCGACCCGGATCGACGCACGGCGGCTGAAGGTGCCGCGGCATCCGCTCGAAACACAGCGTGCGTACGGCGTCGCTTTCCGCGCGCTCGCGGACTTCGACCGGGCACTGCGGCAAACCGCGGAAATCGGCCGCGACCTGGTGCGGCTAGGCTTTGCCGCACTCGCCGAAGGACGGCTGAAGCCCGGTGGCGGGTGAGCGCTGTGAGGGGGCCCATGCTGATCGCGGACCGCTACGAGGTCGACGATCTGCCGCTCGGGCGGGGCGGCATGGGTTCAGTGCACCGCGGGCTCGACCGGCGGCTCGGCAGGCAGGTCGCGATCAAGCTGCTTCGGCTTCCTGGCGGCGACGAAGAGCTGGAAGAACGCTTCGCCCGCGAAGCGCGGATCCTCGCGACGCTCGACCATCCCGGCGCGCCCACGCTCTACGACTTCGGTGCCCATGACGATCGGTTGTTCCAGGTCATGCAGTTCGTCGAAGGCGTGACGCTGGACGATCTACTCGCCGAACACGGTCCGCTGCCGGTGTCCTGGGCGGCGGCGATCGCGGCGCAAGCGGCCGCGGTCCTGGCGGCAGCGCACGCTCGCGCGGTCTGTCACCGTGACCTCAAGCCGGCCAACCTGATGCTCTGCCCGGACGGCAGTGTGAAGGTGATGGACTTCGGGCTCGCTGTGTTGCGCGAAGCCGACACTGCTCGCTTCACGCGCGCGGGGCAGCTGCTGGGGACACCGTCGTACATGGCTCCGGAGCAGATCCAGCGTGGGCACGCGGAGCCGCGAAGCGACCTGTACGCGCTCGGCTGCGTATTGCACGAGATGCTCACTGGCCGTCCGGTCTTCACCGGGCCGACGGCGTACGCGGTCTTCGACAAGCAGGTGAAGGAACCAGCGCCAGTGGTCCCCGGTGTGCCTCGGGAGTTGAATACGCTTCTCGCTGCGACGCTCGCGAAGGATCCTTCGGTGCGGCCGTCTGGGGCGGAGGTGCTGTACGCGCATCTTGTGCCTTTCGCGCGGGATTTGCCGCCGTTGCCGGGGTTCCTGCATCCGGCGACGGTGTTGAGTCCTTCGCGGATGTACGCGCGCATGGTGGGGCTTAGCGGCGAGCGCTGATGCTTGTCGGCGTCTGCTCCGAGAGCGGCAGACCGCGCTTCTGAATGCGGTAGTAGGTGAAGGCGTTCTGTACGCCGATGCTGACGCCGATCGTGAGCATGATCGTCGAGGACGTCACGGTGTTGCTGACACCGAGCGCGGCTCCGATGAAGGAGAAGGCGACGCGTACGCCGATGGTCGCGAACCACAGCACCAGAGTGAGCGGAGTGCCCTTCACGAACGTCGTGCCTTCGCGTGCACTGAGGACCGAAGTGGAGCTTCGCAGGACGCCCAGCAGCCCGAGGACCACGACGTCGCCAGCCAGCAGCGCGTACTCCGTCGCGGTCGCGCTTTGCAACGCGGTGGCGGCGGAGAACACGCCGATCGCGGTCAGGATGAACGGGAGCGTCAGCAAACGCTTGCGGCTGAGGAGCGTGCCGCGCCACTGCCGGTAGACGACCCGGTACAGGACGAGCGCTGCGATCGCGGCGTAGAGAACGATGGTGAGCGGGCCGAGGTTCATGCTTCCAGCCTCGCCGGAATCGATGCGGGTTTCGTCGGCGTACGGGCTGGGGCCAGGTGGATCCGCGGCTCAACCCCGGGGTGGAGAAGCCGGATCGTGACCATTGCCGAGCAACCACGAAGGGGTGACGGTCGTCTATTCGGGTGATACGGGTCCTGCCGAATGCGACCCGACCGAACGCGGGGGTACCGGATCGTGAAGAGGGTTCTGGTGGGGATGGCGGCGCTGGCCGCGGCTTTCGGGCTCGTGGCGTGCTCCGGCAATACGGCCGGATCGGCTGCCGGCGGCGGCGCGGTGCCTGCGGCGGCGAGCGTGCCCGTCTCGTCCTCCAGTGCGCCGACCAGCAGTTCTGCCCCGGCGACCAGCAGCAGCCCGGCGAGCACCAGCGCGAAACCGACTCCGAAACCGACGCCGAAGCCCGCTCCCAAGCCGAAGGCCGACCCGGAGCCGAGCACCGCCGACGTCCCGTGCGCCGCGGCCGCCGCCGCTTCGGGCACCAGCGCCTGCGTGGACATTTCCGCGCACCGCGCCTGGCTGCTGCAGGACGGCAAGGTGATCTACGGCCCCGTGTCGATGCTGCCCGGACGCAAGGGGCACGCGACCCCGACCGGCACGTTCCACGTGCTGTCCAAGGAAAAGCTGCACCTGAGCAAGCAGTTCGACAACGCGCCGATGCCGAACTCGGTCTTCTTCTACCCGGGCGACGCGTTCCACACCGGCAGCCTGAAGGTGTACTCGCACGGCTGCATCCACCTGTCGGCGACGTCGTCGCTGCGGTTCTTCAACACCCTGCACATTGGCGACGTGGTCCAGGTCGTGCCCTGACCGACCGCGTCACGGTCGAATAAATATCACCCGATAGAGGCAACTTCGTCCCCCTTCTGAGCGATTACCGGTCGCTGAGAAAGGGGTCCCGAATGGCCTGGCGCAAGCTCCGTTCCCTGGTGGTGGCCGCATTAGCGGTCGTCGCTGTCCCCACCGCGGTCACCGCCGTCGCCCCGGCGGCAGCAGCCGATACCCCGGCGCTGCCGCCGGGGTTCGTTTTGCGGGACCTGCCCACCGGGCTCGGCCAGTACGAGTTCACCGACTTCGCCTGGCTGCCTGACGACAGCGTGCTGGCGCTCGGCAAGTCCGGCGTCGTCAACTGGGTCCCGGCCGCGGGTGGCGGCGCGCCGCAGCGGATCGCGACTTTCCCGGTCGAGACGCAGGGCGACATGGGCCTCACGAGCATCGCGCTCGCGCCGGACTACGCCAGCTCGCACCAGGTATACCTGAACCGCTCGGTCTCGCTCGGCAACGGCCAGTACACGATGCGCGCCGCGAAGTTCACCGTGCAGCTCGACGGCGCGGGACATCCGTCCGGGCTGACCGGCGAGAAGGTGATTTTCGACCTGCCCGGCAGTCCGTATTACATCCACGGTCTCGACACGGTTTACCCCGCGCCGGACGGCACGCTCTGGTACTCCGTCGGAGACAACGGCGACGCGGGCAAGACCAACCCGGTCGCCTTCGTCGCGCAAGACCTCGATTCGCCGTTCGGCAAGATCCTGCACCTCACCGCGGACGGCAAGGGCGTACCGAGCAATCCGTACTACAACGCCGCCGCGCCGGATTCCGCTCGCAGCAAGGTGTTCGCGAGCGGATTCCGCAACCCGTTCCGGTTCAGTCTCGACCCGAAGAGCGGGCTGCCGGTGGTCGGCGATGTCGGCTGGTACACGTGGGAAGAGGTGGACGTCGTGCAGCCGGGCGCGAATCTCGCCTGGCCCTGCTACGAGGGGAACCACCCGACGCCGGGCTATTCGGCTGACGCGCGTTGTGCCGTGGCGGTGAACACCCCGCCGTTGTGGGACTACCAGCACGGGACCGGTCCGGCGCAGGGCAACAGTGTCACCGGCGGGATTGTGTATGGCGGCACGACTTATCCGGCCGCTTACCAGGGCGCGTACTTCTTCGGGGACTACGCGGGGCAGAAGATCTGGACGCTGCGGTACGACGCGCAGGGCAAGCTCACGCAGGCGCCCACGAGTCCCGCGCCGTTCCAGAATGTCGGCGGGGTTACCCGGATATCCGCTGCGCCCAACGGGGACATCGTCTTCACAGACCTCAACTCCGGCGTACTGCGGCGGTTGAGCTACTCGACGAACAATGCTCCGCCGGTGGCGAAGGCTACTTCCTCGACGGATCCGGATACTCGCACGGTATCCTTTGCTGCCAACGATTCGACTGACGCTGACGGCGATCCGCTCACCTATTCCTGGGACTTCGGCGACGGCAGCACCGGCACCGGGGTTCAGGTCAGCCATCAGTACGGGGATGGCGCTTCGTTCACCGCGACGTTGACGGTTTCGGATCCGCTTGGCGGTGTCGGGACCGTGAAGATCGCTGTCGCCCCGGGCAATCACTCGCCGGTGCTGAATTTGTCCGCGCCGGACAAGACTTTTGCGGTGGGCGAGCAGGTTTCGTTGTCCGCCAAGGCGACTGACGCGGAGGATGGCGAGCTTCCCGTCACGTGGACGTCATTGATTCGGCATTGTCCGGATCTCGGCGCCTGCCACGTGCATCCCAGTGACGGTGCGACGGGGCCGACGTTGACTGTTCCGTTTACCGATCACACGGACTCTCGGATGGAATTCACCGCGACGGTCACGGACAGCGCCGGGGTGCAGGCGAGCAAGACGTATGTCGCTTACCCGCGCCAGCATCGGTTGACGTTGGTGGGCACGCAGCCGGCCGCGTTGAGCATCCCGAGCGAGGGTGGCGTCAGCAGTGCGATGGTCACTGAGGGTGCGACCTTTGACGTGACTGCTGCGGCGGTTGGCACCGACGGGGTTTCCAAATTCACCGGTTGGCAGGGCGGTCCGGCTACCTCTTCGTGGTCGATCACCGTCGGCGCTGGTGATATGACGCTGACCGCCAACTACCTGACGGCGATCGATCAGCGGTATGCGGCTGAGCCGGAGTTGCGGAGTTCGATCGGCGCGCCGACGGGTCCTGAGGTCGTTGACGGGCCGGTGCGGTATCGGCCGTATGCGAATGGGCGGTTGTACTGGTCCGCGGCTACCGGGGTGCATGAGATCGGCGGGGAGATCCTGGCCCGGTATCTCGCGATCGGCGGGCATCAGGTGTACGGACCGCCGACGACCGACGAGACCCGGACCGCGGACGGGGTGGGCCGGTACAACCATTTGATCGGCACGCCGGGAAGCCAGGCCGCGGCTATTTTCTGGACGCCGTCCACCGGGGCGCATTCGGTACAGGGACAGATTCTGGTCAAGTGGGCCGCTCTCGGCTGGGAACGCGGGGTGGGGTATCCGACCACCGACGAGTCCGGGACTCCCGACGGGGTCGGGCGGTACAACCACTTCACCAGTGGCTCGATTTATTGGACGCCTACCGGTGGCGCGCATCAGATCGGCGGGGCGATTCGGGACAAGTGGGCTTCGTTGGGTTGGGAGCGGGGTCTTGGTTACCCGACTACGGATGAGTCCGCGACGCCGGACGGAGTGGGGCGGTACAACCACTTCACGGTTGGTGGGTCGATCTACTGGACGCCGTCTACCGGTGCGCACCAGATTGGTGGGGCTATCCGGGACAAATGGGCTTCGTTGGGCTGGGAGCGGGGTCTTGGTTACCCGACCACGGACGAGTCCGCGACGCCAGACCGGGTCGGCCGGTACAACCACTTCACGGTGGGCGGGTCGATCTACTGGACGCCGTCCACTGGGGCGCATCAGATCGGCGGGGCGATTCGGGACAAGTGGGCTGCTCTCGGCTGGGAGCGAGGTCTCGGTTACCCGACTACCGATGAAACCGGTACGCCTAACGGGATCGCGCGGTACAACCACTTCAACGGCGGCGGGTCGATTTACTGGAGCCCGCGTACCGGGGCGCATATGGTGCAGGGGGAGATTCGCAAGCGGTGGGCCGCGCTGGGCTGGGAGTGGGGATATTTGGGGTTGCCCACCTCGGATGAATACCCGATCACCGGCGGGGCCCGAAGCGATTTCCAGGGCGGTTATGTGATTTACCGGTATGGAGTGACCACGAATTACCGGTGGTGAGTCGGCTCGGGGCTGCCGTCGGTGTCCTCGCCGGCGGTAGCTCCGCACCGGAGTTTCTTGTTACTGTGTCCGCAGGTCGTGACTGGCGTGTGAAGATGGATCACCATCGGGGAGCGACCTCGTCCACGTGACGTCGTGCCGTACGCCTGGGCTCTTGTGGGATCGAGATCCGGGAGACACGGCGATGGTTCAAGCTCTGGCTTTTTCGGAAGCGTCCTGGCACCGGCCGCGGCTGGTGGGAATCGTGAACGTCAGCGCGGACTCGTTCTCCGACGGCGGCAGATTCCTGACCCCGGCGAACGCACTCGCGCACGCTCGCCGATTGCTGGCGGCGGGTGCGGACGTCGTCGAACTCGGTCCGGCTGCCAGTCATCCGGGTGCCGAGCCGGTGACCGCCGACGAGGAGATCCGGCGGCTGGACCTGGTCCTGGACCACCTGGTCACCGACGGCATCCCGGTGTCGGTCGACTCGTTCCAACCCCGGACCCACCTGTTCGCCGCTGCTCGCGGTGCCGCGTTTCTCAATGACATCCAGGGATTTCCGGACCCTGAACGGTACGCGGAGCTGGCTGGTACCGGATGCCGCCTCGTCGTCATGCACTCGGTGCAGCGGCGGGGTCCCGCGACCAAGGTGCGCACCGATCCACAGGCGGTGCTGACGGCGCTGGAGCAGTTCTTCGACCAGCGGCTGACCGCGCTCGAAGCGGCGGGCATCGACCGCGAACGGCTGATCATCGATCCCGGGCTCGGCTACTTTCTCGGTGCCACGCCGGAACCGTCGCTGGCTGTCCTGGCGGCACTCCGCGCGATCCGGACCAGGTTCGGTGTCCCGATCATGGTTTCGCCGTCCCGGAAGTCGTTTCTGCGGGCGATCACCGGACGCGAGCTGTCGGAGATCGGCCCGGCCAGCCTCGCCGCGGAGCTTTATGCCGCCAGCCACAGCGTCGATTTCATCCGGACTCACGACGTCGCAGCGCTTCGGGACGCGCTCACCGTATTCACCGCTCTAGACCAGTACGCAGGAGCCAGCCGATGACGCGTCTCGACACTGCTCGGATCCGGGCCGCTCGCCAGCGGATCGATCCTGCTTTCCTCGACTCCCCGCTGTTCCGTTGCGAAGCGCTGGAACGCGACCTCGGCTGCGCGGTGAGCATCAAGCTCGAAACGGCGAACCCGGTCCGGAGCTTCAAGGCGCGCGGCACCGAAGTCGTCGCCAGCGCACTCGCCGACAACCACGCCTCCGCTGTCGTGTGCGCGAGCGCGGGAAACCTCGGCCAAGCCCTCGCCTGGTCCGGCCGCGACCGAGGACTCGACGTGACCGTGGTGGCCTCCCGCTTCGCACCCGCCGCCAAGCTCGAGCGCATCCGCGCGCTGGACGCCCGGCTGGAACTGGTGGACGGCGACATCGAAACGGCACGCGAACGAGCAGCAGCCATCGCACGGCGCGACGGCATCCGGCTGGTCGAAGACAGCCTGGACCTCGAGACCTGTGAAGGCGCGGCAACCATCGGCCTGGAACTGGCGGACACCCTGCCCGCGTTCGATGCCGTACTGATCGCTTTGGGCGGCGGGGCACTGGCCACCGGCGTGGGACACGTGCTCAAGGAGCGCGCGCCCGAGGTCGAGGTGATCTGCGTCCAGCCACTGGGCGCACCGGCGATGACGCGCTCCTGGCACCAGCAGCGCGTCGTCTCAACCGACTCGACGGACACCATCGCCGACGGCGTCGCTGGCCGCTTTCCTATCCCAGCGGTGCTGAATGACCTCCTTCTTGTCGCCGACGACGCCGTCCTGGTTCAGGAGGCGTCGATCATCGCTGGCATGCGGATGCTGTTCGAGCGCGCCGGACTCGTCGTCGAACCCTCAGCTGCGCTCGGTGTAGCCGCGATCCTCGAAAACCGCGACCGCTTCGCTGGACGGCACGTGGTCACGATCGTCTGCGGGAGCAACGTCGATGAAGCCGCTTACCGCCGTTGGATCGGGGCGGCTCCCGAACACAGGTCTTGACGGTTTTCCGGAGACGGTTTCCGTGGCGGCGAAGGGATTCTGCGACGGCATAGTGGCATGTGAAACACCCGTTGCGGCAGATTTCGTTGCGGCACAACCTAAGCCGCAGCAGCCGCGACGCAGAACTCGTTCCCCTCCGGATCCGCCATCACCACATGGTGTCCCTCGTCCTCCGCCAGGATCGTCCCGCCTGCCGCCACCAAACGTTCCGCCTCGGCCTTGACCCTGGCCCACCGTTGAGCCGGTTCGCCATCCGCGGGGATTCTGATGTCGATGTGCAGCCGGTTCTTCGCCGTCTTCGGTTCCGGCACCTTCAGGATCGTCAGCCGAGGTCCGGTGCCTTCGGGATGGCACAGCCAGGCGCCATCCTCGGCTGACTCGTCCTCGGGCAGGTCGAACTGAGCGAGCCACTCCTCGCGGGTTCTGAACGGTGGCGGCCGAGGCTCGTCGACATAACCGAGCGCCGTTTTCCGGAAACCCGCGAGGAGTTGTGCGTTGGTGCAGTCCAGGGTGAGATCGATGGTGGCAGTCATGCCGAAAAGCTACTGCGCACCACCGACAAAAATTCAGGCCAGATCAGCCGGACGGGTGCCGGTGGAGGCGAGTGGCAGGCCCAGCGCCACCCGTTCGGTCAGCCAGCTGCTCGGGCGGTAGCGGGGATCCCCGGTGCCGCGCAGGAGGCCGTTCAGGATGCGCAGGACCTTTTCCGGGCCGACCAGATCGCCCCATGCCAGGGGGCCGCGGGGGTAGCCCAGGCCAAGGCGCACCGCGGTGTCGATGTCGGCGGGGGCCGCGAGACCCTGGTCGGCGATGTAGCAAGCCGTGTTGATGATCGAGGCCAGGAGGCGTTGCGCGATGGGGGCGGCACCGTCGCGGACGACCGTCACCGGGGTTCCGGTAGCGGCCAGGGCACCCCAGGCGGCGCGGCCGTAGTGCGGGTCCAGTCCGGGGTGGACGGACATGGTGAAGCGCGATTCGTAGCCGAGGGCGTCGATTCCGACGACGCGCGCGGCGGGCAGTTCCAGTTGCCGCGCAGCGTCCACAGTGGACTCTCCGCGCAGGGTCACCAGGAGAACCGTGTCGGGATAGGCGTCCGGGACGACGTCGACGCCCGCTGCGGACAGGAGACGGCCGAGGCGTTCGTCGGCGGCGTAGACCGGCATGGTCGGGGCGGGCGGAGCGGTGGGCTCCGGCGGGACCTCTTGTTTTCCGTCGACGTAGCGGTAGAAGCCCTCGCCGGTTTTGCGGCCGAAGAGCCCGGCGGCGACGCGCGGGCGGGTGAGCCACGACGGGCGCAGGCGCGGTTCGGAGTGGAAGCCGCTCCAGATGCTTTCCAGCACCGCGTGCGAGACGTCCAAACCGGTGAGGTCCAGCAGCTCGAACGGACCGAGTTTGAGGCCGAGGACGTCGCGCGCGATGCGGTCGATCTCGGCGGGGGCGGCGAGGGATTCGGAAAGAATCTGCAGCGCCTCGGTGTTCAGGCCGCGGCCCGCGTGGTTGACGAGGAAGCCGGGGGCGTCCTTCGCCAGCACCGGCTCGTGGCCCCACCCGCGGACGAGTTCGAGGGCTTCGCCGGGCAGCCAGTCGGCGGTGCGCGCGCCGGGGATGACCTCGACCAGGCGCATGAGCGGGACCGGGTTGAAGAAGTGCAGACCGATCATCCGCGTCGGGTCAGCGAGCCCGGCGGCGATTTGGGTGACCGACAGCGAGCTGGTGTTGGTCGCGAAGATCGTTTCGGGGCCGCAGATCTTCTCGAGCCCGGCGAAGAGCGTCTGCTTCGTGTCGAGGTCTTCGCGGACGGCTTCGATCACCAGGTCCACCCCGTCGGCGGGGGCGAGCGGGCCGTCGACCGGGACGAGGCGTTCCTTCGCCGCGCGGCCGTTCTCCTCGCTCAGCTTCTCCTTGGCGACCAGCCGGTCGACCATCGCGCCGACGTGGTCGATCGCCGCGGCGACCGCTTCCGGCTGCACGTCCGCGAGTTCCACGGTGACCCCGCCGGTCGCGGCGAGCTGGACGATGCCGCGTCCCATCACCCCGGTGCCGATCACGCGGATCCTGCCGACCCGTCCGGCCCATCCCGTCACGTCGAACCTGCCTTTCGCTTTGGCGCCACGGCGAACTTACCCCGGACTACAGACCGACGAAGTCCGCCATCTGCCCGACGAGGTGTTCGAAGTACGCGTCCGCCGGGTCGACGCTGCCGACGTACTGGCCGAACAGCTCGAAATTGAGCGCGCCGAACAGCTGGGTCCAGGCGGCGATGGCGCGCATGACGACCTCGGCCGGCGCGTCGAGGTCCAGAGTCCGGCTGAGCTGGTCGGCCTGCGCGCGCAGTTCCTCCGACATCGGCGCGGTGACCGCCGGCTCGTGCGGATGGGCGTCGCGCAGCACCGCGACCAGCGCGAAGGCCACTCGCCCGGCGGGGCCGACGGTGTCCTGCGGAGCCTGGTAACCGGGGATCGGCGACCCGTAGATGAGCGCGTATTCGTGCGGGTTCGCGCGGGCCCAGTCGCGGGTCGCGCGCCAGATGGCCCGCCAGCGTTCGCGCGGGTCGCCGGTGTGCGGGTCGGCCTGTTCGGCGGCCTGGCCGACGGCGTTGTACGCGTCGACGATCAGCGCGGTGAGCAGGTGATCGCGGCTCGGGAAGTACCGGTACAGCGCCGACGAGACCATCCCCAGTTCACGGGAGACCGCACGCAGGGAAAGCCCGTGCGCGCCGACGTCTGCCAGCTGACGGCGGGCCTCGTCCTTGATCTCGCGGGTCAGCTCTGCACGGACCCGCTCGCGGGCGGTCCGGGGTGCGGCAGTCATGCGATCAGTGTGCCTCGAACGAGAGCGCTGCGCAAAACCGAGAGCACTGCTCTTGACGCGAGACGGCCTGTGGGTGTTCACTGTTCACAACAGAGAGCACCGCTCTCGCAGATCGAGGAGGACCCGATGACCAGCACCCGCTACCTCGAACCGGGCAAGGCGACCGCGGCGTTCAACGGCTGCGTCCGCTGGCTCACCAAGCGCGGCCTCAGCGTGTGGGGCAGCCGGGTGCTGGGCGTCCGCGGCCGCAAGTCAGGCGAACTGCGCGAGGTGCCGGTGAACCTGCTGCCGTTCGAGGGCAAGCAGTACCTGGTGGCCGCACGCGGCGAAACCCAGTGGGTGCGGAACCTGCGCGCCGCGGGCGAGGGCCAGCTGACCGTCGGCCGCCGCACCGAGACGTTCACCTACCGCGAGCTGTCCGACGAGGAGAAGCCCGCCATCCTGCGCTCGTACCTCAAGCGCTGGGCATTCGAGGTCGGCACGTTCTTCGAGGGCGTGGACGCGAAGGCACCGGAGGAGAAGCTGCTGGAGATCGCGCCCGGCTACCCGGTGTTCGAGATCTTCACCCGGTGATCAGCGCACGCGTTTCCGGAAGGTGGTGGCCGCGACGAGAACCACGCCGACGAGGAACGCGACCAGCCCGATCAGGAACCAGAGCTTCTGGCCGGTCATGAAACTGCCGGTCAGCACCCCGACGCCCTGCAGCACCCACACCGCGCCGACGAGCACCAGCACCACACCGCACGCCAGCGTGATCCACCGCTTCACGAGCATCTCCTAGCTAGACGGACCCTCTTGAGGAGTGTCTCAAGGTTCCCCCTCGCGACCCGCCCAGCCCAGCCCCGGCCCGGATGTGCCCCCAATGTGGCATTGGGTGCATCTGACGCACCGAACGCCACATTGGGTGCATCCAACGCACCGAATGTGGCATTGGGGCGCAAGCCCCCACCCCACCCAAACCGCAGCCGGTGCTCCCAACGGTCGAGGCACCCAGCCCCACCCCGCAGCCGATGCACCCAACGAGCGAGGCACCCAGCCCTCCCCCAACCCCGATACGAAGCTCTCCTGCGGTTCGGGGGTGCTTGTCAAGGCATCTTTCCCGCCTTGACAAGCACCCCCGAACCGTCAGCACAATCAAACTTCGGGGTGCCCCACGCAACCACTCACCAAGCACCTACCCCCGCCGACGAGGCTGCCCACTCCCAAACTGCTGAGCCTCCCCCAGCGAAGTAGCAGTAGCCGTAGCCCCCTGCACCTTCGCCACCACAGTCACGTTGTCCCCAGACTTAGGCGACCCACTCTTCTCCGTAGAAGAATCCAACGTATAGCTCTGCTTATAACCGTCCTTGCTAGTCAAAGTCACCGAAGTAGCACTGAGCTCGGTAATCGTCCCGGTCTGCAGCCGCTCAGTCGCATACCCACCAGCCGAATCCGCCACCACGAAATCGCCATGCAACGCATCCCGCAGCGCAGCCATCCCGCCCATCCCCCCGCGACCGGCAAACCCACCAGGCCCGCCTGGCCCACCGAACCCGCCCGGCCCTTGCTGCGCGGCCGCGTTATTGCCACTGGTCCCCGCCCAGATCGCCAGTCCACCACCGACCGCGATCACCACCGCGACTCCCGCCGCGATCGCGGTTTTCCGGCCGGACCACGCCTTGCCCTGGCCGCTGCCGCCGGATGCGGGGGCGGGCTGCTCTCCCCAGGTCGCGCCCTCTGCTGGATCGGTCGTCATGGTCTCCTCCGGAACGTTCGCGCTTGTCCTTTCCGAGCGTCGGGGCGGCCGCTGTGCGGAAGCTGTGCCGGACGTGGGGGACACCTGTGCACCCAGGCGGGGGAACGGCGCACAGGAAACACACAGCCGGCGCACAGGCCGACCTGAAGACGGGGCCCGAAGATGGCACCATGAGCAGTGTGAACGCCGCGTCTGCCGGCCGGGGCAAGGCCGAACTGCGCCGCGCGGACGGCAGCCCGGTCCGCGTGCTGGTCGTCGACGACGAGTCGACGCTGGCCGAACTCGTGTCCATGGCCCTGCGGATGGAGGGCTGGGAGGTGCGCAGCGCGGGCACCGGTGCCGAGGCGGTGCGCGTCGGCCGCGATTTCCGGCCGGACGCCGTGGTGCTCGACGTGATGCTGCCCGATTTCGACGGCCTCGAGGTGCTGCGCCGGATGCGCGCCGAAACGCCGTATCTGCCGGTTCTTTTCCTTACCGCCAAGGACGCGGTGGAGGACCGGATCGCCGGGCTCACCGCGGGCGGCGACGATTACGTGACCAAACCGTTCAGCCTGGAAGAAGTGGCGCTGCGGCTGCGCGCGCTGCTGCGCCGGGCGGGCGGGGTTTCCGGATCGACCGGCTCGCAGCTGGTGGTCGGCGATCTGACCCTGGACGAGGACAGTCGCGAGGTGCACCGGGGCGGCGATCTGGTGCCGCTCACCGCGACCGAGTTCGAATTGCTCCGCTACCTGATGCGCAATCCGCGCCGGGTGCTGTCGAAGGCGCAGATCCTCGACCGCGTGTGGAGCTACGATTTCGGCGGCCAGGCGAATATCGTCGAGCTGTACATTTCCTACCTCCGCAAGAAAATCGACGCCGATCGGGAACCGATGATCCACACCATGCGCGGCGCCGGGTATGTCCTCAAACCAGCCGCGGGCTGAGCGCCGCCGTCCGTGGTCGTTGCGCCGCAGGCTGATCGTTCAGCTGGCGGCGCTGCTCGCGCTGGTCTGCCTGGTGGTCGGGGTGGTCACCGAGTTCGCGTTGAACAGCTTTCTCGTCGGACAGCTCGACGGGCAGCTGTCGGCGGCGAGCGATCGCGGGTTCCGGCACGGCGTTCCGCGTCCGCCGATCAACGGTTCCGGGAAGCTGCCGCCGGATCCGCTGCGCGTGCTCGGCCAGCCCGAGGGGACGCTGAGCCTGGTCGTCCACGACGGCAAGGTCAACGGGCAGGTGATCGGCCCGTTCGGCCTCGTCCCGCTGACCCCGGAGCAGGATCGGGTCCTGCTCGTCCTCGCGCCGAACGGCCAGAGCCGCACGGTCGAACTTCCCGGGAGTCTCAAGAAATACCGCGTGGTCGCGACGTATTCGCCGCGCGGCGAGTTCACCGTGATCGGGCTGCCGATGAGCCGGGTCTCGGAAACGTTGTGGCGGCTGGGATTCATCTTCGGCGGCGTCGCGCTCGGCGGGATTCTCGTCGCCGGGTTCGCCGGTGCGGTCACGATCCGGCGCACGATGGCTCCGCTGGACCGGCTCGCCGCCACCGCTTCCCGGGTATCCGAACTGCCGCTGGACCGCGGCGAGGTCGCGTTGTCCGAGCGAGTGCCCGAAGTGGACACTGACCCGCGCACCGAGGTCGGCAAGGTCGGTTCGGCGATCAACCGGATGCTGGGCCACATCGCCGAAGCGCTCGCCGCCCGGCATGCCAGCGAAAGCCGGGTGCGGCAGTTCGTCGCGGACGCGAGCCACGAATTGCGCACGCCGCTCGCCGCGATTCGCGGATACGCCGAACTGACCCGGCGCGGCAGCGAACAGGTGCCGCCGGACATCGCGTTCGCGATGAGCCGGGTGGAATCCGAATCGGCGCGGATGACGACGCTGGTGGAGGATTTGCTGCTGCTCGCCCGGCTCGATTCCGGGCGTCCGGTCGTGCACGAGCCGGTCGATTTGTCCCGGCTGGTCGCGGACGCGGTCGCCGATTCGCACGTCGCCGGTCCGGAACACAAGTGGCTGCTGGAACTTCCCGGTGAACCGATCGCGGTGCTCGGCGATGCCGGGCAACTGCACCAGGTCGTGCTGAACCTCCTCGGCAACGCCCGCACGCACACGCCTGCGGGCACCACAGTGACCACCGCACTGTCCACTAGGGACGGATGGGTCACTTTGTCCGTTGTGGACGATGGGCCGGGAATTCCGCCGGAAATCCTGCCCGAGGTGTTCGAGCGGTTCGCGCGCGGCGACAATTCGCGTTCGCGTGCTGCCGGGAGCACTGGGCTGGGGCTGGCGATTGTCGCCGCGGTCGTGGCCGCGCATTCCGGACGGGTGATGGTGAACAGCGGTCCCGGGCGGACCGAATTCGTGGCCTCGTTCCCGCAATTGCGTGACGGTGCCAACACTACTTAGCGAGCGATTCACAGCCCGCGCACAGCCCGGCCCGTGAGAATGACGGGCATGACGACTGCCGTCGCGCCGCGCTGGGTGCGCCCCGCCGTCGCGGTGCTGCTGCTGGGCACCGCCGCGTTGTATCTCACGAATGTCGCGATTTCCGGCTGGGGCAATGATTTCTACGCGATGGCCGTGCAAGCGGGCACGTGGGACTGGAAAGCGTGGTTCTTCGGTTCGCTCGACCCGGGCAATGTGGTCACCGTCGACAAACCGCCGCTTTCCCTGTGGGCGATGGGATTGTCCGGGCGGCTCTTCGGCTTCTCCAGCTGGAGCATGCTGGTGCCGGACGCGCTCGCCGGCGTGGGCTCGGTCGGCCTGCTGTACCTGGCGGTGCGGCGGCTTTCCGGTCCGGTCGCCGGATTGCTGGCCGGGGCGTTGCTCGCGCTCACCCCGGTCGCCGCGCTGATGTTCCGGTTCAACAACCCGGACGCGTTCCTGGTGCTGCTGCTTGTCGCGGGTGGGTATTTCCTGGTGCGGGCGCTGGAAACGGCGAGCACGAAATGGCTGCTGCTGTCGGGTGTCGCGATCGGTTTCGGGTTCCTCGACAAGATGTTGCAGGCATTCCTGGTGTTGCCTGCCTTCGTGCTCGCCTACGCGGTTGCAGCGCCGACTTCCTTGGGACGGCGGGGGTGGCAATTGCTCGCCGCCGCCGGTGCGGTGGTGGTTTCCGCGGGTTGGTGGGTGCTCGCGGTGGCGTTGTGGCCGGTCGCGGATCGGCCGTACATCAGCGGGTCGACGAACAACAGCGTGCTGGAATTGGCCTTCGGGTACAACGGGCTCGGCCGGATTTTCGGACAGTCGCACGGAGGGGACGCCCGGCCGAAGATGCCGGAGTTTTCCGGTGCCGGACACGGTTTCGGCGGTCAGACGGGCCTGACTCGCTTGTTCACCGAGCAATTCGGCGGCGAAGCGTCCTGGCTGCTGCCAGCCGCCTTGATCGGGCTCGTGGCCGGGTTGTGGTTCACCCGGCGTGCGCCGCGGACTGACCGGACTCGGGCGGCGCTGCTGCTGTGGGGCGCCTGGACGGTGCTCAGCGTCCTCGTCTTCAGCTACATGAGCGGGATCATCCACCCGTACTACACGGTCGCGCTCGTTCCTGGAATCGCTGCCACCGTGGCGATTTCCGCTACTGAACTGTGGCGTGGCCGTGCTTATCTCGCGCCGCGGGCGGTGCTCGCGGTGATGCTGGCGGCGACGGTCGCGTGGAGTTTCGTTCTCCTGCACCGGACGCCGAGCTGGCAGCCATGGGTGCGGTACTCCGTGTTGGTGCTGGGTGTCCTTGGCGTTTTCGCGTTGCTGATCGGGACTGCGCGCCGGGCAGTCGCGCTGCTGGCACTCGTGGCTGCCCTGCTGGGGATGGCCTCATTCACCGTGGCCACCGCGTCGACGGCGCATACCGGGGGAAGTCCGGCATCCGGACCGCAGCACAAGAGCCGCATCAGTTTCGGCGGACCGCAACAGTCCAATGTGGAACTGAATCGGCTGCTGGAGTCCACGACGACGAAGTGGGCCGCCGCGGAAACCGGTGCGATGCAGGCCGCCGGGCTCGCGTTGGGCAGCGGCAAACCGGTGCTCGCCGTCGGCGGGTTCAGCGGTGGCGACCCCGCGCCGACCCTCGCGCAATTCCAGCAGTACGTGGCGAGCGGAGAGATCCACTACTTCGTCGTCGGAGCGCGCAACGGCCGCGGCGGCCCAGGTGGCAGCCGCGGCACGTCCGGGAAGATCACCGCCTGGGTCGAGCAGCACTTCCACCCCACCACGGTCGGCGGCGCGAAGGTCTACGACCTCACGCAAAAGTGACCGAGGTATTGGCTCCGCACAACACAAAACACGGCAGATCGGCCGGCACGCGCCCGGCCAGCCAAGCGGCCAGCGGGGCCGCGGCGGCAGGTTCGACGACGAGCCGGAAGTCGCGCCACAGCAGGTCGCGCGCGGCGAGGATCTCGGCGTCGGACACCAGCACAGACGTGACGCCTGGCGAGTTGAGGATGCCGAACGCCAGCTCGCCGACACGGGTCGCGCCGAGCGCGGAGGCGGCGACCGAGTCGATGGTGACGTCCACCGGCTCGCCCGCGGCGAGGGCGGCGTGCAGTGCCTGGCAGTGCTCTGGCTCCACCGCGAACACCTGACGGCCGTCCGCGGCCAGCGTCGCACCGGACGCCAGTCCACCGCCGCCCACCGCGACGGCAATGGCATCGACGTCCGGTGCGTCGGCCACGATCTCCGCGGTCGCGGTTCCTTGCCCGGCGATGACGTCGGCGTCGTCGTACGCGTGCAGGTAGCGGGTGCCTGGTTCTTCTGCGACGGCCAGCGCGGCTGCCGCGGCCTCGCTGTACGCCGCGCCGTGCCGGATGAGCTTCGCGCCGGCCGCTTCGATGCCGGCGGCCTTCGCTTCGGGCACGGACTCCGGCACGTAGACGACAGCGGGAATGCCCAGCGACTGCGCGGCAGTGGCGACGCCAAGGCCGTGATTGCCGCCCGACGCCGTGACGACGCGCTTCGGCTTAGGTCCGTTGAGCAGGGCGTTCACCGCGCCGCGGAGTTTGAACGAACCGGACCGCTGGAGCTGCTCCAGCTTGAGCACGAGGGGACGGCCGTCGATTTCGGTGCGTAACAGCGGTGTCCACCGGACGTGTGGTCGGAGGCGGAGATGGGCAGCGGCGACGTCGGCGGCGACAGGTGCGGTGCGCATATCGGCCATTCTGCTCCCGGTCCTGCTCGCTCGCGTGCCGCTCGCCGGGAAAACCCCAGCGTGTCAGGGCACGACACGGGGCAAGAGGGCATTGTCCATCCCTTGCCGATCTCGCTAAGCTCTGCGCAGACGTGGGGTGTCCGACCATGTGCGTACCGCGACGAGTACTACTGAGAGTAGTAGCGTCCTGCGGGTGTCCCCGTTCGGTGCACTCCACGCCTCGGTCTCGTCGGGACTCCTCGGGAACGGAAGGTGACGTGGATGCGCGACGGCTCGCCCCGGTCGCGGGAATCCGCTGCGCGGCTGCTTGACCGCCTCGGGATCCGCACCGTGCAGGCGCGAGTGACCGTGCTGGTCGTGGCTCCGCTGGTCCTGGTCTTGGCAGCGGCAGTTCCGCTCGTGGTTGCCCAGGTCACCGCCGCGTCGGCAGCCGCGACCGCTTCGGACACCGCGGCCCGAGGGCAGCGGGTCGGCGGCCTGGTCGGGCAGTTGCAGCGGGAAAGCCTGCTCACGGCCGCTTTTGTCGCTGACCCGTCGGCCACCAACTCGGCGCTCGTCCGGCAGCAGCAGACGGTCGACAGCGCTGCCCACGGCGTCGCGGACAGCCTGGTGAGCCCCGGTGGTGAACTGGCGAAACTGCGGCAGAAGGCGCTCAATCGTCAGATTTCCGTAGCTGATGTCGCTTCTGGCTACGATTCCATGTCCGTCGGGCTGATCGACGCACTGGGACTGGCCACTTCGGACAGCTCCGGGGCAAGGACGCTCGACGCCCTGCTGCGCGCGGACGAACAGCGAGCGGCCCGGGCGAGCGCGCTGATCGCGTCCGCCGGAGCCGATCGCGCAGGTCAGCGCGCTGCCGTCTACGGAGAACAGTTCGCCCGGCTGGCGGGGAAGCAGGACGCGGCACAGGTCGACGCGGTCGAGGCCGGAGCGACGGCCCAGCAGCTTGACCGGCTGGCCGCGGCACCGCGGCAGGACCGGCAGTTTGTGTCCGATGTGGTCACTGCCGGTGCTCAGCTCGCCGATCAGCGCGACGCGATGGAGACCCGGATCGCCGACGCGATTGCCGCCGCGGCCTCCGCGAAAGCGTCCAGCGCGACCCGGACGGCCTTCATCGTCGGCGGTGCCGCGATTGTCCTTTTCGGACTGGTTGCCGCGTTGTCCGTGCTGGCCGCGCGCTCCATTGCCCGGCCGCTGCGGCGGCTGAGCAGGCAAGCCCGCTCGACCGCCGACCTCGCTGCGCCTGAATTGGTTCAGGCCGCCGAACCGGGATCGGGTCCGCCGCAACCGCTGCTGCCCGCGCTCGAGGCGGACACCGGCGGCGAACTGGCCGAGCTGGCCGAGGCGTTCAACCGGCTCCGCGGCACCGCGGTGGAAGCGGTGACCGAGCAGGCGAACTCGCGCCGCGCCGGGGTGCAGCTGCTGGTCGGAGCCGCCAAGCGCACGCAGAATCTGGTCGCGGGCCAGCGCGCCGCGATCGAGGAATTGACGCGCGGCGCCGACGATCCGGTGCTGCTCGCCGGGCTGCACCGCGTGGGGCACGCGGCCCTCCGGCTGCGGCGCACCGCGGACGATCTGCTTGTGGTGACCGGAAATCGCGACGAAACCCGGGTCGGCGGTCCGATCGAACTGGCCACCGCGTTGCGTTCGGCCGCCGCGGAAATCGACGACGAATCCCGGATCCGGCTCGGCGAACCGGCGGAGGCGCTGCTCGCGCCGTCGCTGGGGATCGACCTGGTGCTGCTGTTCGCCGAACTGCTGGAAAACGCCGCCGCGTTCTCCCCGCCGGAGTCGCTGGTGGAGATTTCGACGGAGTTCCAGTCGTCGGGCGACCTGCTGGTGCGCATCGCCGATCACGGCGTCGGGCTGTCCGCGGACCGGTTGGCGCAGGAGAACCGCCGCCTCGCCGAACCGGTCGACGAGGCGTCCGGCCAGCAGCTCGGCTTGGCCGTGGTCGGACGGCTCGCGCAGCGGCATTCGCTGCGGGTCGAACTGGAGTCCACTCCGGACGGTGGCGTGACGGCGAAGATCTCGGTGCCGCAGGCGCTGTTCACCCGCGACGTCGATTTCCGGCGCGGGCCTGGGCTTTTCGAGCCGGGGCAGGTGCCCGACCCGCGGCCGGTCCTGCTGCCCGCGCCCGCGATCGCCGCGTTGTCCACGCCGACTCCGGCCGGATTCCGGTGGTTCACCGACCCGCCGGAGCCGGAAGCCGACGAGCCGGCGCAGGACGAGGCTCCGAAATGGCCGGAAGCGGAGCCGGAATTCGCGTCCCGCGCCGGAACGCTGGAACTTCCCGACGAGCCCGAAGAGTCCACAGAGGACGTTCCGGACACCGCGGACCCGTCCCCGACGCACCAGTTCACCGTGGTGCAGCCGGAATCCCGTGACGGCGTCTTCCGTCGCGTCCCCGGCGCGCAACTGGCCCCCGGGCTCAAACTGCCGCAGATCGTCCGCACCCCGTTGCCGCGCCGCGAATTGCGCGATCCGGCCGCCGAGCGGGCCACCTTCGACTCGTTTTCCGACGGCGTCGCCAAAGCACAGCAAGTCACCGCCCAGCAGGCCGATCAAGGAGGATCATGACCGTTCCCGCCGCCGCGCAGAACTTCAACTGGCTGGTCAACCGCTTCGCGCTGCACACCGCGGGCGCGATCGCCGCGCTCGCGGTGTCCGCGGACGGGCTGCTGATCGCCGCGTCGCAGGACCTTGACCGCGCCGACGCCGACCGGCTCGCGGCGACCTGCTCGGCGATGCTCGCGCTGGCACAGAGCGTGTCCGAAAGCCATCCGCTCGGCGATCCGGACAAGGTCGTGGTCGAGCTGGAACGCGGCTACCTCGTGGTCTGCACCATCAGCATCGGCTGCTCGCTCGGCGTGCTGGCCAACAAGCAGGCCAGCCTCGGCACGATCGCCTACGAGATGGCGATGTTCGCCAACCGCGCGTCCGAAGTCCTTACCCCCGCGCTGGTCGAGGAGTTGAAGAACACCGCGTTCGCCTGACCCGTGAAGATCCTCGTGCTTGGCCCGGCCGGAGCCGGGAAAACGACGGCGGTGCACGCCGTTTCGGAGATCGCGCCGGTGCGCACCGACGCCGGCGACACCACCGCGGCGCTCGACTTCGGCAGGCTCGGCGAGGGCGAGCGGCGCCGCTACCTGTTCGGCGCGCCGGGTCAGGCCCGGTTCTGGTTCCGCTGGCCCGATCTCGTGCGGGGCGCGGACGCGGCGCTCGTGGTGGTCGACCCGCGGCGGATCGCGGACGCCTACCCGGTGCTCGACGCGGTCGAAGGGCTGCGGCTGCCGTTCGTGGTCGGGGTGAACTGCTTCGACGGCCTGCTCACGCGTCCGCTGCACGACGTGCGCTGGGCGTTGACCGTGCGCGACGGCATTCCGGTGCATCCGTTCGACGCCCGCGACCCGGCGTCCGTGCGCGAGGTGCTCGACCTCGTCGAGGCCGCCGTGGTGCGGGGGTCGGAGGCGCGGCAACCGAGTCCGCTATAGTCGTCTGCGGGGACCCCCCGTGGCGTCCACCCTGTGAACTTCCCCAGGGCCGGAAGGCAGCAAGGATAAGCGGGCTCTGGCGGGTACGGGGGGAACCCGCTTTTTTATGCCCTAAAACAGGCCTAACACGTCATCAGGTGGGGTCGGCGAGGGCAGTGCCTCCGCGTCGAAGACCGGCGCGGCCTTACCCCGCAGCTGCCGCAGCTCATCGCCGTGCACCACCCGCGCCGGATACGGCGAGGACGCCGCGCGCCGGGTCAGCTCCGCGGTCGGCAGGTCGAGCCGCGAGGCGGCCAGCACGAGATTCCCGAACCGGCGCCCGCGCAGCACGCTGGGCTCGGCCAGCAGGACGACGTGCGGAAACACCTCCGCCAGCGTCGCGAGGAACCGGCGGGCGAACGGCAGGCCGGGGCCGTCGGAGATGTTCGCCAGCATCGTGGCGCCCGGTCGCAGCACGCGGGCCACGTCGGTGACGAACTCGACCGTCGCCAAGCCGCTTGCCAGCGTCGCGCGCTCGAAGGCGTCGAGCACGATCAGGTCCGCCGTCGCGTCGTGCCTGCTGCGCACGCCCGTGCGGCCGTCCTCAATCCGTACCCGCAGCTTCGGGACGCTGCGCAGGTCGAGCTGTTCGCGGACCAGGTCGATCAGCGGCTCGTCGGCGTCGAAGACCAGCTGCCGCGAACCCGGTCGCGTCGCGGCGACGTAGCGCGGCAGGGAGCAGCCCGCGCCGCCGACGTGCAGCGCGTCGAGCGGGCCGGGCGGAAGGAAGTCGACCAGGTCGCCGAGCCGGCGCACGTAGTCGAACTCCAGGTTCGTCGGGTCGTCCAGATCGACGTAGGACTGTGCCACCCCGCCCACCGAAAGCATCCACGCGTTGGGCCGATCGGCGTCGCGCAGCAGCTCGGCGGTCCCGAACCGCACCGGATAAGTGCCCGGCCGCGGGCCGCTCGGCGCACGGCCGCGACCGGAACGGGAGGGGCTCACCGTGCTCACTGTAGTCTCGGGCTCGTGGCTCTCGCGCTGTACCGGAAGTACCGTCCGGCGACCTTCGCCGAGGTCGTCGGCCAGGAGCATGTGACCGAACCGCTGCGCACGGCGCTGGCCGCCGGGCGCATCAACCACGCGTACCTGTTCTCCGGGCCGCGCGGCTGCGGCAAGACGTCGAGCGCGCGGATCATGGCGCGCTCGCTCAACTGCGCCAAAGGCCCGACCCCGGATCCGTGCGGCGAGTGCAACTCGTGCCGCGCGCTCGCGCCGGAAGGCCCTGGCAGCGTCGACGTCACCGAACTCGACGCGGCCAGCCACGGCGGTGTGGACGACGCCCGCGAACTGCGGGACAAGGCGTTCTACGCGCCCGCCGAATCGCGCTATCGCGTGTTCATCATCGACGAGGCGCACATGGTCACCACGCAGGGCTTCAACGCCCTGCTGAAGATCGTCGAAGAACCGCCCGAGCACCTGATCTTCATCTTCGCCACCACCGAGCCGGACAAGGTGCTCACCACCATCCGCTCGCGCACGCACCACTACCCGTTCCGGCTGATCCCGCCGAGCTCGATGCGGGAGCTGCTGGAACGCAACGTCGCCGCCGAGGGCGCGACGGTCGAACCTGCGGTGTACCCGTTGGTGATCCGCGCGGGCGGCGGTTCGGCTCGCGACACGCAGTCGGTGCTCGACCAGCTGCTCGCCGGGGCCGGTCCGGAAGGCGTCACGTACCCGCGGGCGGTGGCGCTGCTGGGCGTCACGGACACCGCGCTGATCGACGCGGTGATCGACGGGCTCGCGAACGACAACCCGGCCGAAGTGTTCGGCACCGTCGAAAAACTCGCCGACGCCGGACACGACCCGCGCCGCTTCGCCACCGACCTGCTCGACCGCCTGCGGGACCTGCTGCTGATGCGCGCGGTCCCGGAAGCGGGCGAGCGCGGTCTGGTCGCCGCGCCGGACGACGAACTGAAGCGGATGACCGAGCAGGCGGAGAAGCTCGGCCCGGCCACGCTGTCCCGCTACGCCGACATCGTCCACAGTGGACTGCTCGAGATGCGCGGCGCGACGTCGCCGCGGCTCGTGCTCGAACTGCTCTGCGCGCGGATGCTGCTGCCGTCGGTCACCGAGGCGGAGAAAGCCTTGCTGGCGCGGATCGAACGGCTCGAGCGGCGGCCCGCTGGCGCGCCTGCTCCCGCCGCGGCACCTGCTGCTCCCGCGCCCAATGCCGGTCCCGCACCCGCTCCGGCGGCTGCCGCTGCTCCGGCGGAGGCGCCGGCTCGGTTCCAGCGGCCTTCGCAGCGTCCGGCGCAGGAAGCTCCCGCCGAACGTCCGGCGGCGGAGGCTCGTCCGGCGGCCGAAGAACCGGTGCGTCCGGAGGTCAGCCGTCCGGCTCCCGTCGAACCGCCTGCCGCGGCTGCTCCCGCACCCGAGGCCCCGCCCGCTCCGCCTGCTGAGGAGGCCCCGTCCGCGGGCGGGATCGACGCGGCCAAGGTGCGCGAGAAGTGGCCGCAACTGCTGGCGTCGCTGCGTAAGTTCACCGGCGGCCGGGCGCTCGAAGCCATGCTCACGCAGGCGACGGTCGCCGAGGTCGACGGTTCGGCGGTCACGCTGACGCACAAGTCCGAACCGCTCGCCCGGCGGCTGAGCGACCAGGGGAACGCGAGTAAGATCGCGGCCGGGCTGAGCGAGGTGCTCGGCGGCGAATGGCAGGTCCGCTGCGTGCACGGCGCGGCCCCGGCGGCCGCTCCGGCGCGGCAGGCCCCCCGGCAGCAACCGGCGGCACCGGCTCCGGAACGGTCGTTCACGCGTCCGTCCGCGGCTGCGCAGACTCCCTCGGCAGCGCCGCCTGCCCCGCCGAAGCCCGCGGCGGAAGCGCCGAGCCGTCCGCGCGTCACCACGAGCGAACCGGACATCCCGCTCCCGCCCGAGCCCACGGACGAGGACGACGACATCTACTCCGAGGATTCCAGCCCGGTCCCGCCGCCTCCGCCGCCGCCCGCGGAGGAGGATCCGGAGCAGATCGCACGGAAGCTGCTCTCGGATCACCTCGGCGCGCGTCCGCTGGACTAGCGGATCAGCCGGACCGTGAGCGGGTGCGACGTCGGCGGTGCCTGCACGGTCACGGTCCGGGTCGCGGCGTCCCAGGTCCAGCTTCCGCTGCGCCGACCGTCCACGTACACCGCGGCTGGCTTGGCGGCATTGGTGAACCGGACCGTCCAAGCGCGTTGCGAGGCACCGATCGCGAGCATTGCCGAGTGGGCATTTTCGGTGTAGCGCAAGGCAGTCGAGGACCGCTCCTCCTGCAGAGTGAACGCGCCGTTGTGGCCGCCAGCCACCGTGACGGTCGCGGCGGTCAGCGGATCGTGCGCGTCACCGGCGACATTTCCGCTGCGGGTGACCATGATTCCGCCCGAGCGCACGAACACCGGCATCGTGTCCCAGCCCGTGGTGATCTGCGCGCTGGTGCCGCCGCGGTAGGTCTTGCCGGTGAAGTAGTCCGTCCAGTCGCTGCCCGGCGGGAACCAGACGCTCGTGGTCGCGGTGGCACCCGGGCTGGTCGCCGGAGCCACGAGGACGTCCGGGCCGTACAGGTATTCCCCGCCCGCCTGCGCGTACGCCTCCTGCTGGTCCGGATATTGCAGGTACAGCGGTCGCACGATCGGCATTCCGGTCGCGGTCGCCTGCTGCGCGAGCGAGTAGGTGTAGGGCACGAGATTTTCGCGCAGGTTCAGGAATTTCGTCGCTGACGCGTCCGCGGCGGCTCCGTACTGCCAGGGCAGCCGGTCGCTGTGGTTCGAGTGCAGCCGGTCGATCGGCTGGAACGTTCCGAGTTGCACCCAGCGCGCGTACAGATCGTCCGGCAGCTTGGTGCTGCCCGGCTCCGTGCCCGGCTGCTGCAACCCGCCGGTGTGGCCGCCGATGTCGTGGCTCACCGAAGCCAGGCCGGTCGCCGCGGACTCACCGGGGGTGTAGCCGACCTCGAAGGCCAGCGTTGCCCAGTCGGAAATGGTGTCGCCGGTGAAGTGCAGCGTGGTGCGCTTGTCCGCCCACGGACCGGTCGGCACGGCGGTCGGCGAGCTGTATCCGCCGGCTTGCAGCGAGCCGTACGCACGGGAGAACGCGAAGCCGCCGTGCTGTGCGTACTGCTGGTTGATCCACGCGTCCGGGGTGACGCCGGCGAGGCTGGATTTCGAGGCGTCGCAACACCAATCGAGCCACCAGACGTCGTTGCCCTGCTGTTCCATCGGCCGGTGCAGGTCGAAGTAGGCCCGCAGCTGGTCGGGGTCGCCGAAGTCGAAGACGTAGCAGTCTTTTCCGCAGCTGGGCTGAAGTTTGCCCTTCGCGGTCGCCTGCGCGGCCGGGAACTGCGGGTCGTCGCCGCGGATGCTCGGGTGGATGTTCAGCGACGTGTGCAGGCCCTGGTCGTGCGCCCACTGGAAGAACGCCTTCGGATCGGGGAAGCGGGTCGGGTCGATTTCCCAGCCGTTCCACCGGTCCGGCGATTTGAAGTCGGTGTCCACGACGAGCATGTCGAGCGGCACCTGCTGCTCGCGGAACTTCGGCACGATCGTCTGCTCGAAGTCAGCGGCGGTGCGGTCGTAGTACTCGGAATACCAGACGCCGTAAGCCCAGTGGGGCAGCAGCAGCGACGGTCCGGTCAGCTGGGCCAATTCCTGGAGCGCTTGGCCGTAGTCTTGGCCGTACGCGAAGACGTAACCGTCCTGATAGTTCTCGCTGCTGGGTCGCTGAGTGACGACTTTGGTGCGCGGGTCGTACAGCGCCGATGCGGTGTCGTCCAGCAGCGACCAGCCGTCCTGGTAAAGGATTCCTGGCGCGGTGACCGCAGTTCCGTCGACGCCGTCGAGGCCGCGTCGGTAGCCGCCGAGCGGCGCGTGCGGGGCGAGCAACACCGAATGCGCGGCGGTGACGGCGACGGTGTCGAGGTTGACGTGGCAGTTCGAGTCCGGACAGGACAGTGTGACGGTGTTGGTGCCAGCTTTGAGCTGTACCGGGATTGCCTTGGTGCGCCAGGAATTCCAGCTACTGGTCGATGCCAGGGTCAGGTTGGTGGCGGTGCCACCGGCTTGGAGCGTCAACGAGGTTGGCTGGGTTTGGCCGGACACGGCGGTCGCGTCGGCGTAGCGCAGCTGCAGATCGTAGGCACCGTCGGCGGGGACGCCGGTGATCGTCAGCGCGTCCGCAGCGCCGGATCGCTCCATGCCAGCGAGGAAGGCCTTGCCCGAGTGTCCGTCGTGGTCGCTGGCCGGGTGTGCGCCGCCGGACAGCGCGCCCTGCTCGGCCTCGCAGAGGACACCGAACGCGCACGGCGTCGGCGCGGGCGGCACGGGTTGCGGGTACTCGGCACCAGTGTTGACCAGGGCAAGGCTGTCGATGTTGACGTTGCCCGAATCGCCGGTGCCGCGCTTGACGGTCACCTGATGCTGTCCTGCGGGCAGCGTGATCGGCACGGTCGCGACGGCCCAGGTGTCCCAGTCCGCGGTCGCCGGAAGGGTGATGGTCCGCGCGTTCGCACCGTCCACGAGGACGCTGAGTGTGCGGGCGGTGTGCTGTCCGTCGCCGCCTGTTCCGTTGGCGTAGCGCAGATCCAGCTGGTGATCACCGGCAGCGGTGGCGCGGAAAGCGAGGCTGTCGCCGGGGTTGATGAAGCCCGCCGCGAAACCGTCGCCGGTGTAGCCGCGGTGGTCGGTAGCCGTGCCTGGCCCGTTGAGCTGCAGATGTTCGGCCTCGCAGAGGGTGCCGAAAGCGCAGACCGGCGTCAGCTTGCCCGCCCACGGCCGCGCGGTGACGTCCTGGCCGCCGGTTCGCAGCTGGACGGTGAGGTTGTCGTCGGAGAACGCGCCCGAGTCGAGCTTGTAGCGCAGCTGGACGGCGCTGGTCCGGATGGTCAGCCAGCCGTCGCGTTTCGTTGCGGTGTAAGGGGTTTTGGAGAAGCTGCCGCGGCCGATCGCGTTGAACGTGCCCGCGTCGACGAACTTGGCGTCACCCGCGTATTCGGTGCGGATGAGTGTCGGCGACAGGACTTCGAACCGCGCTGGCCCGGCGGTCACCGACTGTGGAGCGGCCTCGGCGACTCCCGTCGACACGAGAGTGCCCGCCATGGCTGCCACGGCGAACAGCCGTACCAGTCGTCCTCGGAGTGAAGTTGCCACCGACGCCTCCTCGAAAGGTCCCCAGCGACGGTAAGTCGGGACCGATCAAGAAAGAAGACGGTGTCCGGTGTTCTGTCCGCTCAGTAGCCCTTTCGGCTCTCTGCGTCAGGCACCGGCCAGGTACGCCTCGATCGCCTTCGCGATGGCCTGCGCGTAGTGCGCCCGGCCCGCCGCCGAGGACATCTGACCGGCCTCGTCGGCGTTGCGCATGTTGCCGCATTCGACAAGCACGGCGGGCCGGGTCGACAGATTCAGCCCGCCCAGATCATTCCGTGGCGAGAGGCCCGCCGAGCCGATGTAAGTGGAGGTGGGAAAGCCGTAGTCGCGGATTCCGTCGCGCATGGTGCGCGCAAGCTTCAGCGAAGGTTCGCCCTGCGCGGCGTTCAACGGCGGTGCCGAGTACGCGACGTGGAAGCCGTGCGCGGTTGGCGAAGTGGACCCGTCGGCGTGGATCGAGACCACTGCGTCGGCGTTCGCGTCGTTGCCGATCCGCGCGCGCTCGTCGACGCACGGGCCGACGCCGGAGTCGTTCTGTCGCGTGTAGACGACCTTGATTCCCTTGGCCGCCAACGCATTCCCGACCTGCTGCGCGACCGCGAAGGTGAAGGCGTGCTCCGGGTACCCGGCGTTGGTCGAGGTGCCGGTGGTGTTGCACGGCTTCGTCTGCCCGCGCCCGGCGGGCACCTTCCGGTTGATCTCGCCGGGGTGCGAGGCGTTGCCGCCGTTGTGTCCGGGATCGAGGACCACGACCTTGCCCGAGCCGACCGGCGGCACGGCGGACGTCGAGGGCGGGCTGGAAGACGAGGACGGCGCCGGTGGCGGGCTGGAAGACGAAGGGCTCGGCGTCGCGGATCCCGGGGACGACGTCGGCGCGGCGGCCGGTGCCGGAGGCGTCCCGCCGCCGCCGGAACACGCCGTGAGCAGCAGCAGGCCGGTCAGCAGCGGGAGTGTCTTCGCTCGCACGCGACCACGGTGCCACAGCACACGCGTGCCGCGGGGACGGACGCGCCGGACTCGCGGCTAGGCTGGGGAGGAACACCCAAACGCGGAAGGACCGAGTGCGATCATGGTGCAACCCGGCGGCGGCGGCTTCGACCTGTCGCAGATCATGCAGCAGGCCCAGCAGATGCAGCAGAAGCTGGTGGAGGCCCAGGAGGAACTCGCCAACACCGAGGTCACCGGCACCGCGGGCGGCGGTCTGGTCACCGCGACGGTGTCCGGCGACAGCCAGTTGAAGGGCCTCGTCATCGACCCGAAGGTGGTCGACCCGGACGACGTCGAAACCCTGGCCGACCTGGTGGTCGCCGCGGTGCGCGACGCGTCGGCGAGCGCGCAGAAGCTCACCGAGCAGAAGCTGGGCCCGCTGGCGGGCGGCCTCGGCGGCGGCATGCCGGACCTCGGCAGCCTCGGCTTCGGCGGCTGACACTTGTACGAAGGTGTCGTCCAGGACCTGATCGACGAACTGGGGCGGTTGCCCGGCGTCGGTCCGAAGAGTGCCCAGCGCATCGCGTTCCACCTGCTGGCCGCCGACCCCGCGGACATCGCGCGGCTGCAGGACGTGCTGGGCAAGGTCAAGGAAGGCGTGCAGTTCTGCGAGATCTGCGGCAACGTCTCGGAACAGGAAACGTGCCGGATCTGCCGCGACGAACGCCGCGACCTCACGGTGATCTGCGTGGTCGAGGAGCCGAAGGACGTGCTGGCGGTCGAGCGGACCCGCGAGTTCAAGGGCCGCTACCACGTCCTCGGCGGCGCTCTGGACCCGCTGTCGGGCATCGGCCCGGAGCAGTTGCGGATGCGAGAACTGCTGAAGCGCATCGGCGAGGCGGACGTCCGGGAGATCATCATCGCGACCGACCCGAACACCGAGGGCGAGGCGACCGCGACGTACCTGGTGCGGATGCTGCGCGATTTCCCGGGCCTCTCGGTGACGCGGCTGGCGTCGGGGCTGCCGATGGGCGGGGACCTGGAGTTCGCGGACGAACTGACTTTGGGCCGCGCGTTGTCCGGGCGGCGCGCGCTCTGAGCTGTTGACAGGGAAGGACGCGGCCGTGGCGCCGCGTCCTTTTTTGCACTGGGGGAGGCACGATGACCTGGGTGGACCCCGTCCGTACCCGGCTCTGGTCGACGACGGAGTTCGTGGACCTCGTGGATTGCACCGAGCGGCCGCACACGCGGTACGGCGAGGACCTGGCCGGCGCGATCCTGCTCACCGTGTCCGGGGTGGTGATTCTCGACGAGAATCTGGCTTCGGAGATCGAAGGACTGTGGTCTGCGGTCGCGCACCTCGTCGCGGAGTACCGGAAAACTGGCTGCGCGCGGTCACTCTTCCCGGACCAGTCGCTGGAGCTCGCACTGGACCGGGTGTCGCGAGGGCTGGTTCGGATCACCGTCCGCGGCAGCGATTTCCGCCGGGCCTCGGTGGGCGGGGAAGCGGACCTGCTGTCGGCACTGGTCGCCGGCGGGCTTCAGTTCTTCGAGAAGATGGCTGAGCTGACACAGAATTTCTACGCCCGGGAGATCCAGCTGCTCAAGGGTCAGCAATAACCCAGCTGTGCCAACGAGTTCACCACGATGTCCGACGGATGGTACTTGTCCGTCCAGGACTGTCCGCGGCGATTTCGGTACGTGGACAGGAATTCCCGCAGCCGGTCTCCGCGCATCTCGGTCAGGACGACGTTCTCGCCGATGCCCACGTGCCGTTCGGTGCGGGCCCGGTGGACCGCGCACGGGACGCCGAGGTAGCCGCATTCCTCCTGCAACCCGCCGGAGTCCGTGACCACGTACTCGGCTCGCGCGACCAGTGGCAGGAACTTCAGGTACCGCATCTTCGGCTGCGCGATGAACCTGTCGTCGAACAGCTCGTCCAAGCCCAGCGCGCGGATCTTCTCCCGCTCTGGCGCGCCGGCCAGGTACAGGACCGGCATCTCGCGGCTCTGCGCGCGCAGGATTTCCAGTGCCTCGCGGTACTTGTCCGCCCGCGACACCAGTTCGAACCGGTGCAGCGTCGCCAGGCCGAACTTCTCCGGCAGGCCCGGCACGTCCAGCGGCTGGTCGACGACCTGACGCATCGAGTCGATCGCCGTGTTCGCCTCGGTGTTCACCACGACGCCGCGGGCGCCCCGCAGGTTGTGCACCTCGCGCTCGCTCGGCGAGAAGTGGATGTCCACGAACTTCCCGGCGATCTTGCGGTTCAGTTCCTCCGGCAGCGGCGACAGGATGCTGCCCGACCGCGTGCCCGCCTCGATGTGCCCAACGCGGGCCTTCAGGATCTTCTTACCGATCAACGCTCCGTACGGCGTGGTGAACGTGTCGCCGTGCACCAGCACCAAGGGCGGGCGGCCGTCCTCGGTCAACTGGGCGCGGAGTTCGGCGCGGCGGCTCCACGCGGTGCGCATGACCTGCGCGGCCCAGCCCGGCACCTGCGCCGGGGATTCGAGGTCGCGTGCCCGCGCGCGAGGCACGAACCACAGATCCGGTTCGGGCAGCCGCAGATCGGACAGGACGTCGGCGACCTCGTCCACGTGCTGCGCGGTGAACCAGAGCTTCGGGGTCGTTCCGCGCTCGGCGACGCGGTGGAAGACCGGCGCGATCTTGATCAGTTCCGCGGTGGTGCCTGCGACGAAGGAGATCACCGTGGATGCCCAATCAACAGAGGGTTAGCGACGGCGGCAAGGATACTGCGCATTCCCGCCGGTCAAGTGCAGGGTAGCCTCGCCGCGTGAGTGCTCACCCGCTCCTTCCGTCGCTCAGCGTCGTGATCCCGGTCCACAACGAACAGGACTGGATCGACCGCAGCGTGGGCGCGCTGATCGCCTCCGCCGAGGCGGCCCGGTGGCCGGTCGAGGTGCTCGTCGTGGACGACGGGAGCACCGACGGCACGCCCGGGAAGCTGGCCCGGCTGCGCGAGGAACACGGCATCACGGTGCTGACCCAGCCCAACGGCGGCCGGTTCGAGGCCCGCCGTGCCGGGATGGCGAAGGCCTCCGGCGACTGGCTGCTGCTGCTGGACAGCCGGGTCATCGTCGACGCGGACAGCCTCGCCTTCCTGCGCGAGCAGCTGGTCGAACACCCGGAGCGCGCGGTCTGGAACGGCCACATCCACGTCGCCTCTGAGCGCAATCCCTACGCCGGGTTCATGGCCGGCCTCGTCGCCGTCGGCTGGCGGCGGTACTTCGCGGACCCGAAGCTGACGTCGTTCGGCATCGAGGAGTTCGACGTCTACCCGAAGGGCACCACGTTCTTCTGCGCCCGCCGCGACCTGCTGGAGGGCGCGGCGGCCGCGTTCGAGTCGCTGTTCGACGACGTCCGGCTCGCCAGCGACGACACCCGGATGCTGCGCTGGATCGCCGAACGCGCGCGGATTTTTCTGGCCCCGCAGTTCTCCGCGATCTACCACGGGCGTGATTCCTTCAGAAAGTTCTACGCTCAGTCATTCTTTCGGGGGACAACCTATGTGGATTCCTACCTAAATTCACCCGGTCCAGCGAGAAACGCGTTATTTTGCTCGCTCGCTGTAGGCGTGATTGGTGCCGGACTTGCGGTGAAAATGCCGAAGACAACGGCCGCGCTCGGGGTGACCGGAAGCGTCGCGGCGGCCGCCGTGGTGAAGAAGTGCGGGGCCACCAACGCCGAGGCGCGCGCGGTCAGCACCCTGCTGCCGGTCTTCGCGGCCGGCTTCGGCTCGGGGGTGTTCCGGGGGCTCTACCTGGCATTACGCGCACGGCTGCGGCGTCGATGAGCGTGACCGAAGAGACGGCAGGCGGAGTCGTCCGCGACACCCATCGCACCGCTGGGAAACTCGGCGGTTCGCTGCTCGCGTCGATCGTTCTCGGCTACGTCCTCACCGTCGCTTGCGCGCGGCTTCTGCCGCCGGACCAGTACGCCACGTTCGTCACCTTCTGGGGCCTGCTGATGGGTCTCGGCAGCGCGCTTTCCCCGCTTGAGCAGGAACTTTCCCGGCAGTCCGCGGTGGCCGCGCTCACTGGCGGGCTCGCCGGCCGGGGTGCGCTCCGGGCCGTCGCCACCGCCGCCGCGGTGGCCGCCGCGTTCGGGCTCGCGCTGCTCGTCCCGCCGGTCCGCGACCGGCTTTTCCCCGGCTACGGGGAACTCGCCCTCGTCGTGCTGGCCGGCGGAGTCGCGTTCGCCTGCCAGTTCGGCGTTCGCGGGCTGCTGATCGGGCAGCACCAGGTGAAGCATTTCGCCTGGCTGGTGGTCGCCGAACCGGCGGTTCGCGCGCTGGTCCTGGGCCTGCTGGTCCTCGCGACGGCCTACCAGTTGGTCCCGTTGGCGCTGGCAGTCGCGGCGGGTTCGTTCGCCTGGCTGCTGTTCGTCCGCCAAGGCTGGCGGCTGCTCGACGTCCGCGCCGAGGGCGACGGCTGGCCAGTGACTGTCCGCCGGATGCTGATGCTGCTGCTCGGTGCCGCGCTCACCGCGAGCGTCATCACCGGATATCCCGCGCTCGTCGGCCTGCTCGCACCGGGCGGCGACCGCGGCCGGCTGGGTGCGGTCTTCGCCGCGCTGGTCATCGCACGGTTGCCATTGACGCTGGTAGGGCCGGTGCAATCGCTTGCGGTGCCGTTCGTCGTGCGGCTTTCCACGAGCGACGCCGGACGGCACCGGCTGCGTCGCGTGCTGCTGCTCGGCACGTTCGCCTCGCTCGCGCTGGCCGCGCTCGGCGCGCTGGTCGGCCTGTTGATCGGCCCATGGGCGGTGGGGTTCGTCTACGGCACCGGCTACCAGGTCGACGGCTGGGCGGTCGCCGGGCTCGTCTGGTCCTCGGTGCTGCTGGTGCCCATGCAGCTGCTCACCGCCGTGCTCGTCGCGCGCGCCCAGGCCAGGCGCGTGTTGATCACGTGGACGGTGGTCGCGGCCACCGCTTCGGTGCTGCTGCTGGCGGTACCCGGGGACACCGTTTTCCGTGCCGTGATCGCACTCGCCGCCGCGCCAATGACCGGCCTCGCGGTTGTGCTCGCATTCGTTCTCGTCAATTCGTCGATCATGGCAACGAACCACTCCGATGAAACGGCGGAATAGCGCCGCAGTAGTGTGACTTCGCAGCCTCCGGCATCGGTGTGCGGCGAAGGCAAAATGGTGCTCACGGTTGGACCGCGAAATCGATGAACGTTCTTCTGGTGCTGCTCGCGTTCTGGGTGCCCGGGCTCGTCTTCGGGACTGCCGTCCGGCTGCGCGGATGGACGCTCGCCGCCACCGCGCCGCTGCTCACTTTCGGAGTCGTCGCGCTCGGCGTCCCGGTGCTCGGCGGCCTCGGCATCCGCTGGACGATGCTCGCGGTCGCGCTCTGGACGCTCGTGCTCGCGATCGTCGGCTTCGGGCTGGCGTTCGCCGCGCGACGGCTGCGCGCGCGCCGTCATCCGGACTGGACGGTCGAAGAACTTCCGAAGCTCCCGCTGCGCGACCACGTCGTGATGGCGGCGGGCGTCGCCGCGGGCCTCGTCGTGGGCGCGGTCGCGTTTTTGCGCGGCACCAACGGGATCAACACGGTCCAGCAGGGCTGGGACGCGCCGTTCCACGGCAACCTGATCCGCTGGATCGCCGAACACGGCGACGCCCGGCCGTCCACCGTGGGCACGATCGCGAACCTGCCCCACCAGACGAACTACTTCTACCCGGACACCTACCACGCACTGCTCTCGCTGGTCTTCGGCAAGGGCGGGCTGACCATGATGCCCACGCTGAACCTGGCCGCGCTGGCAGTGGTTTTCACCGTGCCGGTCGGCGTCGCGGCGCTGTGCCGCGTGTGGGGCATGCCGGCGCTCGGTACCGCCGCAGCCGCCGCGGTCACCACGTGGTTCAGCGCGTTCCCGTACGACTCGCTGTGGCGCGGTCCGCTGTGGCCGTACGTCGCGGGCGTCGCGCTGATCCCGGCGATGCTCGTGCTCGCGCGGTACCTGCTGAAGCCGGACGGCGCGACGGGCCCGGTCGCGCTCGGGGTCGGCGTCGCCGGACTGTGCGGGCTGCACACCAGCCTCGTGTTCGTGCTCGGCGCGTACTTCCTGCTCATCCTGCTCGCGGTGCTGCTGCGCTACGAGAAGATCGATTGGCGGCGTAGCGCTCCCACGCTGATCGCGACAGCCGGGCTGGCGATCGCGCTCGGCGTGCCGCTCGTGCTGCCGTCGCTGTACAACGCGAGCGGCGTGACGAGCGCGCACTGGCCGACGGAGGCGACCCTCGCCGGCGGCCTCGGCGAGACGCTGACGTTCTCCCCGATGTCGGAGTTCCCGCAGTGGTGGGTCGGCGTGCCCGCGTTCATCGGCATCGTGCTGATGGTGCGGCACCGGCGGATGCTGTGGCTGGTCGGCGCGTACGTCGTGTTCGGCGGGCTGTTCATGGTCTCCGTGTCGCTCGAATCGAACCTCGTGCGGTCGGTCACGAGCGTCTTCTACAACGACCACTGGCGGATCGCCGCGCTCGTGCCGCTCGCCGGTGCGGTGGCGTTCGGCGAGTTCGCGCACACCTTCGTCGCCTGGCTGGTCCGCAAAACGCAGCCACGGGTGAAGCTCAAGCCGGTCGCGCTCACCGGCGTCGCCGTGCTGCTGCTGGTTGTGGTGCTCGGCGGGCTGAGCGGGGGCGGTTACGTCGGCCGCAACGCGGTGCGGCTGGCGGCCAGGTACCAGGACGGGCCCACGGTGTCCAAAGCGGAGGAAGCCGCGTACGCCTGGCTCGCGCAGCACACGGTGCCCGGCGAACGCGTGATGAACAACAAGGCCGACGGTTCCGCGTGGATGTACGCGCTGTCCGGCGTGACGCCCGTCGAGTGGAACTTCTACGGAGCCGGCCCGGGCACGACGGCCGCGTACCTCAGCGACCAGGTCGACCAGGTCGGCACGTCGCCGCGGGTCCGCAGGGACCTCACGGACCTGCGCGTGCGCTATGTCATCCAGGGCAAGGGGCTGGCCACCGCTACCGCGATCCAGTCGGCGGGCGTCGCCCGGATCGCCGAGGGCCCGATGTTCCACGTCGTCTTCCGCAATTCCGACGCGACGATTTACGAGATCGCGGGACAGTCCGGCGTCGCGGTGGCACCCGCGCTGAGCACTTCGCACGGGGAGTGAGCGCTCATGGCTGACTTGTCCGGCACGCTCGTGCACACCCGCCGCGTGCTCATCGTGATCCCGGCCTTCAACGAGCAGGACAGCGTCTCGTCGGTGCTCGCCCAGATCAAACGGTCGCTGCCCGGCATGGACGTGCTGGTCGTCGACGACGGTTCGCTCGACCGCACCGCCGAACTCGCCCGCGAGGCGGGAGCCAGGGTGGTCCGGCTGTCGGTGAACCTCGGCGTCGGCGGCGCGATGCGCACCGGATTCCGTTACGCCGTCTCGCGCGGGTACGACACCGTGGTCCAGGTCGACGCCGACGGACAGCACGATCCGGCCGAGGTCGGCGCGTTGCTGCGGCTGCTCGACGAGGGAGCCGACCTCGCGATCGGCTCCCGGTTCGCGGGCAAGGGTTCGTACCGGGCCGTCGGTCCGCGCAAGTACGCGATGGCCGTGCTGTCGCTGGTGTTCAGCAAGCTGGCCGGGACCAGGCTCACCGACGTCACGTCCGGGTTCAAGGCGATGGGACCGCGCGCGATCCGGCTGTTCGCCGCCGGCTACCCGGCCGAATACCTCGGCGACACGGTCGAGGCGCTCATGCTGGCGATCCGGGCGAAGCTCGCGATCGCGGAAACCCCGGTCCTGATGCGGGAGCGGGCGGGCGGCACGCCGAGCCATTCGCCGGTGAAATCCGCCGTGTACCTGGGCCGCGCGGGGCTGGCGCTGCTGCTCGCCCTGGTCCGCCGCCGTCCCTCCGTCGATTCTTCCGACGCCGTGTAAGGAGGCCCTCCATGGCAGGCTGGCGGGTGCTGAGCATCGTCATCGCGTGTCTCGTGCTGTTCGTCGTCATCGAGATGATGCGGCGGCGCAAACTGCGCGAGAAGTACGCTGGCATCTGGCTCGTGGTGGCCATCGGGGTCGTGATCCTCGCCGTGGTGCCCGCGGTGGCGAACTTCGTGGCGCACCTGACGGGCGTGGAGACCCCGTCGAACTTCGTCTTCTTCCTGTCCGGAGTGGTCCTCGCGATGGTTTCGCTGCAGCTTTCGACCGAGGTCGGGCACCTGGAGGAAGAGGTACGGACCTCGGTCGAGGAGACCGCCTTGCTGCGCTGCGAACTGGAAGACACCCAGCGCGAGCTCGAAGCACGCATCGCCGAACTGGAGAAACGCACGACCGCGCCGGACACCGTGGACGGCCTGCCCGAAGCGAGGCCGGCACGCGTTCCCTGATCTCCGCGCTGCTCGCCGCCCCGCCCCGGCTCGGCGGCGTTCGGGTGCTCGCCGTCGACGGTCCGTCCGGAGCCGGGAAATCCACTCTCGCCGCCGAGACGGTCGAGGGTCTCGGTTCGCGTGCCGCATTGGTCAGCACGGACGCCTTCGCCACCTGGGACGATCCCGTCGCGTGGTGGCCGCAGCTGGAAGACGGAGTGCTGACGCCGCTGGCACAGGGCCTGCCCGGCGAGTACCGGCGGATGGACTGGACCTCTGGCACTCCGCGGCCGGGCGAGCTGGTGCGCGTCGAGGTGCCTGAGGTGCTGGTGCTGGAAGGCGTGTCGAGCGGACGCCGCGCGGTGCGGTCCCGGTTGTCGTGGCTGTGCTGGGTCGAGGGCGGCACCGAGGCTGAACGGTTGTCCAGGGCAGTCGCCCGGGACGGCGAGCCCGCACGGGCCGAACTGCGCCGCTGGCAGTTGTTCGAGCGCGGCTGGTTCGCCGTCGACGGCACCCGGGAGGCCGCCGACCAGCTGGTCTGAACAACCGGAATCCCGGCTCGACATCGGTTTGCGGCAGGCGAAATGGCTATTGCGCGGAATGCGCGAGCACGGCGGACACGAGTGCATTCGGGCCGATTCGGCGGCCTTCGCGGGCAACTCTCCAGGCCGGCCGGAGAGATTCCGGAACATCCACGGCACCCGGAACGGACAACCCGGACCGCTAGGCCAACCGGGTGAGCAAACCGCCACTCAACGTACCAAACCGGCAGTTTTCGCTACGCTGTGCACACAATTGCCGACACGTTGCGCTCAATTTGGGCCTTACGTAGCGCGATCGTAACCTCACGTGCTTAAGCGGGGGCCGAGTTCCCGCTAGTGTCACCGAACACACCGATCGCATTGGTCTTCCCGAACTGACCGCCGACGGTGCTTTCGAGACACCGAACATTCCCAAGGGGTGCCAGATGCAGCAATTGCGGCTGACCCGAACACGCCGGGCAGCTCTGATCGGGCTCGCGGGCGCGCTCGCAGTCTCGCTGTCCGCGTGCGCGGAATCGAAGCGCGACGAGTCCGGAGGCGGTGGGTCCGGGGGCACCATGGTCTTCGGCAACACCGGCAACCCGAAGATGTTCGACCCGATCTTCAACGACGAGGGCGAGACGTTCCGGATCACCCGGCAGATGCTGGACACGCTGATCCAGAACAAGCCGGGCACCGCGGACCTGGCCCCGTCGCTCGCCACGAAGTGGACGCCGAGCAACGACGGCAAGACCTGGACCTTCGACCTCAAGCAGGGCGTGAAGTTCAGCGACGGCACCGCGTTCGACGCGAAGGCCGTCTGCTTCAACTTCGATCGCTGGTACAACATGAAGGGCGCCACCGCCCAGAGCCAGATGATCTACTACGGCGACGTCTTCGAGGGCTTCAAGAACAACGAGGGCACGACCAAGGGCCAGCCGGTCTACCAGAGCTGCGAGGCGAAGGACGACCACACCGCGGTCCTGAACCTGACCCGCGCGAAGGGCGCCTTCCCGGCCGCGTTCACCCTGCCGTCGTTCGCGATCCAGAGCCCCACCGCGCTGCAGAAGTACAACGCGGACAAGGTCACCGGCTCCGGCACGTCGATCACGTATCCGGAGTACGGCTACAAGCACCCGACCGGCACCGGCCCGTTCAAGTTCGAGAGCTGGGACCAGGGCAACGGCCAGATCACCTTGGTGCGCAACGAGACCAGCACGATGCCGCAGCCTGCCAAGCTGGACAAGCTCGTGTTCAAGGTGATCCCGGACGAGAACGCCCGCAAGCAGGCGCTCAAGGCCGGCGACATCAACGGCTACGACTTCCCGGCTCCCGCCGACTACGGCCTTCTGCGCAACGACGGCGAGCAGGTGCTGATCCGCCCGTCGTTCAACGTGCTCTACCTCGGCATCAACCAGGCCGGCCCCAACGGCGCGAAGCTGCAGAACCCCAAGGTCCGCCAGGCGCTGGCCTACGGCATCAACCGCGAGCAGTTCGTGCGCTCCAAGCTGGCCGAGGGTTCCGAGGTCGCGACCGAGTTCGTGCCGAAGGCGATCTCCGGCTACACCGACGACGTGACCAAGTACCCGTACGACAAGGAAAAGGCCAAGGCGTTGCTGAAAGAAGCAGGCGCCGAGGGCATGACTCTGAAGTTCTACTACCCGACCGAGGTCACCCGGCCCTACATGCCGAACCCGGCCGACACCTACACCGCGATCTCCGAGGACCTGAAGGCCATCGGCATCAACGTGCAGCCGGTCGCCGAGTCGTGGAACGGCGGGTACAAGGACGACGTGCAGCAGAACGGCAAGCAGGACATCCACCTGCTGGGCTGGACCGGTGACTACAACGACGCGGGCAACTTCGTCGGCACCTTCTTCGGCCGCCCGAAGCCGGAGTTCGGCCTCACCGACCAGAACAACCAGGGCATCTTCAAGGCGCTCGCCGACGCGGACGCGGCGCCCTCGGGCGACGCGCACACCAAGGCGTACCAGGAAGCCAACAAGAAGATCATGGAATACCTGCCCGCCATCCCGATCGCCTACCCGACGCCGGCGATCGTGGTCGGCCCGAAGATCAAGGGCGTGGTGGCCAGCCCGCTCACCGACGAACGCTTTGACAACGTCACTGTCGGCTGACGTGCTCCACTGAGCAGCCAGGCCAAGGGCAGGTGCTACCGCGCCTGCCCTTGGCCTCGTTCCCGGGCTGTACACAAAGGACTACTCGTGCTCCGTTTTCTCGTGCGTCGGCTGCTACAAGCGATCCCGACGCTCCTCATCCTGTCCATCCTGGTGTTCGCCTGGTTGCGCTCACTTCCCGGCGGGCCCGCGTCGGCTCTCCTCGGGGACAAGGCGACACCGGAAAAACTGGCGAACCTCAACCACGTGCTCGGCCTCGACCAGCCGATTTTCGTGCAGTACTTCAAATTCCTCGGTCGCGCGGTCACCGGTGATTTCGGCAATTCGCTCGTGTCGTCCCGGCCGGTGATGTCGGAGATCGGCACATTCCTCCCGGCCACCATCGAACTGGGCATCACGGCGATGCTGATCGCGGTGCTGTTCGGCATCTCGTTCGGCTATCTCGCCGCCCGGTTCCGCGGCCAGATCGTCGACAACGTCATCATCGTGCTGACCCTGGTCGGCGTGGCGGTGCCGATCTTCTTCCTCGGCTACATGATGCAGGACCTGCTTTCCACGCCGCTCGGCTTGCCGTCGCAGGGCAGGCAGGCACCGGGCATCGACGCCACCGTCGTCACGCATTTCGCCATTCTCGACGGAATGATGACCGGCGAATGGGACGCGGTGTGGGACGCGATCAAGCACCTCATTCTTCCCGCGCTCGCGCTCGCCACGATTCCGCTCGCGGTGATCACCCGGATCACCCGCGCGTCGGTGCTCGACGTGTTCAACGAGGACTTCATCCGCACCGCGAACTCCAAGGGCCTCACCCAGCCCGTGGTCCGCCAGCGGCACGTGCTGCGCAATGCTTTGCTGCCGGTGATCACCACGATCGGCCTGCAGACCGGCGCGCTGCTCGGCGGCGCCGTGCTGACCGAGCGAGTGTTCAACTTCCGCGGCCTCGGATTCCTTCTCGCCGAAGGGATCGACAAGCGGGACTACCCGCGGCTGCAGGCGCTGCTGCTTCTCGGGGCACTGGTCTACGTGCTCGTGAACATGCTCGTGGATATTTCCTACGGGCTCATCGACCCGAGGGTGCGTGTGCGGTGAACACTCTGCTGAACAAGAAGAAAGAGCCGATCGACAAGCTCGCCGCGGCTTCGGCGGGCGGGCGCAGTCTCGGCGCCGAGGCACTGCGCCGGATGCTGCGCAGCCCGGTGGCGATCGTCGGCGGCGTGATCACCCTGCTGTTCCTGCTGCTGGCGATTTTCGCGCCGCTGCTCGCGCCGAAGGACCCACAGGTCCGGTACCTGCAGGACAAGGTCATCCTCGGCCGGGGCATCATTCCGGGCGCACAGCCCGGTTTCCCGCTCGGCGTCGACGACTTCGGCCGCGACTTCCTGTCCCGGCTGCTGATCGGCGCACAGCAGACGCTGCTGGTCGGCGTGCTCGCCACGGTGATCGGCGTGCTGCTCGGCGCGCTCATCGGCGGGCTCGCGGGCGCGTTCGGCGGCTGGGTCGACACCGTCCTCATGCGCATCGTCGACGTGCTGCTGGCGTTTCCCTCGCTGCTGCTGGCGATTTCGATCGCGGCGCTGTTCGCGAAGCCGAGCCAGTGGACGGTGATCATCGCGGTGTCGATCATCGGCGTGCCGATCTTCGCCCGGCTGCTGCGCGGTTCGATGCTCGCCCAGCGCGAGGCGGACCACGTGCTGGCGGCGACGTCGCTCGGCGTGAAGCGGACGACCGTCGTGTTCCGGCACATGCTGCCGAACTCGCTCGGCCCGGTGATCGTGCAGGCGACGCTGACCCTGGCGACCGCGATCCTGGAGGCCGCGGCACTGTCGTTCCTCGGTCTCGGCGACCCGGACCCGACCCGCGCGGAGTGGGGATTGATGCTGGGCAACGCTTCCCAGCACTTCCTCGACATCCGGCCCGAGCTGGCCTACTACCCGGCGATCGCGATCATCATCGTGGCGCTCGGGTTCACGCTGCTCGGCGAGTCCCTCCGCGAAGCCCTCGACCCGAAGAACCGGCGGTGACCCCGTGGCACTTCTCGAAGTCCGCGACCTGAAGGTCGTGTTCCAGCGCCGCGGCGAGCGTCCGTTCACCGCGGTCGACGGCGTGAGTTTCGACGTCGAACCCGGCCAGACGGTCGGGCTGGTCGGCGAGTCCGGCTGCGGCAAGTCGGTGACCTCGCTCGCGATCATGCGGCTGCTCGCCAAGCGCGGCAACACCGTCAGCGGTTCGGTGCGCTTCGAGGGCACCGATCTGCTGACCCTGTCCGACCGCGAAATGCGCGACCGGCGCGGCCGCGATCTCGGCATGGTGTTCCAGGACCCGCTGTCCTCGCTGAACCCGGTCATCCCGATCGGGCTGCAGATCACCGAGGTGCTGGAGCGCCACCGCGACATGCCGCGCAAGAAGGCGCGGATCGAAGCGGCGGAACTGCTCGACAAGGTCGGCATTCCCGACCCGACGCGGCGGCTTTCCGAGTACCCGCACCAGCTTTCCGGCGGGATGCGCCAGCGCGCGCTGATCGCGATCGCGCTGGCGTGCCGTCCTCGGCTGCTCATCGCGGACGAGCCGACCACCGCGCTCGACGTGACGATCCAGGCGCAGATCCTCGCCCTGCTGCGGGAACTGGTGCAGGACACCGGGACCGCGCTGGTGATGATCACGCACGACCTCGGCGTCGTCGCCGGGCTCTGCGACGAGGTCAACGTGCTCTACGGCGGCCGGATCGTGGAGCGCCAGGAGCGGCATTCGCTGTTCGCGCAGCCGCGGCATCCGTACACGCACGGCCTGCTGGCCTCGATCCCGCGGCTCGACGAGGGCCGCGGCGAGAAGCTGGTGCCGATCCGCGGTTCGGTGGCCGACAACATCCCGTGGGACGGCGGCTGTGCCTTCGCGCCGCGCTGCCCGAACGCGATCCAGGCCTGCCTGGAGAATTCGCCGGAGCTGGTTCCCGACCGGAACGGCTTGCTGCGCTGCCACAACCCGGTGCAACCCGCCGTGGCGGCAGGAGGAGGAACCCGATGACGGTGGCGAACACCGACGAGGTGCTGCTCGAGGTCACCGGCCTCAAGGTGCACTTCCCGATCAAACGCGGCATCGTCGTGGACCGCACGGTGGGCCACGTGTTCGCGGTCGACGGGGTTGACCTGTCGATCCGCCGCGGCGAAACCTACGGCCTGGTCGGCGAATCCGGCTGCGGCAAGTCGACGCTCGGCCGCGCGATCCTGCGGCTCAACGAACCGACCGACGGCAAGGTCGTGTTCGACGGCACCGACGTCGCCCAGCTCAAGGGCGAGCAGCTGCGCAAGGCGCGGCGGCGGATGCAGATGGTGTTCCAGGACCCGATGTCGAGCCTGGACCCGCGCCAGTCGGTCGAATCGATCCTCGTCGAGGGCATGCGCGCGCACGGCCTCGACAAGGACAAGGAATCGACCGCGAAGCGGCTGCGCGAACTGCTGAGCGCGGTCGGCCTTCCGGAGTCGTCGCTGCGGAAGTACCCGCACGAGTTCTCCGGCGGCCAGCGCCAGCGCATCGGCATCGCGCGGGCGCTGTCGGTGGAGCCGGACCTGATCGTCGCCGACGAACCGGTGTCCGCGCTGGACGTTTCGGTGCAGGCGCAGGTGGTGAACCTGCTGGAGGACCTCCAGGACGAGCTCGGTCTCACCTACGTGGTGATCGCGCACGACCTCGCGGTGGTCCGGCACATCTCCGACCGGATCGGCGTGATGTACCTCGGCGCGCTGGTCGAGGAAACGACGTCGGAGGAGCTGTACCAAAACCCGCTGCACCCGTACACGCGCGCGCTGCTGTCGGCGATCCCGGTGCCGGACCCGGTGGTGGAGGACAGCCGCGAGCAAATCCTGCTCGCCGGCGACCTCCCGTCGCCCGCCAACCCGCCGTCGGGCTGCCGCTTCCACACGCGGTGCCCGTGGAAGCAGGAAAGCCTGTGCGACACCGATCGCCCGCAATTGCGCGAGATCGGAGCCGGACACCGGGTGGCCTGCCACTACGCGGAGGACATCCGCGACGGGCGGATCCAGCCGCACAAGGTCGAGGTGGAACTGGTCGACGCCGGAGCGCTGAACCCGGACCTCGGCCCGCCGGACGTCGGTTCGGCCGCCGAGATCCTCTGACCGTCCGTGAAGGACTCCTTGAGGGAATCTGATTCCCTCAAGGAGTCCTTCACGGCTTTTCAGGGCTTTCAGGGCTGGAGGTCGACGGCAGCGCGGAACGAACCGTCCATGTGGAACGGCGTCGAGTTGTGCTCGTGCGCGATCAGCCAGCCGTTTCCGTTGCGTCGCAAGGCGAACGTGGTGCGGAACCAGAGCGTGAACGATTCGTTGTGGCCCTGCGGCGTCGCGGTCAGCTTCGTCAGCGCCGCCACCACCGCCAGATCGCCGGACACCGTGATCTCCTCGTCGTGGTACGTGTAGGAAATCGGCCCGTCGAAGGTGCTCATCCACTGCGCGACGTGCTCCGCGGAAGCGCGGGTCGTGCGCAGCGGCGGGGCGAGGTCGAATTTGACCGCCTTCTCGGTGTAGCTCGCGACGACTCGCTTCGGGTCCTTCGCGTGCATCGCGGCGGTGCGCTCGGCCAGCAGGTCGCGGATCTCGTTTTCGGACATTTTGTGGTCTCCTTTTCCCGGACTCGGTGTTCGTCCGGGACGTCGAAGCCGCGGGTCCGGCTTCGACATCTGGGGTGGAAAAACTTTTCGAGGAGGCTCCCGATGAAGTATCTGGTCCTGATCTACGGCAACCCGGCGTCGCGCGCGGCCTGGGCGGGGATGAGCGACGAGCAGAAGGCCGAGGGCCTGCGGGCCTACCAGCGGTTCCACGAGGAGCTGGCGGGCACCGGCGAGCGGATCGTGTCCGAGCGGCTGGCCGCGCCCGAGCTGACGAAGCAGGTCCGCGTGAGCACTGACGGCGTGAGCACCACCGACGGCCCGTTCGCCGAGATCAAGGAACAGCTCGCCGGGTTCTACCTGCTGGAATGCGATTCGGAGGCCCGTGCGCTGGAGATCGCCGCGCGGATCCCGGAGGCGCCGTTCGCGACGATCGAGGTGCGGCCTGTGATGGGGCTGACCGGCGACGTGGACTTCGAGCTGTGATCGACGGCCTCCTGCGCGACCTCATCCCGCAGGTCCTGACCGCGCTCGTGCGCCGCTACGGCGATTTCGGCAAATGCGAGGACGCCGTGCAGGAGGCCCTGCTCGCCGCCGCCGTGCAGTGGCCGAAGGACGGGGTCCCGGACAATCCGAAGGCCTGGCTCATCACGACCGCTTCGCGGCGGCGGATCGAGATGTGGCGCAACGAAGCCGCGCGGATCCGCCGCGAGGAGACGGTGGCCGCGCTGGAACCGCCGTCCTTCGAACTCGTGCCGCAGCAAGACGACACCCTCACCCTGCTGTTGCTCTGCTGCCATCCCGCGCTGACCCGTCCGTCGCAGGTGGCGCTCACGTTGCGTGCCGTCGGCGGCCTGACCACCGCCGAGATTGCGCGCGCGTACCTGGTTCCGGAGCCGACGATCGGTCAGCGGATCAGCCGCGCGAAACAGAAGCTGCGCGGTGCGGATTTCGCCCTGCCGCCCCGGGACGAGCTGCCGGAACGCGTCGCCGCGGTACTGCAGGTGCTGTATCTGGTGTTCACCGAGGGCCACACCGCCAGCTCCGGCAGCGAGGTGAACCGCGTCGAACTGACCGCCGAGGCCATCCGGCTCGCCCGGCAACTGCACGCGCTGCTGCCTGCTGACGGCGAGGTCGCCGGTCTGCTCGCCCTCATGCTGCTCACTGACGCCCGCCGTCCCGCCCGCACCGGCCAGGACGGCGTGCCCGTGCCGCTGGCCGAACAAGACCGTTCGCTCTGGGACGCGTCCGCGATCGCCGAAGGCAGCGCACTCATCGAACACGCGCTGGCGAACACCCCCGTCGGCCCGTACCAGCTGCAAGCCGCGATCGCCGCCGTGCACGACGAAGCCCCGACCGCCGACGACACCGAGTGGCCGCAGATCCTGATGCTGTACGACCTCCTGCGGCAGCTCGCGCCCGGCCCGATGGTCACCCTCAACCGCCTGGTCGCGCTCGCCCGCGTCGAAGGCCCCGCGGTCGCGCTGGCCGAACTGGACGCGTCCGAGCACCTGGACCACTACCGCGCCGACGTGGTCCGCGCCGATCTCCTCGAACGGTCCGGCGACGCGCAAGGCGCCCGCGACTGCTACCTCCGGGCCGCCCAGCGCACCTTGAGCCTGCCGGAACGCGAGTACTTCGAATCGCGCGCTTTGCGTGTTATGTCGGAAAAACCCTGAAAAACCCCTGCCTGAAGACGGACCCCACCCCCGACTCCAGGCGGACGCGAGAACGCTCGTCAGCTGGGTACTCTGCGGAGACCAGGCACGAATCACAAGGGGGTTGGCAGTGAACATCGACCACGTGCTGGAGGCGATCCCTCCGCTCTCGGTCTACCTGTTGGTGGGCTTGGTGGTGATGGTCGAAAGCCTGGGCATCCCGCTGCCGGGGGAGATCGTGCTGGTGAGCGCTGCGCTGCTGGCGTCGTCGCACAGCGGGCTGAACCCGCTGTGGATCGGCGTGCTGGCGTCGGCGGGCGCGATCATCGGCGACAGCATCGGGTACCTGATCGGCAAGAAGGGCGGCAAACGGCTCTTCGCCTGGGCCGGCCGGAAGTTCCCGAAACATTTCGGCCCCGACCACATCGCGAGCGCCGAAAAGATGTTCCACAAACGCGGCATGTGGGCCGTGTTCTTCGGCCGGTTCGTCGCGGTGCTGCGCATCCTGGCCGGCCCGCTCGCCGGGTCGCTGAACATGCACTACCCGCGCTTCCTGATCGCGAACGCACTGGGCGGCATCGTCTGGGCGGGCGGGACGACGGCGCTCATCTACTACCTCGGCGTGGTCGCCGACAAGTGGCTGAAGGGCTTCCAGTGGGCAGGCCTCGGCGCGGCGCTGGTGATCGGCATCGTGGTGACGCTGGTGCTGAAGAAGCGCATGGCCCGCCACGCGGCGGGATCGGCCTCGTCCGCGTCGTCGGAGGAGAAGAACGACGCGGTCGCCTGAACCGGCTGACGGGATTCCCCCGGCAGGTCTTCGGACGTGCCGGGGGTTTTCTGTTCCCCGGCCCGGAAATAAGCGATGCCCCGAGCGGCATGCGAAAGCAGAGGCGACCCGGGGCGTACTGCGCCATACTAGCACATCCCCTCCGCCCGAGAGGGGCAAGAAACGGGGAGGGGCAGCTGATGCCGGGGGAGCCGGGGTGGATCAGGGAAGGTTTGTCGACCCCGAGGTTCGCGCCGTATCTCGCGAAGGCGGAAGGCGATCTCGCTCGGGCTTGTGCGTTGTACTGGTGGAACGTAGAGGTTTCCGCGGCGTTCTACCCGTCGCTGCATTGCCTGGAGCTCGCGCTGCGGAACGGCCTGCACCGCACGCTGGCGATGGCGTTCGACCGGGAAGACTGGTGGCAGGTCGCCCCGCTGCGCCCCGACGGCGTCGGCAAGCTGGCAGAGGCCCGGCGCAAGCTGACCGTGCGCGGACGGCCGCAGACGCCCGATGACCTCGTGGCCAACCTGTCGCTCGGGTTCTGGGTGTCCACGCTCAGCAGTGCCTACGACCGGACGCTGTGGGTCCCGCACCTGCACCGCACGTTCGCCTTCTACCGCGGCAAACGGCGTGATCTGCACACGGATTTGCGCACCGTTCTGCTGTTCCGCAACCGGATCATGCATCACGAGCCGATTCATCACCGGCATCTGTGGAAGGACCACGAGACGATCCTGCGGGTGCTCGGCTATCTGGTCCCGGAGCTGGCCGGCGAGCTGAAGGCGTACGACCGGGTGCCCGAACTGGTGCGGCAGCGTCCCAGCCGGTGACCCTTACACCGGCAGCAGTTCCTCCGGTGTGACCGCGGGCTTCTTCCGCAGCGAGCCCAGCAAAACCCCGCCGATCACCACCGCTGCGGCGACCAGGGTCAGTACCGTCGGCACCTCGCCGAGGATGAAGAACGACGCCGTCAACCCGACCACCGGCACGAGCAGCGAGAACGGCGCGACCACGCCCGCCGGGTTGCGGCGCATCAGCGTGGTCCAGATGCCGGAGCCCACGACCGTCCCGAAGATGACGACGTACGCCAGGCCCGCGATGCCGATCAGGCCGGTCTTGGTGCCGAGCGTCGCCAGCGAGTGCCACGCCGCGGCCGGGCCTTCGAAGATGCTCGACAGCGCCAGCATCGGCAGCGGCGGCACCACCGACATCCACAGCGTCAGGTGCAGCGGGTTGTCCGGCTCCGCGCGGCGCATGCTCAGGTTGCCGATCGCCCAGCTCAGCGCGGCCAGCAGGGTCAGCAGCACCGGCACCAGCGCGGCGTGGGCGGACTGCTGCCAGGCGATCGCGGTCATGCCCGCCACCGCGAGCAGGATCCCGGCCAGCTGCCGTCCGGAGACGCGTTCCCGCAGCAGCACCGCGCCCAGCAGCACGGTGAACGGCGCGGACGCCTGCAGCACCAGCGACGCCAGCCCAGTCGGCATGCCCAGGTGCATCGCGACGAACAGGAACGCGAACTGTCCGGTGCCGAACCCGAGCCCGTAGCCGAGGAGGTAGCGCAGCTTCACGCGCGGCCGCGGCACCAGGACCATCGTCGGAATCGCGATCAGCAGAAACCGCAGCGCGCCCGCGAACATCGGCGGGAATTGGCCGAGTGTGGCGTGGATCGCAATGAAATTCAGACCCCACAAGACGGCGACGAACACAGCGAGCAGACGGTCCCGGATGGCCATGCCGCCACTCTGCCTAGGCAAACCTTGAAGCACCAGCGAGAAAAACTGCACCGACTGTGTAGCGCTGCTTCACATACACTGCGCGGATGGACTTGGGCAGGCTCCGGACGCTGCGCGAATTCGCCGATCGGGGCAGCGTCACCGCCGCCGCTCGAGCGTTGCACTGCACCCCGTCGGCGATATCCCAGCAGTTGCGCGCGTTGCAGGCGGAGGTCGGCATCGCCCTCACCGAACCGGCCGGCCGCGGGCTGCGGCTCACCGACGCGGGCCGCGCGCTGGTAGCCCGCGCCGACGACGTGCTGGCCGCGCTGGACCGGGCCGAAGCGGAACTGGCCACCTACCGCAGCGCCCCGCGCGGACGGGTGCGGATCGCGATCTTTCAGTCCGCGGGCCTGATGCTCCTGCCCGGTCTGCTGCGCCGCATCGACCAGTACGAAAACCTCGACGTCGACGTCCGCGACGTCGACATGGTCCCGCCGCAGGTCCCGGGCCTGGTCGCCGACTACGACGTCGTCGTCGCCCACCGAGACGAGCACGCGCCCGAATTCGACACCGAACGCCTCGACGTCGTCCCGCTGCTGCGCGAACCGCTGGACGTCGCACTGCCCGCCGATCACCGGCTCGCCCGCCGCCGCCGGGTCGAACTCGCCGATCTCGCCGACGAACGCTGGATCTCGGTGGACCACGGCTTCCCGGTCGACGACGTCCTGCGCTCGCTGACCGTGCGCACCGGCGTGCGGCCGCAGATCGTCCAGCGCATCAACGATTTCCGCATCACCGAACGGCTTGTCGCGGCCGGACACGGGATCGCGTTGATGCCTAGGTACACAATGGACACTCGACGCGGCAGTGGATTGGTCGGCCGTCCGCTGGCGGGAATCCGGGCGGCGCGGTTGGTGGAAGTGGTGTGCCGTACCGGTGCGGTGAACCGTCCGGCGGTCGCGACTGTGATCGATGAGTTGCGTGCCGAGGTCGCCGCGTTGACGACCTAACCGGGTTCCCGGGCAGGAAGCCCACGCAGCAACGTGTCGAGAAACAGCTCAAACCGCGGCGCGTCCGGCCCGAGATCGAGCGGGTTTTCCCGTACGGCGAGCCAGCTGACCGTGCACGTGATGAAGATGTACCAGCTCTGCTCGGCCAGTTCCGGCGACACCCCGGCGTTGGTGAACGCGGCGACCACCTGCGAGCGCAGCCTGCCGAACGAATCCGCGTTGTGCCGGTGCGGCCGGGACAACCGGGTCGCGTAACCGGGCACCGCGAGGAACTGGTCGTGCATCGCCCACGCGACCTGGGCGAGCCACGGCCGCCAAGACCGGCGTGGCGGTCCTTCCTCGGGAAGTACCCGCTCCAGCACCACCTCGCTGATCAGATCGAACAGCGCGTCCCGGGTGGCGACCCAGCGGTAGAGCGCGCCATGCGTCACGCCCAGCCGCGTCGCCAGCTCGCGCATGGTCAAGGTGTCGAGGTTTCCCGTGGACAACGCCGCGTCGACGATCCGCTCGCGATCGAGCTGCGCGGGGCGGCCGGGCCGCGGTCGGGTCATAGCTGCGGACTCTACCGAGACAGAGTTAGTGACCAATGGTTACAAACAGGAGTACGGTCGTGGCATGGAAAACATCGAGGGCACCGTGCGGCCCGGTTTCGAACAGGTGCGGGACACGTTCGCGGCGGTTGCCGACGGAGCTGCCCAGCTGGTGGCGTATCACCGCGGCGAGCGAGTAGTCGACTTGTGGACCGGCGTCGACGGGGACTGCCTGCTTGGCGCTTACTCCGCGACGAAAGGCGCGGCGCATCTGGTCGTCGCGCTGCTGGTCCAGGACGGGGTGCTGGACCTTGACCAGCGGGTGCGCCACTACTGGCCGGAGTTCTCGGCCGACGTCACGCTCAGGGAACTCCTGGCGCACCGAGCCGGACTGGTCGGCGCCGACGAAGGATTCTCCCGCGCGGAACTCGCGGACGACCGGATCGTCGCGGAACGCCTGGCCCGCCAGCGCCCGTTCTGGCGACCGGGAACCGCGTTCGGCTACCACGCGCTGGTCATCGGCGCGCTCAGCGGCGAGGTCGTGCTGCGGGCGACCGGCCGCACCATTCAGGAACACTTCGCCGCACGGATCCGCGATCCGTACGCAGTGGACTTCTACCTCGGCCTCCCCGCCGAACTGGAACCGCGATTCGCCAGTGCGGAGCCGATGATCCTGACCCCCGAGCGGCAGATCGCCCCGCCCGCCGCCAACAGCCTGAACGGGATCGCGTTCAACCGGCACCATCCGGACGGCCCGGAGGTCTGGGAACTGCCGAATCTCCCGGAGGTCCGGCGGCTCGGCCCGGCCTCGTTCGGCGGCGTCGCCTCGGCCCGTGGGTTGGCCCGGATGTACGCCGCCGCGATCAGTCCGCTGGACGGCGAACCGCCGCTGCTGAAGCCGGAAACCGCCGCCGAGTTCGCGCAAATCCAGTCCACCGGCGACGACGTGGTGTTGCATCAGCACAAGGCGTTCGGCGTCGGATTCCACGCCACCAGCGAGTACTACCCCGAGTTGGGCCAGGGCAGCTTCGGACACAGCGGCGCGGGTGGCCAGCAGGCGTTCGCCGACCCGCGCAATGGCGTCGCGTACGGCTACACCCGCCGCCGGATCCCGTTCCCCGCCGCGGCCGCGCCGGAGAACGAACCGCTGATCAAGGCGCTGTACTCGGCGCTGCGTGCCGTCGAATCCCGATAGTGATCGCCGAGCCCAGCAGCACCGCGATGGTCAGCGACAGCGCGAGGCTCAGGCCCGGCTCGGCGACCAGTTGCCCGCCGGCGTAGCCGAGGAACGCGACGTACGACGTCCACAGCAGCACGCCGACCGCGGACGCGGTCAGGAACTCGGTGAACCGCCATCGCAACGAGCCGGCCAGCAGCGCGCCGATCGTGCCGCCGGAAGGCAGCCATCGCGCGACCACCAGAACCGGTCGCGGATGCCGTTGCAAGCGTCCGTCGAGCCAGGTCAGCCCGGCGGCCAGTTTGCGCCGACGGCCCAGCCGGGCCAGTACGCGAGCCCCGCCGAACCGCCCGAGTGCGTACAACGCCTGGTCGGACAGCAGGCAGCCGAAGCTGGCGACTGCGATCACGACGGCAAGCGAGGTCCCGTGCTGCGCGGCTGCCACGCCCATGCCGAGCAGAGTCACCTCGGTGGGCAACACCGGCACCAGCGAGACGACGAACAGCACCACCAGCCCAGCCGTCGTAGCGTCCATATCTCCATTAACCGCTTCGTCGACGCCGATGAGTCCCAATCACCGGCTCTTCACAGCAAGGCACAGCCAGGACACAGATTTCCGGAACCCGGACAGAGGATGTCAGGGTTCGCGCGCACGCTGGTGGTTCACCGAGAGAGAAGAGGACGAACGGAATGAGCGGGGAACTGGCGGGCAAGGTCGCGCTCGTGGCGGGCGGCACGCGCGGGGCGAGCCGGGCGATCGCGGTCGAGCTGGGCCGGGCCGGGGCGTACGTGTACGTCACCGGCCGCACGACGCGGGCCGGACGGTCCGAAGTGGACCGTCCGGAGACCATCGAGGACACTCTGGAGCGGATCGAAGCCGCGGGCGGCAAGGGAACCGCGCTGCGGGTCGACCACCTGGTGAGCGACGAGGTCGCCGCGCTCGCCAAGCGGATCGACGCCGAGCACGGCGGCCTCGACATCCTGGTCGACGGCATCTGGGGCGGCGACCGTTACCTGGAATGGGGCAAACCGGTCTGGGAGCACTCGCTGGACGCCAGCCTGCGGATGATGCGGCTGTCTCTCGACGCCCACCTGATCACCAGCCACCACCTGTTTCCGCTGGTCATCCGGCGTCCGGGCGGGCTGGTGATCGAACTGACCGACGGCACCGCCGAGTACAACCAGAAGTACCGCGAGGGCACGTCGCTGCCGTACTACCTGGCGAAGGCGGCGATCAACGTCTTGGCGGTCGGCGAGGCGGCTGAACTCAAAAAGCACGAGTGCACCGCGATCGCGTTCACGCCGGGGTGGCTGCGTTCGGAGGCGATGCTGGAGATTTTCGAGGTCACCGAGGAAAACTGGCGCGACGCGACCGCCCGTGAGCCGCACTTCGTGATCTCGGAATCGCCGACCTTCTCCGGCCGCACGGTCGTCGCGCTCGCCGCCGACGCGGACCGGCACCGGTGGACCGGACAGACCGTTTCCAGCGGTCAGCTGGCGAAGGTCTACGAGATCGACGACGTGGACGGCAGCCGTCCGGACGCGTGGCGGTACATCGAGGAGGTGCAGGAACCCGGAAAGCCCGCCGACGCCAGCGGCTACCGCTGATCCTTGTTGCGCTCAGCCAGCGCTTGACCGAATTCCGCGACCGCGGCGCGGATCTCCGGCGGGGTGAGCACCTCGACGCCGGGGCCGAGGGAAACCAGCTGTCCGACGGCGACTTCCTTGCCCTCCATGGCGAACTCGGCCTCGGCCCACCCGTCGGCGTCCTTCGGGCCGAGCGACACCAGTACCTCGTTCACGTGCTCGGGCCCGAAAACCCGCCGCAACGCCCCCGCCGCGGACCGGTCGAGCCGAGCCGTCACCTTCAACGGCAGCGGCATCTTCTCGAACTCCGCCGACGACGCGCGCCACCAGTCAGCGAGCGAGAATTCCTCCGGCCGGGCAAAGGTTTCCCCGGTTTCGGCGACCGCCGTCAGCCGGGAGACGCGATACGTCCGCAGGTCGGCGTCGACGCGCGCCACCAGGTACCAAACCCCGGCTTTGAGCACGAGCCCCAGCGGATCGAGCGTCCGCCGGGTGACCTTGTCGCGCCGCCGGTACCGCACGTCGAGCCGCTGCTGCGTCCACACCGCCTTCGCGACCGCGGGCAGCGCGCCCGTGTCGTCCGGAGAGGTGAACCAGGCCGAGGCGTCGAGATGAAACCGCCCGGCGACCGTCCGGGCCTGTTCCTGCAGCTGCTTCGGCATGCTCGCGGACACTTTCGCGTGCGCCGCGGCCACGGCGGTGCCGAGACCGAGCCCGGCCAGCGCGTCCGGCACGTCGAGGGCCAACAGCGCCACGGCCTCCCGCGAGGTGAGGCCGTCGAGCCGCGAACGCCAGCCATCGACGAGCCGGATGCCGCCGTGCCGCCCGGGTTCGCTCCAGAGCGGCACGCCGGCTTCGCGCAACGCGGCGAGATCCCGCCGCAGCGTCCGCTCGGTCACGCCCAGCTCGCCGGCCAGCTCCCCGACGGTGCCCGCGCGTTTGCGGTGCAGCGTGAAGAGAAGCGCGACCAGGCGCTCGGCTCGCATCCTCGTCTCCCTCGCCCAGAACCGCCCCAATGCCGCATTGGGTGCATGTGACGCACCCAATGTGGCATGGGGACGATCAGGTTCGGGTCAGCGGTTGGCCCGGTTGACCGCGCTGACCACGGCACGCAGCGAGGCGGTGACGATCGACGGGTCGACGCCGATGCCCCAGAACACGCGGTCGGAGATCGCGCATTCGATGTAGGACGCGGCGCGCGAGTCGTCGCCAGGGCTCAGCGTGTGCTCGCTGTAGTCCAGGAGCCGCAGGTCGTAGCCCACAGTGGACAGTGCGTCGAAGAACGCGGCGATCGGCCCGTTGCCGCGGCCGGTGATCTCGTGCTCGTCGCCCTCGACCTTCACCGTGGCCTCGAGGTCGTACTCGCCGCCGCCGTTGTCGGTGACCCGCTGCTTGATCAGCTCCAGCGGGGTCTTCGACTCCAGGTACTCGGCCGAGAACGCGCGCCACATGGTGGCCGGGTCGACCTCGCCGCCCTCGGTGTCGGTGTAGGCCTGGATGACCTTCGAGAACTCCATCTGCAGCCGGCGCGGCAGGTCCAGCTGGTGCTCGGCCTTCATGATGTAGGCGACGCCGCCCTTGCCGGACTGCGAGTTCACCCGGATCACGGCCTCGTAGGTGCGGCCGACGTCCTTCGGGTCGATCGGCAGGTACGGGACCTCCCACGGGTGCTCGTCGACCGGGACGCCCTTCTTGTCGGCGGCGTCCTTCATCGCGTCGAGGCCCTTGTTGATCGCGTCCTGGTGGCTGCCGGAGAAGGCGGTGAACACCAGGTCGCCGCCCCACGGGGAGCGTTCCGGGACCGGCAGCTGGTTGCAGTACTCGACGGTCCGCTTGATCTCGTCCATGTCGGAGAAGTCGATCTGCGGGTCGATGCCCTGGCTGTAGAGGTTCATGCCCAGCGCGACCAGGTCGACGTTGCCGGTGCGCTCGCCGTTGCCGAACAGGCAGCCCTCGATCCGGTCCGCGCCGGCCTGGTAGCCCAGTTCGGCGGCGGCGATGCCGGTGCCGCGGTCGTTGTGCGGGTGCAGCGACAGGATCACCGAATCGCGGCGTTCCAGGTTGCGGCTCATCCACTCGATCGAGTCGGCGTAGACGTTCGGCGTCGCCATCTCGACGGTCGCCGGCAGGTTCAGGATCACCGGCTTCTCCGGCGTCGGCTGCCAGATCTCGGTGACGGCGTTGCACACCTCGAGCGCGTAAGACAGCTCGGTGCCGGTGTAGGACTCGGGCGAGTACTGGAAGCGGAAGTCGGTGTCCGGCTGCTTCGCCGCCAGCTCGACGACCATTTCGGCGGCCTGCGTCGCGATCTTCTTGATGCCCTCGCGCTCCTCGCGGAACACGACGCGGCGCTGCAGGATCGACGTCGAGTTGTAAATGTGGACGATCGCTCGCGGCGCGCCCTCGAGCGCCTGGAAGGTGCGCTCGATCAGCTCGGGGCGGCACTGGGTCAGCACCTGGATGTGCACGTCGTCCGGGATCGCGCCCTCTTCGATGATCTCGCGGACGAAGTCGAAGTCGGTCTGCGACGCGGCCGGGAAGCCGACCTCGATCTCCTTGTAGCCCATGCGGACCAGCAGGTCGAAGAACTTGCGCTTGCGCGCGGGCGACATCGGGTCGATCAGCGCCTGGTTGCCGTCGCGCAGGTCGACGGCACACCACAGCGGCGCGCGGTCGATGCGCTTGTCCGGCCAGGTGCGGTCGGGTACGTCGATGTTCTCGACGACGTCGTACCAGGGGCGGTAACGGTGGACCGGCATGGACGTGCCGCGCTGCGGGTTCCACGAGGGCTGTCCGGCGGGCGCGGGACGAGAGGGCGTGCGCAGACGGGAGTTAGTGGTGCGGGGGTCGGTGCTCATCGCGGGAAATTCTCCTGAAGGGATCGGTGCGGACGACCGGCACCACAAAGCCCCGCGACGAGGAGCCGGTCAGATCAGGCCCCGTCGCGGCAGCGAAGCAGGAGTTCACGCGCCACGGGGTCACTGTAACCACCCGACGCCGCGAAAGGAAAGCCGCCCGTCGCGATCGAACTGTTACGTCGGGTGGCTGATACCTGTTACTAGCGGGTAGCGGGCCGCGAAACGACGTGCCAGACTGCCCGGCATGGGCGAGCACGCGGAAGAAGCGCAGGAAACCGAGGCGAAGGCGCGGCCCCAGCGCACCCCGGTGGACTGGCGGCGCACTCGTGAGCGCGGGGTGTCCTTCCTCGCATCGCTGGTGCGCTGGGTCGGACTGCTGTTCGCCGCGGTCTTGGTGCTGCACGTGATTTTCGTCATCGGCGAGGCAAACCAGGGCAACGGCATCGTCTCGTTCGTCCGCGGCTGGGCCGACGGACTGTCGCTCGGCTTCAAGGACCTGTTCACGCCGAGCGACGCGAAACTGCGCGTTCTGGTGAACTACGGCATCGCGGCGGTGTTCTGGCTGATCGTGTCGGGAATCCTGGCGAAGATCATCCGGCGCGTCGGGGGCGCGGGCGCCTGACTGGTCAGTTTTCGGCCAGTTCGTCGAACACTCGGTCGCAGATGTACTGGCGTCCGTAGTTCCCGCCGGTGATCTCGCGCAGGAAGCCAGCTTCCTCGAGTTTTTTGATCGCGTTGCTCGCGGTCGGGTAGGACACGCCGAGGTTGTTCTGCACCTCGGGAATCGTCATCATCGGGTACCCGATGATGGTCACCGCGAGATCCTGGACGGCGCCTCGTGCGCCGAGGCCGCGCATCGTGTCGCTCACTTCCTGGGAGAACGCGGTGAGCCTGCCGATCGTGTTTCCCGCGGCCAATGCGCGGGCTTTGACAGCTTCGGCGAAGAACCGCACCCAGGGATCGAAGTCACCTGTCTTGCTGACGTTCAGGAGGTGGTCGATGTAATCCTCCCTGCGCGGTTCCAGCCAGGACGACAAGTTCAGCACCGGGTACTTGAGGATCTTCTCCTCGATCAGCTGCAAGGTGATGATCAGCCGTCCGATCCGGCCGTTTCCGTCGCTGAACGGGTGCAGGGTTTCGAACTGGTAGTGGCCGAGTGCCAGCTTCACTAGTGCTGGCAGCTCCTGCTCGGCGTTGATCCACTTTTCCCATGCGCTCACCCCGTCTCGGAGCATGTCGCCGTTCGGCGGCGGGACGAAACGAGACTGTTCGATTCCGCGGCCGCGGTCGCCGATGCAGACCAGTCGTTCGCGCAGCCGGCCCGCGTCGTAGGAGTCGCCACGCGTGCCGGCGACGAGGATCTGCTGGAGTTTCGAGACCACCTTCAGGCAGATGGGCAGTTTGCTGATGAGGTCCAGACCCTCGAACGCGGCCTTGACGTAGTTCTGGATCTCTCGGATCTCCGCGGTGGCCGGCTCCCTGCTGGTTTGCTGCGCCTGGAGCACATCGGCGTAGGGGGCGAAGGTGCCTTCCAGTGCCGAAGTACTGATCGCTTCCCGGGTAAGCGAGGGGCGGACCAGGAGTCCGGGGTTGGGCAGCTGATCGGTCAGGGCATCCAGCGCGCCAAGCGCCCGGTCGGCTTCGCTGAGCAGCTTGTAGGTTCCGGCGGTGAGCGCGACCTCGGTGGGAAGCGGGTCAGGAACAAACGCGAAGTGGCGGTACGGTTGCTTGGTGCGCCCGTCGGTGCCGGTTATGGGTACGAGGTGCCCGATCGGCGACTGACGGAAGGTCTCTAGCTCCACTTTTAAAGGTTATCAGCAAAGGCTTTAATTCTGCTCGCGACATCTCAAGTTCCTTGAATTTTTTCAAGGAACTTGCAAGGAACCGCCCGATGCCTTGAATTCACCGCGTCGGGGCGCTGGTGCGTCGACCAGCGCCCCGCCTATGGTTCAGGACTGCCAGGTCACGGCGTCCTTGCCGTAGTCAGTGTTCGGCGCCAGGTCCCGGTACGTGCTCGCGGTGTAGCTAGCCCCCTTGACCTCCGTGCCAGCGGGGGCCAGTGCCAGCACGCAGCTGTCGTACGAAGCGCCCTTCGTGGTGAACGCCTTGCCGGAGTTGCCGCGGTCGCACTTCTCGAACTTGCCGATCACCGTCACGTGCGGGCCGTCGGTGCCATCCGCGAGCAGGCCGTTCATCAGGCCCAGCGAGCTGTACGAGAAGTCCGAGCCGGTCTCGTTCGTGACCTTGACCTGGATGTAGTACGGCGTCATCCCCTTGGCCCGGTCGCCGAGCTTCAGCGGGGCCAGGTCGGCCTCCACGCCCTTGTCGATGCCGGTCACCGTCACGCCGATCGCGCCGGTGATCTTCTGCGACTTGAACGGCACCACGGCCTTCTCGCCGATCTTCAGCTTCGTGCCCTGCTTGGTGTAGTCGGCGGAGGCGGAGTCGCCGGCGGGAGCGGCGGCCGAGGAGGACGGTGCGGCCGCGGAGGACGAAGCGGGCGGAGTGGCGATCGGCGGGGCGGGGGTGTCCTCGGAGGAGCACCCGGACAGCGCGAACGCCATCGCCGTCGCGGAAACCGCCAGTGCAACCGGCATCGCTGTACGCATTTCGTCACTCCTTGAGAAGAATCCCACCGAATCAGCGGCCTGACCGGTTTGGCGTCTATCTGACCTCAACGGCGGGACTCCGGTTCCCCGGATTGCTCACGAAACGGTCACAGTGCCGGAGACCCCCATCGATCACCGAAGACGAACTCCGCGAGCGGCAGCCGTCGCCGAGGGGCGAGTTCGCGTTCGATCCGGCGCGGGTCGTCCAGTACGGACGGGTCGGCGGGCGACCCGACGGCGATCGCGACCCGGGCCACCGCCTCGTCCGGGAGGCCGAACTCCGCGCGGACCGCGTCCGGCGAGAAGCCCGCCATCTGGTGGGCGATCAGGCCGAGTTCGACTGCCTGGAGGACGAGGTTCTCGGTCGCCAAACCCAGTCCGTAGTCGGCGTAGGGCACCTCGCCCTTCTCATTCGTGGTGACCGTCACGCCGATCAGCAACGCGCTCGCCCGGAACGCCCACGCCTGGTTCCCGGAGTTGAGCGTCGCGAGGATGCGGGGGAACACCGGATCGCCCCGGCGGCCGACGAGGTAGCGCGCCGGCTGGGTGTTGCCGAAAGACGGCGCCCACCTGGCGGCTTCGAGCAACGCGGTCAGCTGGGCGCCGGTGATTTCGGCGGTCTCGTCGTAGGCCCGCGGGCTCCACCGCTCGGCGATGGCCGGCGCGACGGGGACGCTCGTCTCGGCTGGTTTGCGCATGCGGCGAAGGTAGTACGGCCGGGGAGTGCTCTCCGTCACTCCGGAGGAAGGGCTTCGAGCTTTCCCCTGGCGTTAAGGAAAATTTACTTCCAAACCCTCCTGACGGGCCGTGGCGGACCACTCGATGGGGTGGCGAGCGCCGTTCGCGCCGGTAGGCTCTTCTCCAAATGAAGGGCCGTGGGCGCTCCTCGGTGCCCTCCAAGGAGTACGCCCCGGCCCGTCAAGGAGGTTCGGGCGTGGCCCTCGTGGTCCAGAAGTACGGCGGATCGTCGCTGGAAAGTGCCGACCGGATCAAGCGCGTGGCAGAACGGATCGTCGCGACCAAGAAGGCGGGCAACGACGTGGTCGTCGTGTGCTCGGCGATGGGCGACACCACTGATGAGCTGCTCGATCTGGCGCAGCAAGTGAACCCGGCTCCGCCGGAGCGGGAAATGGACATGCTGCTCACCGCCGGTGAGCGCATCTCGAATTCGCTGGTCGCGATGGCCATTTCCGCGCAGGGCGCGCAAGCCTGGTCGTTCACCGGTTCCCAAGCGGGCGTGGTCACCACCTCGGTGCATGGCAACGCGCGCATCATCGACGTCACTCCGAGCCGCGTCACCGAGGCGCTCGAGCAGGGTTACGTCGCGCTGGTGGCCGGTTTCCAAGGCGTGGCACAGGACACCAAGGACATCACGACGCTCGGCCGCGGCGGTTCCGACACCACCGCGGTGGCGCTCGCCGCCGCGCTGAACGCGGACGTCTGCGAGATCTATTCCGATGTGGACGGTGTGTATTCGGCCGACCCTCGGATCGTGCCGGACGCCAAAAAGCTCGACACCATCCCGTACGAGGAGATGCTGGAGCTCGCGGCGAGCGGATCGAAGATCCTGCACCTGCGTTCGGTCGAGTACGCGCGCCGTTACGGCGTGCCGATCCGAGTCCGTTCTTCTTACAGCGACAAGCCGGGCACCACGGTGGCCGGATCGATCGAGGAGATCCCCGTGGAACAAGCGCTGATCACCGGTGTGGCACACGACCGCTCGGAAGCGAAGATCACCGTGACCGGCGTGCCGGACCACGCCGGTGCCGCGGGCAAGATCTTCCGGGTGGTCGCCGACGCCGAGATCGACATCGACATGGTGCTGCAGAACGTGTCCAGCACGTCCTCGGGCCGCACCGACATCACCTTCACGCTGTCGAAGGCCAACGGGGCCAAGGCGGTCAAGGAACTCGAGAAGATCAAGGCGGAGATCGGCTTCGAGTCCGTGCTGTACGACGACCACGTCGGCAAGGTGTCGCTCGTCGGCGCCGGGATGCGTTCGCACCCGGGCGTCACCGCGACGTTCTGCGAGGCGCTGGCCAACGCGGGCGTGAACATCGAAATCATCAACACCTCGGAGATCCGCATTTCGGTGCTGATCCGCGATGCGCAGCTGGACGAGGCCGTGCGCGCGATCCACGAGGCGTTCGAACTGGGCGGCGACGAGGAAGCCGTCGTCTACGCGGGGAGTGGTCGCTGATGGCGCAGGGTCTTCGCGTCGGGGTGGTCGGGGCTACCGGCCAGGTCGGCGCTGTGATGCGCAAGCTGCTCGACGAGCGGAATTTCCCGGTCGAGCAAATCCGGTACTTCGCCTCGGCCCGTTCAGCGGGACGCACGCTGCCGTGGCGCGACGAGGAAATCACCGTCGAGGACACGGCGACCGCTGATCTGTCCGGTTTGGACATCGCGTTGTTCTCCGCGGGCGGTGCGACGTCGCGCGAGCAGGCGCCGCGGTTCGCCGAGGCGGGCGCGATCGTGGTCGACAACTCGTCGGCGTTCCGGCGCGACCCGGACGTGCCGCTGATCGTCAGCGAGGTCAACCCGGAGGCGATCAAGGACGTGCGGAAGGGGATCATCGCGAACCCCAACTGCACCACCATGGCCGCGATGCCGGTCCTCAAGCCGCTGCACGACGAAGCCGGTCTGGTGCGGATCATCGCGAGCACCTACCAGGCGGTGTCCGGCAGCGGTCTGGCCGGCGTCGACGAACTGGCCGCTCAGGTGAACGCTGTCGCCTCGCGCGCGGCCTCGCTCACGCACGACGGTTCGGCGGTCGAATTCCCGGCCCCGGCCAAGTACGTCGCGCCGATCGCGTTCAACGTCCTGCCGATGGCCGGGTCCATTGTGGACGACGGCACGTTCGAGACGGACGAGGAACAGAAGCTGCGCAACGAAAGCCGGAAGATCCTGGGCATCCCGGAGCTGCTGGTGTCCGGCACGTGCGTCCGGGTGCCGGTGTTCACCGGGCACTCGCTGTCGATCAACGTCGAATTCGAACGGCCGCTGTCGGTCGAGCGGGCGACCGAACTGCTGTCGAACGCGCCGGGCGTGCAACTGGCGGACGTGCCGACGCCGCTGCAGGCCGCGGGAATCGACCCGAGCCTCGTCGGGCGCATCCGGACCGACCCGGGTGTCCCGGACGGCCGCGGTCTCGCGCTGTTCGTCTCCGCCGACAACCTCCGCAAGGGGGCGGCGCTGAACACCGTGCAGATCGCCGAACTGGTGGCGCAGAACCGCTGAGCTTCGCGCTGAAACTGCCCGGTCCCTTGTCCAGGGACCGGGCAGTTTTCACTTCTTCTTCTGCCGCGGCTTGATCGGTTTCAGCCCGAACGCGACCCGGATCTCCGGCTTCTGCAACGGGCGCAGCACCGCCTGCATCAGGAAACCCCACAGGATCAGCCCGACCGGCGCGCCGCCCCCGGCTCCGGAACTCATGGCCAGCGACAGGATCGCGCCGAGCAGCAGCATCGCCATGAACCCGCACTCGAGCCAGATGAGCGCGAGCATCACCCCGCGCTGCCGCCTGCCCAGCAGGACGGCGCACACCACCAACGCACTGGTCAGCGCCGAGTTGATTACCAGGATCGTCACCGGCAGGGTCACGGTGCCCGACGTGCCGCCAAGCCCGAGCAGGTAACCGACGAACGCCGCGAGCGCCAGGTAGAGCACGGCCTGGCCGCCGATCGCCCACCGCATCGACCGGATTCCTCGTCGCACCTCCTGCTCCGCGTTTTCGCCGGACGCGGGCATCGGCTGGGATGGACTGGACGGGATCACCTCGGACACCACCTCTTGCTCGGGAACCAGGCCAGGAGACCACTGGTCGTTCGGGACCGGTCCCCGCTGCTTGGCGAGCCGGCAGGCTTGGTTGCGGTGCGTCCGGAATTCGTGAATGGCTCCGTAACCGCTGTACGACCACACCCGTCCGGACGCGCTCCGGCCGAGGTGGCGGAATTGTTCCACCGCTTAGGGGCCACGCCGGAGTTCGACGAGCGCGGCTTCGACGCGCTTGTCCCCTCCTCGGCGAAGGTCCACATTAGATCGTGGGTGCCGAACCACTTGTCACACCAATACTGCAGGGCGCGCGCTGGAATCCCGTGAATTGCTCCGCGCTGACGTACTTCGCCCCCGCGCGCTGCGGATCTGCCACGCCACGTTCGTGAGCGCGTCGGCGTGCACCGCGGAACGGTGTAGAGCTTGATCAGTCCCAGCAAAGGGTTTCCTCTCAGGAACGAACCGGGGCGAGCAACGCGCGGAGCGGAGCGGTGTCCCCGTCGATCGCCGCGCCGACGGCGGGATCCAGTTCGGCGGCGTACGGTTCGGCCAGCACCAGCTTCGCTGGTCCAGACCAAGACAGTTCCCAGTGCGCCGCACCGGCTTTGGCGAGCATTGCGTGCAGCACAATGGACAGTCTCAAGTGGACTTGCGCTCGGTAGAGTTCGCGCTCCGGCCGCGCCCGGGCCTCCGGCGGAGCCGTGGGGTCGGCGAGTTCCTCGAGGCGTCCGGCGTCGAGCAGGTCCAGCAGATCGTCGAGACGGCGGCTGCGGAGGATCCGCAGCGCCTCGGCCTGATTCGAATCGCGCACGCCGATGTCGACGAGGCTGGCCCAGTCGAGCTTCTTCTTCGAGGACACTCCCTCCGTGAAGCCGGTGATCAGTACCGCATCGAGCAGCTCCGGTCCGTTGTGGAGAAGGTCCATCGCCGGTCGCTCGCCGCCGGGCGGAACCGGGACGGCCGGAGCGGCTTCCAGCAGCGCGATCCGTTCTGCCATCGGCGGGTGGCTGTCGTACTTCGAGGCAGGCCGCGACGGCGGATTTTCCCGCAGGGAAGCCATTTCCTCCGCGCGCTGATCGTCGGAGAGCAGCAGCTGGTAGCCCTCGGTCATCCGCGCCGGCAGATAGCCGGAGGACCAGGCGACCGTCGCGTAGTCGTTCAGGAACACCCACCAGGCCGCGTCGAGGACTTCGACCTCGCGCAGCGCGCTGGCCGCGGCCGCGCTGCCGGCGACGCGCGCGGAATCGGTGTCGGCAGCGAGTTCCTGTTGCTGACTCACGCGCGCCGAGACCTGGAAATACACGGCGGCGTACGCGGTGAAGATCGGCCGCACCAGCCGGCCGGACCCAGCCGAGCTGAGTCCGTTCACGACTCGCCCGATCGTCTGCCGTCCGCGATAAGTCGCGCCGGCGAAGCGGGTGTGGCGATTGCTGTAGTGGCCGAGCTCGTGCCCGAGAATGGCCCGGAGCTGGCTGACCCGCATCCCGGCGAAAAGCTGCGCGCCAATGAACATCCGGCGCCGCCGCACGCGCAGCCCCGCCCAGTGCGTCTCCTCGTTCACCGCCGCGTTGACCTGCGGAACGAGGTAAATCTCGTCCGGCGGCCGGGTGCCGACCTCCTGGGCGAGCTCGCGGACGGCTGCCCACAGTTCGGGCTGCTCGCCGGGCGTGACGAGCACACCGTCGACGTCGTCGTGCGACCGCTCGAACGTCAGCAGGGCGGTGACCAGCACGTACAGCACGGGAACGGCGAGGAAGCCGAGCCGTATCGCGGTGAACGGATGACCGTGGAACGCCTCGACCTCGAGCCAGATCAGCGCCCCGGCGACGGCGAGCATCAGCACCGGAAACCCGGCCAGCAACAAGACCGCGAGCGTCGCCCGCAATGAGTACCTCATGGAAAAACGGAATCCTCCCCAAGACCGGCACCCTCGGCGAACCGGTCGTCCGAGCCGTTATCGACGGAAGCGCCGATTTCGTTTCACCGATGCACCGGTGTTCGAAAACCCGTTGTCGCCAGCGCCCGAGTGCCGGATGCTGAGCGGGCAAACTTCGTTCTGGGAAAGGAAAGTCATGTACACGGCAGTGGACGGCGCGCGGGTTCCGATCCGGATGTGGGCAGATCCCGCGTCGGTCGAAGACCAAGCGATGCGGCAGCTGCGCAACGTCGCGAACCTGCCGTGGGTGCACGGCGTCGCGGTGATGCCGGACGTCCACTACGGCAAGGGCGCCACGGTCGGCAGCGTCATCGCGATGCGCGACGCGGTCTCCCCGGCCGCGGTCGGCGTCGACATCGGCTGCGGGATGAGCGCGGTGCGGACCTCGCTCACCGCGAGCGACCTGCCCGACGACCTCGGCAAGCTGCGCAAGCGGATCGAATCGGCGGTGCCGGTCGGGTTCGGCTTGCACAAGACGCCGGTCAACACCGCGAAGGTGCACGGCGTCGGCGGCTGGGACACGTTCTGGAAGTCGTTCGGCGACCTGCACGAGGGAGTCCAGGACCTGCGCAAGCGCGCGCATCTGCAGGTAGGCAGCCTCGGCGGCGGCAACCACTTCATCGAGGTCTGCCTCGAACAGGGCGGCGCCGACGAGGGCCGGGTCTGGCTGATGCTGCATTCGGGTTCGCGCAACATCGGCAAGGAACTCGCTGAGCGGCACATGGCGATCGCGCGGAAACTGCCGCACAACCGCGATCTGCCGGACCCCGACCTGTCGGTGTTCGTCGCGGACACGCCGGAAATGCAGGCGTACCGGCGCGACCTTTTCTGGGCACAGGACTACGCGGCACGGAACCGGGCGACGATGGTCGCGCTGGTGAAGCTCGCGGTCGCGGAAGTGATCCCGGGGACGACGTTCGATGACGCAGTTTCGTGTCACCACAACTATGTCGCCGAGGAAACCTACGACGGCGTCGACCTGCTCGTCACCCGCAAGGGCGCGATCCGGGCCGGCTCCGGCGATCTCGGGATCATCCCGGGCAGCATGGGAACGGGCTCGTACATCGTGCGCGGACTCGGCAACACCGCGTCGTTCGAGTCCGCGTCCCACGGAGCCGGACGGCGGATGTCGCGGACGAAGGCTCGCAAGACCTTCACCGCCGCCGACCTCGCCGCGCAGACCGCGGGCGTGGAATGCCGGAAGGACACCGGGGTCGTCGACGAGATCCCGGCCGCGTACAAGGACATCGAGACGGTGATCCAGGCGCAGACCGACCTGGTCGAGGTGGTCGCCCACCTCAAGCAGGTCGTGTGCGTGAAGGGATGAGGGGTTCCCGCGGGCGAATCGCGCCGGTGCGCCCGCGGGAGCCGCTACCCTGATGGCATGAAGAGCTGGGGGGTGGCGGTCGCCTTGGTCGCGGCCGGAACGTTGCTGGCCGGATGCGACCAGGTCGATTCGGCGGTCAATCAGACGAATTCAGCGGTGGACAAGGTCTCCACGTGCACCGAAGCGCTGGGCCTCGCGGACCTGAACCCGTTGGTGGACGGCGACAAGCTCAAGGCCCGCGCGCAGGACAAGGAACGGCGGCTGCGCGAGCTGGCGGCCGACGTCAAGGAAGAGGACGTCAAGAACGCCCTGCTCGGCATGGCCGATTCGTACGTCCAGGTGCAGAAGGAACACCTCGAGGACGCCGGGGTGATCGCCCGGTGGACCAAACGGAACCTGGAAAAGCTCGACGGGCTGCGCAAAGCCTGCACCTGACCCTTCGCAGAAATCCGTGAAGGAGCCCTTCACGGACGTCCGCGTCGCGGATCGCGCCCGGCAACAGCTCAGCGGCGAGCCCGCACAGCCGCCGCCAGCGAAGGGGTTCGCACCGAGCTCCGGCGCAGCGACCACACCAGCCCCAGCGCCGCCAGCGCCAGCCCGCCGAATCCGGCCGCCGCGAAACCCCACGCCGGGCTCGAATGGTCGATCGCGAAGCCGACCACCGGGCTCCCCGCGGCCAGCCCGAGCCGCGTCGACGCGTCCTGCAGGCCCATCGCCTCGCCGCGGACGGCGGGCGGCGCGAGTTCGCTGACCGCCTCCGTGGTGGCGGCGAGCGTCGGGGCGCAGACCAGGTTCGTCGGGATCAGCACGAGCATCAGCAGCCACCACGGCTGCGTCACCAGCCCGACCGGGATCACCAGCAGCGCGAGCAGCAGCATCAGCAGCCCCTGCGGCAGCGACTTCCGCACCGCGCCGTGCACGATGCCGCCGATCATCGACGCCGCGCACATCACCGCGATGACCAGGCCGGTCCAGCCGACGTCGCCGTGCGAGCGCAGCGCGGCCAGCGTCGCGACCTCCGTGCCGACCAGGCAGAACAGCGTTCCGGCGGCGATCAGCAGGGTCGCCAGCAGCCGTCCGGTGAGCCAGGACCGCAGCGGCGGCCGCACGATGCCGGCCGGGGCGAGTTCGTCCTCGTTCCGGATCGGCGGGTTGAGCAGGAAGATCAGCAGCGCGGTGACGCCGAAGATGGTGCCGATGCCGCTCAAGGTCAGCGTCGCCGACAGTTGCGAGATCGCCGCGATCCCGGCCGCCGGGCCGATCATGAACGACGCCTCGACCAGGATCGTGTCCAGCGAGTACGCCGCGCGCCGCTGGTCGGCGGGCACGAGCGCGGCGAGGATCTGCCGCGCCAGCGAACCCGCGGGCACCGACAGCACGCCAGCAGGCAGCGCGCACACCACCAGCGCCTCGTACGACAGGTGCGGAGCCGCGAACCAGAACGCGGTGGACGACAACCCGCACACCGCGACCACCGGACGCAGGCCGTACCGGTCGATGGTGCGCCCGATCACCGGCGCGCCGAGCGCCATGCCCAAGGTGACCGCCGCGCCGACGACGCCCGCCGCGCCGTAGCCCCGGCCGAGGCCACTGACGACGTACAGCGTCAGCGTCACGCCGGTCATCGTCATGGGCACGCGTGCGAAGAACATCAGCGCCATCGACGGGCGGAGGCCGGGGACGCTCAGGACGCGGCGATAAGGCTGAAAAGGCACGTACCCCATGAGAGCAAGAGTTGGTACGAGCGTGCAACTTCTTTTCGTCACACTCGCTGAGCGGCACCCGCCACCCGTCCGGGTGTCGTGCAGGCGTTCGGCGGACCCGGAAAATGCGAGCGCGACCTGGGTGATAACTTCATCGGCAGCACGGAAAAGCATTCTCGCCGCCCATTCGCGAACAGTTTTTCACATTTCCGCGCCGACCTTGGAGTTTTCCGGTCGAGGCGGCGGAGTTCCCCAGGAAAAAGGGGAGCGGACCCGAATGCGGGCGGCGGTGCGTGCGTGGGGGACCCCCACGGTCGGACGAGCGAGATCGCGCGTCCCGACAGGGTGATGAAGGTAATCGATCACGAACTACGCCTGTGTGAGTGAGCGATGCCGCCGTTCGGGCAATCCGGCTACTATGAGTCAGATTCAGGTCCGCGGTCCGTGATCGTCGGGGGACGCGCAAGCCGTCCACGTTAATCAATTGCGGGCCGGTTCCCGATTCTTGGATTCGGCACGTAAGGGTTAGAAAAACTCCCTATCCGGTGATCGGCTGGTGTTGGGCCGACACGGCGGGTATCGATTTACCCGGCAGGTCCCAGAGGCCAGGGAGGTAAAGAATGAAAGGCAAGATCGGGCGGATCATCGCTGTGGTCGCCGCGGGCAGTCTGCTGGCCGTCGGCACCTCGGGGATGGCCTCCGCGAGCCCGGCGGGCGGCAAGGGGTCCTCGGCCACTCAAGCCGTCGCCGCGCAGGTACTGCAGATGCGGGACGACCTGACCAAGGTCGCGTACGCCGGCGATGTCGCCAAGACGAGGGCGGACCTCACCCGGCTCAGCCCGGTGCTCGCCGACATCGCGGCGGGCAAGCGCTACCAGGTCCAATCCGAAACCCAGCAACTCTCGTCGGCGGCGAAGGTCCGCGCGGACGAGTCCAACCGGCTCCTCGGCGACCCGACTGCGACGCCGCGGCAGATCCCGCCGCTGCCGATCCCGCCGTTGCCGGACCTGCCCGGACCGCTCAAGGCGGTGAGCGACCTGGTCAAGGGCCTGCTCGCCGCGGTCACCAGCCTGCTGGCCGGGCTGCTCGGCGGAGTGCCGGTACCGCCGCTTCCGGTGCCGACGCCACCGCTGCCGGCCCCGCCGGTGCCCGCCCCGGTGCCAGTGCCGGGAACCTGAACGGCCTGACGGGGAGGGGGAAAGGCCCGGAGCCTGGTGCGGTTCGCCGCGCCAGGCTCCGTTCCATGTCCGGGCTCGGGTGCCGGGTGTTGACCGGGAACACCGTTCGCGGGCGGTTGGCGAGCCCGGCTTGCAGCGCGTTCGGGTGCCGGTGTTGACCGGGAACGCCGCTGACGGATGGTTGGCATGGCCCGCTCGCAGAGCGTTCGGGCACCGGTGTGACCGGCGACGTCCCTTGCGGGTGCTTGGCGTGTCTCGTTCGCAATGCGTCCGAGTTCGGTCCGGGTGCCGGTGCTGACCGGCGACCCCGCTCGCGAGCGCTTTGGCGTGCCCGCTCGCAGCGTCTCCGGGCCCAGGCCCCGGTGCTAACCGGCAACCCCTCTCACGAGCGCTTGGCGAGCCCCACCCGCAGCGCGCCCGCCATCTCCGCGATCGCCTCGCGGAACCGGGTCCCCACTCCGGCGAAGTTGAGGAATCCGTGGATCAGGTCGGCCTGCCTGCTGACCGCCACCGGAACTCCCGCCGCGCGCAGTTTTTCCGCGTACGCCTCGCCTTCGTCGCGCAGCGGGTCGAAGCCCGCGGTGACGATGTAGGCGGGCGGGAGTCCACTGTGGTCAGACGCGAGCAAAGGCGACATCCGTGGGTCGGCTTTGTCGACGCCCTCCGGCGCGTAATGCCCCTCGAACCACACCATCGCCTCGTCGGTGAGGAAGAGGTCTTCGCCGAACAGTTCGCGAGACCGGCGTCGCGTAGTGAAGTCGACCGCCGGGTAGATCAACAGCTGGAACGCGGGGGCCGGTCCGCCCCGCCGGGTCGCCTCCAGTGCGACGACGGCGGACAGGTTGCCGCCCGCGCTGTCGCCGCCCACCGCGATCCGGTCCGGGTCCGCGCCGAGGTCGGCCGCCTTGGCGTGCGCGTAGTCGAACGCGGCCAGCGCGTCCTCCACCGGTCCGGGGAACGGGCATTCCGGCGCGAGCCGGTACTCCACCGACAGCACCCGGACCCCGGCGTGTTTCGCGAGGTAGCGCGCGGCGTTGTCGTGCGTGGCCCGGCTGCCGATGACCCATCCGCCGCCGTGGAAGAACACCAGCAGCGGCGACGGTTCCGGCAGGCCGGCCGGGGTGTAGAGGGTGGCTTCGAGGGACGCGTCGCCGGACGGGATGGCGACGTCGCGGGTCGCGACCGGGTCGATCCGTTTGCCGTTGACCAGGTGCTGGCTCGCTTCCAGCAGCGCCCGGGACCGCTCGACCGACCCGTTGACCAGCGAAGCACCGGAGAGCTTCTGCAACCGCAGCAGCAACTGGGCGTCGAGGGCGAGCTCCTGGCCGTCCAGCCGCAGCGGTGCTCCGGCGATCAGCCTGCGCACCGGCCTGGGCAGCCAGAACAGCAACTGCGCGGCGGCAGCCTGGGCGCGGATCTGCAGCGGAATGGCCATCGTTCCTCCTCGAACGCCGGATGAGCCGAGGTTACTTGCCAGTAGGTACGTTGGTCCAGTCGGTGTGTGACCCAGGCCTCCGTCTCAGATCCTGGTCCTCCAGTTAGGTGGAGGGGTTAGCCTCAAAACAGGCCAGCGTGGCGCAGCCACTCCGTTGAGGGTGGTGGTGGGGAGGAAGGTCGGAAGTGACTTCGGGACAAAAGGTCAAGGTGCTGGGCATTGGCGGCTCGCTGCGCGAGGGCTCGCAATCCGAGCGCGCGTTGCGCATCGCGCTCGCCGCCGCCGAGGAACGCGGCGTCGTGACCGAGCTGATCCCCGGTCCGGAGCTGGTCCTTCCGTTCTACGACACCGCGACCCCGGAGCGGGACGAACGCGCGCGGAAGCTCATCGAGGGCGTGCGCCAGGCGGACGGGCTCATCGTCGTCTCGCCCGGTTACCACGGCGGGCTGTCCGGGCTGGTCAAGAACGCCCTGGACTACATCGAAGACCTCCGCGAGGACACCCGCCCCTACCTCGACGGCCGCGCGGTGGGGCTCGCCGCCGTCGCGTACGGCTGGCAGGCCGCGGTCACCACGCTCGAACAGCTCCGCACGATCACGCACGCGTTGCGCGGCTGGTCCACCCCGCTGGGTGGTTCGATCAACTCCGCCGAGACGAAATTCGACGAGGGCGGCGGCGCGTCCGACGAGAAGAGCGTCCGCACGTTGCGGCTCATCGGGGAGCAGGTCGCGGAGCACGCGTTGCTTCGCTCACGCTGAGGTTTCCCCTCCTCGAATCCCGGTTATTCCCGGGGTGATGACTGCCATGCCGGGGCACGGTTCCGCGGATGCGGGGCGTTGAACTCATTGCGACGCTGACTCCGGAGGCGTCCCCGATGAGGAGGTAACACGCATGGCCGAGCCGATTTACACCGCCGTCGCGACCGCGCGAGGAGAAGGCCGCAACGGCGACGTGACGTCCTCGGACGGCGTGCTGGACGAGTCGCTGGCGATCCCCAAGGAAATGGGCGGTCCCGGCGGCGACAAGACCAACCCGGAGCAGCTGTTCGCCGCGGGGTACTCCGCGTGCTTCCTGAGCGCGCTGCAGGCCGTGGCCCGGCAGGCGAAGGTCGCGCTGCCCGCCGCGACGGTGACCGGTTCGGTGAGCGTGTTCAAGAAGGACGTCGGGTTCCAGCTCGGCGTGCGCCTTGACGTTTCGCTGCCCGGTTTGGCGAAGGCCGACGCCGACCAGCTGGTCGAGCAGGCGCACCAGGTCTGCCCGTACTCCAACGCGACCCGCGGCAACATCGAGGTGGAGCTGACCACCACCGTCTGACCCAAGACAGAGGAGGGACACCCGAGATGACCACTTCCCCGATCAAGAGCCCGCTTTCCGAATCCGACAAGGAGATCACCGGCAACGCGCTGCAGGCGACGCTCGCCGACCTGATCGACCTCTCGCTGATCGCGAAGCAGGCGCACTGGAACGTAGTGGGCCAGAACTTCCGCAGCGCGCACCTGCAGCTCGACGAGCTGGTGTCGACCGCGCGGCAGTACGTCGACGAGGTGGCCGAGCGCGCCGCCGCGATCGGGGTTTCGCCCAACGGCAAGGCGAAAACCGTCGTGGCGACCTCCGGTGCGCCGGAGTACCCGGACAACTGGCAGTCCGTCGAATCGACCATCGCGGCGATCGTCGACACGCTCGCGGCGCTGATCGAACGGCTCCGCAAGCGCATCGACGAGACCGACAAGAGCGACCTCGTGACGCAGGACCTGCTCATCGAGATCACCCGCGCGCTGGAAGAGGCGCACTGGATGTGGCAGGCGCAGCAGGCCTGACCCGCGCCGCCTGACGAAAAGCCGTCCGCCGTTGTCGCGGACGGCTTTTCGTTCATCCGGTGGTCGTCGCGGGTGCCCGGCAGTAGGTTCGCTGACATGGTGCTGCATCAGGGGAAACAAGATCGGGCAGACCGGAAGACCGGCACGAATCCGTTGTACGCGGGGAGCAATCCGGCGCTCGCCGCGGACTTCACGATGCCGCGCGACCGGCTGCGGGACGATTCGCTGCCGCCGGACACGGCGCTGCAGCTGGTGCGCGACGAGCTGATGCTCGACGGCAACGCGCGGCTCAACCTCGCCACGTTCGTCACGACGTGGATGGAGCCGCAGGCGCGCGAGCTGATGGCCGAGTGCGTCGACAAGAACATGATCGACAAGGACGAGTACCCGCAGACCGCGGAACTCGAGCGGCGCTGCGTCAACATCCTCGCCGACCTGTGGCACGCGCCGGATCCCGCCGACATCATGGGCTGCTCGACCACCGGGTCGTCCGAGGCGTGCATGCTCGCCGGAATGGCGTTGAAGCGCCGCTGGTCGAAACTGGGCCGCACCGGGAAGCCGAACCTGGTGATGGGCGTCAACGTCCAGGTGTGCTGGGAAAAGTTCTGCGAGTACTGGGAAGTCGAGCCGCGCCTGGTGCCGATGCAGGGCGACCGGTACCACCTGTCCGCGGAAGAAGCGGTGAAGCTCTGCGACGAGAACACCATCGGCGTCGTCGCGATCCTCGGCTCGACCTTCGACGGCAGCTACGAGCCGGTCGCCGAGGTCGCGGCCGCCCTCGACGCGCTGCAGGAGCGAACCGGCTGGGACATTCCGGTGCACGTCGACGGCGCGTCCGGCGCGATGATCGCCCCGTTCCTCGACGAGGACCTGGAGTGGGACTTCCGGCTGCCGCGCGTCGCGTCGATCAACACCTCCGGGCACAAATACGGCCTCGTGTACCCCGGCGTCGGCTGGGTGGTGTGGCGCGACAAGGCGGCGCTGCCCGAGGAACTGGTGTTCAACGTCAATTACCTCGGCGGCGACATGCCAACCTTCGCGCTCAACTTCTCCCGCCCCGGTTCGGAAGTCGCCGCGCAGTACTACACGTTCGTCCGGCTGGGCCGCGAAGGTTTCCGTGTGGTGCAACAAGCTTCCCGCGACGTGGCGACCTACCTGGCCGAGGAGATCTCCAAACTGGGGCCGTTCGAACTGCTCACCCGCGGCGACCAGCTGCCGGTATTCGCCTTCACCACCCGTTCGGATGTCACCTCGTTCGACGTCTTCGACGTGTCCCGCCGCCTCCGCGAACGCGGCTGGCTCGTGCCCGCGTACACGTTCCCGGACAACCGCACCGACCTGGCGGTCCTGCGCGTCGTCGTCCGCAACGGCTTCACCCACGACCTGGCTGACCTGCTGCTCGGCGACCTGAAGCGGATCCTTCCGGAACTGAACCGGCAGCCGTCCCCGCAGCACGACCCGGCCACGTCGACCGGTTTCCACCATTAACTGGCGAGTAACCTAGCTGACATGGGCCTTGCCAAGGATGAACGCCAAGCGCTGAGCGACCTCTTCGAGCAGCTCGGCCCGGATGCCCCGACCCTGTGCGAGGGCTGGCAGACGCGGGACCTGGCCGCGCATCTGGTCGTGCGGGAGCACCGGCCGGACGCGATGCCGGGGATCGTCGTGCCCGCGCTGGCCGGGCACACGCAGAAGGTGCAGGACGGCGTCGCGGCGCGTCCGTGGGACGACCTGGTCGCCCAGGTCCGCCGAGGCCCGTCCCGGTTCTGGCCGACGTCCATCGGCCCGGTGGACGAGGCGACGAACAGCGCCGAGTTCCTGGTGCACCACGAGGATGTCCGCCGGGCACAACCGGATTGGACCCCGCGCCCGGCCGATCCGTCGCGGGACGGGGCGGCGTGGCGGCTCGCGACGCGGACGGCGAAGCTGAACCTGCGCAAGTCCCCGGTCGGGGTGGTGCTGCGGACCCCGGACGGCCAGTCGGCTTCGGTGAAGTCGGGCGCCCCGGTGGTCACGGTGGTGGGCGAGCCGGTGGAACTGCTGCTTTTCGTCTTCGGGCGGGACGCGGTGCAGGTGACTTACGAGGGTGACGATGCCGCGATGGCGCAGTTGAAGGGCGCCAAGCGCGGGCTGTGATCCGGGCCGCCCGGGCAGACCCCTGGGCGGCCCGAACCGTCAGCGCATTCCCAGCGCCCGCAAGGCGAAGTACACCTCGATGGACGTCTGCTTGATCGTCTCGGCGATCACCAGCGAGCCGTGCCCGGCGTCGTAGCGGTAGAACTCGTGGGGTGCGTCGCGCTTGGCGAGGCGGTCCAGGTAGTTCTCGATCTGCCGGATCGGGCAGCGCGGGTCGTTGTCGCCGGCCAGGATCAGGACCGGGGCGGCGACCGCGTCCACGTACGTCAGCGGCGAGCACTCGCGGTACACCGCGGGCACGTCCGCCGGGGAGCCGCCGAACAGGGCGCGGTCGAACGAGCGCAGCTGCTCCATCTCGTCCTCGTACGCGGCCACGTAGTCGGCCACCGGCACGCCCGCGACGCCGGCGGCCCATCGGGTCGGCTGGGTGCCCAGCGCCAGCAGGGTCAGGTATCCGCCCCACGAAGCGCCGTTCACGACGCACTTGTCCTTATCGGACAGTCCACTTTCGACTGCCCAGTCGTGCACCGCCGCGACGTCTTCCAGTTCGGTCAGGCCAGGGCGGCCTTCGATGGCGTCGCGCCACGCCGAGCCGTAGCCGGTGGAGCCGCGGTAGTTCACCTCGACCACGGCGAATCCGGCGTCCAGCCAGGTCGCGCGGTAGGCGGAGAACCGGTCCTCGTCAGCCGCGTGCGGGCCGCCGTGCAGCGAAAACACCGTCGGCAACGGGCCTTCGGGAGCATTCGCCGGACGGGAAACCAGCGCGTGGATCCGGCCGCCGACCCCCTCGACGAACGCGTCGGTGACCGGCGACGAACGCGGCGCGCGCTCGCCCGGCGGCGTCAGCAGGACCGAGTCGGTGCCGTCGGCCGCGCGGGCACGGACCGCTGCGGGCTCCGCGGCGCTGGACCACGAGTACTCGATGGTCCCGTCCGGCCGCACGCCCGCGCCGCCGATCCGTCCGGCCGGAGTGTCCACAGCGGACAGTTCGCCGGTGTCGAGGTCGTAGCGGTACAACGAACTACGCGCCTCATGGAAGTGCACGACGAGCAACGCGCGTGCGTCCGGATACCAGTCCGCGACGACCTCGCCGGGCAAATCGATCAGCAGTTCGGTTTCGGTGTCCGCCTGCACGTCCCACACCAGCAGTTCTTCGCGACCGCGGCGTTCGTGCAGGACCAGCACGCGCTGGTCGCCCGGCAGCGGCGAGAACTCCAGTGCCTGCAAGCCTTTTCCTTCGCCGTCCCACTTCTCCGCGACGGTGGCGAACCCGTCAGTGGACAGCACGCGCAACGCCGGGTGCCGGGAATCCCCGTGCTCGGAATGGGAAATGGCGAGCAGGCTTTCGTCGCGCGACATCGACGCGATCCCCGCGTCGTCCGCGTGCTGATAGAACCGCTCGGTCACACCGTCGATTTTCGCGAAGAGTTCGCTGCCGTCGTCGGTCGAAACACCGGCCGCGATCACTCGCTGGCCGATTTCCAGACCGGCCGGGTATCCGTCGTGAATATCGGGCAGTGCTTTGACCGCCGCGGAACTGTCGCCGTCGAACGGCTGGGTGCGCCAGGACCCGAACTCGTCGCCGTCGGTGTCGTCGAACCACCAGATGGCTGTTCCGTCGGGCGAGGGCGTCGCGTGCAGGGTGCCGTTGGGCCGGTTGGTGACTCGCCGGTGACTGTCGGTGGCCCGGTCCCACGCGTAAACCTCCCATACGCCACTGGCGTTGGAGACGTACACGTTGGCCTCAGGCGCGTCGCGGGCCCACTCGGGCACCGAGATGCGCGGCGCGTGGAACCGCGCCAGCCAGCGCTTTTCGGCTTCGGGGTCGTCGAACAGGCGGTCCGGGACCACCGCGGGCGGATTTTGGTTGCCTGACTGCGTGCTCACCCCTCGATCCTGCCACCTTCTACCCGTACTCTGTGCGGGGTGCTGGAGGGTTACGCGCCGGGCTATGCCCAAGACGCGCTGTCGACGATGAACACGCGCACAGCGAGTGACCGCGCCGCGTTCGCCCGATCACTCTTCACCCCAGGCGCACGAGTCCTGGACCTGGGTTGTGGGCAAGGTTCGCTTCTCAGTGCCCTGACCCCGGCCGTGCGGGTGGTCTGCGTCGACGTCTGTCCACCGGAACCGGCTTTGCCGTCGACAGCGGACTATGTGGCTGGAGCGGTCTACGCACTTCCCTTTGCGGCTTCATCGATCGACGTGGTGTTCTCTCATTCGCTCTTCGAGCATCTGTCCGACCCGCACGCGGCTCTGACCGAAATCCGCCGCATCCTGCGCCCTGGAGGCAGGCTGGCGTTGGCCGCGCCGGACTGGAGCCGCGCGAAAATCCGGCCCAGAACAGCAAACGTGGACGCCGCACTGCGCGGCTACTACCTCGTGCGCCGCCGCGCGGGCGGAGACCCTTTCGCGGGCCGCGCTATCGCCGCCCACGTCGCCGACGCAGGATTCACCGACATCGTCGAACGCGCTCGTTTTCGGGAAGACCTGTCCTACCGATCCTTGGCCGCCTACATGGAATCCCGGCTGGCCGTCGCCCTGTCGGAATCCGGCGCGAACGAGCGTGACCAACTGACCTCCGCGGCTCGTTCCGCCTGGTCCTGGGCAAGAACGGCCGCCGTGGGGGACTTTCAGCAGTGCTGGCAAGAGTTGACCGCTACGTGCTGAACACACCCGCTGCCGCGTGAACGACGGGTACCGCGCCGAGCGCAACGCAAAACAGCCCGGCAGGCCAGAGCGTCCGGCTGTACATCCGCCGAGACAGCCAGACCGCGAATCCGCCGGCCAGCATGGTCCAGACCGCGCCTGTCGCGAACATGGCGAACGCCGCGCCCGCGTTGACCCAGCCTTGACCGCCGCGGCTTAACGCGAGAACGAAGAGAAGCCCGCACACCGCGGCGATTCCCAGTGTGATCAGTGCCAGCCCGAGAACCAGGATTACCGTTCTCGCGGTCCGGAAGTTCCGGCTGTCGTCTGGCATTTCGGCACGATACCGTGGCCGATAAATTGAGCCGCGCGTTTTCGCACTGCCTCAGAAAGGCAATTGCTTTCCGAGTACGCCCGGATCGTGACTTCGCGATCGGCACGGGGAGCAGGCGATCAAGGACGAGCACTGCGCCGGGAGCTCCGGACCGGCCGGGCAAGGCCACTGCCGGTCCTCGGGCGAACCAGGGACGGCGGCGAAACTATGAAGGCCGGGTAGTCGCGATCTCGTGACTACCCGGCCTTCATGCGTCGGGGTGGCGGGATTTGAACCCACGACCTCCTCGACCCGAACGAGGCACGCTACCAAGCTGCGCCACACCCCGAGGTACTGCTTAGCGGGTCGAGAGTAAGTCTAGCGGACGGGTTTCGCGGCTTTACGCGGGGCTGGTTTGCGGGGGTCGGAGGCCCCGGATCCGCGCGGGACCAGCGTCAACAGGCTCGCTTCGGGCGGGCAGGCGAAGCGGGCGGGGGCGTAGGGGGAGGTGCCGAGTCCGGCGGAGACGTGCAGCCACATCCGGGCTCCCCAGCGGGAGGCGCCGCGGGCGCGGCTGCGGTCGAGTTCGCAGTTGGTGATGATCGCGCCGTAGCCGGGGATGCGGAGTTGCCCGCCGTGGGTGTGGCCGGCGAGGACGAGGTCGTAGCCGTCGGTGGCGAAGGTGTCGAGGACGCGCGGTTCCGGGGAGTGCGTGACGCCGATGCGGACGGCCGCGGTGGTGTCGGCGGGTCCGGCGATGTCGGAGTACCGGTCGCGGTGGAGGTGCGGGTCGTCGACACCGGCGGCGAAGACGGCGCGGCCGCCGACGTCGACCGTGCGGCGGACGTGCGTGAGGTCGACCCAGCCGTGTTCGACGAAGGCGGCGCGGAGGTCGCGCCAGGGCAGCTGGGTGCCGTGGATGCGCTTCTTTTTGCCGCGCGGCATGAGGTAGCGCGCGGGGTTCTTGGGCTTGGGCGCGTAGTAGTCGTTGCTGCCGAAGACGAACAGCCCCGGCCGGTCCAGCAGCGGGCCGAGCGCGCGGAGCACGGAGGGGACCGCGGTGCGGTGGGAGAGGTTGTCGCCGGTGTTGACGACGAGGTCCGGTTCGAGCTCGTCGAGCGCGGCGACCCAGCGTTGCTTGGCCTGGTGACCGGGGAGCATGTGCAGGTCGGAGACGTGCAGGATGGTGAACGGCGGCGTACCGGGCGCGAGCACGGGCAACTCGGCGGTCCGCAGGGTGTAGCGGCGGCGTTCGATGCCGACGGCGTAACCGAGAGTGGCGGCCCCGAGGGCGATGGTCCCTACGGCAAACCGCTTCGCGGTGCCCCCGGGCGGACTGGCGTTACCGAGCGTGCTCACATGTTCGAGGATACGTGTTCGGCCATCCGGAGGGGTGGCCCCGGCTCAGTCGTTGAGCTTGACCTCCCGTTTCACCGGGGCGCCGCCGTCCGGCATGAGTTCGTCGACGGGAGCGGCAACCGGGCGTCGTGGGCTCGAGATGGACTGGACCAGCCGGACGACGGCGGTTAAGCCCGGACAAGCGAAACGGGGCGGGAGATCGCGTCTCCCGCCCCGTTTTCACCGGATTCAGTTGGTATACGCCGGATCCTCCGGCGGCAACGGCACGACCGGCTGGCCCTCCATGATGTTCTTCATCGCGCCGAACCACGTCTGCGCGGGAGTCTTGCCGCCGAACATGTTGCCCGTGCCGCAAGTGCTCACGTTGCCGACGCCGTTGTAGCAAAGGCCGCCGCTGCCGCCTTCCGGACGGAACACCATGGCCGCACCGGCCATCTGCGGCGTGCCCGCCACGAAGGTCGCCGAGCCGTTGTTCTGGGTCGTCCCCGTCTTGCCGACGAGCGGCCGGTTCCAGCCGACGCCCTCGGCCGCCTTGGCGGACGTGCCACCGGGCTGGTCGTCCTTGCTCATCCCGACCGCCATGGTGTTCGCGAGGCCTTCGGGCACGACCTGCTCGCAGGGAGCTTCCTTGATCGGCACCGGCTTGCCGTCGCGGTCGGTCACCGCCGCCAGCGGGGTCGGCGGGCACCATTTGCCGCCGCTCAGGATGGTCGCGGCGACGTTCGCCATTTCCAGGCCGCTGGTCGGGCTGAAGCCGAGCGTGAACGCACCCGTGCCCGGGTAGTTGCCCTTGGGGCCGTAAGCCTGCGCCTGAGTCTGGTTCTTGCCAGGGTCGTTCGACTTCGGGTCGACCTTTCCGCCGCCGGGGTTGCTCGCCATGGTCTCCCGCATGCCCAGCTTCGTCGCCATGTCGATGGCGGGCCCGGTGCTGCCGAGTTTGTCCTCCAGCGCCACGAACGCGGTGTTCGGAGAAGTCGCGAGCGCGTTCTGCAGCGAAGCCGACTCGGGATAGCCATTGCCGGCGTTGCCCACGCAATACCAGCGCGTGTTGGGCGCGCCGGTCGCCGGACAGTGCGGCTGGCTGCCGGTGAAGACGTGCGAGACGTAGCTGTTGCCGACCGGGATGTTGCTGTAGATCCCCGCGATGTGCTGGTTCAGCACGGCCGCGGTGGTGAAGATCTTGTAGCTCGACCCCGCGCCGCCGGTGTTGAACACGCCGGACGGGAGCGCGTAGGTGGTCTGTCCTTGATCCGCGTCGATCCCGTAGTCCCGGTTCGCCGCGAGCGCCACTACTTCGTGCCGGTCCTTGCCGGGACGGATCAGCGAAAGCGTGTTCGCGACGTTCTTCTGGGTTTTGCTCACTTGGGTTTCGGCCGAGACCTTCGCCTCGTGATTGGCCTTCTCGTCCAGCGTGGTCTTGATCGTGTACCCGCCGGTGTACAGCTGGTCCTCGGTCATCCCGGACTTGAGCAGGTAGTCCTGGACGTACTGGCAGAAGAACCCGTTCTCCGGACCGGCTCCGGTGCAGTTCGACGCGGGCTTCTGCGGGGTGTCCGGCACGATGCCGAGCGGTTCCGCCTTGAACTTGTCCGCGTCCGCCTTCGCCAGTTTCTGGTTGCTGACCATCCGGTCCAGCACCAGGTTGCGCCGCTTGGTCGCCTTGTCCGGGTGGTTCCACGGGTCGAGGACGATCGGGTTGTTCACGATGCCCGCGAGCAGCGCGGCCTGCGGGACGGTCAGGTTCTCCGGCGTGGTGTTGAAGTAGGCGTGCGCTGCCGCTCCGATGCCGTAGATCTGCCGGGAGAACTCGACGATGTTGAGGTAGCCAGCGAGAATCTGGTCCTTCGAGAGCTTGGTCTCGAGGTTGATCGCGATCCGGGCTTCCTTGAGCTTGCGCGAGAGCGACTGTTCCTGCGCCTTCGCCTGCCCGTTCTTGTCGCCGCGGTAGACGACGTTGATCAGGTAGTTCTTGACGTACTGCTGCGTGATCGTCGAGGCGCCCTGCGTGTCCCCGCCCGCGGTGTTGGAGACGGCGGCGCGCAGCGTCCGTCCCCAGTTCACCCCGTGGTGCTCGTAGAACGCCTTGTCCTCGGCCGACAGCAGCGCCCACTTCAGCGCCGGGTTGATCTGGTCCGGGCGGACCGGGATCCGGTACTGCTTGTACAGCGTCGCGATCGGCTTGCCGCCGGAGTCGGTGATAGTCGTCACCAGCGGCGGGGGGATGTCGGCGAGGTCGGACGACGTCTTGTCGACCGTTTCGCTCGCCTGGTTGGACACGACCCCCGCGGCGCCCACCACCGGGAACATGATCCCGGCGACCAGCACCCCTGCCAGCAGGCACAGGCCGAGGAGCTTGAAAAGACCATCCGTTTTGCGCACGAAAGCCAGGGTACTGAAGCCCCGTGTCGCCTTCGTGACCTCACGCCCGCGCGCCCCCCGCGAGCGATCATTAACAGGCCCCCGTGTCGTGACCTTTGGTAACGGAATGCATGCTAGGTCTCGACGGAGGGAACCGAGGGACCCTACAGTCCGTCAACGTCTCACGTAGATGCCGACAGACGGAGCAGCCCGGGTGGGAGCCTGGCTGGTCCGGACGGCGGCAGCGGCACCGGGGAGGTGCCGTCACCGACGTGCGGCGCAGTGGGAAACGCTCGCGGGGGTGGGAGCGGGAGCTTCGCCTTCGCTGGTGCCATACACCAGATGAGGGAGCTGGGGGTATGCAAACCAATCAGGTTGGCTGGCGGGTCGATGCCTCGTGCCGGGACGCTGATCCCGACGGGTTGTTCGTGCGAGGTGCCGAACAGAACAGGGCGAAAGCCGTGTGCATGGGGTGCCCGGTCCGCACCGAATGCCTCGCCGAGGCACTCGACGGCCGGATCAATTTCGGGGTCTGGGGCGGGATGACGGAACGGGAGCGGCGCGCCCTGCTGCGCCGTCGTCCGGACGTGACCAGCTGGACCGACCTGCTCGAAGCGGCCAAGCGGGACGCGCTGGCCGCCGCGGCGGGCTGAACCTGCTCGTGAGCGGCTGTGTTTCGCGCACAGCCGCTCACGACGTCAGCTTTGCTCCGATGTCGCGCAGGCCCTCGAGGTCGTGGACGTCACCGGCGAGCGCGGGCACCCGGGTCAGCGGCACTTCCGGATGCGCGCGGGTGAAGCGCGCCAGCAGCCGGTTCTCGCGTTCGGCCAGCGCGACGCGGTCGGCGTGCAGCCGCAGCACGGCCTCGGCGAGCGGCGCGTTCTGCACTGACTCGGCAGCGGTCAGCGCTTCGGTCGCGGACAGCGGCGCGAGCACCGGATGCGTGCGGTTGGCGACCAGTCCGGCCAGCGGCATCGATTCGCCGGCGAGCCGCTCCACGAAGTAGGACGCCTCGCGCAGCGCGTCCGGCTCCGGCGCGGCCACCACGAGGAACGACGTGCCCGAGGACCGCAGCAGTTCGGCGGTCTTGCGCGCGCGTTCGCGGAATCCGCCGAACATGCTGTCGAAGGCCTGCATGAACGCCGACGCGTCGGCGAGCAACTGGCCGCCGATGATCGTCGACACGGCCTTCGCGAACATCGAGAACCCCGCGCTGACCACCTTGCGCAGACCCCAGCCGCCCGCCTTCGCCGGACCGGTGAGCAGCCGGATCATCCGGCCGTCGAGCGCGGTGGACAGGCGGGTCGGCGCGTCGAGGAAGTCGAGCGCGGACCGGCTCGGCGGCGTGTCGACGATGATCAGATCCCATTCGTCGGTCGCCGCGAGCTGGCCGAGCTTCTCCATCGCCATGTACTCCTGCGTGCCGGAGAACGACGTGGAAATGGTCTGGTAGAAGGGGTTCTGCAGCAGCTGCTCGGCCCGCTCAGGCCCGGCGTGCACGCGCACCATGTCGTCGAACGTGCGGCGCATGTCGAGCATCATCGCCCACAGTTCGCCCTTGGGCTCGAAGCCCTCGACCCGCACCTGCTTCGGGTGATTGCCCAGTTCGCGCAGCCCGAGCGCCTGCGCGAGCCTGCGTGCCGGGTCGATCGTGAGCACCACGGTCTGCCTGCCGCGTTCGGCGGCCCGCAGCGCGAGCGCCGCCGCGGTGGTGGTCTTGCCGACGCCGCCGGAACCGCAGCACACGATCACGCGGCTGTCCGGGTCGTCGAGGAGGGCGTCCACGTCGAGCGTCGGGTCGGCGGGCATCAGCGCACCCCCTGTTCCTGCAGCGTTTCGGCGAGTTCGTAGAGCGCGGCGACGTCGACGCCGTCGGTGAGGTCCGGCAGCTCCAGCGTCGGCAGATCGGCCTCGGCGAGCTGTTCGCGGGCCCGTTGCTCGGCGGCGACCCGGACGGCGTGCTCCACGGTTTCCTCCACGAGCGCGTCGAGCGTCGCCTCCGGCAGGTTCAGCCCGGCCGAGGCGAGGCCGGAGCGCACCCGGTCGGCGTCCACCCGGCCGTCGGCGGCCGCGGTCACCGAACGCGCGGGCAGCCGCGGCGGACGGACCCGGTTCACGAGCACGGCGCCCGGCCGCAGATCGGCCCCGTCCAGCTCGGCCACCGCTTCGACGGTCTCGCGCACCGGCATCTCCTCCAGCAGCGTGGTGAGGTGCACGGCGGTCTCGCCGGAATGCAGCAGCCGGACGACGCCGTCGGCCTGGCCGCGGATCGGGCCGGTCTTGGCGAGGTCGGTGAGAGCCTTGGTGACGTCGAGGAACTTCACCACGCGCCCGGTCGGCGGCGCGTCGACCACGACCGCGTCGTAGGTGTGGCGCCCGTCGGATTCGGTGCGCCCGACGCATTCCTTGATCTTCCCGGTGAGCAGGACGTCGCGAAGGCCCGGCGCGAGCGTGGTGGCGAACTCGATCGCCCCCATCCGGCGCAGCGTCCGCCCGGCGAAACCGAGGTTGTAGAACATTTCGAAGTACTCGAGCAGCGCCGCTTCGACGTCGATGTGCAGCGCGCGCAGTTCGCCGCCGCCCGGGACCGACGCGATCCGCTGTTCCGCGTACGGCAGCGGTTCGGTGTCGAAAAGCTGTGCGATGCCTTGCCGTCCCTCGACCTCGATCAAGAGCACCCGGCGGCCATTGCGGGCGAGTGCGAGACCCAGCGCCGCGGCGAGCGTGGTCTTGCCGGTTCCGCCCTTGCCGGTGACGAAGTGCAGCCGGGCCCTGGCGAGCTCGTCGGTCCAGCCGGCGGAGGGTGTGGTCACATCCTCAACACTAAACCGGTGCTCAGCTGGCCAGCATCATGACGCTGACCGCAGCGGCGACGGCCGCGACGACGATCCAGGTCACCACGCCGGGCAGCACGGTCAGCGTGAGCACTGCCACCACGATCAGCCCGGTGAGGGTGACCGCCCCGGCGATCGCCACCTGGCCCGAATCGTTCACCCGGTCCCGCGTTTTGGCCATCACGGCCAGCACGAGCGGCACCCCGGCCACGGTGAGCAGCACGGTCGCGACGATCCGCCAGGTCTCCACGCGCCCACGCTAGCGAGCGACGATCGGATGTGAACTGACCCACACTCACCCGGCCTACCAGGCGCTCCCCTGGACGGGTGACGGGCTTTCGGCGGCGGCGGTCCGGAGGGGCCTTGCCCGCTTGGTTACGCTCCCGAGTCATGAGTGCGACCAAATGGGAGTACGCCACCGTCCCGCTGCTGATCCACGCTACGAAGCAGATCCTCGACCAGTGGGGCGAGGACGGCTGGGAGCTGGTGACCGTGCTGCCCAACCCGAGCGGCGAACAGCACGTCGCGTACCTGAAGCGGCCGAAGAGCTGAGGGGGCGGCGTTGACCTGGAGCGACCGGCTCGCCGAGCTCGGCATCGAACTGCCCGGAGTCGCCGCACCGCTGGCCGCGTATGTGCCGGCCGTGCGCTCCGGCTCGCACGTCTACACCTCCGGCCAGCTGCCCTTCGTCGACGGCGCGCTCGCCGCGACCGGGAAGGTCGGCGGCGAGGTCAGCCCGGAGGAAGCCAAGGGCCACGCCCGCACGGCGACGCTGAACGCGCTCGCCGCGGTGCACGCCCTCGTCGGCATCGACTCAGTTGTCCGGATTGTCAAGGTGGTCGGTTTCGTCGCCTCCGCGGAGGGCTTCACCGGCCAGCCCGCGGTCGTGAACGGGGCGTCCGAACTGCTCGGCGAGATCTTCGGCGACGCCGGGGTGCACGCTCGTTCGGCCGTCGGCGTCGCGGAGCTTCCGATCGCGTCGCCGGTCGAGGTCGAACTGATCGTGGAGGTGAAGTGATGGATCCCGACATCGAACAGTCCCTGCACGAACTGCTGCTGCGGCTCGCCGGCCGTACGCCGGACCAGCTGTTGTGGCGGTTCCGCGACTGGCTCGGCGAAGGCGCGATGGGGACGCTCGCGCGGACCCTGCCGAGGTCTTTGCTCAAGCACAGGATCGATTTGGACCAGGCGGAGTACCGCCTGCTCGTGGCCGGTCTGATCCCGCACGGCGCCGACTGGCACCAGGTGAGTTCGACCCTGGGGGTAGACGACGTCACCGAGACCAGGTACACATTCACGCAGAGTGCGCCCGAATGGGTGAACTCCGTCGACTCTGTGTCCGTCTTGCTCCACGCGACGTTGCGTGGACGCGCGGATGTGGGGGAAGTACGGCAGAGCTGGCGGCGCCTCGGCGCTTCCGGCGAGGGCGGGGCGAAGCGAGTCCTGCTGGTGACGGCGACCGCGGGACAGCCCCGGCTCACCGGTGAACTGCAGCGGGTGCTGCGGGTCATGGGGGACGAGGAACCGAGTGTCGAGGTCATCCCGCCGCGCTTCGACCTTCCCGGGTACCACCGGGCCGCGCTCGCCGAGTCCGAGCTGGTCTGCGTAGGCGCCGCGGGCGCCGGTCATCGACTTGTCGCCGCTTAACGCTCGTTGCCGCCAGGCGAGCTGGGAGGAGCAGAGCCATGGTGGAGGTTCACGACGGCCCGATGGATGGGTTCTCGGTGCCCCTGCGCCTGCATAACTTGTTGCTGGCCCTGGCGGGCCGCATCGACGACAGCGCGCTCACCGAAGCGCGGGAACTGATCGCCCGTGCCCACATCGACGAGGCGGTGGAACTCACCACCGGCACGTTGATCGCGGGCCGGATCGCGGTGAGCGAGGCCGAACAGCGCGAGCTGGCGCTGGTGCTCGAGATGAGCCGGTCGGACGCGACGCTCGCGAACGACCTGCTGGTCACCGACCACGAGCCGATGCACACGCACCGGTTCACGGGCGACAACCAGCCGGAGTTCGGTCTCGCCGAGGCGCTCGACCGGACCTTGCAGGTGCTGCCCGACGTGCGTTCCGTGCACGCGGTGTGGCGCAACACGCCGGCGGGCAGCGTGCCGGGCGCGCTGCCGCAGCGGGTCGTGCTGGTCGAACTCGGCCCCGAGGGCAACCCGCCCGCGGTCGCGTTCCGGGTCGACACCGCGCTGCGCCGGGCGGGCATCCGCTCGGTCGTGGAGGTGAGCGGTCCGGGGATCCCGCAGTCGGATTACCACCAGGCCGCGGGTGCCGTCGCGAGCCCGGTGTGGGTCACTGGCAGCACGCATTCGGCCCCCGACTACCGGCCGGAACCGACGCCGCAGCGCAGCGCCCCGGCGCCCGCTTCGGCCCCGGTCCCCGAACCGGTCTCGGAAGCGCCGAGCCGGCACGGGCACCGTCAGCCCGAACCGGAACCGGTAGCCGCCGCCGAACCGGTGGTCCCGGTCGCGCCGGTGGTGCCGATCGTGCAGGCCGTGCCCGCACAGCCGGTGTCGATGCCGGAGCCGGCGGCCGAGCCCGCCGCGTCTTCGGAGCGGCCGAGGACGGCCGGGTCGGAGACGCGTGCCGAGCGCACGTCGGACCTGACACCGTCCGAGGTGGCGCAGCTGCGGCGCGCGCTGGCCGAGGACCCGGAGAAGGGCCGCGAGATCGCCGCGGGCAAGCCGAGCATGCACGAGGTGGTCGAGCTGCCCGCGCTGGATCTGGACGATCCGAGCCTGTCCGAACGCGACCGCGCGCTGCTGCGCGAGCTGCACGAGGAACTGGCTGAGCGCGAGCGTGCCGAGGCTGCCCGGTTGCGGCTCAACGGCGCGTCCCGTTCCGGCGGGGACCAGCACTGGTCCTGAGCCCCTTGTTGTTCCGTGAAGGGCTCCTTGAGGGAAGCAGATTCCCGCAAGGAGCCCTTCACGGCTTTCGGCCGGCCGGGCGCGCGACGGCGGTTCCGGGCTGGCTCGGGTTGCGGTTCGGGAAGTCCGCCTTGAGCGACTCCGAGTCCGTGCGGGTTCCTGCCGCGAGGTGACACAAGTAATCCGCGACGCGTACGGATTGCGAGGTATGTTGCCCGAGTGGAACGGCCGCGTGAATTCGTTTTCGACATCCCCGCCCGTCCCGGCATCGCGATCCGGGACAACGCGGATGGCCCGCCGGCGACCCCGAAGGACGCCGCCACGGTGATCCTGCTGCGGGACGTTTCGGACGGCGTGGAGGTCTTCCTCCAGCACCGCGTCATGGGCATGGCGTTCGCCGGCGGGATGACGGTGTTCCCTGGCGGCGGGGTCGATCCGCGCGACGCCGACACCTCCGTGGCGTGGGCCGGGCCGCCGCCGTCGTGGTGGGCCGAGCAGTTCACCTGCGACGAAAGCCTCGCCCGCGCGCTCGTTTGCGCCGCGGTTCGGGAGACGTTCGAGGAGTCCGGCGTGCTGCTGGCCGGGACCGAGGACTCGGTCGTCGCCGACGTCACGCCGTACCACGAAGCGCGGAAAGCGTTGGAATCACGGGAAATCTCGCTCGCCGGTTTCCTCGCCGACGCCGGTCTCACGTTGCGCGCGGACCTGCTGCACCCGTACGCGCACTGGGTCACGCCGCCGCAGGAACAGCGTCGATACGACACCCGCTTCTTCGTCGCGAAGCTGCCTGAGGGCCAGCGCGCGGACGGCGCGACTTCGGAAGCTGCTGCCGCCGGTTGGCAACCGCCCGCCGAGGCAGTCGCGGACGCGCGCGAAGGCCGTCGCGCGTTGATGCCGCCGACGTGGCTGACCCTCGTCGAACTCGCCGAGTTCTCCCAGGCCGATGCGGTGCTCGCCGAGCCGCGCGAGATCGTGAAGACTGTGCCGACCCTGGTCCGGGACGGCGAGAACATCCGCGTTGTCCTCGATACTTCGGAGTCCTGAGTGACCGCTCCCGCTTATGGCGTGCTGCGCCGTGTTTCGGAAACCGCGTCGGTGCTGCTGGAAAACAATCCTTCGACGATGACCCTGGAGGGCACCAACACGTGGGTGCTGCGCGGTGGCGACGCCGCGGCCGCCGTGGTCGTCGACCCTGGTTACCACGATCTGGAGCACCTGGAAAAGCTCGCCGCTGTCGGTCCAGTCGAGCTGATCCTGCTGACCCACCACCACCCGGATCACGCCGAAGGAGCCCCCTGGTTCGCTTCGAAAACCGGCGCGCCGGTGCGTGCCTTCGACGCTTCCCTCTGCATCGACGCGCCCGCGTTCGCCGACGGCGACTCCTTCTCGGCGGGTGGCCTGGACTTCACCGTCCTGCACACCCCCGGCCACACCGACGATTCAGTGTCGCTGCTGGTCGGAGGCCAGATCCTGACCGGAGACACAATCCTCGGCCGAGGCACGACGGTCCTGCACGACCTGGGCGACTACCTCCGCTCGCTGCGCAAACTGATCGCACTCCCGACCGGCACCCCAGGCCTGCCCGGCCACGGCCCGGAGCTGCCGGACCTGCCCGCCACCGCGCGGGAGTATTTGGAGCACCGGGAACAGCGCTTGGATCAGGTGCGTTCCGCCTTGCGAACGCTCGGCGAAGACGCAACGCCGCGGCAAGTGGTCGAGGTGGTGTACGCCGACGTCGACCGCGCGCTGTGGGCACCGGCCGAGGCGAGCGTGCGCGCACAACTGGAGTATCTACGGGCGTCTTCGGAGGACGGACAATGAGCAACGTCGAGGTCGAGTTCTACTGGCGCCCAGGCTGCGGCTTCTGCTCAGCCCTGCGCCGCCCCCTGCTGGAAAGCGGTTTGCCGGTAAGGGAAATCAACATCTGGGAAGAACCGGGCGCGGCTGAGCGAGTGCGCGAGGTAGCGAACGGCAACGAGACGGTGCCCACGGTGATCGTGGGGTCGACCGCGCTGGTGAACCCGACTTTCGACGAGGTCAAGGCCGCGGTGGCTGCGGAGTCGGCTGCCTGAGGTTGTTTCAGGCGCGCTGAGTGGAGCCTGGGGATGCTTCAGGCGCGCGGCTGGTGGCTGCGCAGGCCCTGGCACGCTCCGCGTGCGAGACCGTTGCCGCCGGGCGTGTGCCGTGCCGCGGGTCGTCCTAGTGCCATGGCGTGCCGCACAGGCCCGCTGCTCTGGGCTCGCTCGGGCGAGCCCGAGCGCCCTGGCGGTTTCCCGGGCACGCGGCACCGGCCCAGCCGCTGCGGGCTCGCTCGGGTGCGCCCTAGCCCTAGTGCCCTGGCGGTTTCCCGGGCATGCCGCACCGGCTCGGCGGCTGTGGGCTCGCTCGGGTGCCCCAGAGCAGGCCGGGGTGGCATGGGCGCAGACGGCGTCTGGCCCGTCGCCGCGCACTTCCGCGCACGGCGGACCGCCGGAAGCGCCCACGGCCAACCGACGGCGACATGCCCCGGCCCCGGAGCACGCTCAGCGTGCGAGACGGCTTCTGGCCCACCACGGCCCGCCTGAGCGCGACTTGGCCCGAGGTGGGCATGGTGCGGCTGCGCTTTGCGCCGCTCAGCCCAGCCCAGCCCAGCCCGGCTCGGCCCGGCCCGGCTCGGCCCGGCTCGGCCAGCCCAGTCCGGCTCGACTCGTCCCGGCTCAGTGCAGTCCGCCCAGCCTGGCCACTCGCCCCGGCATTGGCCCGCCGTTCGGCCGCCACCACGCGGCCGAACCCGTGACGACTCCGGTTCGCACCCCGCCCGGTGCGAGCCAGCCGTCAGGCCGAAGCCCGAGTCGGCATTCGCCGGTTACCGGGACAGCATCGGCATCAAGTAGTACTTCAATGCCACCTCCCGTCCGTCCTCGTCGGCTGGGGTCAGGACGCACGCTCGCAGCCCTGGCTGGATTGCCAGTCGGACGCGTTCTCCGCTGAACGGGGCTAGGGCGTCCAGCAGGTACCGGGCCTGGAAGGACGGGGACGTTCGGCCGCCGCAAACGTTTGCTTTCAGGTGTTCTTCTGCCTCGCCGGTGTCTTGGCGGGCGCTGGCCAGGCGGAGGTGGGCGTCGCCGACTTCGAGGGTCAGGACTCGGCGGTCTTCGGAGTAGACGCCGACTCGGCGGATGGCTGCGGCTAGCTCGTCGGCACCTACCTCGACTTCTGTGTCTACCGCGTCGGACGGGATGGAGTCCGCGGACAGGAAGCCTGCGTCCAGGACCGCTGTGGTGACGGTGCCTCCTGCCCAGCTCAGGGCGAAGTGACTGGGGTCGGCGTGCAGTCCCATGGCACCGACGCTGTGGCGGGCGGCTTCGGTCAGCAGGGTGGCTGGGACCAGGACGTCGATGGGTCCCCGGACGTCCCGCAGCGGCAGGCGGGCGACGGCCATGCGGTAGCGGTCCGAGGCGGTCAGGCACAGTTCGCCGCCGATTGATTGCACTCGTACGCCGGTGAAGATCGGGAGTGGGTCGTCCTTGGCGGCGGTGCCCGCGACGGTGCGCAAAGCCGTGCCGAGGGCCGCACCGTCTACTTTGGACAGCAGGGGTGGCGGTTCCGGCACGTGGAGCAGGTCGCGGTCCAGCAAAGGCAGGGCGAAGCGGGCACTGTCCGTTCGGATCGCGAGGCGGGTTCCTTCGACGGCTAACCGGACCTGGTCGACATCCAGCATGCGGACCGTTTCGGCGAACGGCGCGGCTGGTACTACGACCTCGCCGTCGAGATGGGTCGTCGCCGGGCAGGACAACTGGACGGCCAAATCACGATCGCTGCCGGACACGACGAGGCCCTCAGCGGTCGCCCGCAAACGCAGGCGGGCTTGCCTCGACAGGAGTCGGGCCGCGGCGCTCGCGACCGCCGCCAGCGGCCGCACGAAGGATGTGAGATCCATGCCACGCAAAGTAGCGGCGACCACCGACAAAAACGGTGGGCAAGGTGGTTGAGCTGCGGAAACAGGGAAGACCGCCAGTGAGCATGGGGGTGCCCGGCCCGGGAAAACCCGAAAACGGCTACCCGGCGGCGCTGCCGGGTGAGGTGGGCAAAAGGGGCTCGGGTGGTTCCTCGGCCGTGGCGAGGCGGCATCTGCCGTGGGTAGAGGCGAGTTATCCGGCAGCGCTGGCGAGTAGGGCGGGCAAGTGGGCTCGGGTGGTTCCTCGGCAGTGGCGAGCTGCCGTGGGTAGAGGCGAGTTACCCAGCAGCGCTGGCGAATGGGGCGGGCAAGGATGCTCGGGCGGTTCCCCGGCAGTGGCGAGGCGGGCACCAGCCGTGGGCAGAGACGAGTTACCCAGCAGCGCGGCCGAGTGAGGTAGCCAAGGAGACTCAGGCGGTTCCCCAACAGCGACTAGGCGGGCACCATCCGTGGATAGAAGCGAGTCACGCACGGGTGGGCGAAAGGGCTCGGCTGGTGCCCCAACAGTGACGAAGCGGCACCAGCCGTAGGAAGAACCGAGCTACCCAGCAACCCCGACAAGAGCACCGTCAGCAGGCGCCGGCGAAGCAGCCCGCACAGTCCCGCGCAGCAGCCACACCACCACTGCCAACACGACACCGGCCACGCCAGCAGCCAGGAAAGCTGCAGCCGTCCCGGAATGTTCGACCAGGTAGCCGCTCACCGATTGGCCTGCCGCTAGCCCCAGCGTCACTGCTGTGAGGACCCAGCCGAATGCCTCTGCCGCGGTGCCGCGCGGGGCGACGACCTCGATGGCCGCGGAGTGGGTCGTCGACTGGGGCGTGATCATTGCGCCGGCCAGCAGCATCAGCAGTGCCAGCGCCCACAGGCTCGACGGAAGCGCAAGCAGGGCAACGAAAGCACCGAAGCCGCCCAGCAGGATCGGCAGGCGCAGGCCCAGGCGGCGCGGCCACGGGTGCAGGCTGTAGGCCACGCCGAACGCCACCGAACTCAACGACCACGCGGACAGCAGCAGACCGCTGAGCGAGGGGTGGCCGGATTCCGTCGCAGCGGCGGGCACGGCGACCTCCACGAAGCCGATCACCATGCCGAAACCGAGCGCGGCCAGCGCGAGCGTCCGCATTCCGGGGCTGGCCAGCGCGCCGAGCAGCGGCGTCTTCGCCTTCGGGGCCGGACCCCACGCGCGCACGGTCGGGTTCAGCGCGAACAGCACCGCGCCGGTGACCATGGTGATCGCGCCGACGATCATGGCGGTGCCCGCCCACGGCGCGGTGATCAGCAGGCCCGCGATGCCGGGGCCGAGGATGAAGAAGACCTCCATGCTGATCGCCTCATAGGACAGGGCGGCGTTGCGCGCCGGTCCCTCCGGCAGGATTTTCGTCCACAGCGCCCGCGACGCCGAGCCGACCATCGGCTCCGAAAGCCCGGTCGCGGCGGCCAGCGGGATCAGCACGAACGTCGGCAGGTGCGCCTCGATCGCGATCGCGAGCGACGCCATCGACAGCGCGAACACCGCTGCGACGACCAGCAGCGGACGGCTCGGCCCGAACCGGTCGATCAGCCTGCCCTGCACGACCGCGCCCACCGAGACCCCGGCGAGCGAGCTTGCGGAGACCAGCCCGGCGGCGGCGAACGAGCCGGTTTCGCGCTGCACGTACAGCAGCGCGGAAATGCCGATCATCGCGATCGGGAGCCGGGCGAGGATCGACGCGATCACCGGGCCGCGCGAGCCAGGGGCGGTCAGCGCGGCGCGGTAGTCGGCGAGCGTGGTGCGGCCTTCGGAGTGGGCAGACTGGGACACGCGTACTAGTATGACGAAATTGGTACGGCGGTACCAGTAATTTCCCGGTCATCTTGGTCACGCCCGATCGGGTAAGTCAGTACGCTCGCGCGATGCGGCTGATGTTCTCCTCCGGAGCTGGGTACAGCCATCTCGCGCCGATGCTTCCGCTCGCCAAGGCGGCCCGCGCCGCTGGGGACGAGGTCGCGTTCGTGACCGGTCCGGAAGCCGTTCAGTACTTGGAAAACACCGGTCTGCAGGCGGTGTCGGTGGGGCAGCCGAGCGACCCCGCCGCCGCGGCCTCGATGTGGCAGCGGGCTCGCGAGGAGATGGCCGGGATGTCCGCGGACGAGCGGCTCTCCCATCTGGTCGCCGAGTACATGGTCGGGCTCGGCGCGGCCGCGCGGCTCGACGCCATGGTCGGGTTCGTCCGCGACTGGCGGCCGGATCTCGTCGTCGCCAATCTCGCCGAACGCGCGGCCGTGATGGCTGCGTGCCTGGCCGGCGTGCCGTACGCGATGCACGCGATCGGTCCGCCGAAGTCCGCCGCGACGATGGAGCGGGCCTGGGAAGTCGCCAACGGTCTGGTTCGCGAACGCGGGCTCGACGCGTTGCCGCCGCGCGACGCCGTGCCGTACCTGGACTTCTGGCCGACGGGATTGATCCCGTCTGACGTCGCGTGGGAGTACCCGACGCGCTGGCCGCTCCAGCCCGCTGGCGTGACGCCGACGCCTGGTCCGCGCCCGGCAGTCCTCGACGGGCTGCCCTACGACCGGACCGTCTACGTCACCCTCGGCACCACCCACAACGCTCGGCCAGGCGTGCTGGAGGGAATGGTGGCCGCGCTGCGCGACGAGCCGGTGAACGTCGTGGCGACGATCGGCCGGGACGGCGACGTCGGCCGGTTCGGACAGCAGCCGGACCACGTGCGGATCGAGCAGTTCGTGCCGCAGTCGCAGCTGCTGCCCGCCGTCGACGCGGTGGTATGCCACGGCGGCTCGGCGACCGTTCTCGGCGCGCTCGCGCACGGCGTGCCGCTGGTGGTCCTGCCGCTGGCGACTGATCATTTCGAAGTCGCGGCGCAGATCCAGGACGCGGAAGCCGGAATCGCGGTCGACTCCGGCGACGGAATCCTCGAGGCGGTCCAGACGGTGCTCGCCGGCCCGGCCTACCGGGCGTCCGCGGCGGCGCTGGCCGCCCAGATCGCTGAGCAGCCCGCTCCGGCGGCGGTGGCGGCCCGGTTGCGTGACCTAAAGGTCTCGATCCGATAACACCAGCTGGATTCTTCGTGAACTCGTGCAACGAAGACGCGGTCTTGGCGTCCTTGAGGGTGAATGGCCTTGAATTCGTGAGTTTTGGCCGTGATGGTTGAACGACAGCCCATTACGGGCTGGACAGCACTGCAGCACCCAGCTCCCTCCGGCATATGGGTCGGGGCCTGGTCCGGAGGGCGGGGAGCGCGGGTCGTCGGGGGATGATCCGTGCGCAGGCGAGGAGCCGGTGCGCCACGTCGGGGGTGGCGCCCGGCTCCTTGTCATTTTCCCGGCCGGACCGGCCGAAACCGGCGGCGACACGGGCCCGGAGCGGAATGCCGCTCTTGTGGGGGACAGTCCGGTACGCACGCACGAAGGCCACCCCCAGTAGGAGGTGGCCTTCGAAAAACCCGTGCGGATTAACCCACTCGGGGGAAGATCAGCGGGCGCGGCGGGCGAGCCGCTCCGGGTCGAGGATCAGCACGCTCTTGCCCTCGAGCCGCAGCCAGCCGCGGTGCGCGAAGTCGGCGAGCGCCTTGTTGACGGTCTCGCGGGACGCGCCGACGTACTGGGCGATCTCTTCCTGCGTCAGGTCGTGCGTGACCCGCAGCAGGCCCGCCTCCTGGCTGCCGAAGCGCTGCGCCAGCTGCAGCAGCGCACGGGCCACGCGGCCGGGGACGTCGGTGAAGATCAGCTCCGCGACCATGTTGTTCGTGCGGCGCAGGCGGCGCGCGACGACGCGCAGCAGCTGCTCGGCGATCTCCGGGCGGGTGGCGATCCACTGCCGCAGCGCCGGGCGGTCCATGGTGACCGCGCGGACCTCGGTGACCGTCGTGGCGCCGGACGTGCGCGGGCCGGGGTCGAAGATGGACAGTTCGCCGAACATGTCGGACGGACCGGCGATCCACAGCAGGTTCTCGCGGCCGTCCGGGGACTTGCGGCCGATCTTCACCTTGCCGGACTGGATGATGTACAGCCGGTCGCCCGGCTCGCCCTCGTTGAAGATGACATGGCCGCGGGGGAACTCCACGGATTCCAAGGTCTGGGCCAGCGCCTCCGCCGCTGCCGGCTCCACACCCTGGAAAATGCCCGCACGGGCCAGGGTTTCGTCCACCTCGGGTGCCTCCTCGTCGAGAAACGATCACTTCCTTCGCAGGTCGAAGGCAGTGTCGCCGATCACTTTCGCGTCAGTCTAGGGCGTGTCGGGCAGATCGCTCGTCAGCTCGCCGCGCCCGGCGCGGCTGCCTGGAACGATCACGTCCGACTGAGCAGCCTAACTCCGCACCTTGCGCGCGCGTAGCCTGGCTGCCCGTCCGCCGAGCCTGCGGAGCCGGAACAGCTCGAGCGCGCGGCCGATCCCGTGCCCGTACAGGGCCCTGACCTCGTTGGGCTGGGCCTGCTCCAGGAACTCCTCGACCTCGTTCTCCTGAACCGCGACGTGCTTGAGCCTGCTCTCGACCCGTTCCATGAACAACGCGAAGAACATGATCACCAGCGGGACCAAGATCACGAACCACACGGTCATGCCACAGCTCCGCTGTTTTCGGTGACGCACTCGGTCATGGATCTCCAGATCCTCGCTCAGGGCGGACGCGCGGCCCGCAGAGGTGGTGCTCTGGCGGTTCGGCCGTCCACCGGCGGATGCTCCCGACCGGCTCGTCCGACTCGCCCGTAGGCTATCGGGGTGCCCCCTGTTGTCCCGAACGGGCCCCGCGCGGACCGCGAAGAAAGCCGGCTCGCTCTCGTGAGACGCGCCCGGCGGATGAAACGTTGCCTCGACGAGGTTTATCCGGACGCGAAGGCCGAGCTGGACTTCACGAATCCGCTGGAACTGCTGGTCGCGGTGGTGTTGTCGGCGCAGACCACGGACGTGCGGGTGAACCTCGTCACGCCCGCGTTGTTCAAGAAGTACCGCACCGCGGCCGATTACGCCGGAGCGGAGCGCGCCGAACTCGAGGAATACCTGCGCACGACCGGGTTTTTCCGGGCGAAGGCGAATTCGCTGATGGGTCTCGGCGCGGCGCTCGTGGAGCGCTACGGCGGCGAGGTGCCGAAGAAGCTGGACGACCTCGTCACGCTGCCCGGCGTCGGCCGCAAGACCGCGAATGTCGTGCTCGGCAACGCTTTCGACGTGCCGGGAATCACAGTGGACACTCACTTCGGCCGTCTCGTGCGGCGCTGGGGCTGGACCGCGGAAGAGGATCCGGTCAAGGTCGAGCACGCGGTCGGCGAGCTGATCCCGCGCAAAGAGTGGACCATGCTGTCCCACCGCGTGATTTTCCACGGCCGCCGCGTGTGCCACGCCCGGAAACCGGCCTGCGGCGCGTGTCCGCTGCGCAAGGACTGCCCGTCGTTCGGCACCGGGCCCACCGAGTTCGAGGTGGCCGCGAAACTGGTCAAGGGCCCGGAGAGGGACCACATTCTCGAGCTGGCGGCGCGCGGGTGACTGCAGTCACCAAATGGGCGCTCGGGGTCGCGGTGCTGGCGGTGGCCGCGTTGGTCGCCGTCCTGACGCTGCGCGGCGGCGATTCGACGGCCGCGCCGCCCGCGTCCGGCGACCTCACCGCGGCGCGCGCGGCGGCGAAGCTCCAGGCTTGTCCGCCCGCCGCGGCGAAGGCGGTCGGCCAGCTGTCCGGGATCGAGGCGGACTGCCTCGGCGACGGGTCCAGGGTGGACGTCGGCAAGGTCCTCGGCGGCGGCCCGGTGCTGGTCAACGTGTGGGCGTCGTGGTGCCAGCCGTGCCGCACCGAACTGCCGGTGCTGCAGCGGTACGCCGCCGAGCCGGGTGCGGTGCGCGTGGTCGGCGTGCAGGTCGCCAGCCCGGCTTCGGACGGGCTCGGCTTGTTCCAGCGACTCGGCGTGCACCTGCCGTCGCTCTACGACGGCGACGGCCAGACCGGTCCCATCCGCACCGCGCTCAAGGTGCCCTCGTCGCTGCCCGCGTCGTACCTGGTCACCGCGGACGGCCAGGTCCGGTTCATCGCGAACCCGCGGGTGTTCGACAACACTGACCAGGTGCGCGCTGCTGTGAAGGACTACTCATGACCACCGGACCGCTCGTCGAACCCGAAGCCGTGCCGGAATGGCTGCGGCCGCTGGTGAAGGTGTCCGGCGAGGTCGACAGCCGCACGTTCACCCGCTTCAGCCCGCCGGAAGACCTGCTCACCCGCGCCGCCGCGGTGCTCATTCTCTTCGGCGAACGGCCCGGCGGAGACGGTCCGGACGTCCTGTTGCAGCGGCGGGCGGACACGCTCGGCTCGCACGCCGGGCAGGTTTCCTTCCCCGGCGGCGGCGCGGAGGACGGCGACGACGGCCCGGTCGGCACGGCGCTGCGCGAGGCCGAGGAGGAGACCGGCGTCGACCCGTCGGGGATCCTGCCCGTCGCGGTGCTGCCAGAGCTGTTCGTGCCGGTGTCGAGGTTCGCGGTGACGCCGGTGCTGGCGCATTGGCACACCCCGTCGCCGGTGCGCGCCGTCGATCCGGCCGAGACGGCGGCGGTCGCGCGGGTTTCGCTGGCCGACCTCGCCGACCCGGCCAACCGGTTCACCGTGCGCCGCGGCGACGCGTCGTGGCGAGGTCCGGCGTTCACCGTCGACGGCCTGTTCGTCTGGGGTTTCACCGCCGGTCTGCTGTCGGTGCTGCTCTCGCTCGGCGGCTGGGAACGGGAGTGGGACACCGGCGATGTGCGCGAGCTTGACGTAGCGTGGGCCGAACATCAGGGCCGGTCGGCGGCCCGGGACGGTTCTATCGAGGAGTGACGGCGCGGTGAACTGGGTCGATGTCGTCGTCCTGCTGCTCGCGGTCATGGCCGCGGTTTCCGGTGCGTTCCAGGGCGTGATCGTCGCGCTGCCCGCGCTCGTGGGCGTCGCGCTGGGCGCGGTGGCCGGGGTGAAGCTGGCGCCGTTCGTGATCAGCCTTTTCGACAGTCCGGTCGCCAAGGTGGCTTTCGCGTTCGCGGTGGTCGTGTTCCTGATCGTGCTCGGCGAGACGCTCGGCGTGTGGGTCGGGCGGAAGCTGCGGCAGAAGATCAATCCGGACAAGCTTTCCGGCATCGACAAGACGCTCGGTGCGATCTTGCAGGCGGCCGCGGTGTTCGTGGTCGCTTGGCTGGTCGCTAATCCGTTGACTACGGTGTCGGCGATTCCCGGGTTGGCTAAGTCGATCAACTCGTCGGTCGTGCTGGGTGAGGTCAACGACCTGATGCCTGCTGAGGCGCAGGGGCTTCCCAGTGATCTGCGGAAGTTGCTTGACGCGTCTGGGTTTCCGTCTGCGTTGTCGCCGTTTGAGAAGGCGCCTTCGGCGGATACGCCGCCGCCGGATACTTCGCTCAATGTGTCCGCTGTGGCTAAGCGGGTGCATCCCAGTGTGGTGAAGATTCGGGGGAACGCGCCTTCTTGTTCTCGGGCGCTTGAGGGCAGTGGGTTTGTGGTTGCGCCGCAGCGGGTTATGACCAATGCGCATGTGGTGGCGGGGACTGACGAGGTCGGGATTGAGTCGACTTCGGGGGATTATCGGGCTCGGGTTGTTTACTTCAATCCGGAGGTTGATATTGCCGTGTTGGCGGTGCCTGGGTTGAAGGCGCCGGTGTTGCCGTTTGCGCCGCAGACTGCTCGGGCTGGGGATAATGCGGTGGTGTTGGGGTATCCGTTGGATGGGCCCTACACGGCTACTCCGGCTCGGGTTCGGGGGCGGATTAACTTGCGCGGGCCGGATATTTATGACTCTCGTACTGTGCAGCGGGATGTGTTTACGGTTCGGGGGACGGTGCGGAGCGGGAATTCCGGGGGGCCGATGATTACTCCTGACGGGGATGTCATCGGGGTGGTGTTTGGGGCTGCGGTGGAGGATCCGGATACCGGGTTTACGTTGACCGCGGATCAGGTGCGCAGTGAGGTTGATGCTGCTTCGCCGCAGACTGCTCGGGTGGGGACTGGGGCTTGCGCTAGTTGAGTCTGGCTCGGCTCGTCGCCTGGCGGCGACATTGGCCCGTGCTTGCGTGGGGCACCCCGAAGCTTGATTGTGCTGACGGTCTGGGGGTGCTTCGTATCGGGGTGCGGGGGGAGGGCTGGGTGCCTCGCTCGTTGGGTGGGTCTGTTGCGGGTTGTTGGTGCTGGTGGTTAGCGGATGAAGTCCACAACGGACTTTGTTACTCGGTCTGGGTCTTCTAGCTGGGGGAAGTGGCCGATGCCTGGCCAGAGTTTTGGTTCGCTGTGGGGGCCTGCCCAGTGGACTGACGCCAGTGCGGTTTCCGGGAGGATGCAGGTGTCGTCCGCGCCGTGCAACTGCAGTACGGGGGCGGTGATGCGGGCGTTGACTGCGTCGGTGAAGCGTCGGCCTTCGCCTCGGAACTGGGCGCGGAAGGCCCAGCGGTAGTACTCCAGTGCGGAGTGGGCGACGCCTGGGACCAGCATGGCTTGGCGGAACGGCGGCAGGGTCTCGGTGAAGTCCGAGGAGGAGCGCCAGGTCTCGCCGGACCATTTGCTGAACAGTTCTTCTACTGCCGCCGCGTTGTCGCGGACCAGCCATTTCTCCGGGGCCATCGGTACCTGGAAGCGGAAAAGGTGGCCTGCGGCGCGGATCTGGCTGCTGGTGCGCTTCACCGCCGACTTGAACGCTAGCGGGTGTGCGGCGCCGATGGCGGTCACCGAGGACACCAGGCGGGGGTGCAGTGCGGCGACTGTCCAGGCGAGCATGCCGCCCCAGGCGTGTCCTACCAGGTGTGCCCGGCGGGCGCCCAGGGTCTTGATCAGGCCGCCTACGTCGCCTGCCAGGGTCCACGCGTCATAGCCGCGCGGGGGTTTGTCCGAGTCGCCGTAGCCGCGCAGATCTACCGCTACCGCGCGGAAACCGGCGTCGGCCAGCGCGGGCAGCTGGTGTCGCCAGGTCCACCAGAAACCCGCGAACCCGTGCAGGAGCAGCACTAACGGGCCCTCGCCGCATTCGGCTACGTGCAGGCGGATGCCGTTGGCCGAGACGTCGCGATGCGTCCACGGCCCGTCGACCCGCACGCTCGACGGGTCCGGCGTCAGCTCCACCACCGGCGCGTGGGCTGGCGTCAGCCCTGCGTCGAGGGCAGGTCGTCGTCTTCGACCGGCTTGCGCTTGAACGCCTCGGCCGTCTCCTTGACGCTGCTGATCGTGCGTTCCGGCGCGCGCAGCTTCTTCACCTTGCGCCAGCCGAGGAACGCGGTCGCGCCCACGGTGATCAGCATCAGGCCGAACACCGTCGCGAACGCGGGCCAGCGGATGCCCCACCAGTCCGACAGACCCTCGGCGATCAGCAGGAACAGGAAGAAGGTGCTGTACAGAAAGACGGTGAGGGCGATCAGGAAGAAGACCGTCCCCTTGAGCGCCTTCTTCGCTTCCTGCGCCAGCTCGGCTTTCGCCAGCTCGATTTCGGCGCGGACCAGCGTCGACAGGTGCTGGGTGGCGTCGCCGACGAGCTTGCCGATGGACTGCTCGCTCGCCGCGGCTTCCTCGTCGCTGGACAGGGGCAGGTACGGCACGGCCCCCACGCCGTCGGGGCTGGTGCGCTCGTGTTTGGGGCTGCTCACTGGGTCATCGTGCCACGTGGCCGTACGCGAGGCGCGACGGACCGGCGGGAGTGTCGGGATCAACCCGCCTTCGCGTGTACCCGGCTGCGCCGCAGGAGCAGCACGGCGGCGGTCAGCGAGGCGATCGCGGAGGCGATCAAGACGGCCGCCTTGGCCACTTCGGCCATGTCCTCGGGCAGGGCGAGTTCGGCGATCAGCAGGCTGACGGTGAACCCGACTCCGCCGAGCACGGACAGCGCGGCCACGTCTCGCCAGCTCATCCCGCTGGGCTTTTCCGCGACGTGCAGCTTCACCGCCAGCAGGCTCGCCCCGAAGATGCCGACGAACTTCCCGACGACCAGTCCGATGAGGACAGCCAGCGGCAACGCGGTGGTGAAAACCGTCGACAGCGCGTCGCCGTTCACCGAAATCCCCGCGGCGAACAAGGCGAACACCGGCACCGCCACCGCCGCTGACCACGGCTGCAAGCGGTGCTCGAGCCGGACCGCGGGTGCTTCCTCCTCGCCCTCGTCCTCGCGGACGCGAGTGAGCAGCCCGAGCGCGACGCCGGCGATCGTCGCGTGGATGCCCGCCGAATGCACCGCGACCCAGGTGATCAGCGCGATCGGCACGTACAGCCACGGCGTCCGGACGCGCTTGTGCTGCAGGAAGGCGTAAAGCCCGAGCGCGACCACCGCGACCGCCGCCGCGATCAGGTTGAAACTGCTGGTGAAGAGGATCGCGATGACGAGGATCGCGCCGAGGTCGTCCACCACGGCAAGGGAAAGCAGGAAGACCCGCGCGCTGCTCGGCAGGTTCGAGGCGGTCAGCGCGAGCACGCCGAGCGCGAACGCGATGTCCGTGGCCACCGGGATCGCCCACGCCCGGTCGACGCCGGGCGTGCCCCAGGCGATCGAGAGCGCGAGCACCGCGGGCACGACCATCCCGCCGACCGCGGCGATCACCGGCAGCACCGCCTGCCGCCACCGGGACAGCTCGCCGACCACCAGTTCTCGTTTGAGCTCAAGCCCCGCGACGAAGAAGAACAGCGCGAGCAGGCCGTCCTTCGCCCAGTCGCCGAGGGTGAGGTTGAGGTGCAGGAACTCCGGGCCGAGCCGGAAGTCGCGCAATGCCTCGTAAGCGGGCGCGAGCGGCGAGTTGGCCCAGACCAGGGCGACCGCGGTGGCGGCGAGCAGGATCAGCCCGCCAGTGGTTTCCGTGCGCAGGAAACGGGCGAATTCGGCGACGGCGCGGGCTGGGGTCACGAAAAACTCCTTGTGGGGACGGCGGCTCTCCCGCCGACCAGACTTCCCGGCACACCGATGTCCAGTTTACCGTCCGCAGTCGCCGACTACCGCCCGTTGTGACGAACGGCAAACCCAGGACTGCCCGATGACGCTCGCATCTGGCCGAGTCGCACGCAAACGCAGGTCCGCCCGTCGCCGCGGCCAAGTTGTCTAGTCCATACTGACGCCGGTTTTTCGTTCACCTGTTCGCCTTCTAGCATGCGAGGAGAGAACGACAACGATGTTGAATACAGGGACGAGGCAGTAGTGAGCACCCCTATCGACGCCCAGGCCGACACCAGATTTTTCGGGCACCCGAGGGGGTTGGCGAACCTCTTCGGCGTGGAGATGTGGGAGCGCTTCTCCTTCTACGGGATGCAGGGCATCCTCGCCATCTACCTCTACTACCAGGCCGACAAGGGCGGCCTCGGGATCGACCAGAGCGCCGCGCTCGGCATCGTCGGCGCGTACGGCGGCACGGTCTACCTCGCCACGGTCGTCGGCGCGTGGATCGCCGACCGGCTGCTCGGCTCCGAACGCACGCTGTTCTACAGCGCCATCGTGGTGATGATCGGGCACATCGCGCTGGCCGTGCTGCCCGGCCTGACCGGCGTCGGCGTCGGTCTCGCGTGCGTCGCGCTCGGGTCCGGCGGGCTCAAGGGCAACGCGACCTCGGTGGTCGGCACGCTGTACGCCGAGGGCGACGAGCGGCGCGACGCCGGATTCACGATCTTCTACATGGGCGTCAACATCGGCGGGTTCATCGGCCCGCTGCTGACCGGGCTCGCCCAGCAGAACGGCGGCTTCCACCTCGGCTTCGGGCTCGCCGCGATCGGCATGGCGCTCGGGCTGATCCAGTACACGATCGGGCGGAAGAACCTCGGCGCGAAGGCGTCCGAGGTGCCGAACCCGCTGCCGTCCTCGCAGCGCGTGCTCGTGATCGGCGTGGCCGTGGTGATCGTCGCCGCGGTCGTCGCGCTGATCATGTCCGGCGTGGTCACCCCGGACAACCTCGCCGACGTCGTGGTCTACGTGGTCGTCGCGATCTCGGTGGTCTACTTCGTCGCGATCCTGTCCAGCAAGAAGATCACCTCGGACGAGCGCAGCCGGGTGCTGTCGTTCATCCCGATGTACATCGCGAGCGCCGCGTTCTTCTCGCTGTACCAGCAGCAGTCGACGGTCGTCTCGGTCTACAGCGACCAGCGGCTCGACCGCGACCTGTTCGGCTGGACGATGCCGGTGTCCTGGGTCAACTCGATCAACCCGGTGTTCATCATCGTGTTCGCGCCGATCATCGCGGCGGTCTGGACGAAGCTCGGCCCGAAGCAGCCGTCGACGCCGATGAAGTTCGTGCTCGGCACGGTGCTCATGGGCGTGGCGTTCCTGCTGTTCCTGCCGATGGCGCACACCGGGCAGAACGGCAGCCCGCTGCTCGCGCTGGCCGGCATCCTGCTGGTGTTCACGATCGCCGAGCTGATGCTGTCGCCGGTCGGGCTTTCGCTGTCGACGAAGCTCGCGCCGGAGGCGTTCCGGACGCAGATGGTGGCGCTGAACTTCCTGTCGGTTTCGCTGGGCACGGCGATGTCGGGCAAGCTCGCGCAGTCCTACGACCCGCACGACGAGGTGCCGTACTTCAGCATCATTGGCGGCGTCGCGATCGTGGTCGGCGTGGTGTTGCTCGCGCTGATCCCCTTCATCCGCAAGTTGATGCGCGGAGTTCACTAACCCACGGTGGTGCCGAAAAGCACTCCGACGAAGTAAGTGACGAGCATGGTGAGGGCGCCGACGCCGACGTTTCGGACGATCGCGCGCCCCGCCTGCGCGTTGCCGAGCCTCGCGCTCACGAACCCGGTGAGCGTGAGGCCGACGACCACCGCCAGCGCGCACGCCCAGACGCGGACGCTGACCGACGTCCAGGCGATCGCCAGCAACGGCAGCAGCGCGCCGACGGAGAACGCCAGCAGCGACGCCCACGCCGCCTGCCACGGGCTGGTGAGGTTGTCCGGGTCGATGCCGAGTTCGGCCTCCGCGTGCGCCTGCAGCGGATCCTTGTCGGTCAGCTCGCGCGCGACCTGCTTCGCCAGCTCCGGCGAGAGGCCCTTGTCCTCGTAGATCTGCGCGAGTTCGCGTTCCTCGGCCTCCGGCATCGTTTTCAGTTCGTGCTTCTCGAGCCGCAGCAGCGCGCGTTCGGTGTCGCGCTGGGTGCTCACGCTCACGTATTCCCCGCCCGCCATGGAAAACGCGCCCGCGACGAGCCCGGCAATTCCGGCGGTGAGGATCGTGGTGCTGTCGGTGGTGGCTCCCGCGACGCCGACGACGATGCCCGCGACGGACACGATCCCGTCGTTCGCGCCGAGAACCCCGGCGCGCAGCCAGTTCAGCTTGCCGCCGAGGTCCTCGTGCGGTTCGTGCGCGTGCACCGCGTCGCCCATCGTTTCGGTCACGGCTTCAGTGAATCACGGAAATTGTTTCCGCGCGACATTTTCCCGGATTGCAGGAATTCGGTTAAGAAAGGCAATCCTCAATGAATTGTGCCTTGCCTGACCGGGCGAATAGGCTGCCGGGATGGAGCGGGAGTGGCGGACGTTGTCGGTGGTGGAGGGCGTGGCGTTGCGCGGCGGCACCGGGCTGATCCGGGAACGGGCGCGCGCGGAACACGGTCTGGCGTACGAAATCCGTTATCCGGCGGGCGTCGCGTCGGCCGAGCACAGCCACGACCACGACAGCATCGTGCACGTGCTGGAAGGGCGACTGCGCGGAACGGTCGACGGCGTGTGGTCCGAACTCGGGCCGGGAGACGTGCTGGTGCATCCGCGCGGCGTGCGCCACCACGTCGAAGCGCTGACCGACAGCCGGTGGATCGAGTTCAAAGCCCCGCTGCCGGGACGGCCGCCGGTGGGCTGAAACGACGAACGCCCGGGTCCGGAGCCACGAGTGGACACCGGACCCGGGCGAACCGGGTCTGACTCAGTTGTCGAGCTCGGCCAGCGCCGCCTTCGCGGCTTCCAGCTCGGCCTCGAGCTGCGCGACCTTCGCGGCCTGCGCCTCGCGGGCGGCGTTGATGACCTCGTCGATCGGGCCGGACAGGTCGTCGTGCAGTTCCTTCGCCGCACGCGAAACCGCCGCGGCCGGAACGGCAAGGCCCTTCGCGACCCACTTGGCGCCGTTCTTCAGCTCGGCCTGCCACTCGCCGTCCGCCGTGCCGGTGACGGTGAGCGTGAGCTCCACGGTGCGGGTCTTCTTCGCCGTCGACGCCGCGGCCTTCGGGCGGCCGCGCTTCGGCTTCGGCGATTCGACCGCCGGGGTCTCCTCAGCCTGCGAAGACTCCGGCTTCGGGGCGTCCTCCGGGGCGCTCGAAGCTTCGGGAGCGGCGGTGGGCTCGGCGACTTCCGGGGCCTCCGGGGTGCCGGCGGCCTGCGGCGATGACTCCGCCGCCGGCCCGGCCGCAGTGTCCTCGTCGTGCGTCAAGGCTTCCACGGACATTCGTGTCGTCTCCTTGCCCGGATCTGGGTTGGGTACGCGGGCATCTTAGAACATGCGTTCGATGCCCGCACTTTCAGGGGATCAATGCAGGAAGGGACCCTCCCAGCCGGGAGGGTCCCTTCCTGACGGTGAAGAACTTACTCCTCCTTGCCGGAGTTCAGCCCGGAGGAGATGAGGTCCATGACCGACGAGTCGGCGAGCGTGGTGACGTCGCCGATCTGGCGGTTCTCCGCGACGTCGCGCAGCAGTCGGCGCATGATCTTGCCGGAGCGGGTCTTCGGCAGCTCGGCCACGACCATGATCTGCCGCGGCTTCGCGATCGGCCCGATCTCCTTCGCGACGTGGTTGCGCAGCTCCTGCACCGCGTCGTCCCCGCCGTCGACCGCGTTGCCGCGCAGGATCACGAACGCGACGATGCCCTGTCCAGTGGTCGGGTCCGTCGCGCCGACGACGGCGGCCTCGGCGACCGTCGGATGCGACACGAGCGCGGACTCGACCTCGGTGGTGGAGATCCGGTGCCCGGACACGTTCATCACGTCGTCCACGCGGCCGAGCAGCCAGATGTCGCCGTCCTCGTCGTACTTCGCGCCGTCGCCCGCGAAGTAGTAGCCCTGCTCGGAGAAACGGGACCAGTAGGTGTCGCGGAAGCGCTCGTCGTCGCCCCACACGCCGCGCAGCATCGACGGCCACGGCTTGTCCAGCACCAGGTATCCGCCGCCGCCGTGCGGGACCTCGGCGCCGGTGTCGTCCACGACCTTCGCCGAGATGCCCGGCAGCGCGCGCTGCGCGGAACCCGGCTTGGCGGCGGTGACGCCCGGCAGCGGCGAGATCATGATCGCGCCGGTTTCGGTCTGCCACCACGTGTCGACGACCGGCGTCTTGTTCGCGCCGATCTTGTCGCGGTACCAGATCCAGGCCTCGGGGTTGATCGGCTCGCCCACGCTGCCGAGGACCCGCAGCGAGGACAGGTCGTACTTCGCCGGGATGTCCTCGCCCCACTTCATGAAGGTGCGGATCAGCGTCGGCGCGGTGTAGTAGATCGAGACCTTGTACTTCTGGATGATTTCCCAGTGCCTGCCCTCGTGCGGGGTGTTCGGCGTGCCTTCGTAGACGACCTGGGTCACGCGGTTCGCCAGCGGTCCGTACACGATGTAGGAGTGTCCGGTGATCCAGCCGATGTCGGCGGTGCACCAATAGACGTCTTCGCCCGGCTTGTGGTCGAACACGACATTGTGGGTGTACGCGGTCTGGGTCAGGTAGCCGCCCGAAGTGTGCAGAATGCCCTTCGGCTTACCGGTGGTGCCCGAGGTGTAGAGGATGAACAGCGGGTGCTCGGAATCGAACGCTTCCGGCTTGTGTTCGGTGGACTGCCCGTCGACCAGTTCGTGCCACCACAGGTCGCGGCCCTCGGTCCACGGCGTCTCGCCCTCGAGGTCGCTGCCGGTGCGCCGGACGACAATGACCTTCTGCACGGTTTCCGCGCCCTGCAAGGCTTCGTCGACGTTCGCCTTCATCGGCGCGGCCTTGCCGCGGCGGTACTGGCCGTCCGACGTGATCACGATCTTCGCCGCCGCGTCGTCCACCCGCGCGCGCAGTGCCGTCGGCGAGAAACCGCCGAACACCACGCTGTGCAGGGCTCCGATGCGCGCGCACGCCAGCATCGCGAAAATCGCCTCGGGCACCATCTGCAGCTGGATCGCCACGACGTCCCCGGCGACGACGCCCAGCGACGACAGCGCGTTCGCGGCCTTCGAGACCTCGTCCTTCAGCTGCGCGTAGGTGATGTCGCGCGTGTCGCCCGGTTCGCCGACCCAGTGGATCGCGACCTGGTCCCCGTGGCCGGACTCGACGTGCCGGTCCACGCAGTTGTACGCGACGTTCAGTTTCCCGCCCACGAACCACTTCGCGAACGGAGCATTGGTCCAGTCCAATACCTGGGACCACTTCGTGTCCCACGACAGCCGCTCCGCCTGCCCGGCCCAGAACTGCTCCCGGTCAGCGTCCGCCGTCGCATACATATCGGCCTTCGCGTTCGCCTGACCAGCGAACTCGTCGCTGGGAGGAAACGTGCGGCTCTCCGTGAGCAGGTTGTCCAACGCTGGGGACTGCTCGGTCATGGTGCAAAGCCTCCTGTAGTGCGAACCCGCGGCTCAGGGAACGCTAGCGACGTTAGTCCGCCTACGACAAGGTTGCAGCCACGTTGCGCGCACAGCGCCAAGCGGAGTGCGGCGAGGCTCAGCCGAGGCGGGCGAGCAGCCGGGCACGGGCGCCCGGCCACTCGGCGTCCGTCATCGAGTAGAGCACCGTGTCGCGGGTCGTGCCGTCCGGACGGATCCGGTGCGCCCGCAGCACCCCTTCGCGCAGCGCGCCGAGCCGTTCGATGGCGCGTTGCGAACGGAGGTTGCGGTTGTCGGTTTCCCACGCGACGCGCTGGGCGCCCCAGTCCTCGAAGGCGTTGCGCAGCAGGAGGAATTTGGACTCGGTGTTGAGCGCCGTGCGCTGGAAATCCGCGCCGATCCAGGTGTGCCCGATCGAGAGGATCCGGTGCTTCGCTACTACCTGGTAATAAGAAGTGGTTCCGGCGACGCGGCCGGACGCGACGTCGATCTGCGCCCACGGGCGGCGGTCCTGGTCGGCGAGCGCGTCCTTCACCATCGTCTCGGCTTCGCCGAGGTCGGCGGGCTGGCGGAGGCTCAGCCAGGCCCAGATGCCCGGGTCGGCTCCGGCTTCGAGCAGGCCGGCGGCGTGCTCGAGGCCGAGGGGTTCGAGCCGTACGTGGCGGCCGGACAGAATGGGGTGCTCGCTCCAGGTCACGGGCTCACGCTACGGCGACGAGTGGCTGTGTCGAAGTGCCATTTCCCAGTCATTTCAGCAGTCCACTTTACGGCCGCTTATGCTCGGCGGACCACCCGAGAAAGAGAGCGCGCATGGCCGAGGAGCGAGAAAACCTCACCTGGGAGTTGTTCGGTTCGGCGAGCCGGGAGCTGGCGGAGGCGGTGGCCGAGGACGGGTTCGCGCCCGACCTCATCCTGTCCATCGCGCGCGGCGGGCTGTTCGTCGCCGGCGCGCTCGGGTACGCGCTCGACGTGAAGAACCTGCACGTGATGAACGTCGAGTTCTACACCGGCGTCGACCAGCGGCTGGACCTTCCGGTCATGCTGCCGCCGGTGCCCAACGTGGTGGATCTCACACACAAGAAGGTGCTGGTCACCGACGACGTCGCGGACACCGGCGCGACGCTCAAGCTGGTCCGCGACTTCTGCGCCGACCACGTCGCGGACGTGCGGTGCGCGGTGGTCTACGAGAAGCCCGCCTCGACGGTGAAGTGCGAATACGTGTGGAAGCGGACTGACCGGTGGATCAACTTTCCCTGGTCGGTGCTGCCTCCGGTGGTGGAGCGCGCGGGGCAGGTGCTCGACGCATGAGTGATCCCCTGAAGCCATTGCTGGAGCTCGACGGCGTCGCCGCGGCAGCCAAGGCCGCGCAGGACGCCGTCTTCGCCGTGCACCGGCTGCCCGCGAACCTGCGGGGCGGCGCGGAGACCGCGGCGGAGGCTTCGGTTCGGGCGGCTCGGGCTTCGGCGGGGATCGACGGGGCCAATCCCGAGCTGCCGGAAGACGGTTCGGTGACCGACCCGCTGCTCGCCGGGGCGCTGCGGGTCGCGGAGAAGCTGGAGTCGTTGCTGCCGACGTGGCGGCGGGCTCCGTTGCAGACGGTGGCCCGGCTGCATTTGCTGGCCGCGTCGGACGTGGTGTCCGATCCGGATCAGCTCGGCCGTCCGCAGCGCGGCGGCGAGCGACTGGAGATGCTGGCTCAGCTCGTCACCGGCGCGACCTCGGTGCCCGGGCCGGTGCTGACCGCGGTGGTGCACGGCGAACTGCTGGCGCTGTCGCCGTTCGGTTCGGCGGACGGGGTGGTCGCCCGGGCGGCGGCTCGCCTGTCGATGGTGGCCACCGGGCTTGACCCGAAGGCGTTGACGGTGCCGGAAGTCGCCTATTTCCGGCGGGTGCCGCGGTATGTCGAGCTGGCGCAAGGGTTCGCTGGCGGGACGGCCGACGGCGTGCGCGAGTGGCTGCTCTTCTGCTGCGAGGCGTTCGAAATCGGGGCGAGCGAGGCGCGGAGCATCTCGTCGGCCGCTGGCTGACCCGGGCCGAGCTGTGTGATGCTGAAGGCATGATCAAGCCTGGAGGACGCGACCTCTGCCGTCGGCGACACGCCGAAACCGGCGCGGAATGCTGCCTGCCGGATACCCATTACCCGCGGCCGCATTGCGACGTCTCGGGAACCAGTTGGCACGACGGCCTTTGCCCGGACTGCCATGGCGGTGGTGCCGTGTTCGACGCGGTGTGTCCCACCTGCAACGGCCACGGGTTCGAGCTGATCGTGATGGACGAAGATTAAGCTTCCAGCGTGGGCTGACCACATAGAGAATCAGCGTTCTGTGGTGGATTGACCCATGGTCGCCCAGGTCGGAGCGACTTACTGTTTCCGGCCATGACCAGTGACAGTTCCCTCGCCGGGCGCACCGCGCTGGTGACCGGCGGCGGCAGCGGCATCGGGCTGGCCTGCGTGCGGGCGTTCGGCGCGGCCGGGGCCAAGGTGCATGTCGTGGACGTCGCCGGGGCGGAGGCGGCTGCCGCTGAGGTCGGCGGGCAGGCGCACGCCGTGGACCTGACCGACCCGGCGGCGCTGGCGAGGCTGCCCGCGGACGTCGACGTGCTCGTCAACAACGCGGGCGTGCAGCACGTCGCCCCGTTGCCGGAATTCCCGCCGGAGCGGTTCGCCTTCATCCAGTCGTTGATGGTGACCGCGCCGTTTCTGTTGATCCGCCAGTGCCTGCCCGCGATGTACGCGCGCGGCTGGGGCCGGATTGTCAACATGTCCAGCGTGCACGGCGTGCGGGCGAGTCCGTACAAAGCTGCTTACGTCACGGCGAAACACGCGCTCGAGGGACTGTCCAAAGTGGCCGCTCTCGAAGGTGCCGAGCACGGCGTGACTAGCAACTGCGTGAATCCCGGCTACGTTCGTACGTCGCTCGTCACCGGTCAGATCGAAGCGCAGGCGGCCGAACACGGGGTGCCGCCGGAAGAAGTGCTGGAACAGGTTTTGCTGCGCCGGGCCGCGATCAAGCGATTGATCGAACCCGAGGACGTCGCCGATCTCGTGGTGTGGCTGTGCGGCGAGTCCGCCGGGCACGTCACCGGCGCGTCGCTTCCCGTTGACGGCGGCTGGACCGCTGGCTGAATCCCCTTTTCCCCACAACGGAGTGGAGTCCATTATGGACAAAAAGCTGCTGCGCGTCGTCGGAGCCGGGCTGATCGGAACCACCATCGAGTGGTACGACTTCTTCCTCTACACCTCGGCCGCCGCGCTGGTCTTCAACAAGCTGTTCTTCCCGACCGCCGACCCGCTCACCGGCACCTTGCTCGCCTTGCTCACCTACGCGGTCGGCTTCCTCGCGCGGCCGATCGGCGGGCTCGTGTTCGGGCACTTCGGCGACCGGATCGGACGCAAGAAACTGCTGGTCGTGAGCCTCCTGATGATGGGCGGCTCGACGTTCGCGATGGGGTTGCTGCCCACCTACAGCGCGGTCGGCGTGCTCGCAGCGGTCCTGCTCACGCTGCTGCGGCTGATCCAGGGCTTCGCCCTCGGCGGCGAGTGGGGCGGCGCGGTGCTGCTGGTGTCCGAGCACGGCGACGACCGGCGGCGCGGGTTCTGGGCGTCGTGGCCGCAGACCGGCGTTCCGGCCGGGAACCTGCTGGCCACCGCGGTGCTCACGATCCTGGCATCGGCGCAGTCGGACGCGACTTTCCAGGCTTGGGGCTGGCGGGTTCCGTTCCTGCTGTCCGGCGTGCTGGTGGTGCTCGGCCTGTGGATCCGGCTGGCGGTTTCGGAATCGCCGGTGTTCATCGCGGCGAAGGCTGCCGCGGACGAGCGTGAGCAGGCACCGATTGTCGACGTTTTCCGCGGGCACTTCCGCGCGCTGGCGGTGACGTTCGGCGCGCGCATCGCGGAAAACGTGTCCTACTACGTGATCACCGCGTTCATTCTCGTGTACGTGACCACCGGACTCGGCCTGCCGAAGGCGACCGGGCTGACCGCGGTGCTCGTCGCGTCCGCGGTGCACTTCGTGACGATTCCCTTGTGGGGCTTGCTGTCCGACAAGATCGGCAGGAAGCCGGTGTACCTGTTCGGCGTGGTCGGGATGGCCGCTTGGTCGTTTGGTTTCTTCTGGCTGCTCGACTTGCGCACGACAGGTTCGGTGATCGGCGCGGCGGTGATCGGGCTGGTCGTGCACGGTGCGATGTACGGGCCGCAGGCGGCGTTCTTCGCGGAACAATTCCCGACGCGCGTGCGCTATACCGGGCTTTCGGTCGGCGGCCAGCTGTCGTCCATCGCGGCCGGTGCGGTCGCGCCGTTGATCGCGGTGGCGCTGTTCGAGGCGTACCACTCGACGGTGCCGGTTTCGGTCTACGTGGTCGCGATGTGCCTGTTGTCGCTGGTCGCGCTGCTCGCCGCCCGGGAGACGCGCGGCGCGTCGCTGCACGAGACGGCGGCCGAACGGCAGGCTTCAATGACAGCATGACGGGTGTGGACCCCACTGCCGAGGCGTATCGCCGGCTGCTCGAACTGCTCGCCGCCGGAGCGAGCAGCGAGCAGCTGGCGCACGTCGCTGCCCGGGGGTTGTCCGCGGAACAGTCCGCCGCGATCGGTTCGGCGACCGAGCTGGCGTTGCGGATCCGCGAGACGCTCAGCGAGCACCGGCGGCGGGAAGCCGAGCTGACCGCGTTGTTCGACACCGCCAGCGACCTCGCCCGGTTGCGCGATCCGGACGCGGTGCTGCGGTCGATTGTCCGGCGCGCGCGGACGTTGCTGGGCGTGGACGTTTCGTACCTCAGCCTCAACGACGAGGCGAACGGCGAGACGTACATCCGGGTCACCGACGGGTCGGTTTCCGCGCTGTTCCAGCAGATTGTCCTGGGGATGGGCGAGGGGCTCGGCGGGCTCGTAGCGCAAACCGCGCGTCCCTACGCGACCGCGGACTACTTCGAGGACGAGCGGTTCCGGCACACGAATCCGATCGACGCGGGTGTCCGCGAGGAGGGGTTGAAGGCGATCCTCGGCGTGCCGCTGGCGATCGGCGGCAAGGTGTTGGGCGTGCTGTATGCGTCCGACCGGTCGTCGCGGGCATTCTCGACGGCGGAAGTCGCGCTGCTGTCATCGTTGGCCGCGCACGCCGCGATCGCGTTGGACACCGCGCATCTGCTGGAAGAAACGCGATCCGCGGCCGCGGAACTGAACGCGGCCAACGCGACGATGCGCCGCGCCGACGACGCGCACGACCGGTTGATGGACCTCGTGCTCGGCGGCGCGGATTTGCCTGCGGTGGCGGCGGAAGTGGCCGGTGTGTTGCGCGGATCGATCGCTGTGCACGACGAGGAAGGCGGCCTGCTGGCCGGTACTGCGGTCGATTTTGACGCTGCCGCGGTTGCTTCATCGCACGCCAATGGACGCGCTGTGTCCACAAAGGACGCATGGGTCTGCGCAGTGCGGGCGGGCCGCGAACTGCTCGGCAGCCTGACGCTCTCCGGGCGGCCCGAGCTAGCCGGGGACGATCGTCGGCTCTTTGAACGGGCTGCGGTTGTCACGGCGTTGCTGTTGCTGCTGCGTCGTTCCGTCGCGCAAGCCGAGGATCAAGTACGCGGCGAGTTGCTGACCGACCTGCTTACCGCGCCGACTCGTAACCCGGGCTCGTTGGTCGCTCGCGCACGCCGGTTGGGGGTCGATTTGTCGGCACCGCACGCGGTTTTGGTCGCACATGCGTCCGGCATTTCTCGACGCGGGCTCGCCGCAGCCTGTGCACGGTACGGGGATTTGGTCGGTGTTCACGCGGAGCAAGTTGTCGCACTCGCTCCGGATCAGCCTGCGGCAGCAGGGATCGCGGCCGAGCTGAAGTCCGTTGTGGACTGTCCGGTGACCGTCGGCGCGGCTGGTCCGGCGAGTGGCCCGGAAGCGTTGGCGCAGGCGTACACTGAAGCTGTTCGATGCGTTAATACCCTGCTCGCTCTCGGCCGCGAAGGCGACGGCGCGGCGATGGCCGACCTCGGGTTCCTCGGCGTCCTGCTCGGCAGGCATTCCGACCTGTCTGGCTACGTCCGCGCGACACTCGGACCGGTCCTCGACTACGACGCCCGCCGCGGCACCGACCTTATCGGCACGCTGCGTGCGTACTACGCGGCAGGCGGGAATTTGGCGCGGGCAAAGGAAACCCTGCACGTCCACGTCAACACGGTCGCGCAACGGATGGAACGCCTCGCGGTGCTGCTGGGCGAGGACTGGCGCGAGCCCGAACGCTCGCTGGAGATCCAGCTCGCGCTGCGCGTGCATCAACTCGGCGGCTGACGGACCCCGGCGAGGATCAGATCGAGCATCCGGTCCAGTTGCTCCGGCCCGTCCGGCAGCGTCCGCATGCTGCACGCACCGACCACCGTCACGACCACGTCCTGCGCCCGGACGTCCGTCCGAAGCGTGCCATCGGCCGCGCCCGCGTCCATGATCAGCTGGACGGCCTCGGTCAGTTCGGCGCGGACTTGCGTCATGTCGACCGTGCCCGCCTCGATGATCGCGCGCAGCGTGTCGGCCATGTCGTACTTCGTACTCGCGTACTCGGCGAAGCGGTCCATCCACCGGCGCAGCGCGCGAAGCGGCTTCTCGCTCTCAAGCAGCTTCGGCGCACTCGCGACGACCTGAGCCAACTCGTCCCGGTACAGCGCTTCGACCAGTGCTTCGCGGGTAGGGAAGTGACGGTAGAGCGTCCCGATGCCGACACCTGCTTCGCGTGCGACGCGCTCCAACGTCACTGGCTCGTCGCCTTCGCCGAACGCTTTGCGGGCAGCAGCGAGCAGGCGAAGCCGGTTGCGTTCGGCGTCCGCGCGCGGTTTCTTGGCGCTCGACAAAGCGGAGGGCCCTCCGGTTCTGCTACGGTGGAAATACGGAGGTGCCTCCGCATCATCTTCCACTATGCCACGGCAGGAGTCTTTCCTCATGACGGCAACCACTGCTCCAGGCGGCACCGCGAAGCTCGCCGGCCGCGAGGTCGCGCGGATCGGCTACGGCGTGATGCAACTCGGCCGCCCCGGAACCGACCGCGCTGACCAGGTGAAACTGCTGCGCGAGGCGGCCAACGCGGGTGTGAACCACCTCGACACCGCCCAGTTCTACAGCGACGGCCGCTGCAACGACCTGATCCGCGAAGCCTTCTCGCCCTATCCGGACGACCTGGTCGTGGTGACCAAGGTCGGGGCCGAGGAATCAGCGCAAGGGCTCCGGCTCGCGCAACAGCCCGAGCAGCTGCGGGCGCAGGTCGAGGCCAACCTCGCCGCGCTCGGCGTCGAACAGCTCGACGTGGTCAACCTGCGCCGCGCGGACGCCGGACCCGGCCTGATCGCGGAAGGCGACCAGCTCGTCGACATCGACGACCAGCTCGCCGAGCTGATTTCCCTGCGCGACGCGGGAAAGATCGGCTCGCTCGGGCTCAGCAACGTGTCCGCCGACCAGCTCCGGCACGCGCTCGGAGCCGAGATCGTCTGCGTGCAGAACTCCTACAACGTGCTCTACCGCGCCACGGAACCGGTGCTGGAGCTGTGCCGGGAACACGAAATCGCGTGGGTGCCGTACTTCCCGCTGGGCTCCGCGTTCGAGCTGGGCCAGGACGTGCGCGGCAATCCGGTCGTGACCGGCGTCGCGGCCGAACTCGGCTGCACCCCGGCGCAGGTCGCGCTGGCCTGGTTGTTGCAACGCTACGCGGGCACGCTCCTGATCGCGGGCACGGCGACCCCCGCGCATCTCGCCGAAAACCTCGCGGCCGGCCAGGTGCAGCTGCCCGCCGAAGCGGTAGCCGCCCTGGACCGGCTCGGCTGACCTCAGAAGTTCAGCGCCGCGATCCGCTCGACGTCGGCGAGGATGTTGATCTCCGTGATCACCCCGTCGGCCACGGTGAACGACAGCACCGAAACCGCCTTCCCGTCGCGCCGGGCGACGAAGCCAGGACCGCCGTTGACGGTCGCGTACTGCGACACCAGACCGTCCGGGCGGAACTGCGACGCGCTGCCCGCGACCTCGGCCGCGCCGCGCACGACCTTCGAGCCGAGTCCGCCGGTGTCGACGCGCAGCAGGGCGTCCGGGTGCAGCAGGGCGACGAGCCCCTCGAGGTTGCCGCCGCGCGCAGCGGTGAGCCAGGCGTCCGCGATCTTGCGCTGCTGCGCTCGATCCGCCGGACCGGCCGGGGTCACCCCCTGCACGCGGCGGCGCGCCCGGCTCGCCAGCTGCCGCACCGCGGCGGTGTTCTTGTCGAGCATCGTCGCGATCTCGTCGAACGGCACGGCGAACATGTCGTGCAGGACGAACGCGAGCCGTTCCGCCGGGTCGAGCGCCTCCAGCACCACCAGCAGGGCGAGCCCCACCGAGTCCGCGAGGACCTCCTGTTCCGCCGGGTCGACGCCGTCCCCGGTCTCCACGACCGGGTCCGGCACCCGGATGTCCAGCGGGTCCTCGCGCCGGCTCGCGCGCGAGCGCAGCATGTTGAGGCACTGCCGCGACACGATCGTCGTCAGCCAGCTGCCGGTGTTGCGGACGTCCTCTCCCGAGGACCGCGTCACCCGCAGCCAGGTCTCCTGGATGGCGTCGTCGGCCTCGGCGAACGAACCGAGCATCCGGTACGCCACCGCTCGCAACCTGGGCCGATGCTCCTCGAACTGAGCCGCCCAAAAATTCTCGTCCTGTTTTTCGTCCCGCACTGTCACATCTTCTCCTTGGGCCGGGTCACACCAGCAAGACCCGCCGAACGAGGCGGGCGTGACAGGAGGAGATCACCATGCAGGCTCGGATGACCCACCCGATCCAGGTTCAGCCGGACGCCATGAAGGCGCTGATGGCGCTGAGCAAGGCCACGAACGACAGCACCGTGCCCGCGACGACGCACCACCTGATCCACCTGCGGGTGAGCCAGATCAACGGCTGCAGCATGTGCGTCGACATGCACTCGCGGGAGATGAAGGAAGCGGGCGAGAAGGACGAGCGGATCTGGGGCGTCGGCGCGTGGCGCGAATCGCCGTACTTCACCGACGCCGAGCGCGCCGCGCTGGACCTGGCCGAGCACGTGACCCGGCTCGCCGACCGGTCGGACCCGGTGCCGGACGAGGTCTGGGACGCCGCCGCGGACATCTACGACGAGAAGGAGCTCTCGTCGCTGCTGCTGTCCATCGCCGGCATCAACGTGTGGAACCGGCTCAACGCCGCGATCCGCCAGCCGGTCGGCTCGTTCTGAGACGCGCTGGGGGTACTGGGGGTGGTGCCGGGGCGGCGGCAGGGGGATCCGCCGCCGCTCCCGGCAGCTTCACACGCTCGCGGGCAACTGGTCCCGGATCGCCGCGACGGCGGCTCGCGGATCGTCGGCCCAGAGGTCGAGCCGAGTGATCTCGACGGTGCCCTTGCGGCCGAGGTCGATCAGCCGCGGTGCGCACAGGGTGACCGAGATGTTGGTCGCCTGGCTGATTCCCACGGCCAGCACGCCGTCTTCGGGCACGCTGACCCCGCCGCGTTCCTTGAGCGACCGGCTCGCCTGCCGGACCGAATCGATGCTGGCCAACGGGATCCGATGGTCGAAGAAGGACAGGTACCGCACGCGGAGCCCGTCGCCGCTGACTGCGTGCGGGTACTTGTAGAGCGTCGCGACGAGTGCCAAGAACGCGAGCGCGCCCAGGATTTCCAGCACCAGCAACACGATCCGCACCGGAACCGACTTCACCACGACCTCGACCAGCACGATGTCGACCGGGTTGACCGCCAGCATCACCCAGAACAGCGGACGGATGCCGCGGCTGTAGTGGATCGCGACGCCGTCCGGCGGCACGTCGGTCTGGCGGCGGAACACGAGCGCCAGCGCTCTGGCCAGTATCGGCAGTTGTCCCTTCACGATGCCCCCTGCGGTGTCAGTCGGCGGCACCCAGCCGCGCGGCCCACTTCTCCTCTATTCTCCCGAATTTCCAGATCGCGAACGCGGCCGACCAGGTGATCACGAACAGCCCGACGATCGCGAAGCCCACGTAGTCGAGGTCCACCGAGGCGATCGCGGCGAGCGGGCCGGACGTGATGTCGAGCTTCTCGGCGAGCAGCGTCACCAGTTCGATGGTCCCGATGCCGAGCGCGACCGCCACGGAAAGCGCGGTGACCGTGAGGTTGTAATAAATCTTCCGGATCGGCCGGGAAAACGCCCAGCCGTATGCGTAGTTCATCAGCACGCCGTCGGCGGCGTCGAACAAGCTCATTCCGGCGGCGAACAAGATCGGCAGCACGAGAATCGCGTACCAGGGCAAGGAGAACGCGGCCGCACCCGCGGCGAGCACGAGCAATCCGATTTCCGTCGCGGTGTCGAAACCGAGTCCGAAAAGGACTCCCACCGGATAGATGTGCCACGGCTTCCGCACCGCCTTGGTGGCTCCGCGCAACAGCCGGTTCATCAGGCCGCGGTTGTCGAGATGACGTTCCAGTTCCGCCTCGTCCAGTTCGCCGCGGCGCATCCGGGCGAACACGCGCGCGATCCCGACGAGCACGACCAGGTTCATGATCGCGATCAGGTACAGGAAAACCCCGGACACCGACGTGCCGATCAGGCCGGTCGTCTCGTGCAGCGCGGAACCGTCGTCCTCCAGTTGCCCGGCGATCGCGCGGACGCCCGTCGACAGCAGCAGGCACAGCGCGAAGACGATCGTCGAATGCCCGAGGGAGAACCAGAACCCGACAGACAGCGGACGCTGCCCGTCGGCCATCAGCTTGCGCGTGGTGTTGTCGATGGCGGCGATGTGGTCGGCGTCGAAGGCGTGCCGCATGCCGAGCGTGAACGCGGTGACCCCGAGGCCGATGCCGAAGGTGCCGCCCGCACCGAGCGCGTAATGCTCAGGCGCGACCACCAGCACGAGCAACCCCCAGCCGACGAGGTTGAGCAGCAGGATCACGGCCGCCATGCCGCCGATCGACCACCGGTCGCCGCGAGTGAGCCGCTGCGTCATCGCCGTCCTCTCGCTCGCCGGAAAGCCGTGAAGAGCCCCTTGCGGGAATCAGATTCTCGCAAGGGGCCCTTCACGGACAATCGGGTAAAGCTCAGCCGGCGCGCAGGTGCAGCGAGTCGAGCGCCTTGCGGACGTGCCCGCCCGCCGCGGACAGCGCCTCGGCGGAACGCGTGACGTCGCAGCCGGACAGCAGGTGCACGAGCGCGACCTTGAGGTCGCCGCCCGCTTCGGTGAGCGCGTCCGAGCAGTCGGCCATCGTCATGCCGGTGGCTTCCTGCAGGATCCGGATGGTGCGGCCGCGCAGCTTCGCGTTCGTCGCGCGCATGCTCACCATCAGGTTCGAGTACGTCTTGCCCAGCTTGATCATCGTCGCGCTGGAGAACGCGGTGAGGATCAGCTTCTGCGCCGTGCCCGCCTTCATCCGGGTCGAGCCCGCGATGGCCTCGGGACCGGTGGCGACGGCGATCAGGACGTCCACGCCAGCCGGTTGCGCGGCGCGCGGGTTCGCCGAGACGAGCCCGGTGTGCGCGCCGATCCGGCTGGCTTCGGCGAGCGCGCCGAGCACGTACGGAGTGCGCCCGGAGGCCGCGAGACCGAGCACGAAATCGCCCGGCCGCACCGACCCGGCGATTTCCGCCGCGCCGGCGTCCGCGTCGTCCTCGGCGTTCTCGACGGCCTGCCGCAGCGCCTTCTCACCGCCCGCGTGGTGGGCGATGAACCAGTCGCCGGGCACGTTGAACGTCGGCACGAGCTCAGCCGCGTCCAGCGTCGCGAGGCGGCCCGAGGTGCCCGCGCCGACGTAATGCACGCGCCCCCCGCCGCGCAGCGCCTCGACGGCGTAGTCGACCGCGCGGGCCAGCTGCGGCAGCACCGCGGCCACCGCGTCCGGCACCCGGCGGTCCTCGGCGTTGATCGCGCCGAGGATCCCCATGGTGGACATCAGATCGATGTCCACCGTGCGCGGGTTTCGTTGTTCGGTGGGCGAATCGACGTGCACCGTCTGGCAAGGGACGGACATCAGATCCTCGCTTCTTGGTTCATTTGCCGGTTTCCCGCGGACGACGACGACCGTCGGGTCTGACCCCGAGCCGGTGCGAGCCGACCGCGTCCCTCGTGGCGTCCAAGGCGCTGACCGACGCCTCCATGTGCCGCTGCGCGACGCCGATGAAGAGGCAGTCGATGACGGTCAGCTGGGCGATCCGGCTGGCGGTGGCCCCGGACCGGAAGGTGGTTTCGCGGGCCGCCGTGGTGAGCACGTGGTCGGCGACCTCGGTGATCGGCGAGCGCGGGAAGTTCGTGACCGCGACGGTCACCGCGCCGTGCTCGCGCGCGACCCGCAGCGCCTCGACGGTGTCCGTGGTCGCGCCGGTGTGCGAGATGCCGACCGCGACGTCGCCCGGCTTCAGCACGGCGGCCGAGGTCAGCATGATGTGCGTGTCCGACCAGGAGAAGCTGACGCGGCCGATCCGGTGCAGCTTCTGCTGCAGGTCAGCGGCGACGAAAGCGCTTGCGCCCACGCCGTACACGTCGACCCGGCCGGCTTCCGCGACGAGGTCGATCACGCTCTGCAGCGCGGCGACGTCGAGCTGGTCGGCGGTCTCTTCGACGGCGCGCGCGTCGGCGAAGCTGACCTTGCCGATGACGGACGCCAGGTCGTCGCCGGGGCCGATCTCGCCGCCGAGGTTGCGCGAGGTGCGCGCCTCGGTGCGGGCGGTGTCCGCGGCGAGCGCGATGCGCAGCTGCGGGTAGCCGCCGACGCCGACGGCCTTGCAGAAGCGCGTCACGGTGGTCTCGGAGGTGTTCGCGGCGAGCGCGACCTCGGTGATGCTGCGGCGCGCGACGGCGGCCGGGTCTTCCAGGACAACCTTCGCGACCCGCTGCTCGGCCCGGGCGAGTCCGGGCAGCAGCGAGCGAATGCGGACCAGGGGGCTCGCATCCGCGTCGCGCGCCGTCGCCTGACCTGCGAGGTGCTCGGAGGGTGCGCTGCTGATTACGGATCCCGCATCATCCGCCGTCGGAAAGTTACTAACCGTTGGCATTTGCGACAAGGCTACCCACATCCTTCGGCAGAACCACAACCCGTCCGTGTCTGCGGACTTCGGTTTGCGATTAATCGTTGTCAAGAAAGTCGCCAACCGAGTCCACGGTGTTAACGACCTCAAGCTAACGACTTGGCAACTAAGTGTGTCTAGCGAAGGAGTCTTGTTCCACTGAGTGGGGACACGAAGGTGGCAATGCGCGGCGGGGTGCCTACCGAGCGCTCAAATTCCAGCCCGAAGAGGCCAGCTCCGAGGGGTTTCGCTCACCATCGAGAACGACGTGGCCGCGTTGGGTGACTTTCACACTATCGAGGGAAACTCCCCGTCCCGTGTAATTCGGATCGGTGCTGTAACGCCACCGGAGCGAGGTAGCCGCGGCGGCGGGCACCTCCGCGGACACCCGCCACCAGGAGCGGTGCCCGTGTCCGCCGAGCGCGGACGTCTCGTCGCCGGGTGCGCCCGGGCCACGGGCCTGGAGCGGAACAGGTTGCCAATTAACCCCGTCGGTGCTCGATTCGAGCTGCAGCGGGTCGCTCGGGCCCTCTGTGTCGACGAAAGCGGCGAAGGAGACGCGCAGTGGTGCACCTGCTGGAAGCGGTTGGGTACTGAGCGTAGCGACGCCGTTGTTTCCCAGGCTCGCGTACCAGGCATCGGGACCCTGGACCGGCCGCACGGCCATCGCCTTCGCGAGCGAGGTCGCCCAGACCTGGCGGGCGGTGTTGATGGAACCCCAGGTGCGCGTGGGGTGCACGCGGTTGGTGAGCAGCAACGCGAACGACCGCGACTCGGGGTCGATGACCAGCGTGGTGCCGGTGAAACCGGTGTGGCCCGCGCTGATCGGCGACGCCAGCGCGCCCATGTACCAGGGCTGGTCCAGTTCGAAGCCGAGCCCGTGCTCGTCGCCGGGGAAGCGCTGGTTGTAGTTCGTCAGCATCTTGGTGACGGTGTCCGGCCGCAGGATCCGGTGCCCACGGTAGCTGCCGCCGTTGAGGATGGCTTGGGAGAGCACGGCCATGTCGTTCGCCGTGGAGAAGACGCCGGCGTGCCCGGCGACGCCGCCGAGCGACCAGGCGTTCTCGTCGTGCACCTGTCCGCGCACGAGCCCGCGCGGCGGCGTCGTCTCGTACTCGGTCGCGGCGATGCGGTCGAGCTTCGACGCGGGCGGGTTGTAGCCGGTGTCGACCATGCCGAGCGGCGCGGTGATGCGGTCGTGCACCACCTGGTCCAGCGGCTTGCCGGACAGCTTCTCGATCAGCAGGCCCAGGGTGAGCATGTTGAGGTCGGAGTACAGGTACGTGCTGCCCGGCGCGTTCTTGAGCGGGCTGTCGAGGATGGCCTTGCGCCGCGATGGGATGTCGGGATAGCCAGCCCAGAGCGACGGTGACGGGTCGGCGTCGAAGCCCGAGGTGTGGGTGAGCAGCTGCAGCACGGTGACGTCCTGCTTGCCGTTGACGCCGAACTCCGGCAGATAGCGCACGACCGGCGCGTTGACGTCCAGCTTGCCCTGCTCGGTCAGCTGCAGCGCGGCGATCGAGGTGAAGAGCTTCGAGATCGACGCCATGTCGAAAATGGTGTCGTTGCGCATCGGGACCTGCTGGTCCGGCGGCAGTTCGGTGCCCTTGGCGTCGGCGTACCGGAGCGCGCCGCCGACGGCGTAACGGTCCACGACCACGCCGTCGTGCGCGAGCAGGCCGACCGCGCCGGAGAAGTGCGGATGCCCGCTGGCGTCCGGCTGCGTCCAGCTCTTCAGGAACTGTTCGGCGTCGCGGATCGGCTGCGGATCGAGGTTGACCTCGCCCGGGCTGCCGTCGCGCAGCGTCGTGCTCGCCGGGGCGAACCCGTGCTGCGGACGGTCGAAACGCCCGGCGAAGCCGCCGTGTCGGTTGTCGATCGTGGCTGCTCCCGCGGTCGTCGTGGCCGCGACCAGTACGGCCAACGTCGCGACGAGCACTTTCCTAGCACGCATGACCGCTCTCCTCAGCGATAGATCAGGTGGGGGCGGCGTCTGCGGGCGAAGTCGGCGAGTTCGGCGCGCCACGCGCCGGTGATCTCGTCTACCCCGGCGCCGGCGTCGACCATGGTGCGCAGCCGCGCGGATCCGGACAGCTTGTCGATCATGTGGTCCGGCCGCCAGCCGAATTTGTCGGGCGCGACGCGCTTGGCCGTCACGAACATCGAGACGGTGGTGCTGATGGCGTCGAAGGCGCGCGGGTCGGTGACGGTGACCTGTACGCCGCCGCAGGGCTCGTTCACGAATTTGCCGAAGGTAGGCACGAAGTAGATCTCGCGGAACGCCGCGCCCGGCAGGTGGAGCTTCTCGAGCTCTTCGCGCCAACGCCAGTCGAGGCCCGGCGCGCCGATGATCTCGAACGGCCTTGTGGTGCCGCGTCCTTCGGAGAACACGGTGCCCTCGAACATGCCTGTGCCCGGGTAAACGAGCGCTGTGTCCGGCGTCGGCATGTTCGGGCTTGGCAGGACCCAACGGAGACCGGTGTCGGCGAAGAAGCTGTCGCGTCGCCAGCCGCGTACCTGGACGACTTCGAGCTTCGCCAGCTTCACGCCTTCGCCGGGCAGGAACTCGGCGGCGAAGAACCGCGCGAGTTCGCCGACCGTCATCCCGTGCTGCTGCGCGATCGGCTTCAGCCCGACGCCGGACGAGAACTTCGGGTCGAGCACTGGGCCGGACAGTCGTCCGCCGATGGGGTTCGGCCGGTCTAGGACGACGAAGGCCGCGTCGACCTTCGCTGCGGCGACCATCGCCGTGTACAGCGACCAGATGTACGTGTAGAAGCGCGCGCCGACGTCAGCGATGTCGAAGACGACAGTGTCCAGTCCGGCCTTCTGAAACAGCGAAGCGAGCTTCGTCGCGTTCGCGCCGTACGCGTCGTACACGGGGATGCCGGTGCGCGGGTCCGTGTAATCGCCTTCGGAGCCACCGGCTTGCGCGCTGCCGCGAAAGCCGTGCTCCGGCCCGAAGGCCGCGACGGGACGTACGCCCGCCGCGACCATCGAGTCGACGATGTGGTCACCGTTGGCGAGCACGCCTGTCGGGTTGGACAGCACGCCGAGCTTGCGTCCGGCGAGCGGACGCCAGCCCTGCGCGGCGAGCTGTTCGGCACCGGTGAGCACCCGGCGTGCCAACTCGGCTTGCGGTGCTTCGGGTGTCGCTTGGGCTGCCTGTGCCGCTGTCGAACTGCTCGCCAGCACTGGCACGGCGAGCGCCGGAACGGCCAGGAAATTCCTGCGGTTGAGAGTCACCAGGTCAGCCCGTGTCCGAAGGGGTATTTGACGGTGTGCACGTCCGCCCCGGCCGGGACGTCGACCGGCAGCTTCCCGCTGGGCTTCGTCTCGCCGAGCACGACCTTCGCCAGCGCTTCGAGCGACGGCGTGATGTACCCGTAGGTGGCGAGCCAGGTCGGCACCGGGTTCGCGTAGCCGGCGTCGTACGGAATCTGCGCGGCGACCGCGACCACCGGCTTGCCAGTGTCCATGAGTGCTTGAAGAAGCTTGCCCTGTAAGGGGAAACCGCCGAGGTTGTTGGTGAGCACCACGACGACGTCATTCTGCTTCGCGGCCGCCGCGGCTTCGGCGATCTGCGCGTCGGTCGGGGTTTGCCCGGTGGCGAGCGCGGTCGCCTTGGTGCCGTGTGCGGTGAAGCGGTCGGCAAGCGTTTGCGTCGTGGTCGCGCCCCAGCCGGTGACCAGCACGCTCGACGGCTTCTGCTTGAGCGGCAGCACCCCGGCGTCATTGGCGATCGCGGTGATCGACCGGTCGGCGATGCCCTGCGCGGTAGCCAGGTGGTCCGGCGTGCCGACCTTCTTCATGACCTGCGACGGGTTATCGAACGGCGAGTACAGGATTCCGCGCTTCAGCTTGAGCTTCAGCACCCGCAGCACGCTCTGGTCGATCCGCTGCATCGGCAGGTCGCCGGACTTCACTGCGGCGATCACCGCGTTGATCGCGACGTCCAGGTGCACCGGCATGAGCAGCTGGTCCACGCCAGCTTTCAAGGCGAGAACCGGGATTTCGGCGTCGCTGTGCAACTCCCGCACGCCCTGCATCTCGAGCGAGTCGGTGATCACGACGCCGTTGTAGCCGAGTTCGCCGCGCAGCTTGCCGGTGATGATCGGCTTCGACAGCGTCGCGGGCTCACCGGACGGGTCGAGGCTCGGGAACTGGATGTGCGCGCTCATGATCGAGTCGATGCCGGCGGCGATCGCGGCCTTGAACGGCGGCACGTCGATCTTGCGCCAGTCCGCCTCGGAGCGGTCGATCTTCGGCAGCCCGGTGTGACTGTCGGTGGCCGCGTCGCCGTGGCCGGGGAAGTGCTTCGCGGTGGACGAGACGGTCTGGCTCGCCGGCCCGGAGTCCTGGTAGCCCTTGACCTCCGCGGTCACGAAACTGCTGGCCAGGTCGGGTCGTCCGGAGAACGACCGGACGCCGATGACCGGGTTGGCCGGGTTGGAGTTGACGTCCGCGTCCGGCGCGTAGTCCTGGTTGATGCCGACCGCGCGCAGCTCGTGGCCGAGGATCGTGGCGGCCTTGGTCGCGCTGCCGGTGTCCCGGCCGGCGGCGATGGCCATCGAGTTGGGGAACTCGGTGGCCGGCGCGCCCATCCGCGTGACCGTGCCGCCCTCCTGGTCGGTGCCGATCTGCAGCGGGATGTGCGCGCCGCTGGAGATCGCCGCGCGCTGTAGGCCGTTGGACAGCTTCGCGACCTGCGTCGGGTCGTCGAAGTTGTCGCGGCTGGAGTTGTTGAAGTAGATGACGCCGCCGAGGTGGTACTTCTGCACGGCTTGGGCGGCGGTGTCGACGCCGAAGTCGGTCTGGTTCTTCGGGTTGACCTCGTCCGCGGACTTGCCGTTCACCCACGTGACGAACAGCTGCCCCACTTTTTCTTCCAGGCTCATGCCGCGCAGCGCCCGTGCGGCCGCGGCGTCGAGCTGGGCGGCCGCCTGCTGGGGTGTCTGCTGCGGCTGTTTCGGCGCCGCGAACGCCGAGGAACTCAACCCCCCGACGGCGAGCACCCCCGCAAGGGGAACGGCGAACACCTGCATCCTCCGCGTGCGCGCGAGTCGGTTCGTCACGAATTGCCTCCCAGTGTCGCGTGCCGCCGCGGGTGCGGACGCGAGTCGTGAAGCGTCCACCGGGCAGCACCGGTATCGGGAAGCTACTCACCGCGATACGGGGTTGTCCATCGGCCGAGCGCAGGAACGAGAGGGTTCACCTGGGAGGACGTCAGGCCGCGCGCGGATTTCTTCGAGCCGGGCTCGGTCCGCTGCGCAAGGGCCGCCGACATAACACTGGCGGCGCCCGTCAGCCGAGGCCAACGGGCGCCGCCAGTCAGCGCGAACATCTCGGGCGACCAAGCGTGCAACTCTGGTCGTACCTTCATGGACTCGGCGTCCGGCGTCCCGGTACGCAGTCCCTAGACGACGAGCCTCCCGCGGCGTGCTGCGCGTGGGTACCCGGAGTCCGCGCACGGAGGTTGCCCGGGGTGACAGAGGCTTCTCTTCTACCTCTGTCCTGGCCGAATCAACGTCCGCACCTACTTTCTACGCCGTGAGCGCGGTCACTTCAAGTGCGCGTACGGGTGCACCGGTACAGAGGCTCGATCCGGTGACAACACCACCCACAGCAACGGACCTAGCTGCGGAAACCGGCGTTTTGGTACCGCCACGCGGGTGCTCAGTTGTCGGCGCCCCGAGACCGGCGGCGCCGGCTCAGGCTGTACCAGGTCGCGCCCGCCGCCACGGCCCCCACGCCGAGCGCCACCATGCCCGCGGACTTCGCCGGGATCCGCGTCCGCAGCGACATCGGCCGCTCGAACGCGAGGATCGGCCAGCCGTGCTCGTCCGCGGTCCGGCGCAGGAGCTTGTCGGGGTTCACCGCGTGCGGGTGACCCACCACCTCCAGCAGGGGGATGTCGGTGCTGGAGTCGGTGTAGGCGAAGCAGTCAGCGAGGTCGTAGCCGTGCGTCGCGGCCTGCTGCTTCGCGGCGACGGCTTTGTTCTCGCCGTAGCAATAGAAATCGACCTCGCCGGAGTAGCGGCCGTCGACGATCTCCATGCGAGTGGCGACGCAGCGGGTCGCGCCGAGCATCTCCGCGACCGGGGCGGCGACCTCCTCGCCGGTCGCGGACAGCACGATCACGTCGTGCCCGTCGTCGAGGTGCTGTGCGATGAGGTCGGTCGCCTCCACGTAAACGAGCGGATCGACTACGTCGTGCAAGGTTTCGCGCACGATCGCGGAAACCTGCGCGACATCCCAGCCCGCGCACAACGCGGAAACCTCGGCGCGCATCCGCTCGGTCTTGTCCGCGTCCGCACCGGCGAGCGAGAAAACCAGTTGCGCGTAAGCACTTCGCAGCGCCGCACGGCGGTTGATCAGTCCTTCGCGGAGCAACGGCTTGCTGAACGCGAGCGCGCTGGACGACGCGATGATCGTCTTGTCGAGGTCGAAGAAGGCGGCTACGCGCCGGGGTGCTTCTTCGCTGCGGGGTTCGGCCACGTGATCAGGATAGGCGTACCGCGCCGTGTTGTTGGCAGCACACCGGTCGTGGCGACGGCCGGAAAATCGATGACATCGGCTCGCTTACGGCCTCGGGTGCCGTTATCGAATCGTATGTGTCACTCACACAGCCAACTCATAGCTAACGGAGTTACAGTGAACGGACCCGGTCTTGAACCGGGCTGGTTCAGTCCGACCCCCCGGGGCTGAACCCCCTGGCGGCCCTCGTCCCTCCCCCCTGGCGAGGGCCGCCTTCTATTCTTCCCCGTTTTCCCGTCGGCGAACAATTTTCACTTCTGCCCCGATACCGTTGTCTGGACCATGTTTGCGGCCCTGACCTGGGCTGTCTCGGTCGTTCACCGCGCGCCTTACGGGCAAGATCAATTAACCGCGTGCTTACCTTTCCGGTGTTTTCTCCGGCCGCGGCGCTCCTTACTCGTGCCGGTGCGGCAAATTTACTTCTTTGCTCTCGATTTTCCGGAGGTTCTCCGCGGCAATCGTTTTCTCGGCCGAATGCGCGGAGCCGTGCATTGTCCGGTGCGGGCGGACACTCCGCGGTGCTGGATCGATTTCGCACCCCGAGTTGTCCACAACCCCCGGGTTATCCACATGACGGAAAAACGGGCGTTGCCGTGTCGGCGGGCGGGGAGCGACGGTGGAAGTCCGGCCCGCGAAACCCAGGGGAGGGGCACATGGCCACCGCACAACCGCTCGTCGTCTCCGGCGAAGGCACCGTGTTCGAAGAGATCCGCCGCGTCGCCGCGGTAGTCGGCTGCGAGTTCGATCACGCGCCAGATCTGGCCGCCGCACGCGGACGATGGACGCGAGCTCCGCTCGTGGTGCTGGACGAGGACATTTCGGTTGACAGCCCGCCCATGCCAGCACGCGACAGCGTCGTGCTTGTCTGCAAAGGCGCACCCGGTCTCGATACCTGGCGACGCGCGGCCGCTCTCGGCGCCCGCCGAGTCTTCAGCCTGCCTGACGACGAAGCGGGCTTGACCGGTGCGTTCGCCGACGTCACCGACGCACCAGCCGAATCTCCAGGCCCAGTAATCGCTTTCGTCGGCGGCCGAGGCGGTTCCGGCACCTCAGTGCTGGCCGCAGCGGTCGCCGTCGAAGGCGCCCGTACCGACTCCGCGCTCTTGGTCGACTGCGATCCGTTAGGCGGCGGATTGGATCTCCCGCTGGGTCTGGAACACACGAAAGGCCTGCGCTGGCCCGAAGTTCGGTTGTCCGGCCGAGTGTCTGTCCCGTCCCTGATCGCCTCACTGCCCAGCCGCGGCAAGCTCCCCGTGTTGTCCTGCGGCCGTTCCGGCGAGGGTCCGAGTCCTCGCGCTTTGTCCGCGGTAGTCGCCGCGGGTAGCCGCGCCGGCCGAACCGTCGTCTGCGATTTACCCCGCCATTTCGACGAGGGCACGCTCGCCGTCGCCTCAGCCGCAGATCTGGTCGTGCTAGTCGTTCCCGTCGAGTTCCGTGCCTGTATGGCAGCGAAACAAGTTCTGACCCGCCTCCGTCCGCACACCGAGCGTTTCGCAGTCGTCGCAAGTGGACATCGCATCGACGGCGTCCCGGCTTCGCAAACCGCGGGAATGCTCGGCCCGCCTTTGATCGCTGACGTGGCTCCAGAACGTCGAGTAGCCGCCACCTTGGAATCCGGCGAGTTCGACCTGCCCCCGAAGGGCGCGTTGGCCACCGCGGCTCGTGCCGTGCTGGCGAACCTGCGTCCCCTCACCACCGCACAGGCCGCGTAAATGACCACCGACCTAGTAGAACGAGTCCGCCACCGCCTGGCCGGCGAAAGCCGCGGCACCGACCCGATCGCCCTAGCCGAAGCCGTCCGCGCCGAAGCCGGCGGCGCCCTGAGCCACGACGCAGTGCTGGCTGCCGTCCGCCAAGCCAGAGACGAGTTCGTAGGCGCGGGCCCGCTAGCCTCGTTGCTGGAGGACGACACGGTCACCGACGTCCTGGTCACCGCCCCCGACCAGGTCTGGACCGACGGTCCCGCAGGCCTCGCCCGCACAACCATCCGCTTCCCCAACGAGGACGCCGTCCGCCGCCTAGCGCAACGCCTGGCTCTAGCCGCAGGCCGCCGCCTGGACGACGCCCAGCCATACGTCGACGGCTGGCTCCCCGCCCGCCAAGGCCGAATCCGCGTCCACGCCGTCCTGCCGCCCATCGCGGCGAACGGCACCTGCCTGTCCCTGCGCGTCCTACGCCCGGTGACCCACGACCTAGCCGCGCTCGAAGCGCACGGCTCCATCGACCCAACCGCCCGGAACATCCTCGCAGCAATCCTCAACCACCGCCTAGCCTTCCTCGTCACCGGCGGCACCGGTGCCGGAAAGACGACGCTCCTGAGCGCCTTGCTGAGTGCGGTAGCTCCCACGGAACGAATCGTCTGCGTAGAAGACGCTGGCGAACTACGCCCGACCCACCCACAGTTCGTAAGCCTCGTCGCCAGACCCGCGAACGTAGAAGGTGCTGGCGCGGTCGAACTTCCAGAACTGGTCCGCCAAGCCCTGCGCATGCGTCCAGACCGCCTGATCGTCGGCGAGGTTCGCGGTGCAGAAGTGTGCTCCCTGCTGAACGCCATGAACACCGGCCACGACGGCGGTGCCTGCACCTTGCACGCGAACTCCCCCGCAGAAGCCCCGGCACGCCTGGAGGCTCTGGCCGCCCTAGGCGGTCTGCCGAGAGACGCGCTGCACAGCCAATTAGCCGCAGCCGTCCGCGTCATCCTCCACATGCGCCGAACACCCACCGGCCGCCGCCTGACGGAAGTCGCAGTACTCCAGCGCTACCACGGAGAAGTAAAAACCCACCCCGTCTGGCGCGACGGCCACTGGACGAACCGCCGCTCCCTCTTCACCGCCCTGACCACTCCCGAATCCGCCCGCGACTAGCTCATTCGCTCCAGCATCGAGGTGACCCCCGTTGATCTCCGCATGGCCGTTCCTCTGCGCAGGCACCGGAATCCTGTGCTGGCCAGCCACCCCCAACCGCCTTCTTCCGACACCCCGCCGCCACCTCCGCTTTCCCGTCCCGCCCCGGCAGGCACTCTGGCTGGCCCCCGCCGCCGTCGCCCTGCCGCTGGGCGGAATCGGCGCTGCGATAGCCATCGCCCTGCTCACCCTCGCCGTCCGCCAGGAATGGCACAGTAGAAGGGAAACCACCGAAACCCTGACCCGCGCCGAACGCACCGCGACCGTCCTCCGCACGATGGTCTCCGAACTCCGCGCCGGCGCCCACCCGGTAACGGCCGCCGAAGCAGCGGCGGACGCAGTCCCGGAACTAGCCGGAGAACTCCACAACCTCGCCACCGCCGCCCGCCTAGACGGAGCCTTGGATTCGCCCGCACTCCCCGCCGTCGCCCAATCCTGGAACCTCGCCCGCCGTCACGGCCTGCCCATCGCCGACGCCCTCGACGCCGCCCGTCGAGACGTCGACGCCGAAGTCGCCTTCGTCCGCCGTCTGCGCGCAAAGATGGCAGGCCCACGCATGAGCGCGATAGTCCTGACCGTGCTACCCGTCGGCTGCCTGGCAATGGGCCAGCTCATCGGTGCCAATCCGCTCGCCGTCCTCACGGAAACCCTTATCGGACAAGCGTTTCTGGTCGCAGGCGCAGCCCTGCTCTGGGCAGGAACCGCCTGGTCCAGAGCCCTCACCAACCGCAGGTCCGCGCCATGACCGCCCTGAGCCTCGCCCTCGCCGCCACCGCACTGCTGCTCTGGCCAACCACCGCCCAGCCCCGACACCTAGCCCGGCCCAACCGTCCACGCCGCACCCCGCGACCAGAAGTCTGGCACCCCGCCGCCGCAATCGTCTGCGGTGTGTCCGCCACCGTCCTCACCGGATTCCCGGTAGGACTAGCCGCCGGTGCAGGCTCATGGTGGCTCCTGCGCCGATCCCGCCACCCCAAGAACCCAGACGACGTCGCGGAACGGCTCCGTTCCGCGTCAGTTCTGGACATGCTCGCCGCCTGCCTGCGCGCCGGAATGCCAGTCCCGACCGCCCTCGAAGCCGTAGCACCCGGCGCACCACCGGCCACCGAAACCGCCCTGCACGCAACAGCAAACCTGCTGGCCCTAGGCGCGGACCCGGCCCCAGCCTGGGCCCCGCTCCGAGCCCGAACGGGCTTCGCCGAGCTGGCAGTCGCGGCCACCCGAACCGCGCGGTCCGGGGCAGCCCTCGCCTCGACCGCGGACGACCTGGCCCGCCGCATCCGCGACGGACTGGGCGTCGAGGCCGAAGAACGCGCCGAACGCGCCGGAGTCGCCCTGGCCCTGCCGGTCGGGTTGTGCTTCCTGCCCGCGTTCTTCGCCCTCGGCGTGCTGCCGGTAGTGCTCGGCCTTGCCGGGCGAATCGGCGGCCTGCTGTGAACCCGTCCACGACAGAAAGGGAATCCGACCATGTGGTTCTTGCCCGGAGACGAGGGCACCACCACCGCCGAATACGCCATCGGCACGGTAGCCGCGGCAGCGTTCGCCGTGGCGCTCTACGTGCTGCTCAGCGGAGACTCCGTCTCCGCGACGTTGGCCGGCCTGGTGCACAAAGCCCTGACGGTGGCCACCTGATGGCCAACCGTCGCCGGGACGGCGGATTTGTCACGGTAGAAGCCGCCCTGTCCCTGGGCGCGCTGACCGCCGTGCTGGCGATCCTGCTAGCGGGCACCAGCGCGATCGCCGGACACCTCCGATGCCTGGACGCCGCCCGCGAAGCCGCCCGCCTGACCGCGGCCGGACAACCAGGAGCCGCCGACGCAGTGGTCCAAACCATTGCCCCGTACGGCGCACACCTCACCATCCACCGCACCGGCGACGGCCTCACCGCCGAAGTAACCACCGACGCCCTGTCCGCTCTCCACCTGAGCGCAACCGCCTACGCCATCGTCGAGCCGACCTCAGCCTCATGACCCAAAAACAACCCGCGGACGCAGGCGTAGCCACGATCTGGACAGCCCTGGCCGCCGCCACCCTGATCGCCGTGACAGTCCTGGTGTGGTGGCTAGCCGCAGCCATCACCGCCCGCCACCGCACCGAAGCCGCCGCCGACCTCGGTGCACTAGCCGCAGCAGCCCACGCCGCCGCCGGACCGACCCTCGCCTGCGCCCGAGCCAAGGAGGTAGCCGACCACGAACGCGCAGTACTGACCAGCTGCCGCTGGCACAACCGCGACGCCTTCATCGAAGTCCGCTCCACGACCACCCCCATCCCCGGCCTACCACCCCCCACCGCAAAATCCCGCGCCGGTCCGGTCGACCTGCCTCCCTGACCGGGGGTCCCACCGGCCCCGGCAGCCGCGTCGGCAGCGATCTCCGGCCCGGTCGGCAGCCATGCTCCGCAACGGCCCTACGCGTGTGAACATCGGCGCTGGCCCGGCGGCCGTGTCGGCAGCGATCACCGGCCCGGTCGGCAGCCATGCTCCGCAACGGCCCTACGCGTGCGGACACCGGCGCTGGCCCGGCAGCCGCGTTCAGCGGGAGCCACGTGCGGGCTGGTCGAGTAACCGTGCCCGCTGCTTGCGCGGCGCCAGTGCTGGCCCGGTGGCGGAGCTGACAGGCAGCGACGCTTGCGCGCCACCGGTGCTGGCCCGGTCGCGGTGCTGGGAGGCAGCGACGCGCGGCCCGGTCCAGCGTTCGTGCTCCGCGACGGGCCTCTGACTGGTCGCGCTCGCCGGAGCTGCTGCGCGACCACCCGCGCTGTCCCCGATTGCTCGGGCCGAGGACTGCCTCAGCGATCACCCCGGCCCAGTTCGCCCACAGCAGTCCAACGCGTGGTTTGCCACCGAGGCCGACCTCGCCCGACCCAACCGAAGGGAGTTGCAACCTGCCACCCGCCTCCGCTCACCCCGCCAACCCGGTCACCGCGCACCGTCCTCCGCGGCGCGCCGGAGCCACTCGTCGGCGACGAGCCGGACCGGTGACCAGTCGCCGGAACCCCGGTTCGTCCGGACCTTTCCGGCACCGGCGACGAGTGGCGAAGAACACGAGCAGCGGTCGCTGGCGCACGCCGAACGGTCAAACCCGCAGGTCAGCGGGTGGTCCGCGGGTATGCCTCAGTACGCGTGCGAAAAGGCGGGAAAGTGTCGAATCCCGTGGTGGGCCCGTTCTCGCGGGCCGGACGGCGGGGTCAGCGGCCGGTGATCGGCACCTTGTTATCGGCCGGACAGTGGGCTACTGGGCGTTCATCGCTCGGTAACGGCCGGTTGTCGCGCGGAGTCTTCCCCGCAATGTGCAACTTGCCGTTTAGTGAGACGTGCGCCACCACGGCCCCGACCCGGACGGCGCGAAAACCGGACCTCGAAGGCAGGAAAGCAATGTTGGACGCGAATTGGCCGGACAGCTGGCGGAACGCCTTCCGCATCGAATTGCGTGCGGAGGCGATCGGCCTCGCTTGGCGCGGCTGGCCGGTGCTTCCGGGGGCGACCCCGGAGCCGATCACCGCGGAGGGGGACGATCTGACCTGGCGCCGGCCGGTGCCGGTGCGCGACGACTGGCGTGAGCTGGTCGGTTCGCACGCCCACGAGGTCGCCAGCTGGTTCAGCGACCGCACGCACAGCCTGCTCGTGGCGACCGGCACCGTGCTCGACGCGGTCGAGGTGGACCAGGAACTGGGCAAGCGCGCCGCCCGGCTGCTGCGTTCCATCGGGCACCCGGCCCCGATCGTCGCGATGCCGAACGGCCGGTGGCTGTTCCTCACCCAGCCCTCCGAGCACCTGCCCGCCGAAATCGCCGAGCAGATTTCCGTGCAGTGGCACGGCAAGGACAGCTACATCCCGCTGCCGCCGTCGCCGTTCCAGCACGGCGTCGTGCACTGGCGAGTGAAGCCCGAGGTGTGCGGCTGGCAGTTGCCGCCCGCCGCCGAGGTGCAGGACGTGCTGGTCCGCGCCCTCGCCGACGAGCACGCCTCGATGCTGGTCGAGAGCACCGCCGCCTGATTTCCGGTTCCACCCCGGCAGGCAGCACGCGACAACCGAAGAAAGTTTTCACGCTCCACCGTGGCCGCACTGTTCCCCGTGCTGACGCAACGCCCCGAGCACGGCTCCCAGTACGGCCACCGCCCCTGCCTTGTCCAGCGGATCGTTGCCGTTCCCGCACTTCGGCGACTGGACGCAGGACGGGCAGCCCGTCGGGCACTCGCAGGAGACGATCGCCTCCCGCGTAGCGGCCAGCCACGGGACAATCGCGGCATAACCGCGGTCGGCAAACCCCGCACCCCCGGGATGCCCATCGTGCACGAACACCGTCGCCTCCCCGGTGTCCTCGTGCCACGCGGTAGACACCCCGCCGATGTCCCAGCGGTCGCACGTAGCGAACAGCGGTAGCAGGCCGATCGCCGCGTGCTCGGCGGCATGCAGGGCACCGGGGACGCGCGCCGGAATCAACCCGGCGCCCCCCGGTGCTCTGCCAGCACCCCCGGTCCCCGCCGGTCCCACCGCACCACCGATCTCGACCCCGGCACCGGGCCCCCGCCCATCCGCCGGATCGCCCGAAACTTCGCCGGTTACCCCGACAACCGACGAGGCACCCCCGGTCCCCACCGGTTTTCCAGCCGCACGACGGTCCGCTGCCCCCGCAGCGGCCCTGCCAATTCCCCCGGCGGCTGGCGACGCATTCCCGGTCCCCACCGGTTCCCCGCCGTCATGACTGGACGCGGACGCCGCAGCGGCTTCGTCGATTGCTCCGTCGGTTGGCGGCACGCTCTCGGTCCCCACCGGTTCTCCGGCAGCATGACTGGACGCAGCCGTCCCGCTGAATTCCCTGTCGGCTGGCGATGCGATCCCGCTCCCCGCCGGTTCTCCTGTCGACGCCGCTTCCGTGTCGCCGGAATTCCCGGCAGTCGGTGACGTGCCCTCGGCCCCAGTCGGTCCGCCAACCCCCTGGCTCGTTACCCCACCACCGCCACCCGGAGACTCCAGCAGCTCACCAGAAACCGTGTACCAAACCGCTCTCGTGTGCAGGCTCTGTTCCGGCAGGTCGAGCGGCGTGTGGTCCAGCACCTCACCCGACGGCCGCCTCCGCAAATACCCCACCACCTGCGACGTCACCGCGACCTCGCCCAGGCACACCGTCACTCCGCCGTGGCGGCATTGTTCTTCTGTCGACAGCACCGAGATATCCACGATCTCGCGCGGCGAAGTCGTCCAGTCCGGGTCCTCCGCGTGCACCAGCGCCAAGCCCGTCTCCAGGTCCAGCTCATCGACGACATACGACGATCCCTGATGCAGATACACCGCCCCGGGATGGACGGAGTAGCAAGCCGACCCGGGATCGACGGTGCCCAGCATTCGGCCGGAGTCCGCTTCCACCACTGCGATCTGATCGCCGCCTGAGCCGCGGATGCCGACTTCTCCGTGCGGGCGGTCGCGGGAAGTCCAGTACCAGCCGCTGGAACGGCGGCGCAGCAGTTTCTCCTCGGCCAGATCCGCCAGCACCGCGCGGGCCGCCTCGCCGCCGAAGGTTTCCAGTTCCGGTTCGGTGAGCGGCAGCTCCGCGACGGCGCACGCGAGTTGCGGGCCCAATACGTAAGGGTTCGTCGGGTCCAGTACCGCGGTTTCCACCGGGCGTTCCAGCAACGCGGCCGGGTGGTGCACCAGGTAGGTGTCGAGCGGATCGTCTCGGGCGACGAACACCACGAGCGCTTCGTCGCCCGAACGTCCGGCGCGGCCGGATTGCTGCCAGAACGACGCGAGAGTGCCGGGGTAACCAGCCAGAACCACAGCGTCCAGGCCGGCGATGTCGACGCCCAGCTCCAAAGCGTTCGTGGTCGCGACACCCAGCAGCCGACCCGAAAGCAGGGCTTGCTCCAGGGCGCGCCGCTCTTCAGGAAGATAGCCGGATCGGTACGCGGCAACGGTATCCGCCAACCGAGGGTCCACTTCGGACAGAAGACGGCGTGCTCCCAGCGCGGTCAGCTCAGCACCGCGGCGGGAGCGGACGAACGCCAGCGACCGAGCGCCTTCGACGACCAGTTCGGTGAGAATTCGCGCGGTCTCGACGCCAGCCGGACGGCGGACGGGTGCGCCGTTCTCTCCGGTCAGTTCGTCGAGCAGTGGCGGCTCCCACAACGCGACCGTCCGCGCACCACGCGGCGACGCGTCATCGGTGACCGCGGCGCAGTCCACGCCGGTGAGCCGAGTGGCGAAGGAGGCTGGCGAAGCAGTGGTCGCCGAAGCCAGCACGAACACCGGGGAAGCGCCGTAGTGCTCCGCCACCCGGCGCAGGCGACGCAGCAACAGCGCGACGTGCGAGCCGAAGACGCCGCGATAACTGTGGCATTCGTCGACCACGACGTACCGCAACCGGCGGAAGAACTGCGTCCATCGGGAGTGCGCCGAAAGGATGCCGCGGTGCAGCATGTCGGGGTTGCTGAACACCCAGTTCGCGTGTGCGCGGACCCAGTCGCGCTCTGTCATCGGGGTGTCCCCGTCGAACGCCGCCGCGCGTACGCCCGCGACGTCCAAAGAGGACACCGCGCGCAGCTGATCAGCACCGAGCGCCTTCGTCGGCGACAGATACAGCGCCGTCGCCCGCGCGTCCGTCGCCAATGCGCTCAGCACCGGCAGCTGATACGCCAGCGACTTCCCCGACGCGGTTCCAGTGGACACCACGACGTGCGTGCCCGCATGCGCCAGCGAAGCGGCCTCGACCTGGTGCCGCCACGGTTTTTCGACTCCGGCCGCGCGGAACGCGGCCACCGCCGACGGCTCCGCCCACTCCGGCCACGGCTCGTGCCGGGCCGCGCGTTCCGGCAGCCGGGACACGTGCGTCACCGGATTCTCGTGCGCCGGGATCCCTGCCGTGACCCGGTCCAGCAGCCTCCGTCCTCGCTCTCCCACCACGTGCCGAAGCTTCGCACAGGGCACCGACAAAACCGGGCCGAGATCGATCCAGTGACCAATCACACAAGGTTACCGAACGTGCTGTCGCCGGGACGCATTGCGGACGCGCAGATCACTACCAATACACTCCCTCGATCCACACCCACTGTGGCGAGCGTCATGTGAGACGTGCATTGCTTGCACGGCTAGCGTGTCCTTCGGCACAGATCCACGCCAGCGCAGGCGCGCCGGGTACGACGGGCCCGCGCTGGCCAAACGGCGTTCCCAGGAGGACGAATGTCCCGGCAGTTCCTCGCGGAGGGCGGTATCACGCTCTCCGGGGGTGGCTACACCATCGTCGGTGTGGTCGCCGTGGTCGCCCTTGTCGCACTGGCCATCGGTTACGTACTGCTCAAGGAGGTGCTGGCCGCGGGCCAGGGCACCGCCAAGATGCAGGACATCGCCAAGGCAGTGCAGGAAGGTGCGGCCGCATACCTGAAGCGGCAGCGCAACACCCTCGCCATCTTCGGCGTGATCGTGTTCCTGCTCCTGTTCGCGCTTCCCGCGGACGACTGGAGCGAACGGATCGGCCGGTCGATCTTCTTCCTCGTCGGGGCGGCGTTCTCGTTCACCATCGGCTACCTCGGCATGTGGCTGGCCACGCAGGCGAACCTGCGCGTGGCCGCCGCGTCGCGCGAGGAGGGCGGGCGCGAGAAGGCGATGCGCGTGGCGTTCCGCACCGGCGGCGTGGTCGGCATGATCACCGTCGGGCTCGGCCTCTTCGGCGCGGCCGTCGTGGTGCTCGTCTACACCGGCCAGGCACCGAAGGTGTTGGAGGGCTTCGGTTTCGGCGCGGCGCTGATCGCCATGTTCATGCGGGTCGGCGGCGGCATCTTCACCAAGGCCGCCGACGTCGGCGCCGACCTGGTCGGCAAGGTCGAGCAGGGTATCCCCGAGGACGACCCGCGCAACGCCGCGACGATCGCCGACAACGTGGGCGACAACGTCGGCGACTGCGCGGGCATGGCCGCGGACCTCTTCGAGTCCTACGCGGTGATGCTCGTCGCCGCGCTGATCCTCGGCAGCTCCGCGTTCGGCGCGTCCGGCCTGATCTTCCCGCTGATCGTGCCCGCCATCGGCGTGATCACCGCGGTGATCGGCGTCTACATCACGAAGGCGCGCGCGGGCGAGGGCGGCCTGGTCACGATCAACCGCTCGTTCTACATCTCCGCGGTCATTTCCGCGGTGCTGTCGGCGATCGCCGCGTTCGTGTACCTGCCGAACAGCTTCGCCGAATTCGGCGAGGGCTACGCGCACAACACCGGCAACCCCGCGGTGATCGCGACGGTCTCGGTGATCATCGGCATCGTGCTCGCCGCGCTGATCCTGCGCATCACCGGCTACTACACCGGCACCGAGCACAAGCCGGTGCAGGACGTCGGCAAGACGTCGGAAACCGGTGCGGCGACGGTGATCCTGTCCGGCATCTCGGTCGGGTTCGAGTCCGCCGTGTACACCGCGCTGGTGATCGGCGCGGCCGTGTTCGGCGCGTACCTGCTCGGCGGCGGCGTCGCGCTGTTCGCGGTGGCGCTGGCCGGCACCGGCCTGCTGACCACCGTCGGCGTCATCGTCGCGATGGACACCTTCGGCCCGGTCTCGGACAACGCGCAGGGCATCGCCGAGATGTCCGGCGACGTCGACGAGAAGGCCGCGCAGATCCTCACCGAGCTGGACGCGGTCGGCAACACCACCAAGGCCATCACCAAGGGCATCGCGATCGCCACCGCGGTGCTGGCGGCGACTGCGCTGTTCGGGTCCTATTCGGACGCGATCGCGAAGACCGTGGCCGAACGCGGCGAGGGCGCGGTCACCGCGGTGTCCTCGTTCGTCAACCAGGTGGTCAGCCCGAACACGCTGGTCGGCGTGATCGTCGGCGCGGCGGTCGTGTTCCTCTTCTCCGGTCTCGCGGTCAACGCGGTTTCGCGTGCCGCCGGCGCGGTGGTGTACGAGGTGCGCCGCCAGTTCCGCGACATCCCCGGGATCATGGAGGGCACCACGCGGCCCGAGTACGGCCGGGTCGTCGACATCGTCACCCGCGATTCGCTGCGGGAGCTGGCGACGCCGGGTCTGCTGGCCGTCTTCGCGCCGATCGCGGTCGGTTTCGGTCTCGGCACCGGTGCGCTCGCCGGGTACCTGGCCGGCGCGATCGCGACCGGCACGCTGATGGCGATCTTCCTCGCCAACTCCGGTGGCGCCTGGGACAACGCCAAGAAGCTCGTCGAGGACGGCAACCACGGCGGCAAGGGTTCCGACGCGCACGAGGCGACGATCATCGGCGACACCGTCGGCGACCCGTTCAAGGACACCGCCGGTCCCGCGATCAACCCGCTGATCAAGGTCATGAACCTGGTCTCGGTGCTGATCGCGCCCGCGGTGGTCACGCTGACGCTCGGCGGCGGCGCGGACACCACGTGGCGGATCGTGATCGCGGTCGTCGCGGTCGCGGTGATCGTCGCGGCGATCGTCGTGTCCAAGCGGCGCGGCAGCGTCATGTCGGAGACTCCGGCGGAGGCGAAAGCCTGACGCATTGCTCCATTCGGGCCCGGTACGCCTCGTGCGTGCCGGGCCCGTTCGCGTCCGCTCCCCGGGGCGAGTTGCGGACTACTGGCGGGTCGGTACCGTGCGGAGGACACGGATCTCGACGGACAGGAGTGGTGCGGGTGCGGCCGCGGTGGACCGGTTTAGCCGCGCTGGCAACAGGAATCGGGATAGGGCTCACGGGCTGCGGGCAACCGCCGCCGCCGACCGAGCAGGTCGTGTCCGGCGGGCACTCGGAAACCGCGGGCCAATCCGACCCGGCCGCGAAATGGGCCGACGGATACTGCGGGGCGGTCACGCACCTGGTTCGTGCGCTGGCGAATCTGCCTTCGATCGATCCGAGTTCGTCAGCGCAGGCCACTCGCACGTCGAGCGATCTTCTGGCGTCGGTCGCCCGCGGCATCGACCAGACCGTGTCCGGGTTGCACCGGGTCGGTCCCGCGCCGCTGCCCGGCGGCGAACCGGCGCGTACCGCTTTGCTCGGCCAGTTCGCTTCGGTGCGGCAGCAGGCGAACGAGGTGCGCGGCAAACTCGACGCGGCCGACAATCCCGCCGCGGTGAAGGCGGCGCTGGACGACGCCAAATCGGCTATCGACCAGATTTCCCGGCTCGACGTCCTCAAGGGCTTGGACGCGACGCCAGCCCTGTCCGCGGCGGGCAAGCGCGCGGCGGGCTGTCAGCAGCTGGTCGTCCCGCCCGCGCCACGCTGATCAGGATCGAGCGCCCGCCGAAGCGCGGCGGCGCGCTCCGCGTCATGGTGCGCGACGGCGGACAGGTAGTGCTGAAGCAGCGCCTGCCGAGACCGTTCGAGCTCGACCGAGCTGACCGACGCCGCCCGGCCGTCTCGCAGCGTCGCCAGCACCGGTTCGGGCAGCCGGTCGACTTCGCGCCCGTGCCAAGGATTCAAGCCGTGCCGCAGGCATTCCAGCGCGATGATCTGGTCGCGCAGGTCGTCGAGCATCAGGACTGCTTGCCACGTCCGTCCGCGGGCGATGGCCGAGCGGGCGTGCAACGCGTACAGCCAGGCCATGCCGATCATCTGCTCGCTGCCCGGTTCCGCGACGCGGGTCGGCTCGTTGGCCTGGCCGAAAACGAGCTGGAAGCCGTCCTCGGTGGCCCGGAACAGCTCGTGGGGCCAGAACGACAAGTCGACCTGGAGCGAGGAGCCGAGGAGAAAGACCCGGTAGCGAACTCCTTCGCGCGAGGTCACGTCGAGGGTGTCGGCGACGCCGAACTTCTCGTCGAGCGACTGAGTCCAGCGTGCGACGACTGCGGGTTCGTCCGCGTCCTCCGCGAGCTGAAGGACGAGGTCGATGTCCGACCAGCGGTCCTCGGTCCCGCGAGCGGCCGATCCGACCAGCGCGGCACCTGCGATGTCCGCGTCGTGGCGGGCCGCGGCGATCAGCTCGGCGCGCACCCGGACGCGTTCGGCGACTTCGAACAAAGGAACCCCCAATGCCGGTATTACTATACCGGCAACACTGTGTGCCCGGGAAAAACCTCGGCGTGACGCTCGCCTTCAATCGAACTTGTGTTCTATCATCGCGGCGTGGATCGGACGATCTCGCTGTTCTCGGCGGAGGCGACCGGCCCGGGCCTGCCAGACCTGGCCGGGCTGTTGTGCTGCCAAGGGCAGATCACCGGGTTCGGCCGCACGGCGGCGCGGCTGTCGGTGCTGGTCGAGGAGTCGTGGCGGGCTCGGGTGCTGGCGCGCGAATGCCGGAGCCGGGGTGCGGACGCGCAGGTCGCGGTGGCCGACTGCGGCAGTCCGCAGGTGCGCACGTCGTTCCGGGTCGATCTGCTCGGGCTCGCCGAACAGTGGCTGCGGCCGGGGCACACCGGTCCGGCGGAGGACGATTCGGGCAAGGCGGTGCCCGGCGGCTTCCGGCTGAGCGGCGCGATGCTCCGGATGTGGGCGCTCGCGGCAGGTCGTCCCGAACCTGGTGGCTACTTGCTAGGAGTCGATCCGCTGGCCCCAGGAATGCACGAGGAGCTGCTGGCCGTGCTCGCGCCGCTCGGCGTCCAAGCGCGGCTGCTCGGTCCGAAGGCGGAGCAGCCCGCGGTGCGCGTCAGCGGGCGGCGGAAGCTGGCCGGTCTGCTGGAGCTGATCGGCGAACCTCCGGCGGGCGCGGAGGCGGCGTGGCCGGAGCTGCCGCCGGCCGGGGAACGCCGCGAACGGACGGCGGGGGAGCCGCGCCGAGGTGCTCCGGCGGAGAGCCCTACACAGTATTTACTGGAGGCTGTGGGGTAGAGCCGCGCAGAAAAAAGGTCCCCATCGCTCAGCGGAGCGACGAGGGACCTTTCCGAGGACGGGTCTTACGGTTTCGGCAGGGTGCAGCCCTGCTGGTTGAGGTCGATCTCGTTGGCCGGGGTCAGGCAGGCCGGGATTCCGTAGGTCTCCTGGCCGTACTTGTAGTTCGGCCGCACGGTCACGTTGCCCGCTTCGTCGACCTCGCACGGGTTGTTCAGCGTGCAGCGCTGGCCGTCGTCGTTGGACGTGTTGTTCACGCCGATGACCTTGCCGGTGTTGCGGTCGACGACCGGCGAACCGGACGTGCCGCCGATGGTCGCGCAGCCCGGCACGTACCGGATCGAGTCCTTCCAGACCCAGTTGTTCTCGTGCAGTTCGTGCACGAAACCGTCGATCGAGCAGGAGTAGATCTGCTTCCAGTACCCGGACACCACGTCGATCGGCGTGCCCGCCTGCGGATGGGTGTTGACCAGTTCGAGCGGCGGCACGCTGTACTTCTGCTCGATGTCGGCGTAGGTGTCGCTCAGCTGGTAGAGCGAGATATCAGTGTCGGTCATCGTCGCGTAGACGACCTTGGTCGCGGTCACGGTGCCCACCGAGCTCTGGCCGTCCGGCGACAGCAGGTCGAACGAGCGGTTCGAAGGCTGCCCGACGATCACCTGCCCCGGATCGGGCATGCCGTCTTCGAGACAGTGCCCGTTCGAGAGCACCATCGCGGGCGCGTCCATCGGCGTGGCGGCCGGTTTCACGACCGAACCAGAGCAGTTGGACAGCGCCACGGCACCGGTGAACGTGGTGGTCGCCGCGCTCGCTTCGGGGGCGGTGACCAGCGCGAACGTCGCCGTGATGGCGATCGCGGTGCCAACCAGTCGGCGGATCATGGTGGGTTCCTTTCGGCTGGGGGGAGGAATAAGTGAACCGTCGACTTCCTTGGACCCGCCACCGTCTAACGGAGGGTATCGGTGGTATGACCGGTTACCCTGCACGGCACGTGTCCGATATCACGTGCTAGGTGTGGAAAGGAAACATCGCCGAGGTCAGCGGCGATCCGACGGGCAAGGGCCCGGCGGCTCGTCAGGGCACCTCGGCGCTGCGCGGACACTGGGGACGTGCACACTGACAGGTCGAGACGCGGGCGCAGTACCCCTCTGGTGCAGGGGTGAGAGCGCCGCTGCGGCGGCGCGGAGATGAGTGGAGAGCAGGGCAGCGTGGCAGGAACACGGACCAAGAAGAGCGGCGCCGGGGGCAACGGTGCCGATCGACGGCGGCTGGTGATCGTCGAGTCGCCTACCAAGGCCCGCAAGATCGCCCCTTATCTCGGCGGCAACTACGTCGTCGAGTCCTCCGTCGGGCACATCCGGGACCTGCCCCGCGGCGCCGCTGACGTCCCCGCGCAGTACAAGGGCGAATCGTGGGCCCGGCTCGGCGTCGACATCGACAACGACTTCAAGCCGCTCTACATCGTGACCCCGGACAAGAAGTCCAAGGTCACCGAGCTGAAGGGGCTGCTGAAGGACGTCGACGAGCTCTACCTCGCGACGGACCCCGACCGCGAGGGCGAGGCCATCGCCTGGCACCTGCTGGAGACCTTGAAGCCCAAGGTCCCGGTGCGCCGGATGGTCTTCCACGAGGTCACCGAGCAGGCCATCCAGGCCGCCGCCGCGGCCACCCGCGAGCTGGACGCCGACCTGGTCGACGCGCAGGAAACCCGCCGCATCCTCGACCGGCTTTACGGCTACGAGGTCTCGCCGGTGCTGTGGAAGAAGGTCATGCCGAAGCTCTCGGCGGGCCGCGTGCAGTCCGTGGCGACGCGGATCGTCGTGGAGCGCGAGCGCGAGCGGATGCGCTTCACCTCGGCGTCGTACTGGGACATCTCGGCGACCATGGACGCTGGCGAAGACGCTTCGCCGCGTACGTTCCCCTCGCGGCTCATCGCGGTCGACGGTGCGCGCCTCGCGACGGGTCGCGACTTCGACTCCAACGGTCAGCTCAAGGGCAACACCGCGGACATCCGCGTGCTCGGCGAATCCGACGCCCGGGCGCTGGCCCAGGGGCTGCAGAACCGCGACTTCAAGGTCGCGAGCGTCGAAGAGAAGCCGTACACGCGGAAGCCGTACGCGCCGTTCATGACGTCGACGCTGCAGCAGGAGGCGGGCCGCAAGCTGCGCTTCACCTCCGAGCGCACGATGCGGGTCGCGCAGAAGCTGTACGAGAACGGTTACATCACTTATATGCGTACCGACTCCACGACGCTGTCGGAGTCGGCGATCACGGCCGCGCGAAGCCAGGCAACGCAGCTGTACGGCAAGGAGTACGTCTCGCCGTCGCCGCGCCAGTACACGCGCAAGGTGAAGAACGCGCAGGAAGCGCACGAGGCGATCCGTCCGTCGGGCGAGGTCTTCCGTACGCCGGGCCAGGTCGCGAAAGAGCTGGACACCGACGAGTTCCGGCTCTACGAGATGATCTGGCAGCGCACGATCGCGTCGCAGATGGCGGACGCGAAGGGCACCACGATGTCGGTGCGCATCATCGGCACCGCCACGACCGGCGAGGAGTGCACCTTCGCCGCTTCGGGCCGCACGATCACCTTCGCCGGCTTCCTGAAGGCATACGTCGAGGCAGTCGACTCCGAGGCCGGCGGCGAGGCCGACGACAAGCAGAGCCGGCTTCCGGTGCTGGTCAAGGACCAGGGCCTGACCGCGCCCGAGCTGTCCGCGGACGGCCACTCCACGTCGCCGCCCGCGCGCTACTCCGAGCCGAGCCTGGTCAGCAAGCTGGAAGAGCTGGGCATCGGCCGCCCGTCGACGTACGCGTCGATCATCAAGACCATCCAGGACCGCGGCTACGTCTGGAAGAAGGGCTCCGCCCTCGTTCCGTCGTGGGTCGCGTTCGCGGTGATCGGCTTGCTGGAGCGGCACTTCGAACGGCTGGTGGACTACAACTTCACCGCCGGTCTCGAGGACGAGCTGGACCGCATCGCCAGCGGCGACGAGCACCGCGTCGAATGGCTGTCGAAGTTCTACTTCGGCGGCGACTTCGGCGTCGAGGGTTCGGTCGGCCGGCTCGGCGGGCTGAAGAAGCTGGTCGACGGCAGCGTCGAGGGCATCGACGCGCGCGAGATCAACTCGATCCCGATGTTCAGCGACGCCGAAGGGCACCAGGTCGTGGTGCGCGTCGGCCGCTACGGGCCGTACCTGGAGCGCGAGGTCAACGGCGAGTCGCAGCGCGCGAACCTGCCCGAAGACCTGCCGCCGGACGAGCTGACGGCGGAGATCGCGGAGAAGCTCTTCGCGACGCCGCAGGAAGGTCGCGTGCTGGGCACCGACCCGGTCAGCGGGCACGAGATCGTGGCGAAGGAAGGCCGCTTCGGCCCGTACGTCACGGAGCTGCTGCCTGAGCCGGAGCTGCCCGAGGACGCGACGGCGGCGCAGAAGAAGGCCGCGAAGGCGAAGCTGCCGAAGCCGCGTACGGGCTCGCTGTTCAAGTCGATGTCGATCGAGACGATCACGCTCGACGACGCGCTGAAGCTGCTTTCGCTGCCGCGCGTCGTGGGCAAGGACCCGGAGTCGGGCGACGAGATCACCGCGCAGAACGGGCGCTACGGGCCGTACCTGAAGAAGGGCACGGACTCGCGGTCGATCCAGACCGAGGACCAGCTGTTCTCGATCACGCTGGAAGAGGCGCTGAAGATCTATTCGGAGCCGAAGCAGCGCGGCCGGTCGGCCACTGCGCGTCCGCCGCTGAAGGAACTCGGCGACGACCCGGTGTCGGGCAAGCCGATGGTGGTCAAGGACGGCCGCTTCGGCCCGTACGTGACCGACGGCGAGTACAACGCGACGCTGCGGAAGTCCGACAGCATCGAGGAACTCACCGCGGAGCGCGCCGCCGAGCTGTTGGCGGAGAAGCGCGCGAAGGGCCCGGCTCCGAAGAAGCGGACGACGCGCAAGGCACCGGCGAAGTCCACCGCGACGAAGTCGACCACGACCAAGTCGACGGCGGCGAAGTCGACCACTGCGAAGAAGGCACCGGCGAAGCGGAGCAGCACCGCGACGAAGTCGAAGTAACGAGGATCTGAAGGGCCACCTGGAAACTCCGGGTGGCCCTTTCTCGTGTCAGGGGGATGGATGGGGGAGACACAGCGCGCGCGTGCCGCGGTTTCCGTGGTTTTCGCGGTATGCGGTGCGGCGTTTGCTTCGTGGGCGGCTCGAATTCCTGCGGTACAAGGAAAACTCGGCCTCAGCGCCGGAGAGCTCGGGATCGGCCTTTTCGGGCTCGCCGCCGGTTCGGTCGTCGCCTTGCTGGCGGCGGGGCCGTTGATCACGAAGATCGGCAGCCGGCGCGGGGTTCTTTGCGGAGCCACGGTCTTGTGCGGCGGCTTGCCCCTCGTCGCCTTCGCGCCGGACGCGCCGCTGTTCGTCGCCGCGCTCGTCGTGCTCGGAGTGGGCAACAGCCTGCTGGACGTCTCGATGAACGCGCACGCCGCGCGCGTCGAAGAGGCTTACGGACGGCCAATTTTCGCTGGGTTCCACGCGTTCTGGAACATCGGCGGACTGGCGGGCTCGGGTCTCGCGGCGCTGATGGAGGTCTGGCGGGTGCCGGTCGAAGCGCATTTCACCGGCGCTGGTGCCGTGCTGCTGGTGCTCGGGATCCTGGCCGCTACGCAGTTCTTGCCGGGCGCTGATCGCGGACAGGGCGATGCGGCGTTTGCCTTGCCCAGCAAGGCATTGATCCCGTTGGGCGTGATCGCGTTCTGCGGGTTCGTCGCGGAAGGCACGGTGAACGACTGGAGCGCGGTCTACCTCCGAGAGGTCACCACGGCGAGCGCGGCTGTCGCGTCGCTGGGCTATTTCGCGTTCTCGATCACGATGATCGCGGTGCGCACGGTGGCCGACCGGGTCGTAGAGCGTGTTGGTGCGGTGTTGTTCATGCGGGTCGCTACGGCGGTGACGGTCGCCGGGTTCCTGCTGGTGGTCGCGGTTCCGGTGCCGGTGGTCGCGGTGGTGGGGTTCGCCGTGGTCGGGCTCGGCGTGTCCGGGATGGTGCCGCTCGCGTGGAGTGCGGCCGGGCGCAAGCAGCCGGAAGCGCCGGGCCGGGCGATCGCGGCCGTCGCGGCGTGCGGGTACCTCGGGTTCCTCGCCGGTCCGGTGCTGGTCAGCGGCCTGAGCGGCGGGATCGGCCTGCACTGGACACTCGCTGTGGTCGGTGCCCTCGTGGTCACGGTCGGTTTCCTCGCGCCCACAATGCGTGTCGGCGAGCCGGTGTCGCGGCGCTGACCGACCGCTCGGCGCACGGATGGGTTGACTCGAACAAAAGTTCGAGAAATTGTCGGTACCAGGGTGTTCAATGACGGGGTGAGCAGTTCAGCACCCGTCGTCTTCGACGTCATCGACGAGGTCATCGGACCGCTGCGGGCCGAGATGCCGCAGCGGCCTTCGGTGATGGAGTTCTACGACCCGCATTTCGAGGTGCCGCCCGTGCTGGCCGAGGAGGAGCCCGCCGGAGCGGCTTCGGGACTGAGCCTCGCCGAGGAGGTCCGGCAGTCGTTCGGGCCGATGCTCGGCGCCGGCTTGGCCGAGGAGGTGGAGCAGTACACGCGCTTCGTCGCCGGGATGGCCGCGCTCGGCCTCGCCGCGGACGGGGAGGTGACCGCCGAGGCGGTCGAGCTGTACCGAGTGCTGCGCGGCGGGTTCATCCGGGGAGTGGTCACCGGGGTGTTCCCGGCGAGCGAGGAGCCGTGGGAGGTGCGGTTCTTCGGAGACGAGGACTTCACCACGGTGATGAGCAAACTGGGCCGCCGGGCGCGGCTGCGGTCCGGAATGCTCAGCGCACTGCCGGGATGGGTGTTCGACGGCCTGCCCGATCGCCCGCCCGGCCCTGGTCCCGCCGTGCGCATCGAAACGGACGACAGCGGCCTGATCCCACGGGAGGCGTGGGGAGACCTGGACGTCATCCGGCAAGCCGTCGCCCGGCCCCGGCAGGGAACGGTGCTGGTGGACCTGGCGGTGCGGGACGCGGTGCTGGCGGAGTATCCGCACGGCGCGTTCGGATTGGTGGACAACGATCAAGGGAGGTACCAGTTCCGAGCCGCCCCGCGAGGCGGCGGCAGAGGCGGATGGGTGGTGACGTGGTCTCCGGCTACCCGGGGGACTGCCGAGGCTTGGATTGTGGAGGCGGTGCGCAGCCATGCTTGACCGGGTGTGAGGGGGCTGGGCTGGTCTTAGGCGGCCGAGCCCGGGGAGAGCCCGTGTGAGTCCGATGCGGTCCAACTGGGCTCGGCGCGGTCGGTCGTGTTCGGGAGGGCCCGGGCGGGGGCCAGCTCGGCTGGGCTCGGCGTGGTCCGGTTGGGCGTGGGCGGTCCGGTCGTGCTCGGGAGAGCCTGGCTGAGCGCGGGTTTGTTTGCCTGAGTTCGAGCCAGCCCGGCTGGAGCTGGGGCGGTCCGGCTGAGCGTGCGACGGGTCCTGCCGAGCGGTGCTGATCCAGGCTGGGCTCCGGCCGCGGTTGGCTGGGGCGAGCGTGGCTCAATCGCGCTCAGCGCCTTCCCGAGGCGGACGTTGTCGGTTCATTGGTCCCGACTGAGGCGTCCAACCCGGCCGCCTGCCAGCTCGGTCGAATCGCAAGCCCAGCTGTCTGCGAGCCGTGCCGTTCTGACGGCTTGGCTAGCAGGTCGACGGGGCCACCCGGTTCGGCCGCGGACCTCACAGCCCTGCCTGCCCGCCGGCCATTCAGCCCCTACAGCCAGTCAGCCTTGCCCCCCTAAAATCAACCCCGCTCCACCACCACCGGAAGCCACAGTTTCCGCCGCCAAAACCCCTCCCCGAGCCCGTCCGCAGGAGGTCACTGGTCCGGGTGGCGCGCCTTCCCCCGGGCGCGGGCAGTAGTGGTTCTGCGGCCATTGGGTGGATGCGGGGACCGGTACTCTCGCCGACACTGGACTCGGCGGACATTCCGTAGTGAGGTGGTCACCATGAGCACGAGCGACGGGACTCCGTTTTTTCCCGCCTCCGGGCCTGACCGGGACGGGACGTTGGCCGGTGACGTCGGCGAGGTCGGGGGCGAGCGGTTCTCCGATCCGTTGTCCGGGTTCGAGATGGCGTCCAACCGCGCGCCCCGGCCGCTGCCGACTGCCAAGCCGGTTCAGCATGACCCCGAAGAGGTCAAGCGGATGGTCGAGGCCGCGCTCAAAGAGGAAGCCAAGAAAAAAGAAGTCGTCAAGACGCCGAATCCGATTCCGCCTTCCGACCGGCCGGATCTGGTTCCGCTCGGGTTGCTGCCCCGGCAGCGGACCTGGCCGACCAAGGCTCCTCAGCTGCTGAAGAAGGTGCCCCGGCCTCGGCCGAAGCGGGTTACCGAGATCGCTGACGACGACATCGAGGAAGAGCTCGCCGAGCGGCAGAGCCGGCGTGGGATGCCCTCGCTCAGCATGCCCAGCTTCGGGCGTCCGTCCAGCAGCACGGCGGGCGTGGTGCTCGCTGTGGTGTTGCTCATCGTGTTCGGAATCGTGGCGATCGAGCTCATCGCTAGCCTGGTGAGCAGTGTGAAGGGGCTGTTCGGCTGACACCCGCTGACCTCGGATATCACGGGGCGTGCCCTCCTCCCGTGCGCGGCGGGACTACCCTGGCTGCTACACGGTCGGGGGATCCGCCGGGGTCGCCTGACTCCGCCGTGACAAGTGGGGTGGGCGTATCAGCGAGGGCGTACGGTCGGTGCCTGGCACCGGCCCGGGCGGATCGGGCGGGACGTCCACGATCCATCGGGCCCGCCGGGTGCTGGCGATCAAACCGTTCCGTCGGCTGTGGGGCGTCACGTATCTGTGCAGTGTCGCCGACTGGCTGAACCTGCTGAACCTCACCAGCCTGAGCACCAAACTCCTCGACAACTACTCCGCGCAGAACTACGCGTTCGTCGGCGTCATCGTCACCGCGCTGCTGCCCGGCCTGCTCTTCGCGCCGGTCGGCGGCCTGCTCGCGGACCGGTTCGACCGGCGCAAGATCATGGTCGTCTGCGACCTGCTGCGCTGCGGGTTCCTGCTGTCGATCGCGGTCGTCGGGGCGCCGTGGTGGCTGTTCGTGGCGAACTTCCTGGTCGGCTGCTGTTCGATCATGTGGATCCCGTCCAAGGACGCGGCGGTGCCGAACCTGCTGCGCCGCCCCGAGCAGGTCGAGACCGCCAACCAGCTCGGCATGGTGATGACCTACGGCCTCGCCGTCATCACCGCCGCTGGGGCGAACGCGCTGATCCAGGGCGCGAACTCCACGTTCCACCTGTTCCAGGGCCCCGGCGTCGACCTGTACATCGCCAAGGTCGTCGTCGTCATCACCGGCCTGCTGTACCTGATCAGCGGCATCCTCGTCGCCACCCGCATCCCCGAGCTGTCCCTGCGCGACGTCCACTCGCTGCCGCAGCAGAAGGTCAAGCGGGCCGACGAGGAGAAGTTCGGCTTCGGCGCGATGATGCGCGACGGGCTGAAGTTCGTCCGCAGCACGCCGATCGTCCGCGGCCTGCTGATCGGTGCCTTCGGCGCGTTCGCGGCCGGTGGCGCGGTCATCGGCGCGGCCAAGCCGTACTCGTCGTCGCTGCTCGGCGGCGACGCGGCGTTCAACCTGCTGATGCTGGCCGTCTTCATCGGCCTCGCTCTCGGCATGGCGCTGGCCCCGAAGCTCGCGCACCGGCTGCCGCACGACCGGCTGTTCGGCATCTCGATCGTCCTCGCCGGGCTCGCGCTCGGCGTCGTCGCGTTGTCGCCGCACCTGGCGATCTCGGTCGGCGCGGTCGCCTTCGTCGGCATCTGCGCCGGCACCGCCTTCCTCACCGGCGTCACGATCATCGGCTCCCGCGTCGAGGACGCGATCCGCGGCCGGATCAACGCGATCTATCAGGCGATGCTCAAGATCGTGCTGTTCGGCGCGACGGTGGTCACGCCGGTGCTGATCGGCCTGGTCCGGCAGCGCAACGTCAACCTGTTCGGCACGCCGATCATCGTCGACGGCACCCGTCCGGTCATCCTCGGCGGCGGCCTGCTCGCGGTGCTGCTCGGGATCATCGCGTACCGGCAGATGGACGAGCGGCGCACCGAGAAAATCTTCAGCGACCTGCGCAACGCGCTGCGTCGCAACCCGCGCCGCGTCAACGGCTTCCTGATCGCCATCGAGGGCACCACCGCGGTCAACACCGCCGAACAGGCCGCTCGCCTCGCGCGCTGGCTCGGCACCGGCACCCGTCCGGTCGTCCTCACCGCCGACCCGGCGCTCGGCGAACAGCGCTTCCGCACCCTCGTCTCGGACGCTGCCCTCACCGGGGTGCGGGCGCAGGCGCTCGTCGCCGCGGCCGTGCGCGCCGAACTGGTGGAACGCCAGATCCAGCCCGCGCTCGACGCCGGGTCCGTCGTCGTCATGGAACGCTTCGTCGACTCCCCGCTCGCGTCGCTGTCCGCGGCGGGCGAGCTGGACCGCGACGAGCTGGAAGGCCTGGTCGACTGGGCCACCGGACGGCTCCGCCCCGACCTCACCGTGCTCCTCGACTCCGAGCACCCGGACGACCCGCAGCCGCCGCTGAAGGACCAGCTGTGGGTGCAGAAGCTGCTCGCCGAGATGGCCGCCGCAGACCCGGACCGGTACGTGGTGGTCGACGCCGAGGGCTCCGACGGCGACGTCGCGGGTCGCGTCCGCAGCGCCGTCCAGTCGGTCTTCGTCGGCTCGCTCGCCGGGCTCGCCCCGGCGGAACCGCCGGAGGAGGAGCCTGAGGACGCGGCTGTCGCGGACGTCGCCGAGGCGGCGGCCGCCGAAGCGGAAGCGACGCAGAACGGTGCGGACGCACTGCCCGTAGTGTCCAAAGTGGAGGATCGGTGACGACCCCGATCGGCGTCTGGACTGAGCTTGTCGGCCAGGAGCCTGCCGTGGAAACGCTGTCCACCGCGGCGGCCGCGGCGGCCAAGATCGTGGCCGGGGAACCCGTCGCGCCAGCGGCGATGACGCACGCCTGGCTGCTGACCGGACCGCCCGGCTCCGGCCGTTCGGTCGCCGCGCGCACGTTCGCCGCGGCCCTGCAGTGCAGTACCGGAACCGGTTGCGGCGCTTGCCCCGGCTGCCGGACGACGATGGCCGGCACCCACGCGGACGTGCGGCTCGTCGTCCCGGAAGGACTGTCCATTTCGGTCGCCGAGATGCGCGCGCTCGTGCAGGCGGCGGCGCGCCGGCCGACGACCGGCGAGTGGCAGGTCGTGATCATCGAGGACGCCGACCGGCTTACCGAAGGCGCTTCGAACGCGCTGCTCAAGGCCGTGGAAGAGCCGCCCGCCCGCACCGTTTTCCTGCTGTGCGCGCCCTCGGATCACCCGGAGGACGTCTCGGTCACCATCCGTTCGCGGTGCCGGTTGGTCCCGCTGCGCACCCCGCCCGCCGAGGCGATCGCGCAGGTGCTGATCTCCCGGGACGGCGTCGAGCCCGAGCGCGCCAACTGGGCCGCGGCGGTGTGCAACGGCCACGTCGGCCGCGCGCGCCGCCTCGCCACTGATGAAGCCGCTCGCCAGCGTCGCGCCACCGTGCTGCGGATTCCGCTCGGACTGCGCCGTCCGGACGACGTTTTCACCAGCGCCGACCAGCTGATCAGCGCGGCGGAAGCGGACGCGGGCGAGGAAAGCAAGGGTCGCGACGAGCAGGAACGCTCTGAACTGCGCACCGCGATGGGCGGCGACGGCACCGGCAAGGGCGTCGCCGGAGCGAAGCGTGCCGCAGAGGCCGCGGTGAAGCAGCTGGAGAAGCGCCAGAAGTCCCGCGCGACGCGAACCCAGCGCGACACGCTCGACATCGCCCTGGTGGATCTGGCCGGGTTCTACCGCGACGTGCTCGTGACGACCTCGCGTTCCGGTGCGACGCTGACGCATCCTGACCACGCCGAGCAGATCAACTCGGCCGCGGCGGCTTGGTCGCTGGAATCGACGATGCGCCGCCTGGAAGCCGTCCTGGAATGCCGCGAGGCGATCGGGCTGAACGTGAAGCCGCGGATCGCGGTCGAAGCCATGGTCACGACGCTTCGCCAAGGCTGACCCAGACCCGTTAACGAAAACGGCCCCCTCGCCAGCAGCGAGGGGGCCGTTCTCATTTGCCTAGCGCGTCAGTCGCGCGGATGCGGCGACGGCTTGAACGGCGTGTCCGGACCGCCGGTCGGCCGCTTCAGCACCAGCGCGGGTCGCCGCCGGTTCGGGAACGCCGCCACCATCACGACGCCGAGCAGCAGCATCGCCGTACCTGTCCAGAACAGCGGCACCGTGTCGTACGCGCCGTTCGTGTAGGCCAGGTGCTTCACCGGACCAGCCGGTGCGGCACCGCCCTGCGGCGGGGCGGGCGGAGTCGTCGTCGAACCGCACACGACGCCGCCGGTCGGGGCGTACGCGCGGGCGATCTGCTCGCCGAGCGACAGCTGCGCCAGCGACGACGGCAGGTTGTCGCCTGCCTGCGTCGGCAGCAGCTCCTTGAGCTTCTGCGTCGGCAGCACCTGGAGGTCGAGCAGCCGCGCGGCCGCGCCGATCTGGTAGCCCTTGAACGGCGTGGTCGCCTCGGACTGCTTCTGGTCCAGGTTCGCGATGCTCAGCCGCAGCACGCCGAGGTCGAGCACCTTCCCGGTGGTGTCGCCGAGCTGCTGCAAGCCCTTCGTCGCGGTGGCGACGAGGCCGCCGACCACCGGCACGTTGTCCAGCGCGCCGAACTGCTGGCTCAGCGGTGCGAGCGGCAGGCCGATCGGGATGTCCTTGGTCGGGTGCGCCGCGTCGAGCGTGTACAGCGTCTTGCCGCCGGCCGCGATGGTGATCACCGGAGCCTGGTAGTCGACCTTGGACGTCTTCGCGTCGCCGGTGGAGGTGACGGTGAGCGTCGGCTGGCTGGCCACCTTGAGGTTCAGCTCGAGCGGGGTGCCCTTGAGGATGTTGATGTCCGCCGCCTGCAGCGTGGACCTCGACTGCACCGCCTTGTTCTTCGAACCGGGGATGTCGACGAGCTTGACCTGCGACCGCGACGACAGCGTGTTCGGCAGGCTCAGCAGCGAACCGGTGCCCGTCGCGGGAGTCTGGCCGCTGCCGGGCAGCAGGCCGCCGAGGCTCTGCAGCCCGCTCTTCGGGTCGAAGCCCTGCGCGAGCTGGGTGCCGTCCGGCAGCTTCAGCCCGCCGCTGCCGAGCAGCGGGACCTGCGGAAGCGTCGGGATGACGTTCAGCAGCGACAGGCTCGCGACGGACGTGCTGGCGTCGGCGATCGTGTCCACGCACGGGCCGAGCGATTCGCTCCAGCGGGCGTGCGCGGTGCCGTTCAGCAGCCCGACGTTCAGCAGCGGGTTCGGCGGCGCGTTCAGGCCCCCGCTGATCTCCTTCGGGTTGTCCGGAAGCGCGGTCTGCACGAGGCTGCCCGGCGTCTGCGGAGCCTGGCCCCCGACGGCCAGCCCGAACGGAGACGACTGCGCGATCGACTTCTCGTAGGCCAGGTAGGCCTCCGAGTTCGCCGACGCGCTGGACAGGCCCATCCCGGCCTCGAGCGCGGACTGCTTCGGCAGCGTCTGGCCGAAGCCCGGAAGGATCGTGCTCGTGGTGACCGAGTTCGGCAGCAGCCGCAGGACGCCGAGCGCGGTGCCCGCGTCGCCCACCGCGTGCCCGAGCGGCTGCGGCCCGATGGGCGCCGACGCGGGCGGCTGCGAGGGGTTGTTCGGCTGCGGAATCGGCGTCGTGGGAATCTCCTGCGCACCGGCCGGCGCGGCCAGGAGCAGCAGCAACGCGGCAGTTGCGGGTACCGCCAGCGCACGGGGCAGTCTTCGCTGCATGTGCCGGGTCCTCCAGTGGATCGCCGGGTCGGGGGGTGAGACCGAAGTCATAGGAGCCTAACGACGCGGCCCCCGCAAGGTGACGCACCACGCCTCCGCTACACTGATGACCGTCGCACAGCGGCATGCCGCCTTAGCTCAGTCGGCCAGAGCGATTCACTCGTAATGAATAGGTCGGGGGTTCGATTCCCCCAGGCGGCTCCGCAGGTCAGGCCCCATCCGAGACTTCTCGGATGGGGCCTGACTCGTCTGGTGGGTGACTAAGTGGGTGACTACGGCGGCTGGTGGGTGGGTGGAGGAATTTCCGCAGGTTCACCCAGTTCGGGGAAGATTCGATCCGTCGTAGCCAGCCTGATCAGCTGGATCACTCGGCGAGTGTGGGTCTCAGGCTGCGCCTCGACCTCGGCTTGGTCTGTGACGGCTAGGCCACTAGTTCATCTAGACAGTGACGAAATGACTACATAACGTGACCTAGTAGGGCTGCGATCCTGCGTGGCAGCCAGGTCGATGCGCAGACAACGCATGGGCGCGGGCGAGGCACCGCGAGGCGATGTATCGGGTCTCAGTACGCCGCCGGAATGGCCGACCGGATGGGGCTAATCAAGACTTCCTAGAAGGTGGCTAGTAGACGCTTCGAACGACGTAACGCGATCATGTCGAGTAGGAAGTCGCGGTGGTCGAACGCGTTGGGCAGGTCTGTTACGACGTAAGTGATGGCGCTGGTCAGGTCAGCGAGCTTCCATCGTGCGTTCTGGACTGACAGCGCATGCGCCCAGTGCGAGTACGCCAACTGGTGGAATGTCTCCAAGTTGACACTGGTCGAACATGTGTTCGAGGAGCTACTCTGTAGCTATGTCTGACAAGAGCGCGATCGAGTGGACTGAGGCGACGTGGAACCCAACGACTGGGTGTGATCGCGTTTCTGAGGGCTGTGACAACTGCTACGCCCTAACCCTTGCGAAGCGGCTTAAGGCGATGGGTGTTGAGAAGTATCAAACTGACGGTGATCCACGCACGAGTGGTCCGGGATTCGGAGTTGCATGGCATGAAGATACCTTGTCCGCTCCGTACTCTTGGCGAAAACCGCGCCTGGTATTTGTTAACTCAATGAGTGATCTTTTTCACGCTCGTGTTCCGGTGGCATTCGTGCATGACGTATTTCAAGTTATGCGTGAGACACCGCAGCATACTTATCAAATTCTGACCAAACGTAGCAAGAGGATGCTTCGGTTGGCTCCAAGCCTTCAGTGGCCGGAAAACGTTTGGATGGGTGTCAGCGTTGAATCAGCCGATCAATTTGATCGGGTAAGTCATTTGCATGCTGTTCCCGCTGCGGTCAGGTTCCTATCGTGTGAGCCATTGCTGGGGCCTTTGTCGGGAATTCCACTCGATGGGATCGACTGGGTGATCGCTGGCGGGGAAAGTGGGCCGAATGCGCGATCACTGGACCCTGAGTGGGTCCGTGAGATTCGCGACAGGTGTCGCGAGTTCTCCACGCCTTTTTTCTTTAAGCAGTGGGGAGGGGTGCGTGCAAAGAGTGGCGGTCGCACGCTTGACGGTGAACTATGGAGTGAGATGCCGGCTCCTAGGCGCGCTCCACGTACGCTCGCTGAAGCTTCCCTGTAGGAACTACCTTGATGATGTTCCGAGTTTTCAGGAGCTTTAGCGCGCTTCGAATGTGCGTTTCGCGAGCCAGTCCCAATGTGCGACCAAGTAGTTCGCCGAGTTTGCTTTCAATAATGAAGCCGGGTTGACTGTTCAGTATTAATTCGATGTTGGTTGCTATCTCGTCAATCCACGCTTCTTTGTTATCGTCGAAGCTAAGTCCACGCAGTTCTTCTTGGCCGCCGGCGGCTTCTTCGCGGCGCGATGCGAGCCATTGTCGCCACTCCTGGCGAGCCATGGACATCGATCGCGCCATCTCCCATAGGCCATCCCAGTGGCGCGTGAAGAGGATTAGCTCATAGACTGGCTTTGCTTCCAGTGAGTCGGCAACGTTCGCAGTTATTGTGCCATAATTTGCGGCCTGGCAGACGCGGTTTGCGTAGCCATGTAATACTTCCTGGACCCAGCCTTCGCTCTCATTTCGAGCTAACTCTTGCCACCAATCACCGCCGAGTGCTTCGTTGAGAGCTCGAATTTGTCCTTCTTTTGCCGGGTACTCTTTTTCGCTGCGAACCACGCCCGAAATTCGCCGGACTGCCTCGTATGAGAAGTTCATGAGAAGCTCGGTCTTAGGCTGCTGGAAGCTCGGCGTCGCTGGCTTGTCTCGTGAGGTAAGGACGTGAACGACACGTTCAAAGGGGATCGTTAGACCGTAGGGGTCAAGGAAGACAAGAAGAGGTAGTCCGTCGGTCTTCGACAAGACGTCGTCGACATGCTTTTCAACCGGTCCCTGGCGGACCTCGTACGTGGACGGATCGACGCCCTTACTTTTCAGTAGATCGGAAAGCTTGTCGCAGTAGTCCTGCTCCTTCTCGCTAAAAACTGAGTACACTGATCGCAAGCTCGCCATAGCCACTGCTGTGTCGACCAGTAGTTCAGGTGATCCCGGATTTTCGTCCTCGTAGCGTCCAGGGCCAGAGTAAGCGTCGTAAACGACTAGCTTATTGTTGGCTGACGTCGAGCCAACTTTTCCTGCCCAGGCGGGAGTGTAACTCTTCAGCAGCTTATGCTTATAGATCGCCGCAGCTTGAGGGGAAAGAAAGAAATTCTTGTTGCTGCTCATCGACTCAATCCCCTCCGTGTCCTGATCCGAACAGACAAGGATAGTTGCAGATGTGGCGATGATCGATCCGCCAGTCCGGTGGTGCCGCCGCTCGGTCTGCGAAGGCTTACCCGAGGTGTCACTCCAGGCTTCGGGACGAATCGTACGTGTGTTCTATGGCGAAGTATGCGTTGTGCTCGTCGGCGGCGTTTGTGGGGCGCGTCTTTTAGACGCTGTGCCCCGCGTCCTCGATCGGATCCGGTGCATTCGTGCTAGAGCAGCGACGGCATGTTGTAGTGTGCTGTCTCCTGCGCATCTGAGTGTGAGGATCAAAATCGATGTCGATAATGTGCTCCCGCTGAAACTTGATTTTGCTGCCGATATCCAGCCGTGGAAAGCCTAGAGGTCTGTTTGCTAGGGAGCCGACGAACGTTCGATTACCTACCTTTTCAACGATTACCCACATCTTTTCGCTCCAGCCGTCGCTTTGATCAAACATCAGCTTGACGACGGTGCCGGGTTCTATTGCGTCCTTTTCTTCCTCCTCTGGGATCCAGAACGACCCGGGATGAAGGCGATTTAGTTTGACTCCCGATTTGAGCTTCCAGTGCAGGATGACCCGACCTGTGAGTGCCCATCTGATGCGCGGGCCAAGTCCGTCAAATATCGCTGTTTCGATCTGCTCGGCGACCCAGAATGGACGCTTAAGGCGCGGAACCTCGTACAGTTCGGCAATCAACTCTGCTCGCCGAGGGTCGTCTCGCTCGTAAACCATAACGACGAGGCGCAGCACGAAACCGGGCGCGAAGCCGTACAGGAGGATTGCAATCAGCAATGTAGGCCACGAGGCCACGCTCTGGAGTAGTTCGGTTACGTTCACGCGAACCGCCCGACTAGGCCGGGAAGGTTGGTGAAGCGAGCGTCGCGGCGAGCGTCGACAAGGATGCCTCCGAGTGCCAGTCGTCCCTTGTCCGTCAGCTCGTAGTACCGGCGGGGCGGACGCTTGCCTTTGATGGTTGCGGGATCTTCCCAGCCGTCGACGAGCCAACCTTCGTCCAACATTCGCGTCAAGATCGGGTAGAGCACGCCAGACCGGACACCGGCCGCCTTGGACAGGTGGTAGCCCCAGTGGCGACCGGTCGGGTTGTCCAGTATGGCGATCGTCACCTGGACTAAAGCATGTGTCTTCCGCACGCCTCGTAATCTACATAGGTAGTTTACGGGTGTCCACTGTGCGTGGGCCCTCGCGCGAAGATGGCGGCAGGACCTCGCGCCTCGAACGAGCTGAGTGACATCTGGGTGCATGTCTGCCAAGAGGCTCTTCGGGGCTCTGGGGCCTGGCGGGTGACTAAGTGGGTGACAATCGGGGTGACTAACTCCGGACGTGCACGGACGTTCGGGGACGGTGTATACGCAGGTCAGAGCCCTACGACCGAGGTCAACGAGTGACGAAATCCGCTCGTAATGAATAGGTCGGGGGTTCGATTCCCCCAGGCGGCTCCACGAATCAGGCCCGTCCGAGACACCTCGGACGGGGCCTGATTCGTTCGGCAGGCAACCCCGAGATTCACCCGTTAGGGGAGTTAGCTCCGTTCGGCGAGCAGCTCCAGCCCGCCGGACCCGAGGCGCAGGACGAACGGGACCAGTTCCGTCGTCTCGTACGGCGAAGCGAGGACCTGCTTCCGGACGGTGTCCGCCATGTCGGAGCCCTCCCTGGCGACGTACATCTCGTCCGGGCAGGGCAGGCCGACGATCAGGTTTCCGGTCCCGAGGTGCGGTGCCAGCTGGGCATGCAGATCGGGCAGCGCGAGTGCGGACGCCGCCAGCTGGTTCTCCCTGGCCAGCGAGACCAGCACGTCCTCGCCCGAACTGCGGATCTCGAACTTCAGCCCGCGGACTAGGGCACCGAACCCGACGTCGAACAGTTTCTCGAGCGGCGCGCCCATCTGCTCCTGCTCGTGCCGGGTGATGTGCTGCATCCCGATCTTGCCCTCCGGGGTCCGCGACACCACCGCGAGCGCGACCGACACCTTGCCGGGCACGAGTGGGCGGTGTGGCAGGGCCTCGAGCAGTTCGGCGCGCGGCGAGGACGCGCTCCAGAGGATCGGCAGGATCTCCTCGGCGCTTTTCCGCTGCTCGGTTTCGGCCATTACGGCGCGTGCTTCGGCGAAGGCGCGGTCCCATTCACCGGGACCCGGCCGGGGGAAACTGTAGGTGCACTCGGCCTTCCGGAAATTCTTGGCCATGAATTTCTGGTCGGCCGCGGAGGGCTGCCATTCGCTGTATACGGCCAAAACCGCGGACCCGCGCACCTTGTGCTGCTGCCGGATGCTCCCCCACGCCTGCTCGACCGCGTCCTCGGCCTGGGTGGGCGCGCTGGCCAGCACCGGTTCGGGGAGGCCTTGATCCGGAAGACGACGAGGTTCTGGGAAACGTCATCGTTCATGAGATTTCCCTGAAGGAAAAGGATCTTCGCATGCGTCCTAGCTACCACAATCGGTGCGCAGTCCGGCGAGGCTGAACGAGAGCATGCGCCGCCACGCGTCCGGGGTTGCCTCAACGGTCTCGCGCACGATCAGCGCGTTCGTGAAGATCAGCAGCATCAGATCGTCGGACGTGACATCCGCGCGCAGCGGTTTTGGGGGAGCTGCGCGACCGCGGCGAAGGCAGCATCCTGATCAGCCAGAGCGTCTCGGCGACGCAGCCCGCGCCTGTCCTGAGCGGCATCGGCCCGGCGATGGCGGCGACCCGCAACTACATCCAGAGCCTGTCAGCGGAAATCTCGCCGCACGGCGTGCACGCGGCGACGCTCCAGATCGGAGCCATGATCAGGGGCAGCGCCGTCCATTCCGCACTGCTGTCCGGTGCCCTCGGACCCAATACTGAGTTTCCGGAGATCGACCCGGCCGACATCGCGGAGACGCTGTGGGAGATGCACGCCAAGCGTGACGCCTCCGACCTTCAGCTTCCCTAGCTGCGTTGCGGGGCAGCGGATTCCGGGATCGGCTCGCCGACGCCAGTCGTCAGCAGCGCGTGCAGGCTCGTGTTGACGCAACTCGTCCAGCCGCGCGAGCACTCGCGGTAGCAAGCCTGGTCCGGAGTGAGGCCGTGGTGCGTGAAGCGCAGCGTCGTCCCGTTCGGGCCTGGCGTGATGTCGAAGCTCATCCGGGTGTCGGTCCATTCGTCCGGCTGATCCGTGAAGGCGACGTACGCGTCCTCGACGTGCCAAGCGACGCGGCGGCCGGGCACGAGCTCCGTGACACGGATCCGGGTCGACGGGATTCCCTTGTCCACAAAGGAAAACGCGTCGCCGACCGCGGTCGCGATGCCGGTGATCGTTTTGCTGAACCAGGCTCGGACGTCGGTGACCGCGGCGAAGACCTCTTCGGGGGTGCGGTCGACGGTCAGCTCGGTGGTGAAGGAGTTCATCGGTCTTCCTTTCGCCAAGTAATGCAACTGAATGGTTGCGATATTATGGCAACCATCTGGTTGCGTCAATGGGGTGTGGTTGCCTAGGCTCGGTCCGGAAGGAGCACGACATGGGGTTTCCCGACCGCATCGAGCGGACGGTCGAGCTGGCGCAGCCGCCCGCGACGGTGTGGACGGCGCTGACCACCGCGGACGGCCTGAGCGCCTGGTTCGGCGACGAGGCCGAGATCGACCTGCGTCCGGGCGGGCTCGGCCGGGTCGCGTGGATCGGGGACCGCACTGCCGAGATCCGGGTCGAGCGCGTCGAGGAGCCCGCGGTGTTCGGCTTCACCTGGCAGGTCGACGGGATGCCGGAGGACGACCCGCGGCGCACGTACGTCGAGTTCACGCTGCGGGCCGAGGGCGGCGGGACCCGGCTCACCGTCGTCGAATCCGGGTTCGCGCAACTGCCGGACGGCCAGTACCCGGCGACCTACCGTTCGCACGTCGAAGGCTGGGCGCGCGAACTGGACGAGCTGGCGGCCAGTCTCGATGGCAGCTGACTCCGAAGCGGTCGCCGAGCAGGTATTCGCCGCGCTCGCCGATCCGACCCGGCGCGCGATCCTCGCCGAGCTGGCCGCACGCGGTCCGGCGACCGCGACGGACCTGGCGGCGCGGCTTCCGATCACGCGGCAGGCAATCGCCAAGCACCTCGGCCTGCTGTCCGACGCCGGGCTGGTCGCCGCCGAACCTGGTGAGCGCCGCCGCGTGCGGTACCGGCTCGATTCCGCGCCGATGCGGGTCGCGCAGCAGTTCCTCGCGGCGCTCGCGCGGGACTGGGACGGTCCGCTCGCCGCGCTGCGGGCTCATCTCGACGGCGAAGAATGACCCGCGATTTCACTCATGTGAGGGACGGAGTCGGCCGACTGGCCAGCGGCAAAGGGCCGGAAGAACGAGGGCGGGGCGCGCCGGTCTCGGTTGACTGGAAGCCATGAACAGCGTGCGGAACAAGGCGGTACTGGCCGCGACCGGGATCGTGGCTCTGGCCACGGTCGCGTCGTGCGGGCTCGGCGCCTCGGTCGAGGAGAAGTCGAACGGCCACGTGAAGGCGGTTTCCTACGACACCGGAAAGCAGGGCAAAGCCAACGCGGACGCCCGGCTGCCGTCGTGGGTGCCCGACGACGCGAAGTCAGTCACCGAACTGATCCGCACCACCGGTTCGGAACGGATTCTGCGCTACCAACCAGGTCCCTCCGGCCTGCCCGCGCTGTGCAAGCCGGGAAAGGCCGAGGCGAAAGCGCCGACGCTCACCGCGGACTGGTGGCCGGCGGGCGAGCACAAGCGGATGGACACGGACTGCGGCGGCTGGCACGTCGCGGTCGAGACCGACGGCGTGTTCGCCTATCAGGTCGAAACGGTGGCCAACGCCGACAAATAACAGCGGCCGCCCCGGGAACCGGGGCGGCCACTGTCTGTCCTCTGTGGTCAGTTGGCGGGCGGGGTCAGCTTCAGCACCGTCGCGGTGGCTTGCCCGCGCGGGGTGCGGTAGCTGATTTCCTCACCTGCCTTCGCGTTGGCCAGCGCGAGGCCGAGCGGGCTGTCGGAGGTGATCGCGTCCGCGTCCTCGCCGGGAAGGGTCACCACGGTGAACTCTTCCTCGTCACCGTCGGAAAAACGCAGCGAAACCCGCGTGCCGTCGGGAAGCAGCGAGCTGTCGTACGCGCCGTGCTCCAGCTTCGCGGTGACGTCGGCGATCTGCCGGTCCAGACGCGCCGCTGCCTCGGCGCGGTCGATCACGTCCGCCTGGTCGGCGGCGTCCCCCGTGCGTTCCTGCTCGCCGGGCTGCGGCGATAGCGCCTCGCGTTGCGCGCGCAGATCCGCGATTTCCTTCTCCAGCTGACGGCGCGCCGCCTCGCTGAGCCCCTTGTCCCCTGAGATCACCATGCCGGGCATTGTCCGCTGCGCGGACCGGGGTGGCCAATCCGGTTTTTCACCCGCCGGAAGACGTTGGGACGGCTGGCCTAGGATTCAGGGCTGCCGTCCTGACAAACGTAACGAGGATCACCGTGAGCGCCGTACCCGGTCGCAGCACCCAGCTGTCGCCCAACCAGTTGCAGAAACAGGAACTGATCGTCGAAGCCGCTCGCAAGGTCCTCGCCCGCGAAGGGCTCGCCGGCTGCACGGTACGCGCGATCGCCGAGGCCGGGCCGCTCACCAAGAGCGCGATCCACTACTACTTCGCCGACATCGACGTGCTCATCGACCGGGCGATGGCCGCGCACATCAACACTTTCGCGGCGGGGCTGCGCAAGGTCGCGGACAAGCACTCCGACCCGCGCAAACGGCTTTTCGCGGTGACCGAGGCCTACCTCGCCGAATTCGCCGACCGTCCGCGCGGCGCGTTCCTCTGGTTCGAGTACTGGATCGCGGCGGGCCGCGCGCAGCACCCGCAGGCGATCGACGCGATGCTCACCTCGATCACCGAACTGTTCGCCGAACTCCTCGCCCCGCTCGACGTCGACGATCCGCGCGCCCGTGCCCGCGCGCTGCTGAGCTATCTGCTCGGCGCGGTGGTGCAGCAACGCGTCCGGCCGCGGTCGTCCGCGAGCCTCCGCGGCGACATCGAGGCGCTCTGCTTCGCCGGATACCGCTGACGCCGCTTAGGCTCCCGGCATGCCTTTGTTCTCCTTGGACGGCGTCAGCCCGCAGGTCCACCCGGACGCCTGGATCGCCCCCACCGCCACCCTGATCGGCAACGTGACCGTCGAGAAGGACGCTTCGGTCTGGTACGGCGCGGTGATCCGCGCGGACTTCGGCCCGATCGTCATCCGCGAGGGCGCGAACATCCAGGACAACTCGGTGATCCACTCCGGACCCGAGATGACCGAGGTCGGCCGCAACGTGACCGTCGGGCACCAGTGCCTCGTGCACGACTGCACGGTCGGAGAACAGGCGTTGATCGGCAACGGTTCCACGGTGCTCGACCGCGCGGTGATCGGAGCGCGCGCGTTCGTCGCGGCGGGGTCGACGGTCACGCCCGGCACCGAGGTCCCGGCGGAGACGATCGCGATGGGCAGCCCGGCGAAGAAGTTCGTGGAGCTCACCGATTCCGCGCGGCTGTGGGTCGACCACAACGCGGCGGTCTACCAGGAACTCGCCCGGCGTCATCGCGGCGGCCTCGAGCAGGTCTGAGCCGTTTCCCGTCCGTTCCCGCGGACCGGACGGGGCTGGCGCGGTGCACTAAACTTCGTCCCGCAGCAGCGACTGGCGCCATTCAAGAGGTGGAGCACCACCGGGGAGCGACGACGAGGCCGGCACCGCGCGCCTGGGTGAGGGCCACTGCAGAGCCGGAGTACGCCATGACACACCAGCCCGCCCTGTCCGCACTGTCCTCGGCGGATCCGCAGATCGCGGGACTCGTCGAGGACGAGGCGAAACGCCAGCACGACAAGATCCGCCTGATCGCGTCCGAGAACTACGTTTCGCAGGCGGTGCTCGAAGCCACCGGAAGCGTGCTCACCAACAAGTACTCCGAGGGCTACGCGGGCAAGCGCTACTACGAGGGCCAGCAGTTCATCGACCAGGTCGAGCAGGTGGCGATCGAGCGTGCGAAGGCTGTCTTCGGCACCGACCACGCGAACGTCCAGCCGTACTCCGGTTCCCCGGCCAACCTCGCGGTGTACCTGGCGTTCGCGAAGCCGGGCGACACCGTGCTCGGCATGGCGCTGCCGGACGGTGGCCACCTCACGCACGGCTGGAGCGTGTCCGCGACCGGCAAGTGGTTCACGCCGGTCCGCTACGGTGTCCGGAAGGAAACCGGCCGCGTCGACCTCGACCAGGTCCGCGACCTCGCCCGCCAGCACCGGCCGAAGCTGATCTTCGCGGGCGGTACGGCCATCCCGCGCACCATCGACTTCCCGGCGTTCGCGGAGATCGCCCGCGAGGTCGACGCCGTGCTGGTGGCCGACATCGCGCACATCGCCGGCCTGATCGCGGGCGGCGCGCACCCGTCGCCGGTCGGCCACGCGCAGGTCATCACCACGACCACGCACAAGACGCTGCGCGGTCCGCGCGGCGCGATGATCCTCTCCGACGCCGAGCACGCCAAGGCCGTCGACAAGGCGGTGTTCCCCGGTCTGCAGGGCGGTCCGCACAACCACACGACGGCCGCCATCGCGGTCGCGCTGGGGGAGGCGCAGCAGCCGTCGTTCTCCGAGTACGCGCACACGATCGTCGCGAACGCCAAGGCGCTGGCCGAAGCGCTGGTCGAGCGCGGGTACGACCTCGTCTCCGGCGGCACGGACAACCACCTGCTCCTGATCGACCTGACCAACAAGGCGGTGCCCGGCAAGCCCGCCGCGCAGGCGCTGGACCGCGCGGGCATCGAGCTGAACTACAACACCGTGCCGTTCGACCCGCGCAAGCCGTTCGACCCGTCCGGCATCCGGCTTGGCACGTCGGCGATCACGACGCGCGGGCTCAAGCCGGAGCACCAGGTGCAGGTCGCGGACTGGATCGACCGGACCGTGACGGCTGCGGCCGCGCAGCAGGACGGCGCGCTGGACGCGATCGCCGCCGAGATCCGCGAGTTCCTGCAGCCGTTCCCGATCCCGGGCTACGCCGAGTGATGTCGTGAGCGGCGAAGCCGGTTAGAACCGGCTTCGCCACTCACGAGTTGTTGAGCCGCGCTGCCTGCCTGATCAAGTGAGCGCGCTCGGCCATGTTGGGTGCTTTCTCCGCCGCTTCGCTGTACAGCCGCGCGGCGGTCGCCAGATCTCCGTCCCGTTCGTGCAGGTAAGCCGCCACCGCGCGATACCGCGGCAGCTTGTCGTCCAACTCCGCCAGCGCCTTCAACCCGGCACGCGGCCCGTCCGCCTCGCCGACCGCGACCGCCCGGTTGAGCCGGACGATCGGGCTGTCGGTCAGCGCCAGCAGCTCGTCGTACCACTCGACGATCTGCACCCAGTCGGTTTCTTCCGCGGCTAGAGCGTCGGCGTGCAGCGCGGCGATCGCGGCTTGGGCCTGGTACTCGCCGAGCTGGTCGCGGGCCAGCGCCGCCTGGAGGATGTCGACGCCCTCGGCGATCAGCCGGGTGTCCCAGGTCCCGCGGTCCTGTTCGGCGAGCGGCACGAGGCTGCCGTCGGGTTTCGTCCGCGCGGCCCGGCGGGCGTGGTGCAGCAGCATCAACGCGAGCAGACCGGCCACTTCCGGATGGTCGAATCCCGCCGCGAGCTGCCGGGTCAGCCGGATGGCTTCGGCGGCGAGGTCGAGCTCGCCGGAGTAACCCTCGTTGAAGACCAGGTACAGCACTCGCAGCACGGTCGCGACGTCGCCGGGCGCGTCGAACCGCACGCTTGAGACGGTCTTCTTCGCCCGGCTGATCCGTTGCGCCATCGTCGCTTCCGGCACCAGATACGCCTGCGCGATCTGCTTCGTGGTCAACCCGCCGACCGCGCGCAGCGTGAGCGCGACGGCCGACGACGGCGTCAAAGACGGATGCGCGCACAGGAAGTAGAGCTGGAGCGAATCGTCCACCGCGGACGCTGGACCGGGCTGCGGCTCGGCGTCCATCGCCACTTCCCGGCCCCGGCGCGAGGACTCCGACCGCGTGGCGTCGAGGAACCGGCGCCACGCGGCGGAGATGAGCCACGCCTTCGGGTCGCGCGGCGGATCGTCCCGCCACGCGTCCAACGCGCGGATCAGCGCTTCCTGCACGGCATCCTCGGCCGACGCGAAATCCGCTCCGCGCCGGACGAGGATGCCGATCACCGCGGGCACGAGTTCCCGCAGCAGCTCCTCGTTCACTCGGTCACCGAAGGCGTGACGCCGTAGAACGGGCGCAGTTCGAGCCATTCGTGGATCGGCTTGCCGCCCGCTCCGGGAGCCGCGGAGAGCTCTCCGGCCAGTTCGATCGCACGGTCGTAGCTGTCGACGTCGATGATCATCCAGCCCGCGATGACGTCCTTGGTCTCGGCGAACGGGCCGTCGGTGACCGGCGGGCGGCCCTCGCCGTCGAAGCGGACCCACGTGCCTTCCGGCGACAGCGCCTGCTCGCTGACGAACTCGCCGGTCTCCACGAGCCGGTCGGCGAAGTCGCGCATGTACTGGATGTGGGCGGTGACCTCCTCGGGCGTCCACTGGTCCATCGGGACGTTGTTCACCGAAGCCGGCGCGCCGCGGTAGTGCTTGAGCAGCAGGTACTTGGCCATCGTGGTTCTCCTCCGTGCTGGTGGCGGCTCCTTGCCGGCCACGTTCGCGCCAGGGACGGAGCCGTCCGCCCGTTCTCGACATCGCCCGGCGAGAGATTAGCGTCACACGATATTTGGTTGATGAATGCAAGCTTTTCGGGAACAGTTGTGGCGAGCAAGTAGTTGAGAGATACAAGCAACTAGTACGGCACTGAGGGAGACCACCATGAGCGACACCGCCACTGCGGAAGGGGGCGCCACCACGAACGGACGGCTTTCACACCGGCAGATCCTCACGGTTCTGTCCGGACTGATGCTCGGCATGTTCCTGGCGGCCCTCGACCAGACCATTGTGTCCTCGGCGATGAAGACCATCGCCGACGAACTGCACGGACAGAGCCTCCAGGCCTGGGCCACCACCGCCTACCTGATCACCGCGACGCTTTCCACACCGCTGTACGGCAAGCTGTCCGACCTCTTCGGCCGCAAGCCGATGTACCTGACCGCGATCTCGCTGTTCCTCGCCGGTTCGCTGGCGAGCGCGATGGCCGGGTCGATGTACGAACTGGCCGCGTTCCGCGCGTTCCAGGGTCTCGGCGCCGGCGGCCTGATGTCGCTCGCGCTGGCGATCATCACCGACATCACCTCGCCGCGGGAACGCAGCCGCTACCAGGGCTACTTCATGGCCGTGTTCGGCGTCTCGAGCGTCGCCGGCCCGGTCGTCGGCGGGTTCTTCGCCGGGCTCGACTCGTTCGCCGGCCTCACCGGCTGGCGCTGGGTGTTCATGGTGAACGTCCCGATCGCGCTCGCCGCGCTGGTCGTGGTGACCAAGGTGCTGAACCTCCCGCACACCCGCGTCGACCAGAAGGTCGACTTCCTCGGAGCGGGCGCGCTGACGGTCGGCCTCGTGCCGCTGCTGCTCGTCGCCGAGCAGGGTCGCGAATGGGGATGGGGTTCGCCCGCGTCGCTGGCGATGTACCTGGTCGGCGCACTCGGCGTGGTCCTGTTCATCCTCCAGGAACGCCGGATGGGCGACGCCGCCCTGCTGCCGCTGCGGCTGTTCCGCAGCGGGGTGTTCCGGGTCTCGACGATGGTCACCGTGATCCAGGGCATCGGGATGTTCGGCGCGATGATGTCGCTGCCGCTATACCTGCAGATCGTCAAGGGCGCGACGCCGACCCAGGCCGGGCTGCAGATGCTGCCGCTCACCCTCGGGATCATGGTCGCGAGCCTCGGCAGCGGCCGGATCATCACCCGGACCGGCCGGTACAAGGGCTTCGCGGTCGCCGGACTCGGCCTGATGGCCGCGGCGGTCTTCTCGTTCTCGATGATCGGGGTGGACACCGCGCTCGGCGTGGTCATGGCCATCGCGTTCGTGCTCGGACTCGGCCTCGGCTCGACCATGCAGACGCTGACCCTGGCCGCCACGAACGACGTCACGCCCCGCGACATCGGCGTCGCGACCTCGTCGGTGACCTTCTTCCGGCAGATCGGCGGCACGGCGGGCACCGCGGTGTTCCTGTCGATCCTGTTCAGCACGGTCGGCGACCGGATCGCGGCGGCGGTCCGCTCGGCGATGGCCTCCCCGGCCTACACCGCGGCGCTGGCGCAGCACCCGGAGTTCGCCCGGCAGCTGGCCGGCGGCGGGCTCGACGTGAACGACACCTCGTTCCTGTCGACCCTCGACCCGGTGCTCGCCCGGCCGATCCTCGAAGGGTTCTCCAGCTCGATGAGCACGGTGTTCCTGATCGGCGGCGCGGTGCTGACCGTCGGGTTCGCGCTGGTCTGGCTGCTGCGGGAGAAGCCGCTCTCGGACAAGTCGGCCATGGAGCAGCGCGCCGAGCAGGAAGCGGGCGAACTGGCCCTCGCGGGCTGAGCGAGCAGTAAAAAGGGGCCGTCCACCAGGCAGGTGGACGGCCCCTTTTCGGTTGCCTCAGTGGTGCTCTTCGCCGTTGATCTCTTCCTTGGCGAGGCGGTCCTTCTCGCGCTCGTACGAACGGGCGATCTCCGACTCGGCGTCGGCGCGGCTCACCCAGGACGAGCCCTCGACGCTCTTGCCCGGCTCGAGGTCCTTGTAGACCTCGAAGAAGTGCTGGATCTCGAGCTTGTGGAACTCGTTCAGGTGGTGAATGTCCCGCAGGTGCTCGAGACGCGGGTCGTTCGTCGGGACGGCGAGGACCTTGTCGTCCGGGCCCTTCTCGTCGGTCATCCGGAACATGCCGATCGCGCGGCAGCGGATCAGGCAGCCGGGGAACGTCGGCTCCTGGACGAGCACGAGCACGTCGAGTGGGTCGCCGTCCTGGCCGAGCGTGTCGTCGATGAACCCGTAGTCGGCCGGGTACTGGGTCGCGGTGAACAGGGTCCGGTCGAGCTTGATCCGACCGGTCTTGTGGTCGACCTCGTACTTGTTGCGCTCCCCCTTGGGGATTTCGATCGTGACGTCGAATTCCACGGCCGTCCTCGCTGCTTCTCGAATCTCGGTGTCCCACGCGCTCGTGGGCGGCAACCTAATGACCTCGTTGACGTCACTAGTGTGGACTACGCCCCGTCGGCCGGTCGCGCCGATGTAGGCCAGACGGCATGTGACCTTGGCCCCTCCGGGGGCGGGTGAGAAGGAGTGGTGGGTGCCGGAAAACGACCAGCCGAGGTGGCCCACGGGCGACGAGGACACCTCGTCCCAGGCGGACCGGGCGACCTCCCGCCTCCCCCTGCCCAAGCGCGACGCGGGAGCCACCGCGCAGCTTTCCGTGCCGAACGTCACACCGGGCGACGGGCCGGGATCGTGGTTCCGGCCCAAAGTCGAACCGGAGGAAGTCCCCGGGCTCAACGCGCCCTCGGACGCTCCCGTCACGCCGCCGGAACCGCCCCGGTCGAACCTCGCGGACCGGATGAGCGGTGCGTCGGTGCCCGCCCGGCCGGAGGAGCCGAAACCGCAGGCGCCGTGGGTCCCGGTGGAGGGGCCGACCCGGTTCACGGCCGGGGTGCCGAGGCCGGGCGACAACGCGGGCCGTCCGGACGCCGAGGCGACGGTGCAGGCGTCGCAGCAGCAGCCGAGGCCGTCCGCGGAGGGGGCCGCGGAGCAGACGGTCCGCGCGCAGCCGAATGTTTCGCCTGGTCAGGGTGGGCAGCAGCAGTCGTCGCCCGCGTGGCAGGCCGCGCGGAAGCCGGGGAACTCGCTGTTCGAGCCCGCTGGGTCCGGCGCGGGGTCTTCGGACGAGGGGCAGGGGTGGAACCCGTTCCAGTCCGGCCGGCCCGCCGAGGCTGCCGAGTCCGCCGGGAAGCCGGGGCAGTTCGCCGCGTTCCGGGACGAAACGCCGGGAACGGGCGAGAACAGCCAGGGCTGGGCGGCGTTCCGGCCGGTCGTCGCGCGGGACGAGCAGGGGCAGGAGCCGCCCAAGGAGGGCTGGACCGCCTTCCGCGACGACTCCGGTCCCGCCGCGGGCCAGGACCAGTCGGGCCGGGGCGGAGAAGGAGCACCTGAGTTCCGGGGCGCGCGTTCCGATGGGCAGGCTCAATCCGGCCGCGCCGGGGAGGAACCGCAGGAGAACCGGACGGGCTTCCGAGGCGAACCGGCTCCCGGTTCCGCCGCCGCACGGCTCAACCCGGGTCAGCCTGGTCGCCAGGGGAACGAGTCGCAGGAGAACTGGGGGCGTTCCAGCGCCGCTCAGTCCGGTCGTCCGGGGGATGAGTCGCAGGAGAACTGGGGCCGCGCGAGCGCCGCTCAAGCCAGTCGTCCCGGGGACGAGTCGCAGGAGAACTGGGGCCGCTCCAACGCCGCTCAACCCGGCCGTCCAGGAGACGAATCGCAGGCGAGCCGGAACGAATCCGAAGCCGAGTCGTGGTCGCAGCAGATCGAAATCCCGGTCCGTCCTGCCCTGCCCGAACCAGCGCCCGGCACCGTCCCACCGGCGGGCGGCGGCCAGGTGCGGCCGATGCGCATCGACCCGACCGGGGGCCAGTTCCCGGCGGAGGCGACCGTCGGCATTCCGCGGCCGCCCGAAGGTTTCCCCGGTGAAGCGCAGCAGGGACCGTCCGAAGCGACCGTCGGCATTCCTCGTCCTGCGGAAGGCTTCGCCGAACGCCCAGGTCCGGAGCAGATTCCGCCGCGGGCTGCCGAGCAGCCTCCGGAACCGCCGTCCGGGGCCGGGCCGATTCCGCCGCAGGGTGACGCGCCTCGGCCGGAGGGCAAGAAGCCTCGCCGGAAGGCGTTGATCCTGGCGCTCGTCGTGCTGCTTCTGCTCGCCGCCGCGGGTGGGGCGTCGGCTGTGCCCGCCGTGTCCAACCGGCTTGGGTTGCCGTGGGCGCCGAACGCGCCGAAGGGCAGTGCGCCCGACCCCGCCGACGCCAGCCTCGCGCTGCACGGCCCGGACACGTCCGGTCAGGGGCCGTCCGCGAACGGCGTCGCCGCGAAGCTCTCCGGTCCCGCCGGGGCGGCCGCGTTGTCGCAGCTCAGCGGCAGTGTGATCGACCCGGCGAACGGCACCGTGCTGTGGGATCACGCGTCGAACACCCCGCTGACCCCGGCGTCGACCACGAAGATCCTCACCGTCGCCGCGGCGCTGCTCGCGATGGAGCCGACGAAGCGGATCTCCACCAAGATCGTCCAGGGTGCGCAGCCGGGCACGGTCGTCATCGTCGGCGGCGGCGACCCGTCGCTGACCGCGCTGCCGGTCGGCACCGATTCGCCGCTCTACCCGGGCGCGGCGCACGTCGACGACCTCGTCAACCAGGTCAAGAAGGCCGGCGGCGACGTCAAGAAGGTCCAGCTCGACGCGAGCGCCTTCAGCGGCCCGAACACCGCGCCGGGCTGGGAGCCGGGCGACGCGCCGTCGCTGTACGGCGCCCCGATCGTCCCGGCCATGACCGACGGCGGCCGCGGGAACCCGAAGGTCGACGAGACCATGCGCTCGGGCAACCCGGGGACCGCGCTCACCCAGCTCGTCGCGGACAAGCTCGGCGCGAGCCCAGCCGGTCCCGCCAAGGCTCCGGAAGGGGCGAAGGTGCTCGGCGAAGTCCAGTCGGCACCGCTGCCGGACCTCGCGTACGCGCTGCTGCAGATCTCCGACAACGTGCTCGCCGACTCGCTCGGCCGCCAGGTCGCCATGGCCACCGGTGGGGAAGCGTCGTTCGCCGGCGCCTCGGCCGCGGTGAAGAAGGTGTTGGCAGACCACGGGTTCGACGTCAACGGCCTGCAGCTGTTCGACACGAGCGGACTGTCCAATCAGAACAAGGTGCCGGCCAGGCTGCTGGCACAGGTGCTCGCCGCGGCGGCCGGTCCGGACGGCAAGGACCCGAACACGCCGAAGCTGCGTCCGCTGCTGGCCGGGCTTCCGGTCGCGGGCAGCCCGGAGGGCACCCTGCACGGCCGCTACCACTCGGGCGAAACCCAAGGGGGCAAGGGCTGGGTGCGGGCCAAGACCGGCACGCTCACCGGCGTCAACACCCTCGCGGGGTATGTGCTCGACAGCGACAACCGTGTGCTCGCCTTCGCGTTCATGTCCAACGGCTCGGAGAAGAATTCCGGGCAGGCGGCGCTCGACGTGCTGGCGACGGCCTTGCGGGGCTGCGGCTGCAAGTAGCCCGCACTGAGCCGACTCGCTGAACCGGTTCGGCTGAGCTGCCCACAAACGCGTACCGGAAGGTAGCGTCGGAGGCGTGAGCCAGGAAACCGAGACCCGACGGCGGCCCATGGTCGACTGGGACCGGGCAGCCGCCACCGGCGCGCTGCTCGTGCGCGGCGGCCCGCAGGTCGCGCGCGGCGAAGCGGACCGCGCGGTGGTCGACCTGCGGGAGCTGACCGCCGAGGCGGAGGGGCACGTCCGCGAGCTGACCGGCCTCGGCCGGGACCTGCCGCTGCTGCCCGGCACCGTGGTCGACCGGCCGGGCTGGGTCCGGTCCGCGGCGTCCGGTCTCGGCGAGCTCACCGGGCGCGCGCTGCCCGCGGCGCAGGGCGGTCCGCTCGGCCCGATCCTGGCGTCCGGCGCCGGCGTGCAGACCGGGCTGCTGCTCGCGTTCCTGGCGTCCCGCGTGCTGGGTCAGTACGACCCGTTCGGCGGCCCGGAGAACAAGGGCGAGCTGCTGCTCGTCGCGCCGAACGTGGTGGCCGCCGAACGCGCGCTGAAGGTTCCCGCACACGATTTCCGGCTGTGGGTCTGCCTGCACGAATGCACGCACCGCCTGCAGTTCACCGCGGTGCCGTGGCTGCGCGACTACTTCGCCGACGAGGTCGAACGGCTGGTGTCCGGGCTCGCGGAGAGCTCCACCGAGGGGCTGGCCGAACTGGTCGGCAGGCTGCCCGACGCGCTGCGCAACCGCGGCAAGGGCGGCGGCATCGCGGAGCTGCTGCAGTCGCCGAAGGAGCGGTCGGTTTTCGACCGCCTGCTGGCGTTGTCGACGCTGCTGGAGGGCCACGCCGACTACGTGATGGACGCGGTCGGCCCGCAGGTCGTGCCGAGCGTCGAGCAGATCCGGGAGCGGTTCACCGCGCGGCGGCAAGGCGGCGGGCTTTTCGACCGGCTGCTGCGCGCGGTGCTCGGTCTCGACGCGAAGATCCGCCAGTACGAGGAAGGCGCGAAGTTCACGCGGCACGTGGTCGACGCGGTCGGGATGGACGGGTTCAACAAGGTTTGGCGCTCGCCGAACACGTTGCCGACCCGCGCCGAGATCGCCGACCCCGCGGCCTGGGTGCGGCGCCTGCACGGGTGAGCGCGCTCGCCGCGGTCCGGACAGCGGTCCGCGATTTCCTTGCGACAGTCGCTGTTCCCGGCGAAGTGTGCGTCGCGGTGTCAGGCGGCGCGGACTCCTTAGCGCTCGCTGAAGCGACGGCGTACGTCCTTCGGCATCGAGACGTCCGTACGCGGGCGCTCGTCGTCGACCATGGCCTTCAGGCCGACTCAGCGGTTGTTGCCGCCGAAGCGGCGACGGTCGTGAAGGGCCTTGGCATCGACGTCGTCGAAGTGCATGCCGTGCACGTCGTGGGCAAAGGCGGTCCTGAAGCAGCCGCGCGCGCCGCGAGGTACCACGCGCTGCGCGAAGCGTTGCCAAACGGCGAAGGGCTCGTACTGCTCGGCCACACCCAAGACGACCAAGCCGAAACGGTGTTGCTCGGCCTAGGACGCGGTTCCGGGCCACGGTCGTTGGCGGGCATGCGTCCGCACGATCCGCCGTGGGGCCGTCCGCTGCTCGGCATCACGCGCGCGCAAACCGTCGCGGCGTGCACAGAACTCGGCCTAGCACCGTGGCAAGACCCGCACAACGCCGATCCCCGCTTCACTCGCGTACGGCTGCGTACGGAAGCACTGCCGCTCCTGGAGGACGTGCTGTCGGGTGGAGTCGCTCCAGCTTTAGCCCGTACGGCCGCACAGCTGCGCGAGGACACCGAGGCGTTGGACACACTCGCCGCGCGCGTTCACGAGCGCGCGGCCCGCGAAGACGACCTCGACGTAGCCGTGCTGGCGGCCGAGCCCGCTGCGCTGCGCAGACGGGTTCTCCGCAGGTGGCTGCTGGACTCCGGGGTCCGCGAACTGACCGACGCGCACCTGCGTTCGGTCGACGCGCTCGTGGCCCGCTGGCGGGGTCAGGGCGGGGTGTGGCTGCCGGGCAACTTGGAGGCTCGACGGCGGCGTGGCAGGCTCTCGCTTGCCGGACCCGAACCCACCACCCGAGGGGAATGACCCGTGTACGAGGGCGAGATCGCCTCCGTGCTCATCACCGAGCAGCAGATCAAAGACAAGATCGCGGAGCTGGCGGCGAAAATCGCCGCGGACCACCCGGAAAACGGCCAGGGCGACCTCCTCCTGGTCGGCGTCCTCAAGGGCGCCGTCATGTTCATGACCGACTTCGCGCGGGCGCTTCCGGTGCCGACGCAGCTGGAGTTCATGGCCGTGTCGTCCTACGGGTCTTCGACCTCGTCGTCGGGGGTGGTGCGGATCTTGAAGGACCTCGACCGCGACATCGCCGGGCGCGACGTGCTCATCGTCGAGGACATCGTCGACTCCGGGCTCACCCTGTCCTGGCTGCTGAAGAACCTGGCGAGCCGGAACCCGGCCTCGCTCGAGGTCGTCTCGCTGCTGCGCAAGCCGGAAGCCGTGAAGGTCGAGGTGCCGGTCAAATACATCGGCTTCGACATCCCCAACGAGTTCGTCGTGGGCTACGGCCTCGACTACGCCGAGCGCTACCGCGACCTGCCCTACATCGGCACGCTCGATCCGCACGTCTACACGTCCGGTTAGTCCGGTTCGCGATAATCCTTCCGGCCGCGGAACCCGGAAGCCCGAAATCGCGTCATAGGGCTCGACCAGGTGCGTTAACCTATGCGAAGACCTATTGCCATGCGGACGAGTGACACCAGCCGACGGGCTGGTCCTCGCGCGGGGGAACGGAGAGAGGGCAGATGGGCAACAACAGCTCGGCGGATGCCGCGGCGTTCAAGAACGCCGCTGTCAACGGCCAGGTCGGGATCGACCCGGATGCCGCGCAGACCGTGCTGAAGAAGATCCGGACCGGGCGCGACGCGGTCGAAGCTCTCCTGAACAGCGCGGGCACGCTCGCGCAGCCGCCGAAGCTCGGCGCGAACCCGGTCGGCAAGGCGATGGCGACCAAGTTCGTGCAGCGCGCCGACGGCGGCGGCGACTCCTACTCGTCCGCGCTGCAGAACCTGCTCAGCCAGTACCAGGCCGCGGAGGAAGGCATCGTCGCGGCGATGGCGCGCTACCACGAGATCGACCAGTCCGCCGCCGACCCGTTCCGCAACAAGGCCTGACGTCCTAGGGGGATCACGCAGTCATGGCACCGAACACCACCACCTCGGCCCCGGACGGCTCCGTCCCGGACGGGTCGGGCTACACCACCTCCGGCTACGGCACCTCGTCCTCGGTCCCGGCGCCCGGCTCCGCCGTCGCGATGGGCTCGAACGCGGCGACCAACGACATCGTCGCCTCCGCGCGCAGCAGCTCCGGCGGCTTCGAGATGGGCGGCGACCGCGCCATCGGCAACCCGCCGAACTGGCAGGCGCAGGAAAGCCACCAGCTCTACATCGGCGCGACCACGGACAACGACCCGGGCACCGCCGAGGCCACCGGGCAGCACTGGGCCAAGCACGGCACCGAGCTGAAGCAGGCGTCCGACGACCTGTACAACGCGATCACCGAACTGGGCAACGTCTGGGTCGGCCACGGCGCCGCCAGCGCGCAGGGCGCGCTCGTGGCGATCGCCAACTCGGGCACGCAGGCCTCCGACGCCGCGCACACGATGTCGGACCGGCTCGCCCGCCAGGCCGCCGCGGCCGCCGAGGTCAAGAAGATGCCGGCCCCGCGCGACTACGACCCGAAGCAGGCCATGACGGCCGCGCTCGCGGGCGGTCCGGCCGCGCTGGCCGCGGACCAGAAGGCGCAGGCGGACGCCGCGAACGACGTCAAGGCGCAGCAGGTCGCGTTCTTCAACGCCTACACCCAGGCGATGAGCGAGGTCGACAGCTCCACCCCGAGCTTCGGCCCTGACTCGCTCGGCATGAAGCCGACCGCGTCGCACTTCAACGGCAACTCGTTCAACAACGTCAACAACCTCGGCCACACCGACGGACCCGGCGCGCTCGGTTCCCCGGCCAGCTTCGGCACGGTGGGCGCGCACGGCGCGGCCGGCGGCGCGGCGGTCGCCGGACACGGCGCCCCGGCGCACATCTCGGCCGACTCGGGCAAGTACGGCACCTCCGGTCTCGAGGGCGGCGCGCTCGCCGGCGGCACCGGGGTGGGCGTTGGCGCCGCTTCCGGCGTCGGTGCGGCTCCGGTCGCCGCCGCGCCCGCACCCGCGTCCACGGGCGGCAGCGGCCTCGGTTCCGCGCTCGGCCTCGGCGCGATCGGCGCGGGCGCCGGGCTCGCCGGCGGCAAACTGGGCGAGGGCAACCGCAGCGGTTCGCGCAAGGAGGAGGAAGGCAAGACCTCCGCGGCGTCCGAGCACCAGAGCGGCCAGAGCGCCGCGTCGGCGGCTCCGCAGCAGCAGGGCGTCGTCCCGGCGGGCGGCACCATCGGCCAGTCGCAGGGCGGCATGAGCCCGATGGGCGGCATGGGCGGAGCGGGCGCGCACGGCGCGGGCGAAGGGGACGAGGAGCACACGCACGCTTCGTTCCTCATCGAACCGGACCCGGACGACGCGTTCGGGGCCAACCAGGCCACCCCGCCGCCGGTCATCGGCGCGTGGTCGGACGACGACAACTGACGCAGTGCTCGCGGGCGCGTGACCGGACCGGTCACGCGCCCGCGAGCGTTCGCAAACACGTGGGGTAGGGGGTTGGTCGATGCCGAACGCGGAGCTGCTCGCGCCGATCGAGGTGGACTTCCTGTGGGAGTCGGCCGGTATGGGCGAGCTGCCGTATCCGCTGCGGATCCGTTCGCACGGCGCGACGATGGACGAGCGCTCGGCGCTGCGCACGCGCACGCTCGGCGCACTGGCTGACCGGGGGCTCGCGGACGACCGCGGCAGGCCCGCTCCGCACGTCGAGGACTACTTCGGGATCCTCGCGTCGCCGGACGTCAGCCTCGACACCGTCCAGTTGCTCGACCCGAACGGCGAGCCGCTGCTCGCGGTCGCGGGCAGCGCGAACGGCGACGGCCTGTTCGCCGTGCAGGACCAGCGCGGGCTGCACCTGCACCCGTGCGCGCCGGACGGCCTGGCCACGGCGATCATCTCGCTTCTGCCGGCCGCCCCGCGCGGTACCGAGAAGTCGATCACCGTGCCGCTGGAGCAGCTGGTCGGCGCTTCCGGGGTCGACTTCATGCAGCGGCGCGGCAACCAGGTCGATGCCTCCGGCCGCGCGAGCGTGGACGAGGACCGCAAGGCGCTCGCCCGGCTGCACGCCCAGCAGCGACTGCGCGGCGGTCAGATCGGCGCGAACGCCCGCAACCGCCTCGGCGGCCGCAGCCGGTCGACGGTGCTGAGCTGGTTCGACACCGAAACCGGCCGGTACTTCACACAGGCGAGCCAGGGCCACGACGGCCGCGACTGGATCACCATCGCGCCCGCCGACCCGGCGACCCTGCGGCACCGGCTAGGCGAAATGCTCGCCGGGGTGGCCGACCAGGCCAGCGCGGGCGCGTTCTGACCCGCGTTGACTGAGCTGCGCTGACCAGCCTCGGCTCCCGCTCGGCCGAAACCGCCCCAATGTGGCATTGGGTGCATCTGACGCACCGAATGCCGCATTGGGTGCGCAGGGTGCACCGAACGCGGCATCGGGTGCGCAGGATGCACCGAACGCCACATTGGGTGCGTGGGACGCACCCAATGCCACGTTGGGGGCGCGGGATGCACCCAAAGTGGCATCGAGGCGCTTGAAGACTGCCGATCCGGCGCTACGCTGGGCCGGAAATCGTTGACCGGAGGGTGAGCAGCACCGGATGCACCAAGAGTTCTTCTCGCCGCTGGCATTCGACTTCCTGTGGGAGTCGATGGAGCTGGGCGAGCTGCCCTACCCGCTGCGCGTGCGCTCGCACGGCGCGACCGAGGACGAGCGCGTGTCGCTGCGGCACCGGGTCGACACCGAGCTGAAGGCGCGCGGCATCCGCGACTCGCGCGGCCGGGTCGAGCCCGACGTCGAGGAGTGGCTGACGCTGCTCGCGCGGGCCCCGCATTCCATCGACGCGCTGCACATCCCGCAGTTCGAGGCGCATCCGGTCGCGTTGCTCGCCGCGGGCGACGAGCGCACCGGCGTGGTCGCGATCCAGGACGCCGACGGCATCTGGCTGCGCGCGATCCCGGCGGACGGACTGGTGTCCACGATCGTCGAACTGCTGCCCGGCGGTCCGCGCGGCAGTGAGGCGTCGGTCACGCTTCCGCTGGACGAGGCGCTGCACACCCAGCCGATCCGGGTTCCGGTCGCCGCGGGCGGCGGGCAGTCCGAGGAAAAGGGCGGCCGGCGGGCGAGGCGCCAGTCGCTCAGCGAGCGCGCCACGGTCGATCCGCGCGAGACCTACGCGCTCATCGCGGGCCAACCGCGGCAGCGCGGCGGTCAGCTCGCAGCGAACAGCCGGTCCCAGCTGGGAAGCCGGCAGCGGTCGCGCGTCCTCGGCTGGTTCGACACTGCCACCGGACGGTATTTGAGCTTGTCGAGGGCGGGTTCGGACGGCCGGGAATGGGTCACCGTTGCCCCGGCGGACCCGGCCACGCTGCGGAGCAGGCTGGGTGAAATGGTGGCTTCGGTGGCGGTTGACACCCGGTAGCCGGGTGACGTCTCCTCCCGGAACGGGAACCCTCGCGCGGGATTGGCCGTTGACCTGCGAGAGGCTCGCCAGGCTTCCCCGCCCGCCCGGACGGTACGCTGGTGGGACGGGTGCCTTGCGGCACCCACGGGTTGTCAAGATCGCGATGGCGGGTATCACAGGAGCCGCCCAACCAGGGAGGGTCGAGGCCGCAAGGGCCGAGTCGTATGAACCGGAAGAGCGTGCTCAGGAACCCACTGCTGTGGATCGTCGCGGGGTTGCTGGCGTTGTTCGCCTACAACACGATCTTCGACAGCGATCGTGGCTACACCCAGGCTCCTATCTCCACGGCGATGCAGCAGGTCAAGGCTGGACATGTCAAGGAAGCGAGCCTCGAGGACAAGGAGCAGCAGCTCAAACTGCTGCTCACGCAGCCGATCGACATCGACGGCCAGCAGGCCGACAAGGTCGTCGCGCAGTTCCCCGGCGGTGCGACCGATGACATCTACAAAGATCTCCTCGGCGCGAACGTCGGCAACCAGGCGAACCATCCGATCAAGTTCACCACCAAGGTCACCCAGCAGAGCCTGCTGACCCAGATCCTGATCTTCGCGATCCCGCTGGCGCTGGTGCTCGGCCTGCTGATGTGGATGATGAACAACGCGCAGGGCGGCGGGAACCGCGTCCTGAACTTCGGCAAGTCGAAGGCGAAGCAGCTCAACAAGGACATGCCGAAGACCACCTTCGGCGACGTCGCGGGCGCTGACGAAGCGGTCGAAGAGCTGTACGAGATCAAGGACTTCCTGCAGAACCCGGCGCGCTACCAGGCGCTCGGCGCGAAGATCCCGAAGGGCGTGCTGCTCTACGGGCCGCCCGGCACCGGCAAGACGCTGCTCGCGCGTGCTGTCGCGGGCGAAGCGGGCGTGCCGTTCTACACGATCTCCGGTTCGGACTTCGTCGAGATGTTCGTCGGTGTCGGTGCTTCGCGAGTGCGCGACCTGTTCGAGCAGGCGAAGCAGAACGCGCCGTGCATCATCTTCGTGGACGAGATCGACGCGGTCGGCCGCCAGCGCGGCGCCGGCCTCGGCGGCGGACACGACGAGCGCGAGCAGACGCTGAACCAGCTGCTGGTCGAGATGGACGGCTTCGACGCCCGCGGCGGCATCATCCTGATCGCGGCCACCAACCGGCCGGACATCCTCGACCCGGCGCTGCTGCGCCCCGGCCGGTTCGACCGGCAGATCCCGGTGTCCGCGCCGGACCTGCTCGGCCGCAAGGCGATCCTCGAGGTGCACGCGAAGGGCAAGCCGATCGCGCAGGGCACCGACCTGACCGGGCTGGCCAAGCGCACGGTCGGCATGTCCGGTGCGGACCTGGCCAACGTGCTGAACGAGGCCGCGCTGCTCACCGCCCGCGAGAACGGGCACGTGATCACCGACGTCGCGCTCGAGGAATCGGTCGACCGCGTGGTCGGCGGTCCCGCGCGCAAGAGCCGGATCATTTCCGAGAAGGAAAAGAAGATCACCGCCTACCACGAGGGCGGGCACGCGCTCGCCGCGTGGGCGATGCCGGACATCGAACCGGTGTACAAGCTGACGATCCTGCCGCGCGGCCGTACCGGCGGGCACGCGCTGCTGGTGCCGGAGGACGACAAGCAGCTGATGACCCGGTCGGAGATGATCGGCAGGCTGGTCTTCGCGATGGGCGGCCGCACGGCCGAGGAGCTCGTCTTCCACGAGCCCACCACCGGTGCGTCCTCGGACATCGAGCAGGCGACGAAGATCGCCCGCGCGATGGTCACCGAATACGGCATGAGCGCGCGGCTGGGCGCGGTGAAGTACGGCCAGGAGCAGGGCGACCCGTTCCTCGGCCGGTCCGCGGGACGGCAGGCCGACTACTCGCTCGAGGTGGCGCACGAGATCGACGAGGAGGTGCGCAAGCTCATCGAGACCGCGCACACCGAGGCGTGGCACGTGCTGAACACCTACCGCGACGTGCTCGACAACCTGGTCATGGAGCTGCTGGAGAAGGAAACGCTGCAGCGCAAGGACCTCGAGCGGATCTTCGCGACGGTCGAGAAGCGCCCGCACATCACCGTCTTCAACGAGTTCGGCGAGCGCACGCCGTCGGACAAGCCGCCGATCAAGACCCCGGGCGAGCTGGCGATGGAGCGCGGCGAGCCGTGGCCGCCGCCCGCTCCGGAGAAGGAAAAGCCCGCCCTGCAGCCCGCTCCGACCCCGGTCGGCACGGCTCCTGGCGCCGGCGAGCTGCCCGGCGGTCCGCCGTACCAGGCTCCGGACCCGAACGCGAACCCGTACGCCCCGCCGGCGAACGGCGGTCGTCCGGGCGGGCCGAACGGCGCCGGCCGCTGGGGCCAGCCGTATGGTGGTCAGCAGCAGCCGGGCGGTCCGGCAGGCGGCGGCTACCAGCCCGGTGGCCCGGGCGGTGCGCAGAGCGGACCGCCGAACTACGGGGCGCCTCCGGGCTGGACCCCGGCGACGTCCCCGGGCGGCCAGCAGCCGTGGCGCCCCGCCGAAGACCGTCCGCGTGAGCAGGGCTGGTTCGCCGACGGCGCGAACGGCCAGCAGCCGGACGAGGGGCAGCATCGGCGTGACGTCGACGGATCAGACAAGCAGTAAAGACGGCATCCGCCCGGTCTTCGATCAGGACCGGGCGGAGCGCGCCGTTCGCGAGCTGCTGCTCGCCTGCGGCGAAGACCCGGATCGGGACGGTCTCCAGGACACCCCGGCCCGGGTCGCTCGCGCTTATCAGGAAATGTTCGCCGGCCTCTACACCGATCCGGACGAGGTGCTGGCGCGGACGTTCGACGAATCGCACGAGGAGCTCGTGCTCGTCACGGACATCCCGATGTATTCCAACTGTGAACACCACTTGCTGCCCTTCCACGGCGTGGCCCACGTCGGCTATATCCCGAACGGCGACGGCAAGGTCACCGGGCTGTCGAAGCTCGCCCGGCTGGTCGATCTCTACGCTCGCCGCCCGCAGGTGCAGGAGCGGCTCACCTCGCAGATCGCCGACGCGCTCGTGCGGCGGCTGGAGCCGCGCGGCGTGATCGTGGTCGTCGAGGCCGAGCATTTGTGCATGTCGGTGCGCGGGATCCGCAAGCCGGGTTCGCGGACCACCACGTCGGCGGTGCGCGGGATGCTGCGGTCGTCGGCGACGTCGCGGGCCGAGGCGATCGAGCTGATCCGGGGGCGCCGGTGATCCCCCGGCCGGGGCGGTGCGCCGTGATGGGCGTGCTGAACGTGACGCCGGATTCGTTCTCCGACGGCGGCCGCTACCTCGATCTCGACCAGGCGCTGGAGCACGCGCGCGAGATGTGGGCGCGTGGCGCGGACCTGATCGACGTCGGCGGCGAATCGACGCGGCCGGGTGCTTCGCGGGTCGACGCGGAGACCGAGGCCGCGCGCATCTTGCCGGTGATCCGGCAGCTGGCTTCCGAGGGCGTCGTGCTGTCGGTCGACACCACGCGGGCCGCGGTCGCGGAAGCCGCGGTGGCGGCCGGTGCGAAGGTGATCAACGACGTGTCCGGCGGGCTTGCCGATCCAGCGATGGGGCGGGTCGCGGCGGAAACCAAGGCGCCGTGGGTGCTGATGCACTGGCGCGGGCACAGCAAGGACATGAACGCGCTGGCCACGTACACCGACGTCGTCGCCGAGGTGCGTGGCGAGTTGCTGCAGCGGGTCGACGAGGCGATCGCGGCCGGGGTTGCCGAGAGCGAGATCGTGCTCGACCCGGGTCTCGGGTTCGCGAAGCACGCCGAGCACGACTGGGCGCTGCTGCACGGGCTGGATGCGTTGCTGGACTTGGGTTTCCCGGTTTTGGTGGGTGCTTCGCGCAAACGTTTCCTCGGCCGTCTGCTGTCCGGAAAGGACGGTGTGCCGAGGCCCCCGGACGGTCGCGAGGTCGCCACCGCGTCGATCTCGGCGCTGGCCGCGTCGGCGGGCGCTTGGGGCGTGCGGGTGCACGAGGTGGGGGCTTCACTGGACGCCGTGGCGGTGGCCGCGGCCTGGCAGCAAGGACGGGCCGATGGCTGACCGCATCACGCTCACGGGACTGCGCGTGTTCGGCCGACATGGGGTCTTCGACCACGAGAAGCGCGACGGACAGGAATTCGGCATCGACATCGTCGCGTGGCTCGACCTCGGGCCCGCCGCGGCATCGGACGACCTGACCAAGACGCTGCACTACGGCGAGCTGGCCGAACTGGCGGCGGGGATCGTCGCCGGGGAGCCGTACGACCTGATCGAGAGCGTCGCCGGGAAGATCGCCGACGAGGTCATGCGCGACGATCGGCTGACCGCCGTCGAGGTCACCGTGCACAAGCCGTCCGCGCCGATTCCGCTGACCTTCGACGACGTCGCGGTCACCGTCCGGCGGGAGCGGTGAGCCGCGCGGTCCTGTCGCTGGGCTCCAACCTCGGCGACCGGCTCGGCTACCTGCGCAGCGCGGTCGACGCGGTGCGCCCGGCGCTCGTCGCGGTGTCCGGCGTGTACGAGACGAAAGCCTGGGGCGTCGAGGACCAGCCGGATTTCCTGAACGCGCTGTGCATCGTCGACGACCCGGCACGCGACCACTGGGCGTGGCTGCGCGCCGGGCAGGCGGCCGAGCAGGCGGCGGGCCGGGTGCGCGAACTGCGCTGGGGCCCGCGCACGCTGGATGTCGACATAGTGACAGTGCAGGGCGTGACGTCCGACGATCCGGAGTTGTTGCTGCCGCATCCCGGGACCCCGGACCGGGCGAGCGTGCTGATCCCGTGGCTCGAGATCGACCCGGACGCCGAGGTTCCCGGGCACGGCCGGGCCGCCGACCTGCTCGCCCGGCTGCCGGAAGCCGACCGGGCGGGCGTCGTCCTGCGGCCCGGCCTGACCCTGTCGTGAGTGCCTAGGCCGGTTCTAACCGGCTTGGACGCTCACGAGGCCCGCAGCGCTGCCAGCAGGAATTGCACTTCCTCCTGGCGGCTCGGGATGGCGGGCCAGCCGTTGATCGTCGCGAGCAACTGCCAGTACCGCTCGGCGCGCGGATCCGCCCCGGCGGCGATCCCGTCGGCCATCCGGTTGCGGACCGCCGGGTCGGCCGGGTCCTGGTCCGGCCGGGCCGAGGCGGTCGCGATCGCGTCCGCCAGCGCCCGTCCGGCCGGGGAGCCCGGCGCGTGGCCCGCGTCGAGCGCGGACCGGGCGTCGGTCATCCAGGCGGCCCAGTTTTCCTGTTGAGCCTTGGTCGGCTGCTCGTACTCGCCCGCTTCCCGCGCGGACGAATGCCGTTCGCTCATCGTGCGGATGGACTGCCGGAATCCCGGGTCCTGCACGAGTTCGGCGAACTCGATCCAGGCTTCCAACTGTTCCGGCGTCGGATCATCCGGAAGATCCGGTTTCGCCGACTGCATTCGCGCGTAGAACTCGGGATCGACATCGAGCCCTTCCATCATTTCGGCCCAGAACTCGTCCACCAAACGGCGGCGTTCCTCGTCCGGCATTTGGGCGATGCGATTCATCAGTTTCACTTCCTCCAGCTCGGAATCCCGTTTCAGCACCGCGCGCAATACCGCGCGGCGCAGCCGCAACCGCCGGATCTGCTCGTCGAGCGCGTCGACGTGGCTCGTCGCCAGGTCGCGCACCGTCGTCTCGCGCGCCAGTGCGCGGGACACGTCGGGCAGGCCGATGCCCAGCTCGCGCAGCGTCCGCACCAGCTCCAGCCGGGCGAGCGCGTGCGCGTCGTACAGCCGGTAGCCGGCTCCGGTCCGCTGCGTGGGCGGGAGCAGGCCCTCGTCGGAGTAGAACCGGATGGTCTTCACCGGCAGCCCGGTGCGCCGGGACAGTTCGCCGATCGTGAAGACCGTGGTGGCAGGCATGTCAGGCATCGTGGAGTCTCCAGTCGCTGGAGAGTCAAGCCTGCCAGAGCGGGCTCGGTACGGTGGAGTCATGCACTTCACGCGGTCCCGGGACCTGGTCGTGGCCGCGGTCCTCGGCCTCGCCGTGGTCTATGTGCTGTTCCAGGCTGCTTACGGCGATCTGCCGCAGCTGCCGTTGCTCGCCGGGGTGACCTTCGCGGTGCTCGCGATCGCGGAGGCGGGGTTGGCGCTGTCGATCCGGTCGCGGATCAAGTCCGGCCGGGTGCACGGCAACGCGGTCGGGATCGCTCGGGCGGTGGCGCTGGCTAAGGCGTCTTCGCTGGCCGGGGCGTTCCTCGGCGGTGGTTGGCTGGCCGCGTTCATCTACGTTTTCCCGCGACGTGACGAACTCGTCGCCGCGGTCTCCGACAGCAAGTCGGCGGTCGTCGGGGTGGTGTCGTCGGCGCTGCTCGTAGCTGCCGGTTTGTGGCTCGAGCACTGCTGCCGGACGCCACCGGAGGACCGTAAGGGAACGACCGGTTAACGCTTCGATGGCGCCGCTCGAAGTACCGACTAGGTCTCATTCGGATCACCGGAAGGTACGGTGTCAGGCATGACTGGCGTGGGTGACGACTCGCACGGCCGCCGCCCTGGCAGGCCGTGGCTTGTCGTCGGATTGCTCCTCGCCGTCGGCGCCACCCTCGCGTTGGTGCTCAGCGACGACCTCCGGTACCTCCGGCTCGGGATCGTCGCGGCGCTCTGGGCTGCCCTGATCGGCGCCTTCCTGGCTGTCCGGGCCCGCAAGAACGCGGCGCACAGCGAGGACGCGGTCGCCGAGGCGCAGGCGGTATACGAACTCGAGCTGGAACGCGAGATCGCGGCCCGGCGGGAGTACGAACTCGAGCTCGAAACGGAAACGCGCGAGGCCGCGCAGGCACAATCGCGCGAAGAATTGGATGCGCTGCGTGCCGAAGTGGCTGCGCTCCGCGAAAGCCTGCAATCGCTGTTCGGCGGCGAGGTGTTGCTCGAACGCGTCGCGCTCACCGCGCAGGCGACCCGGATGCGCTCGCTGAACGACGAGCAGCGGCTCGTTTCGGCCGGTTCGGAAACCAAGAACGGCAATGGCAAGAAACCGGCTCAGCTGCTCGCCCCGAAGAAGCCGGTGGTCGATGTTCCGGAGCGGCCGACCGAATTCATGGACCGGGTGCTCGACGCGGCTCCACCGGAGCGTCGCCGTACTCCTGCGAACGGGACGGCGAAGACCAATGGCGCCAACGGGACTTCCGGTGCGAACGGCTCGATCAGCGCTGGGCTGAACGGTTCGGGACCGAATGGTTCCGGGCCGAATGGCGACCGCTCGACTCAGCTGCGTACGCAGCAGATGCCGCGGCTCAAGCCGAAGCGGCCGGAACCGCCTGCCGAGCCGGAGCCGTTCGAGGACGAGGTCGAAGCGGAGAGTCCCGCTCCGCGCGGCGGCCGCGATCCTCGGGCCAACCTGGCGGAGGCGTTCGTGCCCCGCGGCGACTCGGGTCCGCACGAGGGGCGGGCCAGTGTGGCGGATGCCTTCGCTGGCCGTGAGCCGCGGAATGGAGCGCCGGATGCCGCACGGCCCGCTCGTGGTGGTGCGCCGGAGCCGCAGGTCGAGCGTGGGCCTCGGGGCGGTGCGCCGAAGCCGCGCGCTGATCGTGCGCCGGAGCCGTATGAAGCTGAGCGCCGTTCGGCGGGTGACTCTGGGTCGCACGTCATTCCGGAGCCGTTCGAGCAGGACGGTGCTGGGGCGCGCAATGTGACTGAGCCGTTGCCGCGTGAGGCTGAGCGGGTTCGGGAGCCGCGTGGGCCACGGCCTCGGCCTCAGAAGGAAGCGGCGGAGACGCCTCGGCGGCCTGAAGCGCAGCCGACCCGGACTGTGGCGCCGGTGAGCAAGCCGGAGCCGGTCAAGGAGGAGCGGCCGGTGCCCCGGTTGGCGGCACGGCCTGCGCCGCAGCGGGAGGAGCGGCCGGAAGCTGCTGAGCAGACTGCTATTTCCCGGCCTGCTGAGCCTGCTCGGCATGCTGAACCTGCTCCTCAGGCGGAGAAAGCGGTGCCGGAGAAGGAAACCGCGGTGGAGTCGCAGAAGCGGGCTCCGTCTCGGTTGGAGCAGTTCTCTCGGTCGGATTTGTCGCCGTTGGCGGAGGACACGCCTACTGGGCGGCATGGGGCTCCTGGGGCGGATGCGGTTAATCCGACGTTGCCTGAGTCGGTTCGCAGTTCGGTGAGCAATGGGACTGGGGGGCGGCGTCGGCGGCCTGAGGGGGAGGCTGTTTCGGCTTCGTCTGGGGGGCGTCGGAGGCGGCCGGAGGGGGAGCCGCCTGCTTGGGAGGCTCCTGCTGAGGAGGCTGCCTCGGCTGGGCATCACGCTTCTGGGCGGTCGGTTACTGAATTGCTTGCGGCTAATGGGAAGACGGAGGGGAGTCCTCGGCGTCGGCGTCGGGCTGAGGATTGATCGTTCTTCGTCGGCTCTGTCGGCTCGTCGCCTGGCGGCGACATTGCGCCCATTGTTGCGGTGGGCACCCCGAAGCTTGATTGTGCTGACGGTCTGGGGTGGCTTGTCAAGGCGGGAAAGATGCCTTGACAAGCCACCCCAGACCGCAGGGGAGCTTCGTATCGGGGTGCGGGGGTGGTGTGGGTGCACTTCGAGTTGGGTGCATCGGTGGTGGTTTCGTTCGTGGTGGGGGTTGCGCCCCAATGTGGCGTTGGGTGCATGCCACGCACCCAATGTGGCGTTCGGTGCGTGGGACGCACCCAATGCCGCATTGGGGCGCTTCCCGAGCAGGCGTGGGGCGGGCGGGGCGCGCGAGGGTCGTGAGGGGAACCCTCACGGAATCAGATTCCCTCAGGGTGGCCCTCACGTACGCCAAAAAGCCGTGAAGGGCTTCTTCAGGGAATCCAGGTCCGTGAAGGAGCCCCTCACAGACCGGCCGCGGTGAGTGAGGGGAACCCTGGGGGAATCAGATTCCGTCAGGGTGGCCCTCACGGACTTCGGGGGCGCGAGATGAGGGGCACGAGGCATCGCGCGGAGGGCTGAACTCGGTGCGCCCAACCGGCATCCCTTGGGGGGCCTGCGTATGGTGACCGCTCGTGAACGGCACCCTTTCTGCCACGCCGCCTGGGTCTGCGTCCACGGGCTCTCGTTCGCGGCATATCACCGTGCTCCTTCCGGTGCTCGGGTTGATCGTCGTGGCGTTGTGCGGGCTTTTTCTCTTCGGGCTCGCGACTGCGCGCGTCGGGTGGCTGGCGGTCGCGATCGGGGTGGTCGCTGCGTTGGTGCCGGTCGGCGTGGTGGTTGCCGGGTTGCTCTGGGTTGATCGTTGGGAACCCGAGCCGGCGAAGTTGCTGCTGATTGCTTTCGCTTGGGGCGCTTGCATTGCCACGGTTACCGCGCTGTTGATCAATACCGGGGCCGAGGCGTTCGGTGACCTGCTTCTCGGGGGCGGCAACGGCAGCAAGGTGAGTGCGCTCGTCTCCGCGCCGCTGGTCGAGGAAGCCGCGAAGGGCGTTTTTGTCCTGTTGATCTTCTGGCGGCGCAACGAGGAATTCGACGGGATCGTCGACGGCGTCGTCTACGCGGGGTTCGCGGCCGCTGGGTTCGCCTTCACCGAGAACATCTACTACTTCGGCCGCGCCTTCGCTGACCACGGCTTCGGCAACGGGACCAGCTCCGGCGTGCTTGCCGCTTTCCTCGTGCGTGGGGTGCTTTCGCCGTTCACGCATCCGCTGTTCACCGCTATGACCGGCATCGGGTTCGGGATCGCGGCGCGGTACGCGCAGCGGTGGGTTCGGATTCTCGCGCCGCTCGCCGGGTATCTCGCCGGGGTCTTCCTGCACGTGCTCTGGAACGCGGCGGCCACGCTCAACGGCGGGAAGTCCTTTCTCACCTTGTACTTCCTCGTGATTTTGCCGCTGCTGATCGCCGCGATCTACGTGATCGTGTTGCAGCGGCGGCGAGAACAGCGGATTGTCGCCGCCGCGTTGCCGAAGATGGCGGCTGCGCGGTGGATCGCGCCGTCGGAGATCGAGTTGCTCGCGAGTCTTCCTGGGCGGCGGCAATGGCGGAAGCAGGCGCGCAAGCAGTCCGGGCGGGCGGCGGCGCGGGCGGTGGGCCGGTATCAGGCGAGCGTGACCGAGCTCGCATTCCTTCGTCGTACTCGGCTGCGCACCGAGCAGGACCGGCAGCGGCAGGAAGAGTTGTTGCAGGCACTGCGGGACGCGCGGGCGGATGCGGTGCAATTGGCGAACAATCGCGACAGTCGGTGAACATTCCCCGTCCGGGGTAGCTCGACCGTGCCAAAAGTAGCGCTCCACCGGGGGAATCGAGGGCACGGCGACCGCGGGAAGCCGAACGCCAATAAGGTACGGGCGCGATTGGACGCCCCGGGTGAAGCTGGTCACCCGGGCACCTCGATCCCGCCGGGTCGGGGCTACTCTCGCGCCGTCGTCTGGTACCCGCGACAAAAGAGCGGGACTGGAACGAACATGAGGAGTTTCGAGCCATGAGCGTCCACAGGCGCACGCCATGAACCGACCGGCCCGCCTTGCCGTGGGCGTCGTTTCCGCCGGCCGCGTGGGCAGTGTCCTCGGTGCGGCATTGGCCAGGGCAGGCCACACCGTAGTCGCCGCTTCGGGGCTGTCCGCGGCTTCGCTGAACCGCGCGGAACGGCTGCTGCCGGATGTCCCCTTGCTGCCGCCCGACGAGGTCGTGCGGAGAGCGGATCTCGTCTTGCTCGCGTTGCCCGACGACGCGCTCGCCGGCACCGTCCGTGGTCTGGTCGCTACGAATTCGGTATGCGCGGGCCAGATCGTGGTGCACACCTCGGGTGCGCACGGCATCGACGTGCTGGCCCCGGTCGCGGAAGCCGGTGCGCTGCCGCTCGCGCTGCATCCGGTGCTCACCTTCACCGGACGCGAGGAAGACCTGGAACGCCTTGTCGCGGCAAGCATCGGCGTCACCGCGGCGCCGGACGACGACGCGGCGTGGAACGTCGGCGAGGCGCTCGCCGTCGAGATGGGCGCCGAACCGGTGCGGGTTCCCGAATCCGCGCGGGCGCTGTATCACGCGGCGCTGGCGCACGGCGCGAATCACCTGATGACGCTGGTCGCCGACTGCACCGAAACCTTGCGCGGCGCCGGAATCGGGCATCCGGAACGACTCGTCGCACCGCTGCTTTCGGCGGCATTGGACAATGTCCTTCGCCACGGGGACCGCGCCCTCACCGGACCGGTCCCGCGTGGTGATCTCGGCACCGTCCGCAAGCACCTCGACGTGCTCACGGACCGGGCGCCGCAGATCGCCCCGGCCTACCGGGCGCTGGCCCGGCGCACGGCCGAACGGTCCCGCGCGGCGGGCCTGCTCGATCCCGCGGCCGCGGGCGAACTGACCGATCTTCTCGCCGACCCCGCTGAAGGACAGACCCCGTGACGACACCGAAATTCCAGCGCGGAACGCTCAACACGTTCCAGCCGCCCGAGCACATCAGCAAGGTGAGCTGGGGCCTGCGCAGCGTCGGCCGGAAGGTCGCGCTCGTGCCCACCATGGGCGCGCTGCACGACGGCCACCGCGAGCTGCTGCGCCGCGCGAAGCGGCTGCCGAACACCGTCGTCGCCGCGTCGATCTTCGTGAACCCGTTGCAGTTCGGCGAGGGCGAGGACTTCGAGGCGTACCCGCGCCAGCTCGAAGCCGACTTGGCGACATTGTCCGAAGCGGGCGTCGAACTGGCCTTCACGCCGAAGGCTTCGGACCTGTACGCGGACAATGCGATGGTCACCGTGAACCCGGGCCCGCTCGGCGACGAACTCGAGGGAGCTGTGCGGCCCGGGCATTTCTCCGGGGTGCTGACGGTCGTCGCGAAGCTGTTCAACCTGCTGCGCCCGGATTACGCGTTCTTCGGGGAGAAGGACTACCAGCAGCTGGTGCTGATCAAGCGGATGGTGGCGGACCTGAACATCGACACCCGCGTCATCGGGGTGCCGACGGTCCGGGAACGGGACGGTCTCGCGCTGTCCTCGCGCAACGTCTACCTGACGCCGGAACAACGGGAAGACGCCGTGGTGCTGTCGGCCGCTTTGTCGGCCGGGGCGCACGTCGGACGGGACGGAGCGGAGGCCGTGCTGGACATGGCGCGCAAGACGCTCGCGGCCCGGCCCCAGGTGGAAGTGGATTACCTGGAATTGAGGGGAACCGATTTGGGGCCGGCGCCCGTCGACGGTGAGGCGCGGTTGCTGGTCGCGGCCCGGGTGGGGAGTACCCGGCTGATCGACAACGCGGGAGTGCTGCTCGGAAAAGCCGTGGAACATCCGAGCGGGGATCCGGACGCAGGGGAATAGGGAGAGTCCACGATGTATCGCACGATGCTGAAATCGAAGATCCACCGGGCCACGGTGACCCAGGCCGACCTGCACTACGTGGGCTCGGTCACGGTCGACGAGGACCTGATGGAGGCCGCCGATCTGCTCGAGGGCGAGCAGGTGTCCATTGTGGACGTCACGAACGGCGCCCGGCTGGAAACCTACGTCATCACCGGCGAGCGCGGCAGCGGCGTGCTCGGCATCAACGGAGCCGCCGCGCACCTGGTGCACCCGGGCGACCTCGTCATCCTGATCGCCTACGGGCAGATGGACGACGCGGAGGCGCGCGCGTACCGGCCGCGAGTGATCTTTGTGGACGATTACAACCGGATCGTCGAGCGCGGGGACGACCCCGCGCACGCCCCGGACGGATCGGGCCTGCTGAGCGGCACGGTCACGCTGCCCGAAGAGGACACGATGACCTTCCCGGTGGCCGAAACCGCGGACGCGCGCCGGCTCGACGCGTTGCTGCACGCCGAAAACTGACCGATCGACGGCGGACGATTCGCGGGCCGCGGTAAGGAAAGACCTCGTTGCTGCTCACTGTCGACGTCGGGAACACCAACATCAATCTCGGTCTCTACCAGGGAACCGAGCTCCTCGGCGACTGGCGGATGCGCACCGACGCGCAGATGACCGCGGACGAACTCGCGCTGACCATGCGGGGACTGCTCGGCCCGCACGCCGACGCGGTCACCGGGATCAGCGCGCTGTCCACGGTTCCCGCGGTGCTGCGGGAATTGCGCGTGATGCTCGGCCGCTATTACGCGCGGGTGCCGAAGATCGTCGTCGAGCCCGGCGTGCGCACCGGCGTCGCGCTGCTGGTGGACAACCCGAAGGAAGTCGGCGCGGACCGGCTCGTGAACACCCTCGCCGCGCACCATTTGCACGCCACCGCGTGCGTGGTGGTCGATTTCGGCACCTCCACGAACGTCGACGCGATCTCGGCCCGGGGCGAATTCCTCGGCGGGGCGTTCGCCCCGGGCATCGAGATCTCGGTGGACGCGCTCGCCGCCCGCGCGGCCGCGCTGCGGAAGGTGGAACTCGTCCCGCCGCGTTCGGTGATCGGCAAGAACACCGTGGAATGCCTGCAGTCCGGCATTCTGTACGGCTTCGCCGGCCAGGTCGACGGGCTCGTGCGACGGATCGTGCGCGAATTGCAGCACGACAGCGCAGAACCGGTCACGGTGATCGCCACCGGCGGGCTCGCCCCGTTGGTGCTGGGCGAATCCGAGACCATCAAGGAGCACGTGCCGGACCTGACGCTGCTCGGCCTGCGGCTGGTGTACGAACGGAATGTGCGTTAGCCGATCTGCTCGGCGAGGTAATCCTCGAACGTGCGGGCGCCGGTGTCCGCGTCGAGGTTGAGGTTGCCGTCGGCGCGATAGACCTTTCCGGCCGCGCCGGGAATGCGCACCGGCATTTTCAGCCGCCGTCGTCCGCGAGCCCGCAAAAACTTGTCGACCAGCTCGCCCATGCCGTACACCTTGGGCCCGGCCAGATCCCGTACCCGTCCGGCCGGATCGCCGAGCGCCAGCTGTGCGATCCGCTCGGCCACCTCCCGGACCTCGACCGGCTGGAAATTGATCGCGGGAACCGGCACGACCGGCAGTTTCGCCACCGCCTGCACGGCATTGAGGCAGAAACCGTGGAACTGGGCGGCGCGGAGGATGGTCGAGGGCACATCCGACGCGGCGACGAGTTTTTCGGCCTCGTGCTTGCGGCGGAAATAACCCAGCGGCACCACGTCCGCGGCGATCACCGAAATGAAAACCAGATGGCCGACTCCGGCGCGTTCGGCCGCGCGGACCAGATTCCCCGTCGCGACGTCGTCGCCCTTCGGACCGCCCGCCAGGTGCACGACGACGTCGGCGCCGTCGATCGCGGGAGCCAGTCCATCGCCGGTCATCAGGTCGCACGCGAACCGGTCGGGACCGTTCGCGGTGCGGCTGAGGACGCGCACCTTCGCGTCGCCGAGCGCGGGAACGACCAGTTTGCCGAGGGTTCCGGTGCCGCCGGTGACCAAGATCGTCGTCATGACAATTCCTTCCGGGTACAGTGCCGCTGGGCTTGGGCACTGGGGGTGTCCTACTGGGATGAACCCGGCCGTGAAGGAGATGTGACACGTGGACGAGAAAAGCCTGCTCGCGGCTCAATTCGAGGAGCAACGTCTACGGCTGCGCGGAGTCGCTTACCGGATGCTCGGGTCGCTGAGCGAGGCCGACGACGCGGTGCAGGAAGCCTGGCTGCGCGTCGACAGCGCGGACCTTTCCGCAGTGCAGAATTTGCCTGCCTGGCTCACGACTGTGGTCGCGCGGGTGTGCCTGAACCTGTTGCGCACGCGCGAACGCCGTCGGGAGGATTCGCTGGACGCGTTCCCCCTCGACCGCGGCGACGACGGCGCGGACCTCGCCGAAGAAGCCCAGCTGGCCGATTCCGTCGGCCTGGCGATGCTGGTAGTGCTCGACGTCCTCGGCCCGGCCGAGCGGATCGCGTTCGTGCTGCACGACATGTTCGCCGTGCCCTTCGAGGACATCGCGCAGATCCTGGACCGCAATCCGGCGGCGGTCCGGCAGCTGGCCAGCCGAGCCCGTCGCCGGGTGCGTGGCGGAGAAGCCGGACCGGCTGATGCGAGCAAGCGGCGTGGGGTCGTCGAGGCGTATCTGGCCGCGGCTCGCGAGGGAGACTTCGCGGGACTGCTGAAGGTGCTCGACCCAGACGTCGTGCTGCACTCGGACACCAGCGCGGCCCCGGTGGTGCTGCGCGGTGTCCGAGCGGTCAGCAAGGGCGCGCTGCTCGCTTCGGAAATGGCGCGCAGCACGCAGGTCGCGGTGGTCGACGGCGTTCCCGGATTGGTGCTCGCCCCGCGCGGCAGGCTGGCCGTGGTCCTCAAGTTCGTTTTCGACGGCGACCTGATTGCCGGGATCGACGTGATTTCCGCGCCGGAGCGGCTGCGCGGGCTGGAGATCGCGCTCGGATGAACCTCAGTGGAACAGTTTCAGCCCGACGACCCCGGCGACAATCAGCACGAGGCAGGTGATCCGACCGACGGTGAGCGGATCGTTCATCGCGACGATCCCGTACACCGCGGTTCCCACCGCGCCGATGCCGACCCACACCGCGTATCCGGTGCCGAGCGGAATTTCGCGCAATGAATACGCGAGGCCGGACATGCTGAGCAGCAGCGCGCCGCCGAACAGCACGCTCGGCCAGAGCCTGCTGAAGCCTTTCGAGGCGCCGAGCGCCGCGGCCCACACGGTTTCGAGAAATCCGGAAACAACAAGAACGAGCCAGGCCATGATCGAGAACCTTTCGCAGTGACGGATGCGTTCACTGCGCCGTCTTGTCGTCACCGGGTACGACGCGCTCGTCCGGGGCGGGAGCACCGCCGCTTCCGAAATTAGCACTCCCGGCCCGCGGCGAGGTGGTGATTTCGGTCGCCGCTCAGCCCCGGCGAGCCCGCATCACCGTCGTGACCAGTGGATAGTCGAATTCGCCTGTTCCCGTCTCCGGAACGGATTCCAGGTACTCCCTGGCTCGCGCGAGCGTCCGGTCGCGGTCCGGCTCCGAAGCGACGAGCAGATGCGAATGCGTGGACACGGTCGCCAGCAGCGAATCGATCGAGCGGCGGTGCTGGTGGGCGAACCGCTCCTGTTCGAACGGGCCGAAGCCGTCCGCGCGCAGCGTTTGTTCCGCGCCGGCGAGGTAGCGGCTGATGCCCGTGCGGATGATCCGGGCGAATTCGAGCACCCACGGCACTGATTCATCGTCGTGATTCCATAGCGCCACGACGGCCCCTCCCGGCCGCAGCACCCGGCGGATCTGCGCGAACGCCGGCGCCAAATCGAACCAGTGCAGGGCCTGTCCGATGAACACCGCGTCCACCGACGCGTCCGGAAGCGGAATGTCCTCGGCCTTGCCGAGCAGCGCGGGAACGTCCGGCAGTCGCCGGGACAGTTCGGCGAGCATGTCCGGATCGGGCTCCACCGCGGTCACCGAGCGGCCGAGGCCGGCCAGTCCCTCGGTGAGTTTTCCGGTGCCCGCCGCGAGGTCCAGCACCTCACGTACCGGTCGATTTGCTCCGGACATCCCCCATTCGAGTGCGGCCAGGGGATAGTCCGGCCGGTGCCGGGCGTAGGCGCCCGCCTGGTCGCCGAACGAAGAAGCCCGCCGGGCGTGCAGTTCCGCATCAGTGCCGGGATCGCTCACGAGTAACCACCCTAATACCGTGAGTGCCCCGGTAGGGGAATCCGGTTGACGCGGTTCACCAGCGGCTTCGTACGCTATGGCCATGACCGAATTCCCCGCGTCCGACGCACTGCCCGATGACGACCTGCCCGAACAGATGCGGGTGCGCCGGGACAAGCGCGACCGGATAATCGCGGAGGGCGCCGATCCTTACCCGGTAGAGGTTCCGCGTACGCACACTCTCGCGCAGATCCGTGCCGAACATTCCGGTCTCGAAGCCGACACCAGCACCGGTCAGTCGGTCGGCGTCACCGGTCGCGTCATGTTTCTCCGCAATACGGGCAAACTGTGTTTCGCCACTCTTCGTGAGGGCGACGGCACGGAACTGCAGGCGATGCTGAGTCTCGCGCAGGTCGGCGCCGAGTCGCTCGCCTCGTGGAAGTCCACTGTCGATCTCGGCGACCACGTATTCGTGCACGGCGAGGTGATCACCTCGAAGCGCGGCGAGCTTTCCGTGCTGGCCGACAGCTGGCAGATCGCGGCGAAGTCGCTGCGCCCGCTGCCGGTGGCGTTCAAGGAGCTGGCCGAGGAAACGCGAATCCGGCAGCGTTATGTCGATCTGATTATGCGGCCGAAGGCGCGCGACGTGGTGCGCACGCGCTCCGGCGTGATGCGTTCGCTGCGCGAGTCGTTCCACCGCCGGGGATTCACCGAGGTCGAGACGCCGATGCTGCAGACGCTGCACGGCGGAGCCGCGGCCCGGCCGTTCGTCACGCATTCCAATGCCTTCGACCTCGAGCTGTTCCTGCGCATCGCGCCGGAGCTGTACCTCAAGCGCTGTGTGGTCGGCGGCATCGAGAAGGTTTTCGAGATCAACCGGAACTTCCGCAACGAGGGCAGCGACTCCTCGCACTCGCCGGAGTTCGCGATGCTGGAGTACTACGAGGCGTACGCCACTTACGACACGAATGCCGTGATGACGCGCGAACTCATCCAGGAGGCCGCGGAGAACGTGCTCGGCACCCAGGTCGTCACTCTCGCCGACGGAACCGAGTACGACCTTTCCGGCGAATGGACGACACTCGGCATGTACGAGTCGCTCTCGGAAGCGCTCGGCGAGGAAGTGACGCCGGATACTCCCGCCGAAGCACTGCACAAGATCGCCGCGGCGCGCGAGATCGAGGTGGATCCCAAGCTAGCGCACGGCAAACTCGTTGAGGAACTGTGGGAACATCTCGTCGGCGACGGACTGCACGCCCCCACATTTGTCCGCGATTTCCCGCTCGAGACGTCTCCGCTCACCCGGCAGCACCGCACCCGCGCGGGCGTGGCCGAGAAGTGGGACCTGTACGTGCGCGGATTCGAACTCGCCACCGGATACTCCGAGCTGGTGGATCCGGTCGTGGAACGGCAGCGGCTCACCGAACAGGCGCGGCTCGCCGCTGCCGGGGATAGCGAGGCCATGCGTCTCGACGAGGATTTCCTCCGCGCGCTCGAGTACGGAATGCCGCCGAGCGGCGGGGTCGGAATGGGGATCGACCGGCTGCTCATGGCACTGACCGGGCTCGGTATCCGGGAGACGATCCTCTTCCCGCTCGTACGCCCTGAATAGGTCGCGGCCCCGTCGCACGGTCGGATTTTCTCAATGCGGATTTGCCTACGGCGGGGCAAGCGGGTATTAATATGGGTGTCAAAGACTTCTGTAGCTCGGGGCTTGCCCCGAAACCAGATCATGTAGCCAGATCATTCGGGCAAGCCCCGCAGGAGGAATCAGATGGCACAGAAGGTGCTGGTCTCTCTGGTCGACGACCTCGACGGCAGTGAGGCGGAAGAGACCGTTGAGTTCGGTTTGGACGGTGTGAGCTACCAGATCGACCTGTCGAGCGAAAACGCCGAGGAACTGCGGGACGCGCTGGCGCAGTATGTCGAGCACGCGCGCCGCGCCGGCGGCCGCAAGCGCGCGCCGCTGCGTCCGGTCGCCGGCGGCAAGTCCCCGGCCCGCCCGGCCGCGGTCGACCGCGAGCAGAACCAGGCGATTCGCGCGTGGGCCCGCAAGAACGGTTTCCAGGTTTCCGACCGCGGGCGCATCCCGTCGGAGGTCGTCGAGGCTTACCACAAGAAGAACTGACCGGGCATTTCCGGAACTCGCGGATGCGGTCCTCCGGTTAGCGAACCGGAGACCCCCTTCGGGGACTGCCTGCCAAACGGCCGTCGGGAACATTCCCGGCGGCCGTTTGGCGTTCCGGATTAGTTTCCCGGCTTTGCGCCGTCCGGCGTGCCCGACATCAGCCGGCGAGCGGAGCGCGCGTACTCCGCGGGAGGCGCTCCGGTCACCGCGCGGAAATCGCGGATGAAGTGAGGTTGGTCGCTATAGCCCAGCCGAGTCGCCAGATCTGCGTAATCCGGCGGGATCGGTGCGGCGAGCAACCGAGCGGCTTCGTTGAGGCGGTAAATCCGGATCGCCCACTTCGGCGTTGTTCCGACGTGCTCGGCGAACAACCGCTGCACCGCCCGGACGGACAGTCCGAGTGCCGCCGCCAGTTCCGCGACCTTGGTGATCCCGGGATCCGCGGCGATTGTTTCCACCGCGTCGGCGGCCGCCCGGGTCGCTCGCGGAATGGGACGGCGGCGTGCGATCAGCAAGTTGTCGATTGCATTGATCATTTCCGCGTCGGTCCGCGCATTCCGGATGGATTTTTCCGCGAGCGCGGCGTCCGGCCCGAAGACCTCGGCCACGTCCGCCGCGCGATCGGCGAGGGTGCGCACCGGGGCGTCGAGGAACGGGCGGAAACAGCCGGGCCGGATCCTCGCCCCGATCCCGTGCACGCGTCCGGTGAGCCGGTGCGTGAAAAGCTGGTGCGCCGGACCGTAAACCCCGCACGCGCCGGGAAAGAACGTCACGTGCACCGACAGATTCGGCAGCACGTGCTGGTCGTGGGGTTCGGGCAGGTCCCAGCGCAGGATCCAGTGGTGTTCCACGAATTCGCGCAGTTCCGGGGCGGGCGGATGCCGGGTCAGCGTGAACTTGGTGCGAGCCGTCCGCTCGTTCAGGATGCCGCTCGGGATCCGCCGCATGGCTGAAAACAGTAGTGCGTCGCGTAATTTCAAGACGGCCGCCGAACCCGGGTGGTTGGCTCGGGAGCATGTCGAATCACTCCGGACTGCTCGCCCCGGCCGCCGCCGAACTGCGGCGCGTCGCGGCGGCCGCCCCGTCGCTGACCGCGCCCACCGCGTGCGCCGACTACGACGTGCGCGGCCTCCTCAACCACCTTCTCTACTGGGGCCCGTGGCTGGCCGCCGCGATCCGGCACGAGCCTTACGAACCGCCCGCGCCGACCGAAGCCGAGGCGTCCCTCGTCGGCGACGACTGGCCGAAGGCGTTGGAAGCGATGACCGACGACGTGCTCGCCGCGCTCGCCCCGGCGGAGGCGTGGACCGGCACCATCACCTTCGGCGGTTCCGAGCTGCCCGCCGCGGTCGTCGGTGACATGGTGCTCGGCGAACTCGTCCTGCACGCCTGGGACCTGACGCGGGCGAGCGGCACGGAGCTGAACTGTCCGGACGAAACTGCCGAGGTTGTCCTCGCGTTCGCGGCGGGGATGGGCGAGCAGGCCCGCAAGGGCGGCGTCTTCGGCCCGGAAGTCGCGGTGCCGGAAACCGCGCCGGTGCTGCATCGGGCGCTGGGCGCGACGGGCCGGGACCCGTACGCCTGAAAGATCACTCGATGGAGATCATCGGGGACAGGTGCGCGGACAGCTGTCGCATTCCGCCTCGCCGGGTAGGAGATAGGAGAAGCAACAGCTCTCCCGGCGGCGTTCCCAAACCCGGTGTCCGTCGTCGTTGACCGCCATTCGCAAGGTGGACGCCGAGGTCAGCGGGCGGTACTGCGCGTCGAGCACCAGCGCGGCATCCGCGACGCCAGCGCCTTCGGACTCGGCTGTCCCGCCTTGCCGGCCAACCCGCCACAGCGCGCCGTCCAGCGCGTCTGTGGCGGCCGCCCAGAGCATGCGGCGGCCGAGCCGGGTGCCAGGGGCGTAGGCGCGGACGAAGCGGGCAGCGTGGCCGACGAACTGCGCGCGCAGCACCGCGGCCAGCGCGCGCTCGTCGCGGACGACGGTCGCCTCGGGGCGGACGCTGCCCGGGTCGGTGGGCAGGCAATAGAAGGCGTCGCTGAGCACGGCCATGCCCTCGGGATGCGGTCGATCGGGGCCGAGGCCGAACGCGAGCTGCTCCGGCTTCAGCGACGGCACCCGGCGCTCGTGGTGCAGCAGCAGCGCGCCCACGTACGCGGGGACGTACAGGTACCAAGACATCACGTAGCTGGCCGCCGTGCGCGCGGGTGCCGCGCCGTGCTGGTCGAGGAGCCAGTCGGTCAGCCGGGACCGCCACTCGGCGAACAGCTCGGGCTGTTCCAGGAGGTCAGCGCAGCGGAACCAGCCCTCGGGGACGTCGCGGCGCAGTTCGTACCGGGCGCTGGTGCGCAGCAGGGAGGACGCGAGACCGTCGCCGATCTCGCGGGCGTCGTCGCGCGAGCGCTGCGGGTTCACCGGTCCACCCCCTGTTCTGGGCACAGCCTGCATTAGGTGTGCCTAACCTTACATACGGCGCGGCATTGCGCCAATCGGGTGGCCAAGGGGTGAGACCACCCGGACGCGCGGGGGTGTTCGCGCTGAGCGGACAGGGGCGCCGGGGCGGAATCCTGATCCGGTCCCGTACGTTCGAGAGGGAGTAAAGGTGCAGCGCAACCGGATGAGCAGCGGTGACCGACCGGGTCGCCGTCCGGGTGCGAAGGGGCCGCCGGAAGCCGTAGTGGTACGCAAGCGCGACCGCTTGGCTACTAGAGTGGTCTCACGGTGCTGTCCGCCGCGGACGCGATCCGCGGAGGTTACGGGCCGCCGACGCAGCAGTCGAGGGAGTGCGCATGTTTGAGAGGTTCACCGACCGCGCGAGGCGGGTGGTCGTCCTGGCCCAAGAAGAGGCCCGGATGCTCAACCACAACTACATCGGCACCGAGCACATCCTCCTGGGTCTGATCCACGAGGGTGAGGGTGTCGCCGCCAAGGCGCTGGAGTCGCTGGGCATCGCCCTCGAGGGCGTGCGCCAGCAGGTCGAGGAGATCATCGGCCAGGGCCAGCAGGCGCCGAGCGGGCACATCCCGTTCACGCCGCGGGCGAAGAAGGTGCTGGAGCTGTCGCTGCGCGAGGCGCTGCAGCTCGGCCACAACTACATCGGCACGGAGCACATCCTGCTCGGCCTGATCCGCGAGGGCGAGGGCGTCGCCGCCCAGGTGCTCGTGAAGCTGGGCGCGGACCTCAACCGGGTCCGCCAGCAGGTGCTGCAGCTCCTGTCGGGCTACCAGACCGGCGAGAAGTCCGCCGAGAGCGGTTCCGGCCGCGGCGAGGGCACCCCGTCCTCCTCGCTGGTGCTCGACCAGTTCGGCCGCAACATGACCGTGCTCGCCCGCGAGGGCAAGCTCGACCCGGTCATCGGGCGCGGCAAGGAGATCGAGCGGGTCATGCAGGTGCTGTCCCGCCGGACTAAGAACAACCCGGTGCTCATCGGCGAGCCCGGCGTCGGCAAGACCGCCGTCGTCGAGGGGCTCGCGCAGAGCATCGTCAAGGGCGAGGTGCCCGAGACGCTCAAGGACAAGCAGCTCTACACCCTCGACCTCGGCTCGCTGGTCGCCGGTTCCCGGTACCGCGGTGACTTCGAAGAGCGCCTGAAGAAGGTGCTCAAGGAGATCAAGACCCGCGGCGACATCATCCTGTTCATCGACGAGCTGCACACGCTCGTCGGCGCGGGCGCCGCCGAGGGCGCGATCGACGCGGCGTCGATCCTGAAGCCGATGCTGGCCCGCGGCGAGCTGCAGACGATCGGTGCGACCACGCTCGAGGAGTACCGCAAGTACATCGAGAAGGACGCCGCGCTGGAGCGCCGCTTCCAGCCGATCCAGGTGGGCGAGCCGTCGCTCGAGCACACGATCGAGATCCTGAAGGGCCTGCGCGACCGGTACGAGGCGCACCACCGCGTCTCGATCACCGACTCGGCGCTGGTCGCGGCCGCGACGCTGGCCGACCGCTACATCAACGACCGGTTCCTGCCGGACAAGGCGATCGACCTGATCGACGAGGCCGGGGCCCGGATGCGCATCCGCCGGATGACCGCTCCGCCGGACCTGCGCGAGTTCGACGAGAAGATCGCCGACGTGCGCCGGGACAAGGAGTCCGCGATCGACGCGCAGGACTTCGAGCGGGCCGCGCGCCTTCGCGACGAGGAGAAGCAGCTCCTCGGCCAGAAGGGCGAGCGGGAGAAGCAGTGGAAGGACGGCGACCTCGACGTCGTCGCCGAGGTGGACGACGAGCAGATCGCGGAGGTGCTGGCCAACTGGACCGGCATCCCGGTGTTCAAGCTCACCGAGGAGGAGACCACCCGGCTGCTGCGCATGGAGGACGAACTCCACAAGCGCATCATCGGCCAGGAGGACGCGGTCAAGGCCGTCTCCCAGGCGATCCGCCGTACGCGTGCGGGTCTGAAGGACCCGAAGCGCCCGTCCGGTTCGTTCATCTTCGCCGGCCCGTCCGGTGTCGGTAAGACCGAGCTGTCGAAGGCGCTGGCGTCCTTCCTGTTCGGCGAGGACGACGCGCTCATCCAGATCGACATGGGCGAGTTCCACGACCGCTACACCGCTTCGCGGCTCTTCGGCGCCCCTCCGGGCTACGTCGGCTACGAAGAGGGCGGGCAGCTGACCGAGAAGGTGCGGCGCAAGCCGTTCTCGGTGGTGCTTTTCGACGAGATCGAAAAGGCGCACCAGGAGATCTACAACACCCTCCTGCAGGTGCTCGAAGACGGCCGCCTCACCGACGGTCAGGGCCGCACGGTCGACTTCAAGAACACCGTGCTGATCTTCACCTCGAACCTGGGCACCTCGGACATCTCGAAGTCCGTGAGCCTCGGCTTCTCCTCCGGAGCGGATTCGACGAACCGCTACGAGAAGATGAAGCAGAAGGTCAACGAGGAAATGAAGAAGCATTTCCGCCCGGAGTTCCTGAACCGGATCGACGACATCATCGTCTTCCACCAGCTCAACCAGGAACAGATCATCCAGATGGTGGATCTGATGATCGGCCGGGTCGAGACGCAACTCAAGGCCAAGGACATGGAGATCGAGCTCACCGAAAAGGCGAAGGCGCTGCTGGCCAAGCGCGGCTTCGACCCGGTGCTCGGCGCCCGGCCGCTGCGTCGCACGATCCAGCGCGAGATCGAGGACCAGCTGTCGGAGAAGATCCTCTTCGGCGAGGTCGAAGCGGGTCAGATCATCGTGGTCGACGTCGAGGGCTGGAGCGGCAACCCGGAAGACCGCGACGACGAGGCGCACTTCACCTTCCGCGGGGAGAAGCGTCCGTCCTCGGTTCCCGACGCTCCGCCGGTGAGCATCGGCGCCGCCGAGAACGGCGAAGCCGAGAACGAGTGAGTTAAGCAAGGAAAAAGGGCGGCTCCCAGGTTTGGGGGCCGCCCTTTTCTCTATTGTCGGGTTATGGGGTCTTCTTCGAGAATCTCGCGGCACGCCATGGCGAGTGCCGGTCTTTCGCTGCTGAGCGACCGGCAGCTCACCGAACGGCTGGAATCCGCCGAGGTGCTGTCCGAAGGAATCGGCGGCACCGGCGCCCGGCTGGATGTCGATGGAGTCCCAGTCTTCGCGAAGCGGGTGCCGCTCACCGCACTGGAGCGGCAGCATCCGCATTCGACGGCGAATCTCTATGGCCTGCCTGCCTTTTGCCATTACGGCCTAGGTTCGCCGGAGGGCTCGGCGTGGCGGGAACTGGCGCTGCACACCATGGCGAACGGCTGGGTCCTCAGTGGCGCGTGCGAGAACTTCCCACTGCTGCATCATTGGCGGATCCTGCCCGTCCCCTCGGGTCGGGTGCCAGACCGTCCGTTGGAAGAAGATGTCGAGTACTGGGGCGGCTCCAAGGCGGTCCGTAAGCGACTCACGGAATTGCGGGACGCGTCGTCGAGCGTTGTTTTGTTCTGCGAGTATTTCCCGACCAATGTGCATCGGTGGCTGCCTGACCATCTGGATCAGGTCGAGCGCCTTGCCGGGCAGGTCGCCGAGACGCTCTCGTTCCTTCGTGCACAGGGAGTTCTGCACTTCGACAACCACTTCGAGAACTTCCTGACCGACGGCGACCGGTTCGTCCTGACCGATTTCGGCCTGTCCTTCGCGCGCCGGTTCGATCTGACCGCGGAGGAGATGGCGTTCGCGGAGCTGAATGCGGGGCATGACCGGGCTTACGGGTCGATGTATCTGGTGAACTGGCTGGTGACCGAGGTGTGCGGGACTTGGGACCGAGAGAGCCGCCTGACCGCGGTCCGCCGCGCGGCTGCCGGGGAGCTTTCGTTGCCCTCGCCGGTCGCTGAAGTGGTGGCTCGCCATGCCGCGGTGGCGGTGGAGATGAACGCCTTTTACGTGCGGTTGCTGGAGGACCGGGAGACGCCTTTTCCGGCGGAGGTTTTCACCAGCTAACTGTCGAACGCGATCTCACGGCAGCGCCTGGCGATTCGCTCGGCGAAGGCAGGACAGCCGGATTTGGCTAGTGCGCCAGCGAAATCCAAGTGTGTGCGGCCGCGTCCGGAGAAGTACTGGATTTGCCTCCGCAGCGTGGCGCGGACGAGTCGCGGCGACGAATCATCGATGAGCACGAAGAATTCGTCCGGGGTGTAGATCTCGTAATCGAGCGTATCCCGTACTGACGTCGGCAGGTCAGTGAACCCGCGGTCAAGGCTGACAACGCAATCCATGGATCCGGCGACGGCGGCTGCGTGGATGTGCCGATCGAAGGGATCGGTCAGAGCGACAGCCTCCTGCCCAGACGGGTAGTCGTCGATCCGGCCGTCCATCGTTCCGGCGATCGCGTCCCGGACTTTGGTGATCTCGGTTCCGCTGAGGCCGGAATTTCGCCTGCGGATGCTCTGGATGGTCTCTGCGAGAATGTCCTCGGTGTAGAAAACGTGGAACATGCTTGCGTTTCCCGTGTCCTTGAGCAGAAGCAGCCAGTCTCGGAGCGTTCTGGCGTGCAGGACATTGGCATCGGGAAGCACGCGAGTGGGCATCGCACCACGATACGAGGGCGAAATTTTCGCGGGGCGGCCCCTCCTGTTCGATTCTGACTATTCGATGCCGAGTTGGTCTTCGATCGCGAGCAGGTCGTTCAACGCGTCTCGTTGTTTGCGCAGTCGTTCCCGGCGGAAGGCGAGAACGTCGTCGCGGCGAAGTTTGGTGTGGCTGCCGGTTCGGGTGCTTGGCAGGTCGCCGGCGCGGACGTGTTTCATCAGCGTGGTCCTGGAGATTCCGAGCAATTCCGCGGCCACGGTGGTGGTGATGACCTCCGGCATCGCGCCGACGGTCACGGTTCCGCCCTCGGCCACGATGGAGATGATCTGGCGCAGCAGTTCGCGGATCTCGCCACCCAGTTCGACGCCGTCGAGCGTGACCTGGCCGCCCGCGTCGGCGATCAGTTCCGCGGCGGCGTGTGCCTCCTGCTGGGCGCGCGGGGTCGCGAACAATGACTCTCGCGCGGTGGTGGTCGGTGTCATGATCTCTCCGCTTCACGGCTGTTGACGTACCCAAGTGTGCCTCAGCTTCACTTATTTTGGCAACTTGGTTTCAGTTATATCTGTCACCAGGGCTCATGAGACGATGCGATGGGGTTTTGGGAGGGGAACTGCGTGGACGTCCTGTCGATCGACTTCGGTACTTCCGGCACGGTCGGCGTCTTGGCGGCCTTCGGGCGCGGGCCGCGGGCTATTGAGGTTGACGGGTCGGTCACCATGTCTTCCGCGGTGTATGCGGAGGAGGACGGGCGGCTCGTCGTCGGGCAGGACGCGGAGCGGCGGGCTCGGCTGGATCCCAGCCGGTTCGAGCCCAATCCCAAGCGGCGGATCGACGACGGTGAGCTGCTGCTCGGCGATCGGCCGGTGCCGGTTGTCGACGCGTTCGCTGCCGTGTTGCGGCGGATGGGCGAGGAGGCCGAGCGGCAGCTCTCCGGGGTTCCGGACGAGGTGCGGTTGTCGCATCCGGCCGGCTGGGGTGCGCAGCGGCAGCAGACGCTCCGGGCCGCGGCGGGGAAAGCCGGGTTCGTTCAGGCGCGGTTGGTGCCGGAGCCGGTCGCGGCGGCGGCGCATTACGCGACTCTCCGCGAAACGGGTGCGCCTAGCGGGCCGATCGCGGTGTACGACCTCGGCGCGGGCACGTTCGACTGTGCTGTCGTCGGCGCGGGTACCGCGGTTCTTGCGGAGGACGGGTTGCCGGATCTCGGCAGTCTCGACATCGACCAAGCCTTGCTGGTCCACATTGGACGGTCCGTGTCGCATGCGGATCCGGCGCAGTGGCAACGGCTTCTTCGTCCGCAGACGACCAGTGACCGGCGGTTGCGGCGGGTGTTGCTTCAAGACGTCCGCGACGCCAAGGAAAGTCTTTCCCGGCACGCGCACACTGAGGTGCCGATGCCGGATCCGTTCGGCGACGTTCTCGTCACCCGCGCCGAATTGGAAGCTTTGGTTCGGCCGAATCTGTTGCGCAGTGCGGAAATGCTCGCGGCGACGATCGCCCGGGCCGGGCTTACGCCGGATCGGCTCGGGGGCGTGTATCTGGTCGGCGGGCCCAGCCGGATGCCGTTGCTGGCTTCGCTGGTCGGGTCGACGCTTGGCGTGGTGCCGACTACCGAGGACCAGCCGGAGACGGCGGTCGCGTTCGGCTTGCATCACGTGGACGTGCGTCCGGCAGCGCCCATGCCCGCGCCTGCACCGGCATCTTGGCCGCCCGTGCAGCAACAGCCCATGCAGCAACAGCCTGCCCAGCAACCCGTACTGAACCAGCGGCCTCCGGCACCCATGCCGCCCCCGCAAGGATGGCAACAGCCGCACAAGAAGAAGTCCCGCAAACCGCTGATCATCGGCGCGATCGCCCTGGCCGTGCTCGTCGTCGCCGGGATCGTGACCGCTGTCGTCGCCACTCGCGGCGACGACAAGCCCGCGGCCAACCAGCCAGTCGTCCCGCCGAACACCACCACCTGCGCTGGTTCACAACCAGCGCTCCCCGGCGAAAACGGCCTCACGAAGTGCATCCGCCGCCTGGCCGGTCCGACTATCCAAACCCGCGCCACCTGTTCCGACGACCCGGAGCTGGCGAAAGCCCTAGGCGCGGTACGCAGCGCGCTGTGCCGCTTCCCGGACAAGACCACCGTCGCGTTCCACGAAGGGCTCACCCTCGCCCAGGTCGAGCCGAGCGCGCGCAAGGACATGGCAGGCCGCATCGAGACCGACACCTGGCGCACTCGCACCGGGTTGAGCGGCCGCTACGTCGCGGGAGTCGGGCCGAAGCTCGGGTTGCTGATCTACCAGGCCGACGGCATTCCGGTGGTCGGCACGGTGATGGACACCAGCCCGTCGCACACCAGCCGCCGGCCACAGGATCTGGTGCAGTTCTTCGAGAAGACCGTCCAGCCTGGCGAATAGGGCTCAGTGCAGGGTGCCTGCCGAGGTGGCCACGTCCTCGTGCACGGTCAGCGCGGTGTCCGCCACGATCTCGAGCGCTCGCGCGATCGAGTCCAGCGGCATCCGCGCTTCCTCCGGCACGTGCACGAAACCGCCGCGCAGTCCGGGAAACTCCGTCGCGATCAGGTGCATCAGGCCGTAGAAGACTTGATTGCACACGTACGTCCCGGCGGTGTACGACACGGCCGCGGGCAGCCCCGCCGACTCGATCGCCGCGACCGCCGCTTTCACCGGGAGCGTGGTGAAGTACGCGGACGGCCCGCCCTCGACCACCGGGACGTCGACCGGCTGCGCGCCCGCGTTGTCCGGGATCCGGGCGTCGATCAGGTTGATCGCCACCCGCTCCGGCGTGACGTGCTGGCGGCCGCCGGCCAGTCCGGCGCACACGACCAGGTTCGGCCGGTGCGCCAGGATCGCGGCTCGCAGCGCCGGCAGCGACGCGTCGAACTCGCACGGCAGTTCAACCGCCACCGTGTCCGTCCGCCGCGCCGCTGCCAGCGAAGCCGCCTGCCAAGAAGGGTTCGTCGCCGCTCCGTCGAACGGTGCGAACCCGGTCAGCAGAACCGTCACTTGGCGGCCGGCTTCAGGTCGCCCGGGTAGAGGTACTCGTCGGACGGCTTGCCGTTGCCGTAGATCCACGCGTCGAAGAAGCCCTGCAGGTCCATGCCGGACACCTTCTCACAGTACTTCTGGAAGTCCTGCATGCTCGCGTTTCCGTCGTGGTGCAGGCGGTTCCAGGTCTTGAGCACCTGGTCGAACGCGTCCTGTCCCATGTACTTGCTGAGCGCGTGCAGCATGACCGGGCCCTTGGAGTACACGTAGGTGAACTCGTGGCCGGGGCCCATGTCGTACAGCTTGCCCGCCCAGAACGAATCGCTGGCCGACGCGACCTGGTCGAGGTACCTGGCGTCGAGGTCGGTGCCGTTCTTCTGCGCCCACAGCCAGGTCGCATACGACGCGAAGCATTCGTTGAGGCAGACGTCCTTCCAGTGGTCGACGGCGACCGTGTCGCCCCACCACTGGTGCGCGTTCTCGTGCACGATCGTGCCGATATTGCCCGCGCGGCCGGAGTAGATCGGCCTGCTCATCGTCTCGAGGGAGAACCCGATCGGCTCGGTCAGGTAGATGCCGCCCGCGGCGTCCACCGGGTACTTGCCGAACTTCGATTCGAGGAAGTCGAGAACCTCGGGCAGCTGCGCGTCGGCCTGCTTCGTGGCGTCGGTGGTGCCCGGCGCGTACGCGCTGACGATCGGGGTGCCGTCCGCGCGCTTGCGCTGGTTGAAGGTCCACTTGTCGATCGCGACCGTGGTCATGTACGGCGCGGTCGGGGTGTTCTCCGCCCAGACGTGCGTGGTGCCCGCGCGCGTCCGGTACTTGCCGACCTCGCGGCCGTTGGCGATCACGCCCCACTCGTTCGGGACGGTGATCGACAGCCGGAACTTCGCCTTGTCGCGCGGGGTGTCGTTGACCGGGTACCAGGTGGTGGCCGACTTCGGCTCGCCCGCCGCGAACGCGCCGCCGGACTTGGTGAACTGCCAGCCGTTCTTGCCGAGGTTCGGGTCGTCGATCGCGACCGGGACGCCGTGGTAGGCGACCTCCGTGGTGAACGGAAGGCCCTTCCACAGCGGCAGCCTCGGCGTGATCACCAGTTCGTGGTCGCCGGTGCGGGTGAACTTCGCGGGAATGCCGTTGACCCGGACCGCGTCGACGGTGAGGCCCCGCAGGTCGAGGTCGAACGAGCTGAGCGACTGGGTCGCCTTCGCGTGGACCGTCTGGACGCCGGCGAGCTGGTGGGTGTCGGGAGCGTAGTTGACCCTGAGGTCGTAGTCGGAGACCTCGTACCCGCCGTTGCCGTCTTGCGGGTAGTAGCTGTCTCCGGCGCCGTCCGAACCGGGCGTGGGCTTGTCCCAGCCGGCCGGTCCGGCCGACGCGATCCCAGTGCCGAGCGTCAAAGCGGTGAGGGTGGCTGCGACGGTCACTGCCGGGCGATGCCAGCGGTGCAGTGCTCTCATGGGCGCTCCTGTGTCTGCGGGTGAATCCTCCGCAACGTAGCGCCGGGAAGCCGGGCAGTAACCGCTTTGGCCGCAGTTTGTCCCGAAAGTCCACACTTACGTCGGGCCCCGACACGGCGAGGGCGTTGTCTGGAAAGGTGGACCTCATGCGCGTCGCGCTGCTGGGCCCGCTGCGAGCGGAGGGGGAGGACGGCACGCCGATCGACATCGGCGGAGCCCGCCTTCGCATGCTCCTTTCCCGGCTCGCGCTCGACGCCGGCCGCGCGGTTCCCGCCGAGGCGCTGATCGACGGTCTGTGGGGCGCGGAACCCCCTGCGGACGCGGCCAATGCGCTCCAGTCGCTGGTCTCGCGGCTGCGTCGAGTGCTGCGGCCTGCGGGGGCGGAGCTGGAGTCGGTCAACGGCGGTTATCGGCTCGCGGTGCCGCCGGAAGCGGTGGATCTTCACCGGTTCGAGCAGTTGTCCGCCGAGGGGCGCCGGGAACTTGCCGCTGGCCGGGACGGCACCGCCGCCGAATCGCTCGCCGCCGCGCTCGCGTTGTGGCGCGGACCGGCGCTCGCGGACGTGCTGGACGCGCCGTTCGCCGCCGCGCCCGCGACGCTGCTGGAGGAGCGGCGCACGGAGACCGCCGAGGACTGGTTCGAAGCCGAGCTGCGGCTGGGACGGCACGCGGACGTGCTCGCGGAACTCACCGCCGCCGCGCAAGCGCATCCGCTGCGGGAACGGTTGGCCGGCTTGCGAATCCGTGCGCTTTCCGCGGCCGGACGGCAGGCCGACGCGCTCGCCGCGTATTCCGCGATCCGGACGACGCTGGCCGACGAACTGGGCGTCGACCCGTCGGTGGAACTGCAGGAAGTGCATCTGCGTGCGCTGCGCGGCGAGTACACGCCGGTCGCCGCGGTGGTCGACCGGTTGCCGCAGCGGCTGACCAGCTTCATCGGCCGCACCGACGAGCTGAAGCTGCTGGCCGAACTGCTCGAAGGATCCCGGCTGGTCACGCTCGTCGGCCCAGGCGGAGCCGGCAAGACCCGGCTCGCGACGGAGGCGGCTTCTCGGCATCCAGCGCACTCGCGCGGGTTGGTGTGGTTCGTGCCGCTGGCCGGTGTGCGGGACGCGGAAGACGTGCTGACCGCGCTGCTCAACGCGTTGGAGGTCCGCGACATCCGGACGACGGAGACCGACGCGCGGCGCCGGCAGGTCGATCCGTTCGAGCACGCGGTGGAGACGCTCGAGGGCGCGGAAGCGTTGCTGGTGCTGGACAACTGCGAACACCTCGTGGACACCGTCGCGGGGCTGGCCGAGAATTTGCTGCGCCGGCTGCCCGCGTTGCGAGTGCTCGCCACGAGCCGGGAGCCGCTGGCGATCACCGGGGAAGCGTTGTGCCCGCTCGGTCCGCTGCCGGTGCCGGACGAGGCCGCGCCGCCCTCGGACGTCGGCACGCTCGATTCCGTCCGGCTGTTCCTCGACCGCGCGATGGCGGTACGGCCGGGGTTCCGGCTCGACGAGTCCACAGTGGACGCGGTACGGCAGATCTGCTGCCGGCTCGACGGAATGCCGCTGGCGCTCGAACTTGCCGCCGCGCGGTTGCGGTCGATGACCGCCGAACAGATCGCCGAACGGCTCGACGACCGGTTCCGCTTGCTCACCTCCGGCAGCCGTACGGCGTTGCCGCGCCAGCGCACGCTGCGCGCGGTGGTGGAGTGGAGCTGGGATCTGCTGAGCGACGCGGAAGTCCGGCTCGCGCGCAGGCTCGCGGTGTTCGCGGCGAGTTTTTCCGAGGAGGCGGTGGAAAACGTCTGCGCGGACGAGGAACTGCCCGCGGAAGACGTCGTGTACGTACTGGGTTCGCTGGTGGAGAAGTCCATTGTGGACGTGGTGGGCATGCGCTACCGCCTGCTGGAAACCCTGCGCGCCTACGCGACCGAGCGGCTCGCCGAATCCGGCGAACGGGAGCGGATGCGGGAGGCGATGGTCGCCTACTACGCGGAATTGGCCGACCGCAACGAACCGTTGCTGCGCGGACGGGACCAGCTCCAGGCGATCGACGTGTACGAGCACGAAAGCGATAACTTCAACGCCGCGCTGCGGGCGGCGATCGAGTCCGATTCCGCGGCAGCGGCGGCCCGGCTGCTGTTCGGATTGTTCTGGTATCTCAACATCGTCGGCCAGAACGAGCGGGGCGCGCTGTTCGTGGACGAGGTGCTCGAACTGAGCGGCGAGCTGCCGCCGGACGTGGCGGCGAGCCTGCGGTTGATCCAGGTGCTGATGCGGGTGATGGCCGGGCCGCAAGAGAAGGTGGACGTCCCCGACCTGATCGAGGAATGCGTGCGGACCGGCGCCGCGGACCGGAATCCGTGGCTGTGGGTGGGGTTGCCGATCGTGGCGTACCTCAACGGCGAGCGGGACCTGGCGCTGCGCGAGATCCGCCGGGCCGTCGCGCGGGACGATGTCTGGAGCCGCGCCGCCGGGCACTGGGCGGAGAGCTTCGTCCTCGGCGACACCGGGGATCTCGGGAGCGCGGACCGGGCGCGAGAGCTTGCCCACCAGGGCTTCGCCGAGGTCGGCGACCGCTGGGGACTCGGGATGACGCACGGGTTCCGGGCCGCGGCGCGGTCGCAGGCCGGCGACCACGAGGGCGCGATTGCCGGGTACACCGAGGGATTGCGGCTGGTGATGGAGCTGCGGTCAAGGGACGACATCGTGCAGCAGTGGTGGCGGCTGGCGGTGGAGCGTTCGCGCTCCGGAGATCAGGAAGGCGCGTGGCGGGACATGGAAGCCGCCGAACGCTACGCGGCTGCCGGGGTCAACAACGGCTTGCGCCTGATCGTGTTGCTCGGCCGTGCCGAGTTGCTGATCCGTGAGCGCAATGTCGCCGAGGCGCGCGAGGTGTTCCGGGAAATGAAGGCGGCGCGCGCGGATTGGCCGACTCCGGAGGGTTTCGAGGCGGAATGGCTCGGCACCATCGAGGCCGGTTTGCTGCTCGCCGAAGGCCGTCCGGACGAAGCGGAGCCAGCGGTGTTCGGCGTGGTCGAGCAGGCGGCGAGGCGCTTCGACATGCCGGACCTGGCTGCCATGGTCGAACTGCTGGCGCGGATCCGGTACCAGCAGGGGCGGCTGGAGTCGTCGGCCCGGCTGCTGGCGCTGAGCGCGGTGGTGCGCGGCCGGTTCGACCTGGGAAGCCCGGAGGTCCGGGAGCTGATCGAGAACCTGACCAGGGAGCTGGGCGAGGAGCGATACGAGGCGCTCGTGGCCGAGACCTCGCAGCTGGACCGGGCGGAGGCGATCGAGGCGGTCCGGGCGGAGCGCTCGCCTGTTATCGACGATAACTAAAACTTGCTTCCACTGATGTTTCCGGTGATACGCTCCATTGGGTATCACCGGAAACGCAGAGGAGCTGTCATGCGCATCGTCGCCCTGGAAGAACACGTGATCCTGCCTGTCCTGCGCGACGCGTGGGCGAAGGCGGGCCTCCAACCGCACGGCTATCCCGACGACCATCCGGTCACGCGACGCCTGCACGACGTCGGGGAGGGACGTCTCGCCGACATGGACGACCAGGGCATCGACGTCGCAGTGCTGTCCCTGTCGACCCCCGGCGTGCAGAACCTTCCGGCCGCCGACGCCGTGCCCGTCGCGCGGGAGGCCAACGACGCACTCGCCGAGATCGTCGCCGCCAATCCGGCGCGATTCCAGGCCTTCGCCACGCTCCCGACGTCCTCGCCCGAAGCCGCCGCTGAGGAGCTGGAACGCGCGGTCAGCCTGGGTTTCCGCGGCGCGATGCTGTACGGCCGCACCGGCGACAAACTGGCCGACGCCCCGGAATTCGACGACCTCTACGGAACCGCCGCACGACTCCGCGTCCCGCTGCACTTCCATCCCCAGGCGCCGGTGCAGGCGGTACAAGAGGCGTATTACTCGGGCTTGCCCAACGGCGTCGGCGCGGCATTGGCGACCGCCGGACTCGGCTGGTACTACGACCTGGGCGTGCAATACCTGCGGATGATCTTCTCCGGCGTCTTCGACCGGCACCCCGAACTGCAGGTGATCGCCGGACACTGGGGCGAGGTGGTCTTGTTCTACCTGGACCACGTCGGCTTCCTGCGGGAAATGGCCGGGTTGCGGCAGCCGCTGGCCGACTACTTCCGCCAGAACTTCTGGATCGCGGGCAGCGGAACGGTCAGCGAACGCTACCTGCGCTGGGCGGCGGAAGTGGTGGGGACGGAGCGGATGCTCTATTCGACCGACTATCCGTACACCTTCGGCACCCGGCCGGGCGGATTTCCTTACCTGGACACGAGTGGCGGTGTCGCGCGGTCGTTCTTGGAGAAAGCGCCGTTCAGCGAAGACGAGAAGGCGGCCATTGGCTCCGGGAACTGGGAGCGGCTGACTGGCCATCTCGCGGGGGCTTCACTCGGGCGAGCCTAAGTGACCGAGAGTCCGCTTGATCACCGCCAGACCGGCCGACATCGTTTTGCTCATCGGCGCGGCCAGTTGGTCGGGCAGCACGTCGCGGATCCACACCAGCCGGCACCGCTGCTCGCCATCGGCCAAGACCTGCATGGAGGCGTTGTCGTGTTCGGGTCGGACATCGCCGCCGACGACTGAGTAGACGATCCGGCGGGTGTCGTGGTCAACGCCGATCCGCCGTTCCCGGACGACCGTGCCGTCGGCGAAGGTGACGATCCGGCAGTCGTCCTCGGCCCGGCTGTCCAGCACGAACCCCGGCGCCATCCGCCGGGGACCCGCGACGAAGTCGCCGATCACCTCCCACACGTCGTCGGCGCTGGACTCGATCACCGCTTCTTCGCGAATGGACGCCATGTCTCCTGCTCCCTTTTTCGTGCTGTGCCAATGGGTGTGCCAGCTTGCCCGGTCCCAGCCGCTCGGGTCTTGAAGATTTTTGCGGAATTGTCAGACCCTCGCCGTAGCCTCCGGGTGTGCTCTCCTTCGTCGATCTCGCCGCTCGCCCGGAGTTCGCCGTCGGCACGGTGGACTGCCGGGACGATCACCGCGGCTGGTCGGTCGAGCGGCCGCGCGAGGACGTGCGGCTCGTGCTCGTGCGCCGCGGCGGGTTCCGCCGCCGGGTCCGCGGGGTCTGCGCGGACCTCGACCGCACCGTCGGATACCTCGGGATGCCCGGCGAGGAGGAGCACTTCGCCCATCCCGCCGGCGGTGACAAATGCACCTCGATCACCCTGACGCCCGCGTTCTGGCGCACCCTGGCCGGTGACGCACCGCTGCTGGAGCGTTCAACGCTGTACGTGGACGGCACGCTCGACCTCGCCCACCGCCGGCTCCTCGCCGCCACTCGCGCCGCCGATACCGAGTACGCGGCGACCGAAGGACTGATCGGCCTGCTAGCCGCGGTGGTCTGGCAGGTCGTGACCACGGCAGTCCCGGACAGCGACCAGGCAGGCGACCGTGCGCTAGCAGCTCAAGCCCGCCGCGCGATCGGCGACGATCATCCCGCGGCGGACGGCCTGATTCCGCTGGCGGCCCTGCTGGGCGTCTCGCCTTACCGGCTCAGCCGGGCCTTCACCCGCGAACTGGGAGTGTCGCTGACCCGGTACCGCAATCGCGTGCGCGTAGCCCGCGCGCTGGACCGGCTGGAGGCAGGCGAACCCAGCTTGGCCGCCCTCGCCGCCGACCTCGGGTTCGCCGATCAGGCCCACCTGTGCCGAACGGTGCGCGCGCACCTCGGGCACACCCCGACCGCACTGCGCCGGCTGCTCGCCATAAAAAAGTGAGTGTCTGTGCCCGGCTGTGGAACCCGGACACAGACACTCACCCACAGCGTCCACACCCCCGTGCGGGACGCCCTCAGACCCGCTTGCGGTAGGCCCACGTCGCGAGCGGGAAGAACACCACGACCGCACCGGCCATCCACGCCAGCGCGCCCAGCAGGGAGCCGCCGTACGCGGCGCCGCCGTTGAGCAGGCCGCGCATCACGTCGGACATCAGGCTCACCGGGCTGATGTCCGCCCATGCTTTGAGCCAGCCCGGCATCGTGGCCGTCGGGAGGAACACGTTGCTGCCGAAGGTCAGCGGCATGATGAAGACGAACATCACGCCCTGCGCCGCGCCGGGGGACTTCATCAGCATCCCGACGAACACCGAACCCCAGCAGAAGCACAGGCCGAACGCGATCGCCAGCAGGATCGCGAGGACGAACTCCCCGGGACCGGTCTGCACGCGGAAGCCCATCACGGTCGCCACGGTCAGCAGCACCGTCAGGCACACCACGTACCGCACGAGGTCCGCCAGCACCGCGCCCACCAATGGCGCCGAGCGGGCGATCGGCATGGAGCGGAAGCGGTCGAAGACGCCCTTGGTGATGTCGGTGTTGAGCTGAGTGCCGACCGTCAGCGAGGCCTGCAGCACGTTCATCACGATCAGGCCGGGCACGAACGACTGCAGGTAGTTCTCGATCGAACCGCCCAGCGCGTTGCCGAACAGGTAGGTGAACATCAGCAGGAAGATGATCGGCATCAGCGTGACGTCGGCCAGCTGTTCCGGGTTCTTGCGGATCTTCAGGATTCCCCGCCAGGCAAGCGAAAACGCGTGCTTCGCGCCCTGGACCGGGCTGATGTGCCGGGGCGGGGCCGCCACGGCGGTCGCGGTGGTCACGACCGGCTCCCTTCGAGTTCGCGTTCGGGCTTCGGCTCTTCGGCGGCGTGTCCGGTCAGCGCGAGGAACACCTCGTCGAGGCTGGGCAGCCGCAGCGCCAGTTCGTCGGAGGTGATGCCCGCCGAGTCGAGCCGGCGCACCAGCGTGGACAGCAGGACCGGGTCGGACACCGGTGCGGTCAGCAGCCCGGTGGCGTCGTCGCGGACCGGGCGGGCTCCGGTGAGCTCGGCCAGGATGCGGTCGACCTCGTCGAGGTCGCTCAGCGACGTCGGCCGCACCTGCAGCGTCTGCCCGCCGACCCGCCGCTTCAGCTCGTCGGCGCGGCCGTCGGCGACCACGTGGCCGTGGTCGAACACGGTGATCCGGTCCGCCAGCTGGTCGGCCTCCTCCAGGTACTGCGTGGTGAGCAGCACAGTCGCGCCGTCGGCGACAAGGCTGCGGACCACCGCCCACACCTCGTTGCGTGCGTGCGGGTCGAGTCCGGTGGTCGGCTCGTCCAGATACAGCACGGCGGGGCGGCCGACGAGGCTCGCCGCCAGGTCGAGCCTGCGCCGCATGCCGCCGGAGTACGTCCGGATCGGCCGCTTGGCCGCGTCGGTCAGCTCGAACCGCTCCAGCAGTTCGGCCGCCCGCGCCCGCGCGTCAGCCCGGGACAGGTTGAGCAGCTTCCCGATCAGCACCAGGTTCTCGGTGCCGCTCAGGTCCTCGTCCACCGACGCGTACTGCCCGGTGAGCCCGATCAGCCCGCGCACCCGGACCGGGTCGCGGACCACGTCGTAACCCCCGACCGTGGCCCGCCCCGCGTCGGGTCTCAGCAGGGTCGCCAGGATGCGGACCGCGGTTGTCTTGCCCGCGCCGTTCGGCCCGAGCACCCCGACCACCTTGCCGAACGGGACCTCGAGGTCCACCCCGTCCAGCGCCTTCGTCTCCCCGAAATGCTTGACCAGGCCCTCGGCCTGGATCGCGTGCGACATGACGCCTCCTCCTGTGTCGCTCAAGCACACAGTGGACGGAGGCGCTGGCAAGCCGCGCACACGGCGCTGACACGGACCTGTCAGCGCCTGCCCGGCATACTCTGGATCATGGTGATGGAGGCGCGGACGCGAACCCGGCTGGTCACGGGCCTGCTCGTGCTGGTCGGACTGCCGCTGTTCACAGTGGCCTTGCTGCGCACGATCGGCTGGGACGGCAGCAGCTGGTACCTGACCGCGCTGCTGGCGCTGACCCCGTACGTCGTCATCTACGGCGTGCTGCTCGCCGCGCTCGCGCTGGTGCTGCGGCGCTGGTGGGTCGGCGGCGTCGCGCTCGCGTTGTCCGCGCTGCTGGCGGTGTTCGTCGCGCCGCGGGTGATGTCCGACGACCAGCCCGCGGCGCAGGGGAAGACGGTGCGCGTGCTGGCGGCCAACCTCTACCTCGGCCAGGCCGATCCCGCGGCGCTCGTGCGGCTGGTCCGGGAGCAGCGGGTCGACGTGCTGAACCTGGTGGAGATGACGCCCGCCGCGATGTCCGGACTGGAGAAGGCCGGGCTCTTCCAGACGCTGCCGTACCGCGTGCTCCATCCGGCGTCCGGTGTGGACGGTTCGGGCATCGTGTCGCGATATCCGCTTGCCGAGCAGGATTACACTGGTGATTCGGTTCAGAATCAGCCCGGCGCGGCGGCGGATCTCGGCGGCGGAACGACGTTGGAGATCGTGGCGGCGCATCCGCGTTCGCCGGATTCCGGGTATTACCAGTGGGAGCAGCAGATGCGGGACCTGTCGCGCGCCATCGGCGAGCACGGCCTGCGTGTCGTGGCAGGCGATTTCAACGCCACCCTCGACCACGCCGCGCTGCGGACGGTGCTGTCCCGCGGGTACGTCGACGCGGCGGAGGCGCGCGGCGACGGCCTGATCCCGACCTGGTCGACGTCGGCGGTCCCGCTCGTGCCGCTGGATCACGTGCTGGTGGACCGCCGGGTCGCGATCCGGGATTACCAAGTGTTCGATGTGCCCGGAAGCGATCACCGGGCGGTTTACGCGGAGGTGCAACTGCCATGACGACCTTGCGGCCGAGCAGCGGGGAAGCCGAATACCCGCGGCTGCTGGAGATCTGGCGCAGTGCCGTCGAGGCAACGCACCATTTCCTGGCGCCGTCGGACGTCGAGTACTACGCCACGCGTGTCCCGGTCTACTTCCCGGAAGTGGAGTTGACCGTGGCGGAGGTCGACGGAATCGCGGCCGGTTTCTCCGGGATCGCCGAGGGAAAGCTGGAAATGCTGTTCGTGCACGACGATTTCCGCGGTCGCGGGGTCGGGTCGGCATTGCTGCGGGCGGCGTTGGACCGTTTCCCGGGCCTCACGCTGGACGTGAACGAGCAGAACCCGCAGGCGGTCGGTTTCTATCTGCACCACGGGTTCGAGGTAGTCGGCAGGCAGGAAACGGATCCGGACGGTCGTCCGTTCCCGTTGCTGGAGCTCAAACGAGCTTGACCAGCGTCTCCAGCGCTCCGGCGGGGATCGAAATCCCGCGTCCGTGGCGGATCTGCGGTTCGCGCGGATTGATCCGGATCAGCGCGCCCGTGGCCGCGCTGGCGAGTTCGGAATACCGGCGCACGGTCGGAACCGCTTGCCCGGCACCGATTTCGACCACCACCGCGTCACGGTGCGCGCGCCGCCACGCCGCCAGTTCGTCGAGCTGTTCCTGACTGCGGTCCGGAACCCAGTCGAAATCCCCGAACATCAGGATGTTGGGCCGGGCGAGGCTGCCGCAACGCGGACACGACGGCAACGGCGGCCGGGCGCGCATGGTCGCCTCGTCCAGATCGACCGCGACGTCCGCGGCCGACCAGATCTCCCGCGAACACCCGGCCAGGCACTGCAGATGGTGGATCGACCCGTGCGCCTCGGCGACGTGCGGGAAGCCCGCCGCCTGGAACTGTCCGTCCACATTGGACGTGAAGACCCGCACGCCGCCAGGTTTCGCGAGCCCGCGTTCGAGCAGCAGACCGAACCCGCGGTGCGGCACCGTCCTCCGGTACAGGTCGAGCCGGTGCCCGTAGAAACCCCAGGCCAGCTCCGGGTCCGAGGCGAAATGCTGCGGGTCGGCCAGCTCCTCGAACCGCAGCCCGAGCCCGGTGTACGGCGGATAAGCCCGCCAAAACCCCTCCCCGCCACGAAAATCGGGCAGACCGGAGTCGACGCCCATCCCGGCGCCGGCGCACACGAGCAGCGCGCCGGCACCCGAGATCAGCTCGGCGGCGCGGGCGAGTTCGTCACTCACCCGGCTTCGATGCCTGCACGACCTCGAACTCCAGCAGGTTCGCACCGGTCGACACCGGGTTCTTGCGCTCGCCAGCGTGCGCCTCGCGCGCCGGACCGCCCGCCCAGGCCTGGTAGTGCTCCTCGGTTTCCCACTTCGTGTAGACGAAGTAGCGCGTCTCGCCCGCGACCGGGCGAAGCAGCTCGAAGCCGAGGAAGCCCTCCTGGTTGTCGACGGAGTGCAGCCGAGCGGCGAACCGCTTCTCCAACTCCGGGCCGGCGCCTTCGGGGACCTCGATTGCGTTGATCTTGACCACTGCCATGGCTCCAGGGTACTTACGCCTGGCCTGGTTTCGCGGTTCGTGCCACTCTGCTCACATGGGGGACGACGAAGTCTTTGGCACCGAATTGGCCCGCAACCTGCAGCGCCTCGTGAAAGCCGCGGCCGAGTCCGTCGGTTCGGCCGGTTCGAACGAGCTGATCGACCGCGTCACCGGGCACCTCGGCGTGCCGCTCGCGCAGGCGCTGGTGGTCACGCGCAACTTCGAGGACTGGGAGCACGCGACCATCCAGGCGGGCGTCGACGCGTACCTCGCGGAGCACGGGATCGGCACCGACTGGTTCGGCATCGCCGGCGGCCTGCGCGGCCATGAAGACCTGGTCGGCATGCTGGTCACGGCCAAACAGCACGGCCATTACGAGCTGGGCGCGGTGGACTACGCGACGGTCGCCGTCGGCCCGGACGAGGCGGCGGACGTCGTCCAGCTGGGGCTGATCGGCACGGTCGCGCCGGACGGTTCGCCGGTGCTGGTCGGCGTGCGCGGCTCGGCCCCGCAGTACGGCCAGGTGAGCTGCCGGCTCGAGGTGATCGCCGAGGACCGGCGGGCGGCCACCGAAACCCGGGACCGCATCGAAGCGCTGATGACCGAGCACGATGTGCTGCGCGGCCAGGTGATCGCGTTCGGGTTGAGCGAGCACCGCAACAACGAGCTGGTCACCTTCCTGCCGCGGCCGGAGCTGCGCAAAGAAGACGTGGTGCTGCCAGCGGGAGTCCTCGAAGCGGTCGAACGGCACACGTTCGGCATCGCGAAACACGGCGCGCGGCTGGCCGAGGCGGGTCAGCACCTGAAGCGCGGCCTGCTGCTGCACGGCCCGCCCGGCACCGGGAAAACGCACACCGTGCGGTACCTGATGGGCCAGCTTCCGGACTGCACAGTCGTGATCCTGACCGGTGCCGCGATGCGGTTCATCTCGCAAGCCGCTTCGCTGGCGCGCCGGCTGCAGCCGAGCGTCATGGTGCTTGAGGACGTCGACCTGATCGCCGAGGACCGCAACCTCGCGCACGGCCCGACGCCGCTGTTGTTCAGCCTCCTCGACGCGATGGACGGCGTCGGCGGCGACGCGGATGTCACCTTTCTGCTCACCACCAACCGGGCAAGCAGCCTGGAGAAAGCGCTGGCCGACCGTCCCGGCCGAGTCGACCTGGCAGTGGAGGTGCCGCTGCCGGACGCCGCCGGACGCGAAGCGCTGCTGCGGCTCTACTCGCGTGACCTGGAGCTGACGGCCGACCTGACGCCAGTGGTCGAGGCGACCGAAGGCGTCACGGCGTCGTTCATGAAAGAACTGCTCCGCCGGGCATCCCTGCGCGCACTGGCGCTCCGGCCCGACGAACCAGTGCGGGTCGGCGACCCCGAACTGGGCGCGGCTCTAACCGAAATGAACGACTCCCGCAGCAATCTGACCAGGTCGTTGCTCGGCAGTCAGGGCCGCAACCCGCCCGGATAGAGATCGGCGTCCGACGGCAGTTTCGTCCCGTGGAACCAGTCGTTGAGGAAGCCGCTCAAGTCCCGGCCGGCGACCTTCGACACGAGCTTCTCGAAATCCGCCCACGTAGCGTTGCTGTTGCGGTGCTCGCTCACCCACTCATGCAGCACCTTCTCGAATCCCGGCTCGCCCAGTTCCCGGCGCAGCGCGTGCACCGCGAGGATGCCCTTGTCGTACGCGCCTTCGAACAGGTGCTCCGGCCCCATGTCGACGAGCTTCTGTCCCCAGAAATCCGTGCTGCCCTTGGTGATCTCGACGGCCGCGCGGTAGCGGTCGTCCAGGTTCTGGCCCTCGCGTTCGCCCCACATCCACTGCGCGTACGACGCGAAGCACTCGTTCAGGCAGATGTCCGCCCACGAGTTGAGCGACACCGAATCGCCGAACCACTGGTGCGCGTTCTCGTGCACCAGGGTCAGGATTTCCGCCCATTTCGCATAAGTGGGACGGGTTTGCGTTTCCAGGGAGAAATGGATGTCCTCGTCGAGGTAGATCCCGCCGGCCGCGCTCTGCGGGTACTTGCCGAACTTGCTCTCCAAGAACGAGATCACCTCCGGCAGCCGGTCGCCGGTGGCTTCGCGGGCTTCGGCGCCGGGGGCGTAGCCGGAGACGATCGGCGTGCCGTCCGGGAGCGTGGACCGCTGGACGGTGAATTTGTCGATCGCGATCGTGGTCAGGTAGCTGGCCACCGGATTCGGGTCGGCCCACGTCGTGGTGGTTTTGCCGTCCTTGGCGCTGGTGCCCTTTTCCCGGCCGTTGGACAGCACCGTCCAGCCGGTGGGCACGTGCGCGGTCAGCGTGAAGGTCGCCTTGTCGCGCGGGGTCTCGTTGACCGGATACCAGAACGATGCCGAATGCGGCTCGCCGACCAGGTACGCGCCGCCGTCCTCGGAGCGGGCCCAGCCGTTCTCCGAACCGCCGTCGTGCGGGGTTTTCGCCGGAACACCCGAATAGCGCACGCGCGTCCGGAACGTCGAGCCCGACCGCAGCGGTTCGGCCGGAGTCACGACCAGTTTGTTCTTCTCCCGGCTGTACTTCGCCGGTTTCCCGTCGATCTCCACCGAGGCGACGTCCAGTCCGCGCAGGTCGAAGTCGAAGCGGCTGAGGTCTTGGGTGGCTTTCGCGGCGACCGTGGTGTCGCCGTCGAGGCGGCCGCTCGGCGGGTCGTAGCTGACGTCGACGTGGTAGTCCAGAGCGTCGTACCCGCCGTTGCCGTCGTCGGGGAAATACGGGTCGCCCGCGCTGTTCGCGCCGGGTGCGGGATGCATCGGCGGCAGCGGAGCGGCGGGTTCGGCCGGGCTGCACGCGGACAGCGCAAGCACGCCGATAAGGGCGAGGACGGCGGGCTGACGGCTGCGCATTCCTTCACCCTAGGGGCAGATTTGTGATGAGGTAGCCGGGAAAACCCGGGAGGATTAATGCGACCAGGCCTGATCGACTTCGGCGGCGACGAACGCCCTGGCGTGTCGATCTTGCTGTTGCACGGGCTGATGGGCCGCGCTCGCACGTGGTGGCCGGTCGCGCAATGGCTCAAGCGGTACGGCCGCGTGCGCGCCCTCGACGCCCGCGGGCACGGTCGCGCGCCGCACACCGGTCCGTGGACCACCGAGCAGTTCGCCGAGGACGTCGCGGACGTGCTGGCCGACGTTGGTCCGTCCGTGCTGATCGGGCATTCGATGGGCGGGCTGCACGCGTGGGCCGCCGCGGCGAAGCACCCGGAGCTGGTGCGCGCGGTGGTCAGCGAGGATTTCGCCCCGGACCAGCGCGGACGCACCGTCGAGACCTGGCGGGGCTACTTCGAGAGCTGGCCGGTGCCGTTCGAATCGCTGGCCCACGTGCGCGAGTTCTTCGGCGCCGCGGGCGACTACTTCACCGAATGCGTCGAGGAACGCGACGACGGGTATCACCTGATCGCCGACCTGGAGAACCTGTACGAGATCGCCGCCGAATGGGGCCGCCGGGACTATTGGTCCATTGTGGACGGTATCCGCTGCCCGCTGCTGCTGGTCGAGGGCGAGCACACCGCGATGCCGCTTGGCCAGCAAGCCGAGGTGGCGGCGCGAGTACCGGGCGCGAAGCACCTGGTCGTGCCCGGTTCGGCGCATCTGCCGCACGCTGAGGCTCCGGAGACCTATCGCGGCGCGGTGGAGGCGTTCCTGTCCGGCCTGTGACGCCCCACGCGTGCCGCCCTCGCTGGCACACGTGAGGCGTCCCCGGTCAGCGGGCCAGCTCGGTGCGCCACGCGGCGGTCGAGCGGTCTGCCGGCACGATCAGCGGCCAGACGTCCGAGCCCAGGTAGGCGGACTCGTCGCTGGCGCGAGCCGCGGTGCAGCTGTCGCGGGAAAGCCCGTGCTCAGCGGCCAGCGCGGACACGGCGGCCGCGGTCGCCTTGCCGAACACGCCGTCGGTGGGCACGGCGAACCCGGCGGCGCGCAGGAATCGTTGCGCGGTCATCACCCGCGGCCCGGTGTCACCCGGTTTGAGCAGCGGCCACTCCGGTGCGTCAAGGCGCGCGACAGACAGGCCGAGCTGCTGGCCGACCGCTTTGCGCAGCTCCGGGAGCCGGTCGTAGAGCACCTGGCCGCAGCACTCGGTCGAGTTGAAATCGCGGTGGCCCTTGATGAACTCGGGAGTGATGCCGTATTGGTGCGCGATGTAGGCGATCAGCTGCACGAGCGAATCCCACAGCGCGACCGGCACGTCGACCGTGCTGTAGAGGCCCTCGTTCTCGATGCCGAGGCATTCGCTGTTGTGGTTCGCGACGTTCGCGCCCTGCACGTGCTGCGTCCCGCCGCGCAGGATTTCGAGGCTGCGGTGCCGCCCCTCGGTGACGAAGCCGCCGCGGCTGTTCGTGAACTGCTGGCCGGTGTCGATCCAGCCGCGGGTGTCCATGTGGAAGTTCTGGATGTCCCGCGAGATCTGCAGCGCGTGCGCCAGCGAGTAGTCGGTGTTGTTGCCTGGATCGACGGTGTGGTGCACCACGATGTACGTCGGCTTGTGGTTCTCCACCACGATCGCGCCCGACGCGGGCCGGGCGTTCCACTCGGCTGTCGAATGGATGACCGGAGCGGTGACCGCCGCCGCGGATTTCGCCGTGGCGAAGCCCAACGCACCTACGGCAGTGACAGTGAGGCCGCCCTTCAAGACGGCACGACGCGATGCTTCCCCCATGCGGAACTCCTCAGCCCGGAAGTGCGACGGGGGAAAGCTAACCCGACACCCCGGGGGTGACAACTTTTTGCCGACTTTCGTCGTAGTGCGTCAGTGTTCCCCGGGAAGCGCGAACAGCCCGTCGCGGGTTTGCTCCAGCAGACCGTCCACGAGCAGCGAATCCAGGCACCGGTCGCGCTGGCCCGATTCGTGCCACACGAGGTCCAGCCGAGCCTTCTCGACCGGCCCCTCGGCGCCGCGCAGAACGTCCAGCAGCAGCCCGCGCACCTGCCGGTCGGTGCCGGCGAACTTCTGCACCGGCTTGGCGGGACCGGCGTATTCGGGACGGCCGTTGTGCTGCCACTTGCATTCGGCGTAAATCGGGCAGTCCGCGCACTTCGGCGACCGGGCGGTGCAGATCAGCGCGCCCAGCTCCATCAACGCCGCGGACAGCTTCGCCGCAGGAGCGTCCTCGACGGGCAGCAACGCCTCGACGTCCGCCATGTCGCGAGTATTCGACGCCGGGCCCGCGTCGCCCGCGCCATGAACGGCACGCGCGACCACGCGTCGGACGTTAGTGTCGACCACGGGTGCGCGCTTGCCGTACGCGAACGCCGCGACCGCGCGCGCCGTGTACGCGCCGATGCCGGGCAACGCGAGCAGCGTGTCTACATCGGACGGCACGACATCGCCGTGCTCCTGGGCAATGACGGTGGCGGCGGCGTGCAGCCGAAGCGCGCGACGCGGGTAGCCGAGCTTGCCCCACGCGCGCACGACCTCGCCGGTGGTCTCCGCGGCCAGCGCCGAGGGAACCGGCCAGCGAGCCATCCACTCCAGCCAGATCGGCTGGACGCGCGAGACCGGCGTCTGCTGCAGCATGATTTCGCTGACCAGCACGCCCCACGCCGAGCAGTCCGGCTCCCGCCAGGGCAGGTCCCGGCCGACGTCGGCGAACCACTCGATCAGAACATCGGTGTCTACTGCCACCCCGCCATTGAATACGACGGCCCTTACTTGACCTCGGTCAGGCTCCCGGCCTTCACGTCGTAGACGAATCCGCGCACGTTGTCGTTGTGCAGGAGGAAGTCGCTGCGCCGGGCGCGCTCCATCGACGTGCGCACGCTGTCCTCGACCTTGCGGAACGCCTCGACCGCCCAGGTCGGCCGCAGCCCGGTCGCGGTCTCCAGTTCGTCCTTGAACTCGTCCTCGGTGACCGTGGAGAGGCCGCAGTCGGTGTGCTGGACGATGAGCACCTCGCGGGTGCCGAGCTTGCGCTGGCTGAGCGCGAGCGACCGGATCATGTCGTCGGTGACCACCCCGCCCGCGTTGCGCAGCACGTGCGCCTCACCCTGCAGCAGGCCGAAGATCTCGAACACCCGGATCCGGGCGTCCATGCAGGTGAGGATCGACACCTGCAGCGACGGCTTGGGGGAGGACCGGTCGCCGGGAACGATGTTCCCGATTTCCTGATTACGCTTGAGCAGCACGTCGATGGAGGTCATGGGGCACCTTTCGGCCTGCGCTTCCCCGCGGGACACGGGCGGTTGGCGTCCATGGAACCGGCCCGGACCCGCGTGCACAATGCGGTGGGCCGGAAATCACGGCAAAGGCTGGGGTGAACCGCTCAGCCGCCGAACCAGGGCTCCTCGACCGTCCGCGGCGGCGCCGACGTCCTCCCGACCCGCAGTTCGGTCGGCAGCGTGATCACCTTCGGCCCGACCCGCTCGGCGGAGCTGAGCAGCAGCCGTCCGGCCACCTTGCCCTTCTCCAGCACCGGCTGATGCACCGTCGTGAGGCCGGAGCGTTCCGCCTCGGCGATGCCGTCGAACCCGGTCACTGTGAGGTCGAGCGGCACTCGCAGCCCGCGTCGCGCGGCCTCGGCCAGCGCGCCGAGCGCGAGGATGTCCGAGGTGCACACCAGCGCGGTGACCTGCGGATACGCGTCCAGGAGCTGACGTGCGGCAGAGGCGCCGTCGTCCACCGTGTGGTCGAAGCGCTCGACCACCGGGACGGTCGCCCAGTCGACGCCCGCCGAGGAAAACGCCGTCGCCAGCGCCTCCAGCCGGGTGCGCTGCACGTGGAAGTGCGCACCGCTCTGGCGTTCGGAAGTCACGAAGTCGTCGTTGCGCTCGCGGCCGAGCCGCATGCAGAGAACGCCGATCTGCCGGTGGCCGAGCGCCACGAGATGGTCGGCGAGCTGGGTGACGGCGGCCGCGTCGTCCGGGCCGACGCGGTCCACGCCTTCGATGCGGGGCTGGTCGATGATCACCGTCGGCACGGGTCGTTCCAGAACGGCCGCGAGATGCGGATCGTCGTCCGGCACGGAGTACACGACGAACCCGTCCACGCCCGCGCGGTGCACCGCGGCGAGGTCCTCGCGACCGGGGCTGGCCGGTACGAGATGCAGGCCGACGCCCGCGTCCTCGCAGGCCAGCGCGAGTCCTTCGAGCACGCCGACGGCGGCCGGGTCGCGGAAGGCGTAGGAGAGGTTCTCGGTCAGCAGCAGCCCGACCGCGCCCGCCTTGCGGGTGCGCAGCGAGCGCGCGACCGGGTCCGGGCCGGGGTAGCCGAGCCGCCGCGCGGTCTCGAGCACCCTGCGGCGCAGTTCGGGGGAGAGCTGATCCGGGCGGTTGTAGGCGTTGGACACGGTGGTCCTGGACACCCCGAGTTCCGCCGCGAGCGACGCCAATGTCGCCTGCCTCCGGGTGCGAATAGGACGGCCCATCCGCAAACCGTAACGGTTCAGATCGTTTTCCAGAAGCGACACCCCTGTGGTGAGCGTCTCGATCCGCTCGGTGATCAAGAGCGCGTGCGGCCACCCGGTGGAGTGAGGCTCGCCGTTCGGATGGGGTAAAGTGAATCTGACAACGGTTTCCATTAGCAGTTCGACCCAGGAGTGCCCGATGACTTCCCGCCGCACCACGAGCGTCCTCGCCGCCGCGTCGGCTCTGGCTGTGTTCGCGCTCGGCGCGTGCTCCAGCACGTCGTCCTCGTCCGGTTCCGGGGCGGGAGGGGGCACGGGCGACCAGGTGAAGGTCGTCGCCTCCACCGATGTCTGGGGCAGCGTCGCGTCCGCCGTCGGAGGCGACAAAGTGCAGGTCACGTCGATCATTCACGATCCATCCGCTGACCCGCACTCGTACGAATCGACCGCCGACGACGCGCTCGCCGCCAAGAAGGCGCAGCTGACGCTGGCGAACGGCGGCGGGTACGACGAGTTCTTCACCAAGCTCTCCGGCGAGGCGGCCTCGGCGAAGAAACTGGTCGCCTACGACATCGCCAAGCCGGGCGAGGAGAACGAGCACGTCTGGTACGACCTGCCGGGCGTCGCGAAGGTCGCCGACCAGGTCGCGGCCGCGCTCGGCGAGATCCAGCCCGCGTCGAAGCAGAAGTTCGACGAGAACGCCAAGACCTTCAAGGGCCAGCTCGACGGCCTGATCAAGAAGGCGTCCGCGCTGGGCACCGCGCACCCGAACACGAAGGTTGTCGTCACCGAACCCGTCGCGCACTACCTGCTCAAGACCGCGAATATCGCCGACGCCACCCCGAAGGCCTTCTCCGACGCGATCGAGAACGAGACCGACGTGCCCGCCGCGGCGGTCTCCGAGTTCACCAAGCTGATCAAGGAGAAGCAGGTGAAGGCGCTGGTCAACAACGTGCAGACGGTCACCCCGCTGACCAAGCAGGCGGTCGCCGACGCGAAGGCGTCCGGGGTCGCGGTGGTCGACGTATCCGAGACGCTCCCGGCGAACGTCACGGGCTACATTGACTGGATGACCAAGGATGTGGACTCGCTGTCGGGGGCTCTGAACAGCTGATGTCCGTCCAGCTTCCGGAAGCCGGCCCCGCGGTCCGCGTGCGCGGGGCCGGGCTCGCCTTCGGCGACCGCACCCTCTGGTCCGGTTTGGACCTCGATGTCGAGCCGGGCGAATTCCTGGCCGTCCTCGGTCCGAACGGTTCCGGCAAGAGCAGCTTCCTCAAGGCGCTGCTGGGGATGCAGTCGCTGTCGGCGGGCACGGTGGAAATCGCGGGCGGGCGTCCGGGAGGGGCGAACCGCAAGGTCGGCTACATCCCGCAGCAGCGCGCGATCGACGATTCGCTCACGCTGCGCGGCGTCGACCTGGTCGGGCTGGGACTCGATGGGCACCGCTGGGGTCCAGGCCTGGCCGGAATGCGGGCACGGAAACGCCGCGTGGCGTCGGTAATCGAATCCGTCGGCGGCACGCGCTACGCGAAACAGCCGGTCGGCCGCTTGTCTGGCGGCGAGCAGCAACGACTTCGAGTGGCGCAAGCACTGGTCGGCGACCCGACGGTGCTGTTGTGCGACGAACCGCTGTTGTCGCTCGACCTGGCACACCAGCGCGCGGTCAGCGAACTGATCGACGCGCGCCGGCGCGAAGCCGGGTCCGCGGTGCTGTTCGTGACCCACGAGATCAACCCGGTCCTGCAGTTCGTCGACCGCGTGCTGTACCTGGTGAACGGCCAGTTCCGAATCGGCAAGCCGGACGAGGTGATGACCTCGGAGACGCTGTCGGATCTGTACGGAACGAAGATCGAGGTGCTGCGCGTCGGCGGGCAGATTCACATCGCCGGTGCGCAGAGCGCGCTGTGCGAGGACGAACCGCATCACCACGAGCAGGAAGCAGTGGGCTGAGCCTTGGACGGCATGTTCGACTTCGCCAAGACGTGGGAGCTGATCTCGGAACTGGACAGCGTCCGCATCGCCCTGATCGCGGCCGCGGTGCTCGGCTTGCTGGCCGGAGTGCTCGGCCCGCTGATCGTGATGCGCCGCATGTCCTTCGCGGTGCACGGCACGTCCGAACTGGCCTTCACCGGCGCGGCCGGTGCCCTGTTGCTGGGCGTCGGAGTGGAATACGGCGCACTGGCCGGCGCCGTCGCCGCCGCGCTGTTGCTGGGAATCCTGGGAATCCGCGACGCCGACCGCGATTCGGTGATCGGCGTGATCCTGTCCTTCGGTCTGGGCATGGGCGTCCTGCTGCTGTCGTTCTACAAAGGACGGTCAGCGAACAAGTTCGGCATTCTCACCGGCCAGATCATCACCGTGGACAGCACGAACCTGACCGCATTGGTGATCTCCGCCGCGGCGGTGCTGGCGGTGCTGGCGATGATCTACCGCCCGCTCCTGTTCGCCAGCGTCGACCGCTCGGTGGCCGAGGCGCGCGGGGTCCCGGTCAAGACGCTGACGGTGCTGTTTTCCCTGCTGGTCGGTGTCGCGACGGCGCTGAGCGTGCAGGTGGTCGGGTCGCTCCTGGTGGTCGCCCTGATGGTGACCCCCGCCGCGGCCGCCGCCCGGGTGACGGCCAGCCCCTTGCGCGCCACGGTGCTGTCGGTGGTGTTCGCGGAGGTCGCCGCACTGGGCGGAATCGTCTTGTCGCTCGCCCCGGGGCTGCCGGTGAGTGCGTTCGTGACTTCGATTTCGTTCTTGATTTATCTGGTGTGCCGGGTGATCGCGTGGGTCCGCGACCGCCGACGCGGAGTGCGGACTAGCCCAGTGGAAGCGGCCCCGGTTCCGGTCGGTTAGCCGTAGACGGTCACCTGCTGGCGAGTGACGGTGGGCTTTTCGACCTGATCGAGGACAGCGGTCGCGAGGTCCGCGTAGGACAACGGGATCGACGCTGCTTGAGGATCGAGCACGTCTCCGCGAAGGCGGTACTCGCCGGTCGCGGGTGCTTCGAGCGACAACCCGGGCGGCGGTGTGATGACTAGCCAATCCACCTTTGTAGTTTCCTGCCAGGAGGCCAGGCCGTTCATCCGTGCTTCGGCGAAGGGACGCAAGGAAGCGGGAAAGGCTGTGGGGTCTTCGTACACTCGGCCGCTGGCGGTGCGCAGAGTCGCGGCGAGTCCGATTTCGATCACCCTGGATTCGCGCGCGACCTGAGCGAGGTTCCTGACTAGGCGCACGTAGTAATCGGGGTCGAAGTCGGCGAACGATTCGGGCGGGGCAGTAAACGGTGTCACCGCGTTCACCAGTCCCGCGACCTTGCCTGGCACCACGCTCGAGACGCTGTCCGAGTCGGTCAGATCGCCCGCGACGACGGCAAGCCCGGCTCGGCCGCCAGCGCCGAAAACCACGAGCGGGCTGTTTCGCTGTTCGGGCACCATGAGCTGGACGGTATCCACGGGAAACTGGTTACTTCAACGAAACCGGAGGCTGGCGAGATGGCTGCCGACGCTCGGATGGACCCGGCGTGCCCGATGGCCGCCTTCCCCTTCCACGTCGGCGGAAAGTGGACCGGAATGGTCGTCGTCGCACTGCTGGACGGCCCACGCCGCTTCAGCGACCTGAAGCAAACCCTGGGCGCCAGCAGCGCCAAAGTCCTGACCGAAACCCTTCGCGACATGGCCCGCGACGGCCTCATCACCCGCACCGATCACCAGGCCAACCCGCCCCACGTCACCTACGAGCTGACCGCACTCGGCCGCAGCCTCTTGCCGGTCATCGACGCCATGCGCGAGTGGAGCGACCAGCACCTAGCCGCACTCCTGGCACACCGCCAAGCCAGTCCGTCCGCTACCGGATCGGATGCTGAGCCAACGCCGTCTTCACCGCCGCGATAAAGCCCTCATCCGTAAACGGCACCAACCCGCCAGCCACATTCCGCTCCACCGCCTGCAGCACCACCACGTGCGAGTTCACGAACTGGTCCACCGCCTGCGACTGCGGTGTCTTGTCCGTCGAATACGCCAAATACGTGAGGTTCGTGAACGCCGCCTCCAGATACCGCGACGAGGCGAGGCTGAACGAGTCCCCGTAAACCAGCGTCGGCTGGTCGATCGTGCCGACGATCGGCGGGGCCGAGCGGTGCACCGGCTGGTCGATGCTGCCGATGAATTCCCCCGCGCGGTCGGTGACGCCGTCCGGGCGCAGGTTGTAGCGGGTGTTCGTCTTGACGCCGGTTTGGCCGAGCAGCAGCGGCAGGTCCGCGACCGCGTCGTACTGGCCGTCCGGGGCGCTCAGCCAGCTGTTCGTCGCGCCCGGCTTGATCGTGTCGGCGAGTGCGCGCGTGAGGACGAGGCCGCCTTCGTCGCGCCAGTGGGTGTCGTTGGGGGCGTAGATCGGGTGGCCGACCCTGGCCGCTTCGGCGGCCAGTTGCGGGCGCAGGTCGAGCGAGTGGCCTTCGGTGGTGATCTTGTACCAGTCGTTCGGCGAGGCGGCCTGCGAACATTCCTTGCCCGGGTAACTCGCGGGCAGGAACTGCGGCACCATCGTCGTCTTGTCCGGCGTCACCACGAACACGAACTTCCGGCCCGATGCCTCGACCGCCGCGCGCAGTTCGTCGATCCGCTTCATCGTGGTGTCGATGTCCTGGGTCGGCGTGCACTTCGCTTCGGAGTCGTAGCCGTAGTACAGCCAGCCGTCGGTGCCCTGCACGACCTTGCGGTATCCGGCCTGGCTGGAACCCGGTCCGCTCGGCGTCGACGGGCCGGTGTTCGGCGCGCCCGGCTGCTGCAGCGGCGGGGCCGGGATCGGGCCGGAGTTCGACGCGGAACCCTGGTCGAGCGGTGCTGCTTCGCCGAAGACACCCTCGCTGATCCCGTTCGCCGCGTTGATCGCGCCGGCCCGGAACGACAGCTGGTCGGTCGCCCATTTGGGGAGGTTGGTGAAGAACTTGAAGCCTTCGCCAAGGCTGGGGAACCCGGCGAGCTTGTGGTTTTCGATCTCGCTCGGCCGGACCCCGACGACCCACAGCAGGGTCGGCGTCACGAAGAACAACAGGGCGCTGACCAGCGCGGTCAGCTGCCGTTTGCCGTGCCGCGGGCGATGCAGCGCGTGCTCGCGGGGCAGGTAGGCCTCGTGGACTGCGGGCAGCTGCGGTGGCTCGGACACGTCACTGAGGTTAGCCAGTTCGAGTGAGCCCGGCGCGAACAACCACCGAAAAGTCAGCCGAGCATGAGGAGGACTTGCAACTCGCCGACGAGGAACCCGATCACGCCGCCGACCGCGATCAGCTTCCACTCGTCCTGCCGGAACGCCGGCCGCAACAAGCCCTCGAACTCCAGCGGCGTCAGCGCGAGCATCCGCTGCTCCACCATCTTCGCCACGTCCATCGCCTCGGTCAGGTACCCCTCGGCGTATCGCGCGGTCAACGGCATCTCGGCCAGCGCCCGCTGCGCCGCGGCATGCTTCATCTCCTGCAGCCGCTGCGCCCCGACGGCGAGCGCGACCACCGGTTTCGCGGCGCTGACCTGCGCGTCCACCGCGTGCCCGACAGTGCGTTCGACCATCGCCACGAGCCGGTCCGACTTCGGGCCGCGCAGCAAGGCGTCGAGCAGATTCGGGACGGTCAGCACCTCGTTGGCGACCAGTTCGCCGTACTGCCGGGCGACCTCGGCGCGCCGTCGCTGGAACTTGCCTTGCAGGATGACCCGGCCCAGCCGCACCGGCTCGCGCGGCAGGAAGATCATCTTGATCGCCAGCCAGTCGGTGAACAGCCCGATCGCGCCGCCGAAGATCGGCAGCACCAGCGGCTGCCGGGTGAACGCCCACACCAGGGCCTGGACCAGGCCGAGCACGAAGCCGAAGACGATCCCGGCGCGCGCGATGAACGTCATCTCCGGCCGGGACGTCTCGCGGATCAGCCGGACCAGCAGCGCGCGGTCGCGGGTGAGCCGTTCGACGGTCATGTGCCGGACGTCGAGGACCTCGTCCAGGTTGTCGCGGACCTCGTCGAGGAACTCCCGCACCAGCTGCGGCGTGCTGGCCTGCACCTGCTTGATCAGCAGTTCCTGGGCGAGCGTGGGCATGACCTCCCACAGCCGCGGATGATGCTGTTCGAGCACGTCGCGGGCGATCCCGTCGACCGCGCGCAGCAGCGGCTGCTCGAGTTCGCGGGTGATGATCACCGGGTCGACGCGGGCGAAGACCTCCTCGATGTCGAGCAGGTTCGCGGTGAGCAGGTCGGTCGCGATCGCGGCCATCCGGCCGCCGTGCTTCGGCACCACGCCCTGCCAGCCGAGGAACGGCCGGATGCCGACGAATTCGAGCGGACGGAACATCATCTCGATCGCGACGCGTTTGGTGACGTAGCCGATCAGCGCGGCGACGAACGGCATCGAGACGTACACCGGCCAGTGCCGCGCGAGGTCGTCCAGCACCGCGTTCACCGGGTCTCCCTCCCCCGTTCCGGAAGGAAACCGTATCGCGTGCGCGGGCTAACCGAGGAGCAGCAACGCCTGCAGTTCGCCGACGAGCCCGCCGATCACCGCGCCGACCGCGATCAGCTTCCATTCGTCCTGCCGGAACGCGGGCCGCAGCAGCTGCTCGAACTCGAGCGGGCTGAGCCGGCGCATTCGGTCCACGATCGTGTTGCGGACGTCGAGCGCGTTGATCGCGTACGTCTCCGCGTGCCGGATCGTGTCCGGCACCCGCTCGGCGGCCTTCGCGGCGGCGACCTGCTTCATTTCCTGGAATCGCTTCGTGCCGACCGCGATCGCGACGAACGGCTTCACGACGCTGGCCTGCGCGTCGATCGTCTTCTGCACCTCGCGGCTGATCAGCGAGAACAGCCGGTCCGATTTCGGGCCGCGCAGCACGGCTTCCAGCAGATTCGGCACGGTGATGATCTCGCGCGCGATCATGTCGCCGTAATCGGCGGCCACCTCGTCGCGGCGCTTCTGGAACACGCCCTGCCAGTTGTAGAAGCCGAAGAACCGTTTCGGCTCGCGCGGCAGGAAGATCATTTTGAGCGCGAGCCAGTCGGTCAGCCAGCCGATTCCGAGCCCGAACAGCGGCAGCACGATCGGCGACTTCGTCAGCGACCACACCAGCAGCTGCACGCAGCCGAGAATGAACCCGAACCAGAGGCCGGAACGCGCGATGAACCGCATTTCCGGCCGCGAGATGTCGCGGATCAGCCGGTTCAGCAAAGCCTTGTCGCGCACCAGGTTCGTGACGACCATGTGCTTGAGGTCGAGCACGTCCTCGATGTTCTGGGAAATCTCGCGCATGATCTTCGTGATCGCGCGCGGAGCCTCGGCCTGCACGCGTTTCAGCAGCAGTTGCTGCGCGCCGGACGGCAGCATTTCCCACAGCCGCGGCTGGTAGGTCTCCATCACCTCGCGGGTGACGTCCTCGACCACGCGCAGCAGCGGCTGTTCGATCTCCCTCGCGACCTGCTCCGGGTCGAGCCGGGCGAAGATCTCCTTCGGGTCGACGAGGTTGGTGGTGAGCATTTCGGTCGCGGTCGTCGCCATCCGCTCGGCGTTCGCGGGCAGCACGCCCTGCCAGCCGAGGAAGGGCCGCAGTCCGACGAATTCGAGCGGCCGGAACATCATCTCGATGGCGACGCGCTTGGTGACGTAGCCGATCAGCGCCGCGATGAACGGCATGGAGACGTACACCGGCCAGTGCTCGGCGAATGTGTGCACGCGCGTCCCCTCCGTGTTGCCTACGGAACGGTAACCCGCGCACTAGTGGAGCAAGAGCAGCACCTGCAGTTCGCCGACGAGGCCGCCGATGACCGCGCCGACCGCGATCAGTTTCCATTCGTCCTGTTTGAACGCCGGCCGGAGAATGCCCTCGAACTCCAGGGGCGTCAGCTGCTGCATCTTCTCGACGATGGTGTTGCGGACGTCGAGCGCGTCGGTCGCATAACTCTCGACGTGCTTCACGGTCTCCGGCAGATACGCGATGGCCTTCTCCGCCGCGGCCTGCTTCATCTGCTGATACTCGCGCCCGCCGACAGCCAGGGCGACCAGCGGTTTCGCCAGGCCCGCCTGCGCGTCGACGGTCCGCTGGACCTCCCGCGTGACAAGCGCGAACAGCTTGTCCGCACGCGGTCCGGTGAGGACGGCTTCCAGCACGTTCCCCGCGGTGAGGACTTCCTCCGCGATCAACGCGCCGTAGTCCGCGGCGACCTGCGCGCGGCGTTTCTGGAACATGCCCTGCCAGGTGAAGAACAAGAACCGGCGCGGCTGGCGAGGGTAGAAGATCATTTTGAGCGCGAGCCAGTCCGTGACGAAGCCCGTGACGAAACCGAAGATCGGCATGATCACCGGTTGTTTCGTGAACGCCCACGCGATGAGCTGGACGAGCCCGATGACGAATCCGAAGCCGATTCCGCTGCGCGCGATGAACCGGAACTCGGGCGCGGCGACCTCGCGGATCAGCCGGCAGGTGAGCGATTTGTCCCGGACCATGGCGTTGATCAGCATGTCGTTGACGTCGAGCACTTCGTCCACATTCGACGCCACTTCCCGCATCAGCCGCTTCACGACGACGGGCGCCTGCGCGCGGACGCGGTCCACCAGCAGTTGCTGCGCGCGTGCGGGCAGCATTTCCCACAACCGCGGCTGGTAAGTCTCGAACACCTCGCGGGTGACCTCGTCGACCGCCTTCAGCAGCGGTTCTTCCAGCTGCGCGACCATTTCCTCCGGATCGAGCCGGGCAAAGACCTCGCGTGGGTCGAGGAGGTTTTTGGTGAGCAGGTCGACCGCGGTGGTGGCCATCCGCCGGGAGTTGGCCGGGATGACGCCCTGCCAGCCGAGGAAGGGCCGGATGCCGCGGAACTCGAGCGGCCGGAACATCATCTCGATCGCGACGCGTTTGGTCAGGTAGCCGATGAGCGCCGCGATGAACGGCATGGTCGCGTACACGTGCCAGTGCGCGGCCAGGTCGGCGGCGATGGCTGAAAGGTCCATGCGTCTGCCCCGTTCGCCCGCGCGGTACGTCGGGGGACAGGATGCCATGCGTGACGTCGGGTTTCGCGCTTCGTAATACAGCCGTTTGGCGGTACGTGCCGCAGGTGCCCGGATCACTAAGGTGGCCCGATGGTCGCGCCCGAGAAGCCGCAGCACCCCGCCTTTGCTGTTACCCGGAAGGGATACGACCCGCACCAGGTCGACACCCGCATCGCCCAGCTGACCAGCGAACTCAAGACGACCTCCCACGGCCGCGACGAGGCGGTGGCCACCGCCGGCGAACTCACGAAGGCCCTGACGACAGCCCAGTCGGAGCTGTCCGAGGCGAAGGCCGCACTGGTCCGAGTCACCTCGAGCCCGGCCGGTGCCGGCGCGATCTCCGAGCGCGTGCGGATGATGGTGCAGCTGGCGGAGGAGGAAATCGCCGACCTGCGCCGCTCCGCGGAAGCGGACGCGTCCTCGACGCGTACTGAAGCGGACCGCTACGCCCACGAAACCCAACGGGCAGCGGACAAAGCGGCCAAAGAAGCGGAAGCGGAACGCCAGCGTTTGCTAGCGGAGACCCACGCCGACTTGGCCGCACGCTCGGAGGCCCTGGACGCCCGCGTCGCGGCTGCGGAGCAGGACCTGGCTGCGCGACAAGCGGATCTGGAGTCCCGGATCGCCGCCGCGGAAGCGGACATCGCGAGCCGGACGGCCACAGCGGACGAGGAGATCGCGACCCGCCTGGCGGACTTGGAAGCGCGACTGAAGGCAGGAAACGAAGACATCGCGACGCGGACTGCGGCTGCCGATGAGGACATCGCAAGCCGGACGGCCGCAGCCGATTCGGATATCGCGACCCGCACCGCGGCAGCCGATGAGGACATTTCCACGCGCACCGCAGCGGCGAACGAAGACATCGCCACTCGGACCGCCGCGGCTGATTCGGAGATCGCGACCCGCCTAGCCGCCGCAGAAGAAGACATCGCGACGCGCACCGCCGCCGCCGACGCGGATATCGCCACCCGCACCGCAGCGGCCAACGAGGACATCACCACCCGCACGGCTGCGGCCGACGCCGAAATCGCGTCCCGCACCGAAGCCGCCGACCGCGCCCGCGCCGAGGCAGACCAGGCCTCCGCAGCAGCCCGCGCCGAAGCCGATCAGGCTGCCTTGACTGCCCGCACCCAGGCCGACGAGGCGGCCGCCGAAGCCCGTGCCAAGGCGGATGCGGAAGCCCAGCACGCCCGCCTAGCCGCCGACGCCGAAGCCCGCCGCATCCGCGACGAGAAGGACGCCGAAGCCCTCCGCATCCGCACCGAAGCCGACGAAGCCGCCGCCCAGGCCCGCGCCGAGGCAGACGCCGCAGCCGAAGCCGCCCGCCAAGCCGCCGACGAGGAATCCACCCGACGCCGCGCCGAAGCCGACGCCGCTGCCGAAGCGGCCGCCGCCCAAGCCCGAGCCGAGGCCGACCGTCGAGCGTCGGAAGAGATCGCCATCAAGAAGGCGCAGGCAGAGACTGCCCTCGCCGACGCTCTCCAAAAGCAAACCGAAGCCACCGAATCGCGCACCCTGGCCCTGGACTTGCGCACCAAGGTCGCGGACCGGATCGCTGCGACCAACGAAGCTGTCCAGGAGGCGTTGCGCTTCCTCGGGTCGCAGGAAGAGGACGCCGCTTCCGCTCCGCCGCAAGCTTCCGCCTCGTCGCCGACTTCCGCTTCTCGGCAAGGCTCCGCTCCGTCGCCGACGGATGCTCCTTCCGGAACTGCCGCGCCGGGGCAGACCTCGACGTCTTCATCGGCTGACGCACCTTCCCAGCCATCAACCACCTCGCCGACCGACGCCCCATCAGCAACCGGCTCGTCCGCACCGCCTTTGCCCCAGCCGACCCCGCGCTCAGACACCCAGTCGCCCGCGGGGCAGCAGCAAACGGCCAAGTCCTCTGAACCGCCGACCCCGCGCAGCAACGGCAACGGCCGCCGCCCCGGCCGCCCGCGCGCAGGCCGCAGCTAACCACCTCGACCGCACCGTCCGAGCCAGCCCAGCCGTCTCGACTAGCCCAACTCGCGAGCGACCGGGCTGACTCGCCCGCGCCCTTGCACTTGGCTCTGGCCCGCCAGTTTGCTGGCGTGGTCGGTTTGGCTCGGCTTCGGCGTGCGGGCCTGCTGGCTTGGCCGGATCGGCTTCGGCCTGCGAATCTGCTGACTTCGCCGGGCTGGTTCGGCTTCGGCCGCGAATCGGTTGGCTTGGCCGCGCTGGTTCGGCTGCGGCGTGCGGGTCTGCTGGTGTGATGGGCTGGCACGGCTTCGGCGTGCGAATCTGCTGACCTCGCCGGGCTGGTTCAGCTTCGACGTGCGGGCCTGTTGGCGTGGCCGGGTTGGCTCGGCCTCGGCTGCGAATCCGCTGGCGTCGCCGCTCTAGCTCGGCCTCGGCCTGCAGACCTGCTGACTTCGCCGCGCTGATGGCTCGTTCAGCTGCCGGTCGCGCAAGGCTCCGAGCTCGCCGCTCTCGTTGGCGTTTGGGCGAGCTCGTCGGCGACGAGAATCGCCAGTTTGCTGGCCGGACTGCCAGACCGGCCCCGCGCCTTCCAACCCCGCCCGCGGCTTCCAGACACTCGACCTGTCTCGTCTCAACCGACCGGCAGTGCCCACGATCGGGTCCAAGTCCCAGTCAGCTGCGCAAAATTCCCAGCAGCATCACCCCGCCGCCACGGTGAACAGCTCGTCGTCAATCCAGCCACGATCTCGCAGCTCACGGCAAAACCGTTGGTACGAAACCAACATCGCCGCCGACTCACCGGGCATGGGCTCAATCAACGACCCCACCGGCATTCCCTTGCACACCGCACTCAGCCCACCCGACGTGCACCCCGCCGCCGCGAGGAGTGCTGCGCCGTAGCCCGTTTCTGCTTGCGGTGCGACTTGCAACCCAAGCCCGCTCACTGTGGCCCGGATCTGCGTCCACAAAGGACTTTTGCTGCCACCGCCCGCCGCAAGGAGCGGTTCGCGGACCGGGACCCCCAGACGCCGCAAATGGTCCAGGGCGAGTCGTTCCAGGAAGGCGACCCCTTCCAATCGCGCCCGATGCAGCTCGACGTCGTCGGCTGGCGTGCCGAGAACGAAACCCTCGGCGTCACCATGGGCGAAGGGAAAACGTTCTCCCTTGCGCCGCAACGGGAAAGCCACAACCTCGGCCGGACCGCGCGCAGTGGCGGCGGCATCCAACTCGGCTAGCCGCGGACTGTCCGCAACGGACTCGCCGCCAGTGTTCGACGCACCGCCTGGCAGCCACCAGCCGTCTGGATGGCGGTGGCTGTACATGACTCCGGTGGGATCCGGCACGAGCGATTCCGTAACACCCTTCAGGACATAGGTGGTTCCGAGGATTCCCACAAATCGCCCTGGTTCGACCGCGCCTGCGGCGAGTTGTCCCGCGCATCCGTCTGTCATGCCTGCCACCACGAGACATCCGGCAGGCAACCCGGCGACCGGCACCGAGATTTCGCCGAGCACGCTCGTCGGTGCGACCACCGGCGGCAGCATTCCGTCTGGGACGCCCAGACCGGCGAATACCTCGGACGGCCATTCCCCAGCCAACGGGTCGTAACCGCTTTTGAGTGCGTGCGACCAATCCGCTGCGACCGGATGTCCGGTCAGTTTCGCCGCGATCATCTCCGGCGTGTGCCGGACGGCGACCGCCTCGGTGTGCTCGGCCAGCCAGGCGATCCGGCCGAGTGCCGCGGTCGGCGAGACGCTCGAACCCAGTTTCTGCCACCGTCCGGCGCCGAGTTCGACGGCTTTCGCGTTGTAATCCGCTCCGCGCCGGTCGTCGTACATCAACGCGGGCGTCACCGGTTCGCCCGCGGCGTCGACTCCGACGATCGTTCCGGACGTCGCCGCGATCGCCACCGCCGAGACTTCCGCGCCGCGGCCGGGCAGCGCGGCCGTGACCTCGTTCAGCACCGAACCGACCGCGGGCCACCACGCCGACGGATCCTGTTCGCTGCGGCCACCGTCCGCGCGCACCGGTGCCGGCAGCGACGCCGATGCGGTGGCGAGGACCGAGCCGTCGCGCACCGCGAAGGCGCGAACCCCCGCGGTGGCGACGTCGATGCCGACCGAGACCTGCTCGTTCACGCCGTGCTGACCCTTTCTTCGACATCTTGCAAGCTGCCGTCGCTCGCGAGTGCCTTCTCGGTTTCCTCAGGGAGCTTCAGGAATCGCACCAGCACCGCGGCCACCAGATACAGCGCGGCGAAGATGATGACGACTCCGGCGGCACCGGCCGGTCCGAGGAACAGCGACACGATCGCCGGTCCGACGAACGCCGCCGCGCCCGCGCCGAGGTTCAGCAGGGCCATCGCGCCGCCCTTGTGCTCCGGGGCCAGCGACGGCAGCAACGCGGAGATCGGCACGAACCCGGCGAGCGTCGCACCGTAGAGCGCGCCGACGATCAGCGCGAGCCAGTAGTACTGCGAGCCCATCGCGACCGGCACGAAGTACAGCAGCAGGATCGAGATCGCGCAGCCGATCGCGCCGAACCAGAAAATCGTGGTGCGCCAGCCGATCCGGTCGCTCAGCACGCCGAAGATCAGGTTGAAGAAGATGTTCGTCCCGTAGATCACCGACACGAGCAGCAGCCAGCGGCTTTCCCCGAATCCGATCTGGGAGATGAAGATCGTCGGGAAGAACACGAGCATGCCGAATTCGGGTGCGGTGTTGATGACCCGCACGATCATGCCGACCCCGACCCGCGGCTTCTTCCACGCGATCGAGACGCTGGAAACGAGGCTCTGCACCGGTTTCACGTCCGGCGGCGCGAGCCTGCGGTACCCCGTGCGCTGCCGGACGCCGAACACCGCCACGATCCCGCCGACGCCGAGCAGCACGACCGCCACCCACAGCGTGCCGTAGTGGCCGAACAGCGGATTGGTGAAGCTGGCGACGAGCGCGCCGAGCGTGGGCAGTCCGCCGGTGAAGGCGAAGTAGAACCAGCCGACCGCCGCGCCGAGCCGGGCGACCGGGGCTACCGCGGTGATCCACACCAGGAACCCGAACGCGAACATCGGATAGCCGAATCCGCGGATGCCGTAGCAGATCAGCATCGCCGCGTAATTCCCGCCGGCGAGGCCGATCGTCAGGAACAGCGCGTCGAACACCAGCCAGATGACCAGGCCGATGATCATGACCCGCCGCGGGCCCCACAGTTCGGACAGCGCGCCCGACAGCCACGACGCGAGCATCACCGCGATGCCGTACACGGTGATCACGTACGACGCTTTGATTTCCGTACCCGCGCCGTTGTCCGCCATGTACGGCGCGATGAAACCGGATTCCACTCCGTCGCCGATCATGAACAGGAGCAGTCCGACATACCCGAGGAACAGGGGTGCGGGCAGCCCCCATTTCGTGAGCAAGCGCCCGAAGCCCGACTTGGGCAACTCCGCTGTTGCCGACTCGTTCATACACGCCTCCATGACGTCGAGATCCAACGTATCATGGACTGTGTGAACTTCGCACGCAAGAGTGTTATGAAGTCGATCAGTTCTCAGGGTCTTCGGCGACCTGCACCTCGACCCGGCTGCGCATCTCGTCGACGTAGTGCGGATCGGCACCCTCGTCCACGATCAGCAGGTCGTAGTCGTCCAGCGGCGCGAGCCGGTGCAGTGCCGTGCGCTTCATCTTGCTGTGGTCCATCAGCAGCACCTTGTGCCGCGCGGCGGCCAGCATGGCCCGCTTGATCATCACGATCTCGGGCTCCTGGTGGAAGCTCATCGACGTGCTCATCGCCGAGGTGGACACGAACGCGATGTCCACCGAGAGCCGTTCGATCGACTCGATGCTCTGCATGCCGAGGAACGAATCGTGGGTGGGCGAGTAGTCGCCGCCGATGCAGATCAGCCGCAGTTCGTGCACGTTCTTGAGCACGTCGATCGCGGCGAGGTAGTTCGTGGCCACGGTCAGCGGCGTCACTTCGACCAGGAGCCTGGCCAGCGCGAGCGCGCTGGTGGAATCGTCGAGCAGCACCGACATGCCCGGCTCGACCTGCTCCACCGCGTGCATCGCGATCACCCGTTTGGCGTCGACGTGCGCGTTCATCCGGTATTCGGCGTTGCTCTCGAACACCGTCGACGGCATCGCCGAGACCCCGCCGCGGTACTTGCGGACCAGGCCGCGCCGGGACAGTTCGTCGATGTCCCGGTGCACCGTCATCATGCTGACGCCGAGCAGGTCGACGAGCTCGCCGATGGTCGCCGAACCCTGCCGGAACACGTGCTCGGTCAGCTTCTGCTGACGGTTCTCGCGGGGATGGGCGGCAGGCTTTTCGCTCGACATGCCGTGATTATCGCGGTTCCACTGGGAGGTTGAAGCGCACCAGGGCAGTTCGGTCACCACTCACCTCCAGTTCGGTGACGGCCGCGTTGTCCAGGCGCGGAAACACGCTGCGGTAGCGGGACAGCGGGATGCCGAGCAGCTCGCAGAGGGTGAGCCGCAACAGCGTGTTGTGCGCGACGACCAGTGCGGTTCCGCTGGTCGCGGCGGCAATCGAGCGGAGCGCGCGGGCCCCGCGCCTGGCCGCTGCGGCCGGATCGTCGGCGTCGGGGAACGCGCCGGCGATCGGATCGGCGAGGAAGCGTTTGACCGCGTCGGGATCGGTCTCGCGCACCTCGTCGCGGGTGCGGCCCTCGGCGATGCCGAAATAGGTCTCCCGCAGGTCGGGGACGATTTCCGGGACCAGGTTGAGTGCCTCGGCCGCCGGTTCGATCGTGTGCCGGGCACGTCGTTGCGGCGAACAGAACAGCGCGTCCGGTTTCACCCGGCGGGCGTACGCGGCCAGCGCGTCCGCCTGGCGGATCCCCTCCTCGGTCAGCGCTACCTCGCTGGTGCCCGCGTAGCGGTTCTCCGCGTGCCATTCGGTCTGCCCGTGCCTGGCGAGCAGCAGCCGTGCACCCACTCGTGCCCTCCTTGTGTGAACACCCTTGCGAACTTCTCATCTTCGCTGTTAACTTAACATTGCTCGTGTGAAGCGGGCTCGCTCTCTGAAGGGATCTGGTGGATGACTCTCGACGCGGTGGTGTTCGACCTCGACGGTGTCCTGGTGGAAAGTGAACACCTCTGGGAGGAGAACTGGGTCGCTTTCGCAGCTCGTCACCAGGTCGAGTGGACGGCGGAGGACACGGCCTCGGTGCAAGGCATGAGCGCGCCCGAATGGGCCGGCTATCTCGCCCGGCGGTGCGGGGTGCCGGACCAGGCGGACGAGGTGGAACGCGCGGTGGTCGACGGCATGATCGCCTCGATCGACGCGGGCGAAGCGCCGCTGCTTCCCGGTGCGGGTGCGATGGTGCGCGAGGTCAGCGAACGGGTCCCGGTCGCGCTCGCGTCGTCGGCGGCCCGCCGGGTGATCGACGCGGTGCTCGAAAAGCATCAGCTCACCGGCGAGTTCACCGCCACGGTGTCCAGCGCCGAGGTAGCGCGGGGCAAGCCGAATCCGGACGTGTACCTGGAGGCGGCGGCCCGGCTCGGCAAATCGGGCAGCGAATGCCTCGGGGTCGAGGACTCCAGCAACGGCATCCGGGCGGCGGCCGCGGCCGGGCTCACCGTGATCGCGCTGCCCAACCCGACGTACCCGCCGAAGCCGGACGCGCTGGAGCTGGCCAGCGCGGTGGCCGAGAGCAATGACGACGTCCGACTGAAGCTCCTGGCCTACCTGGCCGGCGAGCCGGTGGCTGCGAGGGACTGAACCATGACCACCTTGGGTTCCCCGGACACGTTCAAGCGGCAGTGGCTCGACGGGTTCGTCACCGCGTACGGCCGCACGGTCCAGAAGGTGCCGGACGCCTACGGCGTCGTCCGCCGCGAGGCCCCGGCGAGCTCGAAGGTCGCGGTCGTGATCGGCGGCGGATGCGGGCACTACCCGGCGTTCGCCGGTCTCGTCGGCCCTGGGCTGGCCGACGGCGCGGTCGTCGGCGACGTGTTCACGAGCCCGAGTGCCGAGCAGGTCTACCGCACGGCTCGGGCGGCGGACAACGGCGCCGGCGTGCTCTTCGGTTTCGGCAACTACCAAGGCGATGTGCTCCACTTCGGACTCGCCGCTCGCAGGCTTGCGGCGGAGGGCATCCCGAGCCGCACCATCCTGGTCACCGACGACATCGCGAGCGGCCCGGCGACCGAACCGGAGCGACGGCGTGGCGTGGCGGGCGATTTCCTCGTCTTCAAGATCGCCGGGGCGGCGGCGGAGCGCGGCTACAGCCTCGACGCGGTGTACGAGGTCGCGGCGAAGGCGAACGCTCGCACGCGGACGTTCGGCGTCGCGTTCGGCGGTTGCACGCTGCCCGGCGCGGACGCGCCCCTGTTCACGGTCGCGGACCAGGAAATGGAGCTGGGGCTCGGAATTCACGGCGAACCGGGCGTGCGCACGGTGGGCCGGTTGTCCGCGGCTGAACTGGCCGACGAATTGGTCGACGGCCTCCTGCCGGAGCTTCCGGAAGGGGACGGCCGCGTGGTCGTGCTGGTGAACGGGCTCGGCCGCACCAAATACGAGGAAATGTTCGTCACCTACACCCGCGTGCACGAACGGCTCGCCCAGGCCGGGCTCAGCCCGGTGCATTCCGAGGTCGGGGAGTTCGTCACCTCGCTCGACATGGCCGGGGTTTCGCTGTCGATCCTGGTGCTGGACGACGAATTGGCCGAGTTGTACGCCGCGCCGTGCGATACCCCGGGCTACCGCACCAGCGGTGCCGAGCTGACCGCGGTCGATCTTGAGTCCACAGTGGACGAATTGCTGACCGAGGAGGCTCCGGGGACCAGCGTGGTCGACCGGGTTCTCACCGCGGCGTTGCGCAGCATCGAGGAAAACGAAGCGGAACTGGGCAGGCTCGACGCGGTGGCCGCGGACGGGGACCACGGGCTCGGCATGACCCGCGGGATGCGCGCCGCCGTCGCTGCCGCGCGGCGCGAGCCGGACACGGTTTCCGGTGCGCTGCTGGCTGCCGGTACGGCGTTCGCCGATGCGGCTGGCGGTGCCTCGGGCGCGTTGTACGGCGTGCTGCTGGCGGAGACCGGTGCCGGTCTGCGCGGTGTCGATGCCGGGGACATCACCACGGCAATGCTCGCCGACGCGGTCGACGGTGCGGTGCGCGCGTTCTGCGAGCTGGGCAAGGCCGAACTGGGCGACAAGACAATGCTCGACGCGATCGAGCCGTTCCGGGCCACGCTGCGGGAGCAGGCGGGCTCGGAAGTAGTGCAAGCCTGGCGGAAAGCCGCGGGAGCCGCGGTCGTAGCCGCGCAGGAGACCGCGCACTTGCGTCCGGCGAAGGGGCGCGCTGCGCGGCTGGCGCAACGGAGCGAGGGTCATTCGGACCCGGGTGCGGTGTCGTTCTCGCTGCTGGTCACGGCAGTCGGCGAGGAGCTGGAAAGGAGCGCGGACTGATGCGCATCGTGGTAGCGGCGGACAACGCCGGGGTCGAACTGAAGAATCAGCTGCGCGACCTGCTGCAGGCCGACGAGCGAGTCGCCGAGGTGACCGACCTCGGCGTGCCCGACGCGGCGGACGACCGGGCGTACCCGTTGCTGGGGCTGGCCGCGGCGGAAGCGATTGCTCGCGGCGAGGCGGACCGCGGCGTCCTGGTGTGCGGCACCGGCATCGGCATGGCGATCTCGGCGAACAAGGTGCCCGGCGTGCGGGCGACGGTCGCGCACGATTCGTACTCCGCCGAGCGGTCGATCAAATCGAACGACTGCCAGGTGATCACCTTCGGAGCGCGCGCGATCGGCCCTGAGGTGGCGAAGAAGATCGTGGCCGAATGGGTCGGGTATCGCTTCGATCCCGCGTCGGCCAGCGCGACCAAGGTCGCGCACATCACCGAATACGAGAACGCCCACTGACCAAGGCGTCCGTCGTGGCGCACAATCGGCACAGAGCGAGTGAGGGAGCAGAGTTGCACATTCTCGCTGCGGGAGACCACTTCGTCAGCCCCGGCCTGCTGGCCGGAGCCGTCCGCGCGGAACTCGGCGGCGGCCACGAGGTCGCCGAGCTGACGCTGCCGTGGCCGGTCGAGCCGTTCGGGCCGGTCGGCAACGTGCTGGAGGCGAGCGGTACCGAGGACCAGGTGATCGAGGCACTCGCCGGTGCCGAGGCCGCCGTCACGCAGATGGCCCCGTTCACCAAGAAGGTCTTCGCCGCCGCGCCGGAGCTCAAGCTCGTTTCGGTGTGCCGCGGCGGGCCGGTGAACGTCGACCTCGTCGCCGCCACCGAGGCCGGAGTCGCCGTCACGTACGCGCCGGGACGCAACGCGGGCGCGGCGGCCGAGTTCGCGGTCGGCATGATCCTCGCCGCGATGCGGCGGATCTCGACCTCGTCGGCCGAACTGCTCGCCGGCACCTGGCGCGGCGACTACTACGCCTACGACCAGGCCGGACTCGAGCTGGGCGGCACCACGGTCGGGCTCGTCGGGTACGGCGCGATCGGGTCCCGGGTCACCAAGGTGCTCGTCGCGTTCGGGGCGAACGTCCTGGTAGCCGACCCCTATGCCGACCGTGCCGCGGTAGCAGCCGACGGCGCGCAGCTCGTCGAGCTTGACGAGCTGCTCCGGCAGAGCCGAGTCGTGAGCCTTCATGCGCGGCTCACCGAGGAAACCCGGCACCTGATCGACGCGAGCAAACTCGCTCTCCTGCCGGAGGGCGCGGTCCTCGTGAACACCGCTCGCGGTGGCCTGCTCGACTACGCGCCGCTGCCCAACGCCCTGCGTTCCGGACGGCTCGGAGCGCTCGCCCTCGACGTTTACGACGTCGAACCGCCGCCGGCGGACTGGGCGCTACGCGACGCGCCCAACGTCATCGCGACTCCGCATCTCGCCGGCGCGAGCAGGCAGACCGCCGAGCGAGCGGCAGCGATCGTCGCCGCGGAAGTCGGCCGGTACGCCCGCGGCGAGCAGCTGGCCAACCTCGCGAATCCCGAGGTACTGGAGCGGCGGCCGTGATTGTCGGGGTCGACATCGGGACGTCGCTCACCAAAGCCGTGGTGTTCGACGAGGACGGCAGCTCCATCGCGAGCGCGTGCACGCCGTCCGAGGTGCACCACCTGTCGGGCGGCCGGGTCGAGCAGGATCTCGACCAGGTCGTCGGCACGGTCGTGAAGGTGGTGCGCGAGGTCGCGGCCGCGCTGCCCGAGCCGGTGTCCGCGCTGGCCTTGACCGGACAGGGCGACGGGCTCTGGCTCCGCGACGAAGCAGGCGCCGCGGTGCACCCGGCCATCTCGTGGCTCGACGGCCGGGCGAACACGGTGCTCGCGAAATGGCAGGCCGACGGCGTGACCGCGGAAGTCTTCCGGCGCACCGGTTCCGGCATGTTCCCCGGCTGCACCGCGGCCATCATGTCCTATTTGGACACCCATGAACCCGAGGTGCTCGACCGTGCCGCCGTGGCCGGATACTGCGTGGACGCGGTGTTGCAGCGGCTCACCGGCGAGATCACAGTCGACGTTTCGGACGCGTCGCTGCCGTTCCTGAACCCGGCCACCCGCAGCTACGACGACGGTGCGATCGAGGCCTGCGGGCTGGGACATCGCCGGTCGTTGTTCGCGAAACCAGCTCCGGCGAAGTCGGTGTTCCGGCTCGACCGGCGCGGTGCCGCACTGCTCGGGTTGCCGGTCGGATTGCCAGTCACCGCAGGGCCGTTCGATCTGCCAGCCAGCGCGATCGGTGCTGGCGTACGGAAGCCGGGTGACGGCATCCTCACCGCCGGGACCACGCTCGCCTGTCAGGTACTCACCTCCGACCCGACGTTCGATCCCGAAGCGGAACCCGCGGGCATGTTCCTGTGCACGCCGGACGAGCACGAGTACCTGCACGCGATGCCCGCGATGGTCGGTACGGCAGGCATCGATTGGGCTTGCCAGTTGCTGGGCATCAGCGTCGAGGAAATCGACCCGTTGCTGGCGAACAGCAAGCCGGGCGCTCGCGGGGTGCGCGCATTGCCGTTCCTTTCGGTATCGGGGGAACGCGCGCCGTTCGTCGACGCCGGAGCACGCGCACAGTTCTCCGGGCTGAGCCTCGAAACCGGCCGGGCCGACCTGGTCCGGGCGCTGTGCGAGTCGATCGCTTACGCCGCAAGGCATTGCTTCGACGCCGCCGGGCTGTCGGGACAGCTCTACGCCTGCGGCGGAGGAGTCCGTTCGCCCGAATGGCTGCAGATCTTCGCTGATGTACTCGGCCGTCCGGTCGTGATCCCGAGCGATCCCGGCGTCGGCGCGCGCGGTGCCGTGCTCACCGCCGCGGACGCGCTCGGAACGCCGTACGATCGGGATCGCTGGGCCGCGCACGCGCGAACGGTCGAGGCCCGGCCCGAGAATGTGGCTGACTACGAGCGCGGTTACGCCGACTACCAGGCTTCCCTGTCTGCCGCGCGCGGACTGTGGAGGCTGTGAATGATCCTGGAGAACGAGCGTGCCGCGGTCTGCGAGTACGCCCGCCGCCTGACTGCGGACGGCTTGGTCGTCGGCACCTCAGGCAACGTGTCGGCGCGGGCGGGCGACCTGGTCGCGGTAACCCCGACCGGCGTTGACTACGCCGCCCTCACTCCCGCCGACATTCCCGTGGTGGACCTCGACGGCAAGATCGCCGACGGTGCGCTGAAGCCGACGAGCGAACTCCCGATGCACCTGGCCGTGTACACCCGCGCCACCGACCCGGAATCCGCCCCGGTGAACGCGGTCGTGCACACGCATTCGATGCACGCCACCGCAGTGTCCACTTTGGTCACTGAAGTCCCGCCGATCCACTACATGCTCGCGGCGATCGGCCCGACGGCTCGCGTAGCGCCGTACGCGACCTACGGCACCACCGAGCTTGCCGACGCGATGCTGCAAGCCCTGGACGACCGCCGAGGCTGCCTCCTGGCCAACCACGGCACGATCACCTATGGCGACTCGCTGGGGAGTGCGTACAGCCGGGCGCAGCAACTGGAATGGGTCTGCCAGGTGTGGCTGACGGCTCGATCCGCCGGTACTCCGGCTCTGTTGCCGCCAGCGGAAATCGAGCACGTGGTGGAAAAGCTCAAGGGATACGGCCAGCGATGACCAGCTAGGGCGCGGCTTACGGCAGCGGTACGAGCGCTCCCATGCCCGCTCGTACGAACTGGGTCGACAGGCGTTGCGGCAACGGATTCGGGTACAAAATGATCGACGCGAACGGCGACGGCGTGTACCCGGCCCCGCCGTTGCTCTGCAGGTGCACGCTGACGTGGACGTTGCGGTCAGCGGGAATCTCGAACGACACGGTGCCCCAGGAAACGACGTACTGGCGGCCGTCGATTCCCGCGATCGGGATGTACGCACCGGCGTGGAAGATGTGCGTGGAAATGTCGATCATGAGCAATCGCCGCGGACCGTCGTGCGGGTCGACGTACGGGATGACATTCGGGGTGGACGACAGGTCTGGCGGCTCGGTCGGGTCAGTCATCGGTCCGGGCCTTCCGTCAGGGCGATGAGCGAAGCTTACCCTCGACGGATCGGTCGTCGGGTGCCGAAGGCCGGAGAGTCGCGCGCATCCGGCCGATTCGGCGCAGGATCCGTTCGCGGTTCTTCGCGGCTTTCAGCCAGGTCGGAAGCGCGGCGAGCATCGTCATGAGGCGTAGACCCCCGCCGTCCGCGGGCAACTGCTGCTCCCGAATCCGAGCGGCGACATAGGCTTCGAGGTAGTCCAGGTGTCGTTCGTTGTAGGCCCACAGCACATGTCCGTCGAAGTCGGCTTGCAGCCACAACGGGTGCTGCAGGAAAGGATCGCGCGCGTTCCCCAGCGGAGCCGGCGCGAGCTGAACGGAGTTTCGCGCGTCCTGAGTGTGACCGCAACGGCCGCACACTAGCCGTCTCGGGGCGAACAGGATCCTCTCAGTCGGCGGCGCGCCTGGTACCACGACGACTTTCGCGCAGCGCTCACAACGGGGGCAACGAACCAGCACCTCGTCAGCGGTGAAATCCCCTATCCACAGCTGTTGGTCGCGAAACCGCTCCCCGCCGTTGCTGGCTGCCGACCTCATGCGGGAAGCCTGACGTTCACCTGTCCGGGACGTCAACCGGAATAAAGCGGCTCCGCGATCAGAACTGGTAGTACAGGAACGGGCTGAACGTCCCCGTAGCCACCAAGATCGCCGCGTAAACCAGGCCCACCGTCATGACCCCGATGCGCAGTGCGGTCGCTCCGCGGCTTCGGGACGATTCCAGCAGCGGGCCGGTCACCGGATGCGCCGGGAGGATGAACACGATCAGTGCCAGCAGCAGGATCACCAGCCGCTGGTTCGTCAGCGCGCTTTCCACGACGTCGCCGAGGCCGCCGAAATCCGGGATCAGCATGTGGCCGATCATCGACAGCGCGTGGCCCAGATCGGCTGAGCGGAAGAAGACCCAGCCGAACACGACCAGGATCAGGGTCAGCACTCGGCGGGCGATGCGGGCGACCGGGCTGGCGGGAGCGTCGCCGAGGTGGAAGCGGCGTTCGATGACCAGAAGTGCGCCGTGGTAGCAGCCCCAGATCAGGAACGTCCATTGCGCGCCGTGCCAGAAACCGGTCAGCACGAAGACGATCGACAGGTTCCGGTACGTCTTTCCGGCGCCCGAACGGTTGCCGCCCAGCGGGATGTAGACGTAGTCGCGGAACCAGCGGGACAGCGACATGTGCCAGCGGCGCCAGAACTCCGTGATCGTCACCGACGAGTACGGGCGCGCGAAGTTTTCCGGCAACCGGAAGCCGAGCATGCGGCCGAGGCCGATCGCCATGTCCGAGTAACCCGAGAAGTCGAAGAACAGCTGCAGGGTGTAGCCGATCGCGCCGAGCCAGGCCGTCGTGAAGGTCATCTGGTTCGCGGGGGTCGAGAAGCAGGCTTCGACCATCGGGCTGAGCGAGTCGGCGATGATCGACTTCTTGCACAGGCCCAGCGCGAACCTCGGGAAACCCGCGGCGATGTCGTCCAGCCGGTGCGAACGCCGTTGCGGAAGCTGGTCGGCGATCTCCCGGTAGCGCACGATGGGACCCGCCACCAACTGCGGGAACATCGCGATGTACGCGGCGAACGACACCGGGTTGCGCAGCGCGTGCCGCTCGCCGCGGTAGATGTCCACCACGTACGAGATGTGGTGGAAGGTGTAGAAGGAAATGCCGATCGGCACCACGATGTTCGCGACGCCCAGGTCGCCGCCGAACCAGTGCGCGACGGCGGCGATCTGCTGCGTCGCGAAACCGGCGTACTTCCAGATGACGAGCACGAGGACGTCGAGCGTGATGACGCCGATCAGGATCCGCTTCCGGCGCGTGCCGCGGACGTCCCACGGGCTCGGCTCCAGCGCGGGTCCGGCCAGGAAGTTCACGGCCATGCAGAGCAGCAGCAGGAACAGGTACGGGCCGGCGCCGATCGTGTAGAACAGCAGGCTCGCGACCGCGACGATGCCGTTGCGCCAACTGCGCGGGCACACCAGGACCGCGATCAGCACCGCGGGCATGAAGTACCACAAGAACAGCGGCGAAACGAACGACATCGGTGACGGACCCCCTCGGTTCCGGAGGAGACCTTAGCCCGAGCGGGTGGCTTCGCGGGGCGATGCCCGACGGATCACAGCACGAATCACCGAGGGTGACGGATTTGGGGGGATTTCGCCCTTCGCGACGGGGAAGTGGGCGGGTGGTGGAGCTGCGTCGCGGCTGGGGCGGGAGTGTCATGGGGCGGGCGGTAGGCCGGGGGCGGCTGGGTGGAAGGGCGGTGGGTGCGCGAGAGGGCAGGGCGGGGTGGGGTTGGTGCGGGAGAGCGGTGGGCGTGCGACGGGGTAACGCGGGGCCGTGGGCGCGCGGGCAGTGCGCGGGGCGGTGATTGGTGCGCGGTCGCGAGAGTGGTGAGCGTGCGATGTGGGGGCGGCGGAGCGGGATGTTGATGGGCGCGCGATGGCAGTGCGCGGGCGGCGGTTGGGGCGGCGCGGAGCGCGAAGGTGATGGACCCACGACACGGCAGCGCGACGGCAGCCGGGGCCCCGGAGCGGACGAGCGCTGGCCGTGAAGATGCGCGACCACCGAGAGCGGAAGCAGCCCAAGAGAGCCGCGCTAGCGAAGCGTCCAGGCTCAGTCGGTGATCCGGTCCAACCACTCACCCATCAACGCCTTCTCCGCCGCACTCAACCCCGACACCTGCGGCAACACCGCCCGCAAAGCCGTAGCCGCGGCAGCCGGGCCAGGTGCACGGGACACCGGCCGGTCCGTGGTGATCGCTGCGATCACCGCTTCCCGGGCTGCGGCCGATACCGCGAGGTCGCGAGAATCCGCAGGCGTCGAGATCAGGCTCAACGTCGCCCCCGAGCCGGCGGCGTGGATCAAGGCCGCCGCAAGTGGTTCCGACACCCGGAGTCGTCCGGCTGAAGCGATGCGGCTGACGCGCGTCGCGAGGATCTCCAGGGACTTCTCCAGCGCGGGCGAACGACCGGACCGGGTGGTCATCAGCCGGTACAGCGCGGGGTTGGCCAGACCGAACTCCAGGTGCTGATCCCAGCCCCGCCGCAGGTCGTCCAGTGGGTCCTCGGCGGGCGGCTCGGCGGTTTTCGCCTCCAGGTAATCCTCGTAGCCCTGGACGGTGATGGCGTCGAGCAGGCCGTCCTTGTCGCCGAACAGTCGATAAATCGTCGGAGGCTGGACGCCTGCCGCCGAGCTCACGGCACGGGTCGACACCGCGTCCGGGCCGTCGCTGGTCAGCAGGCCCAGTGCGGCCGTGATGATGCGGGCGCGGGCGTCGTCGGGCATGTTATCGACGATAACAGTCCGACGATTCCAGCGAAAAAACTCAGACGCGTCCGGCGATCCGGCGACGGCGGGCGACCTCGGCCAGCAGCACCCCGGCGGCGACCGAGGCGTTCAGCGATTCCACGCCGGCCGCCATCGGGATCGAGACGGTCGCGTCGCAGGTTTCGCGGACCAGCCGGGACAGGCCGCGGCCTTCCGAGCCCAGGACGACGACCAGCGGGTCCGCGGCCAGTTCGAGGGCGTCGATGTCGACTGTGCCGTCGGCGTCGAGACCGACGATCATCAGGCCCTTCGAAGCCCACGAGCGCAGCTGGCGCGTGAGGTTCGTGGCGACCGCGATCGGCAGCTTCGCCGCGGTACCAGCACTCGTGCGCCACGCGACCGCGGTCATTCCGGCGCTGCGGCGTTCCGGCAGCAGCACGCCCTGCGCGCCGAACGCCGCGGCGGAACGGATCACCGCGCCGAGGTTGCGCGGGTCGGTGACGCCGTCGAGCGCGACGAACAGCGGGGTGTTGCCCGAGTCGCGCGCAGCCTCCATCAGGTCGTCCGGGTGTGCGTACTCGAACGGCGGCACCTGCAGGCCGAGGCCCTGGTGCATGGCCCGGTTGGTCTTGCGGTCCAGTTCCTCGCGCGGGATCTCCAGAATGGAGATGCCCTTGTCGCCGGCCAGCCGGACGGCCTCGTTGACCCGGTCGTCGATGTCGATGTTGAGCGCGACGTACAGCGCCGTGCCCGGCACGTCCGCGCGCAGCGCCTCGACGACCGGGTTGCGGCCGGCGATCAGCTCCGGGCGGTCGGCCTTCTTCTGCCGGGCCTGGTCGCGCTTATTGGCGGCGTTGGCAGCGCGGTACGCCTTGTGCCCGGGCCGGTCCTCAGCCCTCGGCGTCGGGCCCTTGCCCTCGAGCGCCTTGCGCCGCTGGCCGCCCGAACCGACGACGGCGCCCTTCTTGGTGCCGGTCTTGCGGATGGCACCTTTGCGCTGTGAGTTGCCTGCCATGAATCCTCAATCTCTGCTGCCGCGAGGAGGTCAGGAGTTCCTGACCGTCCATTGCGGACCGTTCGGGGTGTCTTCCACCGCGATCCCCGCCGCCACGAGACGGTCGCGGGCGGCGTCCGCGCGGGCGAAGTCCTTCGCCGCACGGGCCTCCTGGCGTTCGGCCAGCAGGGCTTCCACGAGCGTGCCCAGCGCGTCGCGGACGGGAGTGTCCGAGCCGCCGTCCGCCCAGTCCGGCGACAGCGGGTCGATGCCGAGCACGGCGGTCATCCCGCGGACCGTGCCGGCCAATTCGAGTGCCTTCGTGGTGTCGCCTCCGTCGAGGGCGGCGTTACCGTCACGGACCGTGTTGTGCACCACGGCGAACGCGGCGGGCGTCGCCAGGTCGTCGTCCATCGCCGCGGCGAATTCCGGGGAGACCGGGCCGACGTCCACCGAACCGGCCGACTCCGCCCGGCGCAGGAACGCTTCGATCCGCTTGTAACCCTGCGCGGCTTCGGTCACCGCGCCTTCGGAGTACTCGACGGTGGACCGGTAGTGCGGCTGCACCAGGTAGTAGCGCAGTTCGGGTGCGCGGTAGCGCTCCAGCATCGCCGGGATCGCGACCGTGTTGCCCAGCGACTTCGACATCTTCTCGCCGGACATGGTCACCCACGCGTTGTGCAGCCAGTAGCGGGCGAACCCGTCGCCCGCCGCGTTCGACTGCGCGCGTTCGTTCTCGTGGTGCGGGAACACCAGGTCGACGCCGCCGCCGTGGATGTCGAACTCGGCGCCGAGGTAGTTGGTCGCCATCGCCGAGCACTCCAGGTGCCAGCCGGGACGCCCCTCGCCCCACGGCGTCGGCCACGACGGCTCGCCCGGCTTCGCGCTCTTCCACAGCGTGAAGTCGCGCGAATCACGCTTGCCGCGGGTCGGCGTCTCGCCCTGCTGGACCTCGTCGAGCTGCTGTCCCGACAGCGTGCCGTACTCGGGGAACGACTTCACCGAGAAGTACACGTCGCCGTCGACGGCGTACGCGTGCCCGGCTTCGATCAGCCGCTCCATCAGCTGGACCATCTGCGTGACGTGCCCGGTCGCGCGCGGCGTGACCGACGGCGGAAGGCAGCCGAGATCCTCGTACGCCTTCTCGAACGCCCGCTCGTGCGTCGCCGCCCATTCCCACCACGGCCGTCCGGCGTCGGCGGCCTTGGCGAGGATCTTGTCGTCGATGTCGGTGACGTTGCGGACCAGCAGCACGTCCAGTCCACTGTGGAGCAGCCAGCGGCGGAGCACGTCGTAGTTCAGCATGCCGCGGACGTGCCCGATATGCGGTACTCCCTGCACGGTGGCCCCACACACGTAGATCGACGCCGTTCCGCTGCGGACGGGAGAGAACTCCCGGGGGGCACGGGTCGCGGTGTCGTACAGGTGCAAAGCCACGAGGTAAAGGGTACCGGGGGCACTGTGGGAGACGTCGCAGGACGTCAGAGCACGCCGTGCTCCCGCAGCACGCCCAGCAGCGCGTCCGGCCGCTGCGCCGTGGGCAGCGGGTCGACCAGGGCGAACCGGCAGCCCAGCGCACGGGCGCCGCCGTCGGCCTCCTCGCTGTCGCCGACCATCAGCGTCTCCTCGGCGCGCACGCCGAGCCGCTCGATCGCCGACTGGAAGATCTCCGGCTCCGGCTTCACCGCTCCGACCTCGAAGGACAGGGTGAACTCGGCGACGTGCGCGTCCCAGCCGCGCTGGCCGAACGCGGGCCGGATGTCGAACGCGATGTTGCTCAGCACGCCCGCCTTGCGCCCGCTGCTCGCGACCGCCTTGAGCGCGGCCTCGGTGTCCGGGTACGGCGTCCACTGGTCCGGGGCGATGAGCTGGGCGTACAGCGCCTCGGCCTGGTCGCGCCGGGGCACGCCGGACAGCCGCAGCACCTCGAGGTACACCTTCCGGTGCAGCTCCGGGTCGCGGTCGCGGTTGTGCCAGGCGTACAGGTGCTCCTCGTCGAGTTCGACGGACTGCTCGACCGGCGCGGTCATCCGCCGCATCAGCTCGGTCTGCGCTTCGACGTCGAGCGCCTCGCCGTCGTCGTCGCGCACGTCCTCGAGCCAGCCGTCCTGCTGCTCAAGCCGGAAAAGAGTGCCGGAGAAGTCGAACAACACCGCGTTGATGGCCACGCACCAACCCTATCGGGCGATCCGGGTGCGCCGCCGCCCGTTTGTGGTGCCCGGCTCACGCCGCCGGGACGTAAAGCTCCACGAACTCCGGCGTCGCGTCGAGCCGGACGCGCAAGATCGGCACCGCCTTGTTCACCGGGTCGCCGCGGTCGTCGAACGAGATCATGCCGCTCGCTCCCGGGACCGCGGACTGCCCGTGCAGCCGGTTCCTCGCCTGCAGCACGTCCTGCGCGGTGACCTGCTCCGGAGACACCCGCGGGATGCCGCGGATGGCCCAGATCACGGTCAGCACCGCGTCGTGCGCCAGGATCGCGATGCCGTCGTCCAGCCGTTCCCTCGGGAAGACCGCGGTGAAGCAACCGGAGCATCCGGGTTCCTCGAAGCTCGCGACGGCCGCCTTGTTGAACGACTCCGGATGGTCGCGCCAGGCCTGCGGATGCGCGAGCCCCGGCGCGAGCACGGTGACGTTCGCCTGGAGGCCGCGGCGCATCTCCGGGCCGGGCGGGCCGACCTGGGCGAGGTCGCCGGTCAGCACGGTGAGGTGTTTCTCGAGGCAGGGCCGCTGGGCGAGCTGCGCGACGAACGACTTCAGGTGGTCCTCGCGGCCGGCGAAGTACACGACGTCCGGGTTGTCGCCGCAGATGTTCGGCATCATCTGCAGGAACGTGTTCTCGATCCCGGGCAGGCTGGAGTCGTAGGACTCGGTGCGCCCGACGATCCGGTGCGTGGCGTCGGCGAACGTCTTGGTGAAGGCAGTGGCCAGCGTCTTCGGGTACAGGTCGCCCGGGTTCTGGTCCTGCACGACGGTCGCGGTGTGTGCGGTCGGCTTCACGTAGCCCGCCATCGAACTGCCGTAGGTCGAGCTGGTCGGGGACACCCGCAGGAACCCGGGGATCTGCGAAAACTCATCGGCGGCCAGGTGCGAGGCGACGACCGGGACGCGGTGATCGGACAGCTTCTGGATGGCGCTGCGCGCGGTGTCGAGGCTCAGCCCAATGCCGGTCACGCCCACGATCCGGTCGGCTCCGGTCCGGCCGATCAGGTCGTCGACCACCGGCTCCCACTGTTTGAGCTGGCTGCCGGGGTTGGCCAGCAGCAGCCGGACGAGCGGCACGCTGCCCCACGACTGCGTTTTGTTGGCCCGGTGCTGGGCGACATACGCCCCTTCGAGCTGATGCCGCACCCATTCGCGGGAAAGAATGTCGTGGTCGGTGAGCGTCATCGGCAGGAGCACCGCGATGGTCACGTACGGCTTCCCGGAACCGACGGTTTCGGTATTTTCCTGATGAATTCTGTTTTCCACATCAGCGAGGTCGGGAGAAAACACGAATTCGCCGTCAGTCGTGCCGATGCATTCGGAATTCTCACCGCGTTCCTCGACGCCGGCGCCGCACGTGCGGTTCGCCTCGCTGATCGCCGGGACGACGACGAACGCGGCGACGACGATGACCACGACCAGCAGCACCGCGCCGCCGCCCCAGAGCCACTTCGCCCACGCCGGCCGCGGCGGTTTGATCCGTTGCGTCATCGGTAGCGCTCCGCTCGCTCGTGCAACAGCATCGATCCTCGTCCCCGGCCTTGGGCCAGATGGTGGAATCCGCTTTCGATGGTGGCGTTGAGGGTGCCGCCCGGATCGCCGAGCGGATCGCGCGCCAGCCACAGCGAAACGACCAGCCACGCCACGGTCGTCTCCAGTTCGCCTTCCCACTCGCCGACGCGCTGCTGCACCTGGGTGTAGGGATCCGCGTTCTCCACCAGCCGGTTGGGCGCGGCGGTGATCGTGTCCAGTTCGGCCAGCCACGCTTCCGCGGTCGGCACGTCGAACTCGGCGTGCGGCGCGCTGAGCGGTTTGCACAGATGCGTCACCACCGCGTCGACCTTCTCGAGCGCCAGGTCGTGGTAGCGAGCGGCGGCGACGCGGCCGTTCTTCTCGTAGAAATCGCGGCAGCGCGTGTGCACCTTTTCCCAGCTCAACGGGTGATCGTCGGCGCGCGTCGCCAGCTTCCGCAGCAGCAACCGGCGCAGCCACGGGTGCAGGACGTAGCGCGACGGGTCGTCCGGATCCGCGCGCAGCCACAGCTGATCGGCGAGCTGCTTGAACAGCGGTCCCTCGCCCATCGGATTGCGCAGATCGAGAATTTCCTTGTGGAACAGCATTTCCACGTCGACCGCGGCGCTCGCGGTGACGAGTTCCTGGCGGCTCGCGGTGGAAAAGTCCTGCAGCAGGTAGTCGCACATCTGCGCGAGCAAAGTGGACTCGCTGCCGTCGTCCAGGGTTACCTTGGTGTACAAGGATTCCCGCAGCGTGTTCGGATTGCCCGGCTCGTAGCGCGCGGCGAGCGACTGCAGCACCTCGCGCACCGCGCCGGGGTGTCCGTCGGTGAGCCGGGACAGGAACCGCGGCAGCCGCGACGTCGGGTGCACGTCGTGCGCGGCGGCGACATCGACGACGTCGCCGCTGGAAAGCGTGCCGAGTTCCAGCAGGTACCAGGGGGACCAGCGGTTGTCCGGCTGACCGGGGATCCAATCGGTTTCGACGTGCGCGGGCAGCCGCGGCACCGGCCAGTCGAGCCCGCTGGTCCGGTGCTCCGGGTTGCGCCGGATCTCCCGGTCGCTGCCCGGATGCGCGGTGACCATCGACCAGCTTTCGCTCCAGTCCGGATTCCACGTCCGGCTCGTCGCGATCACCACCAGCGGATCGGCCTCGTCCGGCGTGTGCCTGCGCGCCTCGGCGAGCGCGCGCAGGAAGTCCTGTCCGCCCTTCGTGTGCGCGTTGTCCAGCAATACCAGGCAATTCATCGTCCGGCGGGTGCCGGAGATGCCGGAGTAGGCGCGGCGCAGGTCGGCGAGGAAGGCGTCGCAGATGATCGCGTCGACCGCGGCCCGGTCCTCGTCGTCGCCGTGCGCGTGCTTGGCGATTTCGATCAGGAAGTCCTGGTGGTTGCCGTGCCCGGTCGGCATGGCCTTGACCTTGCCCATCAGCCGTCGCCGGTCGTACCAGCTGAGCCCGCGCAGCAGCAGTTCGGTCGCCTCGTTCCAACCGGGAAGGCTGTTGCCCGACGTGACGCCGCCGACGAGCTTCACGACGTCCACGATCGCGTCGCGATTGCGTTCCAGCGGCTGGTTTTTCGCGATCAGATCCCGGAGTTTGCGCAGTGCGGCCCGGCGGTCGCCGAGTTCGACCGGAGCGCTGAGCACGAGCATGCACAGCCACAGCCGGGGAAACGCGATACGGCCGAATTGCCGCCATTGCCGACCGAGATCAAACGCCAAGTGGCCCAGCAGTTCCCGCGGCTGGATCTGCTCCCAGTCGCGCCGCTCGAAATCGACGAGCGCGTGCGGGATGTCCTCGCACCGGGTGCGCAATTCCTCCAGCAGCGCCGACTTCCCCGCGCCGCGCACGCCGAGCGCGACCGCGATCGGCAGCGGTCTGCTCTGCCCTCCCGGACGGGACAGCAGTTCCTCGACCAGCCTCCCGGTGATCGAACGTACTCCGGACAATCGATGCGCATCGACGGGCATCGTCCCCCTTTGGCCGGGCGGCCCCGCTCCCTGCCGCCGCAAACGTCGCGGAATAACTATAATGAGCCGCGGGTACCCGCGCAGAAGTTAGCGGAGATCGGCGAAGATCGTTTTCCGATCACCGGGTGGTTAGCGCTGGTCAGGTATCGCGAAGAATGGAATATTACGATTCCGGGTGAGCGAATTTAACTCAGCCGCGGATCAGCAGCGCGGTCGCGACCGCCGCGATGCCCTCGCCGCGTCCAGTGAGCCCGAGCCCGTCCGACGTGGTCCCGGAAACGCTCACCGGTCCGCCGATCGCGTCGCTCAGCACCTGCTGCGCCTCGTCGCGCCGCTTCCCGATCCGCGGGTGGTTGCCGATGACCTGCACGGTCGCGTTGGAGACCTGCCAGCCTTCCGCCTGCAGCAGGGCACGCACCTCGACGAGCATGTCGGTGCCGTGCGCGCCGTCCATCCGCGGATCGCCGGTGCCGAATACCGCCCCGAGATCGCCGAGGCCAGCCGCGGACAGCAGGGCGTCGCACAGGGCGTGTGCCGCGACGTCGCCGTCCGAGTGGCCCGCGCAGCCGTCGACGCCCGGCCACCGCAGACCGGCCATCCAGCATTCGCGGCCCGGCTCGACCGGATGGACGTCGACGCCGTTGCCTACCCGCAGATCGGTCACAGGGGATCCTCCCGGTCCCCGCCGGCGACGAGCGCCTCGGCGAGGGTGAGTTCGAAGGCGCTCGCGACGCGCATCGCGTCCGGATCGCCGGGGACGGTGGCCGCGCCCGCGGTGTCGGCGAGACCGGGGTCAGCGGAATCGGCGAGTGCGGAACGGAAAGCGGAAAGGGAAAAACCAACCGGGGTTTGCGCACTGCGAAGACCGTCGCGATCGACGGTGGCGGTGACAATTCCGGATTCGTCGGTGGTTTTCACCGTGTCGGACATCGGCAGCACCGGAACCGCGACGGGCGCGCCGTCCCGGACCGCGGCCAGCACGCGCTGGACCGTCCGTTGTGGAGTGAACGCCCGCAGCGCGTCGTGCACCAGCACGACGGCGCCGGAGGCAAGCAGCGGCTCGACGGCGGCGAACGCCTGCCGGAGCGAGGAACCGGGAACGACCCGGCATTCGAGGCCGCGCAATGCCTCGGAAAACGACTTCGCACACCGCTCGGGGGCTGCGGCGACCACCAGATCGACTTCCGGTGTGCCGAGCAGCCCCCGCACGGTGTGCGTGAGTAGTGCTGCACCGCCGACCGCCGCGAGCGCGAACTCAGGATCGGCCGGACGGTGCGCGACAGTCACGAACGCGACGCTGTGCACCTGTGGGTTCATCAGGTCGTGATCGTAGGGAACCGGTTGCCTCGGCGGCGAACCGGAGGACCCGGGGTCAGACCGTCGCGGTCTCTAGCACCTCGTCGAGGAGCGTTTCCGCCTTGCCCTCGTCGGTGCCCTCCGCGAGCGCGAGCTCGCTGACCAGGATTTGCCGTGCTTTCGCCAGCATGCGTTTCTCGCCGGCTGAAAGTCCGCGGTCCTTTTCTCGCCGCCAGAGGTCGCGCACCACTTCGGCCACCTTGTTCACATCGCCGGAGGCGAGCTTCTCCAGGTTGGCCTTGTACCGACGAGACCAGTTCGTGGGCTCTTCGGTGTGCGGAGCACGCAGAACATCGAAGACCTTGTCCAGTCCTTCTTGCCCGACGACATCGCGCACGCCGACGATCTCGGCGTTGTCCGCGGGCACGCGAACCGTAAGATCCCCTTGCGCGACTTTGAGGACGAGGTACTTCTTTTCCTCGCCCTTGATCACGCGGGTCTCGATCGCTTCGATGAGTGCGGCACCGTGGTGCGGGTAGACGACGGTCTCTCCGACCTTGAAAACCATGTGTCCTCTGCCCCTTTCGCTAACTCCATCCTATCACGGCCCGTCGGCGGCCACCTAGCGGCCCGGGATCGTCGTCGCAGGTCAGCGGCCTGAGCAGGGCTTGACAAACCGGTTTTCGCCGTGCTCATGCAGGTGAGCCGACAGCGCCCCGACCGGCGCTGTGGGATCCTTTGTGGACAGTCGATCGGCCGGGAACGCACACCGGTTCCGCGCGCGGAGAACCGCCCGGCTAGTCTTCGGGAAGGACGAGGCCGTGAAAGGGAAGGACTCTGACGTGAGGCTGCAGAATCGCCGCGTGCTCGGCGCAGGCGTGTCGGCGCTCGGCGCCGCACTCGTGCTCGCCGGTTGCGGAGCCGGTCAGATCACTCAGACCGACACCCAGCAGCCCGCCGTCAACGGCACCTACGCCCAGGTGAAGACGATCGTGCTACGCAACGCCGCGGTGCAGTACCCGGCGCAGGGCCCCGGCTACGCGGCCGGTTCGCCCGCCCCGCTCACGCTCACCGTGATCAACCAGGGCCAGAAGGACGACAAGCTCGTCTCGGTGACCTCCGAGGGCGCTTCCGGCCCCGCGCAGATCTCCGGGGACACGGCGATCGTCGCCGGCCACTCGCTCGTGATCGGCCCGGCCGACGCGGTCGAGCAGGGCGCCCCGCCGCAGTCGGAGTCGGCGAACAGCACGCCCGCCTCCGAGCTGAACCAGCCGGCCAGCGGCGCGCCCAGCTCCGCCCCGAGCAGCTCGGCTCCCAACTCGGCGTCCAACGCGCCGCAGACGGGCGAGAGCGGCGGCGCGGCGAGCCAGCTCGGCTCCGGCAAGGTCGTGCTGCCGGGCCTCAAGCAGCCGCTGTGGCCGGGCGCGACGATCAAGGTCACCTTCACCTTCCAGAACGCCGGCCCGATCGTGGTCGAGCTGCCGGTCGCGGCACCCGCGCACGCGGGCTCCTGACCGCGTCGCCGCGAGTTTTGTCGGTGTCCGCCGATAGCCTCGCGGAGTGGTGAAGAAGACCAGCACCGTCCACCGGTGCGCGGAATGCGGGTACGAAACGGCGAAGTGGGTCGGTCGCTGCCCGGAATGCCAGGCGTGGGGCACGCTCGAGGAGCGCGGCTCCGCGAAACCGGCGATCGCGCGGGTGGCCGCAGGAGCACCGAGCGCGCCCGCGAGGCCGATCGCCGAGGTCGACGTCGAGGCGGCCAGGGCGAAGGCCACCGGTGTGCCGGAGCTGGACCGGGTGCTCGGCGGCGGGCTCGTGCCCGGCGCGGTCGCGCTGCTGGCCGGTGAACCCGGGGTCGGCAAATCCACGCTGCTGCTCGAAGTCGCGTATCAATGGGCGGTCACGGCGGGGCGTTCGCTGTACGTCACCGGCGAGGAATCCGCGGGACAGGTCCGGCTGCGCGCCGAGCGCACCGGCAACGTGCACGGTGAGATGTTCCTCGCGGCGGAGAGCGACCTGTCCGCGATCCTCGGGCACGTCGACGCGGTGAAGCCCGGCGTGCTGATCGTCGATTCGGTCCAGACCATGGCATCGCCGCAGGTCGAGGGCTCGCCGGGCGGGGTGACGCAGGTCCGCGCGGTCACCTCCGGACTCGTCGCGCTCGCCAAGGAACGCGGGCTGCCGGTCTTGCTCGTGGGACATGTCACGAAGGACGGTTCGGTCGCCGGTCCGCGCGTGCTCGAGCACCTGGTGGACGTGGTGCTGCAATTCGAGGGCGACAAGCATTCCACGCTGCGGATGGTGCGCGGCATCAAGAACCGGTTCGGCGCGGCGGACGAGATCGGCTGTTTCGAGCTCACCGAGGGCGGCATTGTCGGAGTGCCGGACCCGTCCGGTCTGTTCCTGAGCCGGACCGCGGAAGCGGTGCCGGGCACCGCGGTCACGGTCGCGGTCGAGGGGAAGCGGCCGCTGCTGGGCGAGGTGCAGGCGCTGGTGTCGAGCAGCGGCATGCCGCAGCCGCGACGTGCCGTGAGCGGCCTCGATTCGGCACGGGTCGCCATGGTGCTCGCCGTGATGGAGAAGCGCGGCCGGCTGAAACTGGGCGACAAGGACGTCTACGTCGCGACGGTCGGCGGCATGAAGATCACCGAGCCCGCCATCGACCTGGCGCTGGTGCTCGCGCTGACCTCGTCGCTGCACGACGTGGCCCTGTCCCCCCGGCTGGTCGCGGTGGGCGAGGTCGGGCTGGCGGGCGAGATCCGGCGGGTGCCGAACGTCGGGCGCCGGCTGGCCGAGGCGGCCCGGCTCGGCTTCACGCACGCGTTGGTGCCGCCGGATTCCGGCAAGCTCCCGGACGGCATCCGGGTGCTGGAGGTGCCCGACGTGGCGAGCGCGCTCAACGCGGCGAACCACGCGAAATGATCAGTCTCCCGCCCGGTCGGTGGTCTCGGAGGAGAACTGCGCGGAGCTGACCAGAGTGCCGGGCGCGAACCTGGTGACGGAGCTCGCGGAGAGCACCTGGAGGTCGGTCAGCTGAAGCCGGGTCCGGTTGAGCGAGACGAGCACTCGGTACGGGCCGGCGAGCACCGCGTATTGCACGAAGTCCGGAGCGTCCTGCACCAACTGGAATCCGAGCACCGGGTTGTCCATCGCTTTCAGGAAGGCGCCCCGCAGCTCGCGCGACGCGTACCCGGAAGCGAGGACGTTCAGGACCATCCCGGTCGCCGACGGATAGGTGATGGGGCTGGGGTCCTTCGGAGCGCCGTAGTTCAACGGCTGCGGCAGCGGCCCGTCGCCCGCCGGCGACAACTCCGGAGGGATGCGGTCCTTCAGGAGGCGATTGGTCAGCTGGTTCGGGTCGGTCGGCAGGCCCGCGACGAAGTCCGGGGTCGGCTGGGACCAGCCCAGCTGAGTGCTGGCGGCCGCGTCTCCGGGGAAGCGGGCGTCGCGCGTGAACCGCCCGCCGGGCGCGGACTCCTCGGCCTGGGACGGTCCGGGCAGTTTCGCGCTGTCCCGGGGATCCCCGCCGAGCAACGTCGGCGGCTCGGCGCGGGTCCAGCGTCGTTTCCACACTCCGGACGGATCGGCCGGGATCCACAGGTCCACCTGTTCCGGGACCCTGAACACACTGCTCCCGCTCACCAGCACGGTGCGGCTGTACTTGGTCACGACGTGGGTGAACGGCGCGCCCGCTTCGCGACGGTCCGCCGGGGCGGCCGGGCCGGCGGGAGCCAGTGTCGTCGGCGCGGTGGCGAGTTCCCGGACCACGACCACGCCGCCGGTGACGAGCGCGACCGCAGCGGCCACGGCGATCCACCGCCACGCGCCGGAGCGCTTTTTCCGTTGCGGGACAACCGGTTCGGCCGATTCGCTCACTGCCGCGGCGGCCCGCATCATGCTCGCGCGGGCCCGGTCGAGTTCGGTGCGGTCGGGGGCTGTCTCGTGCGGGTGCAGCGCGGCGAGGGCCTCGTCGAGTTCGGCATCGGACCACAGATGCCGCACGGTGTCGTCGTTCACTGGTCTTTCGCCTCCTCGCGGGTCGACGCGCCTGCGTTGGTGCGCAGCCATCTGCGGATCCGGTGCAGCCTCGAACGGACGGTGCCCGGCGGGATGCCGAGCGCCTCGGCGACTTCGACCGGTTCCAGCCCGGCCCACGAGACCAGCAGCAGCGTGTCGCGGTCGGCGACGCTCAGCTTCGCGAGCGCGCCCGCCAGCTGTGCCGCGCGGGCCTGTGCGTCCACCTGCTCGGCGACCCTGGTGTCGTGTCCGCCGTGGCCGCGGTCGCCGGAATTGGCGAGTCGCGCGGTGGCTCGCAGCGCCCGGGTTTCGCTGCGGACGTGGTGGCGCAGCAGGTTCGTCGCGATCCCGTACAGCCACGAGCGCGCGGTGCCCAGCTCTGGTCGGTACGACTCCCGGCGGCGCAGCGCGACGAGGAACGTCTCGGCGACGAGATCGTGCGCGGCATCCGGGCCGACGCGGCGCGCGAGGTAGCGGTGCATGGTCGCCGCGTGCGCGTCGAACAGCCGCCCGAAGGCCGGGGCGGGATCGGGTCCGCCCAGGTCGGGGCGGTCCTGCGGGCCGGTCGACACCGGCTCGGGACCGTCGTGGGTCACCTGCATACCCACTCTTGCCCGCGGCGCGGGCGAGCGTTCACGGCCTCACCAGATGGGATGGTCGCTGAACTTCTCCAGCGTGCTCACCGACGGCCGGACGAACCAGAGCCCGGCGCTGTAGCCGATCAGGCCGATGGCGAAATTCGCGAAGGTCGCGAGCAGTTCGGGCAAGCCGAGCTTGCCGTGGTTGCCCCAGAGATCCACCAGCGCGGACACCCCGAGCGCGATCAGGCAGCTGATCGACAGCACGGTGAAACAGGCGGTCAGCGTCGCGCGCGTGCCGCGGGCCCTGGCGGTCACCAGGTAGTCGCCTTGCAGGCAGCGGCGCGCGGACAGGACGACCACGGCGATGGCGAGCACGGACAGCATCGGCAGCAGCAGCGCGGCGAGACCGAGCAGTCCGCGCGGCAGGCTGTGCCCGTGCAGCGGACGGTTCACGAGCGCGGTGATGCCGAAAACGAGCAGCGTGCCGATCGCCAGCGAAACCCCGATGACCACGGACGCGACGCGCACCCGGGCGGCGAACAACGGCGGCAGCGGGGCGTACTCCGCGGACTGCTGCCCGTAGTACTGCTTCACCGCATCACCTCCGCGCCGGCAACCCGAACGAACGTGCAAATGCTCGTGAAGACCACCTTAACGGAATGCGATTCCGGCAAGGCGGCCTTCACGGCACTTGTCACCGAGGCGTGCTAACGGGCTTGCCTGATCAAGCCTTCTCGGCAAGGAGATTCGCGCACCGGATGAGGCCGATGTGCGAGTACGCCTGCGGGTGGTTGCCGAGCGAGCGCTCCGCGACCGGGTCGAACTGCTCGGGCAGCAGTCCGGTCGGGCCCGCCGCGTCGACGATCTGCGCGAACAGCTCCTCGGCCTCGTTGCGCCGCCCGGTGCACAGGTACGCCTCGATCAGCCAGGCCGCGCAGATGTGGAAGCCGCCCTCGCCGCCGGGAAGGCCGTCGTCGCGCCGGTAGCGGTACACCGTGGAACCGCTGCGCAGTTCGGCCTCGATCGCCGTCACGGTCTTCTGGAACCGGTCGTCCGCCGGGTCGATGAGGCCGGTGAGGCCCACGAACAGGGACGCCGCGTCGAGGTCGGTGCCGTCGTAGGCGGTGGTGAACGCCTGCACCTCTTCGTTCCAGCCGTGCTCGAGCACGTCGGCCTTGATCTCGTCGCGCAGCGTCGGCCAGGCGCCGGGGACGTCGCGGCCGTACTCGTCGCCGAGCCGCACCGCGCGGTCGATGGTCACCCAGCACATCACCCGCGAGTACACCCGGTGCCGCGGCACGTGCCGCTCTTCCCAGATCCCGTGGTCCGGCTCGTTCCAGCGCCGCGTGACGGCCTCGGCCATCGCGCGCACCATCTGCCAGTCCTCGTCGCGCAGTTCGCCGCGCACCTCCGCCAGCGTCGCGACCAGTTCCACGACCGGGCCGAACACGTCGAGCTGCACCTGGTGGTTGGCGAGGTTGCCGACGCGTACCGGCCGCGAACCGGCGTACCCGGGCAGCGATTCGATGACCGCCTCCGCGCCGATGACGCTTCCGGCCAGCGTGTACAGCGGGTGCAGCCGCTCCGGGCCGGCCAGCGTGGCGAGCACGCCGTGCAGCCACTTCAGGTAGCCCTCGGCCTCCTCGTGCGAACCGAGGTGCACCAGTTCGCGGACGGTCATCGCGGCGTCGCGGATCCAGCAGTAGCGGTAGTCCCAGTTGCGGACCCCGCCGATCTCCTCCGGCAGCGACGACGTCGCGGCGGCCAGCACGCCGCCGGTGTCGGTGTTGACCAGACCGCGCAGGGTCAGCGCGGAGCGGCGCACCAGTTCGGTCTGCACGGTCGGCAGCTTGAGCTTCGCCGCCCAGTCGCTCCAGTACCGGCCCGCCCGGTCCCGGCGGTCCACTTCGGACAGTTCGTGCGCGGCGAGATCCGTGGTGCCGCAGCGCAATTCGAGCACCACCGGCTGCTCCGGCGTCGGCTGGACGAGCGCGGTCGCGGTGTCCTGCAGCCCATCGGAGGCGATCGACCATTCGACGCCCGGCGAGCGCAGCACGAACGGCTCCGACGTGCCCAGCACGCGCAGGCCCTCGGCCTCGGCGACCAGCCGCACCGGCACGCCGCCGAATTCCGGCCGCGGCGCGAACACGACCTGCGCCACCGCCTCGCCGGAGATCACGCGCACGAGGTCGGTGCGGTGCCCGGGGCTTTCCGGCTCGAGATAGTCCGTGACGAGCAGCCGCGACCAGCGCGTCTCGACCGTCATCGTGTTCGGCAGGTACCGCTGGCCGAGCGGGAGCCCGTTGCGGTGCGGTTTGATCGAGAAGTGCCCGGCCCCGGGACCGCCGAGCAGGTCGGCGAACACCGCGGGGGCGTCCGGGCCGGGGTGGCACAGCCAGGTCAGCTTCGCGTCCGGCGTCACCAGCGCGACCGAGCGCTCGTTGGCGAGCAGCGACAGCCGCTCGATCGGCGGCGCGGACTCGCCGTAGAGCCAGTTGCGCCGCTCTTCCAGGAGGAACGCGAGCACCATCGCGACATCGACGGTGTCGGGCACGTGGTACTCGGCGAGCGATTCGCCGTCGCCGACCTTGATGCCGAGGTCCGGACCGGCCAGCCGGGCGAACGCCTTCTCGTCGGTGACGTCGTCGCCGAGGAACACCGCCGCCGTGGCCCCGACCTGGTGGCGCAGGGTGTCCAGCGCGTTGCCCTTGTCGGTCTTCACGACCGCCAGCTCGACGACTTCCTTGCCGTCGGTGGTCGTGACGCCTTCCCACTTCGACGGGCCTTCGTGCACGTCCGAGAGGACGCGCCGGCCCGCGTTGTGCTCGGCGCGGCGCACGTGCACCGCGATGCTCGCCGGCTTGACCTCGAGCGACACCCCGGGCACGTCGAGCACCAGCTGTTCCAGCTCGTGTTCGAGCCGCCGGTGCAGTGCCTTCGCGTCCTCGTCGAGCGCGTGGATGAAGCCGATGTCGAACTCGGACCCGTGGCTGCCGACCAGGTTGACCTCGGACGGCAGCCGCGACAGCGTCGCGAGGTCCCGAAGAGCCCGGCCGGAGATCACGGCGGTGGTCGTTTCGTGCAGGCCGGCGAGCGATCTCAACGCGCCGACGGACTCGGGCAGCGGCCGCGCCTCGTCCGGGTTCGCGGTGATGGGGGCCAACGTGCCGTCGTAGTCGCAGGCGACCAGCAGGCGCGGGGTACGGGCGATCTGCACGATCGCGCGCCGTAGCTCCGCGGGCAACGCCTCGGCGGTCAACACTCCTCCTCAGGAGGTCCAGCGCGGTACGGGGGAGGGGGTCAGTCGGCCGGTTCGGCACCCAGCGCCTGGAGGAACGAACGCGCCCACCGGTCGACGTCGTGGGTGAGGACCTGGCGACGCATGGCGCGCATCCTGCGTCGGCCCTCGGCGGGGTCGAGCGTAATGGCAGCCTCCAACGCGTTCTTCACCCCGTCCAGATCGTGCGGGTTGACGAGGAAAGCGCTGGTCAGTTCGGCCGCGGCGCCGGCGAACTCGCTGAGCACCAGCGCGCCGCCGAGATCGGGGCGGCACGCGACGTACTCCTTGCAGACGAGATTCATCCCGTCGCGCAGCGGAGTCACCACCATGACGTCGGCCGCGGAGAAGAAGGCGGCCAGCTCGGTGCGGTTCACGGATTGGTGCAAATAGTGCACGACCGGGTGGCCGACGCGGGCGAACTCGCCGTTGATCCGGCCGACCATCTGCTCGATCTCGCCGCGCATCCGCTGGTAGTGCTCGACGCGTTCGCGGCTCGGCGTGGCCAGCTGCACGAACGTGACGTCGCCGGGTTCGAGGCGGCCCTCGTGCAGCAGTTCGTGCAGGGCCTGCAGCCGCAGGTCGATGCCCTTGGTGTAGTCGAGCCGGTCGACGCCGAGCAGCACCGTCTTGGGGTTGCCGAGGTCGCGGCGGATCTGCTTGGTCCGCTCGACGACGCCCTTGCTGCGGGCGAGCGAGTCGAGGCCCGCCGCGTCGATGGAGATCGGGAACGCGCCGACGCGCACCGTGCGGTCGCCGACCTGCACCATGCCCGGCCGGGACCGGACGCCGACCGCGCCGCGGGTGGGTTCGAGGCCGACCAGCTGCCGGGCCAGCCACAGGAAGTTCTGCGCGCCGCCGGGCCGGTGGAAGCCGATCAGGTCCGCGCCGATCAGGCCGCGCACGATCTCCGCGCGCCACGGCAGCTGCATGAACAGCTCGACCGGCGGGAACGGGATGTGCAGGAAGAAGCCGATGCGCAGGTCGGGCCGCAGCTCGCGGAGCATCCGGGGCACCAGTTGCAGCTGGTAGTCCTGGATCCACACGGTCGCCCCCTGCGCGGCGACGGCGGCGCTGGCCTCGGCGAAGCGGCGGTTGACCTTCACGTAGCTGTCCCACCAGGACCGGTCGAAAACCGGCCGTTCGACGACGTCGTGGTACAGCGGCCAGAGCGTGGCGTTGGAGAAGCCCTCGTAGTAGTCGCGGACCTCGGCCGAGCTGAGCGACACCGGGTGCAGGACGAGCCCGTCGTCGTCGAACTCGTCCACGTCGACGTCCGGCACGCCCGGCCAGCCGACCCACGCGCCCTTGCGGGAGCGAAGGAACGGTTCGAGTGCCGAAACGAGTCCGCCCGGGCTGGCGGTCCAGCGTTGTTCCCCGTCCGCGGTCCGTTCGAGGTCGACGGGCAGCCGGTTGGCCACCACGACGAAATCCGCGGACGGTCCGCTGTTCCGGTCGGCAATCGCGTCAGTCACTCCAGCTGCTCCCTCGTCCTCGGCGGGTCGCGGCCCCAAGAGAAACCCTAGCGCGCGAGGAGTGACCGGCCGGTGACCAACTGGTTACTCCAAACGCCGTTCGGTCGGTTCCATCGGCCCGGCGAGCCGGGGTCCGGAGAGCTTCCGCTCGAGCCTGCCGAGGCCGGTGCGGACCGGCTGGGCGAGGTATTCGCCCAGTACAACGCCCGCCGCGAGGGCGAGCCCGATGGCGACCGCGGTCATCAGGGTCGAGATGTTCCCGCCTGGCGAAACCGCTAATTGGTATAGACCACGATAGGTGGAGAGACCGGGCAGCAGCGGAGTGATCCCGGACACGGCGACCACGAGCGGAGTAACTTTCAGCCGCCGCGCCATCACGCCGCCGCAGAACCCGACGAGCGTCGCCGCGACCGCCGAAGCGCTCACCGCGTCGAGCGTCGCGATGATCAACGCGCCGTACACGAGCGCACCGATCGCGCCCGCCGCGGCGGCGACGAGCATCGCGCGCAGCTTCGAGTACGAGGCGAGCGCGAAGCAGGCGGCCGCGCCGGCCCCGCCGACGACGATGATCGGCAAGTGCTGCGCGGTCGAGGCGGGGACGTCGGGCAACGGCGTGCGCGGCAGTTCGAGCATCACCGCGAGCCGCAGCGCGAGCACGACGCCCGCGATCAGCCCGGCACTCATCAACGCGGTTTCCATCGTGCGGCCGGACGCGGTGACGTAATAGCCGGTGATCCCGTCCTGCACCGCGGAAACCGTGGAGAGCCCGGACAGCAGCACGGTGACCGCCGCCGCGACCACCAGCGTCGGCCGGTCGGTGGTCAGGATGTTGCTGCTGACTATGACCATCGCCGACAGCGTCGCGAACAGCCCGCCGACCACCTGCTGGAAGAAGAACGGCAGGTTGACCTTGTTGAGCAGCCTGCCGATTCGGTCGACCGCGGCGGAGATGACCATCGCGACGAGCGCGATGTCGAGGCCCCCGCCGAGCAGCAGCGTGATGAACCCGGCCAGCCCGCCCCAGGCGGCGGTCGCGGTCCAGCGCGCGTACGGGTGCGGCGCGGAGGTGATCCGGTCCAGTTCGGTGACCGCTTCCTCCGCCCCGGTGTTGCCGCGGACGATCTGGCGCACGAGCGCCTCGGTCTCGGTCAGCCGGGTGTAGTCGAGGCTGCGCGAACGGACCACTCGCAACGCGGTCACCGGCGCGAGGTCGGTCCCCCGGTGACAGGTGACGGTGATCGACGTGAAGATGACGTCGACCTCGCAGTGCGGCAGCCCGAGCGCGGAGGTGAGCGCGAGAATGGTCGCGGTGACGTCGGAAGCCCCGGCGCCGCTGGCCATCTGCACTTCGCCGATCCGCAGCGTGAGATCCAGGACGAAGTTGACGGTCGCGTCGTCCGGCGGCTTGGGACCGATCGCCTCCTCGGACTCGACCGCGGGCTGTTCGGCGGTCGGAGCCTCGAGAATGTGCCAAGCGCGCCGGCGCAGCAGATTCGGCCGATGCCGCTGGTTGGAGCGCGGGTGCGGAGGCTCGAGAATCGGCCACCGTCTGCGCGCAGCCCCCTGGCCGGCACGCTCGTTGATCTTCATGATCGATCCCCACCTCCTCGTTCGTTCCCGGGGACCATCGGCCGTACCGCCCCAGCTGTTGCAGTGGTGTCCGACACACCTGCCACCGATCGTGCCGCATGGGGTTGGATCTTGCCTATTTCCGGTGCTGACCTGGGAGTTAGGGCGGGTTGTCCGGCTGCGGCGGAAGCGGCCCGATATACTTTTGGCGCGCCCGTCGCCGGGTGCGTGCCGGTATAGCTCAGTTGGTAGAGCATCTGTCTTGTAAACAGAAGGTCAGGGGTTCGAACCCCCTTGCCGGCTCCACGGCAGAACCCCGCTGAACAGCGGGTTAGCGCGAATTAGCTCGTTCGGCGAGCGTTCAAATCGGTCGGTTCAGTGCCCGGGTTGCGCGCAGGTTGCGCGGATGCGCCGCGCCGAGGCACCACGGACACCGCAGCCTCGGCCGCCGCCTGCGACATCTGCGGCAGCACGCTGGAGTACACGTCGCTGGTGAGTGCGATCGACGCGTGTCCGAGCGTCTCCTGCACGACCTTCATCGAGACATCCGCGAGCAGCATCAGCGTGGCCGCGACATGGCGAAGGTCGTGCAGTCGCACCGGCGGGAGCCCCGCGGCCTCGACGTGTCGGGCGAACTCGTCACCGATCCACGACGGCCGCAGCGCCGACCCGTCCGGGCGCGTGAATACCCTCCCGGAGTCCACCCACGCCGGGCCGAGTCGCAGCCGCTCGCGGGTCTGCCGCACCCGGTGCTCGCGGAGGAGTTGCATCCCGGTCGCGTCCATGCCGAACCGCCGATTGCTCTCTTCCGACTTCGGCTCGCCCTCCTCGACCTCGTAGGCGACCTCGGTGAGCTGGGTCAGGATCTCGACTTCGCTTGTCGCGTCGTGCACTTCCGTCCAGCTGAGGCCGGCGACTTCGCCGCGTCGCGGTCCGCGGTAGAGGAACAGGTGCCACATCGGCAGTTGTTCGGGGGCCTCGACCTCGACGTAGTCGAGGAACACGCCGGCGTGTTCCGGCATCCACACCATCACCGGCCCGGGCCGGAGTCCCGTCTCCCGCCATTTCTCGACGCGTGCGGGCGTCCACACCATTGGCTTGTGCTTTTTCGCGGACACTTTCACGTGGGTCGCCGGGTTGAACGTCAGCCCCTGCTGGGGGTTCATCCCGTCGTTGTATGCCTTCCGCAGCGTGGCGATGATCCGCTGCTGCGTCGACTTCCCGACGGTCCTGCGGTACGGCGGCAGCGCGGCCAGTTGCTCGCGCAGCTCCCGCTTCTTAGCGCGCGAAGGCGTCTCCCGAATCAACTGAGTCAGGAAGGTTCGGTCCGCGTTGTTCTGACGGATGCGCTCGTTGTCGTCCTCGATCTCGGCCAGCATCTCCGTGAGGTGCGCGACGCTGAGCCGGTTCTTCGGGCGCTTGCCGATCTTCGGTACGAGGTAGTTGTCGATGTGACCCTCGTACAGGACGCGCGTTGCGCGACGTACCCCGATGGTCGGCAGCCACGCCCGCAGATAGTCGGCCACTGTGGCCTTGTCAGTGAGCGACAAGCTGGCGGCCAGCAGAGTCCGCACTGAGTCGGTGCTGGGCAGCGGCTCTCCCCGGCCGAGGCTGAGCAGCAGTTCGACGACCTTCTCGGTGTCGACCTCGTCCTGCGCGAGGTTCAGCAGCTCGCGCGCGCGGTCGAGGTCGTCCTGCGCGCCCGGCTCCAATGCGCCTGCAGCTGCGGTTTTCACCGCGTACCCGCTGCGGCGGAACGCGCGCCGCTTGCCGTCTGGCCCGGCCGGAAGCTCCAGGTTGAGCTTCCACACGCCGTGCTTGCGGTTTCTCAGCTTCGGGCAGCGTGCGCCGAGGTCTTTGCCGTTTTCGTCGCGGCATCTGCAGTGTCTGCTAATTCCGCCTGCGGTCATTCGGAGTCCTTTCTTTTGCTGGTTCCAAATATGTCGCGATTTACGCTTGCTTGGATTTCCTCACCTGCCATTACTGTCTGTAGGTATGCGGAGCCGGACTTGTCGGAAGGGTTATTCTTATAGTCTTCGGATGTCTTCTTTTCGAGGTAGTCGAGGGCGGGGGGGAGAACCGGTGGGGCCCAGCCGTTATCTTTCATTTCTTCTCGGACTTGAACGATGGATTCGTCAAGTTTTTGAATCTCTCCGAGTAGGTAATCGCGGTTCGCCTCAGTTAAGGCTTTGACCTGTGGGTCTGTCGCCTGGTTGATCTCATTCATGATGTCGACGATCTGATTTCCGTAGCCGTTGCGCACAAGTAGCATGTTTGCGTGCAGTCGGATCTGGCTGATTGGCTCAGCTGCGGCGAATAGTCGATCACGCTTCTCGACGTATTCCTCCATTGTCTCATCGCTGGTTTCGGCGACGTTTGGCATGAGTTCGTCACCCGGGAACCAGGTGAATATAAAGTAACTTGCGGTGGCTACTTTTGGTGTAATTTCGACCCCGTGGCCATCTGGGTACGGCGACAGAAGGATTAACGGGGGAACGTCCAATGCTAACGCGAGAACTGCAAGTTCGTCGACGCTGACTGTTCGTCGCCGTTTTCCTTCCTTGCGCCGCCCGCTTTCGATGTTGGTAATTGCCGCATGTGTCAACTCTGGCATGCCGAGGCGCGCACACTCTTCCGCCAGTCGCTCGCGGTTCCAGCCTCGTCGTTGTCGCCAGGCTGTGACCTGTTCGCCGACTGTGTCGCTCAACACGTTCTTCGACCTCCTGGTGTAGCGCCATGTCGTACCGAGTCGTACCGCGTCGTATCGGATCATACCTACACGATGCTCGTGGCCGCGACACGCGGAACGTGCCGACTTGACAACCTGAACGTTGGTGACGCATCGTACGTCCAGGTGATCCGATCTGCCGCCGTATGGGGGAAAAACGGGTCGGATCGACACGATGGGAGCAGTAGGCGTGGCTAGAGCAGTCGAACCGCCGCAACTGGACGAAATCAGAACCTGGGGAGCGACCACCGACATCGTTAGCGCTGGCACGGTGTTCGGCCTCGGTCGTACCAAGAGCTACGAGCTGGCGCAGAGCGATGAGTTCCCCGTGCGCGTGATCCGGATCGGCAAGGCGTACCGCGTCGTCGTCGCCGACCTGATCGCGTTCTTGGAGGGGGCCGACCTGCTCACGGCAGCGCCCGCAGAAGTGGCGTGATCGCCATGTTGCACACCGAAATGAAGGACCACCCGGCCCAGCTTGCAGGCACGACCGGGCGGCCCGTCGAGACGAACACCCTGGAGAACAGCATGTTCGACACCGAATTTACCGCATTACCACCTGAGCGGCTTAGTGGTGAGCCCGAGGACGAGGGCTACACCTGGCTTCAATACCTGCGCAGCGAGATCAATGCTGTGCGGGCGCAGGTCCGGCTGGCGCTGGTGTCGAAGCGGCAGCGTCGGCTTCCGCTGCACCGCCAGCGTGCGGTGCGCCGGGCGCTGCGGCTGATCGAGGCGGCCGAGTGGGCGCACGGTGTGCAGGTCTACGACGTGCTCGACCAGTTCACGCGGCTGGAGAAGCGGTTCGGGGTGAGTGCGGTGCGCGACGCGATCGCGGCCTACGAGCGGTTCCCGCGGCCGGTGTGCGAAGCCTACGACGATCGGGCCGACGAGCACTTGAAGGCGGTGGCCCGGATGAGCATGGATTTGCGGGTGCCGTCGCGGTTTGGGATCCGGACGCGGGTGGTGTCGGCGGATCCGGTGACGAACCGGCCGGATCTGGAGATCGCGGACCTTGAGGAGTTTCTGGCCCGGAAGCACAAGCCCGAGGCACCCGATGAGGTGTCGGTGGACTTGATCCGGCAGTACGCGGAGCTGATCGAGCGGGTCGAGTCGGGTGCCGTGCCGGTTAGCGAAACGCGTGCCGAGCTGGCGCGCATTCGCGGCGAGGAAGCCCCTGCGGCGGAGGGGGCCAAGTGAGCGCGCCGACGACCCTGGACCTGGGACGGCAGTTGCTCGACGACCCGGATGCGTGGAGCACCGGACTCAACGACCTGCGGACCGAAGCGTTCATCGAGTACATCGTCACGTCGATCTCGGGCGCATGGGAGATCGACGGCACGCTGTCGACGGACGAGCTGCACGGGCGGGTGCACTCGGCGATCGAGCGTCGCCTGGACGCGCTCATCGCCGACGAGGCGGTGGACCGGTGAACGAACCTACGCTTTTCTTCCCGGGCATGGCGGCCGAACCCCCCTCGTCGACCGCCGTCCCTCCCGTCTACACCGTGTCCCGTCTGCAGCAGCTCGTGACCGCCGACCTAGCTGGACTGCGCGCGGGAACGCTCGCCCCCGGCGAGGCCGCCGACCGGATCGAAGCGACGGTCGCGTCGTTCGCCGCAGAGCGAGAGGCCGCGACCGCGCGGCTCATGGCGGAAGTCACCGCCGACGCAGAAGGCAAGGTGGCGGCTGATCCGGCGCTCACCTCGGCGCGTGCCGCGCGGCTGGTCGAGCCGCGCACCGGTAACCAGCGCGGCCGGATCCTCACGTTCATCGTCGAGTCCGGTGCGGGCAGCACCGATTACGAGATTGAGCGAGACCTGCGGATCATGGGCAACTCGGTTCGGCCGCGCAGGCTCGAGTTGGTCGAAGGCGGCTATCTCGCCGACTCCGGCAAGACCCGACAGCACCGCGGATCCGAGTGGGTCGTGTGGTCCGCGACTGACGCTGGCCGAGCCTGGTACGCGCGCACCCAGGGAGGTGCGGCGTGAGCCTGCTTACCGCGCTCGTCTGGCTTGCTGGCGCGTTCGGTGTCGGTCTTTTCCTCGGGCTGGCATGGCGCCCGGCCCGCCCGTCCCGCGAGTCCAGAAAGGACGGTCGAGCATGACCGCCATCCCCACCGCGCGCCCCACGCGCGACGAGGTCTACGCCGATTACGCCCGTGAGTTCCCGGTCTGGGCCGCCTATCACGACGCTGTCCAGACTCACGGCTCCCGACCGGTCGACCTGCCGATCACCGAGCCTTTCGACGGCGGCATCGTCCAGGATGCCGCCGCGCAGCTCGCGTTGCGGCAGATCGGGCACCCCGGTGCCGACGACAAGCTGACCGTCGCGGCCACTGTCGCCTACGTGAAGCGGCTCGACGAGGAATTCGAGTCCCAGTGCCCGCCGCGGGAGCGGACGATGTCCGACGCCGTAATCGACGCCTACTACCCGCTGACGGGCTCGATTCCGACCGTCGAGGACTGGAACGCGCAGTCCGATCTCGACCAGCTGGCACAAGCCGAGGAGCTGATCGAACGCCTCAGCCCCGGGCTGCTGCGCGAGGCGGTGCGTATCGCGATGCCGGCCATCCTCGCCCGCGTGATCGCCGAGGACGCCCGCCGGATCGGGCGTGCTCGCCTCGGCCTCGTCGTTGCGCCGGAGGTGACCCGGTGACCGCACTCGCATGGTTCGCCGTCGTCGCGCCGCCCGCCTGCACTGCGCTCGGCATGATCGTCGGCCGGAGGTTCCCGAGCATGGCCGTGCTGCGTCGCCACGACGCTGCGGTGCTCGTCGAGTTCGACAAGCAGCTCGCCGACCGTGCGCGCCGGATCCTCAACGACCGCAGCTGACCCACCGTGTGGGGCTGGGCTTCGGTCCGGCCCCACACGGGACCGCGAAAGGCACTACCCGTGGCACGTGAACAGGCCAACGTCCGGCTGTCCATCTGGACAGACCCGGATTTCCGCGCGCTCAGCGTCGAGGCGCAACACCTCTACCTCCTCATCCTGACCTCGCCGTCGCTCAGCTACGCAGGGGTGGCCGACTGGCGGCCGAAGCGGATCGCGGCACTCGCGGCCGGCTGGGTCGCGGGCGCCGTCGAGACGGCCGCCGCCGAGCTGCAGGCCGCGATGTTCCTCGTCATCGACGAGGACACCGACGAAGCTCTCGTGCGCAGTTTTCTGCGCCACGACGGCCTGATGGCCCGCGAGTTCATGGCGACCGCGGCCGCAAAGGCGTACGAGGGTGTCGCGTCCGCGCGCATCCGAGGCGTGATCGTCCACGAGCTGCAGCGGCTGCGCCGCGACGAACCGAGCCTCCTTGGATGGAACTCGAAAAGGCTCCTGGCCGTACTCAAAGACCCTTCGGTTGATCCGTCCGAAATGGACCCGCCAGAGGCATCCGCAATGCCATTGGACAAGGCATCGGCCGAGCCATTGCCGTTGCCGATTGTCGAGGCATCGGGAGAAGAGCCCCCTACTACCTCTACTACTACCTCTACTACTTCTACCTCTACAAACTACGCCGATTCCGGCGACGCTCGCGCGTCCGAGAACAAGCCCGCGGCCTACTCCGAGAGCTTCGAAGCCGCGTGGGTCGCATACGGCCGCAAGGGCGGAAAGCGCACCGCCTACGCCGAGTGGCAGCGCGCGATCAAGCGCGCGGATCCGGCAGTGATCACTCAGGCGATTCCCGCCTACGTCGCGGCCACCACCCGAGAGCCGAAGTACCGCAAAGACTTCGAGCGCTGGCTCAAGGGCGACCTGTGGGAATCCGCCGTCGTCCCGGATCAGCCAGCCGCCAATGGCGGCCACCGAACCTTCCGCAACCCGGCCGACCAATCGGCCTACGACCAACCCCTGGGGTGACCCATGACGACCAACCAGCCCCGACGACTCGCCGACACCCTCGCCGAATGGGAAAACCAGCAACGCGCCCAATGGGAAGCCGCAGACACGCCGCTCACCTTCGACGCGTGGAAGCAGCAGCAGCGCGCACAGCGAGAGATCGAAGCCGAAGCCCGCATCGCCGCCGAAGAACGCGCCGCCGCCGCGCGACGCATCCGCGCCCACTTCGAGCGGAACGTGCCCTACCGGTACCTCGACGCCAGCACGGACCACGCGGACCTGCTCTCCTGGGCAGGCTCGCTCGCCGAGGCGAACACCAGCAACGGCTACCTGCGCGGCCGGAGCATCCTGCTCGTCGGCCCGACCGGCGTCGGCAAAACCCACGCCGCGTTCGGCGCGCTCTACCGGTACGTCCAAGACGGCGGACACTGCCGACCCACCATCGTCACCGCCGCCGACCTCTACGCCCAGCTCCGGCCCCGCCCCGGCCGCGACTCCGAAGAACTCTTCGAGCAGCACGCCCGCGCGAACCTGCTCTTCGTCGACGACCTCGGCGCCGCGAAATCCTCGGAATGGGTCGAGGAGATCAACTACCGGCTCGTCAACCACCGGTACGAACAGCAACTCCCGACCCTGATCACGAGCAACGTCCCGCCCGCCGAACTCGGCACCATCCTCGGCGACCGCGTCGCCTCCCGGCTCACCGAGATGTGCACCACCGTCGTCCTCAAAGGACACGACCGCCGCCGCGCCGCCTGAACGGAGAACCGCCATGCGCGAATCCATGCCCGGCCGCCCCGCGGCCCAGCGCGAGCAGTACCAGCCCGACGAGACCCGGCCGCCATCCGAACTCGACCGACTCTACGACCGTGCCGCGATCTTCCGGCAAATGATGATCGACAACCCGCCCGAACCGCCCGACGAATTCGCCCTCGCCGCCAGCAAGGTCATCGACCGCGAGGAGCGCCATCGCGGACCCGAATGGCACCGGGCCCGGATGGCACTCGGCGGCTGAATGTTCTTGCCGCTGCCTTCTTGCCAACTCCTTACGCTGTAAAGTGATCGGCGAGGGTTGTTTCGGTAGGGAGGCAGCGTGCAAGCATCCGAGGTTGTTGACCTGCTCGGCCACGTCGTCCGACGCGAGGCCGTCACCCGCAAACCGGGCGTGATCGGCACCAAATCAGGGTTCCGCTCCCGGCCGCCGATCGACCTCGACGCGCTGGAGTTGCGCGACCGGCTCGCATGGGCTGCGGGCTCGGAGTATGTCGAGCTGGAGGAGTTGGCAATGGAGCGCATCGAGCGCCCGGCGCGGGTCCCACTCGGCCTGTGTACGTGCGGCGAAGCCGTCCATTGCGAGTTCGACCGCGTGGCCGGCCAGTGCGGAGGCTGCGGAGAGTGGCTGTCGCGCGCCGAGTCGGTGCACGCGGCCCGCGAGTACGTCGAGACGACGTGGCTGACGGCTGCCGAGATCGAGGACGAGACCCGCGGCTGGGGCGAGCCGGTCAAGGCGGCGCGGGTGCGGCAGTGGCGCTGTCGCGGGCAGATCGTGCCGGATGAGCACGGCCGGTTCCTGCTGGCTGACGTGCTGGGCATGATCGATGTGACGACCGTGTTTGACGACCGTGCCGAGGTTGCCTAACATTTGTTCTGTCACGCGTGTGACAAGTCGAGGCGGAGCTGTCTCCGCAGAACCCCACCAGACCACAGGGTCGGTGGGGTTCTCTCATCTCCGGTCGAGCGCGGCGCAGCGTGCACCTACCTCGCGCCTGCGCCGCGCTCCCGGATCCACGGTGCGGAAGGGCGGTGACCCGTCATGCCCGACGCCGGCCAGAACCACGCGAACCGCGCCCAGCAGGCCGAGCGCCGCGCCGAGGCGTACCGGCTCAAGCTCCGCGGCTACTCGGACCGCGCCGCCGGGGAGAAGCTCGGTGTCTCGCACACCACGATCCAGAACTGGACCAAGCAGGAAGCCGACGAGGTCGTGCTGCCGCTCGCAGCGGAGTACCGGAAGGTCCAGCTGGAACGGCTCGGCGAGATGCGGCAGGCCGCGCTCGCGGTGCTGGAGCGCTACCACGTCACGGTCTCCAACGGTCGCGTCGTCGAACTCGACGGTGTCCCGGTCGAGGACGACGCGCCGCAGCTGGCCGCGATCGACCGGCTGCTGCGGATCGAAGAGCGGATCGCGAAGCTGCTCGGCCTCGACGCGCCCACCCGCGCGGAAGTCGAAGCCCGGGTCGAGCCGAAACCGGACGGACTGATCGACCTGATCAAGCGTGCCAGGCAGCAGACGGAGGAAGACGAGGCCCGGCTGACCGAAGGGCCGCCGTGACAGCCGGTGCGACCACGGCGGCGAGCGGTCAGAAGAGCTTGATCACCAGCGGCACGCCAGGCGAGATCAGCAGCTCTACCTCGTTGCTGCCATTCGGTGCACCGACGATCTCGGCGGACAACCAGAACGGGCCCTGGCTCAGCTTCTCCTTGATGTCGTCTTGGGCGTGCGCTGGGTTGATCGCGTCGTGCACACGGTAGTCGACGCCTGCGTAAGTGATGTTGACCATGCTTCGTAGTCGTGAGCTCGCGCTTCGCCGTTTCAACTCGCTGATCACGATCGGGGGGTGGCTCGCATGGCTGGCGCGATGCCCGCGCGGCTGCAGGCGTACTGGCTCGGCGAAGGGCTGGCCCGCTGGGCGGCGACGGCGACGCCGTACCGCTCGCTCGTGGCTGCGCTGCTCAAGGAGGGCGTGCCCGAGCGCCAGGTGCACGGTGCCGCGGCCCGGCTTTACCACAAGCACTTCGGGCGCTGGCCCGGCAAGCACGACGGCGCACCGACCGCCGGCGAGCAGATCGCCGCACGACACGGGAGAGGGCGGCGCGCGTGAAGATCTTCTACTGGCTGGCCGACTACTCCGGCTGCGGCTACTACCGCTGCCTTCTGCCCGGGGTCGAGCTGGCGAAGCGCGGACACGACGTGATGGCCGACGGCCGCGTGGTGCCCGACGAGGCGAAGAACGGCGAGTGCGACGTGATCGTGGGCCAGCGCGTGTGCACCGTGGGTGCGTCGCACACGTGGCAGAAGCTCGCGCGCGCCGGGCATACCCGGCTGGTGTTCGAGACCGACGATCTGCTGTCCGAAGTGGACCCGTCGAACCGGCAGGCGCACCGCTTCTACGACGAGGAGAGGGTGCGCCGGTACCACGAGAACATGGCCGTGGCCGACGTGATCACCGTGACGACGGACCGGCTCGCCGAGCACGCGCGCACCATCAACCGCACCGCGGCGATTCACGTGCTGCCCAACCAGATCCCGGGATGGCTGCTCGACCACGAGCGCCCGAAGACCGGCGACCTGGTGACGATCGGCTGGCGCGGCGGACTGAGCCACGGAAGGGACTTCGGCGAGCTGGCCAAGCCGCTGCGCCGGTTCCTGCAGCACCCGGACAACCGCGACCGCGCGGAGTTCCACGCGATGGGCGCGCCGTACCACGAGCGCGTCGCCACGCGGCACGGCCGGACCCGGTGGACCGGCTGGCACGAGGCGGTCGGCGACTTCCTGCGCGCGGTCGACTTCGATCTGGCGGTAATCCCGTTGCGGCCCAGCCGGTTCAACGAGGCGAAGTCGGACCTGGCGCTGGTCGAGATGTCCGCGCTCGGGATCCCGGCGATCGTCTCGGACTTCCCCGGCTCGCCGTACCGCGTGCTCAATGGCTACGCGGCTCCGGTCGCCCACCTGGCCTCGCGGGCGAGCGATTGGACGGACCATCTGCGCTACCTCGTGAACGACGCCGAGGCGCGCGAACAGCTGGGCAAGCAGGCCAAGGAATGGGCCGCTGGCCGAACGATCGAAGGCAACGCACATCGGTGGGAAGAGGCGTACAGCTCATGATCAGCAAGTTCAGCGACCTCACAGAGGCCGAGCGGAAGTACCTCGCGGCGGCCGCCACCGAAGAGTCGCAGCGGCACGACGAGCTGACCCGTCGCCCGGGGATGACCCTGGACGAGCAGTACCGGCTCTGCGCGCGCTGGCGGGAGATCGCCGACGCGATCGCGCACGGCGGCAAGCAGCCGCACCGCGTCGAGCCGGGCCGGTGGACCGCTCTGCCGGACGCAGGAAACGGGGGCTACTGCTGATGAAGCGTGTTCGATGGCAGCCGTACCCGCATGAGCCGTTGTTCGGCTGGGCCGACGACCACCCGGTCTGGGCGTGCGTGTTCGTCGTGGCGTGCATCGTGGGCGTGAGCCTGCTGGCCACGTGGTCAGGGATGCAGTCGTGAGCGCCGTGATTGTGCCGTGGGGCACCGACAACGGGCCGCGCGAGCGGGTGTGGACCCGCGTGCGGAAGCTGTGGGAGCAGACCGACTGCGACCTGATCGTGGCCGCTGACCCGCTGTTCGGCAAGGTTCGTGAAGCCGAGTACTTGGTGCCGGATGGTCCGATGTGGACGAACGTGCACCGGTTCAGCGTGGCGCGTGCGGTCAACAACGCCGTGCGCGTGGCGCCGCCGGAGTACGACAAGTTCGTGACCTTCGGTGCGGACTTCCTGCCGTGCCCCACGACAGTTCGGTGGGCAGCGAGCGAACTGGACCGCCAGCCGTGGACGCTGCTGTTCGATCGCGGCGTCGACTTGGACCAGGCGCGGACCGACGAGTTCGTGGACACCGGCGCGGTGCGGGGGCTCCGGGACTTCCCGCACCAGATCTTCACAAGCCCGTGCGTCGGCCCGATCGCATTCAGCCGCGCGACCTTCGAGAAGGTCGGCGGGTTCGATGAGCGCTATGAGGGCTGGGGCTACGAAGACGTGGACCTCTGGTATCGCCTGCAGCGCGACACTCCGCGCACCGCGGCGCAGAACTACCCGGGCACGCCGCTCGTGCAGTTCTGGCATCCGACCGAGCATCACGATCTGTCGCAGGCGAACCCGAACGTCCGGCTGTTCGCCGAGACCTGGGGCTGAGCGGCTGCCCGGCGGAGTCGGGTAGAGCCCTCGGTCACGGCACCGCGCACGGGCAGGACGCGGAGGGCACCATGTTCGACCTCGACGCGTACCTGTCCGGCCTGGACGAGCGGCTGCTGGCGGATGCCGAAGGCCGGCGGATTCTGACCCGGCTTGACCCGATGTTGTTCGCGCTCGTGTACCTGCCGCACCACCTGGCGGGGCCGGAGACGCGGGGGGAGCTGACGTTCAGCGAGGCGCACCTGGACTGGTGCGACCTGGCGAAGCGGTACATCCGGCCGATTGCCTCGTATCTGCCCGGCGAGCTGCGGGACGCGATCATCGCCCCGCGCGGCAGCGGCAAGTCCACGTGGTGGTTCCTGCTGATCCCGATGTGGCTCGCCGCGCACGGGCACCGGCGGTTCATCGCGGCGTTCGCCAACAGCGACAAGCAGGCGACGGACCATCTCGGGACCTTCAAGCGGGAGCTGGAGAACAACGAGCTGCTGCGGTTCGACTTCCCCGACCTTGTCACCCCGGCGCGCCGGCCGTCGGGCACCACGGTGTCGGACAGCCAGCACATGTACGTCGCCGCGAGCGGGTTCGTGTTCAACGCCGCGGGCATCGACACGCAGGTGCTCGGACTGAAGATCGGGAACACCCGCCCGGATCACCTCATCCTCGACGACGTGGAGGGCACCGAGGGCAACTACTCGCCGGTGCAGAAGGCGTCCCGGCTTGCGACGATCACCGGCGGGCTGTTCCCGATGAACAACCTCGCGTCGGTGACGATCGCGGGGACGGTGGCGATGCCGGGCGCGATCATCGACGACATCGCGGCGAAGCAGCGCGGCGAGCAGCACCCGGAGTATGTCGACGACGAGCAGCTGACGGCCCGCTACTACGACATCATCCAGACCGACGCCGAGGGCGTCGAGCGGTCGCTGTGGCCGGAGCGCTGGCCGATGGCGTGGATCAACAGCATGCGGCACACCCGGTCGTTCCAGTCGCAGATGCGCAACGACCCGATGGCCGCGGACACGGCGTTCTGGTCCAAAGAGGACTTCGTCTACCGCGCCGATCTGCCGGTCGCGCGGCAGTTGCTGTCGATCGACCCGGCGGTGACGACGAAGGCGAAGAGCGATTACACCGCGCTGGCGGTGATCGGCGCGACCGCGCCGGGCCCGGACCGCGCGTGCGTGGTGCGCTACGCCCGGCAGGTGAAGATCCCGCCGGGGGAGCGGCTTCGGCTGCTGGTACTGGAGATCCTGACGGAGTTCCCGGACATCGGCGGCGTGGTGGTCGAGACGAACCAAGGCGGGGACACCTGGTTGGCGATCCTGCACGACCTGCCGGTGAACGTCGCGACCGTGCACCAGACGCGGCCGAAGGAGGTCCGCGCGGGCTCGCTGCTGGCGAAGTACCAGCGCGGCATGGTGTTCCACGAGCGGCGGCTGCACCAGCTGGAAGCGCAGATGCTGAAGTTCCCGCTCGACGCGCACGACGACCTCGTGGACGCCGTCGGCACCGGCGTGGACGTGTTCCTGAAGGACGTACCCCCGCAGCAGGTGAGCGCGCGGGAAGCAGCAGCGTGAGGGGGTTGTGGTGGCGGATCTCGACGACGGTCTGAAGGCGATGGACGACGCCGCGCCCGGCTACAGCAAGGCGAAGGCGTACAGCGACGGCCCGGTCGAGGAGGTGTTCACCTCCCGGCGGGTGCGGCGGCTGCTGCGCGACCAGGGCGTGGAGTTCGAGACGCTGCACGGCGATGTGGTGATCGACGCGGTGGCGGACAAGCTGACGATCGAGGCGATCACGTCCGACACCGACGAGCGCACGCAGATGATCGCGGACGTGGACGAGGCCAACAACATGGCGCTGGTCCGGCCCGCGGTGATGCGGCGCGCGCTGCAGCTCGGCGACTCCTACCTGATGGCGTGGCCGCGGCTGGACGACAACGGCGACGTGGTCGAGGGCAAGGTGCAGGTCTCGGTGCACGACCCGAAAACGATGCGCGTGGTCTACGACGAGGACGGCGAGGAACGGTTCGCGATCCAGCGGTGGCAGGTGAAGACCCCGCTCGGCGCGAAGCGGACGCGGGTGGACCTGATCTACGCCGACCGGATCGAGCACCTGATCTCCCGCGGTGCTCGTGCGTCGAAGGCCGGCGACTTCCAGCCGTACGAGACCGACGGCGTCCCGGCCGAGGAGGACAACCCGTACGGCGAGCTGCCGGTGTTCCACTTCCACGGGACCGGGCTGCCGGGGGAGTACGGCACGCCGGAGCACAAGTGCTTCTACGGCACGCAGAACAAGCTGTTGAAGCTGGAGATCGGCGACATGGCGGGCGTGGACTTCAACACGCTGCCGCAGCGGCTGGGGCTGCGCGAGGCCGGGAAGGTCGGGCCGTCCCCGGTGGACGATCTCGACGAGGACGAGTTCCTGGCGAGCCCGGACGGGCAGCGCACCCGCTCGACGACCGGCGACCGGAAGTCGAAGCTGTCGAGCGAACCGGGTTCCTTCTGGGACCTGGAGGGCTACCGGGACGTGAAGCAGCTCGACCCGGGCAGCCCGGCGGTCTTCCTCGACCGGCGCGAGGCGTACCTGCGCGAGGGCGCGCTGGTGTCGAAGACGCCGCTGCACCTGTTCGACCGCACCGGCCAGATCCCCAGCGGCGAGAGCTTGAAGACGGCGAACGAGCCGCTGGACAACAAATCCTCGCGGCGCAAGACCGCGTTCGACCCGACCTGGCGCGGCTTCTACCGGTTCGTGCTCAAGCTGCTGGGCCAGGACGACGCACCGGTCACGCTGGCGTGGGCGCCGATCGAGTCCACCGACGAGACGACGAAACTCGCGCAGGCCAAGCAGAAGCAGGAACTGGGCGTCCCGGTCGACCAGGCGCTGACCGAGGTCGGTTACAAGGCCGAGGACGTGGCGCGCTGGTTCGAGGACGGCGACGGCGGCCTGCCGCAGCGGGTCGAGCTGCTGGCCGTGCTGGGCCAAGCGATGGCGTCGATGGCGACGGCCGTCTCGTCCGGGGTGATGGACCAGGCGGCGGTGAACCAGATGGTCACCAAGGTCATGGGCGACCTCGTCGAGGACGGTCGAGATGGATCCGCGTGAGCTGATCCGCCGCCACGACAAGCAAGCGCAGGACGCCGAAGACGCCGCGGTCGCGGAGATCGTCGGCCCGGTCGAGAACGCGTTCACCGCGCTGTGGCGGTGGCTGCTGCGCACGTGGAACCGGTTGTTCGGCAAGCCCGCGGACATCGCGAACGGGAAACCGTTGCGGTCGTTCCTCGACGACCTGATCGAGCGGATCGTGGGCGTGGGCCTGGACCCGGTCGACGCGATGCTGCACCACGCGCAGCGCGCCCGGCTGCTCGGTGCCGACCAGGGAGCCCGCGAGATCGGGCTGCCGACGCTGGCCGACCCGGGCGAGGTCGAGCGCGGGACCCGCGAGGCGATCGAGCGCGGCGTGCGCTGGGCACAGGAAAAGCTCGAGACCGGCGCGGCCGAGCTGGACCGGCTGCGCGACGCGACCCTGGACCAGGTGCTCGCGCGCGCGTCCGTTGCCCGGCAGGCGAACGCGATCCTGGAACGCACCGCCCGCACCGCGTGGAACGCCGAGCTGAACGCCGGCATCCGCGAAGCGGCGAAGGCCTCCGGCGCGCGGCTGGTGTGGGTGGCGGAGCGGGACGCGTGCGTCGACTGCCTCGCCCAGTCCGGGCAGGTGATCGACTGGGACGGCCAGTTCAATCCGGCGCGCACGTTCGGCAAGAAGGCCCGTGTGTTCCACGGTGCGCTGCACGGGCCGCCGCGGCACCCGAACTGCCGGTGCCGGGTCACGCCGTGGCTCGGGCACGACACCGAGGGCGCGCTGTCGGTCACGCACGACTGGGCCGACGCGATCAAGGAAGCCGAAGCGAAGGGCGACACCGTCGCCGCGGACGCCGCGCGCCGCGCAGCCGCCGCCGCGGCCGATTCGGCCAGCTTCGACCTGCCCGCCTCACTCCGGCGGGAGGCCGAGCGCTCGATCCTGCGCGGCGACAAGCTCCCGTCGGAGTCGGAGAACATCCGGCTCCGCGCCGCGGACCGGCTGCTCGCGCGCATCGGATCCGGCAAGAACTCCCGCTCACCGTCCGGCTGGCAGGTGCCCGCCTCGGTGAAGAAGCGGGCCGAGAAGGCCGTGCAACGCGGCCGGTTCACCAGATAGCCCCGAGACGGGGCGGACACGAAGAGAGGACGCCGCGATGGCGACCAAGACGCTCAACTCCCGGTTCCGCCAGTTCGCCCGCGAAGCAGGCGAGGACGGCGGCACGGGCGGCGGAGGCACTGCCGGTGGCGATGGCCAGGGCACCGGCGGGACCGACAACGGCAAGGACGGCGGCGCGGGCACTCCGACCGAATGGAAGCCGCCGACGAAAGCCGAGTGGGAGGCCCAGCAGGCCGAGTTGTCCCGCGTCAATGCCGAGTCGGCCAGCCGCCGGGTGAAGCTGAAGGAGCTTCAGCAGCAGCACGAGACCGACGCGGAGAAGGCCAAGCGCGAGGCCGAGGAGGCAGCCGCAGCTAGGTACAAGCCGACTGCGGTGAAGGCAAGCGCCCGCGCGGCGCTGCTGGAGGCCGAGGCGAAGACCGACCGCGTGGCCGCGCTCATCGGCCTGGTGGACGTGTCCAAGCTGGACATCGACGAGCAGGGCGCAGTCACCGGCCTGGAGGCCGAGGTGAAGCGCGTCAAGACCGAGTACCCCGAGTTCTTCAAGGCCGAGGGCGACGGCGAGAAGCCGCGGCCCGGACGGCTGACCCCCGGCGGCAAGCAGACCGCCGACACCCCGAAGACCCCGGGCGAGATCATCGCCGCCCGGTACGGCGGCTGATCCGGTCCGCCACCCCAGCACCAAGAGCAGCCCGTGAGGGCATTCCGGCCGCGCAGCAACCCGAGGCACGGCCCTTTCCCTCATTTCCCAACTGAAACGGAGAGCCGTCATGGCTGTCGCTTTCACCGGGGCGGGCTGGATCCCGATCGAGACCAACCCCGATGTCATCCAGAAGGTTCAGCAGACCTCGGCCGTGGAGCGCTTCGGCAACCACGTGCCGATGGGCTCGAACACCCTCTACACCCCCCGTTCCGGCGGCGTGGTCCTCGGCCGCTGGGCCAAGTCCACCAGCGCGCCGGCCGACAGTTCGCCGAACGACTCGGTGCTGCTGGCCTCGGACAAGATCGGCGGCAAGGTCACCGTCGCCGAGGAGGACATGTCCGACTCGCTGGCGTCCATCGTGGACACCAAGAGCGTGGACGCGGGCAGCTCGTACGGCAAGCTGTTCGACAACGTCACCCTCGGCATCACCGCGTCGAAGGCGACGAGCGGCTGGCTGTTCGACAGCCTCTACTACGTCCTGACCCAGTCGGACACGGTCACCGGGTACACCGCGAACGCGAACCTGACCACGGGCGCGACCGCGGCGACGTACGACAACCTGTCGGCGGCGCTCGGGCTCTACGAGGTGGGCGACTTCTTCGACGAGGCCGAGACGGTCGTGATCGCGCACCCGTCGTTCAAGCAGGTGCTGCGCGGGATCAAGAACGCCAACGGCGATCCGATCTTCCAGGAGTCGAGCAACGGCACCGCCGGCGGCGGCCAGGCGGCGACCGCCCGGACGCTGTTCGGCTACGACCTGCAGTTCTCGATGGGCGCCAAGACGAGCGCGGCCGGGTCGGCCAACCCGACCGGCAAGCCGTTCATCGTGTTCGGCAACCGGCAGTACCTGCAGGTCGGCGACCGCAACCCGCTGGCGCTGAACTTCCAGGACAGCCAGACCGGGATCGGCGTCGACACCGACGAGAACGTGCTGTACTTCCGCGCCCGCAAGGGTTTCGCGGTCGGTGCACCGGGCGCGTTCTCGATGCTGGTGATCGGCTGACGCACGGCGTGACGGGGCCGCGTGGTTCGCTGCGCGGCCCCTCTCCGGAAGGGAGTGCGCCATGGTCGACAGCTGGGCCACCGTCGCGGACGTGACCACCTACGCGAAGTCCACAGTGGACGACGCCGAGGTGCTGCGCGCGCAGGCGGTGATCGACAGCTACGCGGGCCGGATCTACGCCGACGCGGCCAAAGTCGGCGACCGGGACAAGTACTGGCTCAAACTCGCCGTCGCATACCAGGCCGCGTGGCAGGCCGCGCAGCCCGACCAGTTCGAGCGCCAGGACATCACCTCGACCGGCGGGAGCCAGTCGACACAAGGCACCGGCACCTGGCTAACCCTCGCCCCGCACGCGGCGCAGGCGCTGCGGCGGGTGTCGTGGCTCGGCTCGGGCTCGCTGCACGTCCGCGCGCCGAACGAACCGGTGGACCTGCGCCGCGAGGTGTACGGCGACGACGGGAACGACCCCGGACACTGGCGGCCGCTCTGATGTGGGCGCTCGCGACGTGCCGGGCGTCGATCTTCCGCGGCGCCACGCCCTCGGCTTACGGCGACCCGGTGCCGGACAACACCACCCCGGCCGCGTCCGGCGTGCTGCTCGCGGTCAACGAGCGGCACTCCCGCACCTGGGACCCGGCGACCCAGACCCCGCGCGTGGTGCGCGTCGTCTCCGGCGCGGTCCCGTCCACCACGGACATCCGCACCGGCGACCGGATCCGCGACGACACCAACGGCGTGCTGTACCTGGTGCAGAACGTCACCCGCCCGCGGACGCCGGGCCGGACGCCGGACACCGAGCTGGAGCTGAAACGCATCGGCGACGACGGGGGGTGAACCGTGGCGGAATACCGCGAAGAACCCGGCTGGCGGGAGAAGATCGCCGCCGATGTCCGGGATCTGTTCAGCAGGCTCACCGGCGAAGTGCTGGAAGACGCGAAACGTCTGGTGCCGGTCGATACCGGGCACCTGCGCGAGTCGCTGTCGAGTGAGATCCGCGGCGACACCGCGCGGATCGGCACGGACCTGAACTACGCGCTGTACGTCGAGGAAGGGCACCGGGTCGCCTACCGCGGGCCGGACGGCGAGACGGTGTTCACCGGCGACGTGGCGCCGCCGCAGCCGTACCTGCGTCCGGCGCTCTACCGCAAGCGGGGCGCGTGATGACGGCGCCGTTCATCTACGCCTCCGACGAGGCGGTGACGCGGGCGTGGCTCGCGCAGCTGTCGGGGTTCTCGGCCGCGATGGTCGGGGAAGTCCTGCCGCGCGAGGCGAACACCTGGGCTGTAACGGGGTTCCTCACTGTCGCGGTGGCAGGCGGAAGCACGCTGCCGGAAGCTCGGTTCGAGTCGCCCGTGATGGACGTGCGCGCCTGGGCGACCACGCCGGGCACCGACGCGCCGCCGTGGAACATGGCGCGCAATCTCGCCACTGCGGTGCAGGCGGGAACCTACCGGCGAGAGCCGTGGTTCCTGCAGCTGGCCGAGTGCAGCGAGAACGCGGTGGTGAAAACCGCGTGGGTCCTCGGGAAGCCGAGGCGGGCGTACGGCGATTTCGGCGACTACGCCGTGTATGCCCTCGACCTGGTCCTGAATTGGGTCCCGGTCGCCAAGAGCACCCCGTGAGGGGACTGGTCAACCAACCGTACGGGCCGCACGGCCCACAGTCCTCTTTGGAGTGATCATGGCCGATACCGATGGCCTGCAGCCCGGAAACCTGGTGATGGGCCCGGCCCGGCTGTACATCTACCGCAACGCGTTCGACCCGACCCTGCCCTACGAGCCCGCGCTGGCGGACGTGAACCTGGCCCCGGCCGCGAGCGCCTGGTACGACACCGGCATCACGCTCGGCGGCACCGACGTGTCGGTCGAACCGACCTGGACGCCGCTCACCGGCGACCAGCTGGTGGACAAGCTCGGCGCCCGGCTGACCGACCGCGACATCAAGGTCTCCGGCAACCTCGCCGAGATGACCCGCGTCAGCCTCGCCTACGCGTGGAACATGACTGCGGGCCCGACCGGCGCGAACTACTCCGTGTCCGACCTGAACGCCGGCCAGAACGCGAACCGCGCCCCGTACCGGACGCTGCTCATCGACGGGCTCGGCCCGGACGTGACCGACGGTTCCCGGTCGCTGAAGCGGCGCGTGATCGTGCGCAAGGCGCTGCCCTCGGGCAACACGAAGCTGAGCTGGACCAAGACCGATCAGCAGGTGCTGGCGGTCGAGTTCCAGGCGTTCTTCGTCGCCGAGACGGTGAGCCCGTTCCGGATCATCGACGAAGTGGCGAGCTGACCCCACCCCCTCGACGCAGCCCCGGGCTCGTGCGCGCCTGACCGCCGCGGGCACGGGGCTGCCCCTCTTTCCCTTGTCCTGTCAGGAGGACCGCACCATGGCCGCATCCGCGCCCCGCAAGACCACCACCGCCCGCAAGACGACACCGCGCAAGCGTCCGACCAAGGCCCCGGCCGACCTCGGCCTGGTGCTCGACGACGACGCTGCGCGCGCCGAGACCGACAAGATGCTCGCCGACCGCGAACCGCTGTTCACCATCGGCGGCACCACCTACACGATCCCGAAGCAGGTCCCGCCATCGTGGTCGGTGAAAGCGTTCACGATCGCTGTCACGAAGGGCGAGTCCGCAGCCATTGAGTACGCCGCGGAGAAGCTGCTGACGCCGGAAGCGTGGGAAGCGCTGCAGGAATGCGAGACCGTCACCCCGGCCGCCTGGAAGACGATCTTCAAGGCGTTGATGGACCGGATCCTGCCGGAAAGCGGGTTCGGCCCAAAAGCCTGACCGACGCCTGGCGCGAACGGCTGTCGACGGTCGGCTGGTTCTTCCAGCACCTCGACGACGTGCTGAGCGACATGTCCGTGTTCCACCGGGTCGACGACCTCGACCAACTGCCCGCCGCGGTGTTCCTGCCGCGGATGGTGCGGCTGCCGCTCTACGACGGCGCCGTGCGGCACGCGCTCCGCCTGGAAGCAGAGCGGCCGGCACCGGCGGCCGAGCCCGTCGACGAGCAGCCCGCACAGGAACCGGTCGCGATGGTCACGGCACACAACCAGTCCCGCGAGTTCGCCCCGATGGGGGTGAACCAGGCGGGCGTCTTCGACTTCGGGTGAGGAGGCTTCCGTGACCGCACCTGGCGGAGAGTTCAAACTGGCCGGCGCTTTCGTCGAGATCCGGCTGAAGGACGAGACTTCCAGCGACCAGAAGCGCATCCGCGCCCGCATCGAGGGCGAGTCCGCGGTCAAGTGGGACACCGCGCTCAACGACCCGAAGAACACCGAGGCCGTCAAGAAGAAGGTCTCGGCCGGGAAACCGGTCAAGTTCGACGCCGACCTCGACGACAAGCTCGCGCAGGCCAAGGCGGACGAGTTCGTCGCCACGCGGCGCAAGGCCGTCATCGACCTGGACGCGAACATCGCCAAGCTCCGCACCAAGCTGGAGGAGCTGAACAAAAAGCGCGGCACCTCGGTCGAAGTCGACGCCGACATCCGCAAGGCCGAGGCCGAACTGGCCGCGCTGGTCGCCCGGCGCCGCACCGTAAAGCTGGAAGTCGAGGCGAAGACCCGGCCCGCCGAGGACGACCTCGAGCGGATGGCCAAGCGTGCCAACGCACAGTTCGACGCCCTGAAGTTCACCATGCTGTCGGTCGGGCTGCCCGCCGCGGCTGCGGTCGGCGCGGCCGGGGTCGGCACGTCGCTGGCGCTGATCGCCGGTGGTTTCGCCGCGCTCGGCACCTACATCGCCTCGACCGACGAGGGCATCGCGACGAAGTTCACCGACCTGGTCGAGCACATCGAGCGCGACGCGAAGCAGATGGGCGGCGGCTTCAAGACCGAAGTCGCCGGGGCGCTCGACGACGTGGGCGCGGCCTGGGGGCGGCTGCGCCCGCAGGTCGCGGCCGCGGTCAACGGTTCGGCGCCCGCGGTGCGGATCCTGACTGGCGCGGTGACGGACTTCGCCGAGGGTGCCATGCCTGGCGCGGTGACTGCCGTCATGGCGTCGAAGGAACCCCTGCTCGGATTCCGCGCGCTGGTCGGCCAGACCGGCACAGGCCTCGGGCAGTTCTTCGCGAACGCGTCGGCCGGCGCGGCCGGTGCCGCACAGGGCATGACCCTGCTCGGCGGGATCGTGCAGCTGCTGCTGTCCCGATTCGGCACCCTGTTCGCCAACCTGGCGCAAGGCTCGGCCGGTCCGCTGCACTCGCTGTACGCGATCACCGACGATGTCACCGGCGCTCTGGTCGACCTGACTGCGCAGGGTTCGGGAGCGATTGGGTTCTTGCAGGGGTTCACCAACGCCGGGACCGGTGCCGTGGGAGTGCTGCGGCTTGTGCTCGGTCTGGTGTCGCTGCTGCCGCCCGAGCTGACGCAGCTGGCAGGTTCGCTCACCGCGTCGACCATGATCCTCTCGAAGCTGGGCATCGACGCGGGCAAGGGTTTCGAGGGCATTGCTGACAAGGTGCGTTCAGCTGAGGGCGCCGGAGGGAAGTTCAAGGCCACCATCAGCGGGCTAGCTGCGGGTGCGTTCCACCCGGCCGCGTTGGCCGCCGTGGCGCTCGGTGTGGGCCTGGACATCCTTGGACAGAAGCAAGCTGCGGCAGCGGCGAACGCGGCGGCGCACGCGGAACGCGAGCGCAACCTGGCGCAGGCACTGCGGGACTCCGGCGGCGCGATCGACGAGAACGTGCGTTCGCAGGCGGCCTACGACCTCGGGAACTACAAGGTCGCCGACGGCGTGCGGAACCTGAACAAGGACGTGCTGAACCTGGTGGGGCAGCAGGGCTTGCAGCAGCTGCAGGACGCCTACCTGGGCAACACGCAGGCGGGCGACACCCTGAAGGCGTCTCTCCAGGCGATCGCGACCGAGCACAGCAAAGTCGCGACGGGATTCCAGGCGGGGCGCGCGGCCTTCGACGACCACATTAACTATGTGGACGGCGTCGCCCGCGCTTACGACGACACGGGATTCCGGGCGCAGCAGCTGCTGGACATCATCAGTGGCGAGGGCGGTACGTTCGCCAATGCGTCGAAGGATGCGAACGCCAACTCGCAGGCGCTGAAGGGCGTTTCCGCTGCGGCGCAGGAGGTCACGCCCGCGCAGTACGCGGCGAAAGCCGCGGCGTCCAGCCTGAACTCGGCGTTCACGACGCTGAACCAGACCGCCGGGGACACGGTGTCCAAGGGCCAGGCGATCATCGACCTGCTCGACCGGCTCTCCGGGCGGCACAAGTCCGAAGAGGAGGCGCTGCAAGCCTGGAACGATCACCTGCGGGCCATCGGCGATTCGTTCAAAGACCTGGGTTTGTCCAAGCACACCAAGGATCTGATCGACAACTCTGGCGCGATCAACACCACGTCCGAGGCCGGGTCGAAGCTGCAGGATGTCCTGCAGCAGGGCGCTACCGACATGGCGTCGTATGCGCAGTCGCTCAAGGACGGCGGTGCGTCGGCGGAGGACATCACGTCGAAGCTCGGGCCGTTGCGGGAGAAGTTCGCCGAGCAGCTGAAACAGTTGGGGCTCAACGATTCCCAGGTGCAGACGCTGCTGCAGCACTACGGCCTGGTCCCGGCTGACATCGTGACCACGCTCGGCTTGGAAGGCGACACCGAGACGCAGGACAAGATCAAGCGCGTCGTGTCGGACCTGACGAAGCTGGGAGCGGGCGCGTCGGTGAAGCTGACCGCGGACGACAAGCAAGCAGTCGACGCGCTCGGAAAGCTCGGCTACCAGATCGTCAGCTTGCCGGACGGCACCTTCCAGGTGTTCGCGAACACCGCGGAAGGCAAGCATGCCGCGGACGTGCTGCTCGCGAACATCAACCAGACCAAGGGAACCGTGTCGGTCTACGGCAACACGGTCCCTGCGGGCTCGGCTGTTGCGAACTGGAAGACCGTCACGAACAGCACCGAGGGCAAGACTCGGACCACGACCGATATCGACCCGGCGACGGGGAAGGTGCGGCAGTGGAAGCAGACGACCGATTCCACTGGTGCCACGACAACGACCTTCGCGACCACCGACCCGGCAACGGGCGCGGTGCGGTTGTGGAAGCAGAATGCTGACGGCACGTGGGCTGAGGTGCACGCCAAGGCCGATGTGCGGGAGGCTGAGGCTGCGCTGAACGAGGCCGCTCGCAACCGGTCGATGAAGATCACGGCGACCTACAGCATCCCGGTTTTGCCGCGCGGCGCGAACCGGGCGGACTTCGCTGCGGGCGGCGGTCTGCTGACGCATCACGGTGCTCGCCGGTACGCCTCGGGCGGTGCGACGGCCGGAGCGCTGTCGGCGATCGGCGGTGGTCTGTTGTCCGGTCCGGGCGGTCCGCGTCAGGACTTGATTCCGGCGTGGGTGTCGCCGAAGGAGTTCGTGGTCAACGCGGTGGACACCGCGAAGTGGCTGCCGGAGTTGCTGGCGATCAACCGGGGGATGACTCCGGACGCGTTCGCGCCGAAGGCGGCCCCGGTTGCAACGGCGGCTATTCCGGCGCAGCGGTCGGCATCATCTGCCGTCGCCGGAAAGCAGGTGGTGCAGCACTTCCACATCTACCCGCCGGCCGACTCGGATCCGCAGCGGATCGCGGCGTCGGTCTCCAGCCAGGTCGGCTGGTCGATGAGGGGAGTGTGAGGTGCCGACGCAGGTCATCCTCCCGACGTACACGATCGGCTCGTGGTCGGCCAACGTGGACGACGATCAGGGGTGCCGCTGGGTGATCTCGCCCGGCGGTGCCTCGTTCGTCACCGACGGCCCGGCACGGAAGATGCACACCAACGAACGCCCGTTCGGGTCGGGCGCGTACCGCTCGCGCTCGTACCCGGCGGCCCGCTCCGGAGTCCTGCAAGGCTGGTGCGACGCCGGAAACCGGGTCGCCCGGGTGGCCGCGCGCGACCGGCTGATGGGGATCTTCCCGGACGGCGGCCAGGCGCTGCTCGTGGTCGACGACGGGATCTCGCCGCGGCAGATCACGGTCGAGCTGGACGCGGACGCGCCGCGGTGCGCGGTATGGGCGGACGGCGCGGGTTTCGACTGGCAGCTGCCGCTGTACGCGGCAGACGGTCGGTTGCTGTCCACGGTGGAGCGTTCGGCGAAGGCGACGTTGGCCACCGGGGCCACTGACGGTCTCGACTGGATCGGTGGCACGCCGGGCGGTCTCGACTGGGGCAACGGCGGCTTGGACTGGGGCAGCAGCGGCGCGAACAACGTGCTGGCGCTGGAAAACAGCGGCAGCACGACCACGTGGCCGCTGCTGGTCGTCACCACCCCCTCGAGCTTGCAGAACCCGGCCTGGACCGACCCGGTGTCCGGCGGGGTGCTCGCTTATACCGGGACGATCGTCGCGGGGCAGACGCTGCGGATCGACTGCGATCCGTTCAACCCGACGCCGGTGACGCTCGACGGCATCGACCGCACGGGCGCGCTCGGCAGCGCCCAGTTCATCTCTCTCCCGCCCAAATCCTCTCGGGCGATCCAGTTCACCGGCGTGGGCGCCGGAACCACTGTCGCCTTCTGGCGCGACGCGAACAACTGAAAGGGGGCTGTCATGGCTGCTGTGAACGCCGACGCCGACGGCTTCTGGTCCGCGATGCCCAACGGCAACCGGGTCAACAACTCCCGCCAGGGCCGTGCCCTGGTCCAAAGCCTGTTCCTTGGCGGCTCGAACACCTCTCCGCTGTCCGCCATCCGGTCCGGGGTGATCCCGACGGCGGCGGACGCGCTGTCGGCGTACGACCTGCGGGTGTCTGTCCAATCCGGACGGACGCTGCTGGTGAACCCGGGCTCCGCGGTCATCGGCCGGTCGGGGCAAGGCGGGTACCTGTCGTGGGAGCTGCCCGCCGCGCGCACCGTCACGTGCGACACGCCTCCGGCGACCAACCCGCGCAACGACATCGTCGTGTTCCGCGCCTACGACACGCAGCTGGGCGACACCATCCCGGCGAGCGGTGGCATCCCGGGCCGGATCGAGATCATCACCGGCCAGCCGGGCGGGACCCCGGTCGACCCAGTGACCTGGGACCCGATCCTCGGGCACATCTCGACGTGGCCAGCGGCCGCGTCCGGAGGCGGCGCAGGTATCCCGCTGGCACGCGCGAGGGTGGCCACCGACGGCACGGTGACGTTGACCGACCTGCGCCGCAGCACGGCCCCGATCGGCGGCGTGCGGGTGCTGCTGCCCGGTGACCTGCTGTCGGATCCATCGTTCATGCCGGGGGATATCGCTTGGTACAACGGGCATCGCTACTGGGACGGCACGTCGTGGAACGAGCTGTCGTCGCCGCTCGGCTACGCCAAGGGCTTGATCGCGAAGACGGTGTATTCCGCCGAGGGTGTGTTCGACACCCAGACTGAGACCGTGGGCGACGGCGCATCCTTCACGTTCGACCCGGCGAGGTCGTACCAGTTCGAGTGGCAGGGCACCATCTCCGCGACCGCCGACCGGCCGTACATGAGCATCGGCTGGCGCATCGCCAACGGCGGCACCGTCACCAACACGTCGCCGCTGATGTACTCGACGCTGCTGCCGATCCAGGGCAACGGGAAGTTCGACAAGGCGCACCTCACCTGCCCGATCAGCGGCGCGGCCATCGCGGCGCTGGGCATCTCGGCGGGGACGGTCCGGGCCGCGATCACGCACTACATCACCGCGGGCAACGGCGGCAGCGGCTGGCAGGTCCGCGGCGACAACGGCGCGGCCCCGGCGCTGCCGAACAAACGGCATTTCGCGGTGTTCGACACCGGGCTGAGCCGGTAAGGGGGCCATAGTGGCGACCGTCGAGCGCGAGTACACGGCGCTGGTCTACGAGACCGTCACCGGCCGAGTGCTCTACGACCTCGATCTGCTCGCCGAGCCGGACTGGTCCGCGCTGATCAACGATGCGGGCGGCTGGAAAGTTGCTGTCCCGCTCGATGGCGGGCCGCGCACCGCGCGAGTGCGGGAGTGGTGCGTGCCGGATCGGCATTCGGTCGCGGTGCTGCGCGGAGACTTCGTGTGCCAAGCCGGGCCGATCACGCCGTACCAGCCGGATTCGGAGACGACGGACTTCACGGTGTCCGGCAAAGGAATCTGGGACATCCTGGATCGTCGCGTGCTGCACAACGCGGCGTGGAATCCGGCGTCCGGGCAACGGCTGACCGATCCGGCGGCGGACATCACGATCAACGGTTCGTTGCCGTACATCGCCCGCGAGATCGTCAACCACCAGATCAACATGAGTTTCATCCCGGGCAGCAACCTGCCGATCGATCTGCCGACGATCAGCCCGGGCGGGGGGAATACCCGGACCTATCACGGATACGACCAGGCGTACGGCGGTGCGCGGCTTCGAGAGCTGACGCAGGTCGACCAGGGGCCGGACATGTTTTTCCAGCCGTACCTCACGACAGTGGGCGGTCAGCGCTACATCCGGCACCGGCTGCTGGTCGGGAACCCGTATCTGGTGCAGCCCGGCGTCGATCTGCGGTTCTTCTACCGGCGCACGCTGACGAAGCTCGACATCGCCGGGGGAGTGAAACCCGGTGCGGTGCGGTCGTTCGTCAAGGGAGCCGGAAACGAGGCCGGCCAGCTGTACGGCACCGCGACCGCGGATTCGCTGATCGCCGCCGGGTGGCCGTTGACCGACGACGTGGACAGCAGCCACGCCGACGCGTCCGTGCAGTCCACGTTGGACAGCTGGGCGACCGCGAACGTGACGCTGTCCTCCTCGCAGCCCGAGCAGTGGCAAGCCACCGTGCTGGCGGACGCGGACCCGCAGTTGGGCACCTACAACCCCGGGCACTTCGCCACCTACTCGGCGACCGATCACCACTGGCTGCCGGACGGGAATTACCGGTGGCGCGTCATCGGAATCTCGCGCACCAGCACGACCCCGCGCGACCGCGTCGACCACCAGCTGCAGGCCATCCGGGCCGGATAGGAGAAAGCCCGTGGTTGCGAACGACCCCGTCGAACGTCCGGGCTCGCCGGACTTCATCAAAAACGAGCTGACTGCGTTGCGGAGGGACCTCGACGCGCTCACACGCCAGTCCAAGTACCCGTTCTCGATCAGCCACGACGGCACCCCCGATTTCGAGGTGCTGCCGGACCCGGCTGATCCAGGCGGCGGCGCGAAGGTCCGGATCCTCAACGGCGCCGGGGCTCCGATCTTCGAGACTTTCTACTCGACCACCTACAGCGGCAAAGCCGCGCGGATGCTGGACTTGTCCGGAGCCTCGATGTGGGCGCAGGACCAGTTGGCCGGGTACGGTATCTCGCATCCCAGCCTCACCGGCTGGCTCGCCCCGGACTTCTACGGGCAAGGGCTCAATCCATTCGGCACCGGCGCGGAGACTTCGGTCGCGACCGGACAGTTCTTCGCCTACAACCCGGCGTGGCGGCTCGGCGCGCTGGTGCGCACCGGAGGCACTGGCCTGGTGAGCTGGCGGTTCAGCATCGCCTACAACGGCGGGACCGTGTACGGGCCGCTCACCACCGGCGCGACAGGCAACTTCTACATCGGCTCCACACTGCTGCTGCCCGCCAGCGCGATGGCCAACCAGGTGACCGCGTCCCTGCTCGTCACCAACACGTCCGCGGCCCAGACCATCCAGGTCTCGCCGACACGCTGCTACGGCGTCTCGGCCGCGCAGTACTACATCGACAACGGCCTGCCCCTCCCGTTCTAGGAGCGCCAACGTGAGCACCTTCGCTTTTCCCAAGCTGCAGTACGCCGTCTGGGACGGCACGAACGTCGCCGAGATCGGGGAGTTCGTGCACGGCGCGTTCGTCGCCGCCGACGGATCCCTGCAGTACCCGGGAGTCCCCGGCATGGGAGTCCCGATCACGTCGGATCACGGCGTGTACGTCGTCGGCACTCCCGGCGGGGTGTACCCGATCGGCGTGTTCGCCACCGAGGCCGAGTTCCTGGCCGCGTACTCGCCGGTTTCCAACTGACGGCTCGTCCGTCCACTGTGCACGAAAGGGGTGGGCGTGAGTGCGCTCGCACAGCTGTTCTTCGGGATTGCGGCCCTGGTTACCGCACTGCTGTCCGGGGTCGCCGGGATCATCGCCGTGGTCCGCGTCCCGAAACGGGCTGCGGAGAAGGCCGCCGAGATCGCCGTCGCCCGGACACTCGGCGACGACGATGACGACGAAGACCAGAAGGAAGAGATTCTCGACGCAGTCCGCAAACTCCTCGAGGAGAAGGCCCGGGATGGTGAGGACGAGTGACCGGTGATCTGAACCGCACGGTCGTGCAGCCCGCGGCCAAGCGTGCAACGTCCGGGCGGCGACGCTGGATCGTCGCGGTGGGCGTGCTGTTCGTGATCTCGCTCGCGGGGATCGGCCTGGTGCTGTTCTCTCAGCACAGCCAGATCGCGCAGCTCGAGACCAGCGGAACCGCGCGGGACACCACGAACCGGGAGCTGGCGCGGGACGTGGCGGCGTTGGCCGACCAGGTGAAGCGGCTCGGCGGGACTCCGGTGGTGCAGCCGCCCGCCGCGCCAGCGGCCGCGCAGGCCGACCCCACCCAGTTGCGGGCAACCGCGCGACAGGCGGTCGAGGACTACTGCGCCACGCGGAACCAATGCCGCGGCGCGAATGGCGCGAGCCCGGATTTCGACGCGCTGACGAACGCAGTGTTGGCGCGGATCCCGGTCCCGAAGGACGGCACGGACGGCCACGACGGGCGCGACGCACCGGTCCCGGACTATCCCGCGCTGGTGGCCTCGGCGGTCGCGTCCTACTGCGACGCGCACGACCAGTGCCGCGGCGAACCCGGCACCAACGGCAAGAACGGGAACGACGGCGCGCCCGGCCCGGCGTGCCCGTCGGGGTTCGAGCTGCGCGATGCCGTGATCACCGCCCCGGATGGCACCACCTACCAGGGCAAGGCGTGCGTCGACCCCGCGTCCGGCAGCGCGCCGCCCTCCACCGACCCGCCGACCACCGGAGGCTGACATGGCTCGATGGGCCGACTATTCCGCTGGACGCCCGTCCGGCGCCGCGCTGCGCAAGGCCGGGTTCTCCGGCGTGATCCGCTACATCGGGCTCGGCAGCGAGGGCAAGCAGCTCGTCGCCAGCGAGTACCGCGACCTCGTCGGCGAGTTCGGCGCGGCCAACGTGCTGCTCGTCGCTGAGGCTGGGACAGGTGACGCGTGGGGCACCGAGACCGACGACGACTACGGCCGCGGCGTGGCCTACGGCCGGACCGCGCTCTCCGACGCCCGGGCGCAGGGCGTGCCGGACTGGGTCGGGCTCGCCTGCGCGGCCGACGCGCACGCGCAGGCGTTCCAGCTCGACGACGTGGTCCGCTACGCGAGCGGGTTCCGCGACGCGGTCGGACAAGCGCGCTGCGGGTTCTACGGCTTCTCCGAAACCCTCGCCGCGGTGCACAACGCGGGGATCGGTTCCTGGTACTGGCGCTGCGGATCCGAACCCACCCAGGTCGAGAAGCAGTGGGTCAACTTCTGGCAGCGCAACCGCGACCCCCAGCGGATCACTGTCGCCGGAATCCCGTGCGACATCAACGAGGTCTACCGCATCCCCACCACGGAGGACGACATGCCCAGCGTCAACGACCTGCTCGACGCATCCGTCGGCAAGCGCGCCGACGGCACGGACGTGCTGCTGAAGGACGCGATCGTGAACACCTACCTCGCGCAGTTCCAGGGCGGAGGCGACGGCGGAGCGCTCGCGGTCAAGGCGGGCATCAACGCGTTGAACGCGAAGCTGGACGCGCTCACCCAGGCTGTCGCGAAGCTGGCCGCAGACCCGGAGATCACCCCGGACGCGCTCAAGGCGATGCTGAACGAGGCGATCGCCAACAACGTCAAGATCACCGGCTCGGTGGAGATCACCGGCGCGAACGCCGAGGCCGCCCAGTGACCGGCCAGCAGCGGCTCGCCGGCTGGGCTCCCATGCGGAAGATCCTCGCCACCATCGCCGCGGCCGTGCTGACCGCCGGACCTCTGGCCGTGCTCGACGCGGTCGGCGTGCACGTCGACCAGGCCGTGGGAGTGCTGATCGTCGGCATCCTCACCCCGCTGGCGGGATACCTCACACCCGAGAAGAAGACCGAGGAGCCCTGATGTCCGAGACCGAATACCACCCGGCCGATCCGCACTTCAACCCCGCGCACCCCGACCACGAAGGGTGGGCGGGCCGAGCTGCCTCGCCGCAGCTGCCCGCCGAAGCGCAGATCGTGCGCGACTTCCCAGACCCGGCCGAAGCGCCGGCCGCCGAAGCCGGGATCGTGCAGGCGCTGGCCGACGGCGCGATCGCCGCCGAGCACGTGGCCCTGCCGAGCACCGAGCCCGGCGGGCAGGCCAAAGCGAGCCGGAAGCGATCCGCCTGACCCCCGGACACATGAAAAGCCCCCGCCTCCTGCAACGCGCAGGGGGCGGGGGCTTTTCGTCGTGCTAGTCGTCGGACAGTTCTTCCCGGCCGTGCTCGGTGAGCGCATAGACGCACCGAGCACGGGCCGGATCTGACTCGGGCCACTCTTGTGCGATCCAGCCCTGTTGCTTCATCTCTTGCAACAGCGGGAGCATCCGCGCGTTGCTCAGGCCGGTATCGCGCCGGAGGTCCGTAGCGTAGAAGCGGGCGTCGGTGCCGCCGATGAGGAACACCGTCGCCAGCTTGTCCATTTCACGGGCTGACCGCATGGCCCGATGCTACTCCGGCTGGCCGTCTCCCGGCGGCTGGTCGGGACGCCACTTGAACCGAGTCGACCGGTAGTCCGCACCGGGGTGCGTCGGTCCGGCCGGTTGGCGCGGCGGGTAGCTTGCAGGTGACCCGTAGACCAGATTGCCCGGCCGACCGGAGGCCAAGCAGCTGCGCATCTTCCGAGGTTCGCGACGATTCGGCATCCCTACTGCTTCCGCTTAGGGTCGGGCCGGTCGGGCTGGATCGCACGGGGCTGCGGGCTGCGGTTCTTCTCTGTGGGATTGGTCGTCCGGTGGTCCTTGCCCGACACCTGACTGGTCGGCCCCTTGCCCGCGGTGTTCCGCGGCTGATCTCCTCGCGCCATCTGACTGTCCTCATTCCGTCGTGGAAACGTGGGCAGCCCGATAGCCCGACCGTCGGGCGAAGCGCGACGACCGGGCGGCATCGGATCGGGCCTACTCGCGGGATCGGGGAGTCAACAGGGGCGAGAGTTCAATGGCGTTCTGCCCGCCGTGCGGCCGGATGGTCACCTTGTTGCGGAGCAGCAGCCGGCGGATGGTGCCGTACGACGTGCGGTGCTTGTCCGCCAGTGCCTGCATCGACGCCCCCTTGCCGTACTCGCGGATGATCGACGCGGTAGGCAGGTCGGCGCGCCTGACGCCCTGACGGATCGGCGGGAGCACCGCGCCCTCCTGCCGCAGCAGGCGACCGGTCCAGCTCAGCGACAAACCGTGCTCCCGAGCGATATCGGTGATCGGCGTACCGGCCCGCCAGGATTCGAGCATCCGGCGATTCCGCTCGATCCGGTTCGCGCGCGCCTCTTCCGGCGTGTCGGCCATTCGCTGTCCCGTCGTCGCAAGTCTGTGGATGGGGGCGGCGGCCTTCGGGAGAGGCCGCCGCCCCCTGCGCCCCGGCCCGGCGGGGGCGCACCCGGCGCCGCGGCGTGTCGGGGGATTACCGCCGCGGCACTCGGGGGTCTATTTGCCGCAGGTCCAGAACGGCTCGCCGCAGGTGCCGCACCGGTGGTCTGTCGCTGTGGCGGTCGCTCGGCAGGCTTTGCAGGCGAGCCGTATCCGAATCGGCCGGCGGGGCGGGCCCGGCCGAATGAAACCCGGAGCTTGACGCAGCCAGTCCGCGAAGAGGAACAGGGGATTGATCCCGCATTCGTCGTCAGCGTGGTGACGCCGCCGGTAGGCGTGGCCCCGCTGTTGCGCCGCTGCCGCGGTCATCTTGCGTCCAGCCCGGTGCAGCCGGGGCACCAGTCGGCGTCCACGAAGCCGGTCAGGTCGATCTCGCCGCGCTCGTGCCGTTCCGGGTAAGGGTCGCCAGTCGAGCACCACGGGATCAGCCAGCGCACCGACGGGTCGGCGAGGTCCCGCTTCCAGTAGCGGTGCGCTGTCTGGCGGTTCCCGTTGGTCGGGTCGGAGTGGACCCGCAACGCGAGCTCCGAGGTGTGCGGCCCTCCGTGTCGCCTTAGCTCACTCCGCGCTGTCATGCGAACAACGCTAAGAGTGATCGACGAGGCGAGGGGTACGGTTCGTACCCTCACCTGATCGGAGTCAGGCGATGGCGAGCCCGACTCGGCCGACGAGGTTGCGTACGGCGTCGCCTTGCCCCGCTGGCGGGCGCTTCGTGAGATCGATCAGCATGTCTCGGGCGTACCCGTTGAAGGAAATCGTCTCGCTCGCGACGCGCTGTGCCCGGTCGAGCAGCGCCAGCGTCCCGGCGCCGTCGTCCTCCTGGGCGTGGATTCGAGCCACCTCGATCAGATGCCGACCTCGGCGAGCAAGCGACGGGATCAGGACCGGGTCAAGGGCATCAGCGGCACGCCGAGCCTCCCCAGTGCGGCGCAGCTCGACGCCGAGCGTCACGGCGTGAGCCTGCATCACGCTGCGGGAGAACGAGGTTTGCGTGTGGCGGTAGTCGTCGCCGAGCTGCCGGGCGGTGCGCTCGGCAGCCTCCCAGTGGGCCCACGCGTCGCCGTGCCGCCCGCGCCGTGCGTGCACGTAGGCGATCTCCGCGTCGAGCGCGCCCGCCATCCCCCGCCAGTCGGCCGGCGAGCCGTCGAGGTACGGCAGCAGCAGGTCGCGCGCGTCGGTCGCCAGCGTGATGGCCTCGTCCCATCGGCCCGCGTCGCGCAGGGCCTGCACCATCGCCCACGAGCCCCCGGCCATGGCGTACGGGTCGTCAGCCTCCTGGGCTTCGGTCAGGGCGCGGTCGGCAACCATCCACACCAGTTCAGGCGACGGCTGGTACGCCACGTAGAAGTCGGCGAGCTGGTAGACGCCGCTGAGCACGACCCGTGCCGCGCGTCGTTCCTCGCCGCGCAGGGCGCGCGCAGTTGCTTGCGCGTCGCGGATGAGACCCGGCAGCAGGCTTCCGAGCTGGGTGCGGTGGTCGGACGACGAGTGGCGGACCAGCCATGCCATGCGCAACCGCTCGGCAAGATGCGGGACGGACGCCGGTGCCGGTGTGCGGCTGACGCGGTATTCGGTCAGCGCCGCCTGTACCTCGGAGAGCGCCGCGTGCCGCGGCCCGGCGTACACACTGACTGGGACAGCGTGACCGTTCCCGGTCAGGTCGGCGAGGTCGTCGAGTTCGAGCGCCTGGGCGATGCGCAGCAGCATCTGAAGCCGCGGCGTCTGGATACGGCCGTTCTCGACGGCCTTCAGCCACTCCGCGCTCTTGCCGAGCAAGCCAGCAAGAACAGGTCGGGACATGCCCGCCCTGTCGCGGTAGTGCTTGATCCTCTTGCCCACAGGAACATCGTCCGTGCTGGCCACAGTGACCACCCTCGTTCGCGGAGTCGTCCTCTCCACGTGGCCCCGGTGATCAGCCGGGGCCGTCCCTCCGCGAAGAGGTGCAGCGCCAGCCTAGCGCGCCGGTCCGGTGGGCCGCGGCCTCTGGCGCTGAGGGTTCACCAGCGCTACGCCGGCCAGGCCGACGATGCCCAGGATTCCGAGCGGAAAGGTCCAGGCACGGCGTGTGCCGACTGCGGAATCGCACGCCGTTTGCCTTAGCAAGTCGCCCAAATGGTCGTTGGCGCTGAGGCTGGTTCCGCAGTCGGACTGCGCGACCGTTGAGGCCGTGGGGGTGATGCTGAGGTCGGGGGCATGCACCTGCAGCACGGATCCGATGAGCGCCGCGATCAGGCACGCGGCGGCGATGACACCGATGAAGGCTCGGGGACTCATTCTCGCTCCCGGTTTGTGTAGTTCTGGCTCCGGTTGGTCGTGTTGATCTCCGTGGGTGTTACTGCTTCGCGTAGTGCGGCGTCAGCTTGATGCGGCCGTCCGCGCAACCGCGATCGCTGGTTGCGCGCAGGTTGCGCGGACGGCCGCGTAGCAGCAGGAATGAGGCGGTTCCGACCGGCATACGGACCGCCCTGACCTGTACTGACTAGTCCTCGTCGTCACCGAAGAGGACTAGCCGTCACCTACCTTGTCGGACTTGTAAACAGAAGGTCAGGGGTTCGAACCCCCTTGCCGGCTCCAGGAAAGCAGCCTTCGGGCCGCCCGAGTTGATCTTAACGCGCTGAGGCAAGCCCGAGCGGGCGCGACGAAGCGATTCGCGCCGTCCGTCTCGGGCGGGCCGGAATGGCCGCCGGTGCGGCAGTCTTGCCGACGACCGGAATCAGGCATCGCGCCTTGGTTGAGCCGGTTTCCTTCACTCGGCCCCAGGTTCGCGAAGACCCATTTGCGTCGAGGCTGCTGGTTCAGGCAGCGGACCGCGGGATGTCCGTGGCAGGCAAATCGATCGCGGCTCGACCGGCCTCGGTGAGGAGGGCCGGAACGCGCTCGCCGCGGCGGCCTGAGCGCAGGGGGACCACCAAGGCGAACCGGGCGAGGCGGTGGGCGGTGAATTGGTCGCAGCAGGGGACGCCGTCGATGTAGAGGTCGGGTTCGCAGCTGCAGGTCATTTCGGCGCGGCCGAGGCCGACGGCGGTGAGAGTGGCTCGCTCGCGGTGGTTCAGCGGGAGGATCTGGGCCGACATGACTGCCTCGCTGGGGTGGGTTCGCTTAGTGCTTCCTCCCACTGTGCGAGATCCATCTGGTGCCAGCCAGAGCCAGTTTCGAGCCTATCTCGCGGTACCAGATCCTGGATCAGGCCGGATCCGCCGAGGATAGGGATTCTTCCAAGATTCCCAGCAGCCTCGACAACGCAGTCCGTTCCGCGCTGCCCACTTGGCCGAGAAGTTCGTTCTCCCGCGGGAAATGCTCGCGCGCCACGCGGTCTATCAGTGCCCGGCCGGATTCGGTCAGGCGGAGGTGGACGACCCGGCGGTCCTTGCTGTCTCGTTCGCGGACTACCAGGCCTGCCTCCTCCAGTTTGTCTGCGCGGAGGGTCACGCCGCTCGGGCTCACGAGCGCCGATTCCGCGATCTCGCCCACGGTGCGGCGATACGGCGCGCCTGCCCGTCGCAGTGCGGTCAGGACGTCGAACGCCGCCATGGTGATCCCGTGTTCTTCCGCGATCCGGCTCACCGAAGCCCGGTACAGCGCTGAACATCGGTGCAGCCTGCCGAAAACGGCGAACGCGGACACGTCCTGCCCGGGGGTTTCGGTCCGCCATTCGTCCGGGACGCGGTCGACGGTGTCCGCGGCCGGCGGGTGTGCGCTGTCCAGGGCCGCGGACATCGCTTCGGCGAAGTAGGGCGCGAACGCCGCGCTCGGCACCGAGTGGGCTGGCTCGTGCGCGAACAGGTACCGCTCCATGACCACGCCGAACAGCACGCTGCGGACAAGCGCGATTCGCTCTCGTGCGTCCGGCGCGTCGGCCAGCAGTTCGGCGAGCGGTTCGGTGACTTGTTCGTCGAGGATCGCGCGCAATTGCTCAGCGCTCGCTTCGTGGGTGACCGCCGAGCGGATCAGCGCGGCCCAGGGGTGTTCGGCCGGCGTGCGGTCCCAGCGTTCGAGATAGGCGTTGGCCAGCGCGTGCGACAGCCGGGCCGGGCCGTCCGCGGCTGCCGCGACGATGTCGACGGTGATGCCCGTGCTCCCGCCGACGATTTCGCGGAACAAGCCGTCCTTCGAACCGAAGTACGCCATCACCGAGCCCGCTGTCACCCCGGCTTCGGCCGCGACCTCTCGGATCGACGTTCCCTCGTAGCCGCGTGCGGCGAACAGCCTGCGCGCGGCGTCCAGCACCGCGCGCCGGTTGCCTTCCGGATCTTGGGGGCGACCGCGGCGGCCCGCGGTCTCGCCCTGGGGCGGCGGGGCGTCGTCGGCGCTCATGCGGCCATCTTAATCGGTGGAGTTTGAACGACTGTTCATGATCGCGGGAGAGTGTTCGGGCGGCGGGTGGGGTGGATATATGGCAGGTGGGGGCGAATATTTCGATATGCGGCGGGGATCTGGCACGCGGGCCGCGGCAAGGAAATCTGCGGATGATCCTTGCGGTAGTAAATCTTTGGTGTAACTATCTTAGGGCTCAACGAACTTGACCGGAGAGGGTCAGCATGAAACCGAGCCCCTTCGATTACGCCGCTCCTGCCACCGTCGCGGAGGTCGTCGCGCTGCTGGCCGACGGGGACCGCGAGGCCAAGGTGCTCGCCGGGGGCCAATCGCTCGTGCCCATGTTGTCCATGCGGCTGGCTCGGCCCGAGGTGCTGGTGGACATCACCCGGATCGCCGGTCTCGCCCGGTGCGCGGTCGGCGGCGAAGGGGAGCTGCGGATCGGTGCCGCGGCCCGGCAGTCGGCGGTCGCGGCCGACCCGGTCGTCCGGCGCGGCTGGCCGTTGCTCGCAGCCGCGATCGACCGCATCGGGCATCCGCAGATCCGTCAGCGCGGGACGGTGTGCGGCAGTCTGGCCCACCATGATCCGGCCGCGGAACTCCCGGCCGTCGCGATCGCGCTGGACGCGTCGTTCGTGCTCGCCGGGCCATCCGGGACCCGAACGGTGCCCGCGGCCGAGTTTTTCGTCGCCACGTTTCAGACCGCGCTCGCCGACGACGAATTGCTCACCGAGGTCGTTTTCCCCGCGCAGCCTCCCGGACGAGGCTGGGCGTTCGAGGAACTGGCGCGGCGGCACGGTGATTTCGCCACCATCGGTGTCGGTGTCGTGCTCGATCGCGCCGCCGATTCTGTCGCCGGAGCACGGGTTGTGTTTTGTGGTGCGGGACCGGTGCCGGTCCGGCTGCTGCCCGCCGAAGCCGCCTTCACCGGAACTGCGCTCGACGCCGATGACCTGGCAGCGGCCGCGCGTGTCGTCCGCAGCCAGCTGGAACCGGCCGGGGATGTGCACTCGAGCGCTGAGTACCGCCGCGAAGCCGCCGCCCACTTGCTGACCCGCGCCATCACCATCGCTTGGGAGCGCACCCGATGAACACACCTGCCAACCCGCCGCTGACCGAACCGTCCGCATGGCACGCCGTCCGCCTGACCGTGAATGGGGAAGTCGTTGCCGCGCAAGTGGAATCCAGGCTGCTGCTGTCCGACTTCCTGCGCGATCGGCTGCGCCTGACCGGTACCCACACCGGTTGCGAACACGGGGTCTGCGGTTCGTGCACTGTCCTCGTCGACGGCGCACCAGCGCGCGCGTGCCTGACGTTCGCCGTGCAGTGCGAAGGCGCGGACATCCGGACTGTCGAAAGTCTCGCGCCGGGCGACGCGCCGCTCACGGCCGTGCAGCGCGCCTATCACGAATGCCACGGAATGCAGTGCGGTTACTGCACTTCCGGGCTCCTCATGACCACGACCGCACTCGCGTCGGCCGAGCACCGGCCCACCGAAGCCGAGGTCGCCGACGCGCTCAGCGGGCATCTGTGCCGATGCACCGGCTACCGCAACATCCGTCGTGCCGTGACGCAGGCGCTTGACGCGCAATTAGGAGAGGAATCCGCCTGATGACCGGAAAATCCGGCTGGATCGGCCGCCCGATGGCTCGCGTCGAGGACGACCGGCTGCTGCGCGGGCAAGGTCGATACGTCGACGACCTCGCCTTGCCGCACGCGTTGGAGGCGGCGTTCCTCCGCAGTCCCGAAGCGCACGCTCGCGTGGTTTCCGTGGATGTGTCGGCCGCGCTCGCGGCACCGGGCGTCACCGCCGTCTGGACCGGAGAAGACCTGGCGGACCTCGCCCCCTTGCTCAACCGCGAAGAATTGCGCATCCCGGCGGGGCTCGCGGAGACCGTCGATCCGACAGTGCGGATTACGCCGATGCCGCTGCTCGCCCGCGAGAAGGTCGCTTACGTAGGTCAGCCGGTCGCCGTCGTCTTCGCCGAAAACCGTTACCTGGCAGAGGACGCGCTCGAGTTGATCGACGTGCGATACGCATCGCTGCCGGTGGTAGTCGATCCGGAAGAGGCGTTGAAACCCGAGGCGCCGTTGATCCACGAAGACCTTCAGGACAACACCGCGGTCGCTGTGACGGCCCGCGTCGGGGAACCGGACGCGGCGTTTCGCAACGCTCACACCGTGATCAGCGAGGAATTTCACGCACACCGGTACGTTGCCTCTCCGATCGAGACCCGTGCCGTCGCCGCGCACGTGGACCCGTATCGCGGTGAGCTGACCGTCTGGTCCGGAACCCAGACGCCGCACCGGCTTCGCGATTCGATCGCGCGCACGCTCGGGCTCGACGCCGAAGCCGTCCGGGTGCTCGCCGTCGACGTCGGCGGCGGGTTCGGGCAGAAAGGAATTCTGTATGTCGAGGAGCTGATCGTCCCGCACGCCGCGCGATGCCTCGGCAGGCCGGTGCGCTGGCGCGAGGACCGCACGGAGAACCTCGTCGCGTCGTCGCACGCCCGCGAGCAGATCCATCGCATCGAACTGGCGGCCGACGCGGACGGACGGCTCCTCGGCGTGCGCGACCGGATCACGGTCAATTTCGGCGCTTACAACATGACCGGCCTCGTGGTGCCGTACAACTCGCTGTGCCACCTGCTCGGCCCGTACCGCGTGCCGAACGTCGCGATCGACGTGACCGGCGTGCTCACGAACACGACGTTCTCGACGCCGTACCGCGGGGCCGGGAGGCCCGAAGCGGTGTTCGCGATGGAGCGTGCGATGGACCGGCTCGCCGCCGCACTCGGGCTCGAACCCGCTGAGCTGCGCGCGCGGAACCTCGTGCGGCCCGCCGAAATGCCGTACCGGACCGGGCTGGTCGACCGGTCCGGTCAGCCGCAGGTCTACGACTCCGGGGACTTCCCGGAGCTGCTCCGCCGCGCGGTGGCGAGGGTCGATCTGCCCGCGATCCGGGCCCGGCAGGAATCGGGTGCGGTGGAAGGGAAACGCGTCGGCGTCGGGTTCGCGCTCTACATCGAGGCCACCGGCCTCGGCCCGTTCGAGACCGCCCGGATCGACCTCGCGCCCAGCGGCCGGGTGAAGCTGGCGATCGGCACCCCGTCGCAGGGCCAAGGGCACCGCACGGCCATGGCGCAGATCGCCGCGGACGCGCTCGGAGTCTCGCCGCGGCAGGTCGACGTCGTCGGCGGCGACACCGCCGCAACGGCCTTCGGGGTCGGCACTATCGCCAGCCGTGCGCTGGTCAACGCCGGCAACGCCACGCACCGCGCCGGACTGCTCGTGCGGGGGAAGGCACTCGCCGCCGCGGCCCGCAGGCTGGAGGTCGACGCGGCTGATCTCGACCTGGCAGACGGCGTGTTCACCGTGCGAGGGACCCCCTCCGGGCCGTCGCTGACGCTCGCCGAATTGGTCTCGGGTGCCCCGCTGTCCGACGACGGCCCCGGTGCCGAGCTGTCCGAAACCGTGCACTTCCGCCCGCCGGGATTCGCCGTGTCCAGCGGGGCGCACGCGGCCGTCGTCGAGGTCGACGAGCGCACCGGCGTGGTGGAGATCCGGAAGTACGTCGTCGTGCACGACGCCGGTGTCATCGTGAACCCGCTGATCGCCGAGGGCCAGGTGACCGGCGGGATCGCGCAGGGCATCGCGGGCGCGCTCTACGAGGAGATGATCTACGGGCCGGACGGCCAGCCGCGCACCGCCACGTACCTGGACTACCTCGTCCCGACGTCGTCCGAGATTCCGGATCTCGACCTCGACGAACTGCACACCCCGAGTCCGATGAACGACCTCGGCGTCAAAGGACTGGGCGAGGGCGGTGCGATCGCGCCGCAAGCGGTTCTCGCGAACGCGATCGAGGACGCCCTGCGCTCGCACGGCGTGGTGGTCCGCCGCGGCCCGCTCTCGCCCAGCCGGGTCCGCGACCTGCTGCGGTCTGTCTGAACCCGCACTCACGAAACGGAAAGAACGCGATGCGCCTCGACCACTCTTTCACCGTTCCTGCTGCCCCGGACGCGGCGTGGGAGCTGTTCCTCGACCTCGAGCGGGTCGCGCCGTGCCTGCCCGGCGCGGTCCTCGACCGGCTGGACGGGGAGTCGTTCTCCGGACGGGTCAAGGTCAAGGTCGGTGCGGTCCAGATGAGCTATCAGGGCTCGGGCACCGTCAAGCGCGACGAAGCCGCCCGGACTGTGGTGCTCGACCTCGAGGGCCGCGAAAGCCGGGGCACCGGCACCGCCGCCGCGACGGTCACGGCCGTGCTGGCCCCCGATCCCGCCGGGACTCTGGTGCGGGTGCGCACCGAACTCGCTCTCACCGGCCGTCCCGCGCAGTTCGGCCGCGGGATCCTCGCCGAAGTGAGCGACCGGATCGTCCAGCAGTTCACCGCGCGGCTCGCGGAAGCTTTGGCCGACCCGGGTTCCTCCCCGGCCGAGCCGGAAGCCGTCGATCTCGGGGCCGCGGTCGTGCCGGTGCTGCTGAAGAAGGCTGCGTTGCCCGCCGCGGCGCTCGTGGCTGTGGCGATTGTGGTTCGCCTGTTGCGTCGTCGATAGCTGCCGGTGCGGAGAAGGGCCCGACGAGCCCTTCTCCGCGCCGATCAGAAGCCGTCGCAGGTGGCGGTCGCGAAGTTGCCCGATGCCTTTGCCGTCTTGGCTTCCTTGCCGTCCACGACGACCTTGCAGGCCACCTCTCCGCCCTCGGCGCCGGTGGTCACCGACAGGCTGCCGCCCTTGAACAGGCCCTTCGTGGTGATGTCTTTCGACCACGGCAGGGTCTGCGGCTGGTCCTGGTTGGAGGACGCGTTGCCGTCGCCGATGGTGGTGTAGGTGATCGAGGCTTCCTTCGCGGTGCCGGTGACCTCGTAGTGGATCGTCACGACGCGGTTCGCTTCGTTGTTGACCTCGTTGACCACCTTGGCGGCCGTCACGGTCCACACGATGCAGATCGCCAGGCCGATCACCGACAGCACGAGACCGGCGATCGAGAGGCCCTTGTTCGTGGCCTTTCCGGACCGCGTCCGGACGAAGCCGAGTGCCGAGAAAATGATCCCGAGGATCACCAGCGGCCACGCCACGAGCCCGACGACCGGGACGAACGAGAAGATCAGGCCGATCAGTCCGAGCACGAACCCGGCGGTGCCGAGCCCGTTCTTCGGCTGGGCGGGCGGGGCCGGGTAGGGAGCGGGCGGCGGAGGATAATCAGGGGCGGACATGAGAGCCTTTCGTGATCGAACGTGCACAACCAGGTCGCACTGATCGCCCCGAGTGTTACGTGATGTCTGGTATCAATTCGTGCGCGGCTCCACATGCACTCGCTCGCCCTGCAGTCCGAAGAGGATCAGCAGTTCGACCGCGCCTCCGTCGGCTGAGCCGAGCCAGTGCGGTTCCGTCGTGTCGAACTCCGCTGCCTCGCCGGGCGGGACGGTCAGGTCCTTCGCGCCCACGATCAGGCGGAGATGCCCGTTGAGGACGTACAGCCATTCGTAACCGCTGTGTGTTTTCAACGCTGGTTCGGCGGAGCGGCCGGGGATGAGCATTTTGTACGCGTGCACGCCGCCCGGTCGCCGGGTCAGCGGTACGTAGGTCATCCCGTGCTGGTGGATCGGGCGCAGGTGGACGCGCGGGTCGCCGGCGCGGGGCGCGCCCACCAGGTCGTCGATCGGCACGTCGTAGGCGCGCGAGAGCGGCAGCAGCAGTTCCAGGTTCGCCCGGCGCTGGCCGTTTTCCAGGCGGGACAGGGTGCTTTCCGAGATGCCGGTCTCCGCTGACAGGTCGGCCAGGGTGATGCCTCGCCGGGTGCGCAGGGTGCGCAACCGCGGGCCGACCGCGTCCAGGACTTCGTCGATCTCACGCATGACCCCAGTCTCGCGGAAGCGGCGAGACTGGGGCGCGTTCAGGTCAGCCGACCAATTCGGGAGCCGGTTTCGCGGCACGCCGCGCGGGGGCGGTTTCCGGGAGGATCAGCAGGCAGACCAGGCTCAGCACGAGCAGCGCGGCCAGGTAATAGCCGACCGCGAGGGCGTCGCCGGTCGCCGCGACGATGCGGTTGGCGATCATCGGGGAGAGACCGCCGCCCAGCACCGCGCCGACGTGGTAGCCCACGCCGAGGCCGGACTGGCGCTGCTCGCGCGGGAACAGTTCGGCGAACCACGTGTACATCGGTCCGAAAAGGATTCCGGTGGCGGCGAAACCCAAGAGCAGCGCGACGAATACCGAACTGATGGTGCCCGCCGACGCGATCGGGAACATCACGAGAGCGGCGATGATCGACAGGACCGCGCCGGTCACCATCACCGGTTTGCGGCCGATCCGGTCGGACAGCCAGGCGGATCCGACATTCGCGGCGGCGTGGCACAGCAGCGTGATCGTCGAAATGGTGACGATCGGCGCACGCGGGAGGCCGAGACCTTCCGGGGCGGCGGCGGTCGCGTAGGACAGCATGAACGTGACGAGCGCGAAAGTGCAGGCGGTGAGGCCGAGGTTCGCGCCGGCGATCAGCAGCAGTCGTCGCCAATTCGAGCGGAGGACGTCGGCGAGCGGCTTTTTCGCACGCGTTTCCGCGGCGGCCATTTTCTCGAATTCTGGGCTTTCCGAAACGCCGCGGCGGACCCAGATGCCAATCGCCAGCACGATGCCGCCGGCGAGGAACGGGAGACGCCAGCCCCAGTTCATGATGTCGTCGTTGGGCAGCAGGAGAACCAGCGCGAACGCCAGGTTCGCCAGGACGACACCGATCGGTGAGCCCAGTGCGACGAAGGAACCGTAGAGGCCGCGCCGTTTTTCGGGCGCGTGCTCAACGGCGAATACGGCCGCACCTGCGCTTTCCCCGCCGCGGGCGGCACCGTGCAGCAGGCGCAGTCCGACGAGCAGCAGCGGCGCGGCGATGCCGATCACCGCGTACGGCGGGAGAACGCCCATGCCCAGCGTCGCGATACCCATCAGCAGAAACGCGGCGTACAGCGCGGTGCGACGGCCTCGACGGTCGCCGATCCAGCCGAAAAGCGCCGCGCCGAGCGGGGCCATCACGAAACCGATGGCGAAGGTCGCGAGGCTCATGAAGGTGCCGAACCAGGCGTTGCCGGTTTTGAAGAACACCGACCCGAACACCAGCGCCGCCGCGGTGCCGTAGATCGAGAAGTCGTACATTTCCAGGGAAGTGCCGACGCCGGCGGCGAATCCGAGCCGCAGCACGCCGGGAGGGTGCGCTTCGTCGCGCTTGGCCATAGCAGGCCTTTCGTCGTCTCGCGCGGAATGCGCGGAGTGTCCGGTGGTGGGGAAACGGTGGACACAGCTTAGGGAAAGCGTGACGAAGGAGGCAAAGTCCGATTTGCGGCGGATTGATAAATAAAATCGATCAATTAATAGACAAGACGGCCGGAATCGCGAGGATTCCGGCCGCTCGGCTCAGTACAGTTCGATCACCAGTTTTTCGGAGCGCGCCCGCGACACGCACAGCGCCATCTGGTCGCCGGAAGCCTTGTCGCTGGCCGAAAGACACTGGTCGCGGTGCTCCGGCGTGCCTTCCAGCACTCCGGAAACGCACGAACCGCAGATGCCTTCCTCGCACGATTTGAACACCTCGATCCCGTTGTCGGTCAGCACCGACAGGATCGACCGGTCGGCCGGGATCTCGAATACCTCGCCGGTGTCGAGTTCGACGGTGAACGGCTGGTCGCCGCTCGTGTCGACCTCGGCCGCGGTGAAATGTTCGACGTGCACCTGCGGTTCGCCGACCACGGGAGCGAACACGCCGGTGACCTGCTCCATGAACCCTTCCGGGCCGCAGGTGTACACGTGCCCAGCGGAACCGAGCCCGGAGGCCACTTCGGTAAGCACGGCGGGCTGTTCATCGCGCGGTACCCCGAAATACAGCAGCACTCGGTCCCGGAATTCAGCCTGTTCCTCAAGCAGGGAAACAAAAGCCGCTGACTCCCGGCTGCGCGCGAAGTAGTGCAGTTCGAATTCCGCACCGTCCGCGTGCAGCTGATAAGCCAGGCTCAGCAACGGAGTGATGCCGATGCCGCCCGCGATCAGCACGTGCCGCTCGGCGTCCGGAGCCAGCGAGAGCAGATTCCGGGTTTCGCCGATCTCGAGCTTGTCGTTCTCCGCGACGGTGTGCAACGCCTCGGAACCACCGCGCGAATCCGGCTCCCGTTTCACCGCGATCAGCAGCGAGGACGTGTCGTCCGGCCGCCCGCACAGCGAATACTGGCGCAGGATCCCGGTCGGACCGGTGACGTCGACGTGCGCACCGGCGGGATGCGGGTCGAACGGCAGACCGTCGGCGCGCACGAGGCGGAGCGCCCGGATTCCAGGCGCTTCCTCGACGACCTCGGCCACGCGGACCACGGTGTTCGGCATCGGCTCTCCGTTTCAAGCGGTTCAGCGCAGGTAAAGGCCGCCGTTGGCGTCCCAGCAGGCCCCGGTGACCGAGGCCGCGCCGGGCGAGGCGAGCAGCGACACCATCCGTGCGATGAACGCCGGGTCGCCGAGCCGTCCGACGGGGATGTTCTTCGTGAAGGCCTCGAGGTTGTCCTCGCCGACGATCGAATGCACCATCGGGCTGTCCAGCGGCCCGGGGGACACGGAGTTCACGGTGACCCCGCGCGAGGCGAGTTCGCGCGCGAACACCTTCGTCGCGGACATGATCGCGCCCTTGGACGACGCGTAGTGCCCGCCGGTCGCGGTGCCGCCGTTCTGGCCTGCCAGCGACGCCATGTTCACGATCCGCCCGTAACCCTGCTCGGCGAAGTACGCGCCGAAGATCTGGCAGGCGGTGAACGTGCCGGTGAAGTTGACCGCGAGGACCGCGTCGAGGTCTTCCGGCGTGATCTCCATCAGCGGGGCTGCCTGGGTGCGGGCCGCGTTGTTGACCAGCACCTGCACGCTGCCGAAATCGCGGACGACGTCGTCCTTCAGCTGCGCGAGCGCCGCTCGATCCCGTACGTCGACCTCGTAGCCGCGGCAGTAGCCAAGGGACGCGGCCAGCTTTTCGGCCGCTTCACCGTTGATGTCCACGATCGCGACGCGGTAGCCCTCGGCGTGCAACTGCCGCACGATCGCTTCGCCGAGGCCGTTCGCGCCACCCGTAACTACCGCGACGTGCGGCTCCGTTTGCGCGCTCACAGCAGGAATCCCGCGGCCGGAACGGCTTCGTCGCTGTTGACCAGCCGGACGACCTTCAATGCGATCCGGTCGCCTTCGGGACCGTCTGGCGAGAACCGGATGCGGTGCACCAGATCCGCCGCCCACAGGTCGTGGTTGCCGCGCTTGTAGGCGACCAGGATCTGGGCTGAACGCAGCACGACTTCTTCGTCCGAAACAGATTCCGGCACGAAACGCGACACCGTGCGCACGGTGCGGGCGGAGTCGACGGCGGCGAGCGCGTAGCCCTCGGTCATCCGCGCGACGCGCATCTGCCGCATCCGCGCGTCGTCGTAGACCATGTTCAGCGAACCGGCGAAATCATCGGTTTCCCGGTCGATCGGGATGACGTAAATCCCGTCTTCGGCGAACAGCTTTTCCCACTCGTGGTATTCGGTGCGGTCCAGCAGTTCCGCTTCGCGGTTGACCAGCTCGACGGCGCGCGCGACCCGCGTGTCGGTGGTGGGGATGGTCTCAGTCATCGCCCATCATCTCCTTCCACTGGGCGTACGCGGCGCGCATGCCGGTTTCGTCGGTGACGTGCGAGGTCGGCCAGCCTTCGGGGCTCGCCTTTTCCCGCGCGAGCCCGCGGTTGACCAGGATCGGCAGGTCCGGGCCGCCGTGCGCCCCGCGCTGCACGCGGTCCCAGCCCTCGGCGTCGTCGGGCGTGCCGAACCCGAACGGGCCCTGGAAGTGTTCGTGGATGCGCAGCCGTTCGCGGTTGACCACGTCCAGCTCCGGCGGTCCGTCGGGACCGATCGCGACGTGCTCGATCAGCGTCTCGTTGACCGAAATCGGCCGCAGCACGCGGAAAAACGCCGCGGACATCGAGACGTTCGGGAACAGGTTGAGGTTGAACCCGGTGCCGTGCATGGCCCGGACCACCTTGCGCACCTGCGCCTCGTCCAGCGTCTTCGACAGTTCGGACACGACGTGGTCGAACCGGCCCTGCAGCGGCTCGGTGCCGTCGTCGACGTCCAGATCGGAGTGCTCCGGCACCATCTGCATGACGCTGTGCCCGTTGCCGAGCGAATGCGTGATCGCCGACGGATCGGTCATGAACGACATCATGTCGGCGGTTTCCGCGTCCACCGAAGCCATCCACGACCGGTGCACGATCGGGAAGTGGTAACCGTCGGTGGTGTTTTCCAGCTGGATCTTCCAGTTGCCGCGGAACTTGAACTGGTGCTTGCCCAGCACCTTGATCGGGTAGCCGCCGCCCTGCTTCATGAACCGGTCGATCCACAGTTTCGCGTCGCCCAGGAAGTCCTCAAGGGACTCGCCGTCCTCGGCGAAGGTCGCGAAAACCATGCCGCCGTAGGATTCGGTGCGCAGTTTCTTCAGCGACAGTTCGCCCTTTTCCAGCACGCCTTCGTAGCCGTCCGGGTAGGGGATGCCGCGCAGCTTGCCGTCGAGGCCGTAGCTCCAGGCGTGGTACGGGCAGGTGAAGCCGTTGGCCTTGCCGCTCGGCTTCTCGCACAGGCTCGCGCCGCGGTGGCGGCAGCGGTTGAGCATCGTGTGCAGGGTGCCCTTGCGATCCCGCGTCACGATGACCGGCTGACGGCCGACGTAAGTGGATTTGAAGTTCCCCGGCTGCGCCAATTCGCTTTCGTGCGCGACCCACACCCACGAACGTTCGAAGATCTGCGTCATCTCGCGTTCGAAGATTTCCGGGTCCGTGTAAAGCCGGGCGGCTACGCGGTCGCTCTCCGCGAAATCGGCGGGAACAACGGTGTTCTCAGTCATGAGGTCTCCGATTTCAGTCGGGCAGGTCGACGTCTTCGCGGACGGTCAGCGGACGGCCGATCCGGGCTTCGATCTTGGCGAAGCGCCACAGCTTGACGCCATTGCTGCCGACCTCCGTGGTGCGCAGCAGGTTGCAGCCGGCCTTGACGGTTTCCTGGCTGTCGGCGTCGGCGAGGATGTAGCAGGTCCACGGCCAGCCGTCAGACGGGCCGACCATGTGCGCGTCGTCGTCGATGTCGCCGATGAACGTGATGCCCGGCAACGCTTTCAGCTGGTCCATCATGGACACGAAGGACTGCCAGACGTCGCCGATGGTGATGCCGTCGGCGGGCAGGTCGAAGAAGTTCTGGTTGATGCCGATGCAGAAAAGCACCCGCAGGGGCTGCGTGCTCACAGTCGGAGACTCCTCGTCGTGGTGGTGGCTGGTCAGCGGAAGCCGGGGCTGGTCGGCGGCTGTCCCATGAGAACCGCGCCGGCGGCGTCGTGGATGGCCGGGCCCAGGAACGCATGCTGCTTGGGTACCAGTGCGTCGCCCTGAAGTCCACGCAGCGGGTGCGTCGAGTAGATCGGCGCGGTGCCGGAAATCTCGACGAGCTTCGATACCACCTCGGACGCCGTCTTCGCCAAGTGCGCGGACGAAAGCCGCAACTGGGCGTTCTGTTCGTCGGTGGCCTCGTCGCCGGAAACGACGGTGTCCCAGACCTCGTGGCTGACCTCGTAGAACCAGGCGCGGGCGGACCGCAGCGCGGCCTCGGCGTCGGCGTACCCGGTGCGGTAGTAGCCGCGGTCGGCGAGCTTCGGCGCGCCGGTGACGCCGGTGTATCCAGCGCCGACCTCACGGGCGTGGTCGAGCGCGGCCCGTGCGACGCCCGCGCCGACGATGGCGAGAACCTGCGCGGCGTAAGCGATTGTGGGGTACCGGTAGAGCGGCTCGTCGACGGTGGGCGCGCCGCCGCGGATGAACGTCCACTCGCGCGGGACCTCGACGTCGCGCACGACCAGGTCGAACGAACCGGTGCCGCGCATGCCGACGACGTCCCATTCCTGCACGATCTCGACCTGGTCGGGCCGCAGCAGCGCGGTGCGCGGTTTCCCGCCGGTCGATTCGTCGCCGGGGATGCCGACGCCGAGGATGTCCGCGCCCATGCAGCCGCTGGCGAACTTCCACCGGCCGTCCACGCGGAAGCCGGTTTCGGTCGCCGGGGCGGGCTGGACCGGGAAAAGCCCGCCGGCGAACGCGACGTCCGGACCGTTTTTGTACAGCTCGGCCTGGGTGTCGAGCGGGAGCGCGGCGAGGTAGATCAGCGACGAGCCGAAGCTGGCGACCCAGCCGGTCGAACCGTCCACTGTGGAAATCCGCTCGATCAGGCGGAGGAATTCGGCGGGCGGGAGCGGGTTGCCGCCGAACTTCGCGGGCGTGCTGGCCCGGTAGACGCCGACCTGCTTGAGCCGGTCGATGAAGTCGCGCGACACGTAGCGCTGCTGCTGGAACTCGTCCTTGCGCGTGGCGAGCTCGGCGAGCACCTCCTCCATGGTGACTTCGCTCATCGCTGCTCCTCAGAATGCCGGTGCGGTCGGTCCGACGGTACGAAGGACGCCGCCGCGCGGGAATTGGTAGTGCCTGAGCGGGCGTAGGGGATTTCTTCAGTGCGAGCCGCCAGCCAGGGGCTTTACCCTGAGCCGATGGAAGCGGACCCGCGCGCGCCCGAGCTGACGACGCACGATTTCGTCGCGATGCTCAACGCCAGCCGCACGTGCGTGCTCGTGCACGACGGCGCGACGAAGAACATCCTGTGGGCCAATCCGGCTGCCTGCGAGATGCTCGAATGGAGCGTCACCGAGCTGCGGCCGCTCAAGGCGAACCACATGAGCAGCTCCGCGCAGCAATACGACCGGGTGATCGGGCGGGCGTGGCTGCAGGAGGCGGTCGAGAAGGGCGTCAGCCGGATCGAATGGCACTACCGCACGAAATCCGGCCGGGTGATCCCGACGGACGCGGTGGCCACGCGGGTCGAGCTGGCCCAGGGCCCGGCGGTGATGGTGCAGTTCCGCGACATCGAACGCGAGCAGGAAATCGAGCGTGAGCTGCGGTTGACCACGTCCTGGGTGGACGCGCTGGCCCGGCAGACGTCGGCGGTCGCGCTGATGCTCGACGGCTCGGGCGAACTGCGGTTCGCGACGGACTCCGCGGTCGCGCTGTTCGGGGCGACGCCGGATGAGCCGCTGGGCCGGTTGACCGACTACGCCGCTCTGCGTCTCGACGACCGTCCGGCCACTTGGGACGAGGTCCGCGAACGCGCCGTGCCAGCCACTCAAGTTCGGCTGGAAATTCAGGGCCGCGTGTGGCTGGAGGGCAGCGTCGAACGGCTTCGGGAGCCTGGTGGAGACGCGTTTCTGCTGCTGCTCCACGACGTGTCCGAGCGCATCCGCGGCGAGGTTCAGCGCGAGCGTGACCTGCACCGGGAGAACTACCTCGCGCGCTACACCGCGATGGGCGACATGGCGATGGCGATCGCGCACGAGCTGAGCCAGCCGCTCGCCGCCGCGGGCAACTTCCTGGCCGGTGTCCGATCGCGGACGCTCGATGCCGCGCCGGTTGTGTACGGCATCGACAGCGCGGTCCGGCAGATCGAGCGGGCGAGCCAGATCGTGTCGTCCGTGCGCGCGTTCGTCGGGCATCTGGAGCACGTCGAGCAGGTCGCCGACCTCAACGAGATCGTCGAGGAATGCCTGTACTTCGTGCGGTTGCGAGCCGAACCGGCCGCGATCGAGGTGACCTTCGACCGGTCGGCCGAAGCGGTGCCCGTGCACTGCGAACGCGTGCTGACCGGCCAGGTCGTGCTGAACCTGTGCTTCAACGCGATCGAAGAAATGGCTCAGTGCCCGGCGCAGCGGCGCAGCCTGGTGCTCACCACGCGCCGCGACGGCGACACCGGCGTGGTCACCGTGGACGACCGCGGCCGCGGCTTCCCGCGCAATCCGTTCGACGAGTCGTTCACCGCGAAGGAGCGCGGCAGCGGCATCGGACTGGCGCTGAGCCACCGCATCATCACCCGCCAGCACGGGACGATCTGGGCCGAACACCGCGCGGGCGGCGGTTCGCGCTTCGGCTTCGCACTGCCCGCGACCGGCCCGGGTTAGGAATTCTTCAGCTACGCCGGGGAAGTTCTCGATATCCCGGGACCGGTGCGGCTTTGTACGGTCAGAGAAGTCCCGGCCCCAGTCCTAGGAGGCACCGTGTCCGAGCTGACCCGGACCCAGCGCGAATTCCGCACCGCGATGGCCAACCTCTCCGCGGCCGTCAACGTCGTGACCACCGCCGGCCCGCACGGCCTCGCCGGGATGACGGTGAGCGCGGCCTGCTCGGTCACCGACAGCCCGCCGACCGTGCTCGTCTGCGTGAACCGGTCCAGCCGGTCGCACGCGATCCTGGTCGGCAACGGCCAGGTCTGCGTCAACGTCCTCGGCCCCGGCCAGGAAGACCTGGCCATGCACTTCGCCGGCGCGACCAAGGTGCCGACCTCCGAACGCTTCGACCAGGACTGCTGGGACCTCGACAGCGAGGACGCCCCGGTCCTGCGCGGCGCGGCGGCCTCGCTGGTCGGCCGGATCGTCGGCGAACAGGAGCACGGATCGCATTCGGTGCTGTTCGTCGAGATCGAGAAGGTGCTGACCGCGCCGGACAGCGGTGCTTTGGTGTACTTCCAGCGCCGCTTCCACCGGCTTGCCGCACTCAGCGCCTGATCGAGGAGAACCCGTGGACCGGATGACCCTGACCTGCTACAACGACACGCACGGCTACGGCTGGCGGCACGTCGACCTCTTCGTGCACGACGAGCACGGCCGCGAGCTGGACTGGGTGCACTGGCAGGTCCCGGCCGACGGCCCGGACGCCGCCGACGAGGCCACCGCCCGCGTCGAACCGCTGCTGCGCCGGACGTCCGACTGGCGGCACGCGGTCAGCGCGAGCGGCATGGACTACTGGACCGCCGACGCCGCCTGGACCCAGCCGTGACCGGCCCGTGGTCGCTGCGCGCGCTGGTCGCCGATCTGACCGCTGGCCGGACGACACCGGAAGAGGCCGTGGCGGAGGCCCGCTCGCGGATCGCGGCAGCTTCCTACGACGCTTGGGTTTCGTCGGCTTACCTGCCTGCTTCGCCGGGTCCGCTGGGCGGAGTTCCGTTGGGCGTCAAGGACATCATCGACCTGGCCGGACTTCCGACCCGATGCGGCTCCGTACTGCGCGCGGAGGCTGCACCGGCCACTGTGGACGCTTCGATCGTCAGCGAATGGCGGCGGGCCGGCGCGGTGCCGATCGGCAAGACGGTCACCACGGAATTCGCTTTCTTCGCACCCGGTCCCACGGATAATCCCGCGGCACCTGGCCACACCCCAGGCGGTTCCTCGAGCGGTTCCGCCGCTGCCGTCGCCGCTGGGCACGTCCCGCTGGCTTTGGGCTCGCAGACCGCTGGCTCGGTTACGCGACCGGCCGCGTTCTGCGGAGTCGCGTCGCTGGTCATGACCCGGGGCCGGTTCCCGGTCGACGGCGTCACCGGCCTGAGCCCGAGCCTGGACAGCCACGGCATGTTCACCGCGACGGTTTCCGATCTGGCCCTGGCCTGGTCAGCGCTGTCGGGGGAGCCGGAGGTCGCTGCTTCTTCGGCACCGCGATTGCTGGTGTGGTCCCCGGCTGACGCGAGCCCAGCAATGCAGACCGCGCTTGGCACTGCGGTTTCTCTGCTGCGCGCTGCCGGTGCCGTTGTCGATGAATTCCCGGACCCCGCTCTGGTGCTTGGCTTGACCGCCGCACACCCAGTGGTGATGGCCTACGAAGCCGCGCGCGAACGTTCTGTCGAGCTCGCTTCTGCGGACCGTCTCAGCGCCCCTCTCTCGCAACTGCTGCGTACCGGCGAGGAGATGCCGCGCGCGGAGTACGAGGCCGCGCTGGACGTCGTCGCTTCCGGCGCTGCCCGGCTGGCGGAGCTCGTGGCCGGCTACGACGCCGTCCTCACCCCAGCCGCGCTCGGCTCGGCCCCCGCGGGCCTGGCGGCGACCGGCGACCCAGTGCTCAGCCGCCCGTGGCAGGCGCTGGGCCTGCCGGTTATCGCCGTCCCGGGCCTGCGCGACGAGGCCGGTTTGCCGCTGGGATTGCAGCTGGTCGGCAGTGCTTCCGGCGAGGCCGCGCTGCTGGGTACGGGCTGCTGGGCGGAGACCGCGCTCAAACGGTGACGCGATGGGTGAGGATGTCGCGGACCAGCGTCCCGAGGCTGTCCGCTGACGTCTTCGCCTTGATCCGCGCCCGATGCACGTCGACGGTTTTGACGCTGGTGCCCAGCCGGTGCGCGATCGCCTGGCTGGGCATCCCGTCGACCACCAGCCGCAGCACCTCGCGCTCGCGCTGGGTCAGCGTGTCGAGCCGGGCCCGGACCGCCTGCCGCTCCGCGTGCTCCGCGAACCGGCGGCGGGCCTCGATGAGCTGGGTCTGAACCACCTCGACCATGCGCTGGGCCTGGTAAGGCTTCTCGAGGAAATCGACCGCCCCCGCGGTGAGCGCACGGACCGACATCGGAATGTCGCCGTGCGCGGAACAGAAGATCAGCGGAGCCGGACAGTCGATTTCCGCGAGCTTTTCCTGCAGCTGAAAACCGCTGATCGCGGGCATGCGCACGTCGACGATCACGACCGCGGGCTCGGCCGGGTCGAATTCGTCGAGGAAGGTCTGGGCGTCCGGATAGGTCAACGCCTGCACGCCGACGCTCTCCAGCAGGAACACCAGGGACTGCCGGAGGTCCTCGTCGTCGTCCACCACGTGCACGACCGGGTCGTCGCTCATGGCTTCATCAGCACCGAGGCCGAGGGATAGTCGCTGGCCCAGCCTTCCGGCAGCGGGGCGATGAAGACGTTTTCGGTGCGCGTGCGGGTGATCCGCCAGGTCTCGCCTACCCGCCGGAACGCGTTGTTCAACCGGCTGGACCGCAGGAGCGCTTTCCCGTCGGAGAACAGCCACGGTTGCATGTGGATCCATTGTCCCGTGGCCTCGTCGCCGTCCACATGGATCTGCTCGGAAGTGAGATAATGGGCGTTCAGGAGAAGTTCGGGGTCTTTCTTCTCGCCCCAGAACCGCTGGAAATGCGCCCGGATAGCCGCGGCGCCCTCGGCCCGCCCGAACTGCCCGTCGTAGTACTCGCCGACGCCCTCCCAGACCGCGTCCTCGGTGTAGAGCTCCATGATGAGATCGATCCGCTCGTCGTCGCCGCCGACGCCGAACTCGGGGCAAGGCGTGTCGCAGAGGAACATGTAGCGCGCCTGCACCCGGCGGATCTCCGCCTCGGCCTCGAGCACCCCGACCCGCCGAACCAGCCCCGCGACAGTCTCCTCCAACGCGGCCACCCGCCGGTCCTGGCTGGCGTCGGACAGTGCGGAGTGCTCGAGAGACATCGTTTTCCTCGCTAGGAAGTCGTTGACCGGTTGGCGCTTCGTGCCGGGGTTGGCCTTTCGGTGCGGTTTTCGGCTCGTTGACAGGGTAACCGGACCGCACCGGGCATTGGCAGCTTGTGACCAGCCTCTGCCGGGGTCGGAAGGGTTGTCAATCGAATCGGTGAGTTATGCGTGGCGTGTTTCAACCCGGTGGTGGGGGTTATCAATGGGTTGGCGGACAACGTCTTGGGCGGGTGTCCTGTTCGGAGTGGTGCGCTGGGATGGCTAGGCCGGGGTTCTTCGTTGTTGCTGGGCGGGTTGTTTCCTTGCGGGTGCTGCTCGCGGTCCCTAGGAGCGCTGGTGTTCCCGAGATGCTCTCAGTCATTGGCGGCTGAGCTCGCTGGCGTTCCCCGGGTCAACGTCGGTCTTCGGCGGGCGGATGGCTGGTGTTCCCTGGGTGCGCTCGGCCATCGACCGATGGGGGCGCTGGCCTTCCCCACGGAGCGTTTGGTCCGCAGATTATGCAGCTCTCGCAGGGTCCGCGATAACGTTGCGGCATGTGCGTTTCCACAGGTACCGGTCGCAGGCGATGAGCGCGGCTCAACGGGCCGACGCCCGGGAGAACCGGGAGCGGATCGTCGAGATCGCCCGCGAGGCGATCGCCTCCACGGGAGAGCTGCGCCTGAACGCGGTCGCCAAGTCGGCCGGAGTCGGGCAGGGAACGCTCTACCGGCACTTCCCCACACGCGAGGACCTGCTCGCCGAGGTGTACCGGCAGGAAGTGGAGGACCTGGTCGCGCTGGCGCCGGAACTGCTGGCCGCGTGTGAACCGGTCGAGGCGCTGTCCCGCTGGTTCGACCGGATCGCCGAATACGCACGAGTCAAACGAGGCGTCTTCGCGGCACTGGAAACCGCGGTGTGGAAAGGCCTGTCCGAAGAAAGCCACGGCCCGCTCGGCGACGCCATCACCCTCCTGCTCGACGCAGGGAAGGCCGAAGGAACCATCCGCCCCGACATCGACGCCCGGGACCTGTTCATCTTGTCGGGCTATCTGACGCGCCTGGACGAGGACGAGTGGGATTCCCGCGCTCGGCATCTCTTGGATGTCCTGCTGCAAGGAGTTCTTTCCCGCTGACCCTGGCCTTGGCTGATCGCGTCGAGCGGAGGTCGGCGGGCGGCTTTCCGGTTGGCCGGGCAACGCGGTGGTGCTTGCTTTTCACGCATAATCGGCGAGCGACGCGGGTGAGTTCTGCTTGCAAGGCAACAGATTCCCGCGCTACGGCACCGATCGCGGCGTGGTTGTTGAGCTGCGGCAGGCGCGGTGCAGCGCCGAGACAGCGATCGCCGCGGACGTGGCGAGGCGGATATGCGTACAGCAAATACGCGGCGTGAGCGGAGCACGTCGTGCCGTGGACAGCACGACGTGAGCACAGCAGCAAGCTCTGCCGAAAAGTTCAGGAAATTCAGCGTGAGATCCGGCCGAAAGCCGGAGCGTCGGACGTGGTGTCCATATTGGACGGGCCGCTCGCGGATGCGGCCGGCCCGGTCCCCCAGATTCCCCAGTGGTGGTGCTGTTGGTGTTGTGGCTCAGGAGGCGACGGCCAGGCGGACCCGGCGGTCGCGGGCGTACGAGACCAGTTCCCGGACCTCGTCGGTGGTGATGATGCGGACTGCGTCTTCCAGGATCTCGGCCGTGGCCACCTGCAGCGGCCAGGAACGCAGGCCGGGAGCGGGTTCGTGCCAGAACCACTGGCCTTGGGCGAGATCTTCGGCGGCGACGGTGGGTTCGTCGGTGTTCATGCCTGCAGCCTAACTTGCACCACCGACAGAAAATCGCTCTACCGGACATCCCGGGACAACCCTGGAGGAAGCGCAAGAAGTGAATGCGGATTCCGGGATAATTCCTGCTGGTCGGGAGGATGCGCGCGGGCCGACGGGTGGCGTGGGTCACGCGGTCTGCCCAGTCGGTGGGTGGGTTGCGCGCCGGGTGCGAAAGTAAGGGGCGGTGACCTGGTCCCGCTCCGCGGCGGGTTCGGGTGGATTTTGCACGGTCGGACGGCCTGCCCTAGGCTTCGCCGGTCACCGCGCACACACCGGGGGTTTCCGGGACGAGAGGAACGGTGCGAATGGCTTTGCGCGACCCCGAGGCGTACCGCGACGTCGATCTGCCGACGATTCTCCGGATGGAGCGGCGGCTTCCCTGGTACGGCTGGCCGCACCTGCCGTTGGGGCTGCTGGTCTGCGTGGCCGCGATCCTCGCCGCCTACCGGGTTCCGGTTTCGTATCACCTGACTACCGCGCTGGTCGCGGGCGGCGGCGTGGTCGGCGGGTTTTCCGGGTACGGCTGCGGGCTGGTCATGGTCAGCACGCCGGGGTTGGTCCAGACCGGCTACCTGAACTGGCGGCGCACGCGGGTGCTGCGGGTGTTGCTCATCGTGCTGGGCGGGCTGTCCGCGGCGTCGATGGTCGTCGTCGTCGCGTGCCACATTTCGTTGCTGGCCGGGGCTTCCGACCAGCATCCGTTCCGGCTTTCGGTGCAGGCCGGGTTGTATTTGGTGCTCGTCGTAGCGAACACCGTTCTCGCCGGGCTCGAGGCGTGGCAGTTGTCGAAGGTGCTGCGCGAGCCGGTCGCCGAGGTTGCTGCCGAGCCTGCCGGGCCGGTGCGGGTTCGGCTTGGCTGAACTGTCTACATCGGACTGAGTCAGCGCCTGCGCAGCAGCACTTCTTGGGTCACTGAGGCGACGAGCCGTCCGTCGGTGGTGAAGAATTCGCCGTGGGTCAGGCCTCGGGTGTTCGCGTAGCTGGGACTTTCCATGTCGAACAGCAGCCATTCGTCCGCGCGGAACGGGCGGTGGAACCACACCGCGTGGTCAAGCGACGTCAGCTGCGGCTCGCCCGGGTCGTCGCGGTGGGGCAGCAGGGCGGTGCCTGCCAGGCGGATGTCGGAGATGTAGGTGAGCGCGCAGACGTGCGCCAGCGGGGCGTCCGGCAGCGCGTCTTTCGCCCGGACCCAGATTTGCTGACGCGGGCCGCGGCCGGTGTCGGGGAGGCCGGTTTCCGGGCTGCTGACGAAGCGGACCTCGATGGCGGACAGGACGATCGGCGAGCGGTCCTGCTCGACGACGCCCGCCTCGTCCGGGGCGGGGACGTCCGGCATCCGCGCCTGGTGCGCACTGCTGTCCGCCTCGGTCTGGAACGACGCGGACAGGCTGAAAATGCTCTCGCCGTTCTGGATCGCGACGACCCGGCGCGTGGTGAACGAACCGCCGTCACGAGTCCGCTCGACCTCGTAGATGATCGGCATGTCGGTGCGCCCGCCGCGGATGAAATAGCCGTGCAGCGAGTGCACGTGCCGCGCCGCGGGCACGGTCGCGCCGGCCGCGGTGAGCGCCTGCGCCGCGACCTGACCGCCGAACGCCCGCTGCGGCGAACCCTGGTGGCACCAGCCGCGGAACAGGTTCAGCTCGAGCGGTTCGAGCTTCAGCAGCTGGTCTAGCCCGGTCCGGGTCGGATCGATCGTCGTCACCCGGCCAGTCTAAGCGCCTGCTCAGTCGCTTCGCGGGGTGAGCAGCGCCGCCACCGCGGCCGGGTCCTCGACGTGCGCGTTGTGCCCGAGCCCGGACAGGACCACTGCTTCGGGAACAAGGGCCCGCAACTGCTCGGGACGGCACATCGGATCGTTCTCCCCGGTGGCGAGCACCACAGGGCAGCGCGCGTCCGCCAGCAGGCTCGGCATGTCCGGACGGCCGACCCCGAAGGCGGGCGAGTCCAGGGCCAGCCGCCAGCCGTCCGCGGTCTCGGTGACGCCGTCCGGGTCTGCCGGGGCCAAGCCGGTCAGCCCAGCGATCTTCAGATAGGCGGTTTCAGCCTCCTCTCGAGTGGTGAACAGCCGTGGCGGACGGGTTGCCATCGCGGCGGCACGGGCCAGGTCGTCTTCGCTCCACTCCACCTTGATGCCCACCGCCAGCACGCTGCTGACGTCGAGCCCGTAGCGGCCGCTCGCCAGCTCCAGCGCGACGACCCCGCCGAGCGAATGGCCGAGGACGGCGACCGGGCCGGGCTCGTCCAGCGCGTCGGCGACCGCGGCCGCGAGCGCTTCGAACGTGTACTCGGGCAGCCGTGACGAGCCACCGTGGCCGGGCAGGTCCGGTGCGAGCAGCCGCTGGTCGAGCAGGCCGGCGAGGCCGTCCCAGACCGCGCCGGTGGCGCCGAGCCCGTGCAGGAGCAGGACCGGCGGTTCGCCTTGTCCGGTGACGCGCAGCTTCAGCTTTTCCACCGGACGGATCTTTCCGCAGGCGGCGGTCTCGGGGCTAGGGTCGGAACGTGTCGAGTGCTGTCATCGCCGACCCGGACACCTACGTCACGGGCGTGCCATACGACCTGCTTGCCCGTCTGCGCCGGGAAACGCCGGTGACGCGGATCGGCGACTTCTGGGCGGTGCTCCGCCACGCCGACGTGCGGCACGTGCTCCGCACCCCTGCGGTGTTTTCGTCGCAGCTCGGCGGCACCCAGATCCGCGACCCGGCCAGCGCGGAGGACCTGCGGTACGTGCGCCGGATGATGCTCAACATGGACCCGCCCGAGCACGGCAGGCTGCGCGGGCTGCTCACGAAGGCGTTCACCCCTCGCGCGGTCGGCCGGATCACGGAACGGATCGAAGGCTGGGCACGGGATCTCGTCGCGGCGGTGGCCGATCGCGGCGAATGCGATTTCGCCAAGGACATCGCCGCCGATCTGCCGTTGCTCACGCTCGCCGAGGTGTTCGGCGTGCCTGAGCAGGATCGCCGGCTGATGTTCGACTGGAGCAACCGCGTGATCGGCTTCCAGGACGCCGAATACGCGGTGAGCGCGACCGTCAACGCCGACGACGTCACCGACCTCGCCCGTGCCGCGCTGGCCGTGCGTCCGGAACCCGGCCCGGACGGCCAGATGCCGGATCCGCGCAGCCGCGCCGGAATGCCGGACCTCTACGCCTACGCGCACGCGCTTGGCGAGCACAAACGCGAGCACCCCGGCGACGACGTGATGAGCAACCTGATGCATTACGTGGACGACGACGGCGGCCGCGTGTCGATCGAGGAGTTCGAGAACCTTTTCTGGCTGTTTTCCGTAGCGGGCAACGAAACCCTGCGCAACGGCCTGCCCGGTGGGATGGCCGCGTTGCTCGCGCATCCCGAGCAGTACCGCAAGCTTCTCGACGACCGCAGCCTGCTTCCCGGCGCGGTCGAAGAGATGCTGCGCTGGCACACGCCGGTGATGCACTTCCGCCGCACCGCGACCCAGGACACTCGACTGTCCGATGTGGACATCAAGGCCGGGGACAAGGTCGTGGTGTGGTTCTCCTCGGCCAACCGCGACGAGACGGTCTTTCCCGATCCGGACGTGTTCGACGTGACGCGCGCGCCGAGCGAGCACCTGACGTTCGGCCACGGCCCGCATTTCTGCCTCGGTTCGCACCTCGCGCGGATGCAGATGCGCGCGTTGTTCGCGGCGGTATTCGACCAGCTCGGCGAGGTCCGTCTCGCGGGCGAACCCCGCCGGCTGCGGTCGAACTTCCAGAACGGGATCAAAAGCCTCCCGATCCGCTGGGACTGACCGGCTCAGCCGAACCCGACGAGCGAAAGCCAGCGGTCCAGGTATTCCGTGTCGCCGGTGCGGTGCGCGATCTCCGGCGACAGCCTGCCGTAGACCATCAGCAGCAGGTCGCCCAGCGGTGCGGACGCGGTGGCCGCCGCGTGCGCCGGCGGACCCGGATGCCAGGCCAGCTGATCGCCGGTGAGGTCGACCGTCCAGGACGCCGCGTGGTCGGTCGGCGCGAGGTGGATCGTGCGGTCCGGGCCGAGCAGCTCGCGGCGTTGGGGTACGTACTCCAGCAATTGCGGCAGCGACCCGAGCTCCAGCCATTCCTCCGTCGCATCGTGCGCGACTTCCGGCGCGACAGTGAATTCCCCGCCCGCGGCCAACGTCGCGTCGGCACGGTGGATCAGCGTCTCGTTCATGAACCGGCGCGCGTAGAACGCCGCTCGCGGCGGTCCATTCGGGACCGGCGTGAACACCTCCGCGTCCGGCCCCGCTTCGCGCAGGGTCGCCACCAGCGCCTTCGCCCCGTCCATGAGCCACGACGCCGGTCGCGGGGTGCTGACCGGGTTCTGGAGCCGGTCCTCCGGCAGCCAATGGTCGGCCCGCGTCCGCACGGTCTCTTCCGCCCACCGGTGCCCGGTGCTGACGTGATCGAGCAACTGTCCGAGATCCCACTCCGGGCACGCCGCGATCCGCGCCGTGCGGTCCGCGCCTTCGACGGCCGCGGCGAGCAGTTCCGTCTGCCGCAGAATCTCGGCGCAACGCTCGTGGAAGTCCATGTGGTGTCCTCTCCGGTTCAGATCCGCTGACACCAGACAGTCGGAGCCGACTCAGCCATCCGGACACCGCGGCGGGAGAACCCGGGTTATTCCACGCTCCAGGCGTCTCCCCATTCCGCGTCGCGAGCGGCGCGGTACCGCACGCCGTGCCGCTTCGACACGACGGTGCCGGGCGCGAGCCCGTCGGCGGTGCAGAGGTCGAGTTGCACGAACCCCTTGTGCTTGCGCGGATGCCGGATGATCCGGGCCGACGGACGGTCGACCGGTGCCGACGTGGCCGCCACGTACGAGAACTTCTCGTCCTCGAATCCCAGAGTGCCGGATTTGATCCGCCGGTGCACCCCGCTTCGGGGAAGCCGTGCGGAGAAATGGCACCAGTCCTCGCCCGGTTTGATCGGGCAGGCGTCATCGTGCGGGCACGGCGCCACCACGCTGCGGCCCATTTCGCGCAAAACTTCGCGAGCCTCGCGGATCCGCGCGAACCCCGCTGGCGTGCCGGGCTCGATGAGCACGACCGTGCCAGCCTTCGCAGCGAGCCACTGGACGACGTCGGCACGGCCGCGTTCGGGAAGCTCGCCGAGGACGTACGAGAGCGTGACCAGGTCGGCCTCCGGTGCCGCGGACGCGGAATCGACCAGTCCGCGCTGCCAGACCGCGGTGCGGACGGCCGGCTCGTCGGCGTTCGCCGCCAGCTTGCGTCCCAGCGCCAGCGCGGCCGCCACCTGCTCCAGGACAGTGCACTTCTCCAACGACGGCCAGACGTCGGCCGCGGCCCACACCGCTGCTCCGGTGCCGCCGCCGATGTCGACGTGCGTCTTCGGGACGAAACCGGGCGCGGCGGCAGCCACCTCGCCCAGCACCGCGCTGACCGCCGCGTACGTCGCCGGCATCCGGTACCCGGCGTACGCGGCGACATCCAGCTCCGAAGAGAGGATCGGCGAGGTCGCCGAGTCACCTTGTCGATAACGCTTGCTGAGCCGCTCCACGGCCTGTGCGAGCCGGGATTCGGGGAACCGGGCCAGCTCGTCGTCGAGCGCGGCGCGGAGAGCTTCGGGGAGTACTGCCACGGACAACGATTCTCCCACGCCCGATTTGTCCCCCGAGGTTCGCCTGACCTGCTAGTTTCGCGGTCAGAAAAAAAGTTCGCGGACCTTGTCGATCCGGACGCGGCCCGTTCGACGCAGTGGTGGAAGCAAGCCGAGAGCGAAGGGGAACCGAAGATGCGATTCATGGTGATCATGAAGGCCAGCGAAGAGAGCGAAGCGGGCCAGATGCCCAGCACCGAGCTGCTCGCCGAGATGGGCAAGTTCAACGAGGAACTCGTGAAGGCCGGCGTGATGCTCGCGGGCGAGGGGCTGGCGCCGAGCTCCGAGGGCGCCCGGGTGAAGTTCTCCGGGGACAGCGAGCCCAGCGTGGTCGACGGCCCGTTCGCGGAGACCAAGGAGCTGATCGCCGGGTTCTGGATCCTCCAGGTCCGTTCGCTCGAGGAAGCCGTGGAGTGGATCAAGCGGGTGCCCAACACCGACGGCGCGCACCACGAGATCGAGATCCGGCGGATCTTCGACGCCGAGGACTTCGGCGACAACCTCACGCCGGAACTGCGCGAGGCCGAGGAGAAGCTGCGCGAGCAGGCCGCGAAGAACTGATGCGGTTCATGGTGCTGGTGAAGGCCAGCGAGGAATCCGAAGCGGGAGCCGTGCCCAGCGCCGAATTGCTCGAGCAGATGGGCCGGTTCAACGAGGAACTCGCCGAATCCGGTCACCTCGTGCAGGCGGCCGGGCTGACGCCCAGCGCGGAAGGCGCCCGGCTGCTGTGGTTCGACGGCGAGGCGGAGCCGAGCGTGGTCGACGGCCCGTTCGCCGAGACCAAGGAACTCGTCGCCGGCGTGTGGATTCTGGAGGGGGAGTCGCTCGCCGAAATCGTCGAGTTGATGAAGCGGGCGCCCAATCCGGACCGGCAGGCAGGCACCGTCGAGATCCGCCCGATGTCCGGCGAGCTGTGACGCCGTGCCCGCCCGAGGGTTGCCTCGGGCGGGCCGGGCCGGTCTGATGGGCCGGTGGACACGCGAAGTGCGGTAGAGGCCGTTTGGCGGATCGAGTCGGCGAGAGTGATCGCTGGTCTCGCGCGGATGACCCGCGACGTGGGCCTCGCCGAGGAGTTGGCGCAGGACGCGCTCGTCGCCGCGCTCGAGCAGTGGCCGGAGACCGGGGTGCCGCGCAACCCGGGCGCCTGGCTGGTGACGATCGCGAAGCGGCGGGCCATCGACCTGTTCCGGCGGAACGAAACCCTCGGCCGCAAGCTGGACGAGATCGGCCGGGAAGCCGAACAGCTCGGCGAGGGCGTGCTGCCGGACTTCGACGCCGTGCTCGACGACGAGCAGATCGAGGACGACCTGCTGCGGCTGGTGTTCACCGCGTGCCATCCGGTGCTGTCCACCCAGGCGCGGGTGGCGCTCACGCTGCGCATGCTCGGCGGGCTCAGCACCGACGAGATCGCCCGCGCGTTCCTGGTGAAGGAATCCACTGTCGCGCAACGCATCGTGCGGGCGAAGAAGACGCTCGCCGAGGCCAAGGTGCCGTTCGAAACGCCGGTCGGCGACGAACGCGTGGCGCGGGTCCCGGCCGTGCTCGAAGTGATCTACCTGATCTTCAACGAGGGCTACTCCGCCACGCGCGGCGACGACTGGATGCGGCCCGCGCTGTGCGAGGACGCGTTGCGGCTCGGCCGGGTGCTGGCCGGACTGATGCCCGCCGAACCGGAAGTGCACGGACTGGTCGCGCTGATGGAAATCCAGGCGTCGCGCTCGGCGGCGCGCACCGGCCCGAACGGCGAACCGGTGCTGCTGATGGACCAGGACCGCAGCCGCTGGGACCGCCTGCTGATCCAGCGCGGCCTCACCGCGCTGGCCCGGTCCGAACGGCTCGCGGACGGCACGTACGGGCCGTATTCCGCGCAGGCCGCGATCGCCGCGTGCCACGCCGTCGCGGTCGCGCCGGAAGAGACCGACTGGGCGCGGATCGCGGCCCTGTACGCGGGCCTTGCGCAGCTCACGCCGTCTCCGGTGATCGAGCTGAACCGGGCCGTCGCGGTCTCGATGGCCGAGGGGCCGGAAGCCGGGCTCGCGCTGGTGGACAAATTGCTGACTGAGCCCGCGCTGAAGAACTACCACCTGCTGCCGAGCGTGCGCGGCGATTTTCTGTACAAACTGGGCCGCCGGGACGAGGCGCGCGCCGAGTTCGAGCGCGCGGCGAAGATGACCGGCAACGAACGGGAGCGCGTGCTGCTGCTGGGGCGGGCCGAGTCGTGCAGCAAGCTGGAAGCGGGAACGAGATAGCGGGGCACCGTGCGGTGCGGCAGTGATCGACATGCCCGCAACGGTCCACCACCACGCCGACAATTCCCGCCGTCGCCACCAGCCATCCCCAGGGTTGTCCACAAGTCGACACCCCTGTGGATAACCTGTTTCCGCAGGTAGCGAAGACGGAGACCGGCCGCCCGGCCCGATCCGGTGAAAGCGGCATGCCTGCGCCTTCGGCTGCCCAGGGCGCTCATCCGACGTCTCAGCTCCAACGGAATGAGACGACTCGTACTGCCGCCGCGAGCATCCGCGACTAGCCGGTTCACGCGGCTAAAACCGGAGGCCTCAGCGGTTCCGGACGTACCCCAGCCGCATCGACAACGCGGCCGCGGTCCCGGCGACCGTCGCGCCCAGTTCGTCCGCCCGGCGCATCACCCGGGGAGCCGGCCCGGCGACGCTGATCGCCGCGATCGGACGGCCCGAGTGGTCCCGCACGGCCGCTGCGACACAGCCGACGTCCGGCTCGTTCTCCAGGTCGTCGACGGCCCAGCCGCGCCGCCGGGTGCGCGCCAGTTCGTCCAGCAACCGGACCGGGTCGTTGATGGTCTTGAGGGTGAGGCTGTCCAGCTTCATCCGGCGCACGCGCTCCACCCGGTCGGCCTCCGGCAACGCGGCCAGCCAGGCCTTGCCCAGCGACGTCGCGTGCTGCGGCCGTCGAGTGCCGAGGCGGCAGGACAGCGTGACCGCGCTGGCACTGCGTTCGGTCGCGACGTAGACCATCGCGTCGTTGTCCGGCACCGCGAGGTACGTCGTCTCCCCGGACCGCTCGGCCAGCGCGGTGAGATACCGCGGCGCGCAGCGGTGCAGGTCGGTCGCCGCCATCGCGCGGGCGCCCAGTTCGACCAGCCGGGTGCCGAGCCGCACGCGTCCGGTGACGGTGTCGGCCTCCAGGTACTCCAGCCGCTTCAGCGTGCCGACGATCCGGTAGGCGGCGCTGCGGGACAAACCCAGTTGCCGGGCGAGCGCGTTCGTGGAAATTTCCTGGTGCTGCCCGACGTGTTCGAGCACCGCCAGCCCGCGCTCCAGGGTGCCGCTTTGGTCCAGCCCGCGTGCTGCTGCGTCCACGTTCGCCCTCCGCCTGTCGCTCTGCGTTCCCGGTCACCGGTGCGTGGTGCCATCAAGCGGGGTTGGACGCTAACACCTCCGATGTATGGACGGAAGATCTTGACCGAACTCTGTCATTGTGCAAGGTCAAGGTTGCGCCGAATGGTTCAACCTCCGATCGGTAAGAGTGCTTACAAAGGGTAACGGAGACTGGAGTCACCCTCTCAGGAAAATCACAGCGCCCGTGCCGCACGGTTTGGGTGATGTCCACACGTCTGCGCACCCGGGCGTCGGTCGCCGCCGGGCGGCTGACCGCGTGGTTTTCCCGTACCGCCCGGCTGGGCCGCGGCGGGGTGATCGGCGGCCGCGTCACGCTGCGGCTCGACCCCAAGGCGTTGCGCAGGCTCGGCCGCGACCGCACGGTCGTGATCGTCACCGGCACGAACGGCAAAACCACCACGTCGCTGATGCTGACCCGCGCGCTCGAAGCCCTCGCCGAAGTCGCGCACAACGGCGACGGCGCGAACATGCCCGACGGTCTGGTGGCCGCGCTCGCCGCCAGTCCGGACGCGCCGTACGCGGTGCTGGAGGTGGACGAAACCTACGTTCCGTGGGTGGCCGAGCAGGTGCAGCCCGCGGCGCTCGTGCTGCTCAATCTCAGCCGTGACCAGCTCGACCGCGTCGGCGAAGTCCGGATGATGGAGCGCGATCTCCGTGCCGCCTTCGCCGGTCTGTCGCGCACGGTCGTGGTCGCGAACTGCGATGACGTGCTGGTCACGTCGGCGGCCGCCGCGGCGGCGCGCCCGGTGTGGGTCGGCACCGGACGGCGCTGGTCGGGCGATTCCGTCTCCTGTCCGCGCTGCGGCGGCGCGATCACGCACACCGATCGCGAATGGCGTTGCGCGGTGTGCGCTTTCGCTCGCCCGGAGCCGACCTGGACCCTCGACGGCGACCTGGTCCACACGCCCGGCGGCCGGCAAGTCGACCTCGACCTGCGGCTGCCCGGCGAGGCCAACCGGGCGAACGCCGCTCTCGCGCTCGCCGCCGCGCACTGCGTAGGCGTGCCGCCGCACACCGCCGCGGCGCGGCTGCGCACAATCACCGACATCGGCGGCCGCTACCGCACGATTCGCCGCACCCGGCATTCAGTCCGGCTCATGCTTGCGAAAAATCCGGCTGGCTGGGCCGAAACGTTGCGCGTGCTCGACGAGGACACTCCGGTCGTCGTCGCGGTCAACGCGCACGAGGCGGACGGCCGCGACCTGTCGTGGCTCTGGGACGTGCACTTCGAGCGGCTGCGCGGCCGTCAGGTCGTCGTGGCCGGCGAGCGGTCGGCGGACCTCGCGGTGCGGCTTTGCTACGCCGAGGTGCCGCATTGGTCGGCCCCGGATCCGGTCAGCGCGATCGACACGCTGCCGCCGGGCGGGGTCGAACTCGTCGCGAACTACACCGCCTTCCGCGACCTGGTGGACCGGTTGCCCGATGTCTGATTCGACCGTCGGCATCGGCTTGTTGCTCCCCGAGGTGCTGGGGACCTACGGCGATTCCGGCAACGCACAGGTGCTCTGCAAACGCTTGCAGTGGCGCGGTTACGACGCCGAGGTGGTGCCGGTTTCGCTGGACTCCGAGGTACCGTCCACTTTGGACCTCTACTTGCTCGGCGGCGGCGAGGACATGGCGCAGGTGCTGGCCGCGGATTTCCTGCGCAACTCGGCGGGGCTGCGCAGCGCGGCGAATGCGGGACGCCCGGTGTTCGGGGTGTGCGCGGGTCTGCAGATTCTCGGCAAGCGTTTCCGCGGCGTCGACGGCATCGAGCACGCTGGGCTGGGACTGCTCGACCTCGTCACCGAGCCGGCGGAGCAGCGTGCGGTGGCTGAGCTGATCGTCGAACCGAACCTGCTCGAGACGCCGCTGACCGGCTTCGAGAACCATCAGGGCGCGAGTGTGCTCGGCCCGGGCAGCGCACCGCTGGGCCGCGTCGTCCGGGGCACTGGCAACGGCGACGGCACCGAGGGCGCGGTCACCGATCACGTGCTCGGCACCTACCTCCACGGCCCGGCGCTGGCGCGCAATCCCGAGCTGGCTGACCTGCTGTTGTCGTGGGTGCTAGGCCATGCGCTGAAGCCGCTGGACCTGACTGAGGTGGACACGCTGCGCTCGGAACGGCTGGCCGCACGCCGCGCCCGATGACGTCCCTCCGCGCTCGTTACGCTGCGTGCGTGAGACTTCTCGCTGCCGCAGGTGTCCGGATGCGGACAACCGGGGTTGCCGTGCTCGCGCTCGCGTTGGCCATCGCGACCGCGTGCGTCGTCGTGGTGCTGTTGCTGCAACAGTCCCTCGACCGAAGCGTCACCGAGAGCGCGCGAAGTACCGCGAGGCAGGTTGCTGTCCAACTCGTGCGCGCGGGTGCGCGAGACCTGTCCCCGAGCGACGTCGCGAGCACTGGGGACACTGAAGCCGTGACGCAGGTCCTCGGGCCGCGAAGCACGCCTATCGCGAGCGACCCGTCGATCGTCGGCCGTCCGGCCATCACCGCCGCGCGCCCGGCTCCGGGACAGGAGACCGTCGAGACACTGCCGCTCGGCTTAGACGGTGACGGCAGCGACTACCGCTTGGTTTCGGAAGGCGTCAACGGACCGGGCGGACCGTTCACCGTCATCTCCGCACGGTCGCTTGAGCCGGTCACGGAAGCCTCTGCTCGGCTTACGCTGCTGCTAGGCCTGATCTCGCTGCCGCTGCTCGGTATCGCTGGCTTCGCGGTGTACCGCTCTGTCGGCTCCGCGCTGCGCCCGGTTGAGCGGATGCGGCGCACTGTCGCCGAGATCTCGACGCGTGACCTCGCGTTGCGCGTACCGCTGCCACCTGGCAGCGACGAGGTGCACCGGCTTGCTGTCACGCTTAACGAGATGCTTGAGCGGCTTGGGTCCGCACAGGCCGCGCAACGACGCTTCGTCGCCGACGCGAGTCACGAGCTGCGCTCGCCGCTGTCGACCATCAGCACCGCGCTCGACGTTTCAAACCAGCACCCGGAGACCACCGACGAATTGGTGCCGGTGATTACTCGCGAGACCGCGCGCCTGCGAGAGCTGGTCGACGACCTCCTGATGCTCGCGCGCACCGACGACGCCACCGACCGGCCCGCGCGTACCGAAGTCGATCTGGACGACATCGTTCGTGCGGAAGCTGAACGCGTACGCGGCGAAGCGGCTGTCGAGATCGAAGTGCGCGCCGGACCGGCGAAGGTGCGCGGCAGCGAGGCGCAGCTGCGTCGCGCCGTACGCAACCTCGTCGACAACGCGTGCGGGCACGCGCGCGAGCGGATCCGGATTGCGAGTTCGGTGCAAGATGAGATGGTCGTCGTGGAGGTGAGCGACGACGGCCCGGGCGTCGCCGAGGGCGACCGGGAGCGAGTGTTCGAGCGGTTCGTGCGGCTGGACGCTTCGCGGCGGCGCGGCGGGACCGGACTGGGCCTGTCGATCGTGGCCGGCATCGCGGCAAGGCACGGCGGCCGCGCGCGGTACGTCGACGTCGCCGACCCGAGTTACCCGGGCGCGCATTTCGTGATCGAACTGCCGAGCATCGAACTGCCCCGGATCGAGGAGGACTGAGCATGCGGTTGCTGATCGTGGAGGACGAGCTGGAGTTCGCCGAAACCCTTCGCCGCGGCCTGGTCGCCGAGGGGTTCACGGTGAACGTGGCGCACACCGGCCGGGACGGGCTCTGGTCGGCGATGGAGCACGATTACGACGCCGTGGTGCTCGACATCATGCTTCCCGAGCTTTCCGGCTACGAAGTGCTGAAACGCTTGCGGGCAGCGGAGAATTGGACGCCGGTGCTGATGCTCACGGCGAAGGACGGCGAATACGACGAGGCCGACGCTTTCGACCTCGGCGCGGACGATTATCTCTCGAAACCGTTCTCGTTCGTCGTTTTGCTGGCTCGGCTCCGGGCGTTGCTCCGCCGGGGTGCACCGGCTCGCCCGGCGGTGTTGACCGCTGGGGATCTGCAGCTCGACCCGGCTGCGCGCACTGTCCACAGGGGAGAGACGCGGATCGAGCTGACCGCGCGGGAGTTCGGGTTGCTGGAGTTTCTGCTGCGGCGGCAGGGGGCGGCGTTGACGAAGAACGAGATCCTCGGACACGTTTGGGACGCGCATTACGAGGGGGACGAGAACGTGGTCGAGGTTTATGTGGGGTATTTGCGGCGGAAGATCGACGCGCCGTTCGGGACGCGGACGATCGAGACGGTGCGCGGGGTGGGGTACCGGCTCGTCGGATGAGCGGGCACGTCATTTTCCTCAACGGCACGTCCAGTTCCGGCAAGTCGAGCATCGCGGCGGAACTGCTGGATTTGCTGCCGGGCCCCTATTTCTACCTGCCCCGAGACGCGGTCAACAGCATGCGGTCGCGGTCGCGGACCCCCGAATTCGGCACGCCGGAGTTCGATGCGGTTTTCGAACGGACAGTGCGCGGCTACCACCGCATGCTGGCCGGGCTCGCGGCGGCGGGTAACGGCGTGATCGCCGACCACGTACTCCGGCCGCACTGGCTTGCCGACTGCCTGGAAGTGTTGCGGGATCAGGAAGTTACCTTCGTAGGTGTGCATTGCCCGCTGCCAGAGCTAAAGCGGCGCGAGCAGGCGCGAGGCGACCGCCCCGCCGGTCTGGCGGAGCGGCAGTATTCGATCGTGCACGCCCACGGCGGTTATGACCTCGAATGCGACACGTCAGTGCACAGTCCAAAAGAATGCGCACAAACAATCGCGGAACCAGGGCGTTCCAAAGCTTTCGCCCGGTTAATTCAGTGAAATCCCCGCCACTGCCCGTACCACGGCAGTGCACCGGTCCTCGACATACTCCAGCCCGGCCTCCGAAGCGATCTTCCGCGCCTCCGCCGACACGATCCCCTGCTGCAACCACAACGCCTTAGCCCCGATCGCCACCGCGGAACGGGCGATGTCCGGTGCTTCCCCTGCCGGGCGGAAGACGTCCACCAGATCCACCGGTTCCGGAATCTCCTCCAGCGACCGGTAAGCCTTCTCCCCGAGCAGTTCAGTCGCCGACGGATGCACCGGGATGATCCGGAAACCGTGCGCTTGCAGCGAAGCCGGTACGCCGTGCGCGGCCTTGCCCGGGTCACGGCTCAGGCCGACCACAGCGATCGTGCGCGCGCCAGCGAGGATCTCTTCAGGCTTCATACTCTCCTCAACATCCCGACCCAGCGAACGATTCCGCCACGTCACAACCGCCACAGCCGCAGGCCGCGGACGCGATACACCGGCCACAGCACGTGCCACGGCGACCGCCGGAGGAACGCGGAGCTGCAGGCCAAAACATTGCGCGCGACGGTGGACGCGACTTCGTTCCGGTCCGGCCACACTTCGCCGCGGGCACCGAGCGCTAGCCGGAAGACGGTCAGCAGACCGCGTCCTTGCAGGTCATAGCGGGCACCGGTATCACCCGCGTCCGGAAGGAGACGGCTGATCTCCGCGCGAAAAGCACCAGCGACAGGCTCGCCCACGGGCACGTCCGCGACACTGCCCACGATCGCGCGGCCGTGCAGCCGACGCGCGAACCGTGTGAGCAGCCGTCGCTCCCACCACGGCAGCAACCGCCGGTGCGCCAGCAGCGCGGCACACTCGCCGTGGCCGAGGGCGAAAACCTCGGCGAGCTCGTCGTACCGGCTGATCGCGGTCGGTTCCGCCAGGTGCAGCCGCACCTCGAAGCGGACCCGCGCGATCAGCTCGTCGATCGCTTCCCGCCGGTCGAGCCGTGCTTTCTGCCGCGAAGCCGCCCAGTCGCCCATGGGCCCACACTCTGAACCCGGCGGCGCACCGAGTCCAGTGGTTCAGCCGATCTTCGACCCGTACATCTCGCCGAGGTCGTCCGCGATCAGCTCGATCCGGGCGCCGTCCGGGTCCGCGAAGTAGATCGACGTGCCGCTTTCTTCCTGGTACTTGACGCCGGCGGCGTCGAGCCGGGAGCGCGCGCCCGCCCACGCTTCCGGGGTGAGTGACAGGGCCAGGTGGTGCAGGCCGCCGAGTACCTCCGCGTACGGGCCGAGGTCGAGTCCGGGCAGGTCGAAGAACGCGACCGCGTTGCCGTTGCCGACGTCGAAGAAGAAGTGGCTCGACCCCGGGTAGTCGCGGTTTTCGATCAGCTCGGTGAGCGGGAAGCCGAGAATGTCCTGGTAGAAGGTGATCGTCCGCTCGACGTCGCTGGACAGCAGCGCGGTGTGGTGGATGCCGCGGCCGACGGTCGCCGGACGTTCCTCCGCCGGGTGCAAATGCTGCTCCCGCAGCCGGTCGCGGGTCTGCGCGAGCTGGGCGACTTCGGTCTCGGTGGGTGCCATCGCGGGTCACGTCCTCTCTGGGAGCCAACACGAAGTACGGTACGCCGACAAACTCTCGCGCGCAAGAGGTTAGCGAGCGAGAGAAGTGGCTCGTACCGGTGAATGGAACGACCGGGTTGGCGCGGGCGGCTCGGTCAGGCAGAGTCCGACCCGTGGAACCCGCTGAGCTGCAGGACGCCGTCGCGCTGCTGACAAGCGCGTACGAGCGACGCGAGCCGATCGATCCGCTCGTGAAGACCTTCCCCGACGCGACCGTCGAAGACGCCTACCGCGTGCAACAGGAGCAAGTCCGCGCGTGGGTGGCGGCGGGCGACGTGGTGCGCGGCCACAAGGTCGGCCTCGCCTCCGCGGCGATGCAGCGCCAGATGGGCGTGAACCAGCCCGACTTCGGGCACCTCACCAGCTCGATGTTCCTGCTCGAACACCAGCCGATCCCGACGACGCGGTTCCTGCAGCCGCGCATCGAACCGGAGATCGCGTTCGTGCTCGGCGCGCCGCTGCGCGGTCCGGGCGTGACCGTCGCCGACGCCGTCCGCGCGGTCGACTTCGTGCTTCCGTCGCTGGAGATCGTCGACTCGCGGGTCCGCGACTGGAAAATCTCGATCTTCGACACCGTCGCGGACAACGCGTCGTCCGGTGGCGTCATCCTCGGCAGCAGCCCGACCAATCTGCGCGACGTCGACCTGCGGCTCGCCGGCTGCACGCTGCACGTCAACGGCCAGCTCGCCGCCACCGGCGCGGGCGGTGCGGTGCTGGGCTCGCCGATCAACGCCTTGGTCTGGCTGGCCAACACAGTCGGCCCGCTCGGCGTGACGCTGGCGCCCGGCCACGTCGTGCTGCCCGGTTCGATGACCGCCGCGCAGACCGTCCGCCCCGGCGACACCGTCGTGGCGACCATGGCCGGACTGGGCAGTGTGACCGCGGTGTTCGCGCCGGAGGAGGACAAGTGACCGCCGAAATCGTTGCCGCCGCGCAGGATTTGCTCAACCGGACAGACGAAGGCGCGCAGCTCACCGACACCTGGGCAGACCTCGACCTCGCCACGGCGTATGCCATCCAGGACGAGGCTCTGCGGCTGCGTCAGGAACGCGGCGAGACGCTGATCGGGGTGAAGCTCGGGCTCACGTCGCGCGCGAAGCAGCAGCGGATGGGCGTCGAAGAACCCCTGCTCGCGTGGCTGACCGACGCGATGGTGCTGCCCGCGGGTGCGCCGACGCCGCAGCTCATCCACCCGCGCGCGGAGCCGGAACTGGTGTTCGTGCTTGGCGAGCGGCTCGCCGGTCCTGGCGTCACCGCGGCCACCGCGCTCGCGGCGGTTTCCCAGGTGTACGGCGGAATCGAGATCATCGACAGCCGTTACCGCGACTACCGTTTCACGTTGCCGGACGTCGTCGCGGACAACGGTTCGTCGGCGCTGTTCGGGCTCGGCTCGGTCGGCCGTCCACCGTCCTCTTTGGACCTTTCGCTGGAAGCCGCGCTGCTGGAAGTGGACGGTCAGATCGTCGACACCGCGACCGGCGCTGCCGTGCAGGGGCACCCGGCCGAGGCGTTGGCGCTGGCGGCGAATTCGCTGGCCGCACGCGGGTTGGCGCTGGAGGCAGGCTGGCTCGTGCTGACCGGCGGGATGACCGACGCCGTCGAACTGCGCCCCGGCTCCCGCGTCGCCGCGCACTTCTCGAACCTGGGCTCGGTGACGATCAGCGGGTAGCGAGCCGTTTGATCCCGGCGATCACTCGCGGCCACACCTCGCGCGGCAGGTCGTGTCCCATCCCGGGGATGAGATCGAGGTCCGCGCCGAGCGCGCGGGCCGTCGCACGGCCGCCGGACACGTGCACGAGCGGATCGGCCGTACCGTGAATCACGAGGGACGGCACGGAAAGCCGGCGCAGATCGGCGGTCCGGTCGCGGGAGGACAGGATCGCGGCGAGCTGCCGGAACACGCCCGCCGGGTTGAGGCCGCGGTCGTACGTGCGTTCCGCGCGCTGGCGGAAATGGTCCTCGTCGAACAGGTACTCGCGCGAGCCGATCAGCTTTGACGTGCGCACCAGCTGCGTCACGTAGTCCTCGCGCGTGCGCGGTCCCGGAGCCAGCATCGCGAGCGCGGCCCGCGGGCTGGGCAGGCCGACGGTCCGCGCGCCGGTGGTCGACATGATCGAGGTCAGCGTCCGGACGCGCTGCGGATGCCGGATCGCGAACTCCTGCGCGATCATCCCGCCCATCGACGTGCCGACGACGTGCGCGCGCTCGATGCCGAGTGCGTCGAGCAGTTTGCCCGCGTCGTCGGCCAGGTCGCCGAGGGAGTACGGCGCGGACCGCAGGAAGTACGCGAGCGGCAGGCTGGCCCGGCCGGTCCACCACTGCGAACGCCCGACGTCGCGGTTGTCGAACCGGTGCACGTGGAAACCGGCCTCGGCGAGCTGGGCGCAGAACTCGTCGTCCCACCAGATCATCGGCGCGGCGAGACCCATCACCAGCAGCAACGGCGGCGCGTCCGGATCGCCGAAGGATTCGTGGCACAGGGTGATGCCGTCGGCCTCGATGGTCTGCTCGGTCATGGCTCCAGTTTCGCGCACGGCTTGGCCGGTCGCCGCCGTCCGGGTACGCTCCCGCTAGAGCGATCTATCAAATCGCAAGGGGGCGAGCGGCATGGACGTTCTGCGCGAGAAGGGGCTCGGCCCGCTGCGGCTGATCCTGGCGTTCACCCTGGCCAGCACGGTCCTGCACTACACCCACAACGTCGTGCGCGCGGCGGACTACCCGCAGGTGCCGGGGATCAGCGTGCCCGTCACGCAGGTCGTGGTGGCGATCAGCTGGGTGGTCTTCACCGCGTTCGGCGTGCTCGGCTATCGCGCCTACGGGCAGGGCCGGTACTGGCGTTCGCTGGCGTTTCTGCTGGTCTACTCGCTGTCCGGGCTGGCGAGCGCGGGGCATTTCCTGGTCGGCGTACCGCAGGTCCCCGCGTTCTGGTTCGCGACGATCTTCACCGACACGTTCGCGGCGTTCGCGTTGTGGGTATTCGTGTGCTGGGCAGCCATGCGGCTCAACCGGGTGAGCGTTGCCGGGCAAATGTCTACACAACATTGACGTTCGTTGAAACCATGTAGACAATCGAGGGCGTGACCACCACCACACCTGTCACGTTCGAGCGGCATCCGGACACTTACCGGCACTGGCGGCTGACCGTCGACGGCGAGGTCGCCTGGCTGGAGATGGACGTCGACGAACAGGGCGGCCTCGTGCCCGGGTACGAGCTGAAGCTCAACTCGTACGACCTCGGCGTCGACATCGAGTTCTACGACGCGACGCAGCGGCTGCGGTTCGAACATCCGCAGGTGCGCGCGGTGATCGTGACGAGCGCCAAGGACAAGGTGTTCTGCGCCGGGGCCAATATCCGGATGCTCGCCGCGTCGCCGCACGAGTGGAAGGTGAACTTCTGCAAGTTCACCAACGAGACCCGCAACGGCATCGAGGACGCCACCGAGTTCTCCGGCCAGACCTACGTCGCGGCGGTGAACGGCAGCTGCGCCGGCGGCGGCTACGAGATCGCGCTGGCCTGCGAAAAGATCCTGCTGGTCGACGACAACTCGTCCACCGTCGCGTTGCCCGAGGTGCCGCTGCTCGGCGTGCTGCCCGGCACCGGCGGGCTCACCCGCGTGGTCGACAAACGGCGCGTCCGCCGGGATCTCGCGGACGTGTTCGCGACGCGGCCGGACGGGGTCAAGGGCAAGACCGCGGTCGACTGGCGGCTGGTGGACGAGCTGGTGCCGCGCGTCGGGTTCCGCGAGAAGGTGCTGTCGCGGGCGCACGAACTGGCCGCCGAATCCGACCGGCTGCCCGCTGAGCAGGGGATCGAACTGGCCCCGCTGGAGCCGTCGGTGACCGACGACGGCATCGAGTACCGGCACGTCCGGATCGCGTACGACCGGCCGAACTCGCTGGTCACGCTCACCGTGCTCGGCCCGGACGGGGAACCGGCGCTCGACGGCTGGCTGCTGCGGCTGACCCGCGAACTGGACGACGCGATCCTGCGGCTGCGCACGAACGAACCGGAACTCGGCACCTGGGTGCTGCGCACCGAAGGCGACCCGGAGCAGGTGCTCGCGCACGAGGAGGTCGTGCTCAGCGGGAAAGACTGGCTGAGCAACGAAATCCTGCACTACTACAAGCGCACGCTGAAGCGGCTGGACGTCACCAGCCGCACCTTGATCGCGTTGATCGAACCGGGCAGCTGCTTCGCGGGCAGCCTGCTCGAACTGGCCTTCGCGGCGGACCGGCAGTACCTGCTGGACGGGCCGCCGATCGACGACGAGGACTCGCCGGAACGCGCGTCGATCACCTTGTCGGAAGCCAACTTCGGCGTGTTCCCGATGGGCAACGGACTGTCCAGGCTCCAGTCGCGGTTCTACGGCGACGACGACCACCTGACGTGGCTGGCCCGCGAACGCGACCGTGCGCTGAGCGCCGCCGAAGCCGTCGAACTCGGCCTGGTCACCGACGCGCCGGACGACCTCGACTGGGAGGACGAGATCCGGATCGCGCTGGAAGGCCGCGCCTCGCTGTCGCCCGACGCGCTCACCGGGATGGAGGCGAACCACCGGTTCGTCGGCCCGGAAACGATCGAAACCAAGATCTTCGGGCGGCTGACCGCCTGGCAGAACTGGATCTTCACCCGACCGAACGCCTCCGGGCCCGACGGCGCGCTGCGCCGGTACGGCACCGGGCAGAAGGCGGTCTTCGACAGGAAGCGGGTCTGAACCGATGCCCGAAAAGATCGACTACGACGCCAAAATCCCGAACAACGTCCAGCTCGCCGACGACCGCAGGCTCCAGCGCGCGCTGGAGGGCTGGCAGCCGAAGTTCATGAACTGGTGGGGCGAGATGGGCCCCACGCTGGAAACCGAGGGCGTCTACCTGCGCACCGCGGTGAGCGTCGGCCGCGACGGCTGGGCGCACTTCGACCACGTCAACGTCCCGGACTACCGCTGGGGCATCTTCCTCGCCGAACGGGAACCGGACCGGCGGATCGGATTCGGCGAGCACGCCGGCGAACCGGTGTGGCAGCAGGTGCCCGGCGAATACCGGGCCGACCTGCAGCGGCTGATCGTGATCCAGGGCGACACCGAACCGGCGTCGGTCGAGCAACAGCGACTGCTCGGGCTCACCGCGCCGTCGCTGTACGACCTGCGCAATCTCTTCCAGGTGAATGTGGAAGAAGGGCGGCACCTGTGGGCGATGGTGTACCTGCTGCACGCGTACTTCGGCCGCGAAGGCCGCGACGAGGCGGAGGGGCTGCTGCTGCGCAACTCCGGCAGCCCGGACGCGCCGCGCATCCTCGGCGCGTTCAACGAGGAAACGGCCGACTGGCTCGCGTTCTACATGTTCACGTACTTCACCGACCGCGATGGGAAATACCAGCTCGGCACGTTGAAGGAAAGCTCGTTCGACCCGCTGTCGCGCACCTGCGAGTTCATGCTCAAGGAGGAGGCGCACCACATGATGGTGGGCACCACCGGCGTCGACCGGGTGGTGCAGCGCAGCGCCGAACTCATCCGCGAGCACGACACGTACGACATCGCGTCGCACGGCGGGATCCCGCTGGACGTGATCCAGCGGTACCTGAACTTCCACTACACCGTGTCGCTCGACCTGTTCGGCAGTGAAACGTCGACGAACGCGGCGAACTACTACACCGCCGGGCTCAAGGGCCGCTGGCAGGAGACGCGGCGCAAAGACGACCACAAACTCACCGAGGACAGCCGGCTGCTGGAGCGTCCGCGCGACGACGGGACCTGGACATCCGAGGAATTGCAGGCCATCCTGCTGCTCAATCTCGACCTGCGCGGCGAGTACACCGCGGACTGCCAGACCGGGGTCAACCGGTGGAACAAGATCCTCGGCGACGCCGGCATCGACTTCCGGTTCGCGTTGCCGCACCCTGGTTTCAACCGCGAGGTGGGCATAAACTCCGGCCACCACGTCACTCCGGACGGCAGCATCGTCGACGAGGCAACGTGGGAGGCAGCGCGGCACAAGTGGCTGCCGACGGCCGAGGACCTGACGTTCGTCCGGTCGCTCATGCACCCGGTGTACGAGCGCGGGAAGATCGCCAGCTGGGTCGCGCCGCCGAGGCAGGGCATCAACGGCAAACCTTTCGACTACGAGTACGTGTACCTCACCTGAGGGGGCACCGATGACGGTTCCCGCGAACTTCAACGCCGCGGAGTACCTGCTCGGCCAAGGCCGTCCGGACGCGCTCGCGGTCGTCTCGCCGCGGCGCACGCTCAGCTACGGCGAACTCGCCGCCGAGACCCACCGGGTCGCTTCCGGGCTGCGCGCGCTCGGCGTGCGTCCGGAAGAGCGGGTCATGTTCTGCATGGTCGACGACGTCGAACTGCTGAGCGGGATCCTCGGCGCGATGCTCGTCGGCGCGGTCGCGGTGCCGGTGTCCACTATGGTCACCGGGCTGGAACTGGGTCAGGTGCTCGCCGATTCGCGGGCGCGGGTGCTGTGCGTGTCCGGGGAGTTCTCCGCGCAGGCGGCGGGCGCGCTGACCGGTGCGCCCGAGGTGACCGACGTCGTGCTCGACCGGGCGGACCCGGCGGAATTCCCCGCCGGGGTGCGGACGCACCGGTGGCCGCTGACCCCGACGGACGACGTCGTGGCGTCGCCGACCTGGGAGGATTCGCCCGCGCTGTGGCTGTACACCTCGGGCACGACCGGCAAGCCGAAGGGCGCGATGCACCGGCACGGGAGCATCCGCGCGGTGTGCTCGACTTACGCCGCGCAGGTGCTGGGAGTGTCCTCTTCGGACCGCTTCCTGTCGGTGCCCAAGTTGTTCTTTGCATACGGTCTCGGGAATTCGGCGTTCTTCCCGCTCTCTTGTGGAGGGACGACGCTGCTGGAACCGGCCCGTCCGACGCCGGGGATCATCGCCGCGCGGGCGCGGGCGGACCGTCCGACGTTGTTCTTCGGAGTGCCGACGTTCTATGCGGCGCTGTTGGCCAGCGACGTGCCGGACGACTCGTTTTCCTCGGTGCGGTACGCGGTTTCGGCTGGGGAGCCGTTGCCGTCGGCGCTGTTCACCCGGTTCCGCGAGCGGTTCGGGGTCGAGATTCTGGACGGGATCGGGTCGACCGAGGCGTTGCACATTTTCCTGTCCAACCAGCCGGGTGCGGTGCGGCCGGGCAGCACCGGGGTGGCGGTGCCGGGGTACTCCGTCGAGCTCCGGGACGAGCAGGGCGCGGTGATTTCGGAAGCGGGACGGCCGGGTGAGCTGTTCGTGTCCGGCCCGTCCATCGCGACCGGGTATTGGGCGCGATACGAGACTACGAAACAGGTTTTCCAGGGTCCGTGGCTGCGGACCGGGGACAGCTACGTGCGCAACTCGGATGGCACGTATACGTGTCTCGGCCGGTTTGGCGACATGTTGAAGGCGGGCGGGATTTGGGTGTCTCCGTCCGAAGTGGAGGAACGACTGCTGCAACATCCGGCGGTTGCCGAGGTGGCGGTGGTCGCCGCGCCGGACGAGGACGGATTGGACAAACCGGTGGCCTGCGTTGTCGCCGCCCCTTCGTCCACTGTGGATGCTGAGGAGCTGATCGAATTTTGCCGGGAGGGCTTGGCGGCGTTCAAGCGGCCGCGCGGAGTGGTCGAGATGGCCGAGTTGCCGAAGACCGCGACCGGGAAGATCCGGCGGAACGTGATCCGCGAAATGGTGCGCGAGTCGCTGCTCGTGCCGCAGCCGCAATCGTGATCGACTGGCTGGCATGATCGACGAGCATTTCGTGGTGGACGCCCACGTGCACACCCCGCGGCTGCCCACGCTCAAACCCGCGTGGCTGGACTGGGCGCGCGACTTCGCCGGCGAGTACCCGTGGCGCACGGTCTACGACGCGGACGGCGCGGTGATTCCCGCGGCGATGGACGACCTCATGGCACAGGAGGGCGTCGACCGGGTCCTGCTGTTCTGTGAATACAGTCCACGGGCCACCGGTATTCAGGCGATTGAAGACAATCTACCGTTGGTCGCATACAACCCCGAGCGGTTTCGCTTGGTGGCCAACGTGAATCCGCATCTGCACCATCCGCTGGTCGACGAGGTGGAACGGCAGCTCGCGCTGGGTGCGGTGGCGTTGAAGATCCACCCGGTGCACGGCGCGTTTTCCCCGGCGGACAAGGAGCTGTACCCGGTCTACGCCTTGTGCGCCGAACGCGGGGTTCCGGTGATCCTCCACTCCGGACTGTCGGTGTTTCCCGGATCCCGTGCCAGCTATGGGGATCCTTCGCTGCTGTCCGATGTGGTCGAAGACTTCCCGTCGGTGAACTTCGTGTTCGCGCACGGCGGCCGGGGCTGGTGGTACGACGTGGCGGCGTTCATGGCCCAGGCGAGGCCGAACGTGTGGCTCGACCTCGCCGGGCTGCCGCCGAAGAAACTGCCGGAGTATTACGCGCGGTTCGATCTCGTGCGGTTGGCCCGGAAATGGATCTTCGGCACGGATTGGCCGGGGGTGCCGGGAACCGCCGTGAACGTCCGCGCGGTCGCCGATTTGGGGTTGCCCGCGGAGGTGCTGGACGGGGTGCTGTCCGGCAACGCGTTACGGCTGATGCCCGGCCTGCGCTGAGGTTACTTGCGCCAGAACAGGTGGTGCACGACTCCGCTGGGGCTGGGAATTTTCTCCAGGTGGTAGCGGTCGGTCAGCTCGTCCGGGCTGGTCCAAAGCCGTTCCCCGGAACCGAGTTCGACCGGCGAGACGGCGATGTGCAGCGTGTCGATGAGACCGGCTTCGAGGAATTCCCGCACTGTGTTGACGCCGCCGCCGATGCGCACGTCCTTGTCGCCAGCGGCTTTCTTCGCCTGCGCGAGTGCTTCCTCCGGGGTTGTATTGAGGAAGTGGAAAGTGGTCTGGCCCAAGGTGATCGACGGACGTTCGTGGTGGGTGAGGACGAAGACCGGGGTGCGGAACGGGGGTTCGTCGCCCCACCAGCCCTGCCAGTCGTGGTTCTCCCACGGGCCGCGGTGCGGGCCGAACTTGTTGCGTCCCATGATTTCCGCGCCGACGTCACCGCGGTGCATGTCCCGGGTGAAGTAGTCGTCGAGCCCGCGAGTGCCGCCGGGCTCGCCGCGCATCGGCCAGCTGGCGGTGGCCCCGGCCCAGGCGAAGAGCGGTCCCGGGTTCGGATGACCGAACGGCTGCTCGAGCGTTTGGTCCGGACCGGCACCGTAGCCGTCGGCGGAAACGTTGAAGCACTGGACGCGTACCAGCATCGATACTCCCTGCTTGTCTTTTGCAAGCACTATGCCGGAGGCGATGGTAAAGTGCAAGTGGTTTGGAGGAGGTATGCGATGCCGGACGGCCCGCGCTCGGGGTGCCCGATCAACGCCGCGATCGAGGTCGTCGGCGACCGCTGGAGCCTGCTGGTCCTGCGCGACGTGATGTTCGGCGACCGGCGGCATTTCCGGCAATTGCAGTCGCAGTCGGAAGAAGGAATCGCGTCGAATATCCTCGCCGACCGCCTGCGCACGCTCACCGAAGCCGGTTTGCTCACCCGTGATTCGGCCGGTCGCGGACAGCGCGCGACGTACAGCTTGACCGAAGCGGCGATCCAGCTGGTGCCGGTTTTGGTGGCGCTGGGAAGCTGGGGTTTGCGGCACCGGCCGACGACGCCGGAATTGCGCGTGCGAGCGGAACTGCTTGAGGCTGGCGGTCCGGCGCTGTGGGAAGAGTTCATGGCTGAGTTGCGGGAGCGGCATCTTGGGGTCCCTCGGCCGGACGGCGACGGACCGACGGCAACGGAACGCTTGGCGGCCGCTTATGCGGAGGCTGTCGCGCGGTCTTGACGTGGCTGGCTTGGATCGATTTGTCGACCTCATCTTCGCGCGCCCGAGACGCGTGCCCGGCCCGGGATACATCCAGCCGAAGTTGATCACTCAATCCGGCATCCGCGCTGCTGAAACGGATCCGCCGAGCCGCCCGGCCCGTCAGCCTTCCCGTGCAAGGAATGCGGAACGAGGACGAAGTACGCCGTCTGTCGACGAGAATGAACCGGATCGTCGGCGCGAACCCGGGATTTCGCGCCGAGGCGGACGACGCTTGCCAAACGGCCTGGCTGGAATTGCTCAGCCGCCAGCCGGATTTGCAGGATCCGAACGGCCTGGCCGGTTGGCTGACGACCGTCGCGCGGCGGCACGCGCTCCGTGCAGCCGAAAATCGCGCACGGGTGCAGTTGGTCGATGACGCGTGCCTGGATGCGCACGAACCGACGGAGTCACCCGAGGCGAAGACCTTGGCCGGAGAACTGGCAGCTGCGCTGTGGCGAGCGGTGGAGAAGTTCCCGGAACGCCACCGGCGGATGCTGCTCCTGCTGGCGCACTGCCCGGAGCTGCGACACGACCAGCTGGCCGCCGAACTGGGCATCTCGCCGTCGAGCGTGAGCCGAATCCGGCACCGCTGTTTGACGGTCCTCCGTCGTCGGCTGGAGGCCGAGGGCTTCAGTTATCCATGACCCGGCTCACCCGTTCACCGAACGAAGCGTCCGCATCGCCTCCGCCAACCCCTCAGCATCCGAACCCAGCGGCGTCAGCACGATCCGGCGCAAGATTTCCGCGCACGCGGCCCGTGCCTTGAGCGCTACCTCCAGCCCGTGCTCGGTCAGGGAAGCGAACGTCACCCGGCGGTCTTCCGGGCTCGGGATGCGGCAGATCAAATCCGCGGCGACCAAGCGGTCCGCCACCTTGGTGAAGCCTCCGCTCGACAGGGCGGCTTCGGTGGCCAGGCGGGTCATCGGCATGCGGTGTTCCGGCGACCGCACCAGGCGCAGGAGGATGTCGAACGACGCGGGGGCTAGGCCGAACCGGTCGGCGATTTCTCCCATCAGTGCGTTCTGTGTGGCCAGATAGCCCTCGATCACGAGGCCCCACCACGTCACGATCTCGTCGTCGTCCGTCTGCGGATCCGGGGTCATCTGCCGGATTCTACCCGGAATACATCTTGCGCGCGAGAAGTTACCCTGGACAATGAAGGAAGCGGTGTCCACAGAGGAGCGACGATGATGCACCGGTACATCGAGGGCGACCCGGACCTCCCGGTGCTTGTTCTCCTGCACGGAACCGGCGGTGGTCCAGACGATTTGCTCAGTGTGGCGCGCGAACTGAGTCCGGAATCGGCAACGCTCGCGCCGACCGGGCCGGTTTCGGAAAACGGGGCGGCGCGGTGGTTTCGGCGGCTGTCGGAGGGCGTGTTCGATCACGAGGACGTCCGGGCGCGGGCGGACGAGCTGGCGGATTTCCTCAACGACGCCCGGGAAAAGTACGGGTTCGGCAGGGCAGTGGCGGTCGGGTTTTCGAATGGGGCGAATATCGCGGCGGCGGTAGCGCTCACCCGGCCGGACGTGCTCCGGGAAGCGATTCTGTTCTCGTCGATGTCTCCATTGCCGGAATTGCCGAGTCTCGACCTCACCGGAACTCGCATATTCCTTTCCAACGGCGAGCACGACCCGATGGCTCCGCTGCCCGCCAACGACGAACTCGTGCGCCAGTTCCGCGAGCGGCATGCGGACGTGGCGACGCACCGCTGGCCGGGAGGGCATCAGGTGACCGTCGAAGGAATAAGCGCGGCGAAGGCCTGGCTCGCTAGGGTCGAGGCATGACCGAGCTGACCCGCGCGCAAGACCTGCTCGCCTCCACGATCCTCGCCGACGGACACAACGACCTGCCATGGGCGCTCCGCGACAAAGCCGGGCCGAACCCGGTCGAGGCGGTGGCCGGCGTGGATCTCACAGTGCCGCAGCCGACGCTGCACACCGACTTCCCCAAACTCGCCGAAGGCAAGCTGGGCCTGCAGTTCTGGTCGGTGTACGTGCCGTGCGAGTTCAAGGGCGACAGCGCGGTTACCGCGGTGCTGGAACAGATCGAGGTGGTTTACCAGCTCGCCGAGCGCTACCCCGAACGGCTGCGGCTGGTCACCACGGCCGACGAAGCCGAGGCGGCGTTCGCGGACGGGCGGATCGCGTCGTTGCTCGGGGCCGAAGGCGGGCACAGCATCGCCGAATCCCTCGGGGTGCTGCGGATTCTGCGCCGCCTCGGCGTCCGCTACATGACGCTGACCCACAACTTCAACACCACCTGGGCCGATTCCGGAACCGACAAACCCGAGCACGACGGGCTCACCGAGTTCGGCCGCGAGGTCGTGCGCGAGATGAACCGGATCGGCATGCTGGTCGACCTTTCCCACGTCGCGCCCAGCACCATGCGCGCCGCGCTCGAGGTGTCGAGCGCGCCGGTGATCTTCAGCCACTCGTCGTGCCGCGCGGTCAACGACCATCCGCGCAACATCCCCGACGACGTCCTCGCCCAGCTGCCCGGCAACGGCGGCGTCGCGATGATCACCTTCGTGCCCGCCTTCATCTCCGCCGCGGTCACCGAGTGGGACAACCAGCTCCGGGACGCGATGACCGCCGCCGGGCAGGAGTTTCTCGACCTCGGCCAGCGCGGCCGGTTCGCGAAGACCTGGGACGCGCCGCCCAAGCCGAAGTCGACGATCGCGGACGTCGTCGCGCACATCGAGCACGCGCGCGAGGTCGCCGGGATCGACCACATCGGGCTCGGCGGCGACTACGACGGCGTCGGCGAACTGCCCGAAGGCCTTGAGGACGTGTCGAAGTACCCGGTGCTCGTCGCCGCCCTGATGGAACGCGGCTGGAGCGACGAGGACTGCGCGAAACTCGCCGGCCGCAACACGCTGCGGGTGCTGCGCGAGGTCGACGCCAAGCGCTGAATTAGCGCATCACGGCGAGTGGGCGGACAATCACGATATGTCCCACGCGCGAAACGACGGTCCCGACGAGGCCGCGAAATCGGAAATTCCCGAGGCGCCGGGCACTGAGGTGCCCGGCGCACTCGACCACGCCGCCCCGGGCACCGCACCGGGAGCCGAACCCGGACCGCGGCCGTCCGCCGCGAAACCCGCGGGCCGCCGGGGCAAGGTCAAATCCACCCGGATCAGCGGCACCTGGATCGCCGTGATCGTGGCGATCGTCGTGCTGGCGTTCCTGCTGGTGTTCATCCTGCAGAACCTGGACACGGCGACCGTCCACTTCCTCGGCGCGTCCGGCAGCATGCCGCTCGCGGTGGCGATGCTGTTCGCCGCGATCGCGGGCGCGGCGCTGGTCGCGCTGATCGGCGGGGCGCGGATCCTGCAGCTCAGGAAGCAGGCGCGGCGTCGGCGGTGAAGGGCTCGCGAGCCCGCAGGCTCAGCAGGATCTCGCACACCGCGGGATCCCCGCTGACCTGCACTCGCGCGTCCGCTTCCGCCGCGGGCAACGTCCCGCTGCACAGCCGCCACAACGCGTCCGCGTCGGTCGCCAAAGCCGCGAGCGGAGACCGTGACGTCGCGGCACCGCGGTCGATCGTCCAGCCCACCGCGGTAGCGCGGAGCGTCCACCGCCCGGCCTCCTCCACCGAACACGCCACCTGACGTCCGGCCCGCGCGGGCACCGCCCGCAACGTCTGCGGCAGCGAACGCAGCAACGTGTCCACCACCGGCGTCCGGAACTCCGGCTCGTCGAGCAGCGGAGCTTCCACCGCCTCCCGGATCTGCTGCTGGAGCACCCACTGCTCCGCGTAATCGCGAGCGACCGTCAGCCACGTCGGCATCGCGGCTGGTTCGTCCAGGTCGCGGTGCTTCCACAGTTCGGTCAGCTGCGTCGTACTGTCCACGAGCATCGCGAACAGCACCTCCGGCGACAGTTGCCGGCAGGCGGAGACCCAGGACGTCCCCTCGCCGAGGTGGCCGTCCCGATCCCGCGAGAGCCGCCTGAGTTTCAGCCCCAGGATGTGCGCGGTCAGGTCGTGCACCGTCCATTCGCCGAGCGCGGGCAGGGCCCACTCGGGCGTCCGGAGGTCGGAGAGAACCCCGATCAGCGCCTGTTCCTCGCGCACGAGCAGCGGCAGCACGTCGATCGGCGGTCCCCACGGCGCGGTCATGCGCGTCATCCAACACCCACCGGCAAGGCATCACAGGGCCATTCGGCCTACTCGCAGGTAGCATCAGCGCGAACAGTGAGGGGAGCAGCCCGTGGACTACCAGCGACCGAACGGCCGGGGCACCGCCGAGGACGTGGCCAACCTGGCCCGCCGGGCAGGTCAGCTCGCCGGATGGGCGGCGCGCACCGGCTTCGACCTGACCCGCAAACTCCCCGGGATCGACACCGCCGAACGCGGCCTCAAGCAGGTCGAACGCGGGCTGCTGAGCGAACTGCGCCGCCGCCTCGACGAGGTCGACGATCCCTATCACGCGGCGCTGACCGCGGCGTCCGCGATGAACCGGGCCGACGTCGGCAGCCGCGCCGTCGAAACGACGGTGACGCTGGTGCCCGCCCGCGATCACGTCGAACCGCTGCGCGCGGCGATGGCCGAACTGCTCAACCACTCCATCGGCTTCGGCCGCGAGCGCGCCCGCGAATACCTGTACGCGATCATTCTCCGCCAGCTCACGCCTGACGAGGCGCGCATCCTCTCCGCGCTGTCGGACGGCTCCCCGTTCCCCGCGATCGACGTCGCCGAGCGCAGCGCCATCGGCGGCACCGGCCGGATCGTGCTGCGCAACGCCTCGACGGTCGGCAAGGCGGCCGGGGTGTCGCTGCCGGACCAGGTGCCCGGCTACGTGACCCGGCTGATCGGCCTCGGGCTGGTCGAACTGGACGAGGAGGTGCCCTCGCTCGAGACGCAGTACGAGATCCTGCTGACCGACGAGTCGGTCCGCGAGGTGGAGAAGCAGGTGAAGCGGATCAAGATCATCCGCCGCACCATCCACGTCTCGCGGCTCGGCGCGCAGTTCTGGCAGGCCTGCGACCCGAGCCTGGGCTGACCCCGATGGGCGAGTTCGTCTCGAGGCTCCTCGACGATTTCGTCCGGCACTGGCCGCTGTATGTCTCCATCCCGATCGTCGCCGCGCTGATCGGGTACGGCACGAAGCTGGTCGCGATCCGGATGATGTTCCAGCCGGTCGAGTTCATCGGCGTCAAGCCGTTCCTGGGCTGGCAGGGCATCGTGCCCAAACGGGCCGCGCGGATGGCGAGCATCGCCTGCGACACGATGACCGAGCAGCTGATCAAACCGGCCGAGGTCGTCGCCCGGCTCGACGCCGACCGGATCGCGAAGGAAATCGAGAAACCGCTGCTCGCGGCGGTCGAGGACATCGTGCGCGAGGTGGCCGGGCACTATCAGCCGGGTCTGTGGGAATCACTGCCGGTCGGCGTGCAGCGGCTGGTGATCCAGCGCGTGCAGGCCGAATCGCCGCACATGGTCAAGGCCGTGCTCGAACTCATCCAGTCCGATGTGGACAGTGTGTTCGACCTCAAGGGCATGGTGGTCACCAGCCTCGTCAAGGACAAACGGCTGCTCAACCGGATCTTCCAGGAAGCGGGCGCGGAGGAGTTCAAGTTCATCGCGCGCTCCGGGCTGGTGTTCGGCGGCCTGATCGGCGTGATCCAGATGGTCGCGTGGGTGCTGTTCAAGTTCCCGCCGATCATGCCGTTGTTCGGTCTCTTCACCGGCTGGTTCACCGACTGGCTCGCGCTGCGGATGATTTTCTACCCGCTGGAGCCCAAGAAATACTTCGGCGTCACCTGGCAGGGCCTGTTCCTCAAGCGGCGCGCGGAGGTCGCCGAGGCGTACGGCGAGTTGATCGCGAAAGAAATCATCACGCCGCACAACGTCATCGAGGCGGTGCTGCAGGGCCCGCTTTCCGACCGCGTGCTCGCGCTCATCCAGCGGCAGCTCGACCGCGAGCTGGGCCGGGCGGCGAACGTCGCGAAACCGTTGCTGGTCTTCGCCATCGGCAGCCGCCGCTACCAGGACATGAAGCTCGCCATCTCCGAGCAGATCATGACCCGGCTGCCGGACACCATGCGCTACATCGAGGATTACGCCACCGACGCGATGGACATCCGGAACGTCCTGGTCGGCAAGATGAAGGAATTGTCGCCCGAGGAGTTCGAGCAGCTGCTGCGCCCGGCTTTCCAGCAGGACGAATGGATTCTCATCGCGACCGGCGCGGTGCTCGGGTTCGCGGTCGGCGAGGCGCAGGTTCTGGTGCTGGAGCACCTTGCCTCCTGAATCCGCCCCCCTTGTGGAGGAGCGGGCCGGGCCGGGAGACTGACCCTCATGGGTGAGACGGCGGTGCCGTGGCCGCAGGAAATCCGGATCGCGATGGCCATGGTGGGGGGATCCAGCCTGGCAGTGTGGATGGGGGGAGTCGCTACCGAGACGTCGGCGCTGCTGCACGCTTCGCGCACGCCGAACGAAGGTAACGGCTATCGGAAACTGCTCGACCTTTTGCACGCTTCGGTGCGCCTGGACGTGCTCACCGGGACGAGCGCGGGCGGCATCAACGCCGCGTGTCTCGGATTGGCCGAGGCGTACCGGTCGACGCCCGCGATCTTGCGCGACACCTGGTTCTCCGCCGGGTCGCTGGAGAATCTGATCCGCGACCCCGGCGAGACGCGGCCGCGTTCGGTGCTGAACGGCGACAAGGTGCTGCTCGGCGGCCTCGTCCAGGCGATGCACGACATCACCGGATCCGGCGTCGTGCCCACCGAGCCGCCGGACGTGACCGTGCTGCTCACCGGAACCATGCTCGACGGCGAGACCACGCAGTACGACGACGCGCTCGGAAACCGGGTGCGGGACACCGAACATCGCATGCTGTTCCGCTTCGACGGTCCATTGTGGAACAACCAGGTGCACGGCCCGCTCGCGCTCGCCGCCCGGTCGAGCGCGTCCTTCCCCGGCGCGTTCGAGCTGTCGCGCATGCCGATCGGTCCCGAGGCGGCGGACCGGCTGCATCCGGACATGACCGACTACACGGAGCTGGTGCGTTCGCATTGGCTCGCCGACGGCGGCGTGCTGGTGAACAAACCGCTGCGGCCCGCGTTGCGGGAGATCTTCGAACGCTCGTCGTCGACGGATGTGCGGCGGCTGCTGCTGTACGTCGTCCCGACGGTCGACGGCGAAGCCAAGCCGATGACCTGCGACCCGGCCGAGCCGCCGATGCTCGGCACCGCGCTCGCGAAGGTCGCTTCCACGATCATGAGCCAGACCATCAGCGTCGAGCTGGAGGAATTGAGCAGGCACAACTCCGCCGTGACGCGCGCCAGGGACACCCGGGTCGCGCTCGCGTCGCTCGGCCTGCGCGGCGGGCAACTGGTGGACGACCGGGTGCACCGGGCGTACCTCGACCGCCGGGTCGCGCTCGACGCGGCCGACCTGGTCCGCGCGGTCACCCGCCGCTACGAACTGTCCGATGAGGACAGTGGGTGGGCGGCCGGGAATTCGGCACTGCTGCAGGACATCGCAGCCGACGGACTGCGCCGCGGGATTCCCAGCACGCTGCCCGGCGAATCGGTCACGGTCGGCGAGATGGTCCGCTACCGCACCTCGACGCTGGAAGACGCGGTCGCGACCGGCATCCAGCTGATCAACGCGGGCTTCCGGATGGGCCCGGATCTCGACCAGGCGACCCAGCTCAACGAGGCCCGCGCGAAGATGCACGCCGCCCGCCGAAGCGCGGCTCGCGACGTGCGGCTGTCCGCGTGGGTGGCCCGGCACGAGCCGCCGCCGTCCGGCACCTCGATGCCGGACTGGATCGGTCAGCTCGCCGCCGAATGGGCGGATCTCGGGGCGTCGGACGCGGTCCGCGAGGCGTGGCCGGAGGTGACCGGCGCGCTGCGGTCGGCCGCTCCGGTGCTGCAAACGTTGTCGGGCAAGGAAAACCAGTGGTCCGCGGATGCCGCCGACACGGTGACGGCGCTGCTGGACTGGTTCGGCCTGGACAACGCGGACGTCGCGGACGGGTTCGTGCTGGCCCGGTTTTTGCTGCTGCACATGGCGACGCGCGGGCTGCTGGCCGAAGCGCCGGCGGTGGACCAGCGCGTCGACCTGGTGCAGCTGAGCGCGGACAGCCGGACGCTGCTGGACCTGGCGCGCCCCCGTGGCCGGGACAAGCTGACCGGCACCCAGGCGAACAACTTCGGCGCGTTCTACAAGGCGTCCTGGCGCGCGAACGACTGGATGTGGGGCCGGATCGACGGCGCTGGCTGGCTGATGCAGTGCCTGCTCGACCCGAAACGCCTGCGGGTGCTGCGCGACATCGTCGGCCCGGAGGAATTCCGGGAGCAGGTAAGGACGACGTTCCGCGAGATCGGCTGGGAGCCGCCCTCGCCCGCGGACAACGGGATGCCCTCGGACCTGCCCGGGCTGCTCGCGCAACTGGGCGACGAACTGGCTTTCCTCGGCCTGGACGCGAATCTGTCGCCGGTCGACTTCGGCAAGGAGGTGCCGACCAGTCTTCCGGTGACCTCGATGGTGCTGGCGAAGTCGCGGCAGCTGGCCATCGCGCGAGAGGAACTGCCGGTGCTCGCGAGCCAGGCCGAGGCGGATGCGAAGGAGGGCAACGGAAAGGCTTCGGAGAGTTTCCGGAAGCTGATGGCCGCCCGGCCGCTCGAACGGGAAACGGCTGCCCAGCCGGAAAACTCCGGCCAGCAGGACGCGGCGCAACGCGCTTTCCAAGCCTGTCAGGTTTCCGCCGAACGTTTCGAGGGCGAACTCGGCAGTACCCTGCTCACCAAAACGATTGTCAAAGCCGGAGCGGCCGGGCTCAATGCCGCTTCCACAGCCACCCGGGTCCCGAAAACGCTCCAGCCGCTGGCGAAATTCGCGCAGCTCAGCAGCCGCAGTTCGTGGTGGGTCACGCAAGGCGCGACGCGGCTGGGCCGGCCATGGAACCTGCTGGCCGCCGCCATCACCGCGGTCGCCGGGTTCGTGCTCAGCGGCGAGGGCGGATCCGTTCTGCAATGGCTCGGTCTTCCGGTGGCGGGCGGTGCGCTCGTGTTCCTCGTGGTGAGCCTGCTGACCTTGAGGCGCACGTGGCGAATGGTGCTCACCGTGCTGGGCGTGCTGGTGATAGCCGCGTTGCTGTTCGCGGCTTTCCTGCCGCCCATCGCACAGCCGTTGTTCGGCTGGCTCGGCACCGTTGTGGACGGTTGGCGGCGCGGGCAGGCCCCGCTGTGGTGGCTCGCCGTGGTCGCGCTGCTCCTGCTCCCGGCGGTCTGGACGCCGCTGTCCGGGCTCGGGCGGAAGAAGCGGCGGCGGTCGCGTCCGGACAGTCCACGCTGAACCCCAGGTAGACCACGATTTTCCGGCGCTGGAGTTGCGGTAGCGCCGCAGAAGGCCCATGGTCTGGGGTCACAGGTCGCATACCGATGGTGTGCGGCCCAGGCGCACGCATGCCCAGAACTTCCCCCTGCTAAACATGTTTGTGGTCCTCCTCACCGGGGTATCCCTGTCGTCCCTGGTGAGGGCGGTGGACGTGGCATGGATCGCTGGCGGCGCGAAAATTCTCTGTTACGTTTCCAAAGTATGTCCGGAAAGCACTTGATCGAATCCCCGACCAAGGCCGATGGTGCCGCTCTCTGGCGAATCGCACGCGATTCGCAGAAGCTTGATCTCAACTCGCCGTATGCGTACCTGTTGTGGTGCAAGGATTTCGCGGAGACCTCGGTCGTCGCCCGCGTCGACGGTGAGCCAGTCGGATTCGTGATCGCTTACCGAAGGCCGTCCGCGCCGGACGCCGCGCTCGTGTGGCAGGTCGCCGTCGACGCCTCGCAGCGCGGAAAAGGCCTGGCCGGGCAGTTGCTGGACAGCCTGTACACGCGGCTGGTCGGCGAGGGCGTGCGGTACCTGGAAACCACGATCACCCCGGACAACGCGGCGTCGATCCGCCTGTTCGAGTCGTTCGCGAAGCGCTGGAACGCGGATCTGGAACACCGCCGGCTGTTCGAAGTCGCTGATTTTCCGCAGGGGGAGGCACACGAACCCGAGGATCTTTACCGCATCGGGCCGTTGCGCCGCTAATAACCCGTCAATTTCGCCGAGTAGGAGCGAAAGAAATCGTTATGAGCATCTTCGAAGAGCTCGAATCAGAAGTCCGCAGTTACAGCCGGGGCTGGCCGGTCGTCTTCGACCGGGCGCAGGGCAGCAGGCTCTACAGCGAGGACGGCAAGGCCTACCTCGACTTCTTCGCCGGCGCCGGCGCGCTGAACTACGGGCACAACAACCCGCATCTCAAGAAGGCGCTGATCGACTACATCCAGCGCGATGGCGTCACGCACGCGCTCGACATGTACACCGTCGCGAAGCGGGACTTCCTGGAGACCTTCCGGGAGAAGATCCTCGCGCCGCGCGAGCTGGACTACAAGGTCGTCTTCCCCGGCCCCGGCGGCGCGAACGCCGTGGAGGCCGCGCTGAAGCTCGCGCGCAAGGTGACCGGCAAGGAATCGGTCATCAACTTCACCAACGCGTTCCACGGCATGACGCTCGGCGCGCTGTCGGTCACCGGCAACTCGATGAAGCGCGGCGCCGCGGGCATCCCGCTGGTGCACGCCACGCCGATGCCGTACGACAAGTACTTCGACGGCGCGATGCCGGACTTCATGTACTTCGAGAAGCTGCTCGAAGACTCCGGCAGCGGCCTGAACGAGCCCGCCGCGGTGATCGTGGAGGGCGTGCAGGGCGAGGGCGGCATCAACGCCGCGCGCCTGGAATGGCTCAAGGGCCTCGACGACCTGTGCAAGCGGCACAACATCCTGCTGATCCTCGACGACGTGCAGATGGGCTGCGGCCGCACCGGCCCCTTCTTCAGCTTCGAGGACGCCGGCATCTCGCCGGACATCGTGTGCCTGTCGAAGTCGATCGGCGGCTACGGCCTCCCGATGGCGCTCACGCTGATCAAGCCGGAGCTGGACGTCTGGGAGCCGGGCGAGCACAACGGCACCTTCCGCGGCATCAGCCCGGCGTTCGTCACCGCGACCGAGGCGCTGCGCGTCTACTGGAGCGACGACGAGCTGGAGAAGTCGACCAAGGCCAAGGGCGAGCGCATCGCGAGCACCTTCAAGGACCTGGTGGAGAGCTACCCGGAGGCGAACCTCGTCGCGAAGGGCCGCGGTCTGGCGCGCGGTCTCGAATTCGCGAACGGCGAGCTCGCGGGCGCGGTCTGCAAGGCGGCCTTCGAACGCGGCCTGCTGATGGAGACTTCCGGTCCGGATGGCGAAGTGATGAAACTGCTGCCGCCGCTTACCCTCACCGACGAGGAGCTGAGCGAAGGCCTCGCGATCATCACCGAGTCCGTCGCCGCCGTCCTCAAGTAACCACCCGAAGAACAAGAAGGAGCCTTTCACTTGCTGGTCCGCACGCTCGACGAGATCACCGACACCGACGCTGACATCAAGACCCCGAACTGGCGCAGCAAGCGCATCATCCTCGCGAAGGAGGGCGTCGGCTTCTCGGTGCACGAGACGACGCTGTACGCGGGCACGGTGAACGACTTCTGGTACGCCAACCACATCGAGGCCGTGTTCATCACCTCCGGCGAGGGCGAGATCGAAGACCTCGCCACCGGCGAGGTGCACCAGCTCAAGCCGGGCACGCTGTACCTGCTGAACGACCACGACAAGCACCAGGTCCGCCCGAAGACCGAGATCAAGTGCGTGTGCGTGTTCAACCCGCCGGTCACCGGCCGCGAGGTGCACGACGAGAACGGGGTCTACCCGCTCGTCACCGAAGACTCCTGAGACTGAGCCACTCCCACCACCCCGAGAAAGAAGAAACGCCAGAAGAACTGGAGGCGAGCCACTGTGACGATCATGGACACCCGGGTCAACGACGGCTACCCGACCCGGATCACCGGTACGCCGGAGCATCTTCCGCGCGTGCACCCCACGGTGTGGGGTACCGAAGCTGACGGCCCGATCGACGCCGCGACCCTGGCGAATCACGACGCCAAGGGCTACACGGTCGTGGACGGACTGCTCTCGCCCGGTGAGGTCCAGACGTACTGGCAGGAGGTCGTCCGGCTGTCGTCGGACGAGAAGCTGCACGACGACGAGCGCGTGATCACCGAGGCGCGGACCGGCGAGGTCCGGTCGATCTTCGACGTGCACGAGATCTCGGGCCTGATCGCCGAGCTGGTGCGCGATCCCCGGGTGCTCGACCGGGCGCGGCAGATCCTCGGCTCCGAGGTCTACATCCACCAGAGCCGGATCAACTACATGCCGGGCTTCAAGGGCACCGGCTTCTACTGGCATTCCGATTTCGAGACCTGGCACGCGGAGGACGGCATGCCGTCGCCGCGTGCGGTGAGCTGCTCGATCGCGCTCACCGACAACTACCCGTACAACGGCGGGCTCATGGTCATGCCGGGTTCGCAGCGCACGTTCGTGCAGTGCGTGGGCGAGACCCCGGACGCCAACTACAAGAGCTCGCTCAAGGACCAGCGGGTGGGCGTGCCGTCGCCGGACGACATCACCAAGCTGGCGGCCGACTGCGGCATCGACCAGTTCACCGGTTCGGCCGGTTCGGCGCTGTGGTTCGACTCGAACATCATGCACGGATCGTCGAACAACATCACGCCGTATCCGCGCTCGAACATCTTCCTGGTGTTCAACAGCGTGGACAACGCGTTGCAGGAGCCGTTCGCCGCGAGCGCGCCGCGGCCGTCGTTCATCGCCGGCCGCAACTCGACGCCGATCACGCGGTGACCAGCGTTACCTTCGCCAACCGGCGGGTCGCTCGTAACGAAGAATGTGCGCCCTGTTACGTTGTCGGCACCTCGCAGCTCGTCTGCGGAGGCGTGGTTGTCCGCAGCGGTCCGGGTTCTTGCTCGGGGTGAGCCCCCCGAACCGCCGGCGGACGGCCGAGATGCACGGGTGGACCGCGCCCCCTGGCGGCCCGGCCGACGATCATTGAGTCCGGCCCCGCACCATCAGATCGGGACTGATGGTGCGGGGCCGGACTCGTCTGTTCAGGGTCGAAATTCACGAAAGAGCGGTGTCTGCGGGCCGCCGCTGACGGTAAGTTGACCTGTCTGGCTGGGGGTGAGCCTGGGAGGTGCGCGCGAGCATGGCCGATGCCGGCGCGCGGGTCGAACTGCTCGGCCCGGTGCGGCTGCTCGACGGCAGCCGTGCGGTTCCCGTCGGCGGCCCCGGGGTGCGGGGGCTGCTGGCGCTGCTCGCGCTGCGCGTGGGCAAGGTGGTGCCGCTCGAGGAGATCATCGACGCGCTGTGGGGCCACGATCCGCCTGCCACCGCCCGCACCATCGTGCACGGCAACGTGTCGCAGCTGCGCCGGCTGCTGCGCGAGATGGCCGATCCGGTGGCCGAGATCAGCACCCGTCCGCCGGGCTACCAGCTTTCCCTCGCACCGGACCGGATCGACGCGCACCGGGCGCGGGCGCTGCTGGACCAGGCCGCGCTGGAATCGCCGGAGAGCGCCTCGAAGCTGCTCGCCGAGGCGCTCGCGCTGTGGCAGGGGCCGACGCTGTCCGGTGTGCCCGATTCGGTACGGGCGCCCGAATTGGACGAGTTGCGGCGCGCGATCCGCTACGCCCGGGTCAACGCGGATCTCGACCTCGGCCGCTACGACGAGCTGATCGTGGAGCTGAGCCCGATCGTCCGCGCCGACCCGCTCGCCGAGCGCGTCGCCGGGCAGTTGATGCGCGCGCTCTACCACGCCGGGCGGCGCGGGGAAGCGCTCGAGCTGTACCACACCGTCTCGCGGGCGACGCTCGGTTCGCTCGGCGTCGAACCCGGCGCGGATCTGCGCTCGCTGCACGAGCGGGTGCTCAACGACGATCTCGCCGCGCACGAGAGCGCGGTTCCGGAGCAGGCCGTCGCGCCGTCTCAGCTGCCGCCCGCGCTGCCGACGCTGGCCGGGCGCGAGGCGGAGCTGGAATGGCTCGACGGGCTCGCCGGACGCGGCGACAGCACGGTGATCGTGTCCGGCACCGCCGGGGTTGGCAAAAGCGCGCTGGTCATCTGGTGGGCGCACCGCGCGGCCCGGCTGTTCCCGGACGGGGTGCTGTACGCGGCGCTGCAAGGGTTCGATCCGCATCAGCCGCCGCTGGAACCGGGCGATCTGCTGTCGCAGTTCCTGCTCGGGCTGGGCGTGCCAGCGGACGAGGTGCCGGAGCAGGTGCACGAACGCGTGGCGCTGTACCGCTCGCTCATCGCCGGACGACGGATGCTCGTGCTGCTCGACGACGCGCGTTCCGCCGAACAGGTGCGTCCGTTGCTCCCTCCGGGCGCACGGTCGATGACGGTGGTGACCAGCCGGTCGCGGCTGGAGGCGCTGGCGGTGTCCCACGCGGCGAAGCTGCGGGTGCTCGGCACGCTCGCGCCGGAAGCCGCGGTGAGGGTGATCGAGGAATTGGCCGGGCCGGCGGACTTCGACCTCAACCACGCGCTGGCCCGGCTGTGCGGCTACCTGCCGCTCGCGCTGCGGATCGCCGGGGCCAAGCTCGCCGCGAGTCCACAGTGGACACTCAAGGATCTGGTCGGGGAGCTGGGAAACGAACGCACCCGGCTGGCCGGACTCGACGTCACCGGAGCCGAAGACGGCGTCCGGGCCGCCTTCGACGTCTCGTTCCGCGGCCTTCCGGACGGGCTGGCCCGGACGCTGCTCCGCCTGGGCGCGGTGCCCGCGCGGCACACCGGTCCGCACCTGACGGCGGCGATCGCGGAGATCCCGGTCGAGCAGGCCCGCCGCGAACTCCGCACGCTGGCCGCGCACAACCTGGTCGCCGAGACCTCGCGCGACGCCTTCGCCCCGCACGACCTGGTCCGGCTGTACCTGCGCGAGCTGGCGGAAACCGAACTGGACCCGGCGGAACGCGCGGCGGTGCTCGACCGGGCGATCCGCTACCACCAGGCCGCCTCGGACACCGCGCGGCGGAAGATGCTGCGCATAGTCGACCCGCTCGACCTCACCGGCCTCGTGCCGCCGGACGCGCTGCCGCCGCTGGAAACCTTCGCCCAGGCCCAAGACTGGTTCGCCGCGGAATGGCCGAACCTGCTCGCCGTGCTCGACGCCGCACACGCCGACGGCCGCTACGCCGACGTCTGGCGGCTCGCCCGCGTCGCGCACACCTACCGGGTCGTCTGCCCGCTGTACGAGGAATGGATCCGGCTGGTCGACCTCGGCCTCGCCGCCGCCGAAGCCGCGAACGAACCGCTCGGGCAGTGCTGGATGCTGATCTCCCGCTGCGCCATCGCGCTCACCTTCGAGCTGTCGCAGGGCAGCATCGCCGACGCCGAACGCGCGGTCGGGCTGGCCACCCGGCTCGACGGCCGTTCGCTCATCGTCGCCAAGATCCACCTCGGCAGCGTGCTGACCCTGCTCGGCCGCTATTCGGAGGCGATCGAACGGCTGCTGGAGGCGGTCGCGGAGACCGAACGCACCGGTGATCTCGAACTTCGCGGGCAGGCCCTCAACAACTGCGCGGAGACGGAGAAACGCGCGGGACGTCCGGCCGAGGCGATCACGCATCAGCTGGCCTCGCTGGAGATAGACCGCGAACTCGGGGACGACAGCTATGCCGTGGTGTCGCTGAACAACCTCGCGGAACTGCATCTGGGCATCGGCGAGCTGGAAGCCGCCGAACGCTACGCGCGGGAAGCCGTGTCGCTCGCGGTCGCGCGGCAGTTCGAACTGCAGGAGGGCATCCTGCGGGTGACCCTGGCGCGGATCCTGCGCGGCCAGGAACGGCTGGAGCCGGCACGCGAGCAGTACCGGCTGGCGGTGGCGCTGTACGAGCGGATGAACCCGCGGCAGGTCGAGGACTTGCGGAAGGAAGCGGCTGATCTGGGGGATCAGTAGCGGCCTGATTCCCGGAACACGGGGTTCCTGGTCCTTCACGGACCTTCCGCGACCTATGCCAGGAGGCTTAGGCCGGGCGTTACGCCATCCGGTTGAGGCGAGTCTGCCCAGGCCGGAGCGGGCGGCGGGGGTGTGTCGTGCGTGGGGGCCGCCCTGAGGGACTCCGATTCCAATGCCAGGGACTTAAGGCGGCCCTGCGGGTGGGTGGGGAGCGCGTCCGTCCGGGTCGAGAAGGCCGGGCTGACTGCCGGCAGTCGGGCGGAAGCGCGGTGTGCGGTCTGTGAGGGACCCCTTGAGGGAATCAAATTCCCTCAAGGGGTCCCTCACCGACCCACGGATACGGTCATACGGGTATCAATCAGCCATTTCGTCGGGATTGGCGTCCTGTGTGGACAGTCCGCAGGCCGAGGCCGCCCGGCTTAAGTCCCTGGCATTGGACCTGAAGGCACCGGCCGCGGCAACCCCGGAATGCCGCCGAGCGGGCAAGAAAGCCGTCGGCGCACAGTGAGCGGGCAGTCGTCCGCGCCCGGCTCTTGTACAATGTTCAGCTGTGTTTTCCCAGGTCACCGTGGTAATAATCGCGTCCGCTTAGCGGATTCTTAGCCATCAGGCGGTCAGCGCGCGTAGGGTCGGCCGCGACGCTGGCGGAGCCCTAGGGGAGGGGCAGGCTGTGAAGCCGGCGACGGGACCGCGGCAGTACCGCGCGGACCTGGAAGAGCCGCCAGGAGCGGTTCGGTGGCGGTTGGCCGGCCGAGATGGGGGTAGGCCGGCCGGCCGCCAGGCCCTATTCGACGTTCGAGGTGCAGAGCGCGATCGAACTGCCGCTGCTTTCGGCGACCTTTTTGCCGTCGACGATGATCTGGCAGCTGATCTGGTTCGTCACGCCCGCGTTGGCGGTGTCCGCGGTCAGCGAAAGCACCGGCCTGCCGCCGTCGTAGGAGGCGTGCCCGTGCCAGTCGTCGGTGCTCGGCGGGGTGGTCGCGGTGCGCTGGTCGTTCAGCGTGCCGTAACGGACCGTCGCGCCGTTCGCCGAGCTCACCACGAAGTCGACCGAATGCTTCTCGCCCGGCTGCGGCGGGATGTGCAGATCGCCCGCGCGGGCGGTGCCGAACATCGACGGGTACAGCAGCATCGCGCCGCACAGCAGGGCGGCCAGGGCGGAAAGCGTGGTTCCGGTGAGTGCGACACCCAATCCGCGCATTTTTCCCTTGGAGGAAAGGACGATTCCCGCAATTCCGCCGGCGAGGCCGATGCCGGCGAGCGGCCAGGCGAGGAAGCCCCAATCCGGGAGGAAGGCGACGCCCGCCGCGGCCAGTCCGAGGGTGACCGCGAGCCCGCCGGGCCAGTTGGCCTGTCTCCGGGACGGCTCCTGCTGGGGCGGACGGTGCGGACCAGGACGAGCAGTGGTCCTGCTGTGTCGCGCGGGTGCGGCCGGATACGGCTGCTCGGTCGTCATGCGTGCCTCTTCCGCTGGGATGGCGAAGACGCTAACGCAGATGCCCGCGTGGTTGGAATAATCGTTATCGACTGACAATGTCATCCATTTACCGCGTCCGGGCGGACGGGGTCATTTCCCGCCGGATTGCGCGAAGCGGCGCCATTCGCTGCCCGAAAAAGGCAGCGTGATTCCGCAGAGCGACCGCGCGCTTACCCGGCGGTCCTGACCTGGCGACGCGGCACCGCGCGCGCCATTCACTGATCGAAAAGATTGACTTCCGGAGTGATCTCGAGAAGTTCGTGCACCGGCCTGCCGCGCCGTCCGTCGATGGTCGTCGTGCGCACTACGCGCAACCGCGCGGTCACCGGCCGATCGAGGTTTTCTTTGATCTGGTCGAGCAGATCCGGGGCGACCGCGCCCTGAATGGTTCCGCCCGATTCCCGCTCCAGGTAGAAAATCCGCCGCCGGGTGCGCACGCCGTCGAGGCGTCCGGTCACCGTCTCGTAGCCGACCGCCTCGCGGGACTCGCGCAGGCTGCCCTGCAGCACCCGCGCCTGTTCGGTGGTCATGCTCCGGGTCACCTGCTCGCCCGCGGTGGGCGTGAGCGCCATCCCGATGCCCGCGTGCTTGCTGACCGCGTTGACGACGTCGCTGACCGCGTTGCGCACCGTGTCGCGCTGCAGCAGCACCGCGTCGAGCGCGCCGTCGTCGGAACCGTTGGCGGGCAGGAAATCGCAGAGTTCCTTCACCGCGCGCTCGGACAGCGTTTCGATGCCATCGTGGATCAGCGCGTCGTCGACCGCCGGTTCGGGGAAACCGAAGAAGATCGCGTTGCCCGCCTGTCCTTTTTGGATCAGCGGGGCCTTGTCCCGGTCCGCCTGCTGGACGAAGGTGACCTCGTTCGACGGATTGCGGATGATGTGCCCGATCTTCGCCGTCGCGTCCTGCAGCGCGCGGCTGATGTCGGAAAAGGTGTACGCGTCGATGTGCGTTTCGCCGATCACCGACACGTGCAGCAGCGGCGCGCGGCAGGTCCGCTCGAACTTCGCGTTCGCCGCCATCGCCGAGGCGCGCGCGAGGTCGTCCAGCCACGTGCCGCCGGGGATCTCGTCGGCGATCCGCCGGAACTCGTTCCTCACCACACCATCTCCGGAATGCCTCTGCCGCCGTCGGCCCACACCGCTTCCCACACGTCCTCGTCGCCGGGACGGCACAGGAAACCGTCGAGCATGCCGCCCACCGGCTGGATCTGGTCGAGGTACATCGCGGGCTGGCCGACGATGATGCCGCGCAGGGTCAGCAGGCCGTACAGCGCGGTGCGGCCGCTGTCGTCAAGCCGCTTCAACGCGCCCCACTCGTCCGGCAGCAGCACCACGTCGAGCCCGCGCGGCGGATGCGCCGTGCGGGTGACGAACGCGCCGCCGAGCCAGGCCCGCCCGGACGTGATCACCCGCTGGGCGACCCCGAGGTAGCTGTTGAGCGCGCTGAAGAGGATCTCGCGCTCGTTCTGGTGCGGCGCGTCGTAGACCAGCCGCTCGTAGACGTCGGCGAGGTCGGCGTGATGGCGGCCGGGGGGCAGCAGGTTCTGTGGCGTCCAGTGCGGAAGCGCCATCGGACCTCCTGACGTCGTCCGGGGCCCTCGGCGCCCGCTTACCGTGCGTAGCCGAATCTACCAGGTGGGTGTCAGCCACTGCGTCCAGGTCGGCGGGGCGCGGGTTCGTCGGCCGGCCAGTGCGGACTCCGCTGGTCGTCCTCGGGCCAGCTCAGTTCGCCCGACAGCCGCGGCTCGGGATCGGGCAGCGGATGCCCGGCCGGGTCGTGCGCCGGGGGCTGCCCGTGGTACGGATCGTCCGGGTCGACTTCCGGATAGTCGTTGTAGACGCGCTCCGGCTGGTCCTCGTAATGCGGGTACGCCGGTTCCTCGTAGTCCTCGTACGGGTTCGCCGGCGGGATGTGCCGGGTCTCCTCGGCCGCTTCCTCCGCCGGAGCCGCCGCGGGCCGGTACGGCTCAGCCTCGGGTTCGGCCTTCGGCCGGGCGGCCCGCGTGAACAGCCACATGACCGCCGCCCCGAGCAGGAACGAGACGAGCAGCCACAGCCAGATCTGCCCGAAGAGCCAGAGCATCCGCCATCACCTCTGTTCCACTGTGATCTCGACCCGCCGGTCGCTGTCGCCCCCGTTGCCCGAACTGTCCGAGCCGTCCGAGCCGCTCGCGCTGGCCACCGCGAGCAAGCGGTCGGGCGGCACGTCCTCGCGGATCAGCAACCGGATCACGGTCAGCGCCCGGTTGCGGGAGAGCTTCAGCGCCGCGCTGCGCCCGCCCGGACCGTCGGCGACCCGGCCGACGAGGCGGTAGCGGAAGTTGTCCGGTGCGTCGCGCAACAGCGGCGCGAGATCGCGCGCGGCCTGCTCGCCTTCGTCGGTGAGCTTCGCGGTGTCCGGTTCGAAGGTGATCGGCGCGGCCGCGAGCTTGCGGTCCACTTCGGCCTGGATCCCGTCGCGGTCGGTCGGCGGCGCGGGCGGCGGGGCGGAAGAACTCGGCGGCGGGCTGGACGGCGGCGTCGTCGACGGTTCGGGCGACGGCGCGGACTGCACCGGCCCGGCCCCGCCGGAGGCTTGCGCGGATTCGACCCCGTCGACCCCCTGCACGATGCCCAGCGCGCGGCCGGCTTCTTCGGCCGGGAACCCTTCGAGGGTCGCCTGCCGTCCGGAGAACTTCACCTCGCCGCCGCGCAGGCCCGCCGCGTCGAGCGCGGAGCGTGATCGGGAGGCGAGGTCGTCCTGGATTCCGCTGCCCTGCAGCCAAGTCACGAGGCCCGCGAGCAGGGCCGTGACCACCACTGCCACGGGGATCAAGCGAAGCCACCCTCGTGCACCGGACATAACAGGACCCTATGTCGGGCCGGTCGGCTTGGCGACCTGGTAAAGGCCGCCGTTCGGGTGGCTCTCGCGACAGTGCCCGCACCGGTGGTGACCGGCGCGGGCACTGTCGGGGGACGGCGTTCAGGAGGCGGTCGCGTTGCCCCGCACGTCGCCCCGCATGTCGAGGTCGATGCTCGCCGGGTTGTCCGGCACGAGCGGGACGAGCGGAGCCAGTTCCGGGCGCTTCGGCGACAGCCCGTCGCCCATGGACTCGCCGCGCAGCTGACGGCGGATCCACGGCAGCAGGTGCACCTTGGTCCACGCGAGATCGGACCGGCGCGACGTGATCCAGGTGGCCGGTTCGGTGCTCGCCGGGTACGGCTCGCGCCAGTCCTCGGTGACCGGGACGCCGAGCACCTCGGCGGTGAGCAGCGCGATCCGGCGGTGCGCGTCCGGCGTGAAGTGCAGCCGGTCGTCGCTCCAGGCGCGCCGGTCGTGCAGCGGCTCCATCGTCCAGAGGTCGACCATCTTCGCGCCGTGCCGGGCCGCGATCGCCCACAGATGCGTGTTGTAGATCGCGACCTTGCCGCGCAGCACGCTCATCACCGACAGCGTCTTGGTGTCCGGCCCGTTGAAGATCACCACCGGGATCCCTGCCGCGCGCAGCTTCGCCACCCCCGCTTCGAAGCGCTCCGCGATGGCGTCGACGTCCGCCCCCGGCACGATGACGTCGTTGCCGCCCGCGCACAGCGTGACCAGATCGGGTTTCAGCTCGAGGGCGATCGGGAGCTGCTCGTCCATGATCTCGTCGAGCATCTTGCCGCGCAGCGACAGGTTCGCGTACTGGAAGCCGGGCTCGTCGCCGGCCAGCATCTCCGCGAGCCGGTCGGCCCAGCCCCGGAACGTCCCGTCGCCCCGATGGTCGTTGAGGCCCTCGGTGAAGCTGTCCCCGATGGCTACGTAGCTGTTGATCCCGTACACGCTGGGTTCCCCTTTCCCGCTGGTGCGCGCCTGTTCCCCGTGAAGTCCCGGATCTAGTTGTACACCCCAACTAACAGTCGGATATCCCCATATCCTTCCCGCCGGACACGACCGGTTCAGCCGGACGTCACAGTCTCTTACCTTGTCGGGGGTTCGCGCCTCCCTATTACGGCAATTTCACCGGGACGAACCTCACGTTCCGCCCCGTACCGGGCGCCATGTGGGGTAGGTCTCCCGACCTGGGGCTCCGCCGGGAGTTGCGGCAGGCTGGAAGGTGTGACAGACGAGACTGCGAAAGGGCCGGCGCGGGAGTCGCTCACGCAGATCCTCGGCGGGCGGCGCGGCGCGATCGACGCCAGCATCCCGCCCGCCGCGTTCGTCGTCGGCTGGCTCGTTTCCGGCCAGTCGATCGCCTGGGGAGCGGGCGTCGCGATCGGCGTCGCCGTGCTGCTCGGCGCGTACCGGCTGATTCGCGGCGACAAGGCGCGCGCGGTGGTGGTGAGCCTCGCCGCGGTGGTGATCGCCGCGCTGATCGCGATGCACACCGGCCGCGCCGAGGACTTCTTCCTGCTGCAGCTGTTCTCGAACGCGGCGAGCGCGCTGCTGTTCGCGGCGAGCATCGCGGTCCGCTGGCCGCTGCTCGGCGTGATCGTGGGACTGCTCCTCGGGCAGAAGACGCGCTGGCGGCGCGACCCGGCCCTGCTGCGCGCGTACTCGTGGGCGAGCGGCGTGTGGGTGCTGCAGTACTTGCTGCGAGTGGTCGTTTACGGGCTGTTGTGGTGGACCGGGCAGGTGGTGGCGCTCGGAGTGGCGCGCACCGTGCTCTCCTGGCCGCTGGTGGCCGCGACCGTCGCGGTGAGCGGCTGGGTCCTTTACCGGAGCCTTCCAGCAGAACACCCGGGCCTTCGCCTGGCGAAAGACCCGGGTGCGGGCGAGTCCGAAAACGGACCCGGAAGTTAAGGCGGCCCCCGGCGAGGGGGGAGGGTCCGGGGGCCGGTTCCTACGGTACCCGGACCGGAGGGGTTGAGTCGACGGTTTCGACTCTTCCGCTCAAGTTTTGGTGGCATTCACCCGTCGGGATGGTCGCGGGGTGTCCTCGCCCCACGCGTGCACCGCCGCGAGCCAGGCCGCGCCGAGCACCCCATCGGAGCTGGTCAGAACGTTAAGACCGGCGAATTCGGCCCGCACGCGAGCCCCGACCGGGCCGTTTTCGGCCAGCACGCTGCCCACGAGCACGATCGGAGTTTTTTCTCCCGGCTCGCGCGTGGCGCGAGCGACGCGCACGAGATGCCGGGCGCCCCGCGCGACGATCTCCTCCGCGGCGGCCTCCCCGGCGGCAGCGGCGGCACTCACCAGCGGCGCGTACCGGGCGAGCCGGACCGGGGGTTCCGCGTTGGCATGGGTCACCAGTGCCCACATGACCTTGAAGCGATCGGACAGGTCCACTGCGGACGGTCCGAACGCTTCGGCGAGGACCGCCTCGGGCAATCCGCCGAGCGGGCCGTCGCCCTCGAGCGCGGCGAGCGTGGCGCGCACGGCTTCGCGGCCGAGCCAGAAGCCTGAGCCCTCGTCGCCGAGCAGCCAGCCGTGCCCGCCCGCGGTGGCGACCATCCGGCGGCCGCGGATGCGCCCGGCGATCGAGCCGGTGCCCGCGACGAGCACGGTGCCGTCCGGCTCGGCCGTCGCGGACGCGTAGGCCACCTCGGCGTCACCGGTCACCCGGACCCGGCCGGCGAGACCGATCCGCTCCCACGCCGCGGTGAACTCCGCGGCGACCGCCGGGTCGGACAGCTTGCTCTCGCCCGCCATGCCGACCACGACGCCGAGCACGTCGGTCCGTCCGTCCACTGCGGACTCGATGGCCCCGGCGATCCGGGCCGCCGCCTCCGCGGGCGGATGCGAGTTCGGGTTCGCGCCCGCCGCGGCTCCGGTGCCGTGCACGACGCCGGCGGCGTCGACCGCGATCGCTCGCGTCGACGTGCCGCCGGCGTCCACGCCTACTACGAGGCTCACCGGGTCTTGGTCACCTTCAGCAGACCGCGCGGGTTGTCCGGGTTGCCGCCGCGCGCGAGCGACAGCCCGAGCGCGATCCGCTGGATCGGCAGGATTTCCAGCACTGGAGCCAATTCCTCGACGGTCGGGGCGACCGGGATGCGCACCGCGGCGGGCACGTCGTTCGCCGCCGAGCCGACCGCGAGCACGTCCGCGCCGCGCTCGCCGACCGCTTCGAGGACCTCGCGCATGGCCTCGCCGCCGCGGCCGAGGCTGGTGGCGGCGAGCACGGCGGTCTCGCCGTCGACCGCCGCGACCGGACCGTGCAGCAGGTCCGCGCCGCTGTACGCGCGGGCCGCGAGGTAGCTCGTCTCGGCGAGCTTCAGCGAGGCTTCGAGCGCACTGGCGTAGGAGTAGCCGCGGCCGGTGGTGAGCACCCGGTCGACAAAGCGATAGCGGTCCACCGCGCGCTGCACGCCTTCGGCGGCGCCGTCGAGCGTCTGCTGGGCCAGTTCGCCGATCTTCTCCGCGTCCTCGCCCTTGCCGCCGCGGATCGCGTCGATGAAGAGGTACAGCGCCATCAGCGTCGCCGAGTACGTCTTGGTCGCCGCGACCGCCTTCTCGACCCCGGCGCCGATGTCCACGCCCAGTTCCGAAGCCGCGCGCAGCGGCGAGTCCGGGGTGTTGGTGACCGACACGGTCAGCGCGCCCTGACGGCGGGCGGCCTCGGTTACCTCGATCAGGTCGGGCGACCCGCCGCTCTGGCTGACGGTGATGAAGAGCACGTCGCGCAGGTCCGGACGGGCGCCGTAGAGCGTCGCGGTGGACGGGGACACGAGCCCGGCCGGGAGGCCGAGGAGTACCTCGATCAGGTATTTCGCGTACAGCGCGCCGTGGTCGCTCGAACCGCGAGCGGCGAGCAGGGCGAACCGCGGCGGGTTCTGTGAAATCTTTTCCGCGACTGCTGCGATGCCGGACCGCCGCTCGACCAGCCCGGCCAGAATGCTGGGCTGCTCCGAGATTTCCGCGGCCATGTGCTCGCCGGGACGTAGTTGGGTCATCACTTTCCTCTCCGCCGGGACGGGTGTCCCGGTGTGCTGAGCGGCGTCCGGTCAGGTCTAGACCAATGCTAGCCGGGCGGAGCGGGTCGGGAGAAGGGTACGTTTCCTCACGGGGCAGTGGCGCGTTTAATGTGGGAAGACTGAGGGAGCCGGGCATGCTGGAGACACCCCCCGCGAGCGAGGCGGGGACTGCTGCGCGAGGGCAGCGCGAACCCAAGTACTGGGCGCTGAAGCAGCATCTGCTGGACCTGCTCGACGCACTGCCGCCGGGATCGCCGATCCCGACCGAGCGGGCGCTGGCGGGAGAATTCACCGTTTCGCGCACCACCGTGCGCCAGGCGCTGGCGGATCTCACCGCCGAGGGCAGACTGCACCGCGTCCAGGGCAAGGGCACCTTCGCCGCCGAGCCGAAGCTCGCGCAGCGGCTGCAGCTGTCCTCTTATACCGAGGACATGCGCAAGCAGGGCCTGAAGCCGTCGTCCCAGTTACTGGAACTCGAAGAGCTTCCGGTCGAGGGCGAGATGACGAAGCTGCTGCAGTTGCGCAACGGCGCGAAGATCCTGCGGCTGCGCCGGCTCCGGCTCGCCGACGGCCAGCCGATGGCGCTCGAGACCACGCACCTGCCGCTCGGCCGGTTCCGCGGGCTGCGCAAGCACATCACCGCGGGCGGTTCGCTGTACGCGGTGCTGCGCGAGCATTACGGCGTCGAGCTGGAGCGCGCGGAGGAGACGATCGAGACGTCGCTGGCCGGGCCGCAGGAAGCGGAGATCCTCGGCGCGGACGTCGGCATGCCGGTGATGATGCTGACCCGGCATTCGTTCGCCACCGACGGCAAGCCGGTCGAGTTCGCCCGCGCGGTCTATCGCGGCGACCGGTACAAGTTCGTCACCACGCTGCTGCCCTGATCGCGTGAGTGTCGCGGGGGACACCGGCATCCGCTGGGGCACGCCCGCGGCTCGCGGCGTGCTCTGGACGACCATCCTCGGGTCGGGGATGGCGATGCTCGACGGCACGATCGTGAACGTCGCGCTGCCCCGGATCGGCGAGGAGCTGGGCGCGTCCGTCGCCGGTCTGCAGTGGATTCTCGACGGCTACCTGCTGGCGCTGGCCGCGCTGATCCTGGTCGCCGGGTCGCTCGGCGACCGCTACGGCAGGCGGCGGGTGTACCTGATCGGGGTCGTGTGGTTCGGGCTCGCGTCCGGGCTGTGCGCGGCGGCGACGTCGACCGAGCTGCTCGTGCTGTTCCGGGTGCTGCAGGGAATCGGCGGGGCGTTGCTGACGCCGGGTTCGCTGGCGATCCTGCAGTCGTCGTTCTCGCACGAAGACCGCGCGCGGGCGATCGGCTCGTGGTCCGGGCTCGGCGGAATCGCCGCGGCGGTCGGCCCGCTGCTCGGCGGACTGCTGGTGCAGGCGTGGTCGTGGCGACTGGCGTTCCTGATCAACCTGCCGCTCGCGGTGATTGTCGTGCTGATGGCGCGGCGGTTCGTGCCCGAGTCGCGCGATACCGCGGCGACCGGACATCCGGATTATGTCGCCGCTGCGATCGGCGCGCTCGGGCTGGCCGGGGTGACCGGTGCGCTGGTCGAGGCGCCGGTACGCGGGATCGGCGATCCGGTCGTGCTGGTCGCGCTGGTGGTCGGTGTCGCCGGGCTCGGGATGTTTCTGTGGCTCCAGCACCGGGCTGCCGAACCGCTGGTGCCGCCTTCGTTGTTCCGCGACCGGACGTTCACGCTGTCGAACGCACTGACGTTCGTGGTTTACGCGGCGCTCGGCGGCGTGATGATGCTGCTGGTTCTGCAGCTTCAGGTGTCGCTGGGGTATTCGCCGACGCTGGCCGGGCTGGCCGGATTGCCGATCACGGTGATCATGCTGTTGCTCTCCGGCCGCTCAGGGGCGCTCGCGCAGCGGATCGGACCGCGGCTGCAGCTGGTGGTCGGGCCGATCGTCGTCGGCGTCGGGATGTTGCTGCTGACGCGGGTCGGACCGGGGTCGTCGTACCTCGGGTCGGTGCTGCCCGCGGTGGTGGTGTTCGGGCTGGGACTGGCCACTGTGGTCGCCCCGGTGACCGCGACTGTGCTGGCCGCCGCCCCGGACCGGTACGCCGGGGTCGCGTCCGGGGTCAACAACGCGATCGCCCGATCGGGTGGACTTCTGGCGGTGGCAGTCCTGCCCGCCGCGGCGGGTCTGACCGGTTCGGCTTACCGCGATCCGACCGCGCTGACCGCCGGATGGCAGACGGCGTTGGTGATCTGTGCGGTGCTGGCGATCGTCGGCGGGCTGATCGCGTTAGGAATTCACAACGGGGTGCTCGGCGCTGCCGAACCGGACGATTCGCCGCATCCCGGGGATTGTCTGCATTGCGGGGTGGAAGGGCCGCCCACGCACGTCCATCCGGGCGGGCATCGCTGATTCTTTGTGGGAATGCTGGCTGGCCTACGTGGTGCTGCGGGATCGGGCGACTAGCCGGGTCTCGATGCTCTGCAAGGCAGTGATCAAGGCGCTGGCCTCGGCCGGTTTCGTTCCCTCCAGCAGAGCGGACCATGTGTCGCGCAGCCGTTGCAGGTTCTCCGCTGCCTTGTCGGTGGGGTAGAGCCGTACTCGGCGGGCGTCGTCGGGATCGGCTTCGCGGCGCAGCAGCCCCTTGTTCTCCAGGCCCCGCACGGCTCGGCTGACGTTGCTGGAGATCATCTGGGTCGCCTCGGCCGCGGCGTTGACCGTCGTTCCGGGGTGCCGGTCGACGAACCGCATCACCGCTCCTTCCAGCGGCGTCCCCGACTCGGCATTGGCTTCCTTGGCGGCGTTGATGTGCCGGGCCACCGCGAGGATCAGGTCGGCCAACTCGAAGAGCTGTTCGTCTTTCACCCGGCCAGCGTAGCCCAATACCTATCGTTTGACAGGTATCTCCCCGGCGAAGTAGGTTAACTATCAATTGATAGCTAAGGGGAAGTCATGACCACAGGCAAGAGCGCGTTGATCATCGGGGCGTCGCGGGGGCTCGGCTACGCGCTGGCCGCCGAGTTCCTCCGTCGCGGCTGGCAGGTCACCGCGACCGAACGCACGCCGTCCGCACTGCACGAGCTGGCCAAATCGGCCGAGGGCAGGTTGACGGTGGAGACCGTCGACATCACGGCGCCCGAGCAGGTCGCCGCGCTGCGTGCCCGGTCGGGCCGGTTCGACCTGCTGTTCGTCAACGCCGGGACCAACTACACGACCGACCCCTCGGCGACCTTCGCCGACGTGTCCACCGAGGACTTCACCCAGGTCATGGTGACCAACGCGCTGAGCCCGATGCGCGTTGTCGAAACCCTGCAGGACCTGGTTCCCTCGACGGGCACCATCGGCGTGATGTCGTCGGGCCAGGGCAGCGTCTCCGGCAACACGAACGGCGGCTTCGAGGTCTACCGGGCGAGCAAATCCGCGCTGAACCAGCTCATGCGCAGCTTCGCCGCACGGCACGCCGACGACCCGCGCACCCTGCTGCTGATGGCGCCGGGCTGGGTGAAGACGGACCTGGGCGGCCCGAGCGCGCGGCTGACCGTCGACGAGAGCATCCCCGGAGTCGCCGACACGATCGAAGCTTGGGCGGGCAAGGGCGGGCTGCACTACCTGGACCGGCAGGCGCAGACCGTCAACTGGTGACCGGCCTTGAACATCCCCAATGCCACTTTGGGTGCGCTAAACGCACCGAACGCCACTTTGGGTGCGCTAGACGCACCGAGCGCCGCATTGGGTGCGCTAGACGCACCGAATGCCGCATTGGGTGCGCTAGATGCACCGAGCGCCGCATTGGGTGCTCGGCTAGGCGAGCAGTTCGGCCAGCATCGCCGGATCGATGTTGCCGCCGGAAACGACCGCGACGGTGCGTCCGCCGGGGAGTTCGTCGGCGTGGTGCAGGTAGGCGGCCGGAGCGGTCGCGCCGCTGGGTTCCGTCACCAGGCGGCCCTGCTGGGCGAGCGCGCGGACGGTGTCGCGGATTTCGTCCTCGGTCACCGTGATCACGCCGTCCAGGACGTGCCGCAGGTGCGCGAACGTGAGCTCGGACGGTTGCGCGCGCAGGCCGTCCGCAATGGTTCGGGCGCGGTCCGTGATGGGCCACTCCACGATCTCGCCCGCGGCGAGGCTGGCGGCGGTGTCGGCGGCCAGTTCCGGTTCGACGCCGTAGACCTTCGCGTTCGGGCACTTCGCCTTGATCGCCACGCCGACCCCGGAGGCGAAGCCGCCGCCGCTGATCGGGACCAGCACAGTCTCGACGTCCGGGAGGTCCTGTGCGATCTCCAGCCCGACGGTGCCCTGCCCGGCGATGATGTCCGGGTGGTCGAACGGCGGGATCAGCGTGAGGCCGCGTTCCTCGGCGAGGGCGAGCGCCGCCGATTCCCGTTCCGCGATCGGCACTTCGCGAACTTCCGCGCCCCAGCGGCGGGTCGCTTCGACCTTCAGCCGCGGCGTGACGTCCGGCACCACGATCACCGCGGTGATCCCGAATTCGCGCGCGGCGTAGGCGACCGCTTGCGCGTGGTTGCCGCTCGAATACGCGACCACGCCGCGTTCCCGTTCGGCGTCGGTGAGCGCGGCGATCGCGTTGTACGCGCCGCGGATCTTGAACGCGCCGATCGGTTGCAGGCTCTCGGGTTTTACCCAGAATTCGCCGGGAACCCAGAGCTGGCGCAGCAGCGGGGTGTGCACCGCGGTGCCCTTCAGCCGTCCGGCCGCGGTTTCGATGTCGGAGATCGTCACGAGGTGCATGAGGCGAGTATGTCAGGAAAGTGTGAGCTTTAGTCTATCCATTGTGGACAGTCAACGTGGCGTCCCTCACGCCGGGGCAACGAAGGGAGCACCTCGGACGACTTAACCGTTGAAGAAGCAGGGAACAGGGCTGGGAAACGATCAGATCGGAATCATGAGCGAGGAGCAGAAGGAAACCGCGGAGGACAAGAAGAAACTCCGCATGACCTCGGTGCTCGCCGCGGCGCTCGCGGCGGTCACCGCCGCGTTGCTGGGTTCGACGCTGGGGGTCGCGGGAACAGTCATCGGCGCCGGGGTGGCCAGTGTGGTCAGCACCGTCGGCGGCGAGTTGTACCTGCGGTCTTTGCAGCGCACTCGCGATGCCGCGCGGAAGGCGATGGAGACGGCGGCGCGGCGCAGTCGCGGTGCGCTGGTGCCGGTGGAGGCGGTGCGGGAGTCCGGTTCCGGCGACGCGGCGACGGTGCATGTCGACGCTGACGTGGCGAACATGCCGACGGTTCGGTTGCGTCCTACTCAGCCGGATGCGGCTGAAGGTCTGGGCGAGAAGCTGCGGAAGATGCGGTGGCCGTTGATCATCGCGTCCAGTGTGGTCGCGTTTGTCGTGGCGTTGGTTGTGCTGGTGGGGATTGACTGGACGACTAAGGGGAATGTGTCGACTGGGTTGATTCCTCGGCAGCCGGAGACCAGTCAGCAGCGGGATGATCATCCGGACAACACGCCCAGTACTCAGCCGCAGGCGCCGCCGACTGGGGAGTCTCGGTCTAACGGTCCGACGTCTGCGCCTACTACTACGGCTAGTGCGCCGCCGTCTTCGCAGGCTACGCGGGAGAGTCAGGCGCCGACTTCTTCGTCTAAGCCGTCTAGTAGTTCGCAGGCGCCTAGTGGTAGTCAGACGGCTACTGCGCCTGCGGTTCCGTCTAATGGTGGGGAGTAGCTCGTCGCCTGGCGGCGACATTGCGCACGGTGGTTGCGTGGGGCACCCCGAAGCTTGATTGTGCTGACGGTTCGGGGGTGCTTGTCAAGGCGGGAAAGATGCCTTGACAAGCACCCCCGAACCGCAGGGGAGCTTCGTATCGGGGTGCGGGGGAGGTGTGGGTGCCTCGCTCGTTGGGGGCACCGGTGCGGTTGGGTGGCTCGCCTTGGGTGGGTCGGCGGGCGTGGTTATCCCAGGTGGGCTCGTAGGGTTTGTGCGGCTGCTTTGGGGTCTTCCGCCTCGGTGATTGCTCGGACGACGACGATGCGGGTCGCGCCTGCGGCCAGTACTTCGGGTAGGCGGGGTTCGTCGATGCCGCCGATGGCGAACCACGGGCGTTCGGTGTTGCTCGCTGCGGTTGAGCGGACCAGGTCCAGGCCGGGGGCGAAGCGGCCGGGCTTCGTCGGGGTGGGCCAGCAGGGGCCGGTGCAGAAGTAGTTCACTCCTGCCTCGGTGGCGGCTGCTGTGGCTTGCTCCTCCGAATGGGTGGATCGGCCGATGACTACGTCGTCGCCCAGGACTCGTCGGGCCAGGGAGACTGGGATGTCGTCTTGGCCCAGGTGCAGGACGTCGGCGCCGACGGCCAGCGCTACGTCCGCACGGTCGTTTACCGAGAGCAGCGCTCCGTGTCGGGCGCAGGCCTCTGCCAGGACTTCCAGTGCTGCGATCTCCTGCTTGGCCTCGAGCGGGGCGCCGCCGGTCTTGTCCCGCAGTTGGATGATGTCCACGCCGCCCGCCAAGGCTGCGTCGGCGAACTCGGCGAGGTCGCCTCGGGACGTGCGGGCGTCGGTGCACAGGTACAGCCGGGCGTCGGCTAGCCGGGTGCGAATTTGGTCTCCGGTCAAGGCAGGCATGGCGGTGACGTTACCCGCGCGCTACGGTGTGGGAGTCCGCACGGGAGCCCGAGGCAACGGGCTGAGAGGGAGCTGCCGCTCCGACCGTGGAACCTGATCCGGGTCATGCCGGCGCAGGGAGCGTGATTCCACTGTGAACACCAGCACCACAACCGTCACTGTCGTCGGCGGCGGCGTCATCGGGCTGTCCGTCGCCTGGCGTGCGGCCGCTCGCGGATGGCGCGTCACGGTCGTCGACCCGGAGCCCGCGCGCGGCGGGGCGTCCTGGCTGGCCGGCGGGATGCTCGCACCGGTCACCGAGGCGTGGCCGGGCGAGGAAGCCGTGCTCAGCCTGGGGGAAGCGTCGCTGCGGCGCTGGCCAGGCTTCGCACGCGACCTCGCCGACGAGGGCACCGATCCCGGGCTGGCCGAGCACGGCACGATCGTCGTCGGGTTCGACAGCGCCGATGCCGGGCACCTCGACATCCTCGCCGGGTACCTGCGTTCGCTCGGTCGCGACGTCGAGACGCTCACCGGCCGCGAGGCGAAGCGGCTCGCGCCGGGCGTCGGTGCGGTGCGCAGCGGCCTGCACGTCCCGGGTGATTTAGCCGTGGACAACCGGAAACTGCTCACAGCGCTGAGCGAAGCGGCTACGAAGCGTGGGGTCGAGTTCCGGCGCGAGCGGCTCGAGAGCCTTTCCGACGTGTCCGGCCCGGTGATCCTCGCTGCGGGGGCGTGGACCGGGCAGCTGCATCCGTTGCTGGAGCACGCCGTACGCCCGCTGAAGGGCGAGATTTTGCGACTGCGTCCGCGTCGTGGCTGTCTGCCGCCTCCGCCGTACACGGTGCGCGCGATGGTCGAAGGGCGGCCGATCTATCTGGTACCGCGAGAAGACGGCGAACTGGTCCTTGGCGCGACGCAGTACGAAGCCGGTTTCGATCAGGCTGTCACCGCGCGCGGCGTACGCGAGTTACTGGAAGGCGCGGAACGTATTCTGCCCGGCATCACGGAGTACGAGCTGGTGGAAGTCGCTGCCGGACTGCGTGCTGCGAGCCGTGACGCTCTGCCGTACATCGGCGAAGTGAGCGAAGGCGTGTACGCGGCGACAGGACATCACCGCAACGGTTTGCTGATGGCGCCCGCGACTGCGGACGCCGTGGTCGCGTGGCTGGCCGGCGAAGCCCCGCCGCCGGAGGTCGCCGCGGCGACGCCCGCCCGTCTGGTCGAGAAGGAGCGAGTCTGATGGAGATCAAGGTCAACGGCGAATGGCGGGAATTCCCCGACGACAGCACCGTTTCCGCGGTCCTCGACGCGCTGGGAGCGGAACGCAGGGGTGTGGCCGTCGCGGTCAACGGCGAGGTCGTGCGGCGTGGCGAATGGGAAGAAGCGGTCGTGCCGAAGGGCGCGCAGCTCGAAGTGCTGACCGCGGTTCAAGGAGGTTGAGCATGGACGACCTGATCATCGGCGAACACAAGCTGTCGTCGCGACTGATCATTGGCACCGGTGGCGCGGCGAATCTCGAAGTGCTGGAACGAGCGCTCGTCGCGTCGGGCACCCAGCTCACCACCGTGGCGATGCGCCGAGCCGACGCCGAAGGCGGCTCGGGCGTACTGGAGCTGTTGCGGCGCTTGGACATCGAGCTGCTGCCGAACACCGCAGGCTGCCGCACGGCGGCGGAAGCCGTGCTCACCGCCCAGCTGGCCCGCGAAGCGCTGGAAACGAACCTGATCAAACTCGAGGTGCACGCCGACGACCGCACCCTGCTGCCCGATCCGCTGGAAACCCTGGAAGCAGCCGAACGCCTGGTGGCGGACGGTTTCACGGTGTTCGCGTACACCAACGACGATCCGGTGCTCGCCCTGCGCCTGGAGGAGGCGGGCTGCGCCGCGGTGATGCCGCTCGGTGCTCCGATCGGTACTGGGCTGGGAATCCGGAACCCGCACAACATCGAACTGATCGTCTCGCGCGCGTCGGTGCCGATCGTGCTGGACGCGGGGATCGGCACCGCGTCGGATGCCACGCTGGCCATGGAACTCGGCTGCTCGGCGGTACTGCTGTCGACCGCAGTGACCCGGGCGGCGGACCCGGAACGAATGGCCTTGGCGATGCGGAGCGCGGTGGAGGCGGGGTACCTGGCGCGCGGCGCGGGAAGGGTGCCGCAGCGGTTTTGGGCGCAGGCGTCCAGTCCGCCTCGCTGAGCTACACCTCGACGACGATTCTGCCGCGCACACCGCCGCTTTCGAGCGTGCGGTGTGCGTCGGCGATATCCGCCAACGGAAACACCCGGTCCACCAACGGTCGCACCAACCTGGCGGTGACCCACCGGCTCAGGTCGGCGAGCAGATCTGCCTTCGGGTTCACGCGTGGGAGGAACGGTTCGTGAGTGGCGTGAAGCGAGAACTCCTGTGGTCGAGTGATCGGCACTTCAGGGTCTGGTCCTATGGTGCCGGGCACTCGGTGCTGGAATTGAGGACAACGGAATGGTGCGAGCGCGCGGATCCTGATCTGGACATTATTAAGATCCTGTTTTTCGGCGTTTCGGAAATGGGATTGAGCATCGGGCACGGTGGCCCGGTGGCTCTGTGGTCTGTTGACCAGTATGGTTCGTATCAACCTCGGTCGAGGCATCCGCGCTTGCTTGTCGAGATTGACGGTGGTGAGCGGAAGGGCTTCGCTGATGCCGCCAGCCTGCACATTCATCGGGAAAATCAGAGCGGCGACCAGCTCGAGTGTCTCTTCAAAGCTCACGCGGGAAAGGCTTAACAGCTGGTCGGTCAGGGTGCGTCAGCGCCGGTGCGCGCACTTCACGGAACTGAGATCACCACTTTGCCGCGCACCCCGCCTTCCTCGAGTGCTCGATGCGCCCCCGCGATGTCCGCCAACGGAAACACCCGGTCCACCAACGGTCGCACCAACCCGGCGGTGACCCAGCGGCTCAGGTCAGCCAGCAGGTCTGCCTTCGGGTTGCCGCTGAACCCCCGCACCCACCGCCGACGTCGTAGCGAATTGGCCGCGACATAGCCAACCGCACGGGCCGGACGGTTGAGGTCGAACGCGATCGCGACCATCCGTCCGCGCGGGGTCAGCAGCTGCCGGAACGTGTCTAGGTCTCGGCCCACGGTGTCGAGGATGACGTCGAACTTCCCCAGGTCGCCCGGATCGCGGTAGTCGAGTGCGGCGTCCGCGCCGAGGTCCCTTGCCAGTTCAAGATTTTTGGCGCTGGCAAGACCGGTCACGTGCGCGCCCATTGCTTTGCCGAGTTGTGTGGCCACAAAGCCGACCCCGCCGGTCGCGCCGCGGACCAGCAGGCGTTCGCCCGGTTTCAGATGGGCCTTGTCCCGCAGTGCGGTGATCGCGGTGATGCCCGCCAGCAGCGACGCGGCCTGCGCGGGATCCAGCCCGGCAGGCACGTGGTCCAGCCGATCCGCGGCCAGCACGCGGTACTCGGCGGCGGTGCCCATCCGCCGCCCGCCGCCCCAGACTAGGTCGCCGGGCGTGAACCGGCTGGTTCCGGGATCGACGACCTCACCCACCAGGTCTACGCCGATTCGCTTGGGGAAACGCTTGCCGCTGAACGGAAGCAGCTTCCCGGACCGCATGGCCAGTTCGCCGCCGTTGACTGTCAGGGCGCGCACTCGGACGAGGACTTCGCCGGGGCCGGGCGTCGGCGTCGGAAGGGTGGTCTCGCGCAGGACTTCCGGTGGTCCGTAGCGGTCGTAGGTGATGGCGCGCATCGAAGTGGAAGGCATGTTCCACTTCTAGCACGGAAAGTGGAAAGGGGCTTCCGATTCACGTAAAGTGAGAGAGTGCCGGAAAAATCGACTCGGTTGCGCACCGACGCCGCCCACAATCGCGCGCACCTCCTCGAGGTCGCCGAGCGCACGTTCGAGACCGAGGGGCTCGACGTGTCGATGAGCGAGCTGGCGCGCCGCGCGGGTCTGGGCGTCGCCACGGTGTACCGCCATTTCCCGACGAAGGCCGATCTGGTCGCGGAAGCCTTCGCGGAGCCGATGGCCGAGTGCGCGGGCATGCTCGACGAAGCGCTCGCCGACCCCGATCCGTGGCGTGGGTTCTGCCGGGTGATCGAGGAGGTGTGCTCGATGCAGGCGCGCAACCACGGTTTCTCCGCCGCGATCGTGACCGCGCTGCCGGATCAAGCCGCCTTCGCCGAGTTGCGGGACCGGGCGTTGCGGGCATTCGCCGAGTTGATCCGCCGGGCGCAGGACGCCGGTGCGCTGCGGGCTGACTTCGCGGTTTCCGACCTGTCGTTGATCTTGCTGGCGAACGGCGGGCTGCGATCGGGCGCGGGAGCCGCGGCACCGGCGGCGTCGCGGCGGCTCGCCGGCTACCTGCTGCAGTCGTTCCGGGCGGAGGCCGCCGCGCCGCTGCCGCCGCCCGCCGAGCTGCCGCTCGACGTGTCGGTGCTCTGAATGGGGCGGCCAAGCTGCACAAATAGTCGGGTTGTGGTGATTTCGCCCGCGCTTGACACGGATTGAGCACGGGTACGCCGTATGGTTGACGGCACCCTTTCCGGCGCACCCAGCGGCGGGCACCAGCGTCAGAAGGAGCCGATCGTGACTCTTTCCTCGGTCCAGGACGTAACGGGCCGGTTGTATCTAGCGGTGGGGCGGCTTTCCCGCTCGCTGCGCCAGGCGGGCGCGCCCGGGCCCGGACACGGGTCGATTTCCGCGCTGGCCACGCTCGTACACTTCGGCGAACTGCGCCTCGGCGACCTCGCCGCGAAGGAAGGCGTCGCGGCGGCCACGATGTCGCGGATCGTGGCCACCCTGGTGGAGGCCGGTTACGTCACGCGCGAATCCGACCCGGTCGACCGGCGCGCCTGGCTCGCCCGCGCCACCGAGGAAGGCGAACGCCTCGTCTCCGGCGTGCGGTCCACCCGCGTGCAGGAACTCAACCGCCGCCTCGACCGGCTCACGCCCGAGGCTCGCGAGTCGATCATCGCCGCGCTGCCCGCGCTGGAAGCCCTGATCTCCGACGAGG